>JBEKTD010000004.1:0-416316 GCA_049516395.1 Sedimentisphaerales bacterium | reverse complement strand
GCCAGGCGGCAACGCTGTTGTAGGCAAGCTTTGCACGATTACGGACTGTCGCTTCATAGATGTCCGAACTCTGAAGCGACCCATCCCCGGCGATAATCATTTCAATGACGATTGCCAGGCGGTCTGATTCAAAGTTTAGCGAGGTAAGGTCCGTGGAGAGCTTCTCGGGCAGCATCGGAAACGTCTCGGCAACAGTATAGACCGAGGTGGTGTTTTGCCGCGCATGGTCATCAAGCACCGATTGCTTCTTGACGACAGCGTCAACGTCGGCAATGGCGACAAGGACCTTTACGGCCCCGTTGGGCATGGCTTCGGCAACGGTAAGCTGGTCCAGATCACGCGAATCATCGTTGTCGATGGAACACTAGAGAAGGTTCCCCATATCTCGCGTCGATTCCTCAGTTCGCGTCGCCGGCTCATGGATTCCGTCAAGCTCGGCGATTGCCTGAGGAGAAAAATCAGGAAAAAATCCTCTTTCCGTCATCACCCGACGTGCAATCTGTTTTAAGAGAGAACGGTGTTGTCCGTCATTTGTATTCGTCATATTATCACCTTACTGGAATACCATATTGTGACTTTTTGCTCAATGAATAAGTTCTCCTCGCCGACGCCATCATTCCCCAAACCTGCGAATAAACCAGGTTTTGACCAACTGTGTCAGAATCGCATAGCCCAGCAGTATGATTGCCAGATACAGCCAGTACATCGGCGGGAGCGTGACAAACCCGAGCGTTTTCGCCAGGGGCGAAACTGTCAGCCAGGCGCCTACCGCGACGATGATTACGGAAGTGAGGATTAGCGGCCAACTGGCCCAGCTTTCGATAAATGGTATCTTGTTGGTGCGAATGACATGGATGATTAACGTCTGGGTGAAAATCGACTCCACGAACCAGCCAGTGTGGAACAAGACCGGGTTTTGCCAGCAGTTGAAAACGTACAGCATCATGAAGAACGTCGCGTAATCAAAGATAGAGCTTATCGGCCCAATAAACAGAATAAAACGCAGTATCTTGTCAATCGCCCACTTGCGCGGCTTGATCAGCCAGTCAGCGTCCACTTCGTCGGTGGGAATGGTGGTCTGCGAGAAGTCGTACAAGAGGTTGTTGGTCAGCACCTGTATCGGCAACATAGGCAGGAATGGCAGGAATGCGCTTGCCCCCACGACACTGAACATGTTGCCGAAGTTAGAACTGGCCGCCATTTTGATATACTTGATAATGTTGCCGAATACCCGCCGGCCTTCCAGCACGCCTTGCTCCAGTACCAGCAAACTATTTTCCAGCAGGATGATATCGGATGACTCCTTGGCGATGTCCACTGCGCTGTCAACCGAGATGCCCACATCAGCGGCCTTCAAGGCCGGGGCGTCGTTGATGCCGTCACCCATAAACCCCAACACGTGCCCCTTGCTCTGGAGCGCACGGATGATGTGTTCCTTGTGAGCCGGGGCCAACCTGGCAAAAACGCTGGTCGCGCTGGCGGCTTCGGCCAATTCCGCCTCGCTCATTGTCTCGATTTGTGGGCCGAGCAAAAGATGCTCCACCGATATGCCGACTTCCTTGCAGATATAGGCGGTGATAATCTCGTTATCACCGGTCAGGACCTTGACGTCCACATTCAGGCCGTGAAGCCGCTTCAATGCCTCCGTAGCGGTATCCTTTGGCGGGTCGAGAAAGGCCAGAAAACCTATCAGTATCAGGTCCGACTCATCCTTGACCGAATACACCGGCTCATCTGAACCGCCCGGCATCTGCTTATACGCCAGGGCAATCACCCGGAAGCCCTGACTATTCAGATCGTCCGCTATCTGCCTGCGTTTGGCATCGTGTTCGGGCTGGACAGGGATTACCCCTCCATTGGTTTCCACCCGGCTGCACAAACTCAGCACTTCATCCACCGCGCCTTTACAAATCAGCGTGTTCAACCCGGTTTCATCTTCCACAACCACCGACATTCGGCGACGCACAAAATCGAAAGGTATCTCGTCAATCTTTCGGTACTTCTCCTTAGCTTTCAGGCGTTCTTCCAGCTCCTCATGGTCGAGAATTGCCTCGTCCATCAGGTTCTTCAACCCGGTATGGTGATAGCTGTTCAGGTAGCCGTATTGCAGCACTTTCTCGCTCGGATCGCCATTCACGTCAAGATACTTTTCGAGCACAATCTTGCCCTGGGTGAGGGTGCCGGTCTTGTCGGTGCACAGCACATCCATCGCCCCAAAGTTCTGAATGGCATTCAGTCGCTTGACTATCACTTTCTTGCGTGACATCACGATGGCGCCCTTGGACAGGTTGACGGTAACTATCATAGGCAGCATCTCAGGAGTCAGCCCGACTGCTACGGCCATGGCAAACAAGAAAGCTTCCAGCCAGTTGTGCTTGCTAAGCCCGTTGATCAGGAAAACAGCCGGAACCATTACGGCGATGAAGCATATCATCAGCCAGGTGAACTTGTTCACACCCTTGTCGAAGCTGGTGAGCTGACGCTGCCCGACTATGCTGGCAGCCAGCGAGCCAAAATAGGTGCGGTCTCCGGTTTGGATGACCACGGCAGTCGCTGAGCCGCTCTCCACGTTGGAACCAAGGAAGCAAAGATTGGGCAGGTCGAGCGGATTTTGAACGTCTGCTGACGCCTGAGCGACTTTCTTCTCCACAGGCAGGGCTTCGCCGGTAAGGGCCGCCTGATTCAGGAACAGGTCTTTGGCGGAAAGCACCCGTACATCAGCCGGCACCATATCACCCGCTGCCAGCCGGATGATATCGCCGGGCACTAACATCTTGAGCGATACTTCTTCTTCCTTGCCGTCCCGCATCAGCGTCGCCGTGTTGCTGACCATCGCTTTGAGTTTCTCGGCCGCGTTATCGGCACGCATCTCCTGGAAGAAACGCAACACCACCCCCAGAACCACCATCACGAAAATGACCACCGTTGCCCGCAGGTCACCGGTTAGATAGGAAAGCACACCCAGCGCCGAGAGCAGGAGGACCAATGGATTCTTGATGTTACCCAGGAGGCGCATCAAGGGAGATTTATGCTTCTCTCGGGCAATTTCGTTCGTCCCGACCTGTTTCAGGCGAGAATCAGCTTCCGTCTCACTAAGACCGTTTAGTTGCGACCCAAGCTCCTTCAGGACGGTATCGGTATCGGCACGCGCTTTTTCCAATAGTTCAGCGGAATAATGCGTTCCGTTGCCGCCAGGGAGATTACCTGGCTGCTGAGATGCGTTCATTGTCTTCTTTGAAATTTCCATTCATGCCCGTACTGTAAAAATATTCATCCCACCCATCAGGTCGCTCTCCTGCATGACTTCAAAAGCCCACCACGATGCTCCTGACATAGGAATTATATCGAGGAACCAAAGGGAGGCCGACCAATTTCAGCAAAATAAGCTGCTTGTAAGATTAGGTTTTTCAAAAACTTAGCATAGAATGAGTTTTTTTATAGTACGCGAAGCGGAGAATCGCACCTTTGTCTGTCACATATAGCCAGCGGTTCCACGTCACTTCAACTGCGAGGCCGCAAAGTCCCAATTGACGAGATGATCCAGAAAGGCCTGCACAAAGTCCTTGCGGCGGTTCTGATAGTCGAGATAGTAGGCATGCTCCCAGACATCACACGTAAGGAGTGCGGTTTGCCCGTGTGCCACCGGTGTATCCGCGTTCGACGTATTGACAATCTTCAACACGTCGCCATCCTGCACAAGCCAGACCCATCCACTGCCGAATTGCGAGACGGCCGCGGTCGTGAAGGCATTCTTGAACTCATCGAAACTCCCGAAGGACTTCTCGATAAGTTCCAGCAGGTGTCCAGTGGGCTTGCTGCCACCGCCGGGCTTCATGCTTTTCCAGAAGAACGTGTGGTTCCAGACCTGGGCTGCATTGTTGAAGACGGCTGCCTTATCCGCCACGCCTGCAGTCTCCTGGATTATCTTCTCCAGCGGCTGTGTTGCCCACGGTGTGCCTGCGACCAGTTTGTTCAGGTTGTCCACGTAGGCTTGATGGTGCTTGCCATAGTGGAAGCTCATTGTCTTGGCGGATATATAAGGTTCCAGCGCATCCTGTGCATAAGGCAGCGGCGGCAGTTGAAACGCTGGCGCCGTGCCCGGCGGTGAGGATTCAGCCGCTTTGCCTGTGACAGGCAGACCCACCAAGAGCACCAAAGCTGACACCACAGACCAAACCTCGGTTATGTATGATTTCATACTACACACTCCTTAATGTTGTTCCAGGTTCCTTCATTTGCTCCATGTTTTTTCGTTCTGCTTCTCATAATTCCGATATAATGAAGCCAGACACGCTATCGCCGAAAGCTACTTCATCGCATTTTTCATATTCTTACCTGTAAAATCATATCTGCGAAGAGTAATAACCCAATAAGGAAAAACCTAATTTGCTGCAGCTAAAAAGCTTAGACTAGCGCCCTGTTCCCAACACCGGGCGTAAGGTGCAAATATTCATATATTTATCAACGATTAGATTCATCATGACCTCATAAATTTTAAGCAGTCTAATACCCTTCACGTCAAGCCGTACTGTAAAAATATTCGCCCCATCCATCAGGCCGCTTTCTTGTATGGTTTCAAAAGCCCGCCAAATCCCAGCCGATGCTCATTTGCGCGACGCGTCGACGACATCGCCCTTCTCGTGGCCCGACATCTGATTCTCTACGACCCTGACCCTTGCGGCCTTTTCGCTGATGAAAATGCCGGCTTTCTGTGCGCCGCCCGTGGTATTGCGAATCGTGTTGCACTCAATCAGGATGTCTGTGGTTACCCCGTCAACATAGAATCCGTACCCGCCTGACTTTGTGCCGTTGTTTTCCACAACGTTATTACGGAAGGTGTTGCGATGGGCGCCGTTCTGCTCAATCTCATCGCGAAGATATACGCCGTGCTTTCCATTCTCATAGATTCGGTTGTTCGCAAAAATATTATCGGTATCTTTATGTCCAACCGAAATACCGTGTCTGCCGTTGTGGTACGATGAGTTGCCTGTAAAACTGCTGTTCTGGACTCGCCAGCACACAAATATGCCGTCCGTCCCGTTATCGTGCGAGGTGCAATTGTCCAACTTCGTTCTTACTGAACCGGTGCCGGGGTGAAAACCGAAATTACCGCACCCAGTCACCTCACAGTTGCGAACTGTGATGTCCTCGGTAATCTGCCAACTTATACCGTCCCCGTTGAATTTTTGGACCTTGACATTTTCCACAGTACAGTTCCTCGATTTGTGCAGGTATATGCCCCCGCTACGACAACCGCCAAGGGAGTCGTTTGTCTCCTTGTTGCCGTCAATGGTAAGATTGGCTATTCGGACGTCCTCGCATTCCACTGCCTCTACAAGCGAGCAGGCGTTTGAAACCACTCCGTCCCTGCCCGATTGATAATCCCTCACTGTGTAATTGTCAATGTAGAGTGTATTTCCGTCAATGGCCGTGACCTTTGCGGTAGTGGGATCCCACCCTCCGTTGCTGTCCGCGTCCTGGATAATCACGCCCATACCGACCTTGAAACCGCGAGGGTCTTTGACGACTACTTTCAGCTCGCCGTATCCGCAGTCCAGCGCCATCGCACTGCGAAATCCCTCGACTTTGCGAAGAATGGTCGAATCGCCTGCACCCACCAGAGAGATTCCGGAGGCCAACCTTACCGGTGCAATAACATCGAACGTCCCTGCACCCAGCTTGACCGTTCCTCTGCCTCTGCTCTTGAGGGTGTCAACTGCAAGCTGTATTGCCTCTGATGTAAAAGCGGGTATGTCCGCCCCGGTCCCGCCGACGGTGACAACCTGACTTTCACTGCATGGATTAAGTGATACCGGCCGGGCCGAATGAGATAGTATCAGGGACGGCGACTTTGTTTCTGCACCAAGCGGCCCAGCTACACCCAAAAGCACCGCATAGAAGAACGCCACGACTAAAACATCAAATCGGCAAGACAGGCGTGCCGGTATAATAACCCTCCCTTTCCGTTTATCGTTCGTTTCAGTGCTTCTCATAATCCTAGCTCCTTCTACAAGCCCAACATACGAAAACGTTTTCGTTACTCCTCCATGTTAACTCTGTCCATCTCGATATTTGTAAAACGGACTCAATTATTGCTTCTGATATTCACAAGCGCCGATATCGAAAGTCGCTCCGGCCGGGATTGTGTGGCCGAAGAAATCGTGCGTACCCGGGTCCATTTGAAAGAGCGTTTTTAAATCAAGGCCTTTATCGATGCAGGGCGAAGTCGCCTTGAGCAGAAACGCTGTCATTTGCGGCAATTTGGTCGGGTCCGTAGGTCTTGGTTCGTTAGCATCCCAATAAGTTATTTGGGGTTCAGCGAACAAACCAACGATTTTACCGTTGACCTTCTCCTGGCCGGTGGCATTGGCCCATTCTTCAATGCTGGAATATTTGCCGTATATGATGAATTTGCCTGTACTGGACCAGTAGCAGTTTCCCTGAAAAATAAAATTCATATCTTCCTTGGCGCCAACCAGAAAGCTGGAAGAATAATTGTTAACAAAAATATTGTTCCTGAACCGCAGGTTATTTACTCTCTTGCCCTGGAGGCCAATCGCAGGCCCTTCGTTTACGACCAGGTTATTGTAAAAATCATTGTCGCGTATCCCGGTCGCAGAATCGCCATTATGGCCGATCCAGATGGATTTCGCCAGGTTTTTCTTGACGTTATCAAAAATATTATAGCGGATGATATTTTTTTCCATCCATTGGTTACTTCCGCTCCACTGCCATAATTGAATGGCGTAATTTTTATTTTCATAGCAGTAATTGTACTGAACGATATTGCTGTAGCTTTCCGAGTCGAGATCGATACCGCCGCCGTCTCCGGTCGGGTTAGTGTTATGATGCGCGATACAATACTGAATCGTTACATCATGTGAAAAGGCAATCCAGATACCTACCGGGCCGTTTCCCCTCTTAAGCTGCTGGTCTCCTCCGTTATAACCTGCTTCACAATATTCGATTATTCCGTCGGTCGCGTTAAAAACCTCAATCCCGCTGCCGCTGATTTCATTTATGTCCCTGTCCCCGGGATTATGGTTCGCCCTGCAGTAGCCGATATACAGCCGCTGCAAATTGCGCTTTCCGCGGATGCCGGCATATCCGTTATCATGGGCATACACTTTGGTAATCCGGGCATCGGGGCAATTAATAATATCTACACCTGCCCAGCGGAAACCGCTCGCTTCCACGTTGTCAATTATTACGAATTTCCCGTTCGCGACTTTCACCCCGGTTCCGCCAAACTGCTGTCCGGTTTTAATACCGAGCCCTGTCACGTTGATATTTTGTATTGTAAGGTAGTCTGTTCCGTTGCAGTCAATCGCATGCAAACTTCCCCCGTCTATCGTCGCGCGGCCGGTGCCATAAGAGGTGATGACCAAACGACCGGCGGCCGTTCTCTTATCATTGCTGCCGAATTGGAGAGGTCCTCTAAAGGTTTTACCGCCCTCGAACTGCACAGTATCGCCGGGGGCAAATAACATGTCGTTGACTTTGCTGACAGTGGCCCACGCTTCGTTCTGGGAAGTTCCAGTGTTATTATCGTTACCGGTAGAACCGATATAGTACGTCGCACCCAGTGAAGGACAGGCGTTCAGGATGAGTACCAGCAGTGTGATTATTCTTAATGAATAAACATTAATTAATCGCCTTAATGAAATCATAAATATTTAAATGCTGGCCAGGATGCCTCTCGTATATCCAGCTGATTCAGCCACGCCGGCCAGCGGGTCGTTTTCGTCCTTTTCATACTCGAACGCAGCAACGCCTGTGTAGCCGATTTTTTCCAGCGTCCGCATCAGTTTTACAAGGTCAATTGTTCCCCTGCCCATCTCGACCGTTGTGCCCTCGGTGGTCGCGGCACTTTCGTCTTTGATGTGTAAATCAAGCAGTCGGTCTGCGAATTTCTCCGCCGCTTCTGACGGGTCGATGCCTGACCGCTGTGCGTGGCCGATGTCGATGCAAAGGCCGATTCGTTTGTCGAGGTCTTTGACCTTTTCATAAACGATTGCGGGCGACGGATATAGCGGATAATCAGCCCCGTGATTGTGGACGGCAACTTTTATGTCATATTCTTTTGCTTTTTTTTCGACCAGGCCCAGCAGTTCGTAATTGGGCACGCCCACAATCATTTTAACTCCAGCGGTTTTTGCGTAGTCGAATGCCTGTTGCACATCCGCTTCGCTCTTCATATAAATTACGCCGCAGGCATAAAGCGTAATCCCTGCTTCTTTTACCTTTGCCGCTGTATTTTGAATTTGCTCGGACGTGCTGTTTAGCGGCATGTGGACATCCTTGAAGCTGATGTATTTCAGTCCCAGCCGTTTGGTCATCGCCAGTGCCTGCTCAGTGGGAAATTTCCTGAATGTATAAGATGCCATTCCGAGATTAAACTTCTCCTTGCCCGTCTTGGCTGGAACCGAAGGGTAAATTGATGCTCCAACAGGGATTTCTTTTTTTGCCTCAATTGCTTTTTTCATTTCTTCCGCTCCCTTGGCGATTGCTTCTAACGAGCAAATTCCCGCGCAGGCAACCAAACCAGATTTAAGAATCATTCGACGTGACAGGTTTTCACTTTTCATTTTTCACCTCACTTTTAATGATTTTTTCAATAGAGCCGCCAGCCCGGTGTTTGATTACACGATAGCGGTAATTTTATGCTTGATGGTTCCGACAGGCAAATTGTTTTTCGAAGCGGATTTATTTATCGCAGAGGCCGCAGAGAATGCGGAAGACAGCGGCAATCAATCTGCCCGCAGCCGCATCGCGATATCGAGAGAATAAACGGGCGTGGTGACTTTTAAGTTTCCGCCGGCCCATTTTATGGTATCTTTGCTTATGATGGCGCCAGTAGCCGGAGTGACCCATTCCAGCTTATACTCGCCAGCCGGTACTGCCGTCAGGGTAAAAGTATCCTGATAAGTTCCTGTTTTAGCGATGAAATGCGCTCCCCATTTTCCATCGTTTGAGCCGTGGAAGAGGTAAAGCGCATACTGTTTTCCCGGCTCCGAAAGGGCACTGGCGAAAGCATTAGACGGCACACCCTCGAAATCAGTGAAGCGTGACAATCCGGCAAGATTCAGGGAATTCATAAAGTCGAGCAGGATTTTTTTCTGCGGCACGATTATAGTTTGCGTGTTATTGCCGCCGGTTTCCTGTTTGGGGAGGTATTCGCGGTTAAGGTTGATGCAGCCCGCGCCGCCTCTTAACATAAACCACCATCCCTCGGCGCGAATATCTTCCACGGTATAAGGCCCCGTCAAACCGAAGCCGAAGAAATCCGATTCGACGTCAACGATTGGTTTGCCGGCCGCATAATCCTTGTCGATTGCTTTTCCTGCAGGAGTGACATACTCGGTTGGAAGCCACTGGCACCATGCAGAGCGTGAAAAATCCGGTGAAAGATTCTGAACGGTTTGCCCGAGAACATGTTTTTTGGGTAAAGCTTCTTCCGTTTTGAGAAAGGCATCTTTCATAGCCAGTAACCATGGAGACACTTTGCCGTCGGGCATCACTATGATGTTGCCATCAGGCCGGCCAACCAGAGACGGCTCATCGCAGAGGTCAAAGATGACGTTGTCATATTCGTTTAATTCTGTCGTGATTTTGGCGATGTATGCTTTCTGGTATCGAACGACATCCTCATTTCCTGGGTCCATTGTGGTGTACAGGCCACAATCGTTGGCTTCGTATTGCCCGACACTCTGGATGTTGTTGCCGTGATACATTGCCATCAGAGGCCAGCAATCCGCGTACATTCCATTGAAGAAAGCGACTTCGACGATGATGTTTTTGCGATTTGCCGTTTCAACAAAATCTTTAAGGCGGGTGAAATACTCGGGATTCCATTTGTCGAGGTCGAACTTATATGAGGGCTGACCTGGTTCAGCGAGTGTGGGATTGGCGCCGGTCTGAGCGGATTTTGCCCATGGGAGTATATGTCTGCCGGCGGCCGGGCCAAGCGGACTGCCGGAATTATATTTGCCGGGCGGCTCAAACATTCCGCCCGGATAAATTCTTGTAAGATTCATTCCGCCTGCGGAGAGAGAATCCAGATAACGGGTATAGTCGAAATCACGGTTGATAACCGCGCCGTAGTGGTGGTCGGAGGTGATGAGAACAATAGGTTTGTCTTTGTAGAAAAAATAGTGGGGATTGGAATTCAACACCTTGATGGGATCGGCCCAAGCGGGGGCCGCCAGCATTAATAGAACAGCAAATAAAAAGCCAGCCGCTACACCAACTTGAGAATGTTTTACAGAAGACCGAAATTTATTGGATTGGTTGTTTTTTTCCATGGCTTCAACTCCACAATTTTGAACAAATATTTGTATTTTACCACACTGTAAGATAATTGTATATTTCCTCTTTCCTCAAGTAAAACTTGCCCCTTTTAGGAACGCCTAAAGCTTAACTGCCTATATGCGGCCGGCAAAATTCAAACATCAAAATGGTCTGATTTTTACAGCGATATCCTTTGTGAAATCCAGCAGCGTATAAGTCAACATGCCTGAGGAGGATTTTGCCGTGCCCGAAGCGATAACCCCGCCTGCGCCGCGGGTCGCGTAAACTTCGACAAAATATTGACCGTTATCGAGACCTTTGACTATCATCTTTTCGTTATGGAAAGTCCCGCTATCAGTCAATCCGTATTGGCTGTTCACGTCGTAAATCCAGATATAAGCGCGTTTATTATTCGAAAGGCCAATCGATTCCAGGATCGATGCATCGGCTGGAGTAAATACATAGCTAGTTATACGAAACCATTCATCGCCGGTGTTTTTTATCTGCACCGTCCGCGTCCCTGCTGGTAACGGAACCGATATTATGTAATTTCTTGCGAGATTGGTCTGGACGTTATCGTAAGCCACAGTGCCATTGACAAGCACCTGAATTTTGTTGTTGCCCTTGGCGGCTACTTCTGCGATGTGGATTTTAAGATTACCTCCCGCGGGCATATTCAAATGAAAATTGGGGTCCGACTTCAGTGCCTCCTGCGACGAACCCTGGAGCCACTTCGAAAGGTTGTCCATTCCATCGAAATAATCTCCCTCAAGGGTTAACTCCTTCGTAGTGGATACCGCCCAGAATGCGTTAAGTCCCGGAATGGCATAATAGGCCTTGGTTCCCGAAACAGCCCTCTGCGCCTTGACTAAATTGTAGTTCGCAAGATTCTCGTTTTTAGTATAAATAGCAAGCGGCGTATATACTCCGTAAAGATTACACGGGTCGATATAATTATCCCACCACCACATATGCCCGCTGCTTTTGACAAAGAAGCTTGCCCAGATGCCATTATGCATTTCCAGTCCTTCCTTCAGTTGTGTTGCCATAGGTTCCTGCTGTCGACTTCCTTCCGGTTTACCCCCTAATCCGAACTCCGCCATAATCACCGGCTTATTGTATCTCGCCAGTATTGAGGCAACCCGCTCGAATATGTGAATCGTGTCAGGTCCATAGTAATGCTCCTGGACCAGGTTGATATCCGGCAAATTCCATAAATTTTCAAAACCGCTGCCGTGACTGCTGGTGGTTACCGGGTGCTGATAAGGGTCTATGCTGTGAATATATTTGGCCATTATATCATGCCATTTGACCACGCTTTCCCGATTATTGTTCCAGCCGTTGGTGTACTCCACTTCGTTAAAAAGTTCCCAAGCGAATATCGATGGTGAATACCCCCACCTCGCAACAATATAACGATATTTGTTTTTTGTGTATTTTATTGCTTCTGCGTCAGTGAAAAATTGCTCCGGATTGCTCAGCCAGCCGCCTGCCGCGTCTCGATAAGGATTGTCGTTCCAGTCGGGATTTGCGGTTGTGCTGAACTGGCCGTGATGCTGAAGACAAAGCTGAATGTTAATCCCGTTTTGCTCCGCGATTTCGAGATATCTGTCCAATCGAAGCGCAATCTGCATCGACAGCTTTCCCGCCCCCTGAAAATATCCGCTGTATGTCCCGTCTTTCCATTCCAGCAGCGTTCCCCCATCGGTCCCGTACCGGCACATCCACAGCCGAACCCAGTTTCCGCCCGCTTTATGTAATTTAGTCAGATATTTGTCCCAGGCGGGAATCCTGCCGTAGATCCAGCCGATGTTCTGGCCGATATTCAGACAGGTGCTTCCATCGTCATACTTCAGAAATGCCCGATTATTCGGGTCAACCCTGATGAATCCCTTTTTACCGCTTTCGACACAGGTAAAACTAATATTGGGGTCGGATGTATAGGTGCCGTTTTGGTCGATAATTCTGATTTGGCTGATATTATAGACGCCCAGTTGAGCCGGCGCGAAGCGCACTTTCCAGCACGGATTTTTGCCGTTGATGTAGTTACCGTCCGTATCTAAATCGTATTCCTTGTAATAAAAGGCCCCAACTGCCGCCTTGCCGTCGGGCTTATTGATAGTGACCATTATATCAATGATGTTTATATCGAAAGGATTGCTATACGTCCGGTCCAGGGTAAAAGTCATCTCGAATTTCTCGAATCTTCCAACAGATGAGGCATTTTGTGAAATTGAAGTTATAGAGACAGCATTGGCCTGATTTGTTAACGAACTCAGCAAGACAATTATAAGTGCAGATTGAAAATGTATTACTTTTTTCATAATTCTTCACCGTTTTTTTCTGCGTAATTCACTTAATGAAAATAAGTAAACTATTACATTTTTTCTGGCCCTTACTAATAGCCAAAAAGCAAAACATATGAGATTATAAAGCAAATATTTAATTTAAAAATCAAATTTTTGAGAGGATCCAGTAGCCAAAATCAATGATGCTCTGTTTGAAAGGCAAAAATGATTAAAGACGTTTCCTCGCCGGTTTCCCCGTATCGTGCCTGCCATTTACATTCCGTTGTTATAATAGAACAAGGCTCTTCCCTGTTCAGTTTAAAGATCGTAGATTCCCTGATTCGAACTGTCAAACTTTATCCGCTCTATTGTCTAAAATAGAAATCGCTGTAAATAAAACAGGATTAATTTAAACCTTTTCTGGCACGATATAAGGTTTTCGATAGTTTCTGGTAAGCATCCTGTCTGCCTGCCAGTCGGAGACGAATTTTTCGTTTTTGCCGTCGAAGGTAAGCGTCCTGCCTAAGCGATACGAGATATTCGCCAGATGAGGCAGAGCCGTTGACATAAAACCAGCTTCTATCGGGCAGGTGAGGTCTTCTTTTTTGCCGCTGCGAAGCGCGTTTATGAAATTAACGAAATGGTTTTGCGAGCCCGAGCCCGCAGGGTCGTTCGGATCTGCGGATTCCTCCGATGTCCCCGAGCACGGCCCCGGCTCATTTTTCCTGCCGAAATATGTTTTCCAGACCGTGTCGTTAAGATACATCCAGCCCTTTGTGCCGTAGAAAAGATTGCCAACCGTAATGCCGTCCTGTCTTTTCGCAAGCTCCTCCACGATTTTAGGTGCGGCGTTGGGGTCCGCAGCCGCCTCGGATTTTTTAATCATCTCGAACATCGCCGCCTCGTCATTCGTGAAAATCCCCCGCACGTCGAACTGCATAATCTTGCCGTCAGCGTATTCGAAGGTCGCCGACTGCGTATTAGGCGTCTGCTGGTCCGATTCAGGCCCGAAATATCCGCCCATCGAGGAAATCTTTACCGGGTGCTCGTTTTTATTCAGCCCCCATCTTGCGATATCGAACTGATGCGGCCCCTGGTTGCCTATATCGCCGTTGCCGTAGTCCCAGTTCCAGTGCCAGTTATAATGAAAGCGGTTATAGTTGAACGGCCTTACCAGCGCAGGCCCCAGCCACATATCGTAATCAACCCTGCTCATATAATCCGCGTCGTAGTTTATGCCAGGATTGTTCCAGACGAAGTACTTATACGCAGGCCCCGTCCCAATCCCGTCAGGAACCTTGCCGATCGGGTCGCGTGCCTTGTAGCACAACCCGCGTGCCATATAAACCTCGCCTATGCCGCCCTCGTGCAGAAATTTGATTGCCTGCTGCACATTTTTAAGCGAGCGATTCTGGAAACCGCACTGGACAATTCGGCCATACTTGTTCGCAGCCTCGACCATTTTGCGACCCTCCCAGATATTGTGCGAACACGGCTTTTCAACAAAAACGTGTTTGCCAGATTGAAGAGCCCAGATTGTTGCAACCGCATGCCAGTGATTCGGCGTAGCTATCGCCACGGCGTCTATATCTTTGTCCTCGAATACACGCCGAAGGTCTTTCTCGGTTCCCGGCGCTAATTTCTGAATATCCTCGATTTTCTTTACCCACTCGGCAAAAAGGTTCGCGTCAATATCGCATAACGTCTTTATCCTCACGTTCGATATCTGCGCAAAGCCCTTCGCCTGGGCCATCCCCCGGCCTCGCACCCCGATTATCGCTATATTAATGCGGTCGTTAGCCCCGATAATGCGGCTATTTGCCATCGGCGCCGCCGTTGGTTTAGCACATGAGGCCAGCATTCCTGCCGCGATGGCCCCGGCTGCAAATTGCGTGGTCCTACCTAAGAACTCTCGACGTGATAATTGACTGCCATCGGACGCCATTTGACTGCTCCTTAAATCAGGTTTTATAATCAGGAATTTCCCATTTAAATCTGCTCAGCTACGCCGCTGAGCCTTATTTCTAATAGAATATAGAATTTGTCATTAAAATTCAACCATTCTGATTGCTTTTTCAACTTAAAAAGTCACAAAGGAGCGAATTTTCCAGCTAATGTAGGTTAGACTTCAACGGCCCCCAAAAGCCTGCTCTTTAGCACGCAAATGTGATTTTACCATTGGTTTGGAAAGAAGTTGACCTTGCCTGAAAAAAACTGACAAAGAAAAGCAAGACAGGCCTGACCCACAAATGATGAAGATATGAAGAGACAGGCATCCTTAAATACAATTTGGAAAACGAAATGTTAACCATCAGCTATTGGATATATAAAATGTTTGCGTTTTTTGAGAATTTTTTAAGTCTTTGATATTACTAACTTTATGGATTCATGATTTTGGCGATTTTACACGCTATTTAACCTTGGGGTTGTAGTCTGGTTGTATGGATTATCCTCACTTTTTACTGCCGCAAAGTCATTAAAATTTCAGTGATTGCAGCTGAAAGAAGATTTTGATACTATCGCGGCATTGAAAGGCTTGGTTGCGTAGCCAAGCGTTTAATATGGGAAATGTCAGTTTAAGAGTGTAAATGGGAAATCCCAGTCAGGATGAGGGATTAATATTATGACGAAAAACAATAAAATCAATTCTGCTGGTTTTTCACGAATTCAGCAAATGTTTACCGAGATTTTTGGCATTGGCCCCGCAGCATCGCTAAGTGCCGTAATTTTTATGGGTCTCGTTATAATCATTGCCTTGTTCTGGTTTTTTCATTCAGCTCCGCCCAAGACTATCATCTTTTCCAGCGGCGATGACGGAACCAGCTTTCAAAGAAATGCTGAAAAGTACGCCAAAATACTGGCACGCAATGGTGTTAAGCTGAAGATACTGAAGTCCCAGGGATCGTTGGAAAACCTCGAAAGGCTGAATAATCCTTCATTTAAGGTTGATGTCGGTTTTGTACAAACAGGAGTGGCCAAAGGACAAAATATCAGCAAACTGGTATCACTGGGCAGCATTTCCTACGAGCCGCTGCATATATTCTACAGCAGTGAGAAACCTCTTGATTTGCTCTCTCAATTTGAGGGCAAAAAATTAGCCATCGGTGAAAAAGGCACGGGAACTCAAGTGCTGGCATTAGAACTTTTGGCCATGAATGGCATTAAGCCGGGCGGTTCGACGACTCTCCTGGAAATGGACGATGAAGAGGCACAAGCTGCTCTGCTTGCGGGGAAAATCGACGCAGCTTTTATGATGAGCGATTCGGCATCATCAAAGACTGTACATGTATTGCTGGTCAAACCGGGAATAAGACTTTTTGATTTTTCTCAGGCCGATGCTTATATCCGCCGCATAACTTACTTACACAAAACAGTGTTACCTAAGGGATCTATAGATTTCGGGAAAAATATTCCCGACCATGATATAAGTCTGGTCAGCCCAACTGTTGAAATTATTGCTCGAGCCGATCTCCATCCAGCGCTGTCCGATTTGTTACTGGAAGCGGCAACCGAAGTGCATTCGCAAGCAGGATTAACTCACAGTCGCGGCGAATTTCCTGCTGCGATCGAGCATGAATATCACATCAGCCCGGATGCCGCCCGCTTCTATAAATCCGGCAAAAGTTTTTTCTACCGGCATATGCCGTTCTGGCTGGCCAGTTTGCTTAACCGTACTTTAGTTGCTTTTGTGCCGATGATTTTGGTTTTAATACCAGGAATGCGCACCATCCCGGCCATCTATCGCTGGCACATGCGTTTGCGTATCTACCGCTGGTATCGGGCCTTAATGGTTCTGGAAAAAGATATGATGGCCGAGGGGGTCAATAGAGAAGGATTGTCGCAACGACTCGAAAATATTGAAAATGCCGTGAACAAAATGAAAGTCCCGGCGTCTTTCGCCGAACAATTTTATGGATTACGCGGCAATATTGAAAATGTCCGCGAGAAGCTGACAAATGTCCGCTTAGAAAAAACAAGATAGCTCTGTCTAATAAATGCAAAAATAACGCAAGGAGCACAAAAATGGGTAAAGTTCTTATTGTCTATCACTCCCAAAGCGGCAATACAAAAGCTGCAGCAGAGGCTGTGGCTCAGGGCGCAAAACAAGTAAGTGGGACCAAAGTTATTATTAAAGAAGCATTACATGCTACAGTTGAGGACTTACTTTCCTGTGATGCTATTGCTGTGGGGACACCAGATTATTTCAGTTACATGGCTGGAGGCTTGAAAGACTTCTTCGACAGAACGTATTATCCAACTCAAGGTTCTGTTACAGATAAGCCCTGTGGGATCTTTGTCACTCATGGAGGCGGCGGCAAGGCTGTTGAAAGTGTTAAAACTATCTGCAAGACTTTTAAGTTTAAGCTCATAGAAGAGCCTGTTCTCATAAAAAGTCATCCTGATGAAAAAGCAACACAAGCCCTTGCAAACTTAGGCAAACTTCTAGGTGAGGCTGCAGAATAATTTTCCCGCCATAAGCCGCATTTGAATTTATATTATCTCCGCCAGAGTCGAGTAATGATTATGATATTATCAATGCAACAATTGATATTAGCCGCCTTGCAGTCCAGTGCATTATTGTTTTGGTTATTGGCGGCGGATTGACATTAATACTTCTTATTACATCTCCATTACGCTTAAACCTACCTCAGATTTCGGGGAGCAGGTCACTTCGTCAATGAAAAGTGTTGTATTGTCATCGGGATATATAATCCTATTAGACGACAACCTGATAATATCTACTTTCTGGGTTAAGCAGGCGTTGAACTTTGTCAAGAATAGTGAGACTGATTTGGTCCTGAGTTGGGAGACGACTTCAGCTTTTGCTGACATCAAACAATGAGACGTATCGAGGCGAAACACTCTATTTTTTAAGCGTTGTCCTACAAATTGTCCTATTTTTGAAGTCACGTATCGTAACAAATCGTGTAGGTATAGTAACGTATCGTAAGAGTTAATCCTTTACTAAAAAAGGGGTTGCGTCATAAGTGCTGATTTTGTAATATATTACAAAAGAGGCCGGGTTCGAATCCCGGCCTCTCCGTTGAAGTTATCTCGCTTGGTCAGGCGGGACGAGAACCCGTGCGGTGCGAAGCACCGCTTACGCGGGTTTGACACGCCGAAGGCGAGCCGCGAAGCGAATCCCGGCCTCTCCGTTTTGCCTTTGGCAAAACAGAGTCCCGATTTATCGGGGCGTTCTATTGTTCTACTGCTCAACTATTAACCGGCCGTTCGCCTGGCTTCTCAAACTTACCCCTGCTCGCCTCGCTCCGCGGGCGAAACAGGCCTCGGTGAGATGGGTCTCACACGTTGTCTGTTTTACGCTACAATTTTAGAGACAGCCGCAATAAAAATCGTTACTATTACGCTCAGGTTAGAACACACAACCCAAAACAAAAGCCGCAAGATACCAAAGTAAGGAGAACCAAAATGCGATTGAGAATAGCGTTCAAATCAATGGCGTTAGCTTTGGCTGTACTGTTTTTAGCCGTAGCTGCCGCTGGTGGCGCCGGCAAAGAAAGCAGCATTGATAGCAAAGCAAAATCCTCATCCTCCCAGGTCAAAGCGGGTATGCCATTGCCTCTGAAGGTAAAAGGAAATCAAATCCTCAACAGCAAGAATGAGCCCGTTACGCTTCGAGGCGTAAACACGTCCACACTCGAATTCACCAGCGACGGCGAAGGTCATATCATTGAGACAATACGAGTCGCTATTGACGATTGGAAAGTCAATATCATTCGCCTGCCGTTGTCGCAGGACCGCTGGTTCGGCAAAGCGCCCGACCAGAATGACGACTATAAATCATACCGCCTTCTCGTCAAAGAAGCGGTTGACCTCTGCAATTCTAAGAGATGCTATATCATTCTGGATTTGCACTGGTCGGACGCCAACGAATGGGGCAAAAATATCGGCCAGCAGTCGATGCCGGACCGCAACAGCGTAATATTCTGGAAAGATATCGCTTCCCTCTACGCAAATAACCCATCGGTTCTTTTCGACATTTATAACGAGCCGCGAGATGTAACCTGGGATGTCTGGCTGAATGGCGGAACTACTACGAGCCGGCCAAACAGACCGGGGGCAGGACTGAGACCTATAACATACGAGACAGTGGGAATGCAGGAAATGCTGAATACGATTAGGGCCACGGGCGCTAAAAACGTCGTTGTCGTAGGCGGCCTGGACTGGGCATACGACTTCAGTGGAATTCTCGAAGGCAGACAGCTTAAAGACCCCAACGGCAACGGCGTTATCTACGCCAATCACGTTTACGACAACAAGAGCGAAAGCGTCTTTACCTGGATTGCCAACATGGAAGAGGCATCTGCGAAATTCCCCATTATCGTTTCCGAATTTGGCGGTGCTGGCGGCCCGAATCGTCGAGGCGGCTGGTGGGGACAAAGTCCTTCGACCGCTATGGGCGATGACTGGCTGCTGCACGTTTTGCAGGCGATTCAGGACCATAACTGGTCGTTCACAGCATGGGATTTACATACGACCGCGGGGCCAGTACTCATATCAGACTGGAATTATATGCCGACACCGGAGTTCGGCGTTTATGTGAAGGAACTGCTCGTTAAAGGCAAACTGCCCAAATATACGCCGCCTGATATCAACAAAATTGCCGAGGAATCGACTTCAACACTTCCGGAATCGGCGCGTATGGGCGGGAGCAAATTATATGGGGATTGGCTTATTAAGGCCGACCCATGCGACCGGATGGGCGGCTCAATCATATCTTTTGCCGGAAACAGTGAAGGCAGAACAATCGGACAGTGGATAAATGCAAGAGGTTTCACCGAACTGGACGATGTCAGGTCCAAGGACAACTCGGTCACTTTCACGCAGACAGTCCAATTCAAAAAAGAAGCATTCAAGGGATTCTTTGCCGGCACAATTGAAGGCAACAAGCTTACGGGCACACTGACTCACGGCGGGATGAAATCCAAAATGGAAGGCACCCGCAGGCCAATGATGCCATTGGCCGCCGGAATATGGGATATGAAGCTCAAGACCACAGGCAGCGAAAGCTCCGCAATACTCGATATCAATGCAGGCAAGGATGGAATATTGTCGGCTGAATGGCAAAAAATAGAGGGCAACCGTAAGATTACGGACGTGAAATGCGAAGGAAATAAGCTGACCTTTAAGAGCACCACTAAAGTTCAGAACGCCGAGAATGTATGCAGCTTTGAGGGAACTATCGAGCCGAAGACAAATACACTGACAGGCGTATTTAAAACGGACGGCAATGAAATGCCTGCCGAAGCGAAACGCATCGGCACGGAACTTATCGGCACATGGATTCTCGACGTCGCCGCTCCGTGGGGTAATTCCAAACAACGACTGAAGGTCAACTCAGATATGAGCGGTATGTACGGCGTTACGCCTATCGATAAGATTACTATCGAAGGTGATAAAGTTACTTTCAAGATTGCGCCTGAATTCGGCAGGATGAGATTCGAGATGGACTTCGAAGGCAAGCTGGACGGCACAAAACTTACCGGTGAGCTAAAAAACCCAAGAGGTTCTCAGGTAGTTACGGGCAAAAAAGTGAGCTGAGCGACTTATCAGTGCGGGAGTGATAGAATTCTCGCGGCGGATTTGGCGAAGTAGGTAATAATAATGTCCGCGCCGGCGCGTTTTATGCTCGTCAGGGATTCCATTATCGCAGCGTCCTTATCGACATAGCCGGCGGCAGCGGAGGCGTAAATCATCATGTATTCGCCCGAAACATTGTAGGCGGCGATGGGACAATCAAATCGCCGGCGGGCACGGTAAATTATATCTAGATACGGCAAGGCGGGCTTGACCATAACAATATCTGCACCCTCTTCGATATCGATGGCAATCTCGGCAAGGGCCTGGCGGGCATTGGCGGGGTCCATCTGATAGGTCTTTCTATCCGTGAGACCTGTTGAAGCATCGGGGGCAGATTCAGCAGCGTCCCTGAACGGGCCATAAAAAGCGGAGGCGAATTTTGCAGCGTAAGACATAATCGCAACATCTTTGAAATTATTCGCTTCAAGCGCTTCACGAATCGCCTTGACCCGCCCATCCATCATATCCGAGGGTGCGACAATATCCGCTCCGGCCTGCGCGTGCGATAACGCAACTTTGGCAAGCAATTCTATGGTCGAATCGTTATCGACTTTGCCATCCTTTACAAGGCCGCAATGGCCTGTGCTTATGTAGGCGCACAGGCAGATATCGGTAATAACAACAAGCTGGGGAATAGCTTTTTTGATTTGGCGAATAGCCGACTGCACTGCACCATCTTCCGACCAGGCCTCGGAGCCTATTTTATCTTTTTTATCAGGTAAGCCAAAAAGTAAAACGGCTGGGATGCCGAGCTTGGCGACATCTTCGGCCTCTTTGATAATAGTATCGGGCGAGAAGTGGAAACAATCTGCCATTGATTCGATTGGCTCTTTGAGACGATTGCCCTTGCGGACAAAAAGCGGATAGACAAGATTATCGACGGCAACGGTCGTTTCGCGAACCAGCCGACGCATCGAATCCGTTGTCCTCAGCCGACGCATCCTGTTATTTGGAAAAGCCATAATCGCACCTTACCTAATAAGATTATTGATTATTTCTCTATGGGAATCAATCCTTGACTCATCCAAAACCAATCATACAATAATCAATTAAAACGAAAAGTAAAAAGTTTTTATGGCATCTAAACAAGGGAAACAGGTATGTTTGAAGGCCAATCGGAACAGGAAGTATCCTCGGTAACAACAGCCAGAATAGGGCTGGCAATAATTTTTGTCGTCCTTGCGGTATTGTTAGGCATATGGGTGCTGACTATCGTCAACGAATCCATCCACGACACGAATACGCCTGCGATAGTACAAAAAATCGTTCCCGCAACAGGCATTTCCTGCGATATGAACACTCCGGCGGGTAAATTCGAGCTGCCAAAGCCAATGTTCGCGGGTATGTCTTATTTCATTCTTTACTTGTTCCTGCTTATACCGACGGCAATAACAATAGCCCTTATCAAAGGCAGTGTTGCGCTGCTTAATCCCGATTTGAAAAGGCAACTGCATCAATTAACCGAATCTATACGAAGATCATTTACCCCGAAACAGTAACGATAGAGGACGCGACTATCTACAATCCGATTTCAGCATCGGTGAGGTAGCAACCGGGTTCTAATCGCCAATTTTTATCGGCGGGGTCGGAGCCGAGGAAGCGGAAATTGCCCTTGCATAAATCGAACCATTTGCATTTGAGGCAGTGTTTATCGGCAAATTTGGATTTATTGCGAAGTTTTTGCAGCACCGGCTCATCTTCGTTTGTCCAGATTTGTTTGAAGGTTTTTTGAGTGACGTTGCCTAACGGGTAATTTCGCCAGAACTGGTCGGCATAAACGCTGCCATCCCAGCCGACTGAGGCAATTTTTTCGCCTATGCGGTTGCCGCCGTTGGATAAAAGTAGCTGCTTCGGCTGGTCGATATTTTCCCCCTGCTGCTGCATTTTTACGAGCAGATATGGGCCGTCGGCGTGATTACCGACAGTGAGGACTTCATCGAGAAGGCCTTTGGCAACAAAATCGGCAGCGCGTTCCAGAATCACGTCCATAACCTTTCGGGTGTCGGTCGAAGAAACGACCTGCGACTCGATATCTTTTGCCCTGCCGGACCTTATGAGGTGATAAAAACAAACTCGTCTTACGCCGTTATCCTTACAGATATCGAAGACAGCGGGAACCTGCTCTTTATTGGAATTGCTGATTGTAAAACGCAGGCCCGTCCGCAGATTCGCTTTTTTGCAGTTTTCAAAGCCGGTCATAGTCGCCTTGAAACAGCCGCTTGTCTGGCGGAAACGGTTGTGAAATTCTTCCGGGCCGTCGATTGAAATCCCGACGTAACTGACGTTCGCCTCAGTGATTTTTTCGGCTGTGTCACCGTCGATTAGCGTGCCATTGGTGGAAATAACTGTTCGCAAGCCGATACGTTTGGCTTCGGCGAGCAATTCAAACAAGTCGGGACGAAGAAGCGGTTCGCCGCCTGAGAACAATACAACAGGAGCGTTTACTTCGAGAATGTCGGTCAGAAGTTTTTTTGCCTGGTCGGTAGAAAGCTCGGTATCGTGGCGTGTCGAATCGGAAGCGGCGTAGCAGTGAAGGCAGCGGAGATTGCAGCGGGAGGTGCAGTTATAAACGACGATGGGGCCGACGGAATCCCTGTTGCCGTAACGCAAATGGTCGGATTGTCCCGCGAGGCCGCAATATAACTTTGAGATATTTATCATTTAGTTGTTCGCAACTCGCATTGCTCGATAGCGGCAAGCAAGCCGTCAAAAGTATGCTCGGACGCCTCGACATCAACTTTTACGCCAAGCTCGGCAAGTTTTTTCGACGTAACCGGGCCTATTGAGGCGACTTTGGCATCTTTGGATTTTACGAAATCGACTGAAACCTGTTCAAAAAAGCACGTCGCGGCAAAAGGACTCGCAAAGGTCAGCCAGTGAATCGGCCTTTCGAACAATGTCTTCATATCGCATAAGTTCTTTTCGTGGGTATAGACAGGGACATTATCTACCGATGCGCCGGCGGCTTCAAGTAACTGCGTCAGGTCATCGGAGGCAATTTGTGAACGCAGAAGCAGAACTTTTTTGCCGCGGAGGTTTGTAAATTCGATAAGCCCCCTGGCAAGGTCATTGCTGGTAAAAGCCGAGGGAACAAAATCGGCTTTGATACCAAATTTAGCGAGCATTTCGGCGGTCCTGACGCCTATGGCGGCGATTTTGGCGGAGCCGAAGACGCGGGCGTCTTTACTGAGTTTTGCCAGCGCAGCGAAAAAGGTCTCGACGCCATTGCAACTGGTGAAAATTACCCAGTCATAAGCGTGAATCCGGGCGAGTGTTTTTACAAAGTTGCCTGAGTCGGTAAGCGTTTTGATTTTGGTAACGGGTATTTCAATGGCAACAGCCATTCTGCCTGCAATTTTAACGGCAAACTCGGCGCTTCCTTCGGCGTCACGGGTAACTACTACGGTTTTTCCGAATAAGGGTAATTCAGCGAGCCAGTTGAGGCGTGAGTCACCGGCGGCGGTCGGGCCAACGAAAACAAGCGCGGGCGGCGTGATTTTATTTTTGGCGCAGCTATCGGCGATTGTCGCCAGGGTTGCTTTGACAAATTTCTGCGTGGGCAGCGTCGCATCGGCAACGACGGCCGACGGCGTTTCAGGGGACATACCCTTTTCGATGAGCCGACGAGCAATATCTTCGAGGTTTTCCATCCCCATATAAAAAACGATTGTGCCTGTGAACTTGGCGAGCAACTGCCAGTCGATACCTGTCTGCTGTTTACCTTCGGCTTCGTGGCCCGTAACAAATATCACTTCGGACGCAAATGCCCTGTCGGTAAGAGCGATACCGGAATAACAGCTTGCAGCAAGCGCGGCTGTAACACCCGGCACAACCTCAAAATCAATTCCGGCTTCTGCGAGAACAGCCGCCTCCTCTGTCCCCCTGCCGAAAATATACGGGTCGCCACCTTTGAGACGAACGACGGATTTACCCTCGCCGGCTTTTTGAACGAGCAGATTATTAATCTGTTCCTGCCTGAAGGATTCAGGCCCGACGCGTTTGGGGACGGCAAGCAGTTCGGCATCGGGGCGAGCGTAATTCAAAAGGGCCTGACCTGCAAGCTTGTCGTAAATAACGCAATCGGCGCATTTGAGCAATTCCAGTCCGCGGACAGTAATCAGATCCGGACGACCAGGCCCGGCGCCAACCAGATAAACCCTGCCTTTTTTATTCATCGCATTCATAAGTAATGACACCATTCAAATGATTGTATTATATCGATTTGGACGATAGAATATAGTCCCTAAAAATAATGCGGAGGCACAATGGAAAACCAGATTGATATATCGGTTGAGTTCGCGGGCTTGAAAACAGCTAATCCGGTATGGACGGCTTCGGGAACCTGCGGTTACGCCGACGAGCTGGACGATTTTATGGACGTCGGCAAACTCGGCGGATTTATTACCAAAAGCGTTACAATAAAACCCCGGCAGGGAAACCCGACGCCGAGAATAGTCGAAACCGACAGCGGTATGCTCAACGCCATAGGGCTGGCCAACATCGGCGTCGATGAGTTTATCGCGGAGAAACTGCCTGCGATTGAAAAAATGTCCTGCGCGGTATTCGTGAATATCGCGGGCGAGACAATTGAGGATTATACGGCAGTCGCACAACAGCTTTGCGAACAGAAAGCAATAGCTGGTTTCGAACTTAATATAAGTTGCCCAAATGTGAAACAAGGCGGAATCACCTTTGGGACTCAGCCGGCGCTGGTTAAAGAAATCACCTCGGCTGTCAAATCGGCCTGCGGAAACAAAATACTGATGGTCAAGCTCACGCCCAGCGTTACGGATATAGCAGTAACCGCAAAGGCAGCCGTCGAAGGCGGAGCCGATGCGCTTAGTTTAATCAATACCTTTACCGCTATGGTCATAGATATTGAAACGCGCAAGCCCGTGCTTGCGAACCGCACGGGCGGCCTGTCAGGCCCGGCGATAAAGCCGATTGCCGTCTATATGGTAAACAAGGTCTTTAACGAAGTAACAAAAGGAACGCAGATACCAATTCTCGGTATGGGCGGGATAAGAACCGCCTCGGACGCGATTGAATTTATCTTGGCGGGCGCAGCAGCCGTCGCGGTGGGAACATCGAATTTCGTTGAGCCGAACTGTGCCGTGAAAATTATCGACGGAATTAACAAATACTGCGACAGCCACGGAGTGGCAGCCGTCAGGGACCTTATTGGGAAAGTTGAATGATAAAGATGACTAAAATCATCGCAACTCTGGTAACAGGACTGGCCCTGGTTTGCGGCACAAGCGAAGCGGCCGAGAAAATTGCCCTGACCGACTTATCGGCGTGGCAGCTAAATGGCGACTGGAGTGTGGTCGGGGACGCCTTTGAGCATCCGCGCAACGAATACCTTTTGTCTGTGAGGGAAGGCACGGGCGTAATAATCAATGGACGAAAAGCCAAAAGTCCCCCGCTTGTGAGCAGGGAAGAATTCGGCGACGCGAGGATACACGTTGAATTTATAATACCGAAAAACTCTAATTCCGGCGTGTACCTCCATGGCCAATATGAGGTCCAGATACTTGACAGCTGGACCGACGCCAACATCCCATACCCGGGCGGCGAATGCGGCGGGATATACCCCCGCTGGGATGAAACCAGGCCCGGAAAATCATACGACGGCCATTCGGCTTTAGTGAATGCCTCACGTCCGCCCGGACAGTGGCAAATTTTTGATATTATCTTTCGCGCGGCCAGGTTTAACAGCGAAGGGAAGAAAATAGCCAACGCAAAAGTAATAAGAATATGGCAGAATGGAACGCTTATACAAAAAGACGTGGAACTGTCCGGCCCCACCAGGGGCAGTTTCAAACCCAACGACCTGGCCAAAGGACCGCTTGCCCTTCAGGGTGACCACGGGCCGGTGGCATTTAGAAATATATGGGTCGTTCCTCTTGATTTTGACAAGATGGGATTGACGAACCCGTTTTTCGCGATGGATACCGGCACAATTGATGAAACGCACAAGTCCGCCAAAGACCAAGTCGAGATGCTTAAGGAACTGGGATACGCGGGGATAGGATACTGGGAAAGAAACACCGCGCAGGGGGCCGCGGGCCTCGCAGAAATGTCGAGCGAACTTGACAAAGCAAACCTTAAAATTTTCGGGGCGTATTTCACGATAAAACTCGAAGACCCGCCTGAAAAATGTATGGCATTGATTGAGAACAGCATCAGGGCGCTGGCAGGCCATAATACAACGATATGGCTGGCAATGACCAGCGACGTTCATCAAAAATCATCGGTCAACGGCGATGAGCAGGCGGTCGCGATAATCAGCCGGATAGCCGACATCGCGAATAAGAACAATATCTCGGTCGCTCTGTATCCGCATGAGAACTTCTGGCTTGAAAAAGTCGAGGATGCCGTCCGCCTCGCGGAAAAAAGCAACAGGCGCAACGTCGGCGTAATTTTCAACCTCTATCACTGGCTGAAAACCGACAAGCCCGCAAATCTGCAAACAATCCTGGAAAAAGCGTCGCCCTACCTGCTTGCCGTAACGATAAACGGCACAACCGAAGCCGGGTCAATAGAAACGCTGGACAAAGGGACCTACGACGTTTACTCTTTCCTGCAATCGCTGAGACAGGTCGGCTTCAAAGGCCCAATAGGGTTACAGGGCTATGGCTTAGGCGGCAACATCCGCGAAAACCTCAAACACTCGATGCAGGCCTGGCGTGACTTTTCACAACGGCTGGCAGTCCAGGACGCCGAAAAGCTTTAGAACCTCATCCTGACAAGCACCCCGAATTGAGACACATAATCTTTTGGACGGTTACTAATACCTAAAAAGATTGACAAAGTGCGTCCCATAAACTATACTGGTTAGGTGTCGGAAGTATTGTTCCCGCACTTAACGTTATGATATTTAAGCTGTTAAGGAGAACCGAATGACCTCTAAAAAGACACAAGGGTTCACCATTGTCGAACTGCTCACGGTAATGAGCATTATCATTATCCTTATGAGCATCCTTATGCCGGGCCTGCAGAGAACCCGCAGATACGCCAGGGTCGTAGTCCAGAGGAGCCAGTTCAGCGATATCACCAAAGGCCTCGAACTTTATCGCAACGACCATCAGGAAACATACCCCGATTCAGGACCGGTAGATACCAACGCAACACCAGTCGGTTACTGCGGCGCAATGAAACTCTGCGAGGCATTGGTAGGCCAGGATGGTATGGGGTTTGACCCCTCATCTACCTTCCAGGCCAACTCAAGCTCTTACCTTTTCGACTTGTGCATACAAACAACCACTGCTACCATCAACACCACTACCGCTTTAAAGACAAATTTGCAGGAAAGAACCAAATACCTTGATTCCGAGAGCGTAAAAGCCGTACGTCTTAAAGATTTGTACTCCTGGTACGATACGGCTTCCACTGGTAAAAGTTATTACAGCCCAACACCGTTTAAGACCACAGTGGACGGAGACCCAACAAAACCTACTCCAACCCAATATCCGAATTCCGTGCTCACCGATGTATTTCTGCGAACCCCCTCTCACTGCATAGCAGATGGAAAAAAGCTTGGTATGCCCATCCTTTATTATAAAGCCGATTCAACTAAGTTAGTTCATGACCCCAGCTTTGATCCAACTTCAGGTACATATACCGGCATGACCTCCAATCCCAGCATTTATAACTTTGATGACAACTATGCCCTTACAGGGCTTGGCTGCCCCTGGGAAAGTGCATATACAACTGCCCAGCCAATGTATGGGCCCACAAACGTCAAAATTTTCTATCAGGCGATTACCAATACAAAGGTTACGACCACCCCAAGGCCTCACAACGAGGATACATATATCCTTTTGTCAGCCGGGTGGGATGGCTTATACGGAACGGCCGACGACATATACAACTTCTCTAATTAAAACCACAGACCTGTCCTCCATAGCGGCAGCGAAGGAGGATTAACGCTGATTTTTACTGCCGCGGGATAGAAGGGTCTCGCGGCAGTTTTATTTTGGGGATAGCCGCGAAAAAGCACAAAATACACCCTTCTTCGCCAAAGCTGCGCAGGGCAGGCAAACGGTTAATTGGCTTTTGTTTTTACAGTTCTTGAGCTTTTTGCGCCTTTTTGTGGCCAAACAAATCTGCGGTTAAAATACTTTGAGTTTTAGTGTCTCGATGGTAAAATTTCAGTTTAAATCAGTGAAACAAACGGCTATAATTCGAACTTACCGGGTAGGTAGCTCAGGTGGTAGAGCAGTGGACTGAAAATCCACGTGTCGTGAGTTCAACTCTCACCCTGCCCATTAAATTTTCGCTATTGCGTATTTGGCCCGCAGTTGTTTCAAGCCCGTTCGGTTCACTTATTGAGCAGAGAAATGGAACAGCAAGATTATTAAGCGATATGAGCACAAACAACAGCCGTAGCAAATAATACGCCCACAACAAACCATTCCCACCATTTGGCTCTCGATGTTTTGCTAACGGCTTTCATTTTGCCTCCGGGGCACTCTGGTAAGATTCAGCCCTGTAACTTTAATATCGGTTATCGCCTCTCCTCATATAGTATAGGAATGGACATAGTGATATAAAAACGTGTATTCAACAACCCGACACAATAAAATGTGAGGCATTTAATGATTGTATCGACTGTGCCGGACAGATTCCCTCCGCAGAAAACAGAAACCCGCTTTTCTGCATTGTTAAACAGAGCATAAAAAAGAAAACACATTTTTTTTGCCAATCACGGGGTAATTTCTTGACAGGCCTATGGGGAATTTTGTAAATTGCTCTTATGTGACTTTGTGAATGTGAACACAAGCACTAACTGGGCATAATATATATTATGAGATACAGCAAGATACCAAACGAGACAGTTCGTCGCCTGCCGGTTTATCTTCGGGGGCTGGCCCTTATGTCCCGGCAGGGACTCAGCAACGTCTCCAGCAGCAAACTGGCAGATTTTGTCAGCGTGAATCCCTGGCAGATAAGGAAGGACTTTTCCTACTTCGGCGACTTCGGGACCCGCGGCGTCGGTTACGACATTGAAAACCTCGCTAAGCAAATCAAAAAGATATTAAAGCTCGATACGACGCGAAAAACCGCCCTGGTAGGCGTCGGCAACCTCGGTTCGGCAATAATGACATACACAGGTTTTGGAACATACGGTTTTCAAATTACCGCCGCGTTTGACAATGACCCGGCCAAGATTGGCCTCAGGATGAACGATGTCACGGTTGAAAACATCTCAATGCTCGATACACTTAGCAAGAGACAGGTGGATATGGCTATTATCGCTGTGCCCGAACAGGCGGCGCAGGATGTGGCGGATGCACTGGTCGGGGCGGGCATAAAGGGGATATTGAATTTCTCCCCGCGAAGAATTATTGTCCCCAAGAAAATAAAGGTGATAACAATAGATATAGCGACGGACCTTGCCCGTCTGCCCTACTATATATGAAAATAGAGGCCTTCGGGTTTTGACTAATAACGTTTGAGAACATTTTTAACAGAGGCGTAAAATGAGAACAGTAACAATCGACAAAAACGCTTTCAGGCGGTTTGTGGATGGAATCATAAAACAGCAGCGAGTCATCGGCGTCTGCGCCAAGGGTGACTGTTTCGATTTTGAGCAGCTCGAATCAGCCGACCAGCTTCGACTGGATTACGACGTAACGCTTCAGCCGCCGAAAAAGTACTTCCTGCCGCCTGTCGAAACGCTTCTTACTTACGAAGTCGGCGACGGCTACAAGTCAGTTTACGATGATACCGCGTTTGTCCTTCTGGGCGTTCATCCTTACGATATGGTAGCATTGAACCAGCTTGACAAGCTTTTCAGCCAGGATAATTTCGATACCCACTATATGAAAAGACGTCATAACGCAACGATAGTCGTATGCGACGTGATTTCACCATCCAAAAATGTATTTGCCTCCTCGATGGGCACAGCAACGGTCAGGGACGGCTTTGATGTTCTTTTGACCGATATAGGCAATGCGTTCGTTATGGAAAGCGGCTCGAAAAAAGGCGATAGTTTCATCGACAAAGCAAAAGAGGCAGTCGCTTCGAGCGAAAAAGACCTTCAGGCAAGACAGAAAATTCAGGCAGAAAACGAAAAACGGCTTAATAATCACAAACTGAAATGCGAGGCATCCTATCTGCCCAAATTGCTCGAAGGGGCATACGACCATCCTGTCTGGGAAGAAAAGGCAAAGACCTGCTTTAGCTGCGGCTCGTGCAATCTCGTCTGCCCGACCTGCTACTGCTTCAACGTGCAGGACGACGTAAACTGGGACTTCATATCGGGCAAAAGACAGCGGGCATGGGATGGCTGCCTGCTCGATGGCTTCACAAAAGTGGCGGGCGAACACGAATTCAGGAAGAAACGAGCCGACCGCTTCAGGCACCGCCTGTATCGAAAATGCAAATACGTGCCCGAAAAAATAAACAGCCAGATAATGTCCTGCGTCGGGTGCGGGCGATGCGTAGGCGCGTGCCTGCCGGATATCGCAAACCCGGTCAAGGTTTACAACAGGTTGGTTGACGATTTGGGAATAAAGTAATCCAGGTCGAACGATTCGACATAAAAATATAGGAGCGTTAACAATGTGCGAACGTTGTGCTGTTGAAAAAGATATTTACCTGCCGCGATTAGCGACCCTCGAAAAGAAGCGGCTGATGAACCCGACCGAGATGTATCTTCGGCTTTCAATTGATGACAACGAGCCGTTCGACTTTATACCGGGCCAGTTCGTCGAGGTATCAATCGCGGGCGTGGGCGAGGCGCCGGTTACAATTTCATCATCCCCCACACAAAAGGGCTACTTCGAGCTGGTCGTCCGCAGAATCGGCAATGTTACCAACGCGATTCACCGGCTTCGAATCGGCGACAAAATCGGGATACGAGGTCCGCTGGGAAAAGGCACATACCCCGTTGAAGAGGCAAAGGGCAAAAACGTCGTGTTTATCTGCGGCGGCATCGGACTTGTGCCTCAGAGGTCGTTTATCAACTACATCCTCGACAACCGCGCCGACTACAAAGAGCTTGCGGTCCTGCTCGGAACAAAGTGTATGGCGCAAAGGTTCTTCCATTCTGAAATTGACGGCTGGTCGCACAGGAACGATATACGCTTTATGGAAACAATCGACCAGGCGGACGACTGCTGGCTTGGCAACGTCGGCGTCGTTACCACCCTTATACCCAAAATCGAAAAAGAGCTTGAGTCAGGGCTGGTGTTTATCTGCGGGCCGCCGGTTATGTACAAATTCGTGCTGATGGCCCTGCAGGAGGCGGAAGTGCCCAGAGAAAGAATATTCATGAACCTCGAAAGAAAAATGAAATGCGGCGTAGGCAAGTGCGGGCACTGCCAGATTAACAACTATTACGCCTGTATAGACGGGCCGGTATTCCGTTATTCCGACCTGCGCATAGCCCCGGAGGCAATCTGATATGGACAGACCAAGAGTAGCTATTTTCGATTTCGCCTGCTGCGAAGGATGCCAATTGCAAATCGTAAACCTCGAAGAAGAATTGCTCGACCTCATCGATAACGTCGAAGTGGTCGAATGGCGAGAGGCAATGAGCGAGCAGAGCAGAGAATATGACATAGCCATAATCGAAGGTTCAATTACCAGGCCCGAAGACGAGAAACGATTAGAGATTATCAGGACAAGGGCAAAAACGCTAATCGCTCTTGGCGCCTGCGCCACAATCGGCGGCATCAACAAGCTCAAGAACAACTTTGAGATGAGCGACGTTAAAAAGTGCGTTTACGGCAAATCGGCGGATATGCCTCATCTCGAAACTATGCCGACAAAAGCGGTGGATGAGGTGGTCAAGGTGGATTACAAAATCCACGGCTGCTCCATAGACAGAAAAGAATTCACATACGTGATTCGCTGCCTGCTTATGGGTAAACGGCCTGAGATACCCGAATGGCCCGTATGCGTGGAATGCAAATCAAAAGGCAATCCGTGTCTCTGGGACTATGGGCAGGTTTGCTTAGGGCCTGTTATCAGGGCCGGATGCGGCGCAAGATGCCCGTCATCTGGCTTCAGATGCTTCGGCTGTCGGGGTTACATTGATGATCCGAACGTCAATGGAGCAAAGGATGTTATTGAACGATATGGTTTGAGCGTCGATGCGCTCAAGGCAAAGATGGTTCTTTTTGGAATCGGTCAGGGGCCAACAAATGCATAACAGTCTCGATATCAACGTTCATCATATAACCCGCGTCGAAGGACACGGCAACATAGTCGTAAACGTGAAAAACGGCAAAATCGAAAAGCTCCAGTGGCAGGTACCCGAGGCGCCGCGATTCTTCGAGGCGATGGTCCGCGGCCACAGCTACCAGGACATACAAACTATTGTCTCGCGAATCTGCGGGATATGCTCAATTACACATTCGCTTGCCGCAACCAAGGCGGTGGAATCCGCGCTGGGCATCAAGGTTTCCGAACAGGCGGACAAGCTGAGAATACTGATGCATTACTCCGAGCAATTGCAAAGCCATACCCTGCACGTCGGATACCTGGCAGCGCCGGATTTCTTTGGCACACCATCCGTTGTGCCTCTTGTCGCACGGGCGGCAGACGCCGTAAAGACAATTGTCAAGGCCCACAGAATCGCCAATAACTGGTCGGACCTCATCGCGGGCAGAACGACCCATCCGGTAACGCTTATACCGGGTGGGCTGACCCGAACACCAACTGAAAAACAGTTACGCCAGTTGCAGCAGACACTCAAAGACGCTGTGCCCGACCTCAAAAAAATAGCCGAGGTGGTCTTGAGCGTCGCGGCAAACATCCCGAAATTTGAACGCCCCACCGAATATGTATCACTCAAGCAGACTACCCCGCCGACATATACCTTCTATCATGGCGGCGTAACATCCAACGACAACAAAGACGCGGTTGTACCCATTGAGAAATGGCACGACGTCGCAAACGAATACATGGTTGAACAATCGACGGCAAAATGGGCAAAGTGGCATCGCGACGCATACGCGGTCGGCGCACTGGCAAGATTTAACAACAACGCTGAATTGCTTAGTCCGATGGCCAAAGACGCCGCGAAAATGTTCGGACTCCAAAAGGGCTGCTGCAATCCATATATGAACACCGTAGCCCAGCTTGTCGAATGCTTCCATATCGTTGAGACAAGCATCGACCTTATCGACCAGTTGCTGGTCAGGGGCCTGAAGACGGAAAAAGTTATATCCTCACCCAAGGCAGGTAAAGGCGCCGGCTGCGTCGAGGCGCCCCGCGGAATACTGTTCCACGAATACGAATTCGACAAGAACGGCAAATGCGTCGCTGCCGATATTTGCATCCCGACGAACCAGAACCACGCCAATATCCAGAAGGACTTCGAAAAACTGCTGCCTGAAATCCTGGACCAGAGCGAAAAGGACATTCGACTGAAACTGGAAATGTTAGTCCGCGCTTATGACCCGTGCATCTCCTGCTCAACGCATTTCCTCAATGTGCAGTTTGTGAAATAGAATTGAGAATTGAGAACGAAGAATTTAGAATTCTTAATTCGTAATTCTAAATTCTAAATTTTTCAAGATGACAAACCAATTAGCTAAAAAGGAAATTGTCGTCATAGGACTCGGCAATCTGCTGTTGTCCGATGAGGGCATCGGCATTCATTTAATCCGAAAGCTTTCTGAGCATCAGGACAAATTCCCTTCCGTTGAATTCATCGACGCGGGCACGGGCGGAATGAATGTTCTGCATTTAATCGCTAACCGCAAAAAAGCCGTAATTATCGACTGTGTTAAGATGGGTAAGAAGCCGGGAACAATCAAACGATTCGAGCCGACTGACGTTCAGACCACAAAAAAAATGACGCACTTCTCCCTTCATGAGGCGGATATCCTGCGAATTATCGAGCTTTCCAGGCAACTCGGCGAATGTCCGGACAAAATAGTGATTTTCGGCATTGAGCCGAAATCGCTTGAGTTGGGCCAAAAACCGAGCAAAACGCTCTCCGGCAGAATTGACGATTACTCAATCGACATCTGCAAAGAACTTTGCTAAGATTTCTGCAATATACTACTATTATAGACCGTCATAAATTGTGATATGAAACCTGCAGGCAATGAAAAACTGGGCCGGGCTTTTACACTCGTGGAATTACTGGTGGTTATCAGCGTAATCGGGCTTCTAATGGCAATACTGCTTCCTGCGCTCGGCAGGGCCAGGGGCACTGCAAAACGAACATACTGCGCAGCAAATCTGCGGCAAATCGGCATCGCACTCAGGGCATACCTTGACGATAACCGCGATATCTTTCCCCTTGCCTGTGCCTACCCGTGGTCTATCACTAACACAAATGACCCTGCTTACCTGCCGCCTATAACGACATTTTTGGGTCGACTCCTGCAAACGCCAAAGGTCTTTGTCTGCCCCGCGGATACCACAGCGGATGCCACCCCACCCTACCACTTAAGAACTGGAAATACCAGTTATTGGTACCGAGGGTATCCGGATCCGCCACCGAATTGTTCCCTCATAAATGGCCTTGGTGGAATAACAATATACCAGTCATGCGATGTTCAGCAAGGCATCAAAGCGAATAACATAGAAGTTATGGGTGATTTTGACAAAGTTCATCCCGGGTTTACGGGGACATTCAGGAAAAGGGCCGGACAGAAAAACTTTTTGTTTGCCGACTGGCATATCGGCAACTATAAAAACCAGGACCAGTAAAATATGACAAAGAAAAATAAAAAAATTACGATAGCGATAATAACTTTGCTTGTCATCACGGCAATTGGGGTAACAATGGCTGTCAGTCATTACAGCAAACCAGATTTCACAAAAATGACACCCCAGCAGATTCGACAGTATTTTGACTCCAACCAGTTCCGTGACGCCAACGAGGATAAAAGGCAGGAGATGCGAGAACAAATGGGCGAGGCGATGATGGCAAGGGCGGCAGCCCAGGCAAACGAGTATGCCAATTTGTCCGCCGACGAAAAAACGGTTTACTTAGACAAGATAATTGATGACATGGAGGCCCGGCGGGCGGCAAGAGACGCCAACGATGCCAATGGTCCTGATCCGAACCGCTTTGCGAGATTTGGCCCAGCCGACGCCAATCGGCCACGTTTCGGCCAGAGAGGCGCAAATATGGGGCAGCGACCACGGGTGAATACTGAAAGAAGAAGAGAACGTTCTTCAAGAATAAGCGCTGATACATCAGTAAAAATGATGCAATTCCGCCAGGATTTGATGAACCGTATGCAGGAACGAGGCGTAACCCCGGGTCGCGGCGGCTTTGGCGGCGGTTTCGGCGGCCCTCCCCCCGGCGGCAGATAACAGGACTAATATCGCGTTACAACATGTAACATTCCGCCGGGCCGATGACGGTTTTGTAGAGGCCCTTGTCAAAGAAGAACCGGCGAATTGAAGTGCAGAGATGACATTTACCCGCATACAGCTTCGATTGCGTGTAACCGGCCTTGATTGCCTCGTCTAATAATCCCGCGGGGCCTGAATTAAACAGCGTTTCAATTATCTTATCGTTACTCGGCTGCCAGTTTTGCCAAATTTCAGCTAAAGGCCGTTTAGCGGTATTCCCTATGATTATCCCGCTGCAGGTCCCGCTAAAGATATTGCCATAGGGGTCAATATGTACGCCTTTGGCGTCAAGAAATGTGTTTGAGCAATTTCGGGATGCAATTTGTTCAACTGTCTGCGACGCGACCAGTTCAGCAATCCCCCCTGCCGCCCTGCCTGTGAACCGGCAGGGATAATCCTTTAACGCTTCGACATAATGCTTATTTCGTTCGCCTGTTGTTATATTCTTCATCTCAACCGGCTTATCAAGATACTTTCCCCATCGTACTAAAACTCTTGCGTCACCGAGCAATTCTTTTGCGGTTTTCGCTAATCGCCTGACCAGCTCAATATCGACGTATTCCTGATGAAACGGGTCGCAACTGATTTTGAGCCGGCTCATACCGAGTTCATCGAGCGATTTTATTCGCTCTTTGACAATCTTTTCATCAACTGCCCAAAAGCCGTTTGTCTCAATCGTATCAACCCGGCTCCGCTGATGGGCTTCGCCGTGGCAAGCAGGGCCAAGGTTGTTCTTTTTAGCTTCCCGCAGAATCTCCAGCAGATGTTCCCAGTATAAAAATGGCTCGCCTCCCGTAATATGAATTTTAGCATTATCTCCCGCTAATTCTTTCAGCGATTGCCAGGCATTTATCGCCATATCGACCAGCATCAAGCCCCCGTTCTTCGCTTCGCTACGAAAGGCAGGCCCCTGCTGCGACGAACAGTTATAGTAACAAAATTCGCATTTAGCGTTGCATTTATAAGTCAGCAAAAGGCCGGCGTTACGCCAAATCTTGAATTTCGGCTCATCCCGCCCCGCCTGCTTATTATAAATATTATCCGAAAGTAAACTCATAACCAGCGATTACCTGATTTCCTGATAATATTTTTTAAGATGAATTTGAATGACGGTAACATCGGCAGGCGTTATGCCGGAGATTCGTCCCGCCTGGCCAAGCGTTTGAGGGCGGAACAGTGTTAATTTCTCTTTCGCCTCCGGGCGCAGGTGCGTTACCGCACTATAATCCAAATCCGCCGGGATTTGTTTTTTGTCCCATGTCTGCAGACCGGCGGCAAGACGCTCCTGCTTGACAAGATACCCCTCGTATTTGGCGTCGATGACGGCTGCATCGATTACCTCTCTGCTAAAGCCGGCGTCTTTAATTTCGGGCATTTCCGCAAGCGAGGGCGCAAGCGGACTGTTCGGCCTGCGAAGCTGCTCCCACAAGACGATTCCGTCCCGCTTATTTTTCGTAAGATATTCCTTCAGTCGTTCTATATCGGTCAACTTCTTTTGAAATCTTTCCCAACGTTTGTTATCGACCAGCTCAGCCGCCCTGCCAATCTCTGTCAGGCGTCTGTCCGCGTTGTCCGACCGCAAGCTTAACCGATACTCCGCCCGCGAGGTAAACATCCTATATGGCTCATCTGGGATACCGACCCCCTCGATACCAAGCCCTTTGGTGAGCAAATCATCAATCATCACGCCGATATACGCCTGGTCCCTGCCCAGCACAATCGGCTCAGTTCCCTGCAGAAATTTCGTAGCGTTTATTCCCGCGATAATGCCCTGCCCCGCCGCCTCTTCGTAGCCGCTTGTGCCGTTGATTTGCCCCGCAAGGAAAAGCCCCGCAATTTTTTTTGTCTCAAGATTACTCTTCAACTGCACAGGCGGACAGTAATCATATTCAATCGCGTAGCCATAATGCACAATGCCGGTGTTCTCACAGCCAGGCAGGTTCCTGATAATCTCATCCTGAACGTCTTTGGGCAGCGACGTGCTGATGCCATTGCAGTAAATAACCTTTTGCTCCAATTCCTCCGGCTCAAGAAATACCTGGTGACGCTCCCTCTCGGCGAAGCGAATAATCTTGGTCTCGATGCTCGGGCAGTATCGCGGCCCGGTCGATTTTATCTGGCCCGTATAAAGCGGCGCACGGTCGAGGTTATCGCGAATCAGCTTATGAATCTTCTCATTGGTATAGGTAATCCAGCAGGGTATTTGCGGCCGGTCGATTCTGTCATTCATAAATGAAAACGGTGCCGGCTCCTTATCGCCCTGCTGTGCTTCGAGCTTGCCATAATCAATCGTGCTCGCGTCCAGCCGGGGCGGCGTGCCGGTCTTCAGCCGTTTGACAACAAGACCCAGCCGCTCAAGACAACCCGAAAGGTCATCAGACGCCGGTTCACCTCGCCTGCCACCCTCGAAACTCTCCTGCCCTATGTGCATAAGCCCGCGCAAAAATGTCCCCGTCGCCACTATCACCGTTTTGGCATCACACACCCAGCCGTCTTTGCCCCGCACGCCGACAACGCGACTATTCTCAGCAATAATCTCAATAGCCATTTGCTCGACGATAGTCAGATTCGGCGTTTGTTCCAATGCGGAAATCATAAATTGCTGATACTTGTATTTGTCCGCCTGAGCGCGTGGCGACTGCACAGCAGGCCCTTTCGAGCGATTGAGCATCCTGAATTGAATCCCCGTCGCGTCGGTCGCCAGCCCCATAAGCCCGCCGAGTGCGTCAACCTCGCGGACAATCTGACCCTTGGCAAGTCCGCCTATCGCGGGATTGCAGCTCATCGCCCCGATTTGATTTTTGTCGATTGTGATAAGAGCCGTCTTTGCACTGATTCTCGCAGCCGCGTGCGCGGCCTCTATACCGGCGTGCCCCGCCCCGATTACCACACAATCAAAATTATTAGCGCCCATTTGATTCTGCTAATGCCACTGCGGAGGCGATGGCAAAATTGGCGGTATGAGTAATGCTGACGCTTATCTGCGTGATGCCGAGTTTGTCGGCAATTTTTTTTACCTCGCCGGTTAGTTTCACCTCCGGCTGCCCCGTCTCGGTATTAACCACCTCAATATCCGTCCAGGCGATTTTGCCTCGCCAGCCCGTTCCCACAAGTTTCAGCACCGCCTCTTTTGCGGCAAACCGGCCGGCCAATTTTTCAATCCCGTTTTTGTTGGAATTCGCGTATTGCTGTTCCGAAGCGGTAAAGACCCTGTCCAAAAACCGCTCGCCGTGGCGTTTGACCATATCCTCTATTCGAGGAAAATCAACCAAATCTATGCCATGTGCGATTATTCCCATCCTATAATCCAAACACTATTTATTGGCCACTCTGTAAATTTCGCGCACACAAAAATCCACGAATTTTGCCCTGTCCGCCGCCGAGGCCTGCTCAACAAGCTGCTCATTTACCTTATCAATCGCCTGACGCATACGCTCGAATGATATCCTCGCCTTAACCTGGTTCTGGACCTTTTCGAACGGCTCTACGCTTTTCGGCTGATATTCAACAAGCTGCATAACGAAAATGTGCCCTTCCACCTCAACAGGCCCTGTCGCCTCTCCCGGCTTCATCGTCGCCGCCTTTGGGACTAGAACATCATACGGCGCCACAAGCGAATCCGGGGCGGCGTTCACATCCCCGGCCGTTAAGGCATTGTTTACCTTTAAATACTCATTAGCTACTTGCACAAAATTCTCTCCCTGCTTTATGCGCTTCACAATACCATCGATAAGCTCCCTGGCCTGCTCCTGGCGAGGCCTGTTGCCGTCGATATCCCGCATCTTCGCCAGCTCAAGGTCGATAAGACGAAACCGCAATACCCCAGGCGTTCCGTACAACTGCTCTTTTGTTGCATCATACGCCGACATCATCTCGCTATACGTAATCGGCTGGTCTTTCGGCAATTTCTGAGCCAGATAACTCTGACTCAATATGTATCGTTTTTTATATTCCTCAAACTTAGTCCAGTCCATCCCCATCTGCTTTAACGACTGACCCGCTTTGGCGTAATCTCCCCCGAAATCCATCACGTATTTTCTGACTTCCGCGGTGGTTACCTTATCAAGCTCATCGTCAAGTTTATCGCCCGCATCTTTTTTTGCCCTGCTGTAAAGCAGCGCATTAACTATCCTGTCCATAAGCTGATGCTCAATCTCCGGTTCCGCGACACTTCTGAATTTCTCAAAATCGGTCCTCTGCGCCGCCGCAGCAAGCTTTTCAAAAACGGGACTAATAACTTCATCCGATGTGATTGTCTGGTCGCCCACCGCCAGAGTAAAACCGCCGCTGACCTCAGGAAGCCCGTCGCGTTTGGCAAGCGGCAGCTTTGCCATCTCTTCCGGCGTAAACTGGGGCTTATCTTCGCAACCCGCCAGAACCAAACCGACCGCCAATATCAATAACGTCGCTCTTCGCATATAACAAACATCCAATCCTTTCTAATAACCAGCCCCCTTCTGAGCCACCATGCCCTGAGCTTGCCTGTTGCGAGCTTGTCGAGCCAGCCGAAGGGGTCGAATCCGTTACAAACAGGTGGATTCTACGGTAAAACCCCGGCCAAATCCACAAAAAGCTTTGCAGACCAATACCCTCCTGTGCCGATAAATACTAACGATTGAAAAGGAGACAAGTTATGAAAAAAGCATTTGCGATTAGCGTGATTTTAACCCTTTTTGCGGGCTGCAACACCGATATTGTTACCACCAACCAGTTAAATACCATCAAAAACAAGTGTGTTTACGTTACGCCAATCGAAAGCCAGGACCCGTATGTGGGCAAAGTCCTGCGAGACGTGCTCGAAAAAGAATTTATTCGCAAGCATATCCAATTGTGCAACGCCGACACCGCCAATGTCATACTCACCGGCTCGACATTTATGACGACCCGGTCTCAGGGAGAAACAAGCGCGCTCAATTTATTTGGCGGCAAACAATCATCCGCCCAGGCAATCGAATCAGTAACCGTTACCGCGAAAGACAGGACAGGCAATCTCCTCCTCACTGCCTCCTATAACAATGTTGACCAGCAAACAGCGAGCAAACTCGCACAGGACTTCGGCTCAACCCTCGCCGACAAATTGAGATAGAGAGGCCAGACCTTTATTTGAGAGTTGCGTTCTTTTTAGCGACTTCTTTTGCCTGACTGGCTTTGAGCTGAGATAATTTGCCAGCCAGGTTCTTATCTGATAAAGCCAAAATCTGGACCGCCAAAACAGCGGCATTCTTTGCGCCCGCCTTGCCGATTGCGACCGTCGCTACCGGAACTCCTCCGGGCATCTGAACCGTGCTAAGCAAGGCATCCAGCCCAGCCAGCCCTTCTTTAGCGGCAAGCGGCACGCCGATAACAGGCAGCGTTGTCTGGGCAGCGATTGCTCCTGCCAGATGAGCAGCCATACCGGCAGCGGCAATGATGACCTTTATACCTTTTTTAGCAGCCCCGGCGGCAAACTGCGCAGCCGCCTTAGGCGTCCTATGAGCCGAGATTATACGCACAAACGGCTGTATCCCGAAATCCTTTAGCGTATCAATACAGGTCTGCATTATCGCGAGGTCGCTGTCCGAACCCATTATCACCGCTACCGATGATTTGCTGTTCTTATTAGCCGTCATTTGTCTTTCTCTCCATTAACCCCGTTAGATATCACAAGTTCTTTTTTACGCCGCAGGACAATAAACAATTTATCTCACGGGGTAAAAAAATTGCCTATACCGCCATTGCTATAATAGTATAATTGTAGCAGGACAGGTGCACAATATGCAAAAAAGAAAACCCATAGTGGCAGGCCAATTTTACCCCGGCAGCGGCGACGAGTGCACTGACGAGATAAAGCAGTATCTCAAAGAATCGCCTTTGAATATGCCCCTTCCCGAAGTAATTGTCGCAGGCATTGTCCCTCACGCGGGCTGGGCTTTCAGCGGCTCAACTGCGGCGATTGTCTTTGCAGCAATAAAAAAGAAACACCCAAAGGTCGATACCTTCGTAATTTTCGGCGCAGCACACAGATATTCCGGCCGGTCACCCGCAGTTTACGACAAAGGTTTCTGGTTTACGCCCCTTGGCGAAATAGCCATCGATGAAGCGCTTGCCGACGCGGTGATTGAAAGCAAAACCGCGATAAGCGACCCTGACGCGCACGACAGCGAACACAGTATGGAAGTCCAGGTCCCGTTCATTCAACATCTTTTTCCCGACGCGAAAATACTGCCCATTCTCACACCGCCCGTTGAAGAAGCAATTAACCTGGGCCAAATTGTCGGCAGCATCATTGCCAGCGACGACGAGAGAAAAATCGTCTGTCTCGGCTCAACCGACCTGACCCACTATGGCCCGGGATATGGTTTTGTCCCGATGGGGACAGGCAAGGATGCGTTAAAATGGGCAATGGAAGTCAACGACAGGCAGTTCATCGATTATTCGCTGAAGATGCAGCCGGATAAGATGCTCGAAAGCGCAGAAGAAAATTATAATGCCTGCGGGGCCGGTGCAGCCGCGGCAACCGTAGCTGCCGCCAAATCCCTCGGCAAGAAAAAAGGCATTCTTCTCGCCCATACCAACAGCAACGAGATAATGTTTCGCAAGATGGGTTCCTCAAGCTTGGAATCTGTCGGTTACGCCGCCATTGTCTTCTGATCGCAGTCTATCCCCCTGCTTTACCTGCCAGGTTGGCAGTAATTCTTTGGCTGGCTGCAAAATTGTCAAAACATGATTACTTGCCACAATCATTCCTAACCCTTTTATTGCCAACAAGTTACGCAAGAAAACAACCACGACTGCCTTACTGGCACAGGGTTTGCAACTCTAAAGGTGCTATGGTAGCGGACTTGCGACAATTCGATGAGTTAAACGTGCTGGCTATCCGGTCGGACTGGGACTGGCCGGGGGCATTGCGCGATATATTCAGACCAAGAGGCGTAAATCTGTTGGTGGCGGAGAATACTAATGATATAGTAAACGTCCTGCGGCATCGGCGGATTTGCACAACGATTATCGATACCGACCTCGACGAGCCGGAGGCGGGGCTGTGGACGCTGAAAATTATCCGAATGGAGCAGCCGCTTATGCCCTGTATATTACTGGCAGACCGGGCGACTAATATGATGCTCGAAAAAGCGCTGCAGTTGGACGTCTTCAGCGTTATGAGTAAGCCGGTGGATATGAGTATTTTGAGAGACCAGTTGAATCGGCTGTTCGTGAAAAGATACGGCAGCCATATTTTTTCGTCATAAAAAATAAAGCAAAATAAAGGTAGAATTTTTTGAAAGGAGTAGCAGGAAATGAAAGTAAGACCATTGGCCGATAAGGTCCTCGTTCAAAGAGTGGAAGCGGAAACTAAAACAGCGGGTGGAATCGTCCTGCCCGACAGCGCAAAAGAAAAACCTCAGAAAGGCAAAGTCGTCGCGGTAGGCGACGGCAAAGTCCTCGACGACGGCTCACGCCAGAAACCACAGGTCAAAAAAGGCGACATGGTGCTGTTCACCAGCTACGCAGGCAGCGAATTAAAAATGGACGGCAAAGAATACCTGATTATGACCGAGTCGGACATTATGGCGGTCATTGAAGAATAATACTTAACCACAGATTACACAGATTTCACTGGTTTATATTTTTAAGTTTTTTCAGTTTTCCGTGTAATCCGCGAAATCCGTGATTAAAAAAGGAGAAATAAAATATGGCAGCGAAAAAGATAGCGTTTGGAACAGAGGCAAGAGCGGCGATACGAGAAGGCGTAAGGAAGCTCGCCGCCGCCGTCAAAGTAACATTAGGCCCCTGCGGCAGGGTTGTCGTTCTTGAAAAATCGTTCGGCTCGCCGACCGTCACAAAAGACGGCGTATCGGTCGCGAAGGAAATCGAGCTTGAAGACCCATTCGAGAATATGGGCGCACAAATGGTCAAGGAAGTCGCGTCAAAGACGTCAACCGTCGCGGGCGACGGGACAACCACCGCGACCATCCTGGCTGAAAGCATATTCGAAGAGGGACTGAAAAACATCACCGCCGGCGCAAACCCGATGCAGGTAAAACGCGGCATCGATACGGCGGTTGATACAATCGTCAAAGAGCTACAGAAAATGAGCACAGCCGTCGCATCCAGCAAACAGATTGAGCAGGTCGCGACATGCTCGGCAAACCAGGACGCGGAAATCGGTAAGAAATTAGCCGAGGCGATGGACAAGGTCGGCAAAGACGGCGTCATCACCGTCGAAGAGGGTCAGTCGCTCGAAACCGTAGTTGACCTAGTCGAAGGTATGCAGTTCGACAAGGGGTACCTTAGCCCGCACTTCATCAACAAGCTGGAAAATATGACGGTCGTTTTAGATAAGCCGTATATCCTCATTCACGAAAAGAAAATCAGCTCGATAAAATCGCTCGTGCCGCTGCTTGAAAAGGTAGCAAAACAGGGTAAGCCCCTGCTGATTATCGCTGAGGAAGTCGAAGGCGAGGCGCTGGCGACATTAGTCGTCAACAAGCTCCGCGGCGTTTTACAATGTGCGGCAGTCAAGGCGCCGGGATTCGGCGACAGACGCAAGGCGCTACTGAGCGATATCGCTGTGCTGACAGGCGGTCAGGCCATATTCGAAGACCTCGGCATCGATATCGAAAACCTTGAACTGAATATGCTCGGCAGAGCAAAACAGATTACTATCGACAAGGACAACACAACAATTATCGAAGGCGCAGGCAAGACGGAAGAAATCAAGGGCAGAATCGAGCAGATTAAAGCCGAAATCGAAAAGTCAACCAGCGATTACGATATCGAAAAGCTCCAGGAACGCCTTGCTAAACTTTCAGGCGGCGTCGCGATGATAAAGGTAGGCGCAGCGACGGAAGCCGAGATGAAAGAAAAGAAGGCACGCGTCGAGGATGCACTGCACGCCTGCAGGGCCGCGGTAGAAGAAGGTATCCTGCCGGGCGGCGGAGTGGCTATGCTGCGGGCGATTCCTGCTTTGGAAAAAATCAAGGCACAGGGCGATGAGAAGGTCGGCATCGATATCGTCCGCAGGGCTATCGTTGCACCAATCAAGCAGATTGCCCTTAACGCAGGCCTCGACGGCTCAATCGTGGCGCAGAAGGTTATGGAAAACAATGATAAGAACTTCGGCTACGATGCGCTGCGAAAAGAATACGGCAATATGATTGATTTCGGCGTCATCGTCCCCACAAAGGTCGAACGCATCGCGCTGCAAAACGGAGCGTCAATCGCGTCATTACTACTGACAACCGACGCGATAGTAAGTGAAATTCCTGAAAAGAAAGAATCGCCGCAAATGCCCCCCGGCGGCGGAATGTATTAAAAAACGCTGACGACAAGGCGGGCCTGAAAAACCCGCCTTGTTACTTATTATCGCTGTGATAGCGAATTTAGAGGTGCGGTAGCGCGGCGTGGCCACAGAGGTTACAAATTTTTTAGCCACAGAAAGCACAGAGGGCACAGAGAAAAAAGATTTTAATTATTAAGCGGTCGACACGATGGAAACGAAAACGCTCAAATCCTGGGAAGGATTTGAAGATGAGTTAGTAAGAATAAATGCGGAGACAATATCCCTGCGTAAAAAAACGCAGAGATACGTGGTGGAACCTTTTTTTAGAGGACACGGTTGTTCGGAGTGGCCTTTGGAAACAACCCTCGACAGGATACAAAAGGGAATGAGTGTTTCTGATTATTATAGAATAATAGAAAGTGTTCAGAAACACGTTGCGACCTGCACCAGCGAGAAATGGGATTTGAATACAGAAATAAAAATTTTAGGTTTCAAATTTCGCGCCCCTGAATTCCTGGCGTATTTGCGGCATAATGGATTTCCTTCTCCTTTGTTAGACTGGACTCGCTCGCCATATATAGCTGCTTACTTTGCTTTCAGAGATGTTTCCTCGCCGAGACAGCAGCAAGAGTACGTTTCTATTTTTGTGTATCGGGAGTTTGCGGGAAAAAGTAAGTTTGTATGGGGTGATAAAGCACATATTTGCGTCCCGGGCTCAAACATAACAACGCATCGCAATCATTATTTACAGCAAAGCGAATATTTATTTTGCGTTAAGGAAGAAAGTAAAGACAAATGGTTTTTTGCCAATTTTGAGGATGTTCCGCCGCACGAGGGTCAGGATGATTTGGTAAAATACAATATCCCGATATCGGAGCAACAGAAAGTACTTAGAAAGTTGGATTCAATGAATATTACGGCATATTCGCTATTCAATTCAGAACCGGCTCTTATGGAAACTTTGGCTTTGCGGGAGATTATTTTGGAATAAAGAACGGTATGAATATGAATAAAAAAAATTATCTGTGTCCTCTGTGCTCTCTGTGGCTAAACAAAAAATTGGCTCTGTGGCAAAAAACACAACCCGCATGCTTTGCGGCAAAATGTGAAAGGATTTAGAAAATGTCATTTCAGTTTTACAGCAACGTAATCTCGCAGGCGTCCCGCCGAATCGCGGGCGGGATATTCGCAACAGGACTTATGCTGATTGGTTTCGGTCTGCTGATTTATCTGTATCCTAAGTTTTTTGCGACTTTGGCAGCAATGGTTTTCTTCGCCGCAGGCCTCGGCACCTGTATAACGGCATTAAAAATCTTCGCAGCCCAGCGCCGGATAGACAAGAATATCAACAAGGAATCAAACGAATACCGTGAGAACGTCAGAATCAGGATTGAAGACCACTAATCAGCTTTTGAAATTACTGAGCAAGTTTACTGCTGCTTTGATATCACCAAGCCGGTTATCGCCTCCCTCACGTTCCACGGCCAACGCCCCCGCAAAACCCGCACTCTTCAGTGCCTTCAAAAATTTATCGGCACCAACTTCGCCCGCCCCCCAGACAACTTCGTTTCCCCATGTACCCGGCGTTTTGGTATGCATTGCGTCTTTAATATGAACGTGCCTTATCCATGGGCCGAGAATGCCAACCGCTTCGACTGGACTGCCCTTGCCATAAAGAATCATATTGGCAGGGTCAAAGTTCACACCCAAAGCAGGATGATGCAATTTTTCAAGGAAATCGCGAAGCTCGCCCGCCGACTCCTGCCCCGTTTCCATCAATAGCGTTACCTTATGTTCGCCCGCTTTGTCTGCGAGCATCCTCGTCCGCTCAGTCAGCGTCCTGGCCTTTGCGGGGTTTTGCATATCGATGAAACCAAAGTGCATCGAAAGAAACCGCACCTTCAGCTCGGCGGTCAGTTCAATGGCCTTTAATGCCAGCTCACGATTATCCCGCCAGCAATCATCGGGCACTATCCCGCCCGTGGCTTTTATCGATTCAAGCGTCGAATAATCCTCCTGCGGGAAATTAATCATCGCAGCAGTAATCTTCAGTTTACTTTTGGCGACTTCGGCAAGATACTGACTGCCGTTGTCGGCAAGTGCGGGAGCAATCGCAAGATGAACGCAATCGACCCCTGCCTCGACAATTTTCTCAAAGTCATTGCCGAGCGACCAACTGCAAATACCAACAGGCCAATCGAGACATCTCATCTAATCGCAACCTCCTTTTTGCTCTCGGCGGATTGTTTCTCCGCCAAGATTATTTTTATGGCATTAAGCGAATCGAGCGGACTTATTATTCGCGGCATTTTTGTGCCTTTTACTTTCTTTACGAAGTGCGCAATTTCACGCGACCAGCCGTCGCCCGATTCAATCTTAGGCGTTAAACAGCCGCCGCCGGCCAAACATACCTGAAGCGAAGGCGTGTGCCTACAATCATATACAATCGTCGCCTTTTTGAGCGAGATAACAAAACTCATTTCAAATTTAAAATCCGGCGACATAACAAAGCCGCCCTCCGCCGAGACAACCTTACCGTTCTTATAAACGTACTGCGTCGTGACATAATCGAATCCGCCGCTTGGGCCGATTGCCCCCTCCGACCTCACCGCTTTGGGCAATCCGAACAGATACTGAATGTAATCGGCATCGTGTATGTGCAGGTCCATAATCGCCCCGCCGCTTTGTTTTGCGTGGATAAGCCAGTTCTTCCAGCTCCACCCCGGCACCGTGCTGACCCGCCGAAAAGATGCGGCCAATACATCGCCGTATTTTCCCGAATCCATAATCTGTTTGGCTTTGGCGTATTCAGGCCAAAAGCGAATGCAATGACCGATTTGCAGTATTCTTTTATTCGTCTTCGCAGCAGCAATCATATCCTCACACTGCTCGACATTCATCGCCATCGGTTTTTCACACAAAACGTGCGCACCAGCATCGAGGGTCCTTATCGTAAAGTCCCTGTGCATAAAAGTAGGCAGCGTAATCGAAACGGCATCAAGCTGTTCTTCGGCAAGCATTTTTTCAAAATCCGTATAAATAGCAATATCCCCAAGGTCTAAAGCTGCAGCATCGCCCCCGATATTGCCCTCTATTTTTTCACTGCCCTTCAGGCGTGTCTTGTCGCTGTCGCAAATCGCAGCCACCCGCACGCCGCGTAAGCCGCGATAGCATTTCAGGTGCTGCCTGCCCATAAAACCAAATCCGACTATTCCTACCCGCACCGCCTTCACGCTGTTACCCCTTGAACAAAACGACCAGTACGATAATGGATATGAACATAATCACCGTAGGCACCGAGAAAATCGCCCGCCAGTTAAACCGGTCTTCCTTCCTGAAAATATCCATCACAACACCAGCGAACTGCGTCCCCAAAAATAACCCCACCCCGGTCGTCGCCACAAATACAAGTGCTTGCACCGAACTGCGGATTTCAGGCGGAGATGCGATGTTGGCGAATATCTGGCCGGCTATGATAAACAGAACATAAGCAAGGCCGTGAAGTGATTGCGAAATAACTATCAGCGCACGCGGCTTTGAGATGACGTAAACCAGATACAATAAAAACCAGGCCGCCGCGCCAATCGTCAGCGTCCATTTGAATCCGAACGAGCCGATAAATTTGTTCAGCAGGTAATATGTGGCTACGGCCTGCACCACCTGGGCAATAGCCATCGTAGCCGGCACGTTCCTGCCGGCTATCCCCGTGTCCATCATAAATCGCGCGCTGCCCAAAAAATAAAACTGCATCAGCCCCCCTGCTACAAGCGAAACAATCATAAAGACCAGGAAATTGGTATTCTGCAGCATACTCATCGCCTTCAAAATCGGCGCCTCGCCCACACCCGCAGGCGGCGTTGAAGGTAATGCCAGGCAACTCGCCGCCATAATAACTGAAAGTGCCGCGGCCAGGAAAAGACAATCACGCCCCTTCTCAGCGGTCTTGAAAGTCCACCGCCAGCCCGTCAGGAAATACCCCGCAATCGCCCAGGCAATCGGCGCCCACATAAAAACCTTTCCCTGCCAGGCGGCATCGGTAACATTGGCAAAAAGCACCGCGTTGACCAAAGGAAGCGTCGCCGCATAAAACACCGAATATAAAAACATTACGGCAAACAACACTGCAAACCTCGTCTGCGCCGCCGCAATCAGCAACAGGACCGCCCCAATCAAATGTGCCCCCACGAGAATCCATTCGGCGTTGAGCCACTTATCCGCAATCTGCCCTGAAATCAAAGGAGAAATAATGCACGCGAGAGGCAAAGTGGCGTATATCCACCCCGTTTGTTTTCCGCTGAAGCGCAAAGGCCCGAGTAATCTCGCAGCCAAGACAGGCATCCATGCCCCCCAAACCGCGTATTCCAGCGCCATTACCACACTTAACTTTATGTAAAGCAATGTGCTCATTTTTGTCTCCCTAAAAATCGTTCCTACATTGTCAGTACCCGCACGCGTTAAATCCAGTATAATCTAAAAAAGCCCCTGAGAAAATGGCGTGCAATCCACAAAATCAGAGGTTAAAATAGAGCGATATGAAACTGCCAAAACTTCAAAAACCTGATAGTTATGTTGGCCTGTATATTGTCGATTTCGGCAATAATACGGGAGTGGGATTCACAGCGCAGGAAGTCGCTGAACTTTTTGAAAGCGAAAGGTTCGGCCATTGCAAAGCGTATAAGATACACAAGGCATACCCAGACGGCCGGCTGGAGCTGAAAGGCGTTCAAAAAGAAACTTTCCAGCTTGAGACAGGAATGTTTTTCTTTTCCGCCAACATCGATACCGCACGAAATGATTACAAGCGTTTAGTCAAGCTCGGCGTCGAGAACAACGTGCCCTGCAAAGCGATGGTTCATCTTGCCAGGTACAGCGATGATAAATTCGCGGTAGCGCTTATTTACCCCGCCGAATATGATGATGAGATAAGCGGCTGGCTGCTTGAAAATAATTATAAATCAGCGGGTGTTGCCGAGGGAGGCGTAAGCGCGGTAATGAGATACTACGACGCAAAACCCGAAATACTGGAAAAACATCAGTTGTGGGGCCGGTCATCCGTCGAAAGCCGAACGGGCGAAGAACTTCTGGCCTCGACCAAAATCGCCGTGCAAAGATAATCACTTTTTGAAAAATGGTCCTTCATCGAAAAACTAATGCCGTCCTGGGTTTTTTAGCGGGCTTGATGTCGGCTGTCTTCGGAACCAAACCCGCGAAACCATCAATAGAGGACTTGAAGCGGGCGGAATTCAAAACCAGCACACAGCGACTCGGCATCCGATTCACGGACCGCATAAGAGACGTCTTTCGATTCAAATGGCTTAAAAAGACCTAAACCTCCTTATGGAACCGAAGCGTATAAATAATATGCGAGAAACAGATAACATAATTCAGCCAGCAGGTGGTGAGCCGGTGCTTAGTGAAAATGCGCTAACGGTACTGGAGAACCGTTACTTAATCAGGGATGAACAGGGCAAAGTCATCGAGACGCCCGGTCAGCTTTTCAGCAGGGTCGCCCGGCTTGTCGCGTCAATCGAGGCAAATTACGGCTGTAACGAAACCGAAGTTGCCCAGTGGCATAAAAAATATTATGACATTATGGCCTCGCTGAAATTTCTGCCCAATTCGCCAACGCTAATGAACGCGGGCAGACCTTCGGGAATGTTGAGCGCCTGTTTTGTTTTGCCTATCGAAGACAGCATCGAAGATATATTCGAGACGATAAAAGACACCGCCCTTATTCAGAAGGCAGGCGGCGGAACAGGTTTTTCACTCGACCACCTGCGTCCCACCGGCGACCGTGTCGCGTCGAGCGGCGGAACAACGTCAGGCCCGATTTCATTCTGGCGCGTATTTTCCCAGACAACCGATGCGATTCAGCAGGGCGCATTCCGCAGAGGCGCAAATATGGGGATGATGAGCGTTACCCACCCCGATATCATCAGGTTCCTGCACGCCAAACAGGACTTAAAGGCCTTCATAAATTTCAACATCTCTGCAAAAATAACCGATGCATGGATGAGCGCCCTCGAAGCAAAACCCAACACGCTGCACGTCGTCGAAAACCCGCGCACAGGTAAAAAATATCTCCTGCCAAAAAAAATAGATATCAATCACTACACGATACAGGACTTGCTCTCGCTATCCGGCAGCAACACCGACGGCATCAAAAATAAAGACAGGTTTTACACTATCGGCGATTTGTGGAATATGATTATCACCTGCGCCCATAAAACGGGCGACCCGGGCGTGGCGTTCATTGACCGCATCAACAAAGATAACCCGACGCCGGCACTTGGCGATATTGAAGCGACCAACCCCTGCGGCGAACAGCCGCTGCTGCCCTACGAGGCCTGCACATTAGGCAGCATCAACCTCGCGAAATTCGTCACAGAAAAATCCGAAATCGACTGGCCCGCGCTGGCTGAAACAACGAAACTGAGCGTCCGATTCCTCGATAACATCATCGACGCCTGCCGCTATCCTGTTACCCAGACAGCCGAAATCGCCCGCGCAAACCGCAAAATCGGACTTGGCGTTATGGGTTTCGCGGACTGCCTTTTTATGCTTGGCATACCGTACGACAGCAATGAAGGCGTCGCTGCCGCTGAATCAATTATGAAATTCATCAACGAAAACGCCAGGCAGGCAAGCAATGAATTAGCCGAAAAGCGAGGATGCTTCCCTAACTGGCCCGACAGTACCTGGAACAAAGAGAGAAATTTGAAGGTGCGAAACGCCGCGATCACCTGTGTCGCACCAACCGGCACAATAAGCATCATCGCCAACTGCTCATCGGGCATTGAGCCGCTTTATTCGCTTGTTTTTGTGCGACAAGTCCTGTCAGGCAAAAAATTACTCCAGACAAACCCGGTTTTCAGCGAAATTGCCGCAAACAGGGCTATTTTCAACGAAGATATTGCCCGCCAAGCCCTTCAAACCGGCAGTATTCAAACAATATCTTCGATTCCCGCTGAAATCCGCAAAATCTTCAAATGCGCCTATGACATCAGCCCGGAATGGCACATTCGCATGCAGGCCGCATTCCAAAAGCACTGCGACGCAGCCGTCAGTAAGACGATAAACTTCACTGAAAAAGCCAAAACCACCGGCGTTGACAAGGCCTACCGTCTCGCGTATCACCTTGGCTGCAAAGGAATTACGATATACCGCCGAAAAAGCAGACCTGATGAGCCGATGACGCTTTGTTAGTGCAACCACCACGCTGTTTTAACCCCCAAATCGAACACGGAACAGCAAAAAACGTATATTTTACAAGGCCAACGAAATGGGATGATTTTTGGATTAAAGCAGCAATTATGTGTGTGCCGATAATTACAGCAGCAGAACAGAGTTTTTCTCCCCTCCGGAAAACATCGGGTAGCGAGGCGTTACTCGATGTTTTCTTTTTTTATAGGAACAACAACTACACTCAAATCGCTTAAAATTCTATAAATGACTTGAAAACCGGTGAGACAACGAATGAATTCCGGGCAATGTAGCCGATATAATTATATCGGAATAACAAATAAGAAAAGTGGTATGTATTTTTTGGATTAAGGAGAAACCAAAGATGAAGAAGCGGTTAATGGCGCTGGTTGGGGCGGTTGCGGTTTGTATGTTACTGGCGGTTGTGAGCAATGCGATGGCAGCGGACCCGAACCGGCCCAAAGGAACCCCGAAAGAAAAATCAAAAGACATCGATCTGGTCATAGGTGTCGTCACCGTAGCCAAAGACAACGACGGGAATTTCACTGAAATAAAAGTGACTGTCCACAAGACCCTCATATACAAAGTAGTTCTCGATGAAAAAGGCATAGAGCTGGGAAAGACAATGGCTGACAAGAGAGTCAAAATCGAAGGAACCATAGAGAAAAAAGGCGATGTTCAATGGGTTACCGTAAAAACGTTCAGTGAAATTAAGGCCAGGACGGACACCAAGCCGAAAGCAAAACCAGTCCAGTAACACAAAATAGGACAAGCCCGGGCAAAATCAGTAACGTGATTAAATAACGGACACTAAGAGCCGCATAACAACGCGGCTCTTTTTTTGCGACGATGCAGATTTGCTATGCATTTTGGCCGTGGCATTTTTTGTATTTTTTGCCTGAGCCGCAGGGACAGGGGTCATTGCGGCCGACCTTGGGGCCTTCGAGCTTAATCTGCTTGACCTTTATCTCGCCCTGAGGCGCCTGCGCCGCGGCACGCTGACGCTCGGCCATAGCAAATTGCCCGACCTGGTCGTGCGCGGTCTGGCTCACCTGCCAAACGCTTCTGGCCCTTGCGCCGGCTTCGAGATGCACCTTGAAGACGATATCCGTAACCCGCTCATCGATATTAGACAGCATCTCGCTGAACATCCGGTGCCCTTCCCGCTTGTATTCGGTCTTCGGGTCCTTCTCGGCCCAGGAACGCATCCAGATACTGTCCTTGAGATGGTCCATATTATAAAGATGGTCCTTCCAGGCAGTGTCGTAAACCTGGAGCAGGACGTATCTTTCAAGCTCGCTTAATTCCCTTCGCAGAAACTCCCTGCCCGCGTGAAGGATTATATCTTTTCGCGTCTCAATATCCGTGAGCTGTTCGGGCGTAAACGCCGTCCCGAAGCGATTATTGGTCCATTCGGTAATCGCCTGCGTATCAGGCAGGCGAAGCGATTCCTCGATTTCCTTTGTCAACTGGCCGTTGCTGTAGGACTCGCTCAATTCCAGAAGCTGCTTATGCAGCGTCTGCGGCTGGATTTGCTGTATGCCCTCGGCGGTAAACTGGGCGTTATATTTTTTGTTTGCCCAGCTCGCCAGCGACTCAAAACCATATACATTTGCCCCCTGAGGCCCATACACCATATTCATCGCGAACTCGACGGGGTATTCAATTTCACGCCTTTTATATCTTGCCCTGATTCGCTCCGCGATGAGTCCCTCAATCTGCTCCGGCTTTAACGCTTTCAACTCATCAACGGTGAGTTTTATATCGAACTTCGTGCGAATCCATTCCACAAGCCGGCGAATCGCGAAATCAGGTTTCAACGGCTCAGCAACGGGCGAGCAGTCCTTTTTTTCAATCTGCTCATGTGCCGCGGCGATTAACTGCTCTTCAAGCTGCTCAGGGGTCATCTGCTTGACTTTGTTCGCGCCCAAGCTGACACTGAACGCGCTCATCGCCCATTTGCACAGGCCCGGAATATCCCACGTTGACTGGTCTTCGTAATCCTCAAGGTATTCCCCAATCGACAGCGATATATCGTTGCCCGCGCTTTCCTTGGCCTTGCTCTTTATGATTCGCTCAATCTCTTCAGCAGGCAATCCTTCTATTTCAGATGGTTTCAACTCAACGCCGAACTGGCTCGACGCCCATTCACAAATGCACTTGACGGGATACGCCGCCTCCAGCATTATCTGACAGCTCTTGGCGGTCGTGCCCCCTATCATTTCATCGATAATTTCTTTAAGACCCAAGCCCGCCAGGATTTTCCGCCTGCGGGAATAAAATATCTTGCGCTGATAATCCATCACCTCGTCGTAATCGAGCAAACTTTTTCGCGTCTCGAAGTTTCGTTCCTCGACCTTTTTCTGCGCCTTGGCGATGCCCTTACTGATTCTTTTGTGGTAAATCGGCTGCCCTTCTTCCCAGCCAATCCACGACAACGCCTTTACCGTCCATTCCGGCGCAAACGTCCGCATCAATTCATCTTCGAAGCTGAGGAAAAACTGGCTCGACCCCTTGTCACCCTGCCTGCCGCAGCGACCGCGAAGCTGGTTATCGATACGCCTTGCCTCGTGGCGTTCCGTGCCGAGAACGTGAAGCCCGCCTATATCCGCAACGCCCTCTCCGAGCTTGATATCCGTTCCCCGGCCTGCCATATTCGTCGCAATTGTAACGTTGCCGTGCATTTTCCCGTCACGGCCCTGATGCTGAAAGCCCGCCTTCGCGACGATTTGCGCCTCGCGCTCGTGCTGCTTGGCGTTAAGCACCTCATGCTCAAGGCCGAACCTCCTGTTAAGCGCCTCCGACAGCACCTCATTTTTCTCTACGCTCACCGTTCCAACCAGCACGGGTCTTCCCGAAATGCTGATATTGTTCAACTCTTCCAGAATCGCGGTGAACTTTTCGGGCATCGACTTATAAATCACGTCTTCCATATCATTTCTGATACAGGGGCGATTCGTCGGCATAACAACAACTTCCAACCTGTAAATCTTCATAAACTCTTCGGCTTCCGTCATCGCCGTGCCCGTCATACCGGCAATCTGGCCGTAGAGTTTGAAGAAATTTTGCAATGTAATCGTGGCAAGCGTCTGGCTTTCCTCCTTGACCTGCACGGCTTCTTTCGCCTCGACCGCCTGGTGCAATCCATCCGACCACTGCCTGCCGTGCATCAGTCGCCCCGTGAATTCATCGACGATAACGACCTTGCCTTCCATCACGACGTAATCTTTTTCTTTCTCGAAAACGATATGCGCACGCAGCGACTGTTCAAGCAGGTGAGGCCATTCCATATTCGAGCCGGTGAAAAACGAACCAACTCCCGCCGCCTCCTGTGCCGCGCTGATTCCCTCGTGCGTCAAATGCACTGCCTTGTGGTCATGCTCAACCTCGTAATACTGGGTTGCGCTGCCGACTTTACTCTGCGCCTCTTCAAGCTCCTTTTCGAGCTTTTCTATCGTGGCCTGCGTTTTTTCGATACGACCCTTGTCTTTGGACTTTTTGGCCTCGCCCAATTCGCCGTAAGCATTGGCAAGCGTCTTTTCTGACGTGTCAATCTGCTTTTTGACCCGGTCGTAGCCGCTTTGCAACCCGATGAGTTTTCTCGCTACGTCGTCGGCCCTTTTGTATCTGCTCACATCATCGAAAGCAGGTCCCGATATAATCAAAGGCGTTCTCGCCTCATCAATCAGAATCGAGTCAACCTCGTCGATGATTCCGTATTGCAAATCACCCTGCACCATATGCTCAATCGACAGCTTCATATTATCGCGCAGATAATCGAAGCCGAATTCGTTGTTGGTGCCGTAGGTAATGTCGCTTGCGTATTGGTTTTTTCTCTCCTCGCCGGCGGTATCCATATCCGCCTGTATCGCGCCAACGGATAGTCCAAGCGCATTGTAAATAGGCCCCATCCATTCGGAGTCGCGTTTGGCGAGATAATCATTGACGGTAACGACGTGAACGTGCCTGCCCGTCAGGTGCACAAGATACGCGGCTAACGTCGCGACCAATGTTTTACCTTCGCCGGTCGCCATTTCCGCGATTTTGCCTTCGTAGAGGACATTGCCGCCGACCAACTGCACATCGAAATGCCTCATATTAACGTTGCGTCTGGCCGCCTCACGAACAACGGCAAACGCCTCGGGCAGCATATCTTCCGCCCTGCCGCCATTTTTGAGCTTATCTTTGAATTCGGCTGTCTTTGCCTTCAACTGCTCATCGGTCAACTGCTTAATCTGTTCTTCAAAGACGCCTGCCTCACGTGCGACGGTCATATACGTCTTGACCAGTCGCTCGCTGCGTGAGCCGAATAGCTTTACAATGCTTTTACCGAAATTCTTTAACATCTTTTACCTTAGCGTTCAGCGGATAGCGTATAGCGTTTAACAACTGTGGCGTATTTAACTATCCGCTATACGCCACACGCCATACGCTAAATTTGTTGCAGTATCGTAAAACCCGTCACCTTTGTCAAGGACAGGCAGGAGAAAGAGAAAAAAGGTGAAAAGGGAACGGGGAGCTTTTCAATCCCTGAATTTTCTGATTATCACCGCACCAAAGCAGAAAAGCGAAAGCGTGGCGCGTTCGGGGATAGAATTAAACTATGCTCAAGGCCAGCTAACCTGATAGATGTCAGGTCGATTGTGGTTATACCGTAATCACTCGTTAATTATGATACTGTTTTTTATCTTCTATTGAATTCATCATCCGAATGCATGCTTCGACAAGACGGTTGTTCTTCTCGTTCTTTTTTATCTCCATCACCCGGCGCAGATGCGTCATGGCCATGGTATAGTTACCCTGTTTATACAGCACTTCGCCAAGCCGATAATGCGCAAGCGCATAATCATTGTATATTTCAAGCGATTGTTGATAACAGTTAACCGCCTCATCCAGCTTGTTCTGTGCCTCTAAAATGGTCGCAAGATTGAAATAGAAAGACGCATAAATATGAGGATTGATTGTTTTCGTATATGCCCCGAGTTTAATCCTTTGCTCCGCATGATTCTTCGCGTCTTCTAATTTGCCCTGTTCGATAAGTCGATCCATTAGTTCACCGCGTGCCAGCCACGAATCCGGATTCTTTTTGAACGTATCCTGCCACAGCACCTTCTCATTTACATATACCCGGCTCTGCCGCCATGTCAGGACGCCAAGCGTAAGCAGCAGGATGCCCGCTGCCGAGAATATAACAATCTTTCCGTTTGTTCCTGACCGTCGCAAAATACGTTCACCGCCCGCCGCGACCAGCGCTATAGGCCCGATACACGCTGCATACTGGTAATGGTCCGCCACGAAAGTATAGACAAACGTATAAAGCGAAAAAAAACCGAGCATTGGAATCAGCGTCAGGACAAAAAACAGCAATGCAGCAAATGGCCCGATTCCCAGCTGGTTTCGCCATCGATACGCAAGGTACAGCACCAGCAGGAACGCCGCAGGCCAGGCATATTGCCAACTCTGGGTCAGGTCAATGTTCCATCGAGGATAGCTGAACGTCAGGTTTGTCGGCCAGAAAAGTTTCCAAAGATAAAACCACAATGCCCTGCCTGCTAATAGTATTTTCCCATCCGAAGTCAGACCCAGATTTATCGTGCTGGTCCCCTGATGAACCATTTCCCAACCCCTCGCTATATGCCCCATCGCAAGTGCCATTGCGGCAAACGGTGCCACCTGAAGCCAGCGTTTTGCTGTAAGAGGCACACGCTTAAACCACAATATCAGGACCAATGCTAAAGGCAGCGTGCAGGCGGTTGTCTTGCTGAAAAGAGCCAAAGCATAGAGCAGCAGGGAGCCGACATACGTCTTGCGCCCAGACCTTTGAAAAAGAGCAAATTCCATCCAGCACAAAACAGACAAAAGAGAAAAAAACAGCATCAGGACGTTCTTCCGCTCGGTTACCCATGCCACCGATTCGACCTGCACCGGATGAAGTGCAAATATAGCCGATGCAAACCACGCACCTGGTATCGACAGTCGCCGCAGAATCAGCCATAGTAACAGTGCATTAGCACAATGAATCGCCACGTTTACGGCATGATAACCTGCCGGGTTGAATCCCCACAACTTATGCTCAACCCAAAACGTCGTATATGTAAGCGGGAAGTATTGCGATGGAGATTCCGTTGTAAGCCATATTCGATACAGACCATCCGGGGCAGTCAATAGCGGATCATTGGTAACATAAACGTCATCATCCCAAATAAAGCCGCTTTTTATTGCCGGAATATATGCCACAAAACAGGCGGCAATGATAACAATCACGCCTGCCCAAACAAACATTCTTGGTTTGGTCGCACCAACAATCCATCTCATCGGTTATATTATATCAAACGTTATGTCGGCGCTAAGAAAAAAAAGGGGGTAGCCATTCTTCGCCCGCCCCAGGTGGAACTTGATATCGCAAATTGAGATTTCAAGTCCATCCTACGAACTGTACGCTGAACGCTGACCGCCGTACGCTGATTCAGCAGTATCGTAAAACCCGACCCCATTGTCAAGGATGGGGTGAAAGGAAAGCAGATAGCAGATAGTAGAAAGAAAATAGCAGGAAGGTTCCGCAAAAATTTGTTTTTCAAGCCCTGAATTTTCTGACTATCCCCGCACCGAAACCAGGCGGCAAGAGCGTCGCTTGTTCATACCGGCTTCGCCTTTGCACCCCATAAAGGGTAAAAGAGCAAAGGTTAATTTAAGTCCATGGAAACACGAAATCCGTAGGTGATGTACCGGTCGTTCGTACCATAAATCGACCGCCTCTGGCCTGCTTTTGTCGGCGAAAGACTGAGGTATCGGTCGTTCGGGTCGTAGTAGTAGCGGGATGCCACGCGACAGTCAAGGGCGCTATCCCGCCAACTGCCGCCGCGAAGAACGGGGTAACTGCCTGAAGCCGGACCTGTCGGATTTGTCGGCGGACTGGAACTGTAATAAGTGCTCGAATACCAGTCATTACACCACTGCCACACATTACCCGCCATATCATATAAGCCGTATCCGTTGGCGGCAAAACTGCCCACAGGAGACGTGAATGGTCTTATGCCATCACTGCTCCATATCCGGTCATAGCCCCATGGCGGGCCGCCAAGGTCATAACTATAATCGCCGCTAACGTTGTAATAATTCGCATGGCTGTGACTTATCGTGTCTCCCCATGGGAAACGGTTGCCGGAAAAACTGCCGCGAGCGGCGTATTCCCACTGAGCCTCTGTCGGCAAATGATAGCCATTGTTCGAAAAATTGCAGTCCCACGTTGAGAGATTATAACACTGCCTATATCCATCCTGCCGGCTGCGCCAGTTGCAGTAGGCCGCCGCCCCGTACCAACTTACCACAACCATCGGGTCATTGACCATGCTGCGACTGCCCTTGGTGAGGACACTAAAAACACCGCCGTTATAGGCAATTTGACTGCCTGAGCCTGCTGCGGATGTATCGCAGTAAGGATAGCTATTACCATTGTCCGTGGATTCATACACAACACCACTGATAACTTTAACAGCCGCAGAATTGAGAAAACTGCAATACTGACGGTTGGTAATGTCATATTTGCCCATGTAAAAAGAACTCAACGTAACTGTATGGACAGGCAGGGCATCTGAATCCCCATCCAAACTATCCCCCATCTGAAATGTCCCGGCTGGAATTAAAATCATATTCGCGTCCGGCGCAGGGCACGCCGCCAGGCATGGTAAATAACTTATGCCAAGTACAACAGCAAGAATCGCAATTAACTTCTTCATTTTCTTCTCCTTCTTAGCCGCTTGCCGCCGCCAAATGGCGATGCCGCATATTTCCAATCCTATAAAAGTAAGCTACTCTGGGGAACACCCGTAGTGTAGTATTGCGGCGGAATAGTAAATGTATTATCGGCGTTTTTGTTAATGTTAATAACAGAAAATCGGGCGTTGCCAATCAGCCCATTTTCCGCTGATATGGCACTATATTCAGGTTAAAATCGAGACGGCGGCTTGCGTACAGTTACAGTGTTCAGCGTTCAGTTTTTTATTATGAGGATGTTCTGCGTCTATTCCTGTCTTTTTGCTTTCGAATCTTTTCTATCCTTTTGGTGCCTGGGCTTTGTTTTCCCAAAAGTTTATTCTCAAGCAATTCACACATTTTTTTTCTGGCATAATAACGATTAAGCCCCTGGCTGCGGCTCTTTTGAATTTTTACCGATAAGCCGCTGGTGATATGTTTCAGATAAACACAGGTAGAGCTTTTATTTACTTTCTGGCCGCCTGAACCGCTGCTCCTGACGAACTTTTCTTCTATATCTTTTTCGAACAAATTGCATTTCTGCATACGTTGTTCGAGCTCTTCTCTTTTTCGTTCTGTAATTCCAAAGTTAATCATAGGTTGTCAGCGTTTCCTTCTTACCCTGTGGTAAGCATAGTCAAACCACATCACCGTACCGTATTTAGTTTTTTTGCGAATCCAAGCTTCGGAATCCCAGCGATTTTGTGAAACGGCATCGGGGGTATCCTGTGCACCCTAAGAATTCTTTACCCTTCCACTTAACTACTCTCAGCGGACGGGCGCACCGTGGGCATAGTGCGGAATTCGTCCCGTCTGGGACAAATTCTTTGGGGACAACATCACTTTCGCCGTAATTTTCGCGTATAAGATTTACAAGTTCGTCTAATTCCAAAATCCTTATTGGTTTTCCTTGCGCCCATCCTTTCGCTTGTTTCGATACCCTTCCCGTTGTTACGACAATCCCTTCTTTTGCTTTTTCGTGGTTCATCGTTCCAAACAAATCTCGCAAAACTGGTTGCCCTACCGAACCTTTAACTCGTTTACATTGCAAAATAGACAACTGGTCATTCTTTCGTAAATAACCATCTATACCACCATCCCCAGAAAATGGAGTATGCTCAACCTCATAACCCAGCCGCTGAAACAGGTCGCAAACCAAATGCTCAAATTTTTCTGCATCCATAGAAATCAAGTATTCTGGTAATTTTATGCGTGCAACCCATTCCTTGTATGCGTGTTCCTCGTCGGCCTTTTTTTTAGCAGCTTCTTCCTCTCTTTTATTTCGTGCAGCTATTGCCGCCGCTGTCTTCTCTTCTTGACATTTTGCGCACGGCTGACCGCCATATAAAGCGCCAATGACACCATGCTTACAAGGTTCTCGTCGTGCACGCCATAGAACCAGTGAACGAATTTTCTCCTTGTTTTTTTTATATTGACTTCCGACTACGATACAAACGAACAGGCCACCAAGTGCAATTGCGATTACAATTATAGCCCCCTTCCAACCGGAGACGATATAGCCAACAACCACAAACGGCCATAAAAATCCCGCCAATTCTTTCAAGATGTGATTTCTATAATATCCCATTGCTGTATCTCAACTTTAATATTACTTTTGTCTTCTCAGCATCACCACACCAAGTTTGAGCAGTAAAAAATAAACGGCATAGGCCTAAAGCAGGTTATTTCCCGAACACTCTGCTGTTTTAATTCAGTCAAGCCGTTAGTATGCTGTTCTTAGTTGCTACTGCCGGACGATGTAAATTGCAATAATTATCGTCAGTTGATAAAAGCAGAATAAGCGGTCGAGAAGCCGAAATAAAATAGAAAATAACTTAGTACGACTAATGCAATGGCCACTAAATTAAAAGGCCAAAACCAGAAGTTTGATTTGCTAACCTTTTTCTCGTTGACATTATCTGCATCAACCGGTTCTGCCAGTGAGTTAACCAGTCCTCCCGCGTAAGTAACACCACTTGCTATAGCGGCAGATAGCACTCCCCAAACAAAGCAACGCATCGAAGAACACAGCGACAAAAAAAGATAGTACGGTATATCCTTTCCCATCGTCGTCCCAACAAATGCGAGTAATGCTACAGATGCTCCGCCATTTATTAGCAAAGCTGCTTTAAGAGCGGCCTGTCCCTGCATACTTGTATTATGATAGGATGCTATAGCAGACAGAAATTGAGCTTCCCATAATTTAAGGATGCGCTGGTCTTGGGCTTTCCAAAACTCCCATTCTCGTCCGCTATTTTCGGAATTATCGCTCATATAAATTATCCCCTGAAAATATCGACTTTGAAGAACCGTATTTATTTTTCGGCTTTTATTCAGCCAAGATTAAGCGAAAAAGTTGCTGTTTCAGCCATACCGCGTTATTATAGGGCTATGACGACTTACGGCAGCGTTTTCGGTTTGAACCACCTTTTTAGCTGTCGCGAGCCGTTAGAAAGACGGATTAAAATGAACGAAATAAAACATTATGGCGTTACCGGTATGAAACTGGTTTATACCGTGCGACAGTCAAATGGAACACCAAGAGGACCCGCCGACAGGCCGCTAACCGAAACCCCTCCTTTGAGCGGTTTTTACATAAACAACGACACTCCTGAGTTAGTGGTCGGTGATATGATAACTGTAAAAGATAGTGAAAGCGGAAACCCTGTTGCCGCAGGCGAATGGAAACCCGAAGATGTCAATAAATTACCAATAACAGCGAAAGGCAACAGGTTATGGAATTACTTTCTTGACTTATACGAGAGAACCTTAAAAGCTGCCATTGATGCAGTTCTGGAAAAAGTTTGGCATAAGTGAAGGCCACGAAGCAAGGGAGCCGTTTTTTATCTTCTCCTTTTTCCGCGTTGTTTTTGTTTTCTGCGGACGGCGAATCTTCCGCCGCCGTGTTTTGCGCGTTTGCCTTTTGCCTTTGATATTAACTGCTCACGACGAGGATGAATGCCGCCTTCGAGGATGGCGAGAACAGGCGTGACGTTTAACTGTCTTGCGGAGATATTTACCGAAACGATGCGGACTTTCATCGGTTGTCCTAAGCACACAATCCGGCCTGAATGCCTGCCTACGATGGAGCCATGTTTGGGATTATATTGCCACTGGTCAGGGCCTAAATCCGCGAGCTGCACAAGGCCCTCGATACCGAGTTTACGCGACTGGACAAATATGCCGAAATTCGTCAGGCCCGTAACGACGCAATCCAGAACCTCTCCCACCTTATCTGCCAGCATTTGCAGAATCAAAACCGCCTTCAATTCGCGCTCTGAGTCGTCAGCACGCTCCTCGGTAAACGTGATGTGCCTGCCAATATCCGCCAACTGCTGATTATCAGGCATCCAGTCGTCCCCGGCTTCGAGGTCGCCCCGCAGGAAACAGTCCAGCGCACGATGAACGAGCAGGTCGGCGTATCGCCTTATGGGACTTGTGAAATGCCCATATAATTCCGAAGCAAGCGCGTAATGACCTATATGCAGGGGCGAATACTGCGCCTTTTCCATACTTCGCAAAACGACGAGATTTATCGCAAGAGAGCTGTCCGTCCCTTTGACGGAATTAAGAAGCTGCTGCAGCGAGGCCCGGTCGGGCAAACGGGGCAAGCTCAATCCCAATGACCGGACAAGCTCGGCAAGATTTCGCATAGTAAAAGCATCCGGGTCAGGGTGAACCCGTCGCATAACCGGGATATTATTGCGGTCCAGAACCGTCGCCACGGCTTCGTTGGCCTCGACCATAAACATCTCGATTATCGTATGCGGATAACTATTATCCGCCGGCTGGCCATCGATTACCCTGCCCGCTTCGTCGAACACAAGCTCCGTCTCCGGCAAATCCAAATGAAGCATACCCTCTCTGTCGCGGCGTTTCTCGATTATCTTCGCCAGCGTATTCATATTATTTAATAAAGGCATCACTTCTGGTTTTATATCCTTGGTATGCCCCTTGAGGAAGCGGTCAACCTGCTGATAAGTCAGCCGTTGAGTTGAGCGGATGATGCTGTTGCGATAATTGCGATTTACGACGTTGCCGTCATTGTCGTAAGCGATGTATGCGCTTTTGACTAATCGCAACTGGTCGGGCTGCAAACTGCATACGCCGTTGCTCAGCATTTCGGGCAGCATCGGGATGACCCTGCCCGGCAGATATATGCTGTTACCCCGCTCTTTGGCCTCTTTATCCAGAGGCGTTCCGGGCGGCACAAAATAAGTAACATCCGCGATATGAACACCCAATATCCAGTTGCCTTTCGCGTCTCGTTCCAAACTAATCGCGTCGTCAAAATCCTTCGCATCGGGCGGGTCAATCGTAACGATTATTTTGTTGGTTATATCGTCCCGGTCGCGGATATTTTCCGGCTTATATTCCGTCGCGGCCTTATGCGCCTGGAAGATGCAGGAATCGTTGAATTCGCCCGGAAGCTGGAACTGGTGAATTATCGAAGCGATTTCGCTTTCGTATCTGCCCGCTTTGCCCAGCACCTCGACAATCACCCCGCGGGCAAGATGTCTTTCCGTGGGATACGATAATATCTCAACGACCACCTTGTCTTTTTCTCTGGCGTTTTTGGCGGTAACGTCATCGACCATTATAGGGTCAGTCGCTCCCGAACCATCCGGCTGAACAAGCCACCCTTCCGGCTTTCGCATCAGCGTCCCTACGAACCGATTGCGTCCCCGCTGGACGATTTCGATGACTCTGCCGCTGTAACGGATTTGTTCTCCCCTCGTGGATTTTTCGACGACTTTCGCGGCAACAACGTCGCCCGTCATCGCTTCCATCGTCTCACCCGGCGGGATAAATAAATCGACGTGGGCCGCCGATTCGAGAGGCGTAACAAAGCCAAAACCCCTTGGATTTGCGCGGAAGGTGCCGATGATTCGACCAGCAAGACCGGGAAGTCCGACTACGCTGCCGTCGCCTAATACGACATGGTTGGCGTGATGAAGCTCATCGAACGCACGCTTGAACTCGGGGAAATCCGCCTGCTCAATCCCCAATGCCCTGGCCAGCTCGCTGACCTTGACCGGCTTGTAGTCGGCGTGCTTCAACAGCTTGATGATTTTCTTTTTATATACTTCCCGCATTTTAACCACTAAGACACAAAGGCACTAATTTCATCATTTTACCCCGTGTCTCGGTGCCTTCGTTCGTGACTTTGTGGTTAGGCCGGCGCTTTTGCTTTCAGCGCGTTGAGCCGTTTGGCAAGACGTGATTTTTTGCGAGCGGCTGTCTTTTTGTGCATAGTACTGGTCGATGCAACCTTATCCAGCCGTTTGGCCGTAAGACGGAACTGCTCGGTCGCCGCCTTGATGTCGCCACTGGCAAGCGCATCCTCGAAACGCTTTATCTGCGTCTTGACGCTGCTTTTTCTTGCACGATTAATTGCTCTTCTTTTTTCGTTCTGCCTTACTCTTTTTTTTGCCGACAACGAATGAGCCACTTCTGTCTCCTAAAAAATACTTCTGTTAACAATTTTCCTGTACACAGTTATTTTCAATACCTGTTATTTCACTTCTTTTCTCAGCCGGTCAACCCGCTGGGAAACATCTTTGAACCCAAAATCAATCTGGGCTATTTTACGATATATGTCAAGGGCCTCGGCCCTTTTACCCTGCTCCTCAAGAGAGCGGGCAAGATTATACCGCAATTCCTTCGCAATGTCGTCATCTTTTATTTCATAAGATTCGATTGCCCTGTTGAAAATATCCTCCGCGTCGGTGAACCAGCCCTTCATAAAAAAGCAAAGGCCTATCTTGCCCATTGCCGCGATTTTGTGCCTCAGGTCTTTCTGGGCCTCCTGAAGCATCGGAATCGCCTCATCGTATCTCTTGTTATAGACCAGACGCAGGCCGTATTCGTATTTCGCCTTGAGGTCGGTAGGATAGTTTTTGACGCAAAGCCCGTAATGTTCCATTTCCGCCTTGTTCAACTGCCCGACAAGACCGGCGTGCTTTGATTTTGCGATGCTGTCTTCGGGATTTGCGTCGATTGCCTCATCGGCCTCCCGTATCTTGCGTTTTACCTGTCCGATTCGAATCAGGCCCGCTCGTTCCTTGAAGCTGAAATCCTGTCTTTTTTTGTACGCATCCTCAAGCAGTTTTATCGCTTCTTCTTCCGCCTGGTCGGTCCTCATATCCGCCAGGACGCCCGCCAGCCCGAATATGCTATGTGCCGACTCAGGGTTTTGCTCGTATGCCCTTCTCGCCGCCTCTACCGCAATGACCCGGTAGTCCTTACTTTTTACCACCCCCTGCTGCGACTGAAATACTTCCTGCTCCTCGCGGTTTTTGATTGATTTGCGGAAGTCGCCCGCCTGGTCATATTTACCGCGAGAAACAGTCAGCTCCGCGGACAATCTCTTCGCCTCGTCAACTATGTCGCCGTCATCCGGACGCAATTTCGCCGCATACTGGCAGGCGGCAAGCGCCCTGTCCCACAACCCAATGGCCGCGTATGAGTCCTTCAGCAGCATATACGTATGCGCCGACGGCGATTGTGAGGCATTGTTGGCCGCGAACAGCAAATCCGCTATCCATTTTACCGTTTGATTGTATCCGCCGGCCACAGCCGCTTTGAGCATCGCCTCGATATATGGCAAATGCTCAGGGTCTCTGGCCATCAGATATTCGGCGTTGAGCAACTGTTCGAGGGGGTTCTTGCCGCGGGAATATTTCATTCTTTCCATCATTGATGGTTTCTTGCCGCCTTTTGCCTGCCGCCTGAGGGCAAGCTCCCTAAGCTGCAAATGGCCGTCCTGAAGCGCATCAGGGTTGCATCGCAACCCCTGGAGATACAAATCTATAGCATAGTCGAAATTGTAGTTCGCGGCCGCCTCGTCGGCCTTTCCAAAAAACAACTTCGCCTTTGCGCTTATTCCATTGTCTTCAGGCATCAAATTCCTCAAAAAACCGCTTTATGAAGCTTCCCTCCCCATAATCCTATTCTTCGGCCAAATCCTGTCAACAAATAAATCCGCCGTGGGCGTATAAATGCTTGTATTAAAATCCCGACTTTGCTATAAAACCGTGGTACCTTAAACCAATATTTATGGAGAATATGATATGCTTACAGCTCTTGAGCAGTATGACCCGCAAATATATGAACTTATAAGGCAGGAAGGCGCACGCCAAAGTGCTTGCGTCCGGCTGATTCCATCCGAAAACTACGTTTCCAAGGCGGTAATGCTGGCAAGCGGCAGCTGCCTGACCAATAAATACGCCGAGGGATACCCGGGCAAACGGTATTACGAGGGGCAGCAGATTACCGACCTCATCGAAACCATCGCCAGACAGAGAGCCATAAAGATATTCAAGGCCGACCACGCCAACGTCCAGCCATATTCCGGCTCAATTGCGAACCTCGCGGCTTATATCGCGCTGGCAAAGCCAGGCGATACGATTATGGGACTTGCTTTGCCCCACGGCGGACACCTCACCCACGGCTGGAAAGTCAGCATGACAGGCAAAATCTTTAACTCAATGCAATATGGCGTCAGCGCTGAAACGGGCAGATTTGACTATGACCAGATTCGGGAACTGGCAAAGAAAAACAAGCCCAAAATCATAATCTCCGGCTGCACAGCATATCCACGCGAAATCAACTTCGAGATTTTCGGCGATATCGCCAAAGAGGTCGGCGCATATCACGTCAGTGATATTGCTCATATTTCCGGCCTGGTCGTCGCGGGCGTCCACAAAAGCCCGGTACCCTACGCCGACATCGTTTCAACAACAACGCACAAGACGCTGCGAGGTCCGCGAGGTGGAATGCTGCTCTGCAAAGCCGAGCACGCCGAAAAGGTCGATAAGGCCGTATTCCCCGGACTCCAGGGCGGCCCGCACATGCACACGATTACCGCAATTGCTGTCGCTCTCGCGGAAGCCGACACATCTGAGTTTGTCGCTTATGCCAAACAGATTGTCAAAAACGCAAAGGCAATGGCCGAGAAACTGCTCGAATGCGGATTCAATCTCGTATCGGGCGGAACAGACAATCACCTGATTCTCATAGATTTGAGAAACAAAAACATCCCCGGCAAAAAATTCGCCAAGGCGCTCGACCGGGCCAGAATCGAAACCAACTACAACACCGTGCCCAACGACCCGGCCCCGCCGGCAAATCCGAGCGGCCTGCGAATCGGAACGCCCGCGATTACAACACGCGGTATGAAGGAAGAACAGGCCCGGCTAATCGCAGAATATATAGGCAAGGTCGCCGAGAACATCGATAATGAATCGGTCATCGAGCAGGTCGCCAAAGACGTGTTGCTTATGTGCTCGCAGTTCCCGGTGCCGGACCATTTTATTATCCCGAACAAGAAATAATTGCGGGTAATTGCAGCCGTTTACTTTTCGCTGCGATTTGTGTGCAGGGATGCGAGAGAGTCCTCTGAAAATAGCCGTCCTGGGTCTCAATGACACGGGCAGGTCGTTGCTCGACGCGGCCAAAGGTCTCGACTGCTTTACCATCGCGGCTGTGGGTGATAATGACACAAACCTGGCGCAGCAGGTAGCCAAAGATTACAACTGCACGGCATACGACGATTACCGCCGGCTGATAATACAGAACCAGCTCGATTGTCTGCTCGTCGCCGCACCGATTCACAACTGCGCCGAATACCTCAAACTGGCGATAAAAAAGAAATTTAACGTTCTCAAGCTGCCGCCATTAGCGAGAAATTTCAGCGAGGCGGCAGAATTCGTAAAAATGGCGCAAAACGAGGGAGTTATCCTCGCGGCAGCCAACCCGGGAAGATTCGCTCAAAGCGCCCTTGCGGCAAGGGGATATTTTCTGCAAAACCCGGCGCAACAGCCGTTTCTTGTCCTTGCAGCAGCAGGCGAGCCGACACCAGGCACGCCAAGGGCAAAATGGCGAGACGACCCTGTACTGGCGGGAGGCGGCGCGATTCTTTACGACTGCTGGGAGATAATCGACCAGATAATTCTGAACTTTGGCCTGCCCCAGCAGGTGTATTGCGTCGCGGGAAGCGCCGCAGGCGACAGACAGCAACGACTATACAGAACAGAGGACAGCGCCATCATAACAATGAAATTCGGCGACGCGATGTCGGGCAATCTCCTCGCGGGGCACGCCTCTGTCGGGCAATCGACCGCAAACCAGCGACAAAAATGGTTAATCGTGCAGTGCCAGGATACGATTGTAAGATGCGACGACAAAGTGTTTGAAATCGCTGATTCGCGGGGACAGCGGCTCAGACAGGACGAATTCGCGGACGATGCGTCCGACCGGATGAAAATGGTGCTGGATAATTTCGCTTCTCATCTGCTGTGGCCCGACAAAAATCCGCTCGTAAGCCCGGCTGCCGACAACCTGAAAAATATGGCCTTTATCGAAGCAGCTTATCTTTCCGCACGCACCGGCATGCCGGAAGAGCCGGCGAGAATACTGAAAATCGCGTAATGTTTTCCGGCTTGCGACAGGCAAACCATAAATTTTTCAACGCAATCACTCCACTCCCGCTCAATTACCTGCGCGGTTCGTCAGGCAGACTTTTTAACCTGTCCAGGACGTTCTGCTGATAATCTTCCTCATCCGTTTTTGTGCCAGCGATACCGTCCGAATAATGCGACTGGATTCTCGCCCTGAGATAATCGATGCGGTTTTCGGGCGAAGGGTGCGTTGAAAAGAAATCGCAGGAATTGTTCGCCTCCTCCTCCTTCTGTAGTATCTGCATCGTTTCGACCATACCGTTGGGGTTATAGCCGGCCCTGAACATATAATCCATACCGCCGAGGTCCGCGGTCCTTTCGTCTTCCCTGCTGTATTTGAACGTAACAAGCTGCATCGCTATATCAGCGGCAACCACCTCGCCCTGGTTTCTTGCCTGGGACGCCGCCAGGACAAACAACGCGCCCATTCCCGCCTGTTTGCTCATCATACTCTCCGTATTTCTTGCGACAACGTGAACGGTCTCGTGCGCCAATATGCCCGCGAGCTGCGACTCATTTTCAAGTTTCAGCAGCAGTCCTTTTGTGATAAAAACGTACCCGCCGGGCAGCGCCAGGGCGTTTATCGACTTATCATTGACGGCAATGTAATTAAAATCAAAACCCGGGTTGTGGCTGAATCTGGCGATTTTATGGCCTATGCCGTTTATATAATCCTGTAATACCTGGTCTTTGATTCTGCCTTTAAGCTCTTTTTCGACCTGCGGGGCAACCTCTTTGCCTAACTTTATATCGTGACGGTAGTCACGGTCGAGCATCAGCTCGTCTTCGCCGGTAATCGGGTTTGCGGCGCAGCCAAAGGAAAAACACAAGCCGGATATCAACAAAAGCAAAACAAACTTATGCATTTTCAGTTTCCCCTTTATAATTTACCATTTATGATTTATTATTCTCGAATTGTAAATCAAAAACAACAAATCGAAAATAGAAAATAGACATGAATGAAACACTTGTAACGGGCGGATTGGTCTTTATTGTCGGACTGGTTCTTGTTGGGCCCTTTTTATCCAAACGGGTCGAAAAGCAGCTTGAGGCGTTCCTGTTTGTTATGGGATGCCTCGCTGTAACCACCTCCTGGCTGTGGTCGTGGCATCTGGTGAAAGAGGCACTCGTTGAACCGATTAAAATTACGCTGGCGGTGCTGATTGCGGGCGTGATTTTCCGATTCATCAGGCCCAAAGTAGGCGCCTGGGCGCATGGTTTCGCGGGCTGGTTCGGCTATTCGGCGCTGTTCTTCGTTATCGTTGCCGGGCTTGGCTTATTGTCCAGCGTCATCACCGCGATTATCGCCGCGTTGATTCTTGCGGAAGTCATAAGTGCATTACGTCTACCAAGAGCTCTCGAAGTGCGGCTGGTAATCATCGCCTGCTTTTCAATCGGTCTCGGCGCCGTCCTGACGCCCATCGGTGAGCCGTTATCCACTATCGCTATATCCAAGCTCTCTGGCGAACCATATCACGCCCATTTTTTCTTCCTGCTGAAACTCCTGGGTAAATGGGTAATACCTTTGGTTGTCCTTCTTGGGATAATATCCTTGTTTATGACTCACAAACACGATGGAAAAGGCCCGACTCTTACTGAAGACAAGCCCGAAGAAATCAAAGATATTTTCATCAGGGCGGGCAAGGTCTATCTTTTTGTTCTCGCGCTTGTTTTTCTGGGGACAGGCCTTACACCGGTCGTTGACAAATATATTGTGCATATCCCGGCAGTGGCACTTTACTGGGTGAATACCACCTCGGCGATTCTCGATAACGCAACCCTCACGGCCGCGGAAATATCCCCAGCTATGCCCATCGACACAATCAAAGACGTCCTTATGGGCCTGCTAATCGCCGGCGGAATGCTCATCCCCGGCAATATCCCGAACATCATTTGCGCAAGTAAACTCTCGATAAAAAGCAAAGAATGGGCCGCATTCGGCGTCCCTCTCGGTATGGTCATTATGCTCGGCTGCTTTATACTTCTGCTTTTGACGTAATCTTGCCTGGGCACTTGCTAAATTACCTCATTTTCAGTATAATCCTGCCGATATAGAACTTACGCCAACGTAGCTCAATGGTAGAGCTCCGGTTTTGTAAACCGGAGGTTATCGGTTCGAATCCGATCGTTGGCTTTCACCCGATGCAAAAACCCCATAAAACAGCAAATCTAATGGCAAATAAGGCAATTTAGGCAAAAATGCTCTGGACTTTGCCCCCTTTTTCAGCGTATAATAATAATGAAACATTATTGGGCCGGTAACACCACACTCATACCGAAAGGAATCGAAAAAGGGGTAAGTAATGATGAAAAGAATGACGTACGTTCTGGCCGCATGCCTAATCGCAATCCTTGAACTCGGAATTAACCAGGCAAACGCAACCACCATAAGCGGCATTTCACAAAACTCATCCACCATAGGCAGATACACCAAATACGAACTGACATTTACGCTTTCACAGACATATACAAACCCGTTCGACCCGTGCGTAGTTGACGTCATGGTAACGTTTCATCAGCCCGACGGAACCGACGTGAATATCATAGGGTTTTATTACCAGGCATATACCACATCGGGAAGCAATCCTGAAACTTATACGACCGCTGGAGCGATATCCTGGAAGGCAAGATTCGCACCTTCGCAGCTCGGCTCATATACCTGCGATATCAAAGTAAAAGACGTGAATGGCACGGCTACCAAGACAACCGCCGGCTCTTTCACCTGCGTTGAAAGCGGCAAACAAGGGTTTATCAGAGTTGACCCCAACCAGCACGACTTCCTCAAATATGCTAACGGCGATACGCGCATCAACATCGGCCAGAACATCGGCTGGAACAACGGCTCACTTCCTGGCGGCGGAATCGCCGGCTGGAATTATTTCCTCGCAAAACTGCACAATGCCGGCGCAAACTGGGTGCGATTATGGTGCTGCACCTATGGCGCCGATTACGGAGTCGCGCTCGAATGGCCAGTCGGTTGGGGCAACAACTACTTCCAGGGCCCAGGAAAACCTTCTTTGCAGACGTCACTAAGAATGGACGGATACGTCGCAAGCGCGGAGCAAAACAATATCGCCATTCAGTTTGCCCTTCAGCATCACGGCCAGGTCAGCACAACTACCGATGCCGACTGGAGCACCAATCCTTACAATATCGCCAACACAGGCGGATTCCTCCCGGACCCCTGTAAATACTTCACCGACCCCTGTGCCATACAATTAACCAAAAATAAATACCGTTATATCGTCGCGAGATGGGGATATTCAACCTCAATCTACGCATGGGAATTATTCAACGAAGTCCAGTGGACTGATGCCTGGAATTACGACCAGTCAACCGTCGTAAGCTGGCACAGCACTATGGCATCTTATATTCGCAGCATCGACGCGTTTAAGCACCCCGTAACCACCAGCAGTAATGAACCAGGTTTCGAAAACCTCTGGAATCTTCCCGATATTAATCTTGTCGAGAATCATTATTATGGAAACAACACCATTATGACGCTCGAGCAAACGGCTCTAAATCTGGCGGAATTCAACAAGCCCGTGATTATGGCCGAATTCGGACTGGGCGGAAACCCTGAAGGAACCCCTAACGAGCCGGAACCTTACGCGACGCAGCTAAAAGAAGGCCTAGAAATGCACAACGGCATTTGGAGCGCCTTTTTTGCCAAAAGCAGCGCACATCTGTGGTGGTGGGACAACTATATTGACCCCTGTAATCTTTATGGCGTATACACACCTCTCTCAATTTACGATGCCAACGAGAATCTTGCCGATTATAATCTGGTCAGGGCACAACGCGCCGCCTCCGGAAACGAGGCGTATTTCGCCAATCCCCTCATCACGGATTTCTGGGGGGTGTCCGACCAAAACGTGTTTTATCTCAACGTCGACTACTTCCCCGGAATGGAAAACTTGTCACAATGGCTTCAGGGTTCTACCAAAGACAGTTACGGGGTCAGGTCAGACCCCACCTTCAATTTGAATATGCCAACCGCAGGCACCTTAAAAATATACGTGGAAAATACAGCTAACTGGTGCAGTAACAGTTTGTGCGTGCTTGTAAACAGTAGTCAGATTTTTTCAGGAACATATCCCGCAGATTCGAACAATTTCATAATCACGGTACCGCTCTCGGCAGGCCAGCAGGCGGTGCAAATAAAAAACACCGGCCAGGACTGGTTTGAAATAACCAGCTATGAATTTGCTCCCAATAACGTCTCGCCTCTTGGCTCTATGGGGCTTGTTGGCAAACAGCGCGGTTATTTCTGGATTTATGACGTCAATAGTCAATACGGACTGATAAATAACGGAACATTCCACAATCAGTCGGTTATCGCCCAGGGACTCGACAACGGACTTTACAACGTTTATGTTTATGCGACATGGGACGCCGGAGGCATCATCAACTCAGGCACAGCCAATTCCGTAAATGGGCAGTTGACATATACGCTTCCCGATTTCAGCAAAGACATCGCCGTCAAAGTCATCGGGGTTGTCGATATTTACGACCTTGCCGCTTTTGGCAACTATTGGCTGCAGACAGGTTCGAATCTGAGTGCGGACCTCAACCACGACGGCAAGGTGGATTTCGCCGATTTCTGCATACTAGCCGGCTATTGGATGAATAACTGCCCCGGGAACTGGCCTTTTTAAGCTGAATCTTAACTTGGTAATTTCAAAATACATCGGGCCGTCTTTTACAAACGGCCCTTTTTCTAATGTAGTCCACAAAAAAACAGGTTTGGATATAGCTGCAGTCGCCGCAAGGTAACATAAAAATCCCCTTTTTCGGCAATCGTAACCAGCGAAAAAAATAATCAAAATCACTCTTTCTTAGAATCCTGCCAGATGCCGATATACTTAAAATACGACAGGACAGTGAGGGTTTTGGGGGTCCTAAAAAGTATTCGGAAATTCGTCGCCGACGGACTTGGTAAGGAGCAGACGTGATAACATTTTTTTCAGGAAAAAAACGACTACCGTCAGGTTGCCCCAAAGCAGCCGGGCGGGCGAAACATCGCTGGCTGTTCTGGCTTCCTTCAATAACAGGATTTGCTGCACTTATATGGTTTCTCATCAGGGTAATTCCAAAACCATCACGCGCTACGTATCCCTGCCAGCGTGTTGCGTTCCCGCTGGCGTCAGGTTTCACAATCTGGCTAATGGGGCTTGCCGGCTCGGTTGTCGCCTTCCGTAAAGCCAGGCGTTATTTCCTGCGGGCAAGATACATCGTCGGAATAATGTTTGTTTCCTTTAGTATCAGCTTCATCTGGATGGCGATGAGCCATACGACGCCTAAAATTGTCCTGGCGGATTCGCAGCCGGTAAACGAGCCGATGGGCACAGCACAAGGTATTTTCCCCGGTCGCGTCGTCTGGGTTCACGACGCCAACGCAACCAATGAAAATTGTTCCAACACCTATACCCCCGTTGAAGATGGCTGGTTCCTCCCCAAAAACAATAACCAGGCGGTGATAGACAAAATGGTCTCACAAATGATTCGCAGCTTGACGGGAGAAAATTTGGATGAGGACGCATGGGACGCACTTTTCAAAAATTTCAACCGGACAAAAGGCAAGGGTAACGCCGGCTACATACCGGGCCAGAAAATTATGATTAAAGCAAACTTCACAAGCGCCTGGGGATGGGGTTCTGATTATCCCAATATCGACTCAAACGACTACTCAATCGTGAAAAACAGCTGGTACGGCACCGCGGAAACGTCGCCCGAGGTGGTGCTTGCCTTTTTAAGACAATTAGTGAATGTTTACGGCGTCCGACAACAGGATATTTCAGTCGGCGACCCCCTTAAACATCTCTATAAACATACCTATGACCTTTTGCACAAGGAATTTCCGAACGTGGTCTATATAGACCACCAGTCCAGAAAAATGGGACGAACTCCGATTGTTCCCAGCGCAGCCCCTGTAATTTTTTATTCCGACCATGGCACTATCTTACACGAAGATGGCAGCTCGACACCGGTATATAGTGATTACCTGCCCACCTGCATTACTGAAGCAAATTATATGATTAATATAGCGGCGCTAAAAGGCCACGCCAGAGCCGGCATTACCCTCTGTGCCAAAAACCATTTCGGCTCACACTGCCGTGAGGATGCCAGCCATCTTCACGAAGGTCTGGTGAATCCCGACAGCGGAACCAGCCCAACCAGGACAGGGATGGGGTTATATAGAGTTCAGGTAGATTTAATGGGACACAAGTTCCTCGGCGGCAATACAGTACTAAACGTGGTGGACGGTCTTTGGGGCGCGCCTGAATCAATTGAAAAGCCAGAAAAATGGATAACAGCCCCATTTAACAATAACTACACATCAAGCATCTTCGCGTCTCAGGACCAGGTCGCCCTGGAATCGGTTTGTTTTGACTTCTTAAAAACAGAATACACTCAGGCAAATCATCCCGACAACTACTGGCCCCAGATGGCCGGCGTGGATGATTATCTTCATCAGGCGGCAGACCCGAACAACTGGCCGGCTGACATTAATTATGACCCCGAAAACGACGGCACTCTTATCGGAAGTTTAGGTGTTCACGAGCACTGGAATGACGCCAATAATAAGCAATACACCCGCAACCTCGACCCGGTAAATGGTAAGGGTATTGAGTTGGTTAACCCCACATTAGACCACTATTGGGTCTCGATTACAAATTGCACCGTTTCCACAGGCAAAAACAACATAGGCGATATTTCAATCTCGGGTAAAATGGACGTTAACGCCAATGACCTCAACGACGTGAAGAGCTTTACAATTACCGTTGATTCAAATTATATGCTTTCACCATGTACCAAAATCTTCCCCGTTGACGGAAATTCATTCAAAAAGGGTAAATATGGTTATGCCCTGACCGAGAGTGGGTCAAAAAAATCCTTCAAATATGATACGAAGACCGGAAAGTTTTCCTTTGCCGCCAAAAATATTGACCTGTCGGGTTTGTCTTGTCCTGTAACAATGCGAATCACAATCGGTGATTCGTCCGGTGCCGGCCATGCGAGTGAAAGAATAGTCAACGGCCGCAAACCTGTCCCCATAAAGCTCATGCTGGGGGTCAAAAACACCCTGAGAATTGACAATTTCAAAGTTACGAAGGGTAAAAATAAATTATCCGTCAAGGCGGCCGTCGCAGTCGAACACACAAATGTAAATCTTGCTGATGTCAACGTCGCCATTACTCTTGATTCGCAGACCTTCACCATTCTCGCCGGCGGCTTCGTAGCAAAGAAAAATAAATTCGTCTGCACAAATGCCGATGTTAATGAAGTCGGCCTCGCCACTGGCGTTTTCGACGCAAACAACTGCTCCTTTACTGTCACTATAAAACAAACGAGCATCACCTCACCATCGGGCTATGTGAACCTCGGTATCAAATTCGCCGATTTTAACGAATCCGGGCTGGTTTACCTGCCTTAATCGCGGCTCCGAATAATCCCGAACCCCTTTTATTGTCTCAAAAACGCGATAAATCCACTTTACCTTGACGTCCGGTCCGCACAATCTATAATTGTAATCGTATTTTGTTGTTACGGTGGGTTTGTCATTTTGCTGCAATATATTAGCCGTGAAAAACGTTTCTAAAATAAGGGAAGCGATTGATGTCCCGGCTTTTTTTATGAAAGGGTAAATATATGAAAACTGTAATTGTGCTTGTGATAACAACTGTGTTTGCGGTTGCCCCGCTGTATGGCGAGGACTCGACCCAGCCGCCGCCGACACCGGCGCAAGAACAACCCGAGGTTTTGACGCGCGGCCCCGTTCACGAAGCGTTTGCCGAACCGGTTGATTTGAACACACAGACGAGCGTTGTGGCCCCGACCCAGCCGCCCGCCAATATAGTTGAAAATCCGCCCGCGGATAAGCCCGTCGGCGACCAATACGTATGGATTCCGGGTTATTGGGCATGGGACTCTGAACGCAACGACTACATCTGGGTCAGCGGCTGCTGGCGAGCCGCCCCATCGGGCAGATACTGGGTACCGGGATACTGGTCCCAAACAGGTCTGGGCTGGGAATGGGTTCCCGGTTTCTGGGCACAACAGGTGAGTAATGTTCAGCAAATCGAGTATTTACCCCCCCCGCCGGTAATTGCGGATGTGGAGCCGCAGGGACTTCCGCCAAACGACGACAATATCTGGGTGCCGCCCTGCTGGTACTGGTATCAGGGCCAGTATGTCTGGCGAAACGGTTACTGGCTTACGGCCCAGGAAGGATGGATCTGGACGCCGTCGCATTATATATACACGCCGCGAGGTTATGTGTTCGCCGCCGGGTACTGGGATTACCCCCTGAGGAGTCGAGGCGTTCTGTTTGCGCCGTTTTATATCCCCAGGCATGCATGGGAACGGCCCGGCTTCTCGCTGTCGCTCGGTGTTACTTTAGATATCGGCGCACTTCAGTTCAATATGTTCACCTGTCCGCGATACAACCATTTCTACTTCGGCGATTACTACGATGACTTCTATATCGGCATAGGCATTTTCCCGCGGTTCGAGTGCGAAAGTCGCCATTCCTGGTATGACCCTATTTATGAGCATGACCGATGGTTCCACCTCAGGAGCGACCCGCGATGGGAAGACCACGAAAGAAATGATTATGACTTAAGACGCGCCAACAAGGATATGCGCCCGCCGCGGACGTACAACGAGATGGAACAACGAATGGCAAAATTGCCCGAGGCAAAACGAAAAGATATCCGGATGGCCAGGACGATGGACAAAGTCATCGCAGATAAGAAAACAACGATGAAATTCGAGCCGATAAAGGCCGACGCCAGGCAGAAGATTTCAACCGGCGCAACCGATCTGCGCAAATTCGGGGAGGAGCGAAGCAAATGGGAATCCTCACCGGCTCCAACGAAATCGGGCGGACCAAACATAGAACGTAGCGGTCCGACAACGCCGCAGCCGACAGGACAAAGAACAGGCCCCGCAGCCGATAACAAGGTCGGGAATGTATCTGTCCAGGAAACCAAACACAGTAAGTCGGAACAGATAAAGATTCCGTCTCCGCCGATTGTCGGCAAACAGGAAGGAATCTTCAATAAAACCTCGCCGTCTCAACCGGACAATGAACGAAAAACCGACGTCAAACATACGCCCAGCAGCAATGATTCGCCACGCGATAGAGACACATCAGGGCACAGCGCCTCTCCCAGAGATAACGATTCGTCCAGAGACAAAGGTTCGCAAAGAGACGACCACAGATAAACAATTGTTCGCGACACAAAGATTGCGATAGAACAAATGCGGCAGTGATGGAAAACAAACCATTGCTGCCGCTTTGCTTTTTGCCGCCTGCTCGATTGTGCCGATTTCTCCGGGAATCGCCATAACAGGGTTTAAATCTTTCTGTTTTCCCTTGACTGTCTGTCCGCAAAACCTATGATTAAAATCGTCATTGTGCGGGGGTACACACAGCAGGGCCAGCCGCATTTTGTGGAACGAAAAAATCAAAAGAATACGGGTTATATGTTGTGGACTCAAGACATCGCGAAAAATGGGTAAAACTGCTCATATACATCGGCCTTGCGGCAGCCACATTTGCCGCATATGAGCCGACACTGCATAACGGCTTCGTCAACTACGACGACGACGTGTATATCACCGAAAATCCTCACGTAACCGGCGGGATAACGCCGGATTCCGTCATCTGGGCGTTTACACAGCCGCACGCCTATATGTGGCACCCTCTCACCACGCTAAGCCACATGCTGGATTGCCAGTTTTTTGGGCTGAAGGCGCCCTGGCATCACCTTGTCAGCTTGCTGTTTCACATTGCCAATACCTTGCTTGTTTTTTGGATTCTCACCAATTTAACAGGGGCAATCTGGCCCAGTGCATTCATCGCGGCGGTATTCGCGCTACACCCGGTGCAAGTGGAGTCGGTGGCGTGGGCGGCAGAGCGAAAGACGGTGCTAAGCGGGCTGTTCTGGTTTCTAACAATATCCGTTTATATCTGGTACACAAAACGGCCGGGCATAGCACGATATATATCGCTGTTTCTCGTCTTTGGTCTTTGTATTATGACCAAACCCGTTGTCGTAACACTTCCATTTGCCCTGCTTTTGCTGGATTACTGGCCTCTTGAACGGGTCAAATGGGGACTCAGTATTAAACCTTTAACTCCAAAAACCGAATCCCCGGAAAAGATATCGGCTGCACTATTGATAATGGAAAAAATGCCTTTGCTTCTGCTGTCTGCTGCGCTGGCTGTGGTAACATTCATCTCTTCAAAAAGCGGAGAAGTGGTCAGTTCGCTTGAAGCACTGCCTCTCAACTTCAGAATCGCCAACGCGTTTATTTCTTACATAAGGTATATCGGCAAAATAATTTGGCCGAGCGGGCTGGCAGTTATTTATCCATATTTTCACTTAAATCTTACAAACGCCGCGGTGATTATCTGCGCCATGTTGTTTGTCCTGGCAACAGTTTTCTGCCTCTATATAGGCCGTCGCAGAAAGTATGTAGCGGTCGGCTGGCTGTGGTATGTCGGAACGCTCGTCCCTATGATTGGACTTGTTCAGGCCGGTGCGCAATCAATGGCCAACCGGTATATGTATATATCGATTCTGGGTCTGCTTATCATTGCCGTTTTCGCCGTCAAGGAGTTTGTCGCCGACAAAGCCCGCCGGAAAATTTTCATCGCCGTATCGGCCGCAGGTTTGCTGTTTGCCCTGGGTATTCTCACCCGCATGCAGGTCAAACACTGGCAGAATGGCTTCACACTGTTCGGATATACCCTTAAAGTTACCGAAAATAACACTATCGCGGAGAGCAATTTTGGAATCGCTTTCTTTAAAGCGGGCCGATACAACGAGGCCGTGCCATATCTGACCAAAGCTATACGGATATCCCCAACGAATTTCAACGCCCGCAACAACCTCGGTATGGTTTTTCTGAAACTGGGAAAACTTAACGAGGCCATCGCGTGTTTCGATGAGCTTATAAAACAAAAGCAGGATTCCCCCAAGGTATATGTAAATCTCGCAGTAACTTACGCTCAACAGGGTAAGTATGACCTGGCAATGCAGAATTGCGCCAAGGCGGAGCAGCTAAAGCCGGATGAAGCTGAATCGCTCAATAATATGGCCTGGCTTTTTGCTGCCATCGGCGACCTGTCCACCAACGACGCCAACAAAGCGATAGATTACGCCCGGCGTGCCTGTGAGCTGACGGCTTATAATAACGCGGACCACTTGGATACCCTGGCTGTCGCCTATGCCGCCGCGGGCAAATTCAACGACGCAATAGTGACCGCCGAAAAAGCTTTAAACATCGCCAAAACCGCGGGGCAGGAAAATACGGCTCGTGAAATCCAGAATCGGCTTGAGCTTTACAAAGCAGGTAAGCCATACCGCGAAAAATAACGCCAGGTGTTTGGCGATTTGAACAGCGAAATAAAAATTAACTCAACCCAGTAATGGCTTTAACCCCGCCTGCGATGCCTACGGCCCTTTGTGTTTTATAAATGTGCCGTTGTTGAACTCTTCAAAAGCAATCCGCAGTTCTTCCTGGGTGTTCATTACAATAGAACCATACCAGGCAATCGGTTCGCCGAGCGGTTTGCCGGAAATGAGCAGAAACCTGACCCCCTGCTCTTCTGTTGACGCCATTATTTGTTCGCCGTCTTCAAACAGGACAAGGGTCCCGTTGTCGATAAATGGCTCCCTCTGGATATCGAAATAATTAACGCCTTCGGCCTCGTATGAAAACGGCTTCTTCTCCCTGCAAAAGTATCCCTTACCATCGATAACATAAGCAAGAACTGTGTGGCCTTTTTGAGTGGGGTGAACAAACTCGGAGCCGGGAGGAACGGTAACATCAATATACTCCGGGTCGGTTACTATATCCCGGGCAGGCCCCTGTACGCCGCGAACCTTGCCGCAGATAACCCTTATCTTTGTGCCGTCGTCCAGCTTTACTTCCGGCACCTGTTTACTTTTGATATCACGATATCGCGGGGCCATCATTTTTTGTGATTTTGGAAGATTTGCCCAAAGTTGAAATCCATACATAGCGCCATCCGGGTCCCCTTTGGGCATCTCCTGATGTATAATCCCGCTGCCTGCCGTCATCCACTGTATATCGCCCGAGGATATGACACCCTTATTTCCCATGCTGTCGCCGTGCTCGACGTCGCCCTTCAGGACGTATGTAATTGTCTCTATGCCACGGTGCGGGTGCCAGGGAAAACCCCTGAGGTAATGCTCCGGAACATCCGAGCGAAAATCATCGAGCAGTAAAAACGGGTCGAACATCCCAACCTCGCTGAATCCGAACGCCCTTTTGAGATGAACTCCTGCTCCTTCTATGGTTAGCTTGCTCCTGAAAACCTTGCGGATTCTTCTGGTTTTTGCCATAGCATTTCCCTTCCGAATTTTACCTATTTAGTGAGGATACGAATCCGCTCCGGCAAATGTTCATCATTCTCGGTTTGGAACTGCTGATGAGAAGGAATCAATGCTTTTTATGGCCGAATAAATCGGCTAATTGCTTTGTGATTTGAGACCTGCGGACCTTCCGGCGGATATCCTTGAGATACGGGTGGTCGCCCACAATGAGCGTGCCTCTTTCGATGGTTTCAGTCGCGTCGGCAAGCCGATTCATCGCAAGATACACAACCGCCGAATCACGAATCGCCAGGACATGCTGCGGATTTATCTCCATAGCACAGGTGAAAAACTCAATGGCATCGTCGAGCCGGCCTTTAATCGCATTGGCCAGCCCCAGATAATAGTGTGCATCCGCGTCGTTTGAATCAATATCGAGCGCCCGTAACAGGCAATTCGCCGCACAATCGAGCGTATCGTCCTTGTCTTCGCCCTCGGCTTTCTCAGCGATAACCAGAAACATAGAAGCCATCGACACAAGTACATCTGCGTCGTCGTTCGCCAGCTTTATCTCCGAAGTCAGAAACGTCTTTGCCTTTTCAATATCACCTCGCTCAAGCGCGTACTGCCCCAGTCGATATCGAGGACCGGCCAGCATCGCGTCTCGCTCGAGCGCCTGTGTAAAATACTTCACCGCGTTGGCCTTGTCCCCCGCGTCCAGAGCGACATCGCCCAGGTAAAACAACGCCATTGCCGTGTCGGGCCTAAGCTCAAGGGCACGATGAAATTTCTCCTTCGCCGACTCTACATCGCCTCTTTCGAGCAGGAAGAATCCGAAATCGACGATTACCTCCACGTCTCCGGGATTTATACGCAGCTCTTTAAGAAAGTGCTGTCTGCTGCGTTCGGTTTCACCTTCCGCCCACAGCGCCTGCGCTATATGGTAATTGATTTGCGGATGCGAGGGTTCCATATCCGCGGTTTTCACCCAGCAGTGAATTGCCTTTTTGAACTGCCCTCGGGCAAATAAACTGTTGCCTATGTTATAATAGCAAAGAGCGCAATCCGGATTTATCTGCTGCGCCAGGTAAAACATCTGCTCGGCCTGCTCGTGCAGTCCCATTTCCGTATAGGTAATTATCCTGTTGCAATAACACGGCTCGAAGCTCGCGTCCAGCCCCTCGATGTGCTCAAAGGTCTGGATGGCAAGGTCATAATTTCCTACCCGCGTATAATCGACCGCCAGCGAGTTGAGAATCTCAAGGTCGCAAGGATTCAAAGCAAGGGCCGCCTCGTAATCTGCTATTGCTTCATCGAATTTGCCAAGCGAATCAAGCGAAAGCGCCTTGTTGAAATGAAGCGCACAATTCGCAGGATTTGTCTCAAGGGCATCGTTAAGCTCTGTGATGGCCTGAGTTATCTTGCCGTCCTCATAAAGCTCGAACGCCTTTTGCGCCTTCTGCTCACTGCCGTCGTATGAATCGTAGGGCTGCTCATCAAAAATCATAACTGCTCCGTCTAAATTAGAATTTAGAATGTTGAATTGAGAATCGAATTAAGCGGCCTTATTTCTAAATTCCTAATTCTTCATTCTGAATTGCTTATCGCCAGTCCAAAGCCCGCGGTTAACCGGTTTTTGGCCACTGTCTTATGACGGCAAACGAACGGAAATTTCACTGGCAATATCGCCTGTAACATCTTATAATTGAACAAGTTAGCTCAATCTGGCGGGCTTTATATGCCGGTATGATTTGGCTGACGCGGTTGTTTTTATGGAAAGCTGGCCATAATGGTCTTATAATGTATGTGGTAGCCGCTCGATGCGCGCGAGTATCGCATATCGAGAAACATGTACCGAGTTTGGAGATTTGCAAGTATGATTAAGGAAATAAAAGGTCAACTCACAGCGGGCAAGGGAAATTACGCCATTGTCGTCAGCAGGTTCAATGAGTTCATAACTTCTCGCCTGCTTTCGGGCGCAATCGATTGCCTTAAACGCCACGGGGCAAAAGAGGAACAGATAACCGTCGTCTGGGTGCCCGGCGCCTGCGAGATTGTTGTCCCCGCGAAGAAACTTGCTGTGGCCGGCAAGTTCGACGCGGTGCTTTGTCTCGGCGCGGTAATACGTGGACAGACCCAGCATTACGAGGCCGTATGCCAGCAGGTGGTTCGCGGCATAGGCCAGATTAACTACGATTCAAAAACGCCGGCGGTCTTCGGCGTGCTTACCTGCGAAACGCTCGAAGAAGCCGTGGACAGGGCCGGGGCAAAGAAAGGCAACGCCGGCGCAGACGCCGCTATGACGGCTATGGAAATGGCCAGCGTAATGGGACAGCTTTAACACATCGATGCTCGTACGGGTATCAAAGAATAAGTATTGAAAAAATGGTAGGGTGTGCCGTGCACACCAGTCAGGAGAGATTGACGCGTGGATCCGAGGACAAAGGCACGCCAGCTCGCAATGCAGGCCTTGTTTCAGCTCGATGTTCAGGGCACGTCATTGCTTCCTGATTTGGATGATTTTTTCAGGGAGAACGCCCCTGAACTGCCCGTTCGTACGCTCGCCTCGGACTGGACAAGAGGAGCCTGGACCAATATATCCGCCTGCGATGAACTGATAACCGGTGCGGCTCTTAAATGGAAACTGTCCCGGCTTTCGCAGGTCGATAAAAGCATACTGCGCCTGGCGGTTTACCACCTGAAATTCTGCCCCGACATCCCGCCAAAAGTTACAATCAACGAGGCAATCGAGCTTGCGAAAAAATTCGGCACAGATAAATCGCCCTCGTTTGTCAACGGCGTCCTCGACGGCGTCCTGAGAAAAATGACGGAAGTAAAACAGGAGGCCCCAAAATGAGAAAAATCGCGATTCTCAATCAGAAGGGAGGCGTCGGCAAAACCACTACTGTCGTCAATACTGCCGCCGCTTTGGCAAATATGGGCCAGCGCACCTTAGCCATCGACCTTGACCCGCAGGGACACCTGACCACTCATTTAGGCATCAACACCGACATGGTTCACGCCGGCTCATACCGTGTCCTCACCCAGTCCGCAAACGTCGAAGCGGAAATGATGCTCGTCAGACCAAACCTGTGGCTGCTTCCCGCCAATATCGACCTCGTCGGAGCCGAATCCGAACTGGTAAGCGTCGTCGGCAGAGAAACAATCCTCCGAGAGGCGTTAGCCGTTCTGGAAGACAAACTCGATTACATAATTATCGACTGCGCCCCGTCGCTTGGTCTTTTGACCCTGAACGCGTTAGCCGCTGTCGATGAGATTTTGATACCACTTCAGCCGCATTTTCTGGCGCTTCAGGGTTTAGGTAAATTGCTTCAAACCGTCTCACTCGTCAATAAACGAATCAATCCCGCATTGAAGGTTAAATGGGTTTTGCTTTGTATGTTCGAAGCCCGCGCATCTCTGCCAAACGAGGTCAAAGCCGATATCGAAAACTTCCTTTCGAACGCACGCAATACAAATTGTGCCTGGTCCGAAGCGCAGATTCTGCCCGTTTATGTCCGCAGAAATATCACGCTGGCCGAAGCACCGAGCTATGGCCAAACCATTTTCGAATACGACCCCTCCTGCCACGGCTCTACCGACTACAAACAAGTAGCCCAACTAATACACAACCGGATGCAAGCGCAAATGGTCCCCATCGAAATACAGCAGCCCCCCATAAAAATTGTTGAGATAGCGCCTGCAAGCTCACAAACTGCTGTCACAGAAACTGTATCATCAAATCCTTTGCCTAAGACAGAACAACCACAAAATCCTACGATATGAGTTGTTTTGGTCCACGCAGCAAATCTCCGATTCGTGCGAGAAATTTAGCGGCATAAGGGTCGGGGACAACTCTCGAATCCACGGCTATTGTTAAATCGGTAATTTTGCGGATAAGAATCTGGCCATCCTTCGGAACAGCGGTGCGTAATGTGTTACCCACATTTAGAATCGTCGTCGCGGGAGGCGGAACAATACCGATAAATGAATCGATATCGTAAACGCCAAGATTGCTCAATCCGATTGTCTCGCCTGAAATCTCATCGAGCGTAAGTTTGTTGCTTCGGGCTTTGTCGGTTAATTCTTTTTCAAGAGTGGCTATCTGGGCAAGCGTCTTTTTGTCGGCTTCTTTGACCACGGGCACAACCAGTCCGTGCGGCGCGTTCACGGCAAAACCCACGTTGATTGAGTCGGCGATTTTTATCGAGTCGCCCTGCAATGAACCGACCATTAAGGGGAATTCCCTGACCGCAATACCAAGGGCCTTGATATAAAAAGCATTGGAGGTAATTTTAACGCCTAATTGTTTTTTCAGCTCGTGGCGACTGTCCATAAGCTCAGTCGTGTCAGCATCTATCCCCATATAATAGCAGGGCTTGGTCCGCTTGCTCTCAAGCATCCTTTCGCCTATGAGCTTTTGTATCCTGCTCATAGGAATACGTATTTGGGGTTTTGACGTCATATTTTACAGTTCTTTAGCTGCTATTTATTACTTCCGATTTACGACTGAAAGATATAAAATAGCAGATAGCAAAGCGAAAATCAAACAATGTAATCACAGGAGGCAAATATGCCTGATATATACGACATTACAACCAAAGTATACCCCACCGAAAATATGGGCCTGCTCAGCATGCATGACCTGCTTGCCTATTTCGAGAAAAGAGGAGCGATGCGGGTCTCGGACCTTCACATCAAGGTGGGCACCACCCCGGCATATCGAATCGACGGTGATATAACATACCTCAAAGGCCAACCCGTCACGCCCGAAATCGCCAAAAAACTCATATTTCCGCTGCTAAGCGAAGATAACCTTCACAAGTTTCATCAGGATTATGACGTCGATTGCTCATACCGCGTCGGGTCATTGCAGTTCCGCATAAACATCTTTCGTGAAAATGACGGGATGAGCGCTGCGATACGGGCATTGTCGATGGATATCCCGAAGGTCGAGTCAATCGGCTTTCCGAACAACGTCTGGGAGGACATCGTCGAGTGCAAGCAGGGACTCGTTCTTGTGACAGGTATTACGGGAGCCGGCAAATCAACAACAATATCGTCCATAATAGACCGGATAAGCGAGAAAAAGGCCTGCCGGATTATAACGCTCGAAGACCCAATCGAGTACCTTCTCCCCAACAAGCACAGTATGGTATCGCAGCGAGAGGTCGGCAGGGATGTAAAGTCATTCAGCCACGGCCTGCGGGCGATGCTGCGGGAAGACCCCGATGTCATATTCGTGGGCGAGATGCGCGACTCCGAGACAATATCGATGACGCTTATGGCCGCCGAAACCGGACACCTGGTATTTTCAACGCTGCACACAAGAGACGCCATAGGCACAATAACCCGCATCCTGGATTATTTCCCGACCGGCAGGCAAAGCGAAGTACGCAACCAGCTATCGCTAGGACTTGCGTACATTATTTGTCAGAAACTCATCCCCAAAAAAGACGGCACCGGCCGCATTGCCGCAATCGAATTGCTCAACAATAACAACTACGCCTGCGCCAACCTCATAAGAACAGGCAAAGTCGAGCAGATATACTCCCAGCTTCAGACAAAGACACGCCTCAATCCCGACGAAAAAATGACGACGATGGAAAGACACCTTGCCCAGTTGGTAAAGCAGGACAAAATTGACCTGCTCGAAGCGAAAAAATGGGCCAACGACCAGAAATCATTCGTTGACGCGATGAAAATGGTGGAATCCGCCCCAGGCGAATAAAAAAAGATGACGATACAGTTTCACTGTCCCAAATGCGGCGCACTCATCGCCTTCACCGACAAACACGCCGGCCAGTCCGTAAAATGTATGACCTGCGGCCAGCGGCAGATAATACCTGAAAAATCAGGCCAAACACCCCAAAAAATCGAGCCGAAAGTCGAGCCGGAATTTCCCCTGCCCGGCTTCTATCGCGCCGTGTTCGTCGATAGCTGGAAGATATTTATCGACAAGGACAACCTGACTGCGCTTGTGTTCGTTATCGCCGTGGTATGCTTCAAGTTTTTCTCGGCAGGTATCTGCTGTATGGGATATTTTGTGTATTTTGCGGCGTGGGGCTACCTTTTCGGATTCTATCTGCAAATCATCAATGAAACCGCGGCAGGCATAGACAAGCTGCCTGAAATCGAAGTGGGGACAAGCATCACGTTTCTGTGGTACATGGTCAAACCAATTTTAACCTTTATATTTGCCGTCTTCATCGTTCAGCTCCCATTCATCATCACCCTCGCGTTTTTCAGCGATAAAGGCGTCACATGGGAGAATATATGGGAAACAAAAACAGCCCTGAATCTGGTCCTGTGCGGATTGTTTGTCGGGGGGCTTTTCCTGTTCCCGATGGCCATACTGGTCGTTGCCATCCTTGAAGACCTTCCTGAACTGCTCCGTTTTGACCGCCTGTTGGTGCCAGTCATCAGGGCGTTTATCCCGTATTTGGTGGTCGTAGGCCTTCTCGCCACTGCTTGTTTCATCGAAACAAATACCAAACAATACGGATCGCTGTCGATACTGAACACAGCAGGCAATCTGGCGATAAACCTGGCCGTTCAGGTTGTCGCGATTATTGCTATGCGTTCGATAGGACTTTTTTACAGACACTACGCCTGCTATTTCGGCAAATCGTGGTGAATTTACACCTGCGTCGTATTGGCAGGAAATAAAAAAGGACCTTTGCGCAGGCAGCACAAAGGCCCCAACTCGGAAAGAAACTTATATGGCCCCCCAACCCTTCGCCCGTATGCTTTAATACAGGGCGAGAGTTGTTGTATTTGCCGATCCTGACGCGGCACAGAAAGATGGCGCCGTCAGGAACGATATTGGACGAGCGATATATTTTATTTGGACGGCCATTGTGCCCAGCTCTATTTTTGAGATGCGACCTTTGAATCGGCATCGCATTTCGCCCCTCAAAAATAGGGCTGGGTGGCTCTGTCCGCTTTATCCGCTCTCCCCATTAAACAATAGAAAATAAAACCCCCCGTGCCAAACCACTGATTACGTTTTTCGCCGGCCTTTTTAACCACTCCCGTAAGGGACACCTTTCGGCAAGATTTCCCAGATTACGCAGTTTTTTCTTTCCTTTTTAATCAGTGAAATCTGTGTAATCTGTGGCTCCCCTATCCCCTCGCTTTTGCGAACCAGTCAGGGTCTTTCGCCAGCTTTTCGCGGGCGTCGTTGGTCATCATCATAAACGCCGGATGTGTGCTCTTCCATGCACGTCCGGTAAAGGGGCTGTTCCGCATCTTTTCAATTTCTCGAACAACGTCGCCGAAATAGCTGCCGTAAATATGAAGTGAGTCGCTTATATCGACGTACCTGCCGACGGCGACGGGCTTGTTTATCTTCTCCGAAATCTTCCCGGCTATTGTCCTTTGCAGGTCAGTCAGCGCGTAAACGTTCATAAACCACGCCTTATACAAATCTCTGCTTCGCCAATGCGTGTTCATATTCAGCACATAACCGCCCGCGTCATCTGCCACCAGCCGGCACCATATCCGCTGCAAACAAGGCGGGTCATCGGTCGCCGGGTCCGCCGTCGGCATCCAAGTTATCGCCTGCGCCCTTCGGGTATGCGCGACCTTCGACAAGGCGTCGATAATATACTGAATCTGGTTTACTTTTTTGAATGGTTTTTTGGCCTTCGGGTTTCGTATGTCCTCAACTGGCGAATACGCGAACACCCGCTCGTGATAAGTATATGTCCATTTGCCGGCGGCAGCGTCTATCCAGTGGTCGTGAATGCCGTCAACCACCTCCTGCCTGTATGCCTCAAGCTCCTCCGGGCCTCCCGGGAAATTCTTGTGTATCCTCGGCTCGCTGAATGGCTCTGTTACCGCTATCATCACCGTCGCGTCCTTGCTCGGCGGGTCGTCGGGCTTGTCGTATTGCGTCTTCATATCAAGCCCCTGGTCCCATACCGCCAATACCGCCTTCTCCCACGCTTCAGGCAAACACTTAGCCGTCACTGAAATCACCGGGAGATTCGCATTGCTCATCTATGGCTCCTCCTTAAGCACAAAAAATGAAATCTATTTGTTGAGATTTATTTCATCATCGGTAATGTGGAATCGCTCGCGATCGCGTTCGGGGATGTCCGCCAGCATACGTTTGGCCTTGTATGCGTATTCGCTGCCCGGATACCTCTCAATTATCTCCCGGCAGTACTGCACCATCGCCCCATAGCTAATTCCAGGCAGCCGACCCATCTTCCGCTGGGTTATAGCAAGCTCAAATAATTGGCTGGCCCCGGCATTTTCGGCCTCGGTCAGCTCTCTGAACTTCCGCGGCTCGGCAGCGGGCTTTTGCTGCCCTTCCGACTGAACAGGCGTATTCGACTCTACCACATTCGGCTCTACCAGGTTCGGCTCGGCACGCAAACGCTTCTCATCATCACGAAAGGTGTCCCCAACCGTTCTCTCCGGCTCCGCCGGTTTCGACACTTGATTAGCTACCTTGCTGATAATAACAAAGATTACCACAAGTAGCACTACCGTCGCCGCTATCTTGAGCCAAACCGTATTCATAATAATCATACCTCCAAATCTTCCCGGCGATTGATTATTCGCGCCGGATTGCCTACAATTAACCCGCTATGCTATGCGTTCTACCCTGAATCGTAAATTGTTAATACGGAATAGTCAATCGCTATGTTTACAGGAATAATACAGCAGGTTTGCACGGTAAAGGCGCTTTCCAAAAGCGGCGATTCCGCTGCGCTTACCGTTGACCTCGGCCAACTGGCTAACGAGTCAAAAATCGGCGATAGTATCGCAATAAACGGCGTTTGCCTTACCGTAATCAAACTGGCAGGCATACTCGTAACCTTTGACGTCAGTTCCGAAACCTTAGCCAAATCCACTATTGGCAAACTTACCCCTGGCTCAAAGGTCAATATCGAGCTTGCCCTGCGTGCCGACGACCGATTCGGAGGCCATTTCGTATTGGGACACGTAGATGGTTCCGCAATAATAAAAAAAATCGAGAAAAAAACCGATTTTGCAACCTTCACCTTCACCGCCCCGAAAGACCTGCTCGACCAGATGATTACCAAGGGTTCGGTCGCAATCGATGGTATCTCACTGACAATAGCCGAATTGAATCCCGATGGTTTCACCGTAGCGGTCATCCCGCAAACGCTTAAAGAAACATCCCTCGGACAAGCCAAAATAACTGCGCAGGTAAACATAGAAATTGATATAATAACCAAGACGGTCAGAAAGTACCTGCAGCAGCTCTCGCCGGGCAAAACGGGCCTGACCCTCGAAGACCTGAGGCAGCAAGGTTTTTGAGCATCCCATGAAAGTAAACAATCGTATAAATACAGGTATGAGCAATAGCACAAACCACAACTCGATAGCCGAAGAGCCGGTCATCGGCATAACGATGGGCGACCCCGCCGGTATCGGGCCGGAAGTAGTCGTAAAGGCGCTTGCCGACCCGGCCATAAGACGTTGTGCCAAGTTCATCGTCTTCGGGATGGATGAGCAATTGCGCTACGCCGCGGATAAGGCGGAAATCGAGCCGTTCTGGGGCAGGCATCAGCACGAGAAAATCAGCAGGGACTACCCGCATAAGGTTGTGGTTGCCGACTATGATGAGTTTTCGCTGCCCCCCTGGATAAGAGAACCGACCGAAATCGCCGGTGCTGCTTCGTTGAAATTCTGCACCGACGCGATTGATGCCGCACAAAGAGACATTATCGATGCGGTGGTAACAGCCCCGATAAACAAGACAAGCTGGAAATTAGCCGGCTCGCACTGGCCCGGCCATACCGAAATGTTCGCCAAACTGTGCAAATCGCCCCGAAAGGCAATGATGTTCGTCGCGGGGCCGTTGAAACTTGCGCTGGCGACGATTCACGAGGCGTTATTCGAGGTGCGTCATAAATTCACAATCGGCCGGGTATTCGAGCCGATTGACCTGCTCAATATTGCGTTGAAGGAATACTTCGGCATCGAAAACCCCAAAATCGGTGTCGCAGCCCTCAACCCTCACGCGGGCGAAAACGGTCAGTTCGGCGACGAAGAACAACGCATCATTTCCCCGGCAATCCTTATGGCACAGGGCCAGGGCATCGATTGCTTCGGGCCAATTCCGGCGGATACGCTTTTCCTGCGGGCCGTCCAGGGCGAATTCGACGGCGTCGTCGCGATGTATCACGACCAGGGTATGATTCCGGTCAAACTGCTCGCCTTCAACAAAGCGGTCAATATCACTATTGGCCTGCCGATTATCCGCACGTCCCCCGCTCACGGCACCGCCTTCGACATCGCGGGCAAAAATATCGCCGACCCATCCAGTATGATGGAAGCCATAAAAGTTGCAATTCAGATGGTGCAGATAAAAAAGGCACATCGTTATCGTCCCCGCGCAAAGGCCCCCGCCGATGCAAAGTAAAAGTCAAATTCGTGAGCTGCTCGATTCGGCGGGAGTAAGACCCAACAAACGATTCGGCCAGAACTTCCTCATCGACCTCAACCTGATGCGACTGCTCATCGACACCGCAAACATTCAAAATAACGACGTCGTCCTCGAAATCGGACCCGGCACCGGCTCACTCACTTTAGGCATCGCCGAAAAAGCGGGCTACTGCGTCTCGGTTGAAATCGACGGCGTCCTCGCCAATATCGCAAAACAACAATTAGCAGACAAACCAAACGTTGAAATAATTGCGGCAGACGCCCTGAAAAATAAATTCGAAATCAATCCACTCGTAATCGATGCTCTGAATCGCGCCCGTGTGATTCACAACGGACGATTGCTTCTCGTTGCCAATTTGCCCTATATCGCCGCGACCCCCCTGATTATCAACCTCGTAACCGGCCCGACTATCGCGGATTCGATGTTCGTTACCGTCCAGAAAGAAGTCGCAGACCGTATGACCTCGCAGCCGGGCATAAAAGATTACGGAATTCTCAGCATACTAATGGCCGCAACAGGCGAAGCCAAACATATCAGGACTTTGAAACCAACCGTCTTCTGGCCCCAGCCGCTGGTTAATTCGGCTTTTATATCCTACGTCCGCGACCCTGAAAAAATAAAAGCAGTAAAAAGCGTCGAAATGCTAAGTCGCGTCACAGGCGCACTTTTGCAACACCGTCGCAAGATGCTCAAAAGCTGCTGCAAACTTACAGCCGACCAACTGGGGGAAATCAAAAACTGGCCTGAAATTCTTAATCAACTCGGCATCGACCCCGAAATCCGCCCCGACAACCTCACCCCTGAACAATTCGTCGCAATCGCTAATATGTTCACAAAATAAATGTTTAGTGGAAGTATCATTTTTATAGATTTTCTTCTTGCTGGCCTACACCATTTTTATATATATTACTACCATTGATTTGTTGGGAATCCGATGTTTGTTATACCAGTTGGCATAATGATGCTATTGGATTAGGGAGCATGGAGAGTAAAAGAGAAGAGTTAAGAGGTAAAAGAAGGAGCAATACCCTTTCTGCTGAACCCAGAATGAAGCGACTATTTTGGGGCTATCTTTTAGCTTTTTTGACGGGAGGAGTATTAACTGCGGCAATTTTTGCAATTGTTGGCAATAACTCAAAAAAGGCAGAAGACAGGTCTTCCGATATATACCCATTGAACGTTCCCGGACTGCTTCCCCCATCCACTAAAATCTCATCATCTCCTAAAATTCGTCAGCTTCACCAGCTCTTGGCGTTAAATCCAGATGAACTAAAAAATGTCGATATCGGCTTAATGAATCTACTATGTGCCAAGGGACTTCCAGGTGCAGAAAATCTCAACATAGACGAATATCTTGCAAAACTGGACTATTGGGCCGACCACGTTCGGAAAGATACAAACCTTCGAATTCAAAACTTCCATCAGAATCCAGCCAAATATGATAACTCAGAAAATGTTTTCAAAATGGCCAATCTTGTGCTGGCATTGAAAGAAGATATGGGGATTCATTATAACATGGATAACATGACTCGTGTGGATTTTTCAGATAGCAGGGAGATTTTTATCCACGGCCCACTTAGCGGAGGAAATCACGGAAGCTGCACAAACCTTCCTGTTTTGTGTGTAGCGGTCGCTCGCCGGCTTGGTTATCCCGTAAAACTTGTGGCTACTTCAGAACACTTCTTTCTCAGATGGGATAATCCTGCGGATGGGGAACGATTCAATATTGAAGTATCCTGTAAGGGTACAGATACACCAAAGGATGAGCATTACAAAAACTGGCCAAGGCAGTTAACCGAACTTGATTACCATCAGGGCTATCTCCTAAAGTCACTTGCCCCTGATGAAGAACTGGCTGCTTTTATGAGTTTACGTGGAGATGTTCTAAAAGACGCTGGAAAGATTGCAGAAGCCCAGGTTGCCTATGCACACGCGTATCGTTTACTGCCTGACAAAACCGTTCATCTTGTTGATTTAGCTGCAACAGTTGACGGAGAGATGGAACGCCTTGCTAAAAAAGATTATCTGGCAATGGGAAAAAGAATCAACTATACGGTTTCTCGAAGCATGGATTCGAATGACTTGGCGAATGCCTGGATATACCGATATCCCAAAACGTCAAATCCTCAAGTTAAAGAAGGTCAATATCAAAATATCGGAAAAAATGACCAATAAGGAGATTTGTTATGGAAATAAAAACTTACAGGAAATACTTAGTGCTCACAATGGTCTTGTCAATCTTTCTGACGAATGCAAATACTGTCTTTGGAATGTATGATGTCCAAATAGGACGATTCACCACTAGAGACCCGATTAGCGGAAATCCTCAAGAACCGATGTCGCTACACAAGTATCTGTATTGTTTGAATGACCCGATGAATTGTATCGATCCGCTAGGGCTTACGAGCTTACCCGAAGAAGAAGCCGTTATGGGGGCAGATGAGACCATAGAAGAAGGTGGGGACGGTATGGCTTTATCACTTCTGCAACGAGTTCGGGGTTTTGTAAAGGGTATAGAATATGAACAAAAAGTGGTAGAACTTGGAACTAAATCCGACTATGCCTTGGAAGTGGCAACCGATGAAGTGACGGAAATTCATCACATTGCTTGGAAGGGGTGGGGTAATCTTTCAAAATTTGGGAAAAAGCTTCTTGAAAATCCTTTGAACAAAATAAAATTGCCAAAAAGCTTACATGGAGAAATAACAAGGTTCTTTAACAGAGGAGCCAATTACTATAAATTTTTAGAAGGCAAAGGATATGGTACCCTTCAAGAATATGTTTCAACATTAGATTGGGAGCAACAGTTAGACTGGGATTTTAAGGCATTGGGATATCTTCTTGAAAATGAAACGATGGAGGGTTTTAGCTTCGTAGGTTTACCTATGCCAGGACTATAAGGATATCTTAACATAGTGAAATAATGAAGATAGAAACCATAACTTATTGGGCCGCCAAAATAGTCGATATAAGAAACCGATTGCCGGATTTCGTAAAGGAGGCGATTATTATGAAAGCCCCTTATCATCGTCAGCGAGATCTGATTGAAATAGACGCGCAAAATCGTAAGGCCATTGAATATCTCGATAATGAATTTAGGGAGTTGATTGCATCTGGTCAGTGCTTAAGGCGATATGATATTTATATTGATGAAAAAGAAATTACGAATTACCCATACTTTTATATTTTGCCGGAGCATCTGGAATATCACAAATATGTGTTTGCCGATGTAAGAATGCCAACCTGTATAAAAAAAACCTTAGTTTTCGGAACATATCAAGATATTATTGACTGCAATATCGGAGGACAACTGCTATCGCCCGTGAAGGTGAAAAGAAAAAAGACTGAGAAGCTCGATATCGCTACTCTGAATTATCCCTGGGAAAAAGAGGTTGTTTTGCTGCTTTCAGCACGAATAAAGAAGATATTTGAATCTGAAGGAATAACCGGATTGGTTTATGAGCCAGCTCAATTTATATCCGCAGCACACAGAATAGATTATGTTAGAGCCGATGGGATAAGTCATATGGTTTATAAAGAAGTCCCCGACGATAGTCCCGAAACTTTGGAAAACCCGTATATAGCCCGGATTTCGCACAATATACATGTTGAAGCCGATAGAATATTTTTCAAAAAGTATCGTTGTGAGATACATTTGAGTATAGATAGGGCTAGATATGAAAACCCAAGAATTCCTAAAAAGGAAATTAGGAATATGGATTTTTTCCAAGTAGAAGGGGTTCGTGTAAAAGGCAAAACCTATCCTTATCAAAATAATTATTTTAGCGTATCTCGCAAAGTACTTGAAATTCTACTCAAAAATGATGCCAAAGGTCTGCACCGGGTAGGCAGTATTATCAAAAGCAAGTTTGCCCCATTAACTGAGATTAGTGATTGAATGTTACTGTCCCATCGGCTTTTTGAAAAGAGCTTTATTCCGATCGCTCATCATGTTAAATAACTGATTCCCCATGCCGATGGCTATGACATTCGATATTCACCGCAACGGGAAGCGACGCGATATGGCACGGTGCGGTTTCAATCAAAACAGCCAAAACAGTCGTATCCCCGCCAAGCCCCTGCGGCCCGACACCCAGTTTATTGATTCGAGAAAGTAAATCTTTTTCCAAGCCGGCGTAAAACGAATCGGCATTCTGTTTATCGATGCTGCGGACAAGGGCCTTTTTACTCAACAGGCAGCTAACCTCGAAATTACCGCCGATTCCCACACCAACAACAAAAGGCGGGCAGGCATCGGCACCCGCGTTTTTAACGACATCAACCACCCAGTCAACAATCTCATTTGCCCCGGCTGTCGGCTTAAACATTCGAAATGCGCTTTTATTTTCGCATCCGCCGCCTTTGGCCATAAAGGTTATCTTGAGCTTGTCGCCCGGCACAATCGACCAGTGAATCACCGCCGGGCAGTTATTGCCTGTGTTCTTGCGATGCTGCATCGGCTCATTGACGACGCTTTTACGCAGAAATCCCTTTTCGTAACCCTGTATCACGCCAGCGTTAATCGCATCGACCGCCGTCTTGCCCGCGGGACATTCGATAATGACTTCCGCCCCCTGTTCAATGAAAACCACCGCAAGCCCCGTATCCTGGCAAAGCGGTATCCGCTCCACCATAGACAATCGCGCATTTTCAACTAATTGCTGAAGAATCTTCGCCGCTAACGGATTCGATTCGCTTTGGGCTGCCTTTTGCAATGCGGCTAATACATCCGGTGGAAGCTCGTATGCTGCCTTAATACAAAGCGTCTTAACTTCTTCAACAATCTTTTGGTATGCAATATGCCTCATAAACCAAGCCACAGATTACACAGATGACACTGATTAATTAATAATTATTTTCCATTCGAACGACTTAGCTCCAAAATTAAAAACCGCTAATCTTTACTTGTATATTGAATCTGTGGTTTATTTTTCCTCTATATTGACCTCGTAGGTCTTGTAGGCCGTATTGCCGACCGCGTCAACCAGTTTCAGCGAAATTATGTGCTGACCGGCGGATAATTTCTCAACCACAATCGTAAAGTCCTCGCTTGTAGAATCATAAATAAGGTCATCCGGCACAGTCCCAATCCAGTTGGCGTCACTATCGACCGTGTATTCGACTTTGCCTATCGCGCTTAGCTCGTCACTGACTGTAAATCTCATCGTTATCTTTCTGCCTGCCTTTTCGAGTTTGTATTTCGTAACCGAAGGCGGTGTATTATCAACAACTACTTCGTCGCTAACCCTGCTTCCGGTCAGTTTGGTCTCAGGCGTATTACTTCTCTCGTCGCTTGCCGTAACCCTGAATTCGTATCTGCCGTCCTCTACCGTTTTGCCGTCCCATTCATAATTAGCCGTTTCGACATCGTGTGCCGCCTCAATCCAGACGGCCCAGCCGATTTTTCTGAAATCTATTTTATAAATCAGCTTGTCGCCGTTGTCGTCTTTGGCGTCGTAGCTGATTTTGAACACACCGTTTTTGCCCGGCCCTTCCACCCGCGTAATGTTCACCGATTCAACCCTCGGCGCCAAATTTGGAACCGCCGAGGCAATCGCTACCTCGCGCACAACCGGGCTGACCTTGCCGTCGCTGCCTCGCAGCACAAGTTTATACTGACAGAACCTGTTCACGGGACAATCCAGCTGCACAGGCCCGGTAACTTCCTTCGGCTCCGTCCACTTTGAAAAACTCTTGTCGTTTATGTCTTTCACATTCCCGCTACGACAGGCCATCAGCACCCTGCATCCGGCGGGCACGTCGGCTTCAATCTGAAGTTTGCCCCACTTCGCCGGCTGCCCCGCGTCAACAAGTTCCGACGTATATACGCCCTCACTCGCAAAAACCTTTCCCAGCTTTACCAGCCGGGCAGGATTCGCCATCCCGACATACGCGTTATCGCCGACCACAGCGACCGCCGTAATCTGCGACGCCTGCCGGTCTTCAAAAACAACCGCCTCTTCCTCTGAATTCGGCTCCACAGCAAAAAGCTTGGCGTTGTTGCCCGTTCCAACCAGAAGCTCCTTACCCTGCGCCGCTAAGCAGAAAAATACCGCTGACTCACTGAATATATCCGTAACAAAGCCGTCTCTTGTAACCTTGTAAATATAGCTCGCCTGCGAGGGCCTCGGCGGCATTGGAACAGGCGTTTTATGCTCTGCCGGCTGCTCGCCCGCCGACTCCTTTGTGTTGGCAATCTGAAGTTTTGTCCTGCCCGCGGCAAGCATAGTCGAATCGCCGCTGCTTTCGTCTTCTTCGTCCCCATCCGCCTCGCGTTGTTCCGGTCGGCCACCCTGTGGCTGCTGAGCGGCAAATTTCGCCTCGGCCCCAACCGCGTTGGCTGAAGTAGCCGTCGCGTACAACTCCTCACCCATGAACACCAACGCCGTTATCTCCTGCTGCTCACTGTCATACAAAATCGCGGCGTCTTTTGTCTTCGTATTTATCCTGTAAATAAGCCCGCGGCTGTCGCTGCCCGCGTAAATAAAACTGTCAGGCCCCTGCGCAAGCGAAAGTATATTCTTGTCGGAACTGCCATACAGCACCTCGCCTCGTTTTCCTGAAGAATCAACACGATAAATCTTGCCTTTCGGCCCCGTTCCAAGATAAATATCCCCGCCCTTGTCCACCAGGATTGCGAATATGTAATTCGCGTCGTTCGGCTCAAAAATCGTCTTCAACTCGCCGCCTTCCAGTCGGCACAACGCACACCTTTGCCCGCTTATGCCCACCAAAAGATGCCCAGAAGCATCCGCCGCCATCGCGAAAATATGCTCATTGGCAAAATGCTTGTCCTGCTTAACCGCATTTGGGTCATTAGGTTCATTGACTTCATGGTCGTTACTGTCCTTGGGACGCTCCTTCTTTGTCAATTTCGCCGCGTAAATCTTTTTCAACCCGGACGCAGCGAATGAGTAAACCCCGCCGTTCGGGCTTGTCCCCACATACACGGTATCCCCGATTGAAACGATACTGTTGATTGACCAGACGTCATCGAACTGCTTCACAAGGATTTCGGCACGCCTGCCTAATTGTATCGTCCCGCGGGAGCCGATTACCACGTCGTTAGCTTCGCCTTTTTGAAATTCCAGGCTGCTGTTATGACGGGTGATTTTGCTCGTTACCGCGCCGCAAAAAGAAGCCGACAGGCACACTAAAAACATTATCGCGAAAACATATTTTGATTGCATTTTCTTAATCACTGTTCCACCGTAACGTTCATAATTTTTTTGTCTATTATTATCGTTGACGTCCGCACGCTTTTATCAATCCAGCCGGGATATATCTGCATAGTATTGGCCCTTCTCGAATCGCCAAGAACCATCGCCTTTGTCGCAGGAAGCTCGGGCAGTTCCGCCTGCTCCAGCGCAACCCCTCCCGCAGGCAAAACCAGGACACAATGAAGCTCATTCCTGCCGACCGCCAAAATCCTGTTCATCACTCCGACCAGCGTATCCAAATTCTCCGGAGCAAACCTGTGCGGGACTGCCTTTCTCAAAAAGTCCTCATAGTCGAACCCGCCGCAGATAATCAGCTGATATGTCCCAGCAGGGGTATTCTCAGGCACGGTAAAATTGAAATTGTATTTTTGTTTCTGCGACCGGACCGACTCCGTAACAACCTCCACGTCCAAGTTATCGCCCCGTTTGACGCGGGAGCCGGACAGCCCGACAGACCATATAGCCGAAGTAATATCCTTCTCGCGTATGTCCAAATCCACGTTGATTGACTTTATCCGAACCTGCCTGTAGGGATTACTCATCAGCAAAACCAGCGGGCTCATCGTATCACGCACTGCGCCGTTCAAACCTTCGCCCGTCGAGACATTATCAAAAACCACGGTCCCCGCCCCGTCCGTTTCTATAGTGCCCTTGTAAGAAACTGTATTATCAGGCGGCATCTCTCCCTGAAAAACCCCAGCGCTCATCACAACCGCCCTCAGCAGCCGCGGCGTCAGCACTCGGTTATCCGCAATCCGGCAGTTATACTTCCTCGGCTGACTGTCGTTATACCGGGTCACGCTCACCGTCAGCGGAATCATCCTCGCCTCGGCCCCGATTCTGCCCCGAACAGCCGTCGCCTCATCCGCTCTCAATGCGCCTATCACGTTTACCGATGTCCCCACCTTAAACGACCGCATCACGCTCGACACCACCGTATGCACCTCGCCCATCGCCATCGGTAAATCCAGAGGCCCATAACCCAAAAACGAATGCCCGAAGGCGTAAATATCATCGCCCCTCACCTCGGTAATAGTCCCGACAACCTCGATGGTAATATCGCCGGAAACTAACGGCACAGTCAGACATCCCCCCGGCACCGGCTTAATATCGCAAACATCGCTCGACTTGCCCCCGCCCGCGCCGGACACAACCATAAATCCTAAAGGCCGTAGCGACTCATCCAAATCGCCTGTAACCGACTCCGGCATACCCGAAACCACCATCGGACAGGGCAACATTGACACTCCGGCGAACTCTCCATGCGATGACGTTATTGGCGACAAAATCTTCTTTTCAACCTGGGCAAAATCAATCGGCCTCGAAAAATCCAGCGCAAAGCCAGGCCCGTCGCTCAAATATTCACCGCCCGATTGATTAAACGCGGCCCCGCCCACGCGAAGCATATCCGCAATTGGCGTTACGCCATAAAGCGGGTCCTTGCTGAATGCCCACCCCATCGCCATTGCGCCCGCCAGCCGGCCATTTATATAAACAGGCGAACCGCTACAACCCGCGACAGGCCCCGTATGAATGAATCGCTCGTCGGTTCCCCGAACTAATATGGCATCCCGACCGGGCGCAAAATCGTGGACAACGCTCAGGACCTCCAGACCGAACTTCTCGACCTCCGTCCCTTTATAGACCGTCAGGCAATACGCCTCCATACCCGGCTTAATCTCATCAACGCTGATATACCTCGCGGGGTCCCAAATTCCCTCCAATCCCTTCACAACTCCCGCTTGCGGCTTTTCCGCTGCCCCGCAAATAGCAACAACGCACATCACTGTGCAAAACAAAAAACCTGCCTTAATTCGCGGCATATCCTGAACCATCGCCAGCCCTTGAAATCCGTTTCTAATATAAAACTTTAATCTTACCCCCCTAATCGCACCATTGCAACATAAAACGACCTCTGGTAGAATATGGCTTTCGTTGCTTCGCTGTTCGTAAATAACTGGTTTTCTATAAGATATTTTAATGGAGAATAAATATGAAGGCCGAACATCGTCACGAACTGAAAACCAATGACTTGGCCTTATGGCTTGGTAATTTACCCAACTGGGCAAATCAGAATCTCAGAACAGTAACATATGTTCTCGTTGTTGTCGTTCTCGTGCTCGCATCGTTTTTCTACTACCGCTATCAAAAAACGGCTGTGGCCGAACGCGAACAAAATAATCTGACCGCGATTGTATCACAACTGCCGCAGCAAAAGGCGTTTATCGCCCAGAAACAACTGGAGAACCAGGATAACGCCTACATGCTTTTCCAGCTCACCGACGAGCTCGATAGCATCGCTAAAAACGCGTCCAACGACGCGATTGCTGCAACGGCCCTGATTAAAAGCGCTGAAGTCCTGCGAACGGAGCTTCATTTCCGTTTCGGCGCTATCAGCCAGCAGGATATCACTACGCAGATAGGCAAGGCGAAAGATTACTACACCAAAGCGCTCGACACATATCTTAAACGAAGCCCCAATCCTACCCTCGAAGCCGTCGCCAAAATCGGCCTCGGTTTATGCGAGGAAGAGCTTGGCAACCCCGACACAGCCAGAAAAATTTATCAGGAAGTAGCAACCGGCGCCGCCTATGAAGGCACCGCACCGGCAGCAGCCGCAAAACAGCGGCTCGTAGCGATGGACTCCTTCCCTGAAAAAATCGTCCTCAAACCGATGCCAAGAACGAAGATTCAGGCGCCGCAGCCAGTAGTCAGCGAACCAAACGCGCCGGTCCAGAATTAATTATCGCGCTAAATGCCGAACAAAGATACGAACCTCACACTTCGCGTCGGCCGTGCCCTCCAGGAACGCCGGCTCGATAAATATCTCCACGGGCGATACTCCAACTACAGCCGGGTTATGCTCCAGGAAGTCATCAAGGCGGGCGGCGTAAAAGTCAACGGCAAACAGGCCAAACCAAGTTTGAAACTCAACCCCAACGACCTCATCGAAATCACCCTGCCCGAACTGCCCACTAATGAAATCCCCCCCGAAGATATACCCCTCAACATCCTCCACGAAGACGATGACATAATCGTCATCAATAAATCAGCTGATATTATCGTCCATCCCGCACGTGGCAACACCAGCGGCACAATCGCCAACGCCCTTGCCTTCCATCTCGCCTCAGCCGAAGCTGAAGCCGAAGAAGATAAAGATGAAGAGGACGAATCCGAAGCCGACGACGCCGATTTTCCAATCGCACTCGGCGAATTTCGTCCGGGCATCGTCCATCGGCTCGACAGAAACACCACGGGCGTAATGATTCTCGCCAAAAATGCTATCGCCCAGTGGAAAATCTCAAGGCAGTTCCACGACCGAAAGGTCGAAAAAAGCTACATCGCCATCGTCCACGGCACCCCAGAACTCACGCGAGACCGCATCAACGCCCCCTTAGGCGTCAATCTCAAATTCAGGTACAAATACGCGGTCCGCCCCGAAACAGGCAAAGAGGCAATCACCTTCTATGAGGTCCTCGAAACCTTTCGCGGCTTTTCACTCCTGAAACTCACCCCCAAAACGGGTCGAACCCACCAGATTCGTGTCCACCTCGCCCATATCAAGCACCCCATCGTCGCAGACGATATGTATGGCGGCAAACCCGTCTATCCCTGGCAGTTAAAAGACGCAGAACTTACCCCCGAAGACCCTATTATTTCCCGCTGCGCCCTCCACGCCTGGACTATTTCTTTCAAGCACCCAACAACCGAAAAAATCGTCTCCTTCGAAGCCCCCCTGCCCGACGATATGCAAAACCTCCTCGATATGCTGAGAAAATACAGAAAGCAGTAAATTCTCGTTTCCCATTCCCACAGCCTGTTCTGCCTGCCCTTCGTAGCTTTCCTGTCCTCCATAGCTTTAGCGAAGGAGGAAGCGAAGAAGGGTCATTCCCGCGAACCTGTCCTGCCTGCCCCGGCATGTCTTAGGCCGGGGTCCTCGACTCTGGCTTCGTAGAAACTGCAATCGGGAAACTCTCTAATTTCTCGCGAGGCGTTCCCTGCTTTTTTCCCTATTCTTTTGCGCCGGCTTTTTCAAGCAGCTGCACAATGTCTGTGTGGCCCTTCAATTTTGCCAGTCCTAAGGCTGTCCACTTGCCGTCATTGGTCTTTACATTTACATCAGCGCCCTTTTCGAGAAGGAGCTTGACAACCTCCGTATAGCATTCCTGCGATGCAATCATCAGGACGGTTACGCCATCGGTAGTTCTTTTTACATTTACATCAGCTCCCTTTTCCAGTAGGAGCTTGACGACCTCCGTATGGCCGTCCTGCGCCGCCATCATCAGGACGGTTGTGCCGTCGGTAGTTCTTTTTACATTTACATCAGCTCCCTTTTCCAGTAGGAGCTTGACGACCTCCGTATGGCCGTCCTGCGATGCAATCCACAGGGCAGTTGTGCCGTTGTTAGCTTTAGCATTTACATCAGCTCCCTTTTCGAGAAGGAGCTTGACGACCTCCGTATGGTCTTTCTGCGATGCAATCATCAGGGCGGTTGCGCCGTCGGTGATGTCCTTTGCATTTACATCAGCGCCTTTTTCCAGTAGGAGCTTGACGACCTCCGTATGACCCTCCTGCGCCGCCTGCCACAGGGCCGTACAGCCGGTGGTGGTTTGCTTCACGTTGACATCAGCGCCCTTTTCCAGGAGTAACTTGACGATTTCCGTATGACCCTCCTGCGCCGCCTGCCACAGGGCCGTACAGCCGGTGGTGGTTTGCTTCACGTTGACGTCAGCGCTTTTTTCCAATAGGAGCTTGACGACCTCCGTATGGCCTTCCTGCGATGCAATCATCAGGGCAGTTACGCCGTCGGTCGTTGCTTTCACATTTACATCAGCGACTTTTTCCAGTAGGAGCTTGACGACCTCCGTATGGCCTTCCTGCGATGCAATCATCAGGACCGTTGCGCCGTCGGTAGTTCTTTTTACATTTACGTCAGCGCCCTTTTCGAGAAGGAACTTGACGACCTCCGTATGGCCGTTGTTCGCCGCCCACATCAGTGCCGGCACACCATGGTCATCTGTGGTGTTGGGGTTGGCGCCTTCGGCCAGAAGAGTTTGCACATCCTTGACGCTGCCATCTTTTACGGCTAGGAGCAATTTTGCGTTTTTGTCTGATACATCCGCTTTGGCAAAAGCTGCAAGTATCAGAGAAATACACACTATAGAAAATAGAATTCGTTTCATAAAATTCTTCTTTGAATTTTTCCGTCCTTTGGCAGAGATTATACCGATTGCAGATTTTACTACAAGGGTGTTTTATCGTCCCAAAGATTGTGGGGGAACTTTTAGGGTTTGGCTGGAATGGTTGGAGGTTAAATGTACTGCTCCCCGTTAAACAACAAAAAAGTTAGGAAATTTTGACAATTCCACCTGCTCGAACTCGCCCGGCGGTTTATCTTATGCTGGCCTAAGCAACATCCGCCAAACCCAATGAGTCGCCGAATTTGGTTATCAACGCCTGACGGATATTTTTATGTACCGGGCTAATCAGCATCGGGTCGGCTGATACAAGCTCAAATGCGCAGCGTCTTGCCATAACCAACAAATCATAATCGTCGATGATATTGGCGATTTTCAAATCGGGCAGGCCGTGCTGCCGCGTGCTGAAAAGCTCTCCCGGCCCGCGCAGTTTCAAATCGTGCTCCGCTATCTCGAAGCCGTCGTTACTGCGTTCCATCATTTCAAGCCGACTTTTCGCTACTTCATTCTCCGTCTCCTTGTCCGCGAATAAAAAGCAAAATGACTTATCTGTCCCCCTGCCTATTCTGCCCCTCAACTGGTGCAATTGTGCCAAACCGAACCTGTCCGCACCTTCGATAACCATTATCGTCGCGTTGGGAATATCCACGCCGACCTCTATCACTACCGTCGCGACCAGCGCCTTTATTTTTCCCTTGCGAAACTCCGCCATTACCTCTCTTTTTTTCTCCGAGCTCATATGCCCGTGCAGCAATTCGACCTTGAACTCACCGAACACTTTCAATAATTCTCGCCAGCCATCGGTCGCCGCCTTTATGTCCCCTTCCTCCTCAATGCCCGTTATGCGCGGATATACAAAATACGCCTGCTTTCCCGCGCGCAATCGCTCGCGGATAAATTCGTATGCCTTGGCCCTGTCTTCCGGGGCAACCCATCGCGTAACCACTGCCCCCCTGCCGGGCGGACTATGCTTGATTATCGATACATCCAAATCCCCGAAAACCGTCATCGCAAGTGTCCGCGGAATTGGGGTGGCAGTCATAACAAGGCAATGAGGCGTCCCGTCCTTGCGCAATTCCGCTTTCTGGTGAACGCCGAATTTATGCTGCTCGTCAATCACGACCAGACCAAGTTTTTTGAATTCGATATCTTTCTCCAACAACGCAACCGTCCCCACAACAATATCAATATCGCCTGCTTTTATCTCTTTGAGAACCTCGTCCCTCTTTTTGCCCGTAAGCCCGCCTGCAATCAGCACGCGTTTTACGTCGCTATTGCGCAGATACCTCTCGATGCTTATAAAATGCTGGTTCGCCAATATCTCCGTCGGCGCCATAATCGCAACCTGCGTCTTGTTCGCCACCGCCAATAGCGTCGCGTAAAGAGCAACCACCGTTTTGCCTGAGCCGACGTCCCCCTGCAAAAGTCGATTCATCGGTATCGCCCTTTGCATATCAGCGATTATTTCAGCTATCGTCGTATCCTGGTCTTCGGTAAGTAAAAACGGAAATCGCTTTCGAATCCGTCTGTCGATTTCCTCGGATGATTTCATCGCCACCGCTGACGCAAACTGACTGTGCCTGCGCAGCGCAAGCCCCAACTGCATTAAAAACAATTCATCGAATTTCAGCCGGCGTTTCGCCTTGCCCAGCTTATTTTCATCCGCAGGCAAATGAATCCACCCAAACGCGTCCTTGCGCTTTATCAGTTCCATTTTTTTAAGAAATTCGTCGTCGTAGAATTCGCCGACGAGTCCGCCGATATTATCCACCACGGGCCTGATTATCTTCTTAATCTGCATACTGCTCAGCCCGCCGCTCGCCGGATAGACCCCGCCGCTGAAATACTCCGCCGGCTTCGATGCCTCTTTCTCCATCACGCGAAACTTCGGATTGGTCAACTGCAACTGGTGTTTGTATTCCCCGACCTTCCCCCACGCCATAACCGCTTGTCCCGGCCTCAACTGGTCCCGCAGGTATCTGCCGTTAAACCATATTATCCGGCAAATCCCCGTTTCATCGCTCACCATCGCCTCGAATATCGCGGGCCTGCGGTAATTCTGAAAATCCGTTGACTCAACCAGCCCCACAATCGCCGCCGCCTCACCTGTCTCCAATTGCCCTATTTTCTTCGGCTCAGGCGCAAAGACCCAGTCACGCGGAAAATATTCCAGCAAATCCCCAACGGTAACAACCCCCAGCTTGGCGAAAACTTGTGCCCTTGCCGGCCCCACACCCTTCAAAAATTGTACCGGCATCGACAGCTTAATATCACCACTCGGTTTTGCGCCTAATTCACCCATTTATCATTCTCTATAAATCTATCCGCCTATGACGGGAAAAATCCGGTTCTTTTACTTTTTCCTTTTTACTTTTTAATTTTTACTTTAATGATTATTCTTCGAACGCGTATTTGCCAACAAGTTTGACAAACCGGACATCGCACACAACCCGCTCAATAAGTTTTCCTTCTTTTTTTGTCCCCACGATAAGCTCCTGCACACCGCCTTCACCAACCGGCACGACAATAATCCCCCCCGCAACAAGCTGGTCAACTAATTGCTCCGGCACCTCAGGCACAGCAGCAGTAACAATAATCCTGTCAAATTGCCTTTTTTCAGGTTTACCCTTCGTAGCGTCAGCGAAGAAGGGCCACCCTCCGCTTCCGTCACCAACATAAAACTCCACATTATCAATTCCCAGCCGGCCAAGAACCGCCTGTGCTTTCGCCGACAAATCCGCGAACCGCTCAATCGTATAAACCTGTTTCGCTAATTTTGCCAGGACCGCCGTCTGATACCCGCTGCCCGTCCCAATTTCCAGCACCTCACAAAAATTATTCAGCCGAAGCTCCTGCGTCATCAGCGCAACGATATACGGCTGCGAAATCGTCTGCCCCATCCCAATCGGCAAAGGACCATCCTCGTATGCCCGCGACTCATACGACTCAGGCACAAACTCCTCACGCAATAGCCGCCCCATCGCCGAAAGCACCCCCGCCTCGGTTATACCCCGCCCCTTCAGGTCGTGCTCGACCATCCGCTCGCGTTCCCGTGCAAATTTACTGTTCTGGGGCCCTGTTATCATATCCCTAATAATCCCGTCAAAACCACAATTTTGCAATCCATTTCGCAGACGCTAATCGGCTAAAACAATAGCTTTATCGCCGCTACCAATGCTAAAAGCTGTATCGTAATCTCGAATACCTTCTGAGGCATCTTCTTCAACGCCACTATTCCCAAAACCGCACCCGTTATAATAAAGGGAAGCATAATAAAACCAAGTTTTATGGATGCGACGTTAATCAGCCCAAGGTGCATACTGAACGGCACCTTCAGCCAGTTGACAATAAAGAAAAACCACGCGCTCGTCCCCACAAACTCAACCTTTGGCAGCCGCATCGCCAGCAAATACACAATCATCACAGGCCCCGCGGCGTTGGCCATCATCGTAGTCAGGCCCGCGAAAAAACCCATCACCTCCGCAAACCACCACTGTGTCGGAACATCCTCCCCTGCCCGATTGCGCCACCAGTTGACCGCCAGCATCACCACCACAATCACACCGATTATCGGCTTCAACTGCGCATCGCTGATTACCTTCATCACAAAATACCCCGCGACGATACCGACGAGAGCCGCCGGAATCAGCCGGATAATATGACGCCATATCGCCGCCCTGCGGTAATAACTCACCGCGAAAACATCCGCCAGGACCAATATCCCCAGCACCATTCCCGTCGATTGCTTCGCCGGTATCACCATCGCCATCAGCGGCACAAACAGTATTCCCATCCCCGGCAGCCCCGTCTTGCTGATGCCGACCATCACCGCACACAACGCCACTACCACCCAGCCGAATAAATCCAGTCCCATCATTACTTATTCCTTTATTGCCATAGCTTATGGAATCGTTACAATACCATAATTCCAAACGAATTTAATATAGGTAACCGTTAAAAACTTAACTTTAGTAACGTTTGGATTCTTTGAAAAAAGGTGATGACTCAATGCTCCAGTCGGACTTCAGACGTTATCTCGTTGATATTGATTCCGTTACCACGCATCAGCAATCGACCGACTATCTGGTAATCGGCGCAGGCGTCGCGGGCTTTCGCGCTGCAATCGAGGCCTCGCAGCACAGCTCCGTAACCGTCGTTACAAAAGGAACCGTCGAAGACAGCAATACCTGGCACGCCCAGGGAGGCATCGCCTCCGTCCTCGAAAAAACCGACAAATTCGAATCGCACATCGCCGATACGCTGCGCACAGGCGGCGGACTCAGCGATGAAAAAACCGTTGACCTCGTCGTCCGCCAAGGTCCCGGGCTTATCCGGCAATTGCTCGACTGGGGCTGCGCTTTCGATATGGTTAATGGCAATATCGCCACCACCCTCGAAGGAGGCCACTCCCACCCGCGCATCGCCCACGCCCACGGCGACGAAACAGGCAGAATCATCGCCCAGACCCTCATCGCAAAAGCAAGACAACAGCGAAATATCACTATCATCGAAAATTTCTTCTCAATAGACCTCCTCACCGCCGACAACAAATGCCTCGGCGTCATCGGCTGGCACAAGGAAAAAGGCGCACGCATAATCTGGGGCCTTAATACAATCCTTGCTACGGGCGGTGCGGGACAACTCTACCGTGAAACCACAAACCCCTCCTGCGCAACAGCCGACGGACTCGCTATGGCATATCGCGCCGGCGCAACCTTGCAGGATATGGAATTTGTCCAGTTCCACCCGACGACGCTGTATATCGCAGGCGCCTCACGCGCACTCATTACCGAAACCCTTCGCGGCGAAGGAGCCGTCCTGCGCGACACCAAAGGCCGGGCCTTTATGAAAGATTATAACCCCGCCGCAGAACTCGCCCCCCGTGATGTCGTCAGCAGGGCCATCCTAACACAAATGCTCAAAACCAAATCCACCCACGTCTATCTCGATATCCGCCACTTCGACAAACAGCACTTCACCAAAAGATTCCCCGTCATAAGCGAACTCTGCGACAGCTTCGATATCGATATCAGCAAAGACCTCATCCCCGTCCGTCCCAGCGCGCACTATATGGTCGGCGGCGTCAAAACCGACATCGCCGCGAAAACGAACATCGAAAATCTCTACGCCTGCGGCGAAGTTACCTCAACCGGCCTCCACGGCGCAAACCGCCTCGGCAGCAACTCGCTCCTCGAAGGTCTCGTCTTCGGCAGAATCGCGGGCCAAACACAGCTCGCCCAAAAATCCGCAAACTTCGGCCAATCTATAATCAAATTTCAAATCCCGCACTCCGAACTCAGGCACCTCGATACCTCCGACGTCAAAAACTCCCTCCGGGCGCTTATGTGGCGAAACGTCGGCATCACCAGAAAATCCCCCGAAATGAGGCAGGCCATCGACCAGATTCGCTTCTGGCAACGATATGTTATGGATAAGGCTTTCGATAACTCACAGGGCTGGGAACTCCAGAATATGCTCACCGTCTGCCTCCTCATCACGCAATCAGCCCTCGCCCGCAAGGAAAGCCGAGGCGTCCACTTCCGCAGCGACTTCCCCGACACCGATGACCAGAATTTCAAAAAACACTCTGAAATTAAAAGGGCGGAATAATCGCCTTTTTGGTATAATATCTCCTGCTGCATCGAACAAAATAATCAACCATCAATAGCACATTGAAAATCAAAAGAGCGGGTCGGGCGGCCGCTGGCTCTTCGGGGCCGGAGGAAAGTCCGAGCAGGACAGGGCACGGTGATGGCTAACAGCCACCAGGGGTAACCTTAGGGATAGTGCCACAGAAAATACACAGCCCAGCTCTGTTTTTGAGCAGCGTCCGTCGAATCAGTTTGAGCGTCGGCTTGCCTGCCGATAATCGAATTACATTTGAGGTTCGATGCTCAAAAACAGGGCTGGGCAATGGTGAAATGGTGCGGTAAGAGCGCACCGCGGAGTTGGTGACAATTCCGGCAGGGCAAACCCCACCGCCTGAAAGACCAAGCAGCCGGTGCTCGGCCCGGGCATTACCGGCGGGTAGGTCGCTTGAGCCGCCTGGTAACAGTCGGCCCAGATAAATGGCTGTCCAAGACAAAACTCGGCTTACAGACCCGCTCTTTTGATTTTCCTCACTCGACGCAGGACCGCAAACTTCAAAAAAACACCCTAATTATCCATCGCGTCCAGTCCATCAGAGCCGGCTTTCCCGCGCTTCTCATAAGACCCAAGACGCATCTTTACCGTTACTATATCGTTATCGATGACCATCCGCAGCTTGCCTTTGTCGAAGTTGATATGCTCGAACTCCAGGCCGTTCGGCTCGCTTAGTCGAACAGCTAACGCCGGTGAAGCGTCTAATTTGGTCAGAAGAGATTCCATCCCCTGACCCGCCATCATTCCGCCCAGGCTTAGCATCGCGTTGTCCGCTCCAATTTCACTTGTGTCCTTGCGGGTATCCGCATCAACTTTCTTTAATATCGCGATGCGCCTTGCGTTTTCATCCGCATATGGCTCACCAAGAATTTCTTTCGACAAAACCATCTGGCATCCAAAATCCAGCCCTTCCCACGGCTCAACGAACAACTGCTTCGGCCTCTCATTCGAAATAAAATAGTATTTTCGCTTGGCCATAAGGTCGTTCTCGTCGAACGTCACCATATTAAACCATATCTTATGGCCCTCTTTCGTGGTCCCCCCAAGGGCCGCTATGCTTTTGCTCTGGCTCAATAACGCGTACTTGGGCGTCCCGAACCGCGAAAGCACGTCAGCGCTCGTGCTCTGTTTAAGAGTCGTCTGCCGATACTGCGTATATATCTGCTTGTTTGTCGGCGGCCCTTCTGGTGTAACCAAAACTACCGCCTCACAACCCGCTGCCAGACAACACAACACCAAAACCAACGCTCTCATCGTTTTCATAGCATCACCATTTTAACAGAGTTATTTTTATCTCTGCGGTCTCCGCTGCCTGCCCTCCCGCCGTTTGGCGTCCTTTACGGGAGTAGCCCGCTGGGCGAAGGAGGGTGCTAATCCGTTCGCCGTTTAACGAGGTTTCACGCCTTCCTTGACGTCAATCCACTTCATCATCTTACGCAACTTGCGTCCGACGTTTTCGAGCTTGCTGTTGTAATCCTTCTCGTAGAGCTTGTTGAACTTCTTCAGCCCCGTCGCGTTTTCCTTCATCCACTCTTTTGCAAACTTGCCGCTGGTGATTTCCTTAAGGATTTTCTTCATCTCCGCCCGTGTCTTGGACGAGATAATCCTCGGACCCCGTGTCAGGTCGCCGTATTCAGCCGTATCCGAAATACTATACCGCATATAGCTCAGTCCGCCCTGATACATCAAATCGACGATGAGCTTCACCTCGTGCATACATTCGAAATACGCAATCTCCGGCTGATAACCCGCCGCCACAAGCGTATCAAACCCCGCCTTTATCAGTGCTGACAACCCGCCGCAAAGCACGCACTGCTCACCGAACAGGTCCGTCTCGGTCTCTTCCTTGAACGTCGTCTTGATAATGCCCGCTCTCGCTCCGCCTATGCCGTTACCCCAGGCAAGCGCGGTCTTCAAAGCATCGCCCGTCGCATCTTTAGCGACCGCGACTAAGCAAGGCACGCCGCCGCCCTTCTGGTATTCGCTTCTCACCAGATGCCCCGGCCCCTTCGGCGCAATCATCACAACGTTATTGCCCTTGGGCGGAACAATGTATTTGAAATGAATATTGAACCCGTGACAGAAACCCAGCGTCTGGCCCGGCACAAGATTCGGCTTAATAAACTTTTCGTAAATCTTACCCTGCACAACGTCAGGCAGCGTAATGATAATCAGTGAAGCGCCTTTCATTGCCGTCTTGATATCGCTCGGCTTAAAACCGTGCTCTAACGCTATCTTGTAATTCGGCGTCCCGGGCAACTCCGCAACCGACACCTCGATGCCGCTGTCCCGCAGATTCAAACTGTGGGCATGACCCTGACTGCCGTAACCAATCGTCGCCACTTTCTTGCCCTTCAACGGGGCAAGCGGCGCGTCCTTCTCATAAAAACTCTTTAATGCCATTGTCTTTTTCTCCTTATTTTAATTTGCTTAAATTACCCCCGCGGCTTCGCTTTTGCTTCGCCTGCTGCCTCGATTTACGTCGAGAGACGCAGAGGCGGGCAAAACGGCGGGGGCGATATTTGCCTTACTTCATGGTTTTTCGCACGCTCACCGACCGGCCAACCCGACGTTTGCGGTTTATCATCTTCCTGCCTTTACTCGTCCGCATTCGAACCAGGAAGCCGCTCTTGCGCCGCCTCTTAATCTTACTCTTGCGATGATTTTCCACGCCTTGTCTCCTAATTTTAAAAAACCAACCGATTTCACAACCAAAAACAACCCCGGCAATTATACACCATACCTGCCCTAATGAAAAGACCTTATCGTTGGCAGATTTTCTTAAATTCAAAACTTTTATCCGCCTTCCGTTTGGTGGAAAACACTAAACACTTAAAAACTAAATTCCCCCCGTCGTTTCCGCATCGGTTAGCCCCGAAGCTCGCTTAGGGGTCATAAAAATGTAGAGGGAGGTTTCTCCGCCTGTCTGTGTGGCGGTTCGTCATGGTTTTTTCCTGCAGCAATTTTCCTTGCCTTTCTCGATAATTCTGAGGATAATACCAGCGAGTGAAGTGGTCCCTTTAAGGTATTAAATGGGAGATTCCTATTATGGTCAGCAGACAGTTATTTCTTTTCTCCTGCATATTACCGGCTTTTCCTTTTTCTGCAAAAGCAGATGAGAATCTTGTCGAACTTGTCAAAAAAGTAAAGCCCTGCGTTGTTCTTATAGAAACCTTCGACAAGGACAACAAACCATTGGGCCAAGGCAGCGGTTTTTTTGTAAACAATAAAGGCCATATCGTTACAAATCACCACGTTCTCGAAGGCGCTTATTGCGCCACAGTTAAAACTTTGTCTGGTAAGGAATATCAAGATGACCGCTGATTCAAACGATGCTCAATTATTTTACCAGAAAGGTTTAAAGGAACTGTTGCAGGAAAACTGGTCTTCTGCACTTACCTTCTTTCAAAAGGCAAAAGAAAAGAATCCACAAGATGCCGATGCATGGTTCCGGGTTGGTTGTTGTTACGGCAAACTTGGCCGCTATCGGGATGCGATGGAATCCTATAAGCAGGCCATCAGAATCAATCCGGATTATGCCGATGCGCACACTAATCTTGGCAATGCCTACGGCAACCTTGGCCGCCCCCAGGATGCGATAGAATCTTTTAAACAGGCCATAAAAATCAAGCCGGATGATGCCTCGGCACACTCTAATCTTGGCGTTGCCTACTTCAGACTTGGCCGCTATCAGGATGCGATAGAATCCTATAAACAGACCATAAAAATCAAGCCGGATGACGCCGATGCACACAATAATCTTGGCGTTACCTACGGCAAACTTGGCCGCTATCAGGATGCGATAGAATCCTATAGGCAGGCCATCAGAATCAAGCTGGATTATGCCGAGGCACACTATAATCTTGGCCTTGCCTACGGTAAACTTGGCCTCTATCAGGATGCCATAGAATCCTATGAGCAGGCCATTAGAATCAAGCCGGATTTTGCCGAGGCGCACTCTAATCTTGGCGTTGCATACGGCAACCTTGGCCTCTATCAGGATGCGATAGAATCCTATAAGCAGGCCATTAGAATCAAGCCGGATGATGCCGAGGCACACGATAATCTTGGCAATGACTATGGCGAACTTGGCCGTTGGCAGGATGCGATAGAATCCTATAAGCAGGCCATCAGAATCAAGCCGGGTTATGCAGCGGCACACAATAACCTTGGCATTGCCTACCGCGAACTTGGCCGCTATCAGGATGCGGTAGAATCCTATAAGCAGGCCATTAGAATCAAGCTGGATTATGCCGAGGCACACTATAATCTTGGCTTTGCCTACGGCAAACTTGGCCGCTATCAGGATGAGATAGAATCCTATAAGCAGGCCATCAGAATCAATCCGGATTATGCCGATGCTCACAATAATCTTGGCTCTGCCTACCACAAACTTGGCCGCTATCAGGAGGCGATAGAATCCTATAGGCAGGCCATCGGAATCAATCCGGATTATGCCGATGCTCACAATAATCTTGGCTCTGCCTACCACAAACTTGGCCGCTATCAGGAGGCGATAGAATCCTATAGGCAGGCCATCGGAATCAATCCGGATGATGCCTATGCACACTATAATCTTGGCGCTGCCTACGGCAAACTTGGCCGCCATCATGATGCGATAGAATCTTATAAGCAGGTTATTAGAATCAAGCCGGATTATGCCGAGGCACACTATAATCTTGGCCTTGCATACAGCAATCTCGGCCTCTATCAGGATGAGATAGAATCCTATAAGCAGGCCATTAGAATCAAGCCGGATTATGCCGATGCGCACTATTTTCTTGGCCTTGCCTACGGTAAACTTGGCCGCTATCAAGATGAGATAGAATCCTATAAGCAGGCCATTAGAATAAAGCCGGATGATGCCAAGGCGCACTGTAATCTTGGCTTTGTTTATTTACAGATTGGCGACAAGGGTTCAGCCCTCGAAGAATACAAAATCTTAAAAACCTTGGATATCGAACTGGCAAACAAATTGTTTAACTTGATTTATAAGTAGGCATCCCCGAACCCGCCACACTTCTGCTTTTTGGCCTGTGTGCGGTGATGGCAAAAAGAAAGGAAGTGAATCATAATCTTGGACTTTGATTTGGATTTTCTCAGAGCCGCGGCTGCTCTGGTCGATGCGAGTCTCGAACGCTTGGGCAACAAGGCCAACGCGAGTCCAGACCCAGATGCATTTGGAATCTACGATGAGGCGGAGTACATCTCTGGGTTCGGGTTCGTCGCGTGCCAAACATACGCCACGGCAGTAGTGAGGCGGAACAATATCGAGAAACGCGAAGCCCTATCGCTGGGCCCAAAGCATAAGACCGGTCGTTCTATGGTCGAACTGACAAATGCTGCCGCCAATCATTGGAAGCACAGTCCTGAGTGGTCTCTCGATGCACCCTCACCTCAAGCGAAGCAAACTATTGAAGTGATCTCAAGTATCGGGGTTGACACCAGCGGCCCGTACCCAGTAGCAAATACGCTGCACAAGATGCTCATGCCACATCCAGCGCGGTTCGCGAATCTCATCCCATTTCTGACGCAGTGGCGCAATGCACTCCCGAAATGAAACCGCCGTCTAACAAGCGGTTGCAGCCGACGCCAAAAAGCGCTGCGAGGAAATCTGGGGACACCATACTTATTTCTTCTGAAATCCGAATTTGAACTATCCGCTATACGCTGTCCGCTATACGCTGCCTGCCCCCGCGTCTCGTCCCTGCCGTAAGGCATGGTCAAGCCATTAGGGAAGGCAGGGGCTCGCCCGGGACGAGGGGGATTTGCGATTTAACGTTTTCTTCGCAAAGCGAAACTGGCTAAGCCAAGCAGTAACATCGTGGCCGGTTCCGGAACGTTTATTGGTTTCAGAAGGAACGCCACGTCTTGTTGTTGTGGATTGCGGCCCCGGCCGACTATCCAGCCATTATCATTTATGCTTAGAGCTTCCCATAATTTCCAGCTCAGCGAGGGGTCGATTAGCGTATTGAGGTCAATATTGTTTCCGTTACCGGATGGGTCAAACAGTGTTGCCAAATAATCGCCGGAAGCGGTCCTTGCCCATCCCACAATTTGTCCATCATTGTTGATTGAGAAGGCCTCGCTGTAGTCGCCGCCAAGCGTACCAAGGTTTATATTATTTCCGGCGCCGGATGAATCAAAGAATGCCGCTCGCCACTGACCATCTGCGTTCACAGCCCGTCCTACAATCTGGTCATTGTCGCTTATCGACAAGGCCTCACTGTGGCCACCGCCGGGAATTGTACCCAGGTTAATGTTGTTTCCTGCGCCTGTCGGATCGAATATTGTCGCGAATGCCCCGCTTGAGACAGTGCTGGCATATCCCACAATATGCCCGTTGTCATTGATTGAAAAGGCCTCACTGCTACTGCCGCCAAGGGTACCAAGGTTTATATTATTCCCGGCGCCTGTTGAATCGAAAAGCGTCGCCCTGTCATTATACATTGCTATATTGGCGGAACCCACAATCTGCCCTTTGTTGTTAATTGACGCAGCCGCACAGTAAAAGCCTCCGGGCAGTAATCCAAGGGCAATATTATTTCCGGCGCCTGTCGAATCGAAAAGTGTCGCTCCAAGGACAGAATTCCCCACAATCTGGCCTTTGTTGTTGATTGAACAGGCAGTACCGGAACCAAGGTTTATATTATTTCCTGCACCTGTTGAATCGAAAAATGTCGCCTGGTAACCATCCAACGTTACAGTATATCCCGCAATATGACCATTGTCGCTGATTGAATAAGCCGTACTGCCTATACCTCCGGATATTACGCCAAGGTCAACGACATTGTAAACGGGGTCAGCTGATGCGGCGGAGGCTAATAGTAAAACTGATAAGACGAAAGCTTTTACTCTCATATTTAGAGTGCCTCAAAAAGGTTTATAAAAAATTATGTGCCAATTTGAGTTTCTCCATCCCAATGAAGATAGATATAATTGTATAATAAAATGGAATAAAGTCAAGTACAATTTTCAATTTTTTGATGCAGCATACTCGATTCTGGCTCCTGCATTCTGGGGGAATTCCGGGGATGCCATACTAATCCTTTAACGAATTAGTAAGCAAAGAAACGGGGTATAATATATTGCATCGGCTGCCGGATTCCGCAGCATGCCTGCCCTGCCGGCACTGAGCTTATCGAAGTGAGCAGGCGTAGCGTGTCGAAGGGCTGAACGCTGTCTGCCTATTCTTCCGCGTTCTCCTGCGTCCCGCCGCTCGTCTTTTCCTGTCTCGGCATCGCTATCGTCCCCGTCCGCGCAACGTTCTTTATCCCGTATGGCCGGCACATCTCGATAAACGCCTCGATTTTTTCCTCAGGCCCGCTTATCTCAACCATTATCGTCTTCTGTCCAATATCGACAACGTTGCCCTTGAAGGTCTCTATCAGCGCCAGTATCTCAGGCCTTTTTTCCGCAGGCGCAGCGAAAGTTATCAGCATCAAATCTCGCGCGACCACCGTCTGGCCCGCGAAATCCTGGACCTTCACAACAGGAATAATCTTGGCAAGCTGTTTGCGGACCTGCTCAAGCACCCTGTCATCGCCGACCACAACAATCGTCATCCGGCTAAGTTGTGGGTCCTCCGTCCGCCCAACGACTAACGAATCGATATTGAACGCCCTCGCCGCGAACATCCCCGAAACATGTGCCAGAACTCCCGGCTTATTCTCAACCAACGCGCTTATTATATGTTTCATAGGTCTTACCCTTTTATTTTCATCAGTGTAATCTGTGAAATCTGTGGTTTCGTTTCTTACGCCATACTTTCCAGCAAATCTAATCCATCCATTTCGTGCAAGCTCTTGCCCGACGGAACCATAGGCCAGACATTTTCTTCCGGCTCAACGTGAAAATCCACAACGCAGGGCATCTTCTCGCCTAACATCTTCTTAATCGCCTTCGGCACATCGGCCTTCTTCTCAACCGTTATCCCGACCGCGCCAAGCGCCTCAGCCACTTTCGAATAATCCGGGTTCGCAAGATAGCTTTTCGAATATCGCTTGTTATAGAATAGCTCCTGCCACTGCCTCACCATTCCCATATACCCGTTATTCAAAATGCAGACCTTTATCGGCAGCTCATACTGGACCGCCGTCCTCAGCTCCGTCAGCGTCATATTGAAACTGTGGTCCCCGTCGATATCGACAACCGTCGCCTCCGGCATCGCTATTTGTGCCCCTATCGCCGCGGGCAGACCGTAGCCCATAGTGCCCAGACCGCCCGAAGTAATAAACTGCCTCGGCCTCTTGAACCGGTAGAACTGCGCCGTCCACATTTGGTTTTGTCCGACGCCCGTCGTTACTATCGCGTCGCCGCTCGTCAATTCGCAAACCTGCTCAATCACGTATTGCGGCTTTATATTCGTCGATTTCCTGTCGTATCCCAGCGGATACTTCTTTTTCCACTGCGCAATCTTCGTAAACCATTCCTTGCGCTCGCGGTGCTCAACCATCTTAGTCATCTCGCCCAATATATATTTCGCGTCGCCCACAACCGGGATGTCCGCCCGGACGTTCTTCGCTATGCTCGCCGGGTCAATATCGATATGTATCACCTTCGCGTGCGGCGCAAATGCCTTGACCTTGCCCGTTACCCTGTCATCGAACCTCGCGCCGACCGCTATCAGCAAATCGCACTCCTGCACCGCATAATTCGCAAACGCCGTTCCGTGCATTCCGAGCATATCAAGCGACTCCGCTTCATTCTGGTCGTAACTGCCCAGGCCCAACAGTGTCATCGTAACCGGCAGATGCGCCTTATTCGCAAGGGCACGCAGCTCTTCGCCGGCGTTGGCGCTGATTATCCCGCCGCCCACGTAGAGCACCGGCTTCTCCGATTTGTTTATCGCCTCGGCAGCCATTTCTATCTGCCTGTGATGCCCCTTTAGCTTCGGCTTATACCCCGGCAGTCGCATCTCGACGGCGGCGTCATATTCCGTTTTCGCAAGCTGAACATCAACCGGCAAATCAACCACCACCGGCCCGGGTCTGCCCGTCGAGGCGATAAAGAACGCCTCTTTAATCACCCGCGCAAGGTCCCTTACGTCCTTGACGATACAATTGTATTTCGTAACAGGCCGCGTGATACCAGTCGTATCCGCTTCCTGAAAAGCGTCGTTACCGATTAGCTCCGTGCGAACCTGACCCGTTATGGCAACAAGCGGAATCGAATCCATCATCGCCGTCCCCAGCCCCGTAACCAGATTGCACGCGCCGGGACCGCTCGTCGCGACTATCACGCCGACCTTCCCGCTTGCCCGCGCGTAACCGTCCGCCATATGTGCCCCGCCCTGCTCATGTCGCGGAATTATAAATCGAATCGGCGCATCATACAGCTTATCAAACAGGGGCAACACGACCCCGCCCGGGTAGCCGAACATTGTGTCAACGCCCGCATCAATAAGCGATTGGACGGCTATCTCGGCGCCTGACCTAAGAATTGGGGATTTTTCGGCTGACCCTGTCCTGAGTTTATCGAAGGAACCAGCCGACTGTGAAGAATCGGACTTCATTACATACTCCTTTCGCAATATTCCGGTAAATTACAGCTTTTCGGGCCTCTTTTGTCAGGCCTGTCGTTACCACCACAGCAACGACCTGCCCATACAAAGTTTATAGCCCTGCTATAATCCCGTAATTTTGCTCAATTGTAGTATTTACGGACCACTCTGTCAAATGTTTTCGGCAATTTATTCGCCCTCCAACAAAAATTATCGCCTGCCCCCTATTTTTATTCAAACCTAATAATCGCACTTTGTCCCGTGCTTTGTCTCATAATATCGCCTTGTCGCACAGCTTCGAAAGCATTTGCCGTCCAGTTCCTCTATCGCAATCGAAGCATCCTGTTTTTGCTTTTCTTTCTGTGCTATTGCAAAAAGCTTTTTTAACGGCGTTTCCCGCACGTTGCCGATATTGGCCGGCCTGCTACTGCAAAATCCAATATCGCCGTTCGTCCACACTGCTGGATTCCGCTCAACAAGACACCGATGCCTGCGATGCCCCTCAAAATATTCCTCTCCCAGAATCCCCGCCAAGTCCTTATACAATCCGCGATATTCATCTCCGCTCAGCGATATCGCCTCATAATTCTCAATCGCCCTGCCCGCCAATACCGGTACCTCAAGATATAACATCACACCCGATGCTTTAGTGAATCTCGCCACATCCACCAGCGAATTACAGTTAAGCCGGGTAATCACCGTCTCGATGCCGACAAGCTCTTTCTTCCCCGCCTTTTGCATCGCTTGCAGCAGATACTTTAAGCCGGACGGAATCCGGAATCCCCCGGCCTTTCCGCAATCATAATCAACCCATTCGTAGGCGTTTTGCCTCCCGACCATTTTGTCAACTACCGCCGGGGCCAAACTATACAGCTTAAAATACGTTTCCACCCGCCTGCTTATGAGCCAATCCGCCGTTTCCCTGTCCAGCATCGTCCCGTTCGTGAATATAGTTACCCGCATCCCCAGCCACCTTATGTAATCAATCAGTTCGCGTATATGCGCATAAAGCATCGGCTCGCCGCTGCCACTCAGTGACACAGTCCTCGCCCCCATCCGCTGTGCCTGTCTGACCACCGATTTTTGCTCTGCAAGCGTCAGTGCATCCGGCTTCTCACTGCCGGCCCCCGTATAACAGCAGATACACCGCAGGTTGCATCGGTGCGTCACCTCCAGATAAAGAAATTTCACACCTCCTTTGCCCCGCAAAACACGCCGTATTTTCCCCGCAGACCGGCTGACCAGCCGAGATATATACTCAATCAAACCATATCGTTCGCCTGACCGCATCTTTACCTTTATCTGCTCAACAGGTCTACTTCAACCTTCCCCCGCCATTAAACTAAAATCCCCGCATCTTTTCAAAACAATTCGTCGTGCCACAGCAAAAACAAAACACCCCCGAAATTCGTATAAAATTGTGTGTGCAGAACAGCGGATTTAGATATAATGAGAAACTTCTTAGTTTTTAGGTATGGTTCCCCTGCTGCGAAACCAATGGAGCGGGCACGCGGGGATATACGCTACGCTCCGAGGAGAACAATATGTGCGAACAATGCGGCTGCAATCACGATAAAAAAACACAGGATACCTTCGAGACGAAGGTCAAAGCGATAATCGAAGCCATCAGGCCGAATTTGCAAAGCCACGGCGGCGATGTCGAACTCGTCGCCACCGAAAAGGGTTCAACAGTCAAGGTCCGCCTTCAGGGCGCCTGCTCCGGATGCCCCGGCGCAAAAATGACCCTCAAAATGGGAATCGAGCGCCTGCTCAAAGAAAAAGTCCCACAGGTCAAAGAAGTCATAGCGGTTGACTAAAAATCTTAGACACGAATACGAAGAATCATTCTCCCGGTTTGCGGACGCCCCGGCTGCCCGCGCCTTTTCCCTCGGCAGGCACGCGTTGTTCATATTGCTCAAAGCCCTCGATGTAAATCCCGGCGACAAAGTAGGCGTCTGTGCTTTTACCTGTCTGGCTGTCGTAGAAGCCATAAAAGTTTGCGAAGCAATCCCAGTATATCTGGACATCGATGAACACCTCTGCATAGACCCGCATGAAATCCTTTGCCATAAGGCATCCCAAACGGGAATACAGGATGCTGGCTCTCTCAAGGTTGTGATTTTACAGCACACATTTGGCAACCCCGGGCAATTCGAGCAGCTTCTGGCCGCCTGCAATAAAATCGACGCTAAAGTTATCGAAGATTGCGCCCACTCGCTTGCTTGCACATGGAACAATCAGAAATTAGGCAAATGGGGCGAAGGAGCCATTGGCCAGGGAGGGATGTTGACCGTCAATTCAAGCGGCTTACTCGAAAAAGTTGACCGTCAAATCGAGCGGTTCGCTGCGCCAGCGTCCAAAAAATCAGAATTTATTATGGCTTCCCTTAGGCGAGCATATCACCCGCTAAGCCAGTCGCGGCTCGATTGTTACCTCGGATATAACTACTCCCGGCTGCGCAGTATGTTGCATTTCAGGGGAAAATCTTTTCTGAAAAATGGCTTTCCTCCCTGCGCGGGATACCCACGATTGGCCGGAGAAATAAAGGCAAAAGCGGGATTGAAACAAATCGAAAGCTGGCCCAAATTGCAGCAGATTCGGCTTCAAAATACCGCGATGATAGAGGAGTCCTTGAGCAACGCGGGCCTGTCCCTTTGGCCCAGAGAGCCGCAGGCAAATATCACAATGATGAGATACCCTTTACGAGTATATAAGAAGTGGGAAATAGTCCATCGCGCAGGCATTCGAGGCCTCGACATCGCGGGCTGGTATTCCAGCCCCGTCCATCCGCTCAGTGATGATGACCTTGCCAAAGTTGATTACCGCCGGGGCTGCTGCCCAAGGGCCGAAGGCACGATTGAACGATTAGTACACCTCCCGACCGGCCAATCGCTTAATAAACGCAAATTGCAAGCGATGATGAAAATTATAAACCGTGACTCGTGACCCGTGGCTCGTGCCTCGAAAATTGAAACTGGGTCCCCTGTTCTTGACCAAGTAAGCAGCACTCGGGGATATTCGCTGCGCTACGGAAAGTTCAGTCGTGCGAATTCCCCGTGATACTTTTTCGCTGCTTTGTCGCGGGCTTTTGCCGCTTCAATTTCATCGGTAAAAGTGCCTAACCACAGGGATTTCCCCTGATACTCGGTTCGGGCAATCCAACGCTGCCTTGGCTTTGAAAAATAAACTCCCATAAACCGTGAAGATGTTTTTCTTTTCATCTTTAGCCTGTTATGTAAATTCTGTGAGGGCGTCGCAAGGCGGAGATTGGCTCTTCGGTTATCGAGGGGATTGCAATTTTTATGGTCAACAACAAACCCTTCGGGGAAGTTCATAATTTCCCTGTGCAAAAGTATCCTTTTTGTCTTACCGGGTGCGGTTTTATTGAATCGAACGGCATAGAATTTTCTTCCACTTCCACTAAGACACCATTTGAAATGGCCGAGGCGGTAGTAATCCGCCGGCTCAACTGTCGTCCATTCCCCCTCGCCCAGATATATCCTGCGAAACGCATAACCGTAACGGAGCAGGCGATAGGTGAGCAGTGGACAGGTGAAAATAAAATCCAGCCAAACGGGTATCTTTATTGTTAGTTGTGCAGACATATTTATTCCTCCTTTTTGCCACAGAGCAAATTTTTTAGCCACAGAGGGCACAGAGTTCACAGAGTTTTTTTGTTTTAATTACAATCCGAAATGGAACTTCTGTTCCTGATGCCTTGCCCTCCCGGGGCGAAATGCGTGCGCTTCTGCGCTACTACAGAGGAACAACGTCCCTCTATATATAGGGTGAATTTGCGCGTGTTTTAAGGAGTTACGAAATATTTTTTTCCTGCCCAAAATCAGTAAGTTCTTGTGGGAAAAGGAATAAAAAAAATTTCAAAAATTGCCGGATTTTTTTAGGCACTTGCAAGTTAGTGTTTGATTGAATTGCCTAAATTAACATTTTGCCGCCGAAGGCGGAAAGAAAAAGGTCCCTGACAGAAAACCAGAGGAGCATCCACCTTGGGATCTGCGCTACGCTTCGAGCCGGAGTTAATTTGAACGCGAAGCACGGCCAACAACGATTTTTTTCGCTAAAAATTGGGCTTGCTCTTTAGGTCTTGAAAGCTAGGCGGGATATTGCTACATTTTTATCAATAACATAACATGATAAACATTACTATACAGGATAACAAATGGATATATTGACATTCCTTACTCACCTAGTAGACTCTCTTGTTTGGCCAATCGTAGCCATTATATTAGTGATTCTGTTAAGATCGCCAATTTCTAAGCTGTTACTGCTAATTGTAAAAATTAGGTATAATGATTTAGAAATATGGTTTAGCAAAGAGATGGCCAGTATCAAATCAGAAGTTCCTAATCAAGAACTGCCCAATCTGACCAAGGAAGAAGAGCAAAATGCTAAGAAATTGATCCAGGAATCACCTGTGCACGCAGTGTTAACTGCATGGAATAGCCTTGAAAAAGCTATATACGAAAAACTTAAAGAATTATTTCCTCAAAACAGTCTTCAGTATCAAAAATTGGCTCCAGAAAGAGCGTTTACGGATCTAATGCTTACGGGTGCCCTGTCTCCAGCAACAGAGGAGACCATCAACAAATTAAGTGTTCTTCGGAATCAACTGTCGCATTCCATTGAGCATACGATTTCAGTAAAAGACGCTTTAGTATATATATCGCTTACCAAAAGGATCCAAAAGAAAATAGAGGCATTAACAGAATTACCAACTGTAAAGTTGACTCCCTTGACAATTACGATTCTTGAATTAAATCACCTAATTGATTCCGGTCGTTATAACAATATAACATTAGGGGACATAAAGCACGAAATAGATAAAGGCACTATAATTCAATATATTCAGGAAAAAGCTAACGACGATGTGGATTTTAGCATTATTCTCAACGGCAAGACCTATCCGGGATTCGAGAAATTTTACATAGATTATTTGCAAAGGATATGTAACGCTTACAGTGGTAATGAGAGAAGAAAGTGGGGTGTAGAAAGATTAGGATTGTGCCTTTTGCTGGCTTGGACTAATGAGATAATACAACAAGGAGGCGGCTGGTATCCTAGCAAATAGTATTCATGATGATTCATTGCTTTTGATTTTACTTCTAATTCGTGGGAATAACCGGGGTACGATTTTTCAAAACTAAAAGTCCAGCGGAATCCCTATACTAAAATTATTAACCGGCAATCGACAATTGCTTAATCCGCAATCTACAATCCGCAATCCGCAATTCTTACTGTCCGCTGAACGCTGTACGCTAAACGCTGCTCGCAAAATGCTTCTTCACTTTGTGGCTAATAAAAAAACAGTGCAATCTGTGGTTAAAAACTTAGTGCCTTAGTGCCTTAGTGGCAAAGATTTAGAATCGCCACATCATATTTAGCGCCCCGTACGAATCCGTGCTGCCCTGCTGTTTATATTCTCTCGTCAGGAATGTCTGTGAATAGCTTATCTCGAACGATTTGTATCTGTAAGCCATCCCAATCTGGAGCTGTCCGACCGCCGGCTCCGTCGTAAGTCCGGTCAAAAACCGGTCATACTCAACCAGCTTGCCGCCAAGCCGCGTAAAAATATACGCCGATTGAGTTTCTGCAGGTTTATTAATGCACGCCGACGCCGGCGCCTCAAGTCGCCCCGGCCCAAAATCATTCGGCAGATTTATCCCGTACCTGAAAACTATCCCCAAATTCGCGTTGCGGTGCAGCGTTCCAACCGTCGCCCCGTATTCCAGATGCGAATCAAAATTCTCCGTCCGCGCAAAATACCGCTCATCAACCCTTTGCCTTCTCAGCCACGTAACATCCGTCTCGAACTCATTGCCTAATTGATTATTCCATCCCTTCGGCTCTGCCACCCCGATATGGTCGTGAATAAAACTTTGAACCTCACCCCCGCTCGCTACCGGCCCTATCATTCCCATGTTCAGTTCTAAATGTTCCATCTGGTTTTCAGAGGCCCGCTGCGCAAATATTCCCCCATACAACCACCCCGCGAAGACCATGTCGTGTTTGGCTCGAAGCGCTGGTTCCTCAACATGGTCGGGAGTGTACATATTCTGACCGAAAAAATATCCCAGTGCCGTTGAGACATTGCCGTCATTTTTCCCAAAATCATTCCACCGCGAATAATCTTTCAGAAAATTGACGTCCGGCTGATGTGTGAAAGCCAGTTTTACCCCGTTGGTATAGTGCCGGTCTGTGCTATATAATGGCTTGATATACCCCCCGTCGTTTTCCAGGTAGAACGTTAGTGTTTCCTGCCCTAATACGATGCCCATCATCACAACGCAGATAATCCCCGCAAGGATTGCTATGCTAACCCTATGTTTTTTCATCTGCTTTTTAATGAAAATTAACTCCTCAACGTCACACTTCGGGCAAGGTCTTCATTGTTTATATATCGCCTGTTTGATAGTCCTTGGCTCTTGTTTGATGCACCAACGACCATTCTTTGTTATATATCGCCCATTTTGCCGTCAAAGATTAAATCTCGCCGCTTCATTTCCCGCCCATTCTATAAAAATATCAGACCCTGTCCACCTCTCTTTTCCCGCCCATTCTATAAAAATATCGAATCCCGTTTACCTCCTCTTCCCCGCCCATTCCGCCAAGGAAGATTAAGTGATAATCACGTTTCTACACCGCCCATTTTTCTAAAAGAATGGGTTAAAGCATTACTGTGTATTTGTTGCGGATAAGGATTCTCTCCCGGAAAGTAAAGTAACTGATATGAAAATAATGGGCGGTACAGGATTCGAACCTGTGACCTCGTGCGTGTCGAGCACGCGCTCTAACCAACTGAGCTAACCGCCCGGACACCCCAAATCCGGTCAGGGATATATTAACGGAAATTGACGGGGAGTCAACTTTTTTATAGTTAGATAACCATCCCAAAGATTGTGGGTAAACTTTCGGGGTTCAGCCATATTCCACATTGCCCGTTCCTGATAAGCGAAATGATTTTCAGCAGACCCTTGAATTGCAAGAGGATATGACAATGGAGCCAGTGGGATTCGGACCCGCGACCTCTTGCATGCCATGCAAGCGCTCTCCCAGCTGAGCTATGGCCCCAGCTGCCGGTAATAATACCAGATATCTACACTTGTGACAAATAAAAAATCGCAGCTAAAGCGACCCTATGCCGTAATTGCTATCTTAATACCATCAGCTATAATCCGGTAAAACCGATTGCCAAAATGGGGCGTATAAATCATACACGGGTATTGAGACGGAAAACTTTGGCCATACGAAAGAAAATTTTGATAACGGGGCAGGTCCAGGGGGTAGGGTTTCGCCCGGCTGTGTATCGGCTCGCCACGCAACTGAATCTGACCGGCTTCGTATATAACGACACTAAGGGCGTTACAATCGAATTACAGGGCGAAGAGGCAAAAATCGCCGAATTTATCAAACGGCTCAATGGGCCGGACGCCCCGCTTCTGGCGGACATTGCATCCTGCTTTGCCGCTGAAATACCAATCGTCAAAAACGAGAAAGAATTTACGATAAAACAAAGCGACGCCAGCGGGCCCCCAATCTCGCAAGTAACAGCAGATATCGCCACCTGCGCCGATTGCCTGCGGGAACTTTTTGACAAAAATGATTTCCGCTACCGCTATCCCTTTATCAACTGCACCAACTGCGGGCCGAGATATTCGATAATAAGGACCATCCCCTACGACAGGCCGAACACCACGATGTCGGCGTTTGCGATGTGCGACAAATGCGCCGGCCAGTACCACGATGTGTCAAACCGCCGATTTCATGCCCAGCCGGTCGCCTGCCCGCAATGCGGGCCAAAAATCTGGCTCGCCGATAACAAAGGTAACAAAATTCAAACCGACTGCGACAAAACAATCACCCAAACCGCACAGTTATTGAAAGAAGGCAAAATCCTCGCCATAAAAGGGATAGGCGGATTTCACCTAGCGGTCGATGCCTTCAACAATGAAGCGGTAATCCGGCTGCGAGAACGCAAAAAAAGAGAGCATAAACCCTTCGCGATGATGGCGGATTCGATTGAAACGATAAAACAACACGCGGCAGTAAGCAAACAAGCCGAAGATTTATTGAAAAACCCTCAAAGCCCGATTGTGCTTTTACCAAAGAATGCCGGTTCACAAATTGCATCAGCCGTGGCCGAAGGGACAAACACCTTCGGATTTATGCTTTGCTATGCCCCCCTGTATCATTTGCTTTTTGCCGAGGGGATTAAAGTTTTGGTAATGACCAGCGGCAATATCAGCGATGAGCCATTGATATGCAAAAATGATGAGGCAATTGAACGCCTCGGAGATGTCGCCGATGCGTTCCTGATGCACGACAGGGAAATTTACAGGCAGGTCGATGATTCAATCGTGCATCTAATCGAAGATAAACCAGTATTACTCCGCAGGTCGAGAAGTTATGTGCCCGCGCCTGTCACCATAAAACAAACCAGCAAATGCGACGTCTTCGCAGCAGGGGCTGATTTGAAAAACACCTTCTCATTTGTCAAAGCCAACCAGCTTATATGCAGCGAACACATCGGCGACCTCGAAGACGCTGCCGTTTTTCATCACTACAGAAAATCAATCGAACACCTGCGGGGCCTGTTTGAAGTCAATCCAAAGTTAGTCGCCTGCGATTTACACCCCGCCTATTTGTCCTCGCAATATGCCCACTCCCTGCCCGACGTAAAAGTCATCGAGGTTCAGCATCACTGGGCACATATCGCGGCTGTTTTAGCGGAACACAATTTAGATGAGCCGGTGATTGGCCTTGCCTGTGACGGCACCGGCTACGGAACAGACGGCGCGATTTGGGGATGCGAATGTCTCATCGCCGACCTGAACAATTTTGAACGATTCGGGCATTTGGCCTATTACCCCTTAGCAGGAGGTGATGCCGCGAGCAAGCAGCCAATCAGACCTGCGATTGCACTTTTGGCACAGGCATACGGAAACGAATTTGAGCTAAGTAAATTCCGCTGGCTCCTTGATAAAATTGAGCAGGACGAATCAAAACAGCAACTCATTTTCGAGCAAATAAACAAAAAAATCAACACCGTCCAGACGTCAAGTTTGGGCAGGTTATTTGACGCCATCGCCGCGATGCTCGGCCTGGGAAATTACAACCACTTTGAAGCACAATTACCAATAACGCTTGAGGCGATTGTTGCGCCGGACCGCGACCAGCAGTATGATTTCGAACTCGCCAGAAAAACCGACAAACCGTTGACGCTTGACCTGCGTATAATGATAAGACAAATTTTGGCTGATATAAGAAATAATGAAGAAAATGGAAATATATCGGCCAAATTTCATAATACTATGGTGTCTGGTTTGTTCGAAATGACGAAACAAGCAAGAGAGGCAAAAAAATTGAATATTGTGGCACTAAGCGGCGGCGTTTTTTGCAACAGGTATTTGGCCCACCGTCTTATTCGATTATTGCAAAGAAATGGCTTTTCAGTATTATACAATCGTAGTTTTCCGGCCAACGACGGCTGTATTTCCGTCGGCCAAGCCGCTATAGCAACTCACAAGTCATTAAAATACGACTGAGAAATGTCTCGTTATGTGTTTAGCGATACCTGCAAGAATAGTTAAGCTCGAAGAAGACAGAGCGGTAGTTGACGCAATGGGTAACCAGTTCAACGCAAGAACTACCCTATTGCCCAACGCCAAGCTCGGCGACCTCGTCCTAGTTCACGCGGGATTTGCCATATCGACTATCGACGAAGACGAGGCACGAAAAACCTGGCAGCTCATCGAGGAAATCGACGAGTTCAACGATACCCAAAATAAAATCTCAGGATAAATAACCCGGCCCTATGCTTCAAAGAATCAGAAACGCACAACTTCTTATGGACGCCACGTGTGAAATCACCGGCAGGCCCATCAATATAATGGAGGTCTGCGGCACACACACCGTTTCAATATTCCGAAACGGCATAAGAGGAATGCTTCCAAAATCAATGAAACTCTTGTCAGGCCCCGGCTGCCCCGTTTGCGTAACGCACCAGGGATACATCGACACTGTCCTTGAGCTTGCGGACAGAAATGACTGCCTCATAGCGACGTATGGCGATATGATTCGCGTCCCCGGCAAAGGAGGTTCCCTCGAAACCAAAAAATCCGCCGGTAACGTCAGGATTGTCCTCAGCAGTGAAGACGCCCTGCAGTTGGCCAAGGACAACCCCTCCAAAACAGTGGTCTTTGTCGCCGTCGGCTTTGAAACAACCACGCCCGCGACAGCCGTCGCCATAAAACAGGCCGCAAATGAAGGCATCAACAACTTCTGCATCCTTAGCAATCATAAGCTCGTCGTACCCGCGATGCAGGCACTGCTTAGCGACGAAAACAACAGGATAGACGCCTTTCTCTGCCCCGGCCACGTCAGTGTCATTATAGGTTATGGCGCGTTTAAGCCAATCACCGAGCAATTCTGCAAACCCTGCGTCGTGGCGGGCTTCGAGCCGATGCAGATAATCGAGGGCCTTGCTGAAATCTGCCGACAGATAATCGAGGGCAAACCCGAAGCAAAAACAATTTACACCGCCGTCGTTACCGAACAGGGAAACCAGATTGCGCAAGGCATTATCTCCGAATGTTTCGAGCCGGTGGACGGCTACTGGAGAGGGCTTGGAAAAATCCCCAAAAGCACACTCCAGCTCAAAGAAAAGTACGGCAAATTCGACGCGTTTAAACGATTCGGCGTAACGGAAAAACCCGAGAACGACACGACCGGATGTCGCTGCGGCGAAGTGCTTTGCGGCCTCATAGACCCGCCCCAGTGCGAGCTTTACGGACGGGTCTGCGAACCGCTAACCCCGGTTGGCCCCTGTATGGTCAGTTCCGAAGGCGCCTGCTCCGCCTGGTTCAAATACAGCAGACGGGAAAAACGAAACGTATGAACCAGAATATGCACGACAAAATCCTGCTTGCGCACGGCGGCGGCGGACAACTCAGCGACCAGCTCATCCGTAAACATATACTCCCAAGATTCGCCAACAACACCCTCTCGGAGCTTACCGACTCCGCCAAACTGAATCTCGATTCAAAATCAATCTGTTTCACTACCGACAGTTATGTCGTAAAGCCATTGTTTTTCCCCGGAGGCGACATCGGAAAACTCGCGGTATGCGGAACGATAAACGACCTCGCCGTTAGCGGCGCAAGGCCTGTAGCTATGTCGCTGGCCCTGATTATCGAGGAAGGTCTCGCGTTTGAGGCGCTGGATAAAATTTTGGACAGCATCGCCGCGACCGCCGCCCAAAACAACGTCGCGATAGTAACAGGCGATACCAAAACCGTCGAAACCGGCGCAGCCGACCAGATATTTATTAACATCGCGGGCATCGGGGTTCGCCTCAACGGCGTCGAGCTTGGTTTCGGCAACATCAAAGCAGGCGATAAAATCTTAATCAACGGTTCAATCGGCGACCACGGTATGACCATTATGTCCCTTCGACAGGATATCGGCTTCAAATCGCAGCTTAAAAGCGATTGCGCAGCTCTCGCCGATTTGACCTGTAAACTGCTGACTGAAACAAATGGAATAAAATTTATGCGAGACCCAACCCGTGGAGGACTCGCAGCAACACTCAATGAAATAGCTTTGCAAACCTCGTTCGACATCCGGATTAATGACGCCGATATCCCAATCAACCCGACGGTCCAGGCGGCTGCCGATGCACTCGGCTTTGACGTCCTGAACATTGCAAACGAGGGCAAATTCGTCGCGGTCGTCGCCCCCGAAATCGCCGATGACTGCGTCAATATCTGCCGCCGGCATCCTCTTGGGCAACAAGCGGCCATAATCGGAGAAATCGTCAAGACCGATGACGCTCCCGTTGTTGAAACAATCACCAGAATCGGCGGCAGAAGAATCGTCCAGATGCCGTACGGCAGAGAATTGCCGAGGATTTGCTGATGCACGAAGCAACCGTTGCTCAATTCATCCTCGAAGCCATATCGGCTGAAGCAAAAAAGCAAAAAGCCAGGCCCATCGCAGCCAAAATAAGCTGCGGCGTGTTCAATGCCATAAATACCGAGACCCTGAAATTCGCCTTCGAGGCCATCAGCAAAGATACCGTTTGTGAAAACTTGAAACTGGATATCGAGCAAAAACAGATAAAAGCAAAATGTAAAAAGTGCCGCGCGACATTCGAGTTCAACCTGCACGAGTCAAAATGTCCAAAGTGCCGGCACGATGATTTCGAACTGCTGCCCGACGCGCCGCTTTTGCTTGAAGAAATAACATTCGAGGATAAATGAAATGCGAAAAATAAAAGTCCGCAGGAAAATCCTTATCGCCAACGAAGAATACGCAGCAAAAAACCGCTCGTTCCTTAAGGACCGCAAAATTCCCTGCCTCAACGTGATTTCGTCGCCCGGCTCAGGCAAAACCACACTGCTGGCAAAAACAATCGAAACCCTCAAGGGTAAACTCAAAATAGGCGTCATCGAAGGCGACATCCAGACCGATATTGACGCAAAGCGAATAAGAAAAGCCGGCGCGCCCGCCCATCAAATCAATACCGACGGCGCATGCCATTTGTCCGCAGCACAGATTAGCTATGCCTTTCACAAACTCCCCATCAACAAGCTCGATATGATTTTCATTGAAAACGTCGGCAATCTCGTCTGCCCCTCGACATTCGACCTTGGTGAAACCGACAAAATCGCAGTTCTCTCCGTCCCCGAAGGCGACGACAAGCCCGCCAAATACCCGATGATTTTCGCCAGAGCCGCTGCCATACTCATCAACAAAATCGACCTCCTCGACGCCACCAACTTCAATATCAAAAAAGTCAAAGCCGATATCTCCAAACTCAATAAAAAAACAAAAATCTTCCTTGTCTGCGCAAAAACCGGCGAAGGAATGGAACAATGGAACAAATGGCTCATTGAGCTTTCTAATAAAGCTAAAGGCGCATAATTCTCGTTGTTTATTTTAGGAGCCAGTTGCTTATGGAGACGTTGTATCAAAAATACGCCAAGCTGCTGCTGCATTATTCACTCCGGCTTAAAAAAGGCGACAAGCTGCTCATTATGTCCTCGTATCTGGCCGAGGAGCTGCTCAAAGAAGTTTACCGCGAATCGCTCGCAACAGGCGCATACCCGGAATTCAACATCAGCATCAACGGCACAGAGAAAATATTTTACGATACCGCAGGCGACGACCAGCTTAAATATGTCAGCCCCACGATAAAATACGCCTTAGAAAACTACGAAGCGTTTCTGATGATTCGTGCGCCTTTTAACCTCAAGGAGCTTGAAAACGTTGACCCCGCGAAGAAACAAATCGTCAGCCTGGGTCGCGCTTATATCAATAAAACCATTTTCACCAGATCCGCCGAGGGCAAACTGGCCTGGAACCTCTGCGTCTTCCCGACAGACGCCGCCGCCCAGGAATGCGGTATGAGTAAAAGCGAATACGAGGAGTTTGTTTACTCCGCCTGCTTTCTCAACGAAGCCGACCCGATAGCTAAATGGCGACAGTTTGATAAAGACCAGCAACGAATCGTCGATTACCTCGCGGACAAAGAAAATATCCGATATCTCAGCAATGACATAGACATCTCGTTTTCCACCAAAGGCAGAAAATGGATTAGTGCAGCAGGAACAAGAAATATGCCCTGCGGCGAAGTATTTACCTCTCCTGTCGAAAATTCGGTCAACGGAAAAGTCAGGTTCAGCTACCCTGGTTTCTACCTCGGCCAGGAAATTGAAGATATCACGCTGGAAGTAAAAGACGGTCTGGTCATTAAATGGGACGCCAAAAAAGGAAAATCGCTTTTGGATAAAATAATGGAGATACCAGGGGCCAGACAATTCGGTGAAGCCGCCGTGGGAACTAACACAGGCATCAGAAAATTCACCAAAAATATGCTCTTCGACGAAAAACTCGTGGGCACAGTTCATATGGCCCTCGGCGCCTCTATCCCGGAAACCGGAGGCAAAAACGATTCCGCTGTTCACTGGGATATGCTCGCGGATATGAATGACGGCGGAGAGATTTACGCCGATAGTGAACTCATATACAAAAACGGCCGGTTTATAATCTGAAATTATACATCTCCACCGTATCCGTATAAACTATGTTCGCGAATATATTGCAGAACCTTCGGGCTTATCATCCCGCTGACTTCCCGCCCCGCCGCTAATCGCTTGCGAACCTCGGTGCTGCTTATATCGACTAACGGCGTCTCAACAACATTTCGCTGCATTTTTTTAACCCGGCCCTCTCCCCAAAGCGAAACATACTTCGAAAAATCCGACGCCGCAAAACCCGCCCTGTGCATTACAGCAAGGTTACATTCGTCAATCAGCTCCGTAACCCCATACCAATGCGGTAAATCCTCAAGAGTATCGGCGCCTATAAGCCAGTAAATCGAAACATTTTTCCCAAGCTCCCGTCGAAAATATCTTACGGTCTCGAGCGTATAACTCGGCCCCGCCTTCTTTAGCTCGTAATCACTGAACCCGAACCTGCCGTTGCCCTCTGTCGCGAGCTTAATCATCTCCAGACGGTCCTCGTCACCGGCCTCCGGAAAAAACGCTTTCAACGGCGAGCGTTTCGCGGGGACAAATATGACTTTGTCTGCGCCAATACCTTCGCCGGCGACGGCTGCAACGGTCGTATGGCCGAGATGAATCGGGTCAAACGTTCCGCCAAATAAAGCTATTCTTTTTTCGCTCATAATTCACCATCATAAACGATTCCTGCGTTACTTAAAACCACATCAACAAAAATTTCTTTGAAGGATTCTTAGGTATTTGGACGATAGAAAGTATAGCTACTACTTTTTGCCTCTTTGACAATTCGGCCGGTGATTCCTAAATGTTTTCTGTTATTGTACGTAAACTGGTTTTTTGTGCCATATGGAGGTAACAAACAATGGCAAAGAAGAAGAAAAAAGCTGCAAAGAAGAAAACCGCGAAGAGAAAAAAGAGAAAATAGCATGACGCTGCCGGCTTAAGTCGGCAAAGGTTATGCGGAAAGTGGAAGGTTCCAAAGTTACTGCCGCGGAATCTTCCACTTTTTCTTTGCGCCAAAAACGCTCAGACAACCAATCCTCAAACTTGCATTTGCCCTATCTTTTCTTATACTATGTTCCCGTATGGACCATTTTAATTACAAACAGGGCAAGCTATTCGCGGAGCAGGTGGCGGTTGACAAAATAGCCGAACAGGTCGGTACGCCGGCGTACATCTACAGCAAAGCCACGTTCCTCGAACACCTTCGCAAAATTCAGCACGCCTACAAAGCAATCGATACAACGGTCTGCTATTCGATTAAGGCCTGCGGAAACATCAACATACTCAAATTTATGGCAAAAGCGGGCTTCGGCTTCGACATCGTCAGCGGCGGCGAGCTTTACCGCGCACTACAGGCGGGCGCCGACCCCGCGAAAATCGTTTACGCAGGCGTCGGCAAAACCGACAAAGAAATCATCGAAGCCCTCGATGCCGGCATCGCCTATTTCAACATCGAATCCGAGGCAGAGCTTGAAAATCTCATCCTGCTTGCCAAACAAAAAGGCAAAACCCCGAAAGCCGCACTTCGCGTCAATCCCGACGTTGACCCCAAAACGCATAAATATACAACCACGGGCGTCAAAGAAACTAAATTCGGCGTCGATATCGAACGGGCGGAAAAAGTTTTTGACCAGTTCGGTAAAAATTCCGCAGTCAAACTGTGCGCAATCGACATACATCTCGGCTCCGCGGGCCACACCGTTGAGCCATACGTCGAGGCGATCAACAAAGTCCTAGTCCTTGTGGATAAATTGCGAAAAAAGGACTTCACTATCGAGACGCTTAATATCGGCGGCGGATATGGCGCCGATTATGTCACCGCACAATCCCCAACTGCCGAGGACTACGCGGCGGCAATTGTTCCCCTGCTCAAAGGGAAAAAACTCAAACTAATCCTCGAACCAGGCGCAAGCGTCGCTGCCAATGGAGCTATTCTGCTGACTAAAGTCCTGTATTGTAAAACAAGCGGAAGAAAAAAATTCGCAATCGTCGATGCCGGTATGAACGACCTCATCAGGCCCCCGTTATATAACGCATTTCACTTTATCTGGCCCGCAACGGTTGAGGAAAGATTCTCTTACATAAAAAGAACCGAAAAGCTCGATATAAAAGGGCTGGAGTTTGTTGACGTCGTCGGTCCAATCTGCGAAGGCGCCGATTTCTTCGCTAAAGACAGGGCATTACCACCAGTTAAACGAGGCGATTTACTCTCCATCTTCACCGCCGGCGCTTATAGCTTCACTATGGCCAGCAACTACAATGCCCGCGGCCGCGCAGCCGAAGTTCTCGTTGACGGCGATAAATTTGAAGTGATACGCAAACGTGAATCCTACGATGATTTGATTGCCCTGGAGAAATAATTCTACAGGTTGATTAGAAGTTCCGTTCGACAAACTCCGTATCGATTTTGCTCTTGACGAACAGGTTATGAGAGAGAATCGACAAGCTCGCCGGTATTGTCGTCTTAATCGGCTCAATCACAAATTCAGACAACGCCCTTCGCATCGTCGCAATCGCTTCGTCCCTCGTCGGCCTATAGGCAATCAGCTTGCACAGCATCGAATCGTAATTCGGTGACACAGTCCAGCCCTGATAGACATGCGTATCGACTCGAATCCCCGGCCCGCCGGGCGGAATATATCGAGTTATCGTACCCGGACAAGGCGAAAAACCATTGGCCGGGTCCTCTGCGTTTATCCGGCACTCAATCGCCACGCCACTGTGCTTGATGTCCTTCTGGGTCAGCCCCAGCTTCTCACCCGATGCCACCTGCAACTGCATCTTGATTAAATCCCGCCCCGTAACCATCTCCGATACCGGGTGCTCAACCTGAATCCTCGTATTGACCTCGATGAAATAAAAATGCTTGTCCTTGTCCAAAAGGAACTCGACAGTCGCAGCGTTGACGTAATTGGCATGCTTGATAATCCGGATAGCCGACTCGCAAAGCTTCTGACGCGTCTTTTCATCTATGACCGGGCAGGGCGATTCCTCAATCATCTTCTGATGCCGTCGCTGTATCGAGCAATCCCTCTCGTAAAAATGCAGCACGTTGCCCGTCCCGTCTGCCATCACCTGCACTTCGACGTGCCTCGGCTCAACTATCAGCTTTTCGAGATATACCGAACCATCGCCGAATGCCGCCTCCGCTTCCGCCTGCGCCGACGTGAAACCCGAGCGAAAACTCATCTCATTATGAGCGACCCGCATCCCGCGCCCGCCGCCACCTGCTACCGCCTTTATCATCACAGGGTATCCGATTCCAGCCGCTATCTTCAAACCCTGCTCGATGTTCTCCACAACGCCGTCAGAACCGGGCACCAAACTTACCCCTGCCTTCTTGGCTAACTTCCTCGCCTCGACTTTATCTCCGAGCAGCCGCATCGCCTCAGGAGGCGGCCCGATAAATATTATCCCGCACTCTTGGCAAATCTGGGCGAAATTTTCGTTCTCTGCCAGAAAACCATAACCGGGATGTATCGCGTCGGCGTTGGTAATCTCCGCCGCGCTCATTATACGCGGTATATTAAGATAACTTTCCGCAGGCACAGCAGGCCCGATGCAGATTGCCTCGTCCGCCATATCAAGATATGCCGCCCCCCTGTCCGCCTCCGAAAAGACCGCCACCGCACTTATCCCAAGCTCATGACAAGCCCGGATAACACGCAACGCTATCTCACCACGATTCGCTATTAGAACTCTTGAGAACATATCACAAATCAGCAATCAGAAATCATAAATGACTAATCGGGCCGGACTTTGAACAGCACCTGCCCGTATTCGACCGCGCTGCCGTTGGCCGCCACAACATCGACGATAACCCCGCTCATCTCCGCCTTGATTTCGTTCATCACCTTCATCGCTTCGATAATACAAACCACCGTATCCGGCTCAACCCGCGAACCAAGCTCAACGAACGGCTCCGAATCCGGGCTGGGCTGGGCGTAAAAAGTCCCCACCAAAGGCGATTTTATCTCCGCGGGCTTATCCTCCTGCGGTAACGCTTCCTGCGCCTGTCCAGCAGCAGGGGCCGCGGCCCCGGGCAATGCGCCGGGCATACCAGCCCCGAACATAGGCACCGCCGTAATCTGCTGCTGCGGCTGTGCCTTTTTGACGCAAAGCTCCTCATCGCCCTGCTTTATTTGCACCTCTGCAAGGTTATGGTCTTTCATTATTTCGATTATTTGCTTTAATTTATTAAACTGCTCATCCCATTGCGCCATCGCACTACCCTTTCTATTTGTAACCTGCTGACCCACCAGTATAGCCAAAATTAAGATAATAGCAAGGATTTGCCTACCCGATTTGCCCTTTCCTGCTCAACAGGCCGCTAACCACGCGAAATATTGAAAAGTGTGCGATTTCGTCTCAAGAAATCAAATATATCAGGACGAAGACACTGTTTATGTTTTACTGCCTTCTCTGCGGCGGAGTGTGTCCGTTCCGGACCGAATAATACCGGGGTAATGTTACCGAAGGCGTTGTAAAAAGATGTATCACTGTAGAAAGGGTAAAAAATGAAACTCAGAACCATCGCCATAATTCTTCTCACGTTGACTCTCGCGTTTGGCAGCAGCACCGCCTTCGCCAAGAGCAAACACAAACATCATCACAAAGCGGTTGCCACCTCCCAAAAAAGCACCCATGCCGTGAAACTTCATCATAAAAGCAAAAGCGCTGCCCCCGTTGTAACCACACCCGCACCTGTTGAACCCGCTGCCGAAACCCCCCAGCAGTCGCAATAAGCCGGCTGACGAATATCAACTCGGATTCGTGCCAAACCCCCAATCCCTGTACAACAGGCCTTGGGGGTTATTTTTTCAACGTTTCCTCGCCGCCAGCGGAATCATAGACCAAAAATAAAATTCTCTGTGTTCTCTGTGTTCTCTGTGGCTATAATAAAATTCCTGTGGCTGAAAAGTTATGTCAAAAATGAAACTATCAAAACTATTATCAAAGCAGGTAGTTCTTGCCGACGGGGCGATGGGAACGATGCTCTACCAGTCGGGGGTCTTTGTAAACGCCTGCTTCGATGAGCTTAATCTCAGTAACCCCAAACTCGTAACCAAAATCCACAAGCAATACGTCGAGGCCGGCGTTGACTTCATCGAAACCAACACCTTCGGCGCAAACGAGGTCAAATTAGCCAAATATGGCCTGGCTGAACAAACCGAGAAAATAAACAAGGCAGGCGTAAAACTGGCAAAAGAGTCCGCCGGTGAAAAGGTGCTGGTCGCCGGGGCGATAGGGCCGCTGGCACGCGACATCGCCCTGTATAACCAGCTCTCCAAACAGCAGGCAATATCCGCCTACAAAAAACAAGCTAAGGCGTTAGCCGACGCCGGCGCGGATTTTCTCATCCTCGAAACATTCTCGAATACCGATGAGCTAATACTGGCCATCGAGGCGGTGCGAGGCGTAACCGACCTCGAAATCGTCGCCCAAATGACCACTACCGAGCTAAACGAGACGCCTTATGGCGAAAAAATCGACCACGCAATCGGCCGAGTAGCTGCTCAAAAAGGCGTAACCGCCGTGGGGCTCAACTGTTCCGTAGGCCCATCCGCGATGCTAAACGCCCTTGAAATCATCCACGGCGTAACCGACAAGCCAATCTCGGTGCAACCAAACGCGGGGCTGCCACGCCAGGTTGAAGACCGTTTGCTTTATATGTCCACGCCAGAATATATGGCGGAATTCGCAAAGCGATTCTACGAAAAAGGCGCACGAATCATCGGGGGCTGCTGCGGCACAACACCGGACCACATAAGGGAAATGGTTCGCGCAGTCCGCGCAATCGACAAGGCCTCGACCTCCGGCGCACGCTTCACCGCTGTAACAATCGAAACACCAAAGACAACCGAAATCCGCGAAACACCTTTGGCGGAAAAATCGAAGTTTGGCGAAAAATTAGCAAAAGGCGAGAAGGTAACAACAATCGAAATCACGCCGCCCAAAGGCCTCGATATCGACCCGATAATTGGAAAAGCCAAACTTTGTGCCGATATGGGTATCGACGCGATAAATATCCCAGATGGCCCACGCGCAAGCTCGCGATTATCGCCAATGGTGACAGCGGTCAAAATCCAGCAGACGGCGAACATCGAATCAATCCTGCATTTTTGCTGCCGGGACAGAAACCTCATCGGGATGCAATCCGACATCTTAGGCGCATACGCAATAGGGCTGCGCAATATGCTCGTCATCACGGGCGACCCGCCAAAGATGGGCGACTATCCGCAGGCGACGGGCGTATTCGATATGGATTCAATCACGCTGACGGGCGTAATCAGAAATCTCAACCGTGGTATCGACCTCGGCGGCAACCAGTTCAGCCCGCCAACCTCATTAGCAATAGGCGTCGGCGCAAACCCCGTCGCAACAGATATCAAACGTGAAATCGAAAAATACCACCAGAAGGTAATCGCGGGCGCGGAATTCGCAATCACGCAGCCCGTCTTTGACGCGGATACCCTTTTTCGCTTCCTTGACTCGACTAAAAAATCGAAAATACCCGTCATAGCAGGCATCTGGCCCTTCACGAGTTTGAAAAACGCGGAATTTATGGCAAATGAGGTCCCCGGCGTCGTAGTGCCCGCTAAATTACTGGAGCGAATGAGCGCAGCAAAGACCCAGCAGCAGGGGAAAATAATCGGTGTTGAAATCGCGAGAGAGTTGATTGAAAAGATTAGCGGCCGGGTGGCGGGTTTTGCCGTGAGCGCGCCATTCGGCAACGTGAAAATCGCATTGGCCGTATTAGGTAAAGTTGAAATAGATAAGATATAAGATTTGAAATTTGAGAGCTTCACTATGCAACAGCAAACCTGTGCAAAACAACTAAGCGTCGAACTCGTCGCGGTAACACCCGACCCGCAAAAAGTCATCGAGCAGGCGGGCAGGACGTGCTACCTCAGTTTCGACAAAATGGACGACAATTCGCAGGCCGGCTTCATCAAACGCCTCATCAAAATGGGCCACGAATCACCGCTCGAACACGCCTACGCGACTTTCAGAATCAAAAACTGTTCCCGCGCGATGACGCATCAATTAGTAAGACACCGTCTTATGGCTGTCTCACAGCAGTCCCAGCGATATTGCGACGAAGAGGATTTTACCTACGTCATACCTGAAAGTATGCCCGCTGAGCTGGTTGACGAATTCCATAACGATATGAAAACGATTCAGGATATGTATCGCAAATGGCGCGACAAAGGGCTGAAGAAAGAAGATGCCCGCTTCGTCCTGCCCAATGCCTGCACAAGCGAAATCGTCGTCTCCGCCAATTTCCGCGAATGGCGGCACATCTTAACCGTCCGCACCGATAAAGGCGCACAATGGGAGATAAAAAAAGCGGCCCACCTGATTTTAGACACCCTGAAAAAACTCGCCCCCGCCTGCTTCGAGGATATTATTCCGGCAAATTGATATCGCTATCCAGGCGATGATATCAGCTCAATCAAAAATGCCCAGACGGCATCAACGGAGGCGATATCGACGCGTTCCTGGGGCGAATGGGGGTTCTTAATCGTGGGGCCAACGGAAATCATCTCAATACCCGGCATCTTTTCGCCAATAACAGCCGGCTCAAGGCCCGCGTGAACAACCTTAACCTCCGGCTCTTTATTATTGAGCTTCCTGTAAATTTCTTTTGCGCGTTTAAGCAGCGATGAATTAACATCGGGCTTCCAGGAAGGATAGCCGCCAACAGTTTCAACTTTCGCACCTGCTGACTTTGCCATGGTTGTAATCTTGGCGGTTATTTCACCAAGCATTTGTTTCTCCAAACTTCTCTGAGAGGTTAAAATTCGCAATTGATTCTCATCACGGATAAGCTCGACTTTGGCGAGGTTGCTTGAGGTCTCAACAATACCCTCAAACTGAGGCGACATTCGATATACGCCAGTGGGCAAAGACGAGAGGAGATTCACAATTTCAGATTGCAGATTGCGGATTGCGGATTGTTGCGAGGCAATTTCGTTTAGTTCAAGTTTTAGATTGGGTTCGGTTTTTGCGAATTCCTTTTTGAAAGACGACTCTATTTCAACAAGTGTCTTTTTAGCCGCATTGAGTTTTGTGGCATCAAAACAAATAATCGCTTTTGCGTCGCGAGGGATAGCGTTATGGACTGTGCCTCCCTCGATATCACAAACGCATAAATCAAAATCCTGCAAACCTTTCATGGTTTTGCCTAATAGCTGGATTGCGTTTGCGTATTGTTTGTCGATATCGATACCTGAGTGGCCGCCGTGAAGGCCGGATATTTTCAGGTCGAAGCAGGCGAGCGATTCCGGCACGGGTGAAAACTCAAGGGGCAATCGTATTTCGGTCTGCTCGCCGCCCGCGCAGCCGACGATGAAGGATTTGTCTTCGCCATCAAGATTGATGAGGTATTTGCCCGTAATGAAGCCGGGTTTCAAACCATTCGCGCCGGTGAGACCCGTTTCCTCATCGACCGTAAAAAGCAATTCGAGTTTTGGATGCGATATCTTTTCGTCAATCATTGCCAACGCTAACGCGACTCCTACACCATTGTCCGCGCCGAGGGTCGTACCATTGGCTGTAATCCAGCCATCACGTTCGACTAATTCGATGGGGTCTTTGGTAAAGTCGTGTTTAAATTCTGGCGTCTTTTCGCATACCATATCGACGTGGCTTTGAAGGGTAATTACCGCAGCATTTTCATAACCTTTTGTTGCGGGCAGCTCGATAATTACGTTATCGACGTCATCGCTTCTAAAGGCAAGATTGCGGCTTTTGGCAAGCCCTTTGAGCCAATCCATAATCTGCTTTTCATTTTTGGACCCGCGGGGGATACGATTGACTTGCCTGAAAAACTCCCAGACATTTTTCGCTTTGGCGTTATTGAGCGTTATTTTTTTCATAGCAGTCAGTGAGCAAATCAAAAATAGCAAATAATAAATAAAAAATTGAATATCCCCGGTGAGATTCGAACTCACAACCTTTGGCTCCGGAGGCCAACGCGCTATCCAGTTGCGCCACGGGGACCGAATGACGCTATTGTAATACGGCAAAACCGCCTGAAAGTCAATAATTTGGCCGTTGATGCAATTTTTGTGAAAAAAGAGGCAACGATATGATATAATTGTTTGTATAGAACAAATATACGTATGATGAAAAACAAAAACGGATATAGTTGGCCACACTTGTTTGTCGCATTGCTGACAGTCGTAATTGCGCAGACGATGATCTTTGCCGAGAGTTCCGGGTGGGAGCGTAAAGAAGTCAACTGGCGAGTTTCCAAAGACCGGCAAATAAAAGCGATATATTATCCGTCAGACCAGAACCTTCCCCTGCTTGAAACCCGGGCCGTAAGAAATGCGGTGCAATTACAGCAAAGAATCAGTTTGTCGCAGGCAGGCCAAACTTTTACAGCAACGGCCCAAACCGCTGAAACCGCCGTATTTACCAACGTTATCAACTCGCCGCCCATCGACGGCTTTGTGCCTTATGTGACCGTTACGGCAACAGATGCTGCTTCCGGCGAATTATACGATGGAGAAGCTTATACAGAATATTCTGTTACGGGCAATTACCTCACGGGGTCTCCGCAAACCGATTATGCCATAGGCATATTCGACACGGGGTCCAGCGCCCACATCATCAACGCTGTCGACGCCGATACTTTGGGTATTTACAGCGCAAACCTCGTAACTTCAATTCCGATAACGATTATAGGTGCGACCAGCCAGATTGACGCCCTGGTCAGCCAGCCTCTGGGGTATTTCACCGATGGGCTTTCAGCAATCGACCCCAATACGCTTTGGGCTAACGATTCAAATATGAAGGGCCAAAGCAACGTGGCAACCATTGTCGGCGACATAATCGAATCGCCCAATCTGCCGACTGTTGTCGGCTCGCCGATGGCCTTTTTCTTCACGACTGTTATAAAAAACAGTAAGCCTATTACCCGAAATATCGATGGCAACAATATAACCGGCCCCGATATACATCTATATCAATATAACGACACAAGAATTCCGTCTTATGCCAATAAAATCTATCTCGAACTTCGCCCATCCAGTGCGTATGATGTGGAGTTTATGCCCTGTATGGAGGATTTAGGTGAAACCTGCCCCGAAGGCGACGGGGAACCATCAACCCCATCGGTAGTTTTTGGCTCCCTGTTCGACATCCCGCAAAGTTTATTTTTCGCAACACGAACCGATCTGGCCCATGGCGGTCGAACATCGCAGCAAAAACATTTTATGCTAGACACAGGGGCACAAATAACCGTCCTGGGAGAATCTCAGGCGGCAGAGATTGAACTGTTTCAGACCGAGCCGAATTTTATGGTTGAAGTTGTCGATGCGACAGGCCAGAGCACAATCGTAGACGGTTATTACGTAGACTCACTCGAAATAAGCGCTTCACCATTGTGGCTTAGCTTTACACATGTTCCCGTAATTGTTCTCGACGTGGCTTCGCCCGAAGGCGGCATACTTGACGGAATTCTCGGAACCAACCTCTTCATCGATACCGACTATTATATCCACGGCGGCGGACTATACGGCCAAGATGCGCCATATCTGAAGTTCGCATTTTTACCTGCCGGAGTTGTGGGCGATATAGCCCCGGCCGGAGGCGACGGGAAGGTCAATATCCTTGATTTGTCTGCCTTAGCCGAGGCCTGGCTGGCTAACCCCCTCTCACCAAACTGGAATTCACAGGCTGATTTGATACCCGATGCCATAATCGATTTCCGGGATTTCGCAATCATGGCGAAAAACTGGCGGCAATAAGACATTCCACAACCAAACTTTCATAATCCCTGACTTTGACAAGCCGGACTTTACTGGTTACAGTATCCCCATATTATGACAGTGCTTATTGACATTGCATATTTGATTGCGCTTTTGGCGGTAAGTCCGATGGCGATTTACCGGATGCTGCGGTACGGGCGATACCGTGCCGGGTGGGCAAATCGCCTCGGCAAAATAAGCCGCAAACGACCCGACAAAAAATGCATCTGGATTCACGCGGTAAGCGTGGGCGAGGTCAATGCGACAACAACTCTTATCCGTGAGCTCGAAGCCAAATTCCCCGATTACGAAATCGCAATCAGCACCACAACCGACACAGGGTTTGCCCGCGCAAATGCGCTATTCGGCAGCCGCCTGAGCGTATTTTACTTCCCGATGGATTTTTCGCTGACGATGAAACGGGCGTTCGCGAATATAAGGCCCGCGATGTGCCTGCTGATTGAGCTTGAGGTTTGGCCAAATCTTGTACGAATTGCGAAGCAATCAGGTATCCCCGTAATTGTCGTCAACGGCAGATTGAGCGAACGAAGTTTCAGAAGATACAACCTGATAAAGGCGGTAACGAAAAAGCTATTCGGCAATCTCACGCTTGCGCTTGCGCAGAGCGAAGAATACGCCGATAGATTCAGGCAGCTCGGTATGCCCGCGGAAAAGGTCATCGTTACTGGTTCGATAAAATACGATACCGCGCAGGTAACAGACAAGGTCGATGGGGCTGATGTATTGGCGGCTCAACTGGGCCTTAAAAACGACCGGCTTTGGGTTGCCGGCGCGACAGGCAACGACGAAGAGCAGATTATTCTGGACGTTTATAAACGACTGATTGAGCAAAAACGATTCGCGGATTTACTACTTGCGATTGTGCCCCGAAAACCGGAGAGATTTGATGAAATAGCAAATTTAATTAAACAAGCAGGCTTTGAACTGACTCGTTACAGCGAATTGAAAGCGGCAACAATTCAATCGACAATCAGCAATCGGCAATCGGCAATCAGAAATGTAGTTCTCGGCGACACGATGGGTGATTTGCGGAAGTTTTATTCGCTTGCAACTGTGATTTTCGTGGGCAGGTCATTAGTGCCGATGGGCGGGTCGGATATGATGGAGGCGGCTGCACTGGGCAAATGCACGATTTTTGGCCCGCATGCGTTTAATTTCAAACAGGCAGTCGCTGATTTGCTGAAAGCCGATGGCGCAATCTTAGTCAAAGACGCGAATGAATTATTAAGTGCGATGACGAAATGCCTGACCGATGCCGATTATGCCCGACGAACCGCTCAAAACGGCCAACAGCTAATCAGAAAAAACCAGGGCGCGACGGCACGCACAATAAACAACATCAGCAAGATGTTGAAATAAAATCAACTCCGCAGTTTTTTGCTGACGGCTTCGATGTGGGCAGGGGAAGTGCCGCAGCAGCCGCCGATTATGGTTATGCCAGCGGCGTAGATTTTCTGCGCGGCATCGGCAAACTCATCGGGCGTTACTTTATAGACGGCTTTGCCGTCGAGAAGTTCGGGTTTGCCCGCGTTTGGTTCGGCAAAAACAAGGACCTTTGGATTGACAGCTTTGGCGGCAGCGACGTATCTTTTGGCAAGCTCAACATATTCATCGAGGGTGGTGGTACCGCAGTTGAAGCCCACGGCGTCGGCACCGGCGGCGACAAGGGATGAGACGGCGGTTTTCACATCGACGCCCATCATAGTTCTGAAATCGTCTCCGCGTTTATCGAAAGACATCGACGCAAGAACAGGTAAAGCGGAGCCCGAGTATTTGACCGCTTCGACAGCAACGACCGCTTCATCGACAGCGCCCATTGTTTCGATGATAAAACCATCGACCCCCCCTGCTATAAGCGCTTTTACCTGGTCGGCGAATATTCCCCTGAGCTGGTCTGGTTTCAAGCTGCCGAGCGGTTCGAGGAAGTCGCCGCTTGGACCTATATCGCCGAGGACGTATTTATTTTTTCCCGCGGCTCTACGAGCAAGCTGAGCGCCAGTTGAGTTGATGTCGGCGACGCGTTCTTCCAGCCTATGCCGGGCAAGGGTAAATCCATTGCCACCAAAAGTATTGGTAAGGATTGCGTCGCTGCCCGCGTTCAAATAGCTATTATGAATCCGCAGGACTAAGCCCGGCGATTCGAAATTAAGCAATTCACTGCACTTGCCCGGCTCAATACCCAGGCCAATCAACTGTGTCCCCATCGCACCGTCGAGCAGAAACAGCCCCTTACGTAACCTGTCTTTTAAATTCGGTTTACCCACAAAAATTTCCCCTTCTAACCTATCATTGCGTTTATATACGGATTATTACTGTTTCTGTTCGATTGTCTTGCCGTCGATTACCCGGTAAATATGGTCAAAGCCACGCGGCAAAGGTCTGACAAACAACCGCTGCCTCTGCTGGGAGCTTAACTGGGCCGGTTTGACGGATGAGAGCGAAATATCAGCGGAGTCCTCGCCGCCTTCTTCGGAAACGGCAACTATTTCCACCCGCAAAGGGGTTAAAAATCCTTCGGCTGTTTTCTCATAATCGGCAAATTCCGCTTTCAGGTAAATAGCGCCCGATTCGTCAAAATGCTCAATCTTTGTTACCACATAATCGCAGGGCTCAATATATATCCTCTGAATTATAACACCGCTGTCGTTACGCAAAGTGAGCAGGTCAAGATTGCCATCACGGCTTAATGTCCAGTCGCCATTACGTATATCGACGGCGCCGAAGGCCTCAAGAACTATCATCGGGCTGGCGACGAGGCCATTCCAGCTTCCCGCCTGCGGCCATTTGCCCGACCAGTATGAGCTGATTTCTTTTGGTTTGAGCCAGAACCAGAATTCATCGGCGTTTGAGCCGAACACCAGCCCGGTCGCGTCGAAAGCGATATCGCCCTGCAGGTAAATTTCATCAGGAGGATTCACCCAGAGCTTGACGGGAAAATTTTCTTTCCGAATTTTACCTTCGGCGTGATACTGCAAAAGGCACTGGCCCGTCGCGCGAACGGGGGCTGCTTTTTCACGGTGTGCTTTCAATACCGCAATCGCTTCGTCAGCGGTCGCTTTGCCCGGGCAATGCCGCATCGGCTGGACAGCACAGCCCGCGAAAAATAACACCAACATTAAAAATGCAAACCGATTTAACAATTACAGCTCTCCCTGCAGAATCTGCCCCATTTGAGAAGTCAACTGGGCAACCTGCTCTTCGCCCAGATTGGGATTGACCACTTCGGCAAAATCCTGTGTGCCGGTGATTCTCAATCGCCATATTTCCCTGCCGTCCTGCGTCCGCGACGAGTCATATTTGAGCCGACGTCTTCGCATCATGACAAGCGTCAGGACGAAGCGAAAATTAACTTTTTCCTGTTCGGTTTCCGTCGCCAGCCGTTCAAAGAACGCCATAAGCATATCATCATCGACAAACAACTGCTTTTTCTGTTCGGGCGTCGGCAATTTGGTCTTCCAGTAACAAAAAACCTCCGGTTTTTGCTGCGTCCAGGCCTCGGCGCAGAAATCACGCCTTGCAAAACCCTGTTCGGTCTGCACTAAGGTCGCGTAATATTCTTCGCCCGGCTGGATTTGTCTGCCCGTGGCACAGCATTGCCCCAGCGGCTTATCTATTGTCCATTCATCCATAGTATTATTTCTGCTCCATGTTGTGTTGTGCCGTCATTTAAACTTCAGGTGTTCGCACATATTGCTCACCGTGACAGGCCCGATGCCTTTGACATTATCGAGGTCATTGCAACTCTGAAACGCCAAATCGCCCCGGCCGCTTTGCCGAAACTGTTCACGATAACTTATTATCGCCTGTGCCCTTGCCGCCCCCACGCCCGGCAGCATCATCAAGCCCGCCGCCGGGGCATCATTAGGGTTTATCCTGCTTTCCAATTCGACAGGCGCCGCCCCGCTTTTCGCGTTGATGCTGCCAATCGTAAAACACAGGCCAAAAACAACAGCCATGCAAGAGGCAATAACAAACGCAAACAACTGAATCCTGTTCATACCGCTAATCCGTTACCGGCCAAAGATACGGTCGCGAAACCTCTTCAATGCCAAATACGACTCTTTGGGCTCAAGTCCTGCCGTCATAAGCCCGCTTTCGGGAATGGCGCTGTCCGCAACGTCGGTAAAATTAGAATACATAACCCCGTCAATGCACGCCTTACTGAGCGCTATCCTGTAAAACTGGTCGAGCCATTCCGCCTGTTTAACCTTGTCCCATGGGCCATGCCAGCAGCCGGCGACGTCGGCGGAAGAACCGGCGACATCTCGACCGGGAACCTCGACCCGTGTAATACACAACGGCCTTGATATAGGAGCGAAGGAGTCCAGAATCGCCGAAATCTGCATCATATCGCGGACGTGCATACCCGATTCGCCGGCGCCGAACCGCATAGTAAGCCCGAAGGCGTCGAAATTTATGCCGCTCTGGATGACCATATCCATATAGACCAGCGGTGGAATTGTATCGGTTGTCTGCCCGTAATACTCGCCCCATGGATTGCTGACTTCTATTATCCTCATCGCGCGTTCGGAGGCGGTCTTGACCGCCCTGTTGGCCGCACGGGTTATCTCCAGCACCTGCTCGAAACCAAATCCGAAATGATTAAAGGCGTTAAGCCCGCTGACGACACACCATGTCCTGACCATACCGCCATACCGGGCAGCCGCCGCTGAAACAAACTCGTATGCGCACTCGCGAATCTTCTCAAAATCGGGGTGGCTTTCGAGCAGCCACTTCGGCAGATGTTCTTTGGTAAAGCAAAGCAAAGGCCCCGCGCCAATGGCGAGCTTTCTTTTGCTGAGCATAGTTATGCAGGCGTCGAGTTTTGAAAAGTCATATTTGCCTCTTTCCAGCTCAATCTGTCCCCAGTTGAAAGGCACCATCGCCAAGCCGAATACGCCGGCCAATTGCTCGAGATAAGCCGGGTTAGTAACCTGTTTCGGGTCAACCCAGCAGCCGAGACAGCCGCGGCCAAATCCGTGATTTTTACCTCTTGTCGTGAAAAGCACCTTGGCATGTTTGGCCGCCAGCGATTCTGAAAAAGTCATCGCTTTTTGCAGCGCCTGGTCGGCAAGCTGTGAGGCGGCTGGTCCGTCAGCAATTTCCTGGATAGCATTGATGAATAAATCCTGGATATCCCTATACAGCACGGCGGTATCTTCGGCATCCTCGAAAATCGACCAGTCCTCGCGTTTGTTGATGATTTGCATCAGCCGGCCGCGGGTCAGTTCCAGATTAAGATTATACGGCTCAGGCCTTTCTGGCAGACAGGTCGTAGAAAGCAGCACCCTGCCGAACCCATCAACGGACCACAGCAACGCCACGCCGGCGGTTTCCTCGCTTGGCTTGTAGCACTCCAGAATGCCATCTACAAAGCTGATCTGCGCCTTACGAATCGCCATACCGTCGGAGCCGAACATATACGCCCCGTGAAGGGCGAAATCCTTTACCTTTTTGCCATTGTTAAAAATCTGAAATCTCACGGTATTCCTTTCGCTCCCTACCACAAAGACACCAAGACACAAAGAAAAATAAAAAACTTCGTGCCTTCGTGGTTAGGTTAACAAGTACAACTTTTCCGCGTGATTATAACAAACGCCCTGCAAAGAGCAAAGATTTTCAATTAATCAGGGGAATACGATGCTTACCAGCCGCGAGGGGGCACTTTTTTATCCCAAGATTTTTATAAATTTAGTGTTTCAGGCAGAGAATCTTTGATATAATCAAACCATACTGAAGAGCAGGGAAATGCAGGGTGATAAATTGTGAAAAAAGAGGATTATTGTATTAGGAGGACGCGCCCAATGAAACGGTTGGTTTTTAGAATTCTGGCTGTTGCGGCTATTTGTTCAATTGCACAGGCCAACAGCATCGTCGTCAACACGACGACTGACGTGTCGTACCCGCCGGGCAGCGGCTTGATCAGCCTGCGAAACGCCATCGCCACAGCCAATTCCAGTACAAGCCCGACAACGATTACGTTCGATCCCACTGCGTTCGCCTCGCGTATGACCATTGGTCTCGCTGGCAACTTGGAACTGACCAACACCGATTATTCCACGACGATCACTGCCCCCGCCGCCGGTTTGACCATCGCGGCCGCCCCTACCGATACTTGGACGGTCCCCGCTGCGGCTATCATCATTGACTCAGGAGTCACGGCGACTCTTGTTGGGCTCGTGTTTACAAACACCGGACCAGGTTACATCGACGGCGCCAGCATCATGAATAGTGGAACGATGACGTTGTCGAACATCATCATATCAGGTCCATATGATTATGACTACGACGGCATCATCAATTCCGGAGCTGCGACATTGGTCAATGTCAGAATTTCTTTTGCTGCCCGCAACGGTATATTCAACTACGGAGGTACCGCTGTGCTGACCAATGTCACGATATCGGGATGCTCGGGTTCCGGGATATTCAACGAAGACTATGGACAAATCGCCATGCACGAGGTCAATGTTGTGAGCAACAGTTACGGTGGTATCTACAATGTTTCAACTATGGTGCTGAACAACTGCACAGTTTCAGACAATTCAGACAACGAGAGTGATACGTATTATGCAGTGGGTGGAATCAAAAATCTTAATGGGGCATCTCTTACTCTGACCGACGTGACCGTCTTGAACAACACAACTATGGGTACAGTAGGTGGGGGTATCCGGAACGAGGGAACACTGAATCTGACCGACTCAACCGTCGCGGGAAACAAGATTTCGGCAGACTACGGCTACGGCGGCGGCGTCTACAACTCGGGAGGTACAGCGACGCTGATCAACGTTACGATTTCGGGCAACACCGCTCCGGGCGACAGCGGCACCTCCATCTGCGGCGGCGGCGGCATCTACAACGATACCGGTGGAACTATAACGTTGACTAACGTCACCGTCTCGGGCAATAAGGTCCCGGGTGGGTTGGGCAGTGGCTCCGGCGGCGGTGGCATCGCCAATGTTGCCCCAGCGGGAAATTTCACCATCGCAAACAGCATCATCGCCGGCAATACCACAGATAATATCGGTCCCGACGTGTACGGCAACTTCAATTCCCTCGGCTACAACCTCATCGGTAAAACTGACAACGGTAGCGGTTGGAACGGCACCGACCGCACCGGCACCAAGGCCAGCCCGTTGAACACCAACTTGGCGGCACTGGCTAACTACGGTGGACCGACGCAGACAATGCCGCCGCTGTACGGCAGCCCGGCCATCGACGCTGGCAGCAATGCACTGATTCCATCGGGCGTAACCACCGACCAGCGCGGGCTGCCGCGCAAAGTGAATGGCACCGTGGATATCGGCGCGTGCGAGTACCAGCCCGGTGCGGTGGTCACCCCGGTGCTGAACGTCAGCAGTGTGACCCCTTCGGCGTTGCAGGTGTTGAACGCTGGCCAGTCTGTGACGTACACGGTCACGGTTCAGGATGGTAGCGGGAATCCGGTCATTGGGGCAACCGTAAACATCAGTGACGATGTGCAGGGAACCTGTCCTTCTCCGCTGCCCACCACCAACAGCAGCGGGCAAGCGACGTACACGACGACGGTTCCGAGCGGGACGGCTAGTGGGCTTTACAACATTTCCTTCACTGCCAGCAAGAGCGGGTACACCGACAGCTCATCGGTCACGCGCCAGGTGCAAGTCCAGCCCTATGACTATAGGGCTAAATTTCTCCAAACGGCAAGTTGGCTTGCCACTCAGCAAAAGACCAGCGGCTCAGATTTCGGCGGCATACAGGAGGCGGAAAATAATACTGCCGTCGAAACCGACAATACACAAGAAGCAATATGGGTATGGTGTCGCTACGCTGAACTTACAGGGGATTACACAACATACTTAACGAATATTAATAATGCCTGGACCTACTGTAATGCCAATCCGGCATGGCTGGAAGGCGACACTCCCACCAATTATTACACCACGTATAATGTGGGTTGGGGTATGCAGGCGGAGATGAAATATCGTCAGATTTATGGCGGCAGGCCGGAATACGTAGATCATACTTCTTACGGCCAGACTTGCGCTCAGACTCTCGTTGATAATACTCCCGGCACAAGTACCACTAACGATGCTTTGGCCCTTGGACGTGCTGTTGGTTCCCTGTATCAATATGGCGTAAATGTAAACAACGCCACATACTGCGCCAGAGCCGTTACCCTAGGAAATAATGTTAGAACATGGCTTAATAGCAATACTTCAAACTTTGCTTCAAATGGTGGTTGGGCGCTCTCTGCCGGAGTCGCAGTCTGGGGAGTTTTGAATTCGTATTATAAAGATCCAGCAAATTCAAGTGGAGCAGCCGCATGGGCAGCAACTGCAGATAAATACATGCCCGACAAAGCCGACGCGACTGATGCTTACCAAAACGGACACAATGGGTGGTACGCATGGGGATATTATGCCGTCAGCGAGTACCTTGTCAGCGGCTCTTTCGCAAAATATCAGAATCTTATTGACATACTTTTAAGTGAAGATGCGGATAACGATGGCGGCATCCCTCAGCAAGGAAGCGGCACCACAAACGACTTTGCTTGGACAACGGCTGTAATGCAGGTTGCCGCAAACTACGGCTTGATTGCACCGACGCCGAGCCACCAAGGCGTAGACTACTCGGACAGTCATCCCAACCCAAGCTCGTTGAAGGCGGCAGGGTATAGCTTCGCCGTCCGCTATGTTGGCGGCTCTGGCGCACCCCACGACATTACCTTCAGTGAGGCTCAGGCGTTACAACTCGCAGATGTTAATGTCATAATCGTGTTCGAGCACGAGTCCATTAGTTCCCCTGACACGAGTCGAATGCAAGGTGGATATGTCAACGGCGTCGCGGACGCGCATACGGCTGTCACCGATGCAACGGCGGCTGGCGCACCTCAAAATTTCTTCTGCTATTTCGCCTGCGACTTTGACGCACAGCCAAGCGACCAAACAGCGATAAACGCATATCTAGAAGGAGCCGCGTCTGTATTGGGCGGTGTTAACCGGATTGGATTCTACGGTGGCTATTGGCCTCTAAAGAATGTTCTGGACGCGGGTAAAGCGACGAAGGGTTGGCAAACTAAAGCATGGTCAGGTGACAATAAAGATTCTCGCATCAGCCTTTTCCAACATGCGGGTGAAGTAATTAAATATGATGGTAAGTATGACATCGACGATGGATATGGCAACGATTTGGGACAGTGGTCTGTACCAACGGTCAGAGCATTCATGGTCACGCCTTTATCTGTTGTCGTTGGGACGCCGGTTTGGAATGCATTCACGATTTCTTATACCGTGTCCGACACAGGAGGTTCCGGGTTGAACCGCGTTGAGCTTTTGCGGGCGCCCGATGTTGGGGGAGCACCGGGTACATGGCAGCAGGTCGGTTCTCCTACCACTCTATCCGGTGACGGACCAGTTCAGGGTTCATTTTGCGACATACCCCCACTACCAGTACCGGGTATATGGTGGTACGGTATTGATGTATATGACAATGCTGGAAACTCGAATGATGAGCAAAACTCGGAGACTGGCGGCGTACCAAGCGACTTCGGCCCGAATGGAAGGGTAACGGTTACGCTTCCCACGGCACCGACCGGCTTGCTTCAGGTTACCAAGTGCACTGTAACCGCAGGCAGCAAGGATAGCAGCGATGCAATTTCGTTTTCAGGAACGATGGACGCCACTGCGGATGAGATTTTGGCCGCCAGTTCCATTGAGGTCACTATTAACTCAGACAATATAGTCAATCCCTGCGTTCAAACCTTCCCCGTCAACGTCACGACCTTCAAGAAGGGAAAATTCAGCAGCACAATAACCAATAAACCTTCAAAGACATCTTTTACTTTAGATACCTCAAAAAAGACGTTTTCCTTCTCGGCCAGTAATGTTGATCTTACCGGGCTTTCCTGCCCACTTAATATCGAGATAAAGATTGGCGATTTCATAGGCACAACCAACGTGGGCGAAGATATAGTCAACAGCGGAAAACCCATACCCATAAACCTGATAATGGGAGTAGAAAACTCTCTGCGGGTCGATAAGTCTAAATTCACACGTAATAAGAAAACCGGTAACATCACCCAGGTTGCTATCAGCGGCGGATTCTCGGTGAAAGACACAATAGATATGGCTACCAATTCTTTTACTGTTAACATCGGCACGCAGACCTTTACAGTTCCGATAGGCAAATTCAAAAATACCAAGGGCAAATTCACGTGCTCGAAGGTTGCGTTATCCGGTGGCGAGATTGCCGCTGCGACTTTTGATTTCAACAAATGCACGTTTACGCTGACGATTAAGAAAACCAATTTTGCAGCCAGTGCCGGCGACAAGGTTTTTGGAATTGCTTTCGCAAGTTTCAGCGAAAGCGATGTGGTTAAGCTGCCTTAGTCGGGCTTGATATTTTCAGAGATTGACGGCAATTCCGCGGTCGCGGAGGTATTCTTTCATCTGGGTAATTGTGTAGCTTTCGAAATGAGTGATTGAGGCCATAAGGACGGCTTCGGCGTGGCCTTTGACAACGGCGTCGTAAAGATGTTCGAGAGTGCCCGCGCCGCCGGAGGCGATTACGGGGATATTGACCGCATCGGCAACCGCGCGGGTCAATTCAATATCATAGCCCTTCTGTGTGCCGTCAGCATCCATACTTGTAAGAAGAATCTCGCCCGCGCCGCGTTTTGCGCCCTCGACTGCCCATTCGACTGCGTCGATATCGGTCGCCTCGGTGCCCGCCTTGACTGTAACCTGCCAGTGTCCCACTTTGGTTTTCGACCTGCGGGCGTCAATGGCAAGAACAACACACTGATTGCCGAATCGCTGGGCGGCCTGGGTGAGAATATCCGGATTTTTTACAGCCGCGGTATTCACGGAGCATTTCTCCGCGCCGCTTCGCAGGAGTTCATCCATCTGCTCGACGGTGCTTATGCCCCCCCCTACCGTAAACGGGATAAAGACGTTTTCGGCAACTTTGCGAACGAGGTCAACGATTGTTTTTCGTGAGCGAATCGTCGCGGTGATATCGAGAAAGACAAGCTCGTCGGCTCCATCCTCACTATAACGCGAGCCAAGCTCGACCGGGTCGCCGGCATCCCGAAGATTCAAAAAATGCACGCCCTTTACCACCCGGCCATCTTTAACATCAAGACAAGGTATTATTCTTCTGGTCAGCATCAGTTACCCCTCCCATTGGCAATCCGGGCGAAGTTGCTAAGCACCTGTAAACCCTGCTGGCCGCTTTTTTCGGGGTGAAACTGCGTGCCGTAAATATTACCTTTTTGGATAGACGCGGGCAGCTTGAAACCATAGTCGGTATAGGCAACTTTGGCGGTTTTATCTGTAACATTGGCGCAGAATGAGTGCGCGAAATAGAAGTGCTTTTCACTTCCCAAGCCGTCAAATAACGCCATATCATTTGGCAATACAACCTTGTTCCAGCCCATGTGCGGTATAACCCGGCCCGGCGGTATGGGAACAACGTCGCCCGATACAAGGCCCAGCCCATTGTGTGTGCCGAATTCACAGCTTTTGTCAAAAAGCATCTGGAAGCCCACGCAGATACCGAGCAGGGGTTTACCCGCCAGGACAAGGTCTTTGATTACCGAGCCGAGCGAGCCGAGGGCGTTTACCGCAAATCCGAAGGCAGCAACACCAGGCAGGACCAGCGCGGAGGCAGACTCAATCTTCCTGCGGTCGCAACTCAGCTCGACCGGGCAACCCAGGTGGTCAAAGGCGTTGCAGACACTTTTTACGTTCCCAACGTTATAATCGATAACTACAAGCATATAAAATCAAACCCTAGGTTCAATCGAACATTAACCGGTAAATCGAGTATTATAGTTTAGCAAATTTAAATTGCCAGTCGAATACAATCGCCTTACAATAGAGTTCAGTAAAACTGATACCGGTGTAACGTGCTTCGCCTGCGGTTTCAGTTCAGTGAAAAGGTAACCCGTTGTCCGGAAAGACAGTTGGTATAATCGAGGGAAAAGAAATGTGCGGCATAGTGGCATATTTGGGTCAAAGGGCAGCTCAGCCAATCATTATCGAGGGACTGAAACGCCTCGAATACCGCGGTTACGACTCGGCAGGCGTGGCCCTGTTGAGCAACGGCGTTATCAGGATACAAAAGACAAGCGGCAGGATAGCTGCTCTTGAGGCGATTCTCGATAAGCCACAGCCAAACGAGACGCTGGGCCTTGGGCATACCCGCTGGGCAACCCACGGCGTTCCAAATCAGATAAACGCCCATCCTCATAAAGATTACACCGGCAAAATAGCCGTAGTTCACAATGGAATCATCGAAAACTACACGACACTGAAGACCTGGCTCCAAAGTGAGGGCGTTACCTTTGTCAGCGATACCGATACCGAGGTGGTAGCGAACCTTATCGGCTATTTTTACGAAAAGTGCGACACAGGCGATAAAGCAGCACCGCTGCCAAAACTTCTTGATGCAATACAGGATACCGTCAGCAGTTTTATGCCTTCTCTTACCCTGAAGAAACCACAAGGCCAGAACAAGTTCGAGTGGGCAGTCCAGCGGGCATTGCAGGAAGTGCACGGCACTTACGGGCTTGGAATACTGTGCGCGGACTGCCCTGATATGTTCATCGGAGCCAAAAAGGGAAGCCCGCTGATTCTGGGGGTAAGTGAAGGCGAATACATCCTCGCATCGGACGCGGCAGCGATTATTGAGCACACAGCAAGGGCAATTTACCTTTCGGACAACGAAATGGTAATCGTTACCGCGGACGGATTCCATACCAAGACCATTGATAACATCGCGGTAACCAAATCGCTTGAGAACATCGAATTCTCGCTCGAACAAATCGAGCTTGGCAAATTCAAACATCACATGCTCAAGGAAATCTTCGAGCAGCCCACGGCGCTGGCCACCTGTATGGGCGGCAGGATTGACCCGCAAAAAGACAGAATCCACTTAGGCGGCGTCAATGATTACCTAAGGGCGATGACGCACATAAAGCGGATTATTATCACCGCCTGCGGGACGGCGTTTCACGCTGGCCTTGTCGGCGAATTTCTCTTCGAGCAACTGGCGAGAATCACCACCGAGACCGAATACGCCAGCGAGTTTCGCTATCGCAATCCAATCGTGGAAGACGGCACAACCGTTATCGCGATAAGTCAGTCGGGTGAGACGGCAGATACGCTTGCCGCCGTGGAACAGGCAAAAGAACGCGGCGCAACGGTGCTGGGCATAGTCAACGTCGTCGGCTCATCGATAGCCCGCGCCACCGACGCAGGGGTATATCTGCACGTAGGCCCGGAAATCGGTGTGGCGAGCACCAAGGCATTCACTGCCCAGGTCGCCGTGCTGACGATGCTTGCTATTGAGCTTAGCAGAAGAAGACACATAAGCAGCGATGAAGCGACAAGATACATCAAAGAGCTGACTAAAATACCGGATAAAATCTCACACATCCTCGAACAATCGGAGGACATCCGTAAAATTGCTGAGGCGAACATCAACCAGAACAACTGGCTGTTCCTGGGCCGGGGCGTCAATTATCCCGTCGCGCTGGAAGGCGCATTGAAACTCAAGGAGATAAGCTATATTCACGCCGAGGGATTGCCCGCTGCGGAAATGAAACACGGCCCCATCGCCTTGATTGTCGATGGTATGCCCGCCGTATTCATCGCCACCAACGGCCCTCAATACGAGAAAATAATAGGCAACATCTCCGAGGTCCGGGCAAGAAAAGGCAAAACCATTATCGTCGCCACCGAAGGCAACGACCACATAAAACAGTATGCCGATTACCTGATAACGGTGCCGGATGCGCCGGAATTGCTTCAGCCGATACTCACTGTCATACCGCTTCAGTTGCTGGCATATCACGCGGCAGTCCTGCGCGGCCACGATGTCGATAAGCCACGCAACCTGGCAAAGAGCGTTACGGTCGAGTAACATGCGAAGAAGAATTCAGAACGGATTCACCATCGTCGAGTTACTCGTCGTCATTTCGATAATAGCCGCACTGACGGCTATACTTCTGCCCGGGCTGGGAAAAGCCAGGACAATGGCAAGGCGGGTCAGTTGCGGCTCCAACCTGCATCAAATCGACATGGCGATGCGCCTGTACCTCAGCGAAAACAAGGACACATACCCCTGTGCCCAGGACCCGCTGGACCCGAATGCCCCTAATATCTGGCTTTGGATGGGGCGCGGCTGGCGAAGTTTCATCACGCCGTACTTCGGCGAAAAAATCGATATCAATAACCCGTCTGTCCTCAGATGTCCCGGCGACCAGACACTTGCCAGCACATACGAGGCCACAAGCTACGCATACTCAATGGCTTTTTATCACAGCCCACAGCAGATTAACGATATGAACAGCCCAATGGACAACTATAAGAATCCGAGACCTTCAATTTCGCAGGAGGCTGACAGGGTTGCTAAGCCGGCAGGGAAAATTATCGTCGGCGACTGGAACAGCAACCATCAGCGACTCAATTCAGGTGAAGACAAGGGTTGGTGGAACGGACTGGGCTGCCGGAACTTTTTGTTCGCCGATGGCCAGGTGCAATTGCTGCAAGCCGCTAAAATCCGCAACGCCAACGATGGAAATCCTAATCCAAATCTGACAATCGACGGCATCGAAGGCATCGACTGGCCGCAATAATCATTGCGACTGTGGCACTCCATCTCAAATTGCCGATATAATAACAAAAGGAATCTTCATTTCATTTGCTTATGCAAGGTGAAAAATGGCAAAAAACAGATTATTCATCAGGTTGCTCATAATACTGGTTCTCACAATCTCGCTTGCCGGCTGCAAAGATGACAAGAAGCAAAAAGCCCTTGTCGAAGAAATTGCCCGTGCAAAAGCCGAAGCTGTCAAGCTCAGGGCGGAGACGGTGCAGTTGAAAAGCGAAATCAGCTACCTTAACGAAAAACTTGTTACCGCAAATCAGGCAAGAGACAATATGCAGATACAGTTAGACCAGGTGATTAAAGACAGCAACGCAGCGGTAATCAATGCGGATGACATTCAGCAGGAAAACGACAAGCTCCGTAAGCTGCTGGCCGAGCAGTTAAAAAAGAACAATGAGCTGGAAAAACAGGTTGAAACTCTCAGAACGGTAATCCGCGAACTCCAGGCAAGAATGGACCCGAATAAAATTGCGGAACACCCGCCAACGCCAATCGAAGATACAGCGGTCAGCAAGTAAGCGGTCCTTCAATGAACGTTAAGTTTGTTTGTAATGTAGCTGACTATTGAATTGACAGTGAACAAATCGCCGAGTTTATTGATATCAGGGTTATTTTGGAACGCCGATAAATCAGTGTGAGGCATTCTATTTTTCAATTCAGAAAGTCCTTTAGCGGTTAATTTGCCGTTGCTGACCAATCCTGGGTTATTCATCAGCGTTTCGACGGGGAAAAGCTCTTCGCGTGGGACTTTTATGCCGAATGCCTTTTCCAGTCGAAAGACAATGTCTAAAAAGTCGATGCTTTCCGCCCCGAGGTCGCCCATTAGTGTCGCCGAACCTTTGACCTCTTCTTCATCGACTCCCAGGGCGTCAACCAGCACCTCCCGCACCTGCTCGAAGACCTGCTCTTTTGTGGCTGTCATATTCTCTTCTCCTTTTAGGCCAAGACCCGGCTCTTATCCCCGTCGCCGCCTTCAAACCGATGGTCAAATTACTCTAATTATCCCACGGAGGCAATACCTCAACATCTCAAAAATACCTTTACAGGAAACAAGACCTTTGCTATAATTAGTTCGTTTTAGAGGATAAGCCAAGAACAACGACAAGGCCGGACATCATCCGGAAAAGCAAAAGAGGAGTGAATTGTCGGCTTTGTCGGTGATTCGTAAAGGTGATGTCAAAACGCCATTTTTTAGGAGGTTAAGGGCAATGAAGACAAATACAATCATATCTCTTACTGCGTCGGCAATCCTGCTGGTTTGTTCAGCCGCACCGGTATATGCCGGTACTCCATGGCTACACACGGACGGAAACCAAATCAAAGACCCTATGGGCAACGTCGTTATTCTGAGAGGCGTCGATTTTATTGACCTTGGCTTTCTCGATAACTGGCATGGCGGGGCCATTGCGATGATTGACCGGCTTACAGACAAAACCGACACTCAGGGCAACTCTCCCGGCTGGTATCCAAAAGTATTCAGGATTAACATCACCCCCCCCGATTCAGTAGGATATGGCTGGCCGGTACCATTTGACCCTACGAACTGTTCTTTTTATTACGACCTTCTGAGGCCTGTCGTCGATTACTGTAAATCCAAGGACGTTTATGTAATCATCGACTGGCATTATGTCGCCAACACATACGACCACGTCGATTCAACAAGTCAGTTCTGGGAATATATAGCGCCCAAATTCGCAAATGATTCGCACGTCCTTTTCGAGCTTTTCAATGAGCCGATGAATGACCTGTACAACGACTGGATTTTTAATAACACCGACGTCAATGACTGGCTCAGTGTAAGGCAGGATATGCAGACATGGGTCAATATCGTGCGGACTTATGCTCCCAAAAATCTCATCCTTGTGGCTGGCTCGAACTACGCCCAGATACTCAAGCCAATCGTCGATAATCCAATAGATGGAAACAACATCGTCTATGTCTCGCACATTTATCCCGGCCATTTTTATAACTGGTGGTGGTCGAACAGTTATCAGTATTTTGGGAGAAGTTATCAGGATGAGATAACATCCTGTGCCGCCGTCTATCCTGTTATGATGACGGAATGGGGATTCAGCCAAAGTAATAACCCTGATCCTACCGACCAGCTCAACGGCACAATTACCCAATATGGACAGCCATTGATGGACTTTATCGAAGGACTCGGAATCAGCAATTCCGCCTGGGTGGCGAGCTATAACTGGGGTCCACCTATGTTCTTTAACCCTGACCCCAATAATTGGTCGAACCCGCCAGGCCCATGGCCTCTTCGTATTGGAGAAGGCGAAATGGGAGGTTTCGTAAAAGACACACTTTACGCAAAGAGAAACGCCAACCAGCCCTGTGGCGGCAAAATCGTTTTATCCTCGCCGAGCTTAAACTTCGGAGAAATCGAGCTTGGAAAATCACAAGTACTTACTGTTGGTATTTCAAATACGGGATGCGCCCCGCTTACAATCTCCGGCGCAGGAATTAAGACGGACTTTGCGTTTACATCGCTGCTGCTGTCATCGACAACCATTCAGCCGGGTGAAACCTTAAATATGGAAACGGCCTATAGCCCAACGGTTTACGGTAACAACTCGGCTGTGCTCCAGATTAACAGTTCCGACGCGAATAATCCTGTAGTTCAAATTCCGCTAAGCGCCAAAGGCATATTATCGCCTCTGTCACCAGGTAAAATTGGGGTATCCCCAACAAGCTTTAATTTCGGAGAAATTACGCTTGGACAATCGACTGGGCTTACTGTGCATATTTCAAATACCGGCTCCGGCCCGCTTATAATCACCGGCATCGGCATCAATACGGACTTTGCGTTTGCCTCCCTGCCGCCGCTATCAACAACCATTCAGCCGGGTGAAACTTTAAATATGGAAACGGCCTATAGCCCAACGGCTTATGGTAACAACTCAGCCGTGCTTCAGATTAACAGTTCCGACGCGAGTACCCCTGTTGTTCAAATTCCGCTAAGCGCCAAAGGCGTATTGTCATCTTTGACGCCCTCTTCGCAGATAACCGGCATCCTGGCCTTATTCGACGAATACGTCAAAGAAGGTTCACTGCAATGGGTGAGCAAAAATTCTTCACGCCCCGATTACCACCTGAACATCCTGAGAAATATGATTCAGTCGGCTCAGTCATCGATTAACCGCGGAAAATCCACGCTGGCCTGCAGACAACTGACAAAAGTTCAAAAATACTTCAACAGCACAAACACATCGTCCGACCACGTGGAAGGCGCCGGAACCGTGAATATGGCGGATGCAATTCAGAAATTGATGCAAACCCTCGGATGTAAATAACAAAAAACGGCTTGTTGATTAAGGGCTGCGGGGAACAATTTCGCAGCCCTTTTTTTTGCACAAAATTATACCTGGTAAAAGCGGCAATAATAATATTAACACTTCCGGTTTAAAAGCAACCCTTCTCAGATTGCCTCAAAGAGGAAACAAAAATCGGGGTGACTGGATTCGAACCAGCGGCCTCTTGGTCCCAAACCAAGCGCTCTAGCCAAGCTGAGCTACACCCCGTATAACGGTCAAACTGAACCGTAAAGGCGTATTCTACACGCAGCAACAGGATATTGCAACAAAAACGACACTTAACGAGGACAGAATACAGAAAACTGAAAACTGAGGAAAATCATCATTGCCAAACACATCGGCAGTTGCTATAATTCTTCGTTTCAAAGGCAGTATGAGCGTATAGATATAAATAGCAGCGTTTTTTCGCAAAGGAGTATGTTTAGATGTCAAGAGAATGTCATTATACGGGCAAAAGAGTATCGTTCGGCAACAAGATTGCCCGTCGTGGTAAGGCCAAGTACTTAGGCGGCGTCGGTCGCAAGATTACCGGTATCACCAGAAGAAAGTTCAAGCCGAATATCCAGAAGGTTCACGCGATTGTCGATGGCAAGGTAACTCGGATAAGGGTATCGACCAAGGCGATTAAGATGGGGCTTGTTCAGAAACGGCTGAAACGCAACTACAAACCCGCCGAGAAGAAGGCCAGTTAACGGGAGTGGTTTGGCCGAAGAAGCTTTCTGAGCGAGGCGGGCTGCGCCTCGCTCTTTTTATTTAGTTTGGGCTGTATGGACAAAAAAATAGACAAATCACAGGTGAAAAAGGTCGCCAAACTGGCCCGGCTGGACCTCAGCGGCGCGGAGATAGAGGAGTTCGCGGGGCAACTGAACGCCATCATCGACTACGTTGAGAGAATGAATACGCTGAACACCGAAGGCGTTGAGCCGATGGCGCACTGCCTGCCGGTAAATAATGTCTTCCGCGATGATATCGTAAAAAAATCTCTGGGAACAGAAAAAACCCTGGCAAACGCGCCGGAGCAGGATGGCGCATTTTTCAAAGTGCCAAAAATTCTCGAAGAACCATAATTACTTATTATTTATGATTGATGATTTAATTTACAGGAGAGCTTATGAGTACAGGACGGTTTGCGCAAGGTTTGGTGTGTTTGTGGTTAATGATTTGTGTTGGGTGCGGAACAACAATGGGCGATAAATCCGAAAAGGCCGGCAGGCAGAGCAGGCAAACACTTAATAAAAAATTTGTGCAAGTAATGGACTGTAATTATTTGCTGTATTTGCCCGCTAATTACGATAAGGGCGACAAAAAATGGCCTCTGATAATGTTTTTACACGGCGCGGGAGAAAGAGGAAGCAACCTGGAAGTTGTCAAAAAACACGGGCCTCCCAAGATGATTGCGCAGGGCAAAAGCTTTGATTTTATCATCGTCTCTCCCCAGTGCCCCAATGATATGTGGTGGCCGGAAAAAACCGACCTCCTGATAACTTTGCTAGATGAAATTGAGGCAAAATACCATGTCGATACCGACAGGGTTTACCTGACAGGTCTGAGTATGGGCGGATTCGGAACGTGGACACTGGCAATCGAATATCCGAATCGGTTCGCGGCCATCGCGCCGATATGCGGCGGCAGTGAACGATATCTCGGGTATCGGCTTAAAAAAGTCCCCGTCTGGGCATTTCACGGCGCAAAGGACAATACTGTGCCCCTGGTAAGGTCGCAGGAAATGGTAGATGCTGTCAAGAAGGCGGGCGGAGACGCAAAGCTGACGGTTTATCCTGAGGCCGACCACGACTCGTGGACCGAAACTTACAATAATCCGGAACTTTATCAGTGGTTCTTGTCACACAAGATAAGCGACAGGAAAAAGTAACAGATTCGCAATGGATTGGCAAAGCGCCAAACAATTACGGGATAAGATTGCAGCCCGCCAGACCAGCAGCGTCGAGGCGACAAAAGCGGTCTTTGCTCGCATAGCAAAGATAGAGCCGATTCTCGGGGCGTATATAAGCACCTTCGAAGAGCAGGCGATTGCCCGTGCAGCCGAGATTGACAAGCGTATCGCCGCGTGGCAAAAAGTCGGGCAATTAGCCGGCGTGCCGGTCGCGATAAAGGATAATATGTGCACGACATTTGGGACGACGACGTGCGCATCGAAAATATTAGCCAATTTTCACGCACCATATAATGCGACTGTGGTTGAAAAATTGTTAGCAGCAGACGCGGTAATAATCGGCAAGACAAACCTCGACGAATTCGCGATGGGTTCGAGTACCGAAAATTCGGGGCTGAAGCAAACTGTAAACCCGTGGGATACGAAACGTGTTCCGGGAGGCAGCTCCGGCGGGTCAACAGCGGCGGTAGCAGCGGGCCTTTGTTACGCCGCACTCGGTTCGGATACGGGCGGCTCAATAAGGCAGCCCGCAAGTTTATGCGGCGTTGTTGGATTGAAGCCAACATACGGACGTGTATCGCGATACGGTCTTGTTGCTTATGGTTCGAGTTTGGACCAGATTGGGCCAATTACGCAAACAGTTGAGGATTGCGCCTTGATGTTGAATGTTATCGCAGGCCACGACCCGGCTGACAGCACCAGCGTCGATGAAAAAACCTCGCCGGTTACTGATTACCTCGCGAAATTGGATGAGCCGGTGAAAGGATTAAAAATTGGCATAGCATCCAGTTTTAATGCCGGGGCTGATGAGCAGGTGCGAAAGGCAATCGACGAGGCGATACAAACCTATAAAAAACTTGGGGGCACTATAGTCGAAATTGATATGCCCCACCTAGATTACGCGATAGCAGCCTACTATATGGTCGCGACCGCTGAGGCATCGAGCAACCTGGCAAGATATGACGGCGTGCATTACGGGCACAGGACACAAAACCCGAATGACTACATCGAAGTTTATACAAAATCACGCGCCGAGGGTTTCGGCAAAGAAGTCAAACGCCGGATAATGTTAGGTACATACGCACTATCGAGCGGCTACTACGACGCTTACTATTTGAAGGCCCTGAAGGTGCGGAACCTGATACGCGGCGATTTTGTGCGGGCATTTGAAAAATGCGACTGCATTATGATGCCCGTCGCCCCCACTACCGCATTCAAAATAGGCGAAAAGGTCGATGACCCGCTGAAGATGTACCTGTCGGACATTTACACAATAGCGGCGAATTTAGCGGGCATACCGGGCATAAGCATCCCCTGCGGTTTCGACGACAAGCAACTGCCAATCGGCCTGCAAATACTGTCGCCGGCGTTCAGCGAGGAAAAGCTGTTGCGAATAGCGCAGATGTATGAAAAGCAAACTGACTGGCATCGTGCAAGACCAGATATATAGAAGACAGTTAACCACGAATAGACACGAAGTAGAATATTAAAGAAATAGTTGTGGTATGATATTATTTATCATAGGTTTGATACTTGGAGCTATTTTAAGCGTTATCGCAGACCGGTTGTGGCGTCAGTATGAACGGCGTCCCAAATTAGATATTTCTTGCGGCGAGTTCCTTGATAGAACTATTGGGGGCATTGATGAAGGTTATGATTTTACAATAACCAACCGGGGCGATGTTGAAATACCGCCATATAAAATTTGGATATATAATCCCTCTCATGGCTCGATAAGTTTCTTTGTCAGAGACAGGGAAGGGAGCACGCTTCCCGGGCAAAAACTTGTACATAGATTCATCATGATTAGAAACCAAAAATTGCTTGCTGTTTTCCCTGACTTATATCGAGATAGAAATAGTAATCCAATGAATAATGCTCAAAAGGACAAATTTGTCTTTAGACTTATATCAGACAACAGTGATAAAATAATATATGAAAACGAGAACATTGGAAGTGCCTTTGTAAAGGTATTTCAAAATACGCGTGAAAACGGAAGTTTTTCGAAAAATACTTATGATGATATGAAGGCCTTGCAGATCAAGTATGAACCTTTTTATGGAAAATTACTTGGGAAAATTCAGAGCAAAATTTGTAAAAAAGGAAATTAATCGGTTGAATTCGTGTTAATTCGTGGTTAATTTAAATGGCTAACGTAGATTACGAAGTTTTGGTGGGTTTGGAGATTCACGTGCAGCTTTACACGCGGACGAAGATGTTCTGCGGCTGCGAGCTCGCTTTCGGCGCAGAGCCGAACAGCAGGGTATGCCCCGTGTGCCTCGGTATGCCCGGGTCGCTGCCCGTTATGAATAAGCAAGCGGTGGAATTTTCGATACTGGCTGGACTTGCGCTTAATTGTCAGATTCCGTCTTTCACCAAATGGGACCGCAAAGGATACTACTACCCGGATTTGCCAAAAAATTACCAGATAAGCCAGTATGATTTGCCGCTGGCGTTAAACGGCTATATCGAGATACCAACGCAAACCGGCGAATTCAAAAAAATCAGAATAAGGCGTGTGCATTTAGAAGAAGATGCGGGAAAGAATCTGCATACGGCGGGGAATTTTTCGCAGGTGGACTTGAACCGGGCTGGAACGCCGCTTATGGAGATTGTCACTGAGCCCGATATGAACAGTGCGGTCGAAGTGCGTGAATTGGCAGAGGAATTACGGAAGATAGTTAGATACTTAGGTGTCTCACAAGCTGATATGCAAAAAGGGCATATGCGTTTCGAGCCAAATGTGAATCTCGTAATCAATCGCACAGGCCAGCAATTCAAAACGCCAATCGTAGAAGTGAAGAATCTCAACAGCTTCAGGGCGCTGGAAAACAGCATCAACTATGAAATCGGCAGACAGCTCGACCGGTTCCTCGAAACCGGCGAAACAATGGAGATGGGCAACAAGAGCACACGCGGCTGGGACGACGCGAAGGAAGTTACGGTCCTGCAAAGAGAAAAAGAAGAGGCACACGATTATCGATATTTCCCCGACCCGGATTTGGTGCCTGTGCGGGTCAATGAGCAGTGGCTTAACGAAATTAAATCCCGGCTTTGCGAGTTGCCAGCGAAGAGATGGGCGAGATATATAAAAGATTATGGCTTGAGTTGGTATGACGCAGGTATCGTGACAATCGATCGCACGACCTCTGATTTCTTCGAGTCGGTGGTGAAAGAAGGTGGCGAACCAAAACGCGTGTGTAATCTGCTGACACAGGTAGGATTAAAATTGGCAAATGCCCGCGGATGCGCTATCACAGAACTTGGTCCGAAGGCCGCGGATGTCGCCCAGCTTGCCCAAATGGCGCAAACAGGCGAAATCAGCGCAACAGCCGCAAATTCCATATTAGAAGAAATGGTTAAAACAAGCAAAGCCCCGCGAGAACTTGCTGAACAACTGAACCTGATTCAGAAAAGCGACGCGGGCGAACTTGAGGCAATCGTTGACGAGGTGCTCAAAAGCAACTCGCAGGCAGTCGCGGATTTCAAAGAAGGCGGGAAAAAAAGCGGCAAGGCAAAGGGCTTCCTGCTTGGCCAGATAATGCAAAAAACAAAAGGCAGGGCAAACCCCAAAGTGGCTTCCGAAATTCTCGACAGGAAGCTTGGCAATGAAATCACGTGAAAGAGTAGTCGCGGCACTCAATTTCAACAGGCCCGACCGGCTGCCTAAAGACCTGGGCGGTATGCGTTCGACGGGCATCAGCGCTTTCGCGTATCCAAAACTTGTTGAGGCACTGGGGCTGCCTGCTCGCAGGCCTAAAATTCACGATGTCTGGCAAATGCTTGCTCTTCCGGATACCGACGTGCTTGATTCGCTTGGCTGTGATGTGGTCGCTATTGATAACGACGTAACCAACGCCTTCGATGAGCCGCAGAAATGGGAGGAATATGATTTTGCCGGCAGGTTGCCTGCCCTGGTAAGACAGCGGAGCATCTTCAAAGAGGAGCAAGACGGGACAATTCGCTGCTTTTGTGAAGGGCGAGATTTGAAAATGCCGCCAACCTCATTTGTATTCGATGAGGAACATGGGGGACAACCGATTGACTATGACGGAGAAATCCCGAAGGATGATTTGAATATCGTTAGAAAACAACTGGAGGAACAGCAACTGACCGACGGGCAAATTGGCGATTTCGCCGCATATTGCAGAAAGGTTCGCGAATCAACGGACCGGGCGGTATTTCTGGCAAAGTGGATAAGCAACGACATAGGAATTATCTGGCGAGGCGGGATTGGCATTTTCCCGGTTCTATGTATAACGGAACCGAACTACGTAGCCGCCCTGCATGAATTGATAACAGATTACGGGGTGGAGCGGATACGGAGATTGCTGCCGGCAATCAAGGATAGTGTAGATATCGTTATGATGTCGGCAGATGACTGGGGCACACAAAATTCCCTGATAGCGTCTCCGGATGTTTTCCGCAATCTGTTCCTACCTTATATGCGCAGGGTAAATGACGAATGTCGGCGGATTGCGCCGGGCGTAAAAATTTTCATGCACAATTGCGGGGCTGTTTACCCCCTTATTGATTTGATTATCGAAGCTGGTTTCGATATTTTGAATCCTGTTCAGTGGTCGGCAGGAAAGCATACGTACGGACAATGGAAAAACAAATGCCGCGGGCGTATTGCCCTGTGGGGCGGAGGCGTGAACGCACAGGCGACGTTGCCGATGGGAACGGTGAAAGAAATTCAGGCGGAGGTCCGGGCGGTTGTGAGCTGCCTTGGCGATGGCGGCGGCTATATCTTCAACAACATTCACAACATAACCGCTGAGATTCCGCCGGAGAAGGTAATAGCGATGTATGATGCCGCAGCGGAAGCTATATAAGTTGGCTTTCAGTAGTGGCGGCGGAAATCCTCGATAAAAAGCTCGCCTGAGCTTTATTTCCAACTGCAACACAGGCAATTAACAAGAAGTGTTGTTTTTTTACATATTTACCGAGATTTTGCTGGACACTCTCCGCCTTTGGGTTAGAATTGTTTTCGATATCGTAGAGGGAAAACAGGTGACGGGATATATGCGAAATTTAAGCACGCTCATCTGGCGTGCGACAAGTGGTGGCACGGCGAGGAAAGACCTTTTTGTTTGCCCGACAGGGATGGAATACATAGACAGGCGATTTGAGGCCGGCAAATCGGCTGGCGTGGCTGGCGATAGGGAGCGAATGGCGTAGCGGGCAAACGAGAGAAAGGTGAGAAGATGGCAAGGAAGGCAAGTCGGAGAAAGGAAGGTCTCAGGGCTGAAAGGCCTGCGAGTTCGCCGGAATACGGGTCGCGAAGAGAAAAGGGAGTATTTCCGATTGTTGGCATAGGAGCGTCGGCGGGCGGGCTGGAGGCGCTCGATGGATTTTTCCGGCACATGCCGTCGAATAGCGGGATGGCGTTTGTTATTATCCAGCATTTGGCTCCTCAGCATATTAGCGCGATGGACTCGCTTATGAGACGGTACACGGAAATGCAAGTCCTGAATATCGAAGATGGGATTAAAGTTAAGCCGAACCATATCTACCTGAACCCACCCGATAAGCACGTTGTGATAATGAACGGCAAGCTATGCCTGATGGAGCCAAAGGAACCCCATGGGGTGAGGATGCCTATCAATTATTTTCTGCGCTCTCTCGCGGAGGACAAGGGCGAAAAAGCAATCTGTATTATCCTCTCGGGAACCGGGTCGGACGGGACTTGGGGGTTGAAGGAGGTGAAAGGCAAGGGCGGTCTTGCGCTGGCTCAGGATGAGAGGCAGGCCAAGTTTGACGGCATGCCGCGAAACGCGATAGATACGGGGCTGGTGGACTTTGTTTTGCCTGTTGAGAGAATGGGCGTTGAGCTGATGAAATACTCGCAGCATCCGTATGTTGGGGGTAAGCAGGTCAGGACGGATAAAAAGCAGCTTGGCGACTATATGAGAAAGATATTCTTCATGATTAGATCGAAAACGGGGCATGATTTTTCGAATTACAAGCAGAGTACGATTCTGCGCCGGACTGAGAGGCGAATGGCCCTAAACCACATTGACCAGATATCAGAGTACGTTCATTATCTTGAGCAAAAACCGGACGAGATTATTGCCCTGTACAAAGACATGCTCATCACGGTAACGAGTTTCTTCAGAGACACAGAGGCGTTTGAGATTCTTGGTCGAAAGGTGCTGCCGGGGTTGCTCAAATCAAAGCAGGATGGAGATTCGGTGCGAGTATGGGTTGCGGGGTGCGGGACGGGTGAAGAAGCGTATTCCATGGTGATACTGCTGGCCGAAGCCATGACGAACCTGAAAAAGCGGCTGGAAGTTCAGATTTTCGCCACGGACCTGGACTCTGAAGGAATTGAACGCGCACGGACAGGATTATACCCTGAAAGTATTGCCGCAGATGTTTCAGCGGAGCGACTGCAGCGTTTCTTTGTAAAAGAGGATGCCGGTTTCAAGATGAAGAAACAGATTCGGGAAATGGTTGTCTTTGCTGCTCATGACCTTGCCAGGGACCCGCCTTTTTCAAAATTAGACATGGTATCATGCAGGAATGTTCTTATTTATATGGACGCTTTGCTTCAAAGAAAGATATTGCGGCTGTTCGATTACACGTTGAATCAGGAAGGGGTCTTGTTCCTGGGCACATCCGAGACCATCGGAAATCTTACAGAAAGATTTGAGCCGATAAATGCCAAGTGGAGAATCTTCAGACACAAAGGGACTGTTCCCAGAACGCATATGGTACATCCTCTTGCAGTATTCGATAACTTCAAGGATGAAGGGCATGACACAAGGGGAGCAGATATTAAGAAATTAGCCGAAAGGACAATTCTCCAGAGTTATGCGCCGCCGTGTGTTCTGGTGGACAAGAAATATAACATCGTTTATTTTAACGGCAGGACGGAGATGTACTTGTTACCGCCTGTGGGCGAACCGACTTTCAATGTCTTAAAGATGGCTCGCGACGAGCTGCGCTACAAGTTGAGCACAATGCTCCATAAGGCAGGCACACAGAAAAAGACGATTGTTTGTGAAGGAGTGAAAATAAGACATAGCGGTGGTCTTCTAACGATAAACCTCATAGTCAGGCCTATTACCGAACCGGCGGCTATGAGCGGCTTGTTGATGGTTGTATTTGAGAGCAAAAAACCTGTGGACAAACTGTCCGGTAAGAAAAAGAAGAAAACTGTGGTGAGCAATGACGTTGAGCCGAGGGAAGAAGCTCTCGAACAGGAATTGCAATCCACAAAAGAGTGTCTTCAGACAACAATAGAAGAGATGGAGACCTCTAATGAAGAGCTGCAGTCAACGAACGAGGAATTGCAAAGCACAAACGAGGAGCTGGACACGTCGAGAGAGGAGCTGCAATCAACCAACGAGGAGCTGCAGACAATGAACTCGGAGCTTCAGGAGAAGGTTGAGGAATTGTCAAACACCAACAACGACCTGAGCAATCTGCTTGGCAGCACTGATATAGGAACGTTATTTCTCGACAATAATCTTAGAATCAAACGTTTTACGCCGGCAACACGTTCCTTTTTCAAAATCATCGATAGCGATGCGGGCAGGCCAATCAGTGATATTGTTCATAACCTGGCATACGATGGCTTTCTTGAAGATATCAAGCAGGTTATCGATAAACTCGGACGCATAGAGAGAGAGCTGCAGACCAGGGAAGGCGGGTCGTACATTATGCGGATTCTTCCATACCGAACGGCTGAAAATGCTGTTGACGGCGTGGTAGTTACCTTTATTGACATCACGGCTCAAAATAAGTCGAAGGAACGTGAAGTCACCGCAAAGGCAGCACAGGTTTATACACAGGCCATTTTGGATACTGTTCGGGAGCCGCTGGTGGTTCTGGATGAGGGTCTTCGCGTTATGTCGGCAAACAGGCCTTTTTACGAAACTTTCAAGGTCAATCGCGAGAATATCGAGCAGAAACCGATTTACGAACTTGGGGACGGTCAGTGGAATATTCCGCGATTGCGAGAGCTTTTGGAGCGGATTTTGCCTGAAGATAGGCAGTTCAAAAACTTTAAGGTTACCCACGATTTCCCAGGGGTTGGGCGCAGAGTCATGCTTCTCAACGGCCGGCATATCTTGCAGGAGAACCAGGATACGCAGAGAATTTTGCTTGCCATTGAGGATATTACCCGTCGTCACGAGAAAAAAAGGACCTGAGTAAGTAATTTTTTTGCTTTGTAGGATTTGCGTTCGTCGAGGAGTTTGAAAAATGAGGATAACGAAGGACAAATCAGAGGATTCCAGGAATCTTCGCGAGCAGGCGGAAAAGAGAGCGAAGCAGCCGATAGTGGAATTTCGGAAAGAGCGGAGGGAGGACACGGCCGAGCTGATTCACGAACTGCGTGTGCATCAGATTGAGCTGGAAATCCAGAATGAAGAGCTTAGGAACGCCCAATTGGAGCTTGCTGACTCTCGGAACAAATATTGCGAACTGTATGACTTTGCTCCTGTGGGTTATTTTACCCTGAATAAGGAGGGACTGATTGTCGGAGCAAATCTTACCGGCGCCTCCTTTCTGGGTGAGGAAAGAGACAATTTACTGAAGAGCAAATTCTCTCATTTTATTGCCCCAGGTTCTCAGGACGATTTCTATTTACACCACAAGCAAGTTGTCGAAAGCGGGACCATGCAGAACTGTGAAGTCAAACTGCACAGGAAAGACGGCACTGAATTCCCTGCTCAATTGGTGAGTGTCGCCGTTGCGGAGCAGAAGGGCGAATATGGCCAGTTTCGTATGACAATGATAGACATCACCGAGCAAAAGAAGGTGGAGAATGCGCGGCGGGAGAGCGAAGAACGTTACCGTTCATTATTTGACAACATGCTGGAAGGGTCTGCCTATTGTAAAATGACTTTCAAAAACAATATCCCTCATGATTTCGTGTATGTCGCCGTAAATAGCACTTTCGAGAAATTAACCGGATTAAAGAATGTCGCCGGGAAAAGAGTAACAGAAGTCATCCCCGGAATAAAAGAATCAAATCCGGAATTGTTTGAGATTTATGGCAGGGTGGCCTTAACCGGCCAACCGGAGAAATTTGAAACTTACCTGCCGTCTTTGGGAATCTGGCTTTCTATCGCCGTTTACAGTCCGGCCAAGGAATACTTTGTCGCTATCTTTGAAAACATCACCGAGCGAAAAAAAGCAGAGGAGATGTTGCGCGAAAGCGAAGACAAATTCAGGCATGTATTCGACTATTCTGCTATCGGAAAATCAATCACTTTCCTGTCCGGCGAAATGCAGGCGAACAAGGCCTTATGTAAAATGCTTGGGTACTCCGAGGAAGAACTAAAAGTTAAGAAATGGCAGGAAATTACGCATCCTGATGACGTTGAAGACAGCCAAAAAGCCATTGATTCAATTCTTTCGGGACAAAAAGAATTGGTGCAGCTCTTCAAAAGATACATTTGTAAAAATGGTTCGGTTGTATGGGCGGATGTCAGCTCTTCTTTGCGCCGTGACAACGAAGGTAAGCCGCTTTATCTTATGACTTCCATGGTCAATATCACCGAACGAAAGCTGGCGGAAGAGAAACTTCAGCAGGCAAGCAACTATAACAGAAGTTTAATCGAAGCCAGCCCCGACCCTCTCGTAACAATAGGTCCGGACGGGAAAATTACCGATGTGAACACTGCTACTGAAGCCGTAACCGGTTATATACGAACGATACTCATCGGCACGGATTTCTCCGACTACTTCACTGAGCCGAAGATGGCCCAGGCAGGATACCAACAGGTCTTCAAGGAAGGCGTGGTGCATGATTACCCGCTTGAAATCAGACATCGTGACGGCCACGTAACACCGGTTCTCTACAACGCCTCGATTTACAGAGACAAGACAGGTAAAGTTATGGGCATATTCGCGGCAGCGCGGAATATCACAAAACGCAAGCAGGCGGAGGAAAAACTGCAGGAGGAACGCAATCTCCTGCGAACGCTGATTGACCACATACCCGGGGAGATTTATGTCAAAGATAAAGACGGCCGATTCCTCGCCTGCAATAAACCGGTGGCTGAATTATGGAAAGCACGAAACAAAGGCAGCATTATCGGCAAGACAGATTTCGACCTTTTTGAGCAGGAACAGGCGCAACGCTATTTTGACGAAGAGCAGAAAGTAATACAAACCGGCCAGCCGATTATTAACCAGGAATCACAGTGCACAGATAAATCAGGCACCGCTAATTTCCTTCTCGTAACCAAAGTTCCCTTGCGGGACAGCTCAGGCAATATCACAGGGCTTGTAGGAATTCATCGGGACATCACCGAACACAAACAGACGGAGCAGAAAATACTTGAGTATCAGAAACATCTTAAGCGTCTGGCGGCACGATTAACGCTGGCCGAGGAAGAAGAACGCAGACGCATAGCAGGCGCAATTCACGACGATATAAGTCAAACGCTTGCCCTGGCAAAAATCAAGCTTGACACCCTTCAAAGCTCACAACCCTCCAAAGAGTCGTCTGCCGAGATTAGACAGATAAGCTCTTGTATAGAAAAAGTGATTCAGGAAACCAGGACATTGACTTTTGAACTCAGTAATCCAATTCTTTACGAATTGGGTTTTGAGGCCGCTGTCGCCGAATGGCTGAATGAACAGATTCAGATAAAACACGGTATCGCCACCGAGTTTCTTGATGACGGCAAAGCCAAACCATTAGACGACAATGTTAAGGTTATGCTTTTCAGGAACGTCTGCGAACTGCTCATCAATTGTATTAAACACGCCAAAGCGGAAACAATCAGGGTCAATGTCCGCAGAATCGATAACTCGATAGAGGTTATCGTCGAAGACAACGGCGCCGGTTTCGACCCGGTACAAGTCAGGGCAACGGCATTTAAAAAGGCAAAATTCGGATTGTTCAGCGTCCGCGAGAGTTTGGAAAACATTGGCGGAAGTTTTGAAATTGAATCAAAACCCGGCGCCGGCTGCAAGGCCACAATGATTGCGCCGATAAAAAACGCAAAAACAAATAAGGAGATTGACCATGCCTACGAGAATTTTATTAGTTGATGACCACGCGATTATTCGTCAGGGGTTGAGCTCGCTTCTGGAAAAACAGCCGGATATCGAGGTGGTCGGAAGTGTTGAGGACGGACGACAGGCAGTGGATACCGTTCGCCAGCTTGCGCCGGACCTTGTGATTATGGATATCAGTATGCCCAATCTCAACGGTATCGACGCCGCCCGCAAGATAGCTGAGGAAATCAGCGGCGTGAAGATTATCGCGCTATCCATCCACTCCAGCCGGCGGTTCGTTGCCGAAATGCTCAAGGCGGGCGCTTCGGGCTACATACTCAAGGATTGCCTCTTTGGCGAACTAATGGAGGCGATAAAAACCGTCCTTGGAGGCGGAATTTATCTAAGTCCCAAGATAACCGGCGTCGTGATAGACGACTATGTCCAGCGTCTCTCGAAACAATACCAGTCCAACGGGCCGGCACTTAGCGACCGCGAGCGGGAAGTGCTGCAGCTTTTGGCCGAAGGCAAAAGCACCAAACAAATCGCTCTCCAAATCCACGTCAGCGCCAAAACCATTGAGTCGAATCGGCGCAATATAATGGACAAGCTCAAAATCAACAGTGTTGCGGAACTAACCAAATATGCTGTCCGCGAGGGAATAACACCTCTGGAACCGTAAGCCGAGCAATTAAACGCCAAAAACCATTCACGCATTCGCTTTATAGCCACAAAGTGCTATATCCTAACACCGTTATGGCACATATTCCTATCTGTTATTTAGGTTTTGCGGAGTCGCTTTTCAGGCAATTCCTCCCTGCATTCTGCCTCTAATTGGCCGATAAAACCACATGTTACTGATACAAATATGCCCTTTGGGGGGGGGCTGTAGCCGGTGTGTGTAGTGTGTTTCTCTTGGGGGGCCAGTCAGGGATGGCTGGTTGCTGCTTCGCCGAGGATAGCATTTCCAGTTAGCCGCCTGCGAGTTAAAATCGGACGGGGCGGCTTTCTGCACAATAAAAACCAATCATCGACGTAATTACTTCTGCCCTGAGTTTTTCTGAAGAATTTTGCTCTCGGTGCCGGCAAGCAGACGAACAATATTGTCCCTGTGGAGAATAAAAACCATAAGAGGGATAACCATCCCGGCTATCAGCAGGGGCCACAAATCCGCAAACCGCCAGCCGGGGATTATTGCTATGGCAGCAACAAAGACAACGGGAAAAGCAAACGCAGAGGCAAGCGAGGCAAGTGAAACATATCGCCAAATCAGCACAAAGACAACCCACACCACCAGCGTAACCGCCGCGCAAATCGTATAATAGGGCCACAGACCCAGCGCCACGCCGAAACTCGTCGCGACGCCTTTGCCGCCTTTGAAGCCAAGATAAACGGGAAATACATGGCCAATTATAGCTGCGCATCCCACGGCAAGCTGAACAATCAACCCCCTCGTCGTCCCGTTCTCACCGAGCCACAATCCCGCAGCCAATGTCGGCAACAATCCCTTGGCTAAATCAAGAACAAAACACACATACGCCCACCGCTTGCCCAAAGCACGGGACAGATTTGTCGAACCGATATTTCCTGAACCAACCTTGCGCAAGTCAATTCCGTGAGCAGCAGCTATTAGCATCCCGAATGATACCGAGCCGAGCAGATACGCTCCGATTAAAAACGCGGCCAATCTCATCGATGCCCTTTCTTTTTCAGTATTTCATCGTAAACAACCTTAAGCTGCTGCGCGACCCTGGCGACCGAAACATTCTGACGAAGATTATCGCTGATAATCGCGTTCGCTGCCTGATTAAGATTATCACGATTAGTGAAGTATCCGATTGCCTCACTTAACGCGGCTACATCGCGAGGGTCATCAATTACCCTGCCGTGCCAATTATCTGCAAACAGGTCGATTGCCCCGTTAAATTTCGTGGTTATGACTGGTTTGCCCGCGGCAAGGGCCTCGAGAATGAACCGCGAACAGGGGTCATCGAAAGTGGGTAAAACAGCCACATCGGTCGCCGCAATCAATTCCTGCACATTGCCTACATCTCCGAGAAAAACAATTTTTTCTTCGACTCCCAGTTTTGCAGCCAGTCGGCGATACACCGTCGGGCTTGCCCGGCCGGCAACAACCAATCTCGCGGGCGTATTATTATCATTTTTTTGAAGCCGACCAATCGCCTCAACCAGACAATCGAGGCCTTTACGCTTGAAATCATGACCGACAAAAAGAAACAGAATCGCATTGTCTGCATTTTTTAAACCAAGTTGAGCTAATAATTTCGTCTGTAATGAATCGACACGGGACTTATCTATCTGTCCTGCCGGCTTGATACCGTTTGGTATGACCACCATTCGATGTTCAGGGATATGGTAATGCGTTCTGAACTGCTCCGCCACGTAACTGGAAATCGCGACAACCAGCGGCCCGGTTTGCGATTCTGCGAGCCGGCGTTCCGCTCCAAACCACGCGGTCCTGCGAAAATTTAGAAATGCGGTTTTTCTTTTCAACGCCTGAAAAACAGGACAGCGATACGTCGCGGCCTTACGGATTATTGACTCCGCAAAAGTTCCGCTCCTCGGCTGATAAATATCCGCGAAATCGAAAGGCAGAACGCTGTGAAGAATATCATAATGGGTCTGTTCGGTGTGTTTTTTCAGAGCATTTGCAAAAACCTGATAATTCGTCCTCTTGCCCCCGACATCCTCGCACAGGATCTGCACATTTGGGGCTGTTGCCTGACCTTTGGCGGCAATAATATGCGTTTCATAGCCGATTGCGCCGATGGCCTCTGCCAATTCACTGACCGAACGCTCAGCTCCACCAAGCGCGACATCCGCCCGCTCAATTATGATTGCTATCTTTGGTTTCATACGTCGGTATTATAGCCCGCTTAAGTTTCGAAAGGAACTGCCCTGCCGTGTTTGGCATCGTGTCTGGCCATACGCCCGGCCTTGCCGGCGACGCACCTGACAAATATCTTGTCGCCCGCGTTAAGTTTTTCCCGACCAAGATACGCCCGAAGGAATCGCAGCCGGTCAGTTTTTGAAAAGTATCCGGCGGGAGCCGAATAATGCAACTGGGCAACGTCCTTAACGCGGTATAATTCACTGAATAACGACGGCTTAAACACCCTTGCCAAATCTATCAGGTAAAATCTACCATCCGGAACCCTGAATATGTGGCACAGATACAAATCGCGATGACGGCAGCCGGTTCCGTGAAACTTTTTTATAAATAACGCCAATTGTCTTATAAACTGCCGGCGTAAAACAATATTTTCCGCTGTCGCAGGCCCATTAAAAAACCCGGGCAAACTTCGCTCAAGCGATTGACCTTCCCGTATTTCCTCGATAGCCACAAAACTGCGTTTCTCGAAAAAACCGCCCGGAATCTCTCCCCACGCAATCATTCTCGGCGTATTTATTCCCATCGCCGCCAGTTTTTGTGCCGCCTCGACCTCCGCCAGAGCGCAACTGACGCGTTTTTTCGCAGACAACCAGTTTTTTAACTGTGTAATTATCGGCGGATAGTCATATCGTTTAAGAAAAACAGTAGTAGCAGGCGACTCAATCTTAAACTCGATTCGGCTTCGATGTGAAGCAAGATTTTCTTTGGTGAGATTTTTACCCGCCCCAAACGCGAACACCGACTCGATTGACGTCAGGCCAAGCCGTTCAAAACCGGTCTTGTATGCAGGGTCGATAAAAAACTCCGTCATATCACGCCACGCTTTCCGAAACTGCCCGCATCTAAAACTTTTGCCGCCGCCTTGCAGACCATTTCGACGGTTATCGCTTCCATACAAAAATGCGATGTTTCTCTGCAAACCGGCTTATCGCAGGGTGCGCAGGGGGCATCGCCTTTAATAAATACCTCATCAGCGTAACCGGGGTCGGTCCACGTCGGGTTATTCGGGCCTACCAGCGTAATAACCTTCCGTTTTAACCCGATGGCAATATGTCTCGGCCCCGTGTCATTACAAATAACCAAATCCGCGACGGCGATAAGCGCCTTTAATTCACCAAGCCCGACAGGCGTATCGCCCAGGTTTGTCGGCTTATGTTTCGCGGCATCAACAATATGCTCTGCAATATGTTTTTCGGCGGCGTTAGGCGCAACTGACAACACAACAGTCGCGTTATATTTTTCGGCCAATCGGTCGGCGATTTGGGCAAACCTGTCCGCGGGCCAGCGTTTGCTCGACCCCGCCGCGGCACCGGGGACAAGAATCACTATAGGCCCCTTCGCATTGAAAACCGCCGGCAATTTCGCCTTCAATTTCTCCGTATCTTTCAGCTCAACCGCCAACTCGATGCGCCTGTCCCGCATATCGGCCCCCAGTTTCGCCGCAATAGCCAGATAATAATCAACTATCGATATCGGCTCAAATTCTCCCGACGCCAATCTGGGCGGATACAACTTCTCGGTCAATAATATCCCACGCCCATCCCTGGCGTAACCGATACGAATGGGTATCCCCGCCAGCCAACAAGTCAAAGCGGAGCCAAAAGAATTTTTGAACATAATCACGTGTGTAAAATTATGCTTCTTCAGCATCTGGGCAGTGGCGAATACGCCGTCCTTGCTTTGTTCGAGCCACGCATCCGCAAAACCGCAGGGCGAAAAAACCTGACGCACAACATCACTTGCGAAAAACGTTATCTTTGAGGAATTGAACCGCCCGTGAATCGCCCGCAGGGCAGGTGTGCATAAAATCGCGTCCCCCATCGGAGAAGGAAGCCAGACCAGAATATTGTCCTTCGTATCAGCCATTTTTAAGTAAACAGATGTGATTCCTGCGCAGTCCCACTATCTCGGCCCGCGCATAACGTAAAAAGTCAGGGCCATCAACTGCAGAAGTATGGCGAACCCGATGGAAATAAGAAGCTGGTTGAACTGTTTCGTTGGGCTCGTCAAAAACCATATACTCGCAAGCAAACACAAAAATACCAGTCCCTGTGCGATACCGGCGATAAGCCGGGTTATGGAAAATTCCCCGAACATATTATGTCGCTGCATCATTTTAATCTGGTCAAGGATATTGCTCAGCAGGCGTTCCGTCGTCGGCTGTTCGGCCGGTTGAGACGGTACAGGTTGCTCCAGTTCGGCCTGTTGCGTCGCTATTTGCTGTTGAGACACAGCTTGTTGTTGAGGCGTGACTTGCTGCTGAGGCGCAGGTTCTTGCGGCTTTTCCTCAATCGCCTGTGCCGGCTGCTCAGCAGGCAACACATTGGCAGGTTTCTGCGGTGACCGCGCTTTCATCTTGATAATGTTCACGACTTCTTTGAGATTTACGGCCTTATAGTCAGGAGCCGGCGCTCCCGGCTGGAGCTTTTGCTCGTGCGTGCGTCCCGCAAGCATTATCGTCCTGCAGCCGGCCCTCGCTCCGGCCTCTATGTCATTAGTGGTGTCGCCGACCATCCATGATTCCCGCAGGTCGATATCCATATCGCTGCTCGCCGCAAGAAGCATCCCCGGATTTGGCTTGCGCCAGCCGCTGTCTTTGCGGTATTTCGGAATCACCCCTTCTGTATGATAAGGACAATAGTATATCCGGTCTAAGGACACGCCCTTTTCCGCAAGAAGCTGTTCGAGCCGCTTGTGAATCTGACCAAGAACCTCCTCGGTTACAATGCCTCTGGCCACGCCGGACTGGTTAGATACAACAACAAGCTTATACCCAAGTGCCTTAAGGGAGGACAACGCCTCCGGGGCGCTTTCAACCAACTTCACCTGGTCTGGATTATTTATGTACCCTGGGTCCTCTATTATCGTATTGTCACGGTCCAGGAATATCGCTTTGTTGGCCATAATTCCTTTCGCCTATGCAAAACTTTGCTCAACGAGTTTACAGATTATGTGATACGCGAGGAGGTGGACCTCCTGACTTCTCGCCGCGGATTCGCTGTCCGCACAAAAACACATATCCGCCAGCCGTTCCATCCTGCTGTTTTTTCTGCCGGTAAAAGCCAGAACAATAGCGCCCTTTCTTCTGGCGACCTTCACAGCCGCCAGGACATTAGGCGACGAACCGCTCGTCGATATCGCCCAGAATATATCGCCTTTTTTCACAAGCGCCTCGGCTTGCCTGGCGAACACGCTCTCATAACAATAGTCGTTGGCAATCGAGGTCATTACCGAACTGTCGGTCGTCAATGCAATAGCAGGCAAAGCCCTGCGGCTGGACTCGAACCTGTTCACTAATTCCGCCGCGATATGCTGAGCATCCGCCGCCGAACCGCCGTTGCCGCAGATATAAACCGTCGCGCCTTTCTTTATCGCCTTTGTTATCGCGCCGGCAATATCGGCAATCGTCTCCAGTCCCGACTCTTCAAACTCAGCAACCATTTTCCTGTGAGTCCGGATTATTTCGAACACATGCTTTTTAAAATTTTTGCTCATCGCTTCCCTGATTTCGTTTTTGCTGCCTGCGATTTTATTTTTTCGATTATAAGTGTCGAGCTTTTGCCCTTCACAAGAGGCGCCAGCACTACCCTGCCGCCGTATGATTCGACGAAATCCGCACCGACAACGCCTTTTTGCTCCCAGTCCCGCCCCTTGACCAGAACATTGGGCCTGACCTTTTTGATAAGGTTAATCGGGGTCGATTCGTCGAATATCGTAATGTAATCCACCGACTCAAGCGCCGCCAGAACCGCCGCCCTGTCAACCTGGTTGTGAATAGGCCTGTCAGACCCTTTAATTGCTCGCACGGAACTATCGCTGTTTAACCCCACAACCACGACATCGCCATGCTCTTTGCAGAACTTAAGGTATTCGATATGTCCCCTGTGTATGACGTCGAAGCAGCCGTTGGTAAAAACGATTTTCTGATTTCGTTTGCGACGCCAGGCCAGCTCCGCCAAAAGCGAATCAACCGACCGAACCTTGCCTTCGCCGCCGCGGTTAAGATAAACGATTTCGGTTATTATCTCGTCCCTGCTGACGGTCGCGCTGCCGAATTTTTCTACCTCTATTCCGCCCGCGACATTCGACAACTGCACCGCCGTCTTGAAATCGCAGCCAGCCGCAAGCGTCAAAGCCAAAGTCGCCAATACCGTGTCCCCTGCACCCGTAACGTCATACACAACGCGTGGCCTCGTCGGTATATGCTCATCGAAACCGGGCGACTTAAGATACGCCCCTTCCTTATCCAGCGTAATGACTATCGCTTCAAGTTTGAGCTTTCGCACAAATTCCCTGGCCGCACGGGTCGCGTCATCAATGGTCTTTATTTCAAACCCGACGCCCATACGGGTTTCATACCGATTAGGCGTAATGACCGATGCCCCCGTGTATTTCGAATAATCGCTGATAGGCGACGGGTCAACCAAAACCCTTTTGTGCGCCTTCGCAGCAAGCTTAATTACTTTTTTGCAGAACAAATCCGCGAGGACACCCTTGTTATAATCCTGCAAACAAATGTTATCCGCCTGTTTCAACCTGGTCTCGAAAATCTTCGCCAGCCGGCCATATTGCCCCTCGGTCAACGGCTCAGCCGACTCATTATCCATCCTGAACAACTGTTGCAGGTGTCGGTGCTGTGCCAGACCTATCAGCCGCTGTTTGGTCGTCGTCGGCCTGTCTGCAACAGTCATCAGGCCGGATACGTCCGCACCCATCTTCGCCAGCAGGTCTTTGAGCTTTTTACCGTTCGCGTCATCGCCTATGACGCCTACGCATAAGGGAACCGCCCCCAACGCGCACAAATTCGCCGCCACCAGCCCCGCCCCCCCGCAACTGTAATCGGTCCTGGTTACCTTCAGCACGGGCACAGGCGCTTCGGGGCTAATCCGCTCGGCATCGCCATACACATATACGTCGAGCATAAAATCGCCCACCAGCAGAACTTTCGGCATGCCGAGCTTTGTTACGGCATTTAGAAGATTTTCATACATAGCGGTTCTCTGCGATTAAACAGTTCTTTTTCGTGGTATTTTACCCGCCAGCGACCGTTCAATCAACTCCATTATGCGGTCGGCTCCATCCACAAACTGCAACCTGACTGCCAGATATGCCAAAACCAATTCCCCTTCGCCCGATGCCGGCTGCGATACCTTGTTATAATCCTTCTCCGTCGTAAGTATCATCCTGGCGCCTGACTTCGTCGCGCTGCGATAAATATCGTTTATGTCATTGATCGTATAATTATAGTGGTCGTCGTAAATCTTAGACCCGACGATATTCGCCCCTGCCAGCCCAACGGTCGCCAAAAACGCCTCCGGATTCGCTATCCCGCAAAAAACGTATGTTTTTTTGCCTTTCAATTCTTCGAGCGGGATTTGCTTCTCGCCGGAAACCGCACAAACCGGGCTGTGAATCGTCTGCGCAATTATCACATTGGGATTTACCATGTTGATAGCCGCCGTTAATTCTGTCAGATTATTTTTCGAAACCAGGTCGCACCTGGTAAGTATTACCGCCTGTGCCCTTTTCAACGCCGAAACCGGTTCGCGCAGCAAGCCCGCAGGCAGCATCCTGCCATAACCAAATGGTTGCATCGCGTCGATGGTTACAATATCGATATCCCTGTGCAGCCGACGATGCTGAAAGCCATCGTCCATAATCAGAATCTGTGCTCTGTGTTTTTTTATCGCTTCAATCGCCCCCGCCAGCCGGTCGGGGTTTACCACCACAGCCGAACCGGGACAATTTTTAGCCAACATCCCCGGCTCATCACTCTCGCCCTTCGCCGCCTTATATCCGCGGGTCAGTATCGCGCAATTGACATCCTGCTCCCGAAACAGATTGCATAACCAGATTACCAAAGGCGTCTTACCCGTCCCTCCGACGGTTATATTGCCTACGCTTATTACAGGAACTGTTGCCTGTGTCCTGTCCGAAGTTACGAGGCCCGCAGTAGTTACGCCGTAAGACCCGAATAATCCCTTGATGAAAAGAAAATTACGAGTGCGAATGATTACTGAATAAATACAGGAGGCAATCCCCGCAAGCAACCGCAGCAGCGCCGCTGTAAAGCCGGCCTTATCGCCCGAAACTATGTTTTGCCAATCCCTCTGCTTCAATTAAAAAGCCCCTTAAAGGGGCTTCTTATACCATTTGGGACCGGCTATTTCAAGGGGGTAAAGAACCTTTCCAGCCGGGGTTGATATTTGTCGGTCTTATCAAATGAAACAATCACTGCCTTTGCTTTTCCAACTATTGCCTTTCCTTCCATAAAACCAAAATATCGCGAATCCCTGCTGTTGTCCCGGTTGTCGCCCATCACGAAATATTCGCCCTGCGGCACCGTAACAGGCCCGAAATTACGCATCGCCGGGAACGATGGGACACCCATAACCGTATGTTCATATCCGTCGAGGTTTTCTGTTGCAAACACGGCACGGTTTTTCAACCCGGACGCAAGCCCTTCAGCGCACCTAGCGTCGTTTGGGGTATAACTGAGAGGGTGGCCGTTGATGAAAAGCACGTTTGACCTCGATTCAATAGTGTCCCCCGGCAGCCCGATGACTCTCTTGACTAATCGCATCCGGTCATCAGGAGAGAAGCAAACCACGATATCCCCTCTTTGCGGCCTGGACCATTCCGCAATCCGATTGAACGTAAGAGGAAATCTTAAATCGTATGCGAGCTTATCCACGTATATCAAATCGCCTTCAAGTATCGTAGGGTTCATCGAACCACTCGGCACCCAGTTCCAGTCGGCTATGCTCGATTTTAAGGGTATTATCACAAAAACGATAATAGCGGCGGTCTTCCACCACTCCTTCCAGATTCTGTGAATAAATTGCATGGCTTTGTGTTTCTTCATTTATTGTCTCCCAAGGCCGATTATCGGCTGAAAATTCCGGTTTTATACGTTCGGACTTGGGATATGTTCGCCCGATTCAGCCGAATGGCTCTTGGGAAGGTATGCGATACTCAACCTGCGATTTTCTTTATTATCGCGTCAGCCATCTCCTGTGTGCCGACCGCAGTCGGGTCGTTGCGGTCTGCCTTCATATCGTAAGTAACGTCTTTACCCTCGGCTATAACCGCCGCGACCGCGTTCTCAAGCTTGTTCGCCTCGGCGGTATTGCCGATGTGCCGTAAAAGCAACACACCGCTGAGTATCAGTGCCACCGGATTGACCTTGTTAAGCCCCTTGTATTTCGGTGCGCTGCCGTGGGTCGCCTCGAATATCGCGGCCTTCTCGCCTATATTCGCTCCAGGCGCAACACCCAGTCCACCTACTAATCCCGCACACAAATCACTGAGAATATCCCCATATAAATTGGGTAATACCAGGACATCATACAACTCTGGCTTTTGCACCAGCTGCATACACATATTGTCAACGATGCGGTCCTCGAACTCGATATCGCTGTTCTTCGCCGCCACCTGCCTGCTTATCTCCAGCCAAAGCCCGTCGGTGAACTTCATAATGTTGGCCTTGTGGACGCTCGTTACCTTCATCCGCCCCATCTTGCGGGCGTAATCAAAAGCATACTGCACTATCCGTTCCGTGCCAGCAACCGAAATGGGTTTAATGCTTATGCCGGAATCCGACCTGATTTGTTTTTTGCTGTGCTTATTGAGCCAGTTTAGAAGCTCAGCCGTATCGTCTTTGCCCTTCTCGAATTCGATGCCCGCGTAAAGGTCCTCGGTATTCTCACGGACGAGAACAATGTCGATATTCGAGTATCTGCTGCGAACACCTTTGTAACTTTTACAGGGTCTGACACAGGCGTACAGGTCAAATATCTGACGAAGGTGAACGTTTATGCTGCGAAACCCCGTGCCAACGGGTGTCGTTATCGGCGCCTTCAGCGCAAGGGCGTTCTTCTTTATCGATTCCACCGTCGAATCCGGCAAAGGCGTCCCCGCTTTTGCCATTACATCAACTCCCGCCTCGCAAATTTCCCATTTTATCTTCGCGCCCGTGGCGTCGATGCATCTTTGTGCTGCCTGGGCTATCTCAGGCCCAATACCGTCACCCGTTATCAGCGTAACATTAGTCATAATCTTAAGCTCCAGAATTAAATAAGAGGGGATGATAGTATCGCTCAAAAGTGATGATGTCAATAACGACCATTGACAAGGTGGTATCAAAACTGTTATTCTACCCGCCTGGTTAAATGACCGGGAGCGTAGCTCAGTAGGTAGAGCACCGCACTTTTAATGCGTAGGTCCTGGGTTCGAATCCCAGCACTCCCATTCTTGCAGAAAACAGATGACGGAGAACGGAGGACTGTTAAGCCAAAGCTGGTTCAAGAACATCTTCTTCGTTTGGCTGTGAATTAGCTAATTCACCCGGCCTGAACGGAAGCGGCTCATGGAATTTCATCGCCACGCGACTTAGGCCATTGCCAATTTGGTCGATCCGGCAAACCCGGCCCGCGCGAACAAAATCACTGATATCGAAACGGTCATCCTCGTGATAATATGGCACGCTGAAACGGGTTGTTATATTCTGACCCGGATAAGGACAACCCTTGTCCGCATAGCAGGTAAAAGCCGCTCCTCCGCTGGAAACGTCAACCATTTGTCCTTGTGAAAGTAAACCGGCAAAATTCTCTGCGAACCATACAGGCCAGTGGTATCTTAATCTTGGCTCTCTTCTCCGTTCAGATGTGTCTTGCATTTGCCAGTCCCTCAAAAAAGACATTAATGTGTTTGCACCCTGCGAATCGTCTTTTTTAAAGGACAGCTTAAGAGATTGATAATTGTGATTGATGATTGATTATCTAAAGCCCGGTTCCGCTCTAAATAATCAATAATCAATTGATAAAAAAAACTTGGGGCAAAGTCGAATGTTCCGATAATCAGCGAATGACCTTATTTACCAGTTCGATAAACTGCTCCCCACGCTGCTCGTAATTCTCGAACATATCGTAGCTGGCGCAGGCAGGGCTAAGTAAAACCGCGTCTCCCTTGACCGCAAGGGTATTGGCCATTTGAACCGCCTCGGCAAGCGTCTTCGCATACCTGACCTGGGCCTTGTTTTGCGGGTTATTCTGAATGATTTTCCCTATCACTTGTGCGGTCTGGCCTATGAGAATGGCCGCCTTGGCCTTTTGGGCAATTTTTGCGCCAAACTCATCGAACGGAATATGCTTATCATACCCGCCCGCTATGATAATGGGGCTATCGAACGCTTCAAGGGCAACAATCGAGCTGTCGGGCGTGGTCGCCTTGGAATCGTTATACCAGCGAACCCCCCTTGCCTCACCCACAAGCTGTAACCTGTGAGGCAACGCCTTAAATGCGGGCAAACACCCGATTATCTGCTCATCGGTTACGCCAAAATTTTTCGCTATGGCAATCGCGCCAGCCAAATTGACAAGATACGCCCTGCCCGGCAACCCATACGCACTGCGAATTCTCGCCGGCATACCATCCGCCGAAAATTTTACGCAAATCCGACCAGCGTCTTTTTGATATTTCGCAAACCACTTGCTGCTTACCTCATCGTCGCCGTTGAAAATTGAAACTGCGGATTGATTCGCGTTCGGCTTCTGATGTTGAAAGATTAGCTCTTTGGCCTTGCAGTAATTCTCAAACGTCTTATAGCGGTCCAAATGATTCGGCGTAAGGTTCGTCAGCAACGCGACCTGCGGGGCCTTATCACTCTGGGCCAACTGCTCAATCTGAAAACTCGACAGCTCCAAAACAACCATGTCATCGGGTTTTATTTTGCCCACAATCGTCAGCATTGGCTCATTGCCTATATTGCCGCCTAACCAGACCTTCTTGTTGAATCGACTTCGCAGCAAATGTGCCGTCAGTGCTGTTGTGGTGCTTTTGCCATTGGCACCGGTTATGCCGATTATTTTAGCAGGGCACAGCTCAAAGAATAATTCGATTTGAGATGTAACTTTCCTACCTGCCTTGCGGGCAATCTGCAAAAACTTGTTATCCAAAGGCACAGCGGGATTAGCCACAACCATATCCGCCTGCTCAAAATCCGCCGGCTCGTGCGAACCAAGGTGATATGTTATATCCAGACCTTTGAGTTGAGCGATTGATTCCGCGAGCGCATCCTGTTTTGCCAAATCGGTAACGATTACCCTGGCCCCCGCCGAGCAGGCAAACTTCACAACATCCACCCCGCCCCCGAACCTCCCGAGGCCCATCACCAAAATCTTTTTATCTCTGAAAAGACCTTCACCCATATCTCTATGAGCCAATACGATTTTTTGCGAGTATAACGCTCAGTTACAGTGCGTCCTAGACGGCCTTTGCGATGTCCAGCTTGGCGTCGATTACGGCCTGCTCGATGCACTTCTTCCAGTTGTCGCCGAACTGTTCCTTGTACTTCGGATTCTCGTATGCGTAGATAATCGAGCGAGACGCGTTAATCAGTGCGCCGTTGCCGTCGTGTTTGCAGAACCGAACACAATCCGCAGCCGATGCCCCTTGTGAGCCGTAGCCGGGAATGAGGAACCACATATTGTCATATTTTTTTCGCAGGGCTGTCGTCTCTTCCGGGCTTGTGCCGCCGATAACCATACCGATATTGCTGTAGCCGGCCTTGCCTATTCTGCCGGGCTTATTTGCTATTTCGCCCACAACCGACGCAAGTTTCTCGTACATCTTTTGCCCGTCGCCGGAAGCGAAATCCTGTATCACAGCCGCGCCGGGGTTGCTCGCGCGAACCCATACAAACACGCCCTTACCCTGCCTGGTGGCGACATCCGCGAATGGCTCGATTGCCTCTGCGCCCGCGAAACCGTTGACCGTTATCGCGTCCGGAGCGAGCGTATCCTCAAGGCCCGCCATTTCGGGATTTTCCAGATGTGCCGTCGCGTATGCCTCTGCCGTGTGGCCTATATCGCCTCGCTTAACGTCGCCGATTACCTCAATGCCAAGCTCATTTGCCTCGGAAATAAGTGAATAATAGCTTTCGACTCCCTGCCAGAGATATTTTTCAAAAAACGCAATGTTGATTTTAACCGCCGGCACCATCGGCGCGACAATCCTCAGCACCTGTGTGCAATAATCGAATATCGCATCGACCGCCGAGTCCACGTCGAACTCGTCATTCATATCGCTTCTGTTCGTTATCACCGCGGGAAGCCGGCTGTAAACCGGGTCCAGACCAACAATCAATGGTGTTCGCTTGCTCTTTATCGCTTCAACCAGCCGGTCGCCAAAATGATTAGCCATACTATTATAAATCCTTTCTTATTCGATTTTCGTTTTTCGCTTTAAGCTGCTCGTATTTTGCATTACTATAACCGCTCGATTGATTTCTAACAAGCTTTCAGTGGCAGTAAGATGAAAAAAGATTAAGAGAAAATGAAGAACAGGAAATTCAAAGCATACTTCTGGCTTGTACTTCCTATTGTGCTCGTGCTATTGGTGTTTGTCCTTATAACGCACAGACCAAAATATTACGCCCCGCTTCGAATAGCCGACCAGAGCCAAATCAGCGTCTATCTGAGTAACTATTTGATGCCGACAGTTTACAATAATTCTCAGCTTGATGACCCCTTCGAGGTCGTAATCACTGAAGAAGGCCTGAATGATATAATCGCACGCTGGCGCCAGCCGGTAAAATTCAATAACATCACCTTCACTGACCCACAGGCAATTTTGACGCAAAGCCAAATAATACTTATGGCAACAGCCAAAACGCGTTTTGCCAATCCTATTCTGACCGTCCGTATAACTCCCGCGATAAATTCGTTCAGCCAGTTAAATATCCACGTTGACGGCGTATCCCTCGGCACAGCAGGTATTACAACGCTCACAAAATCAATGGGTAACAAAGCGCTTACTGACTGGCTTGCGTTCACGGGCACAGAGCCGAATAATATCGTCGCACAAGTATGCAAGTCGCTGCTCAACGACGAGCCGTTCGACCCGGTCTTCAAAGTCGGTGACAAATCTCTGCGCATCTGCAAAATCAAGCTCGAAAAAAAGAAAATAACCGCCCTTTTGCTCCCTCTTCCCGACGCCTCGCGCCCTGCTTCTAAAACAAAACCCCACTGAATATCCGGTCGCATTATCGGACCATAGCAAAACCGCCCGTAATAAAGTCCGCAATTCCCCCATTCTGGGGCGGGAATACCTCGCTATGCCCGAAAAAGCCGTCTAAATGCTCAATCTGCCACATTTTAACAACGATATAAAGAGCATAATTCAGGTTTCAATGGTTGTGGCGTTTTCTATTAACTGGGGACGATGTATGAGCACTTTATTGACAGAAAAACCTGGCGTCATGAATGTTGACGAACGCGAAAAACTGCTCAAACAGATTGAAAGCATAAGTAAGGAATTCCAGGACTTCGTGTACATCATTTCACACGACCTGAAGGCGCCATTGCGCGCCATAAATGCGCTGTCCGACTGGATTGCTACGGATTACGCGGACAAATTTGACAACGACGGCAAAGAACAGCTCAAGATGCTTACCACCCGTGTAAACAGGATGCAAAACCTTCTCGACGGCGTTCTGCAATACTCAAGAATCGGCCGCATCAAAGAAGAGCCGACTCAAATCGACCTCAACCAGCTTTTGCCGGAAATCATCAAGTTGCTCGGCGCACCGGCCAACATACATATCACCGTCGAAAGCCGGCTGCCCATTATCACCTCCGAACCCACCCGCATACAGCAGGTCTTTCAGCATCTGCTCAGCAACGCCGTAAGATTTATGGATAAACCCGAAGGTTTCATAAAAGTCGCCTGTGTCGAGGAAAACGGCTTCTGGAAATTCAGCGTCGCGGACAATGGGCCGGGAATATCCGAACAGCATTTCGAAAAAATCTTCCGGCTCTTCCAGACCCTTCAGGCCAAGGACCAGTTCGAAAGCACAGGCGCAGGTCTGACGCTCGCAAAAAAAATCGTCGAATTATACGGCGGCAAAATATGGCTAACCTCCACTGTCGGCCAGAGCTCAACATTCTTCTTCACCCTGCCAAAAACAGATAACGAAACAAAAACCAATTAACCAAGGAAAAACTATATGAAAACCGAACAAAATGTCTGGACGCAAAAAACCGGCTGGCAGCCGTCGGCCCCAGGAACACTGGGAAAATCAGCACAACTGGTACTGGTCTTTGGCGCCAAAGACCTGCTGAAACAATCCCCCCTGCTCAAAGAGCTTGCCGGCGTTTACCCAAACGCGCGTTTGGTCGGTTGCTCAACAGGAGGAGAAATTTGCGGAACAACGGTATATGACGACTCCCTGACAACCGTGGCGGTGCATTTTGAGAAAACCACTGTCAGGTCGTATGAAATAGAAATCGGCTCCCCGGAGGACAGCTTTCTCGCCGGTGAACGCCTCGCCGCACTCGTGAATCCGGCAAACTTGAGCCACTTGTTTGTCCTTTCGAAAGGTGTTAATGTTAATGGAAGTGAACTCGTCAAGGGACTTGAAAAAAATCTCCCTGAGAACGTAATTGTAACCGGAGGCCTGGCCGGTGACGGCGCGAAGTTCCAGGAAACATTGACTTTCTCCAATGGCATCCCCAAAAATAACGCCATATCGGCAATTGCCTTCTATGGCCATAAACTAAAAATTGGCTATGGCTCCGTCGGCGGATGGGACCCATTCGGCCCGGAAAGAATTGTCACCCGCTCAAAAGGCGGCGTCCTTTATGAGCTTGACGGGAAAAACGCCCTGGAACTCTACAAGCAGTATCTCGGCGAACACGCAAAAGGCCTGCCTGCTACCGGTTTACTTTTCCCCCTGGGTATTCGAGGCCAGGAAGCAACGACCAGTTTGGTCCGCACCATCCTGGCAACTAATGAAAATGAACAGAGTTTGACATTTGCAGGCGATGTCCCCGAGGGCTACCACGCCCGCCTGATGAAGATAAATTATGAGAGAATGATAGATGCTGCTGCTAAGGCCGCGAAAAACTGCCAGGAAACAATCGATTTCCCAAAAGTCGAACTGGCAATCCTCGTTAGTTGCGTCGGAAGAAAATGGGTTCTTAAACAGCGTATCGAAGAAGAAATTGATGCCGTCCGCGAAACATTCGGCAAGGACACTATCCTTACCGGCTTCTATTCATACGGAGAAATCGCTCCCCTCGCGGGCACCAAACAATGCGCCCTTCACAACGAGACAATGACGATAACCGCGTTTTCCGAGGTCTGATAATGGACAAAATACACAGCTTACTTAAACGTCAGCTTAAAAAAATCTTTGGCTCCGCCGAAAAAATCCCCAAAGATTTTCAGGAAATAATCGGCGTCATTAACGAGGCATACTTCAATTTCGACGCCGACCGGCTTCTACTGGAACGCTCCATCGAAATCAGCTCACAGGAATTACTAGAGGCCAACGCCCAGATGCGGTCTATCTTTCAGGCCTTACCTGATATGTTCCTGAAGATAGACGCCGATGGCAAAATCCTTGAGTGCAAAACACCGGCAAATAAAAATTTCGGCCATATCCACCCCCATGAACTTGTCGGAAAAAACATTTATACAACCTTCGGCCCCCTGGCCGCACGCCGACTCGAATGGGCAATCAGAAGAGCGGTAAAGAACAAAGCCGTCGAGCTTGCGGAGTATTCGGTCCAGAATCAGAGAGAACAATTCCGTGAAGCCAGAGTGGTCTGGCTGGGTAATGACCAGCTCGTAGTCATCGTCCGCGATATAACCGAAAGGAAACTCGCCGAAGACGGCCTGCTTGAGAATCGGCGAACGCTTCAAATGCTGATGAGCAACCTCCCGGGAATGGCATATCGCTGCCGGAATGACCGCGACTGGACTATGGAATTTGTCAGCGAAGGAAGCGTCAATCTCACCGGCTATCAGCCCGCCGAACTCATCAACAACAGTAAGATAGCATACAACCATTTGATTCATCCGGATGAGTGCGAAAAGGTATGGGATACTGTTCAGGCCGCACTGAAAGAACACAAAACGTTCCATGTAACCTACAGAATCAAAACCGCTGACGGTGAACAAAAATGGGTGTTGGAGCAGGGACAGGGCATATTCAACCCCAAAGGCGAACTGCTCGCCATCGAAGGATTTATTTCAGACACCACCGACAAAGTGCAACTGCAGGAATCTATAAAAGAAAGCGAACGTTTCCTTTCCGAAGTATTTGCCAGCATCCAGGACGGCATCAGTGTGCTTGACACCAACCTAAATATTGTCAGGACCAATGCAGCGATGGAAAAATGGTATGCGCATGCTATGCCTTTGATAGGAAAGAAATGTTACGAAGCTTACCATGGACACAAAATACGCTGCGACATCTGCCCAACCTGTCGAACCCTTGAAACCGGCAAAGCTGATTACGATGTAGTCCCCAAAACAGGGCCGGGCGGAAAAGTTGTGGGCTGGATTGACCTCTACAGCTTCCCCCTGATTGATGCTACAACAGGCAAACTAAAAGGTGTAATAGAGTATGTTCGTGAAATCACCGATGCCAATACACGCAGGGCCGTCGAAAAAAACCTCGCAGAATCGCCAAAAGAATCCGCCGACAACAAAACCCCTGCTGCGGTAATAACAACATCGGCGACCGACATATAATATGCAAAGCACACACCCAATAATAACCAAGTTGCTGAAAAAGGACAGGGAAGCGATAATGAAGATAGCGTCAAGTATTATGTGTAATATTAATTTTATGCCAGCGAAAACATCGGCCTGACCCTGGCAAAAAAAATCGTCGAACTCTACGACGGCAAAATCTGGCTCACTTCCAAACTCGGCGTCGGCTCTACCTTCTTCTTCACGCTCCCAAAGCAAATGACCGCCCCCGCCAAATCTCCCCAGCCCGCCAAAACCTGACCGATATAAAAAACACCCGCTAAAACCAAAAAAACGCCCTACCCCCTAACCTTCTATTAAAAAACACTTTATAACCATTATCATACCCCCCATAAGACAGGCCAAAAAATCCGCCAAATTGCAAAAAAATGATTGTTATTACCCGCTTTGACGATTAATATATGCTCTTGTGTGCGAAAACTTACGGCTGCCCCGAATTCTCGGGGGAATGTAGTTAGGTGTATTCGATGATTTTTGCAGGGTCTGCTTACAGTGCGTATTAGCCGAACAATTGCTCGGTTCGGCGAAGGTTTCGCGCCGATTGTGGCCGGTATGCAAGGGTTTTTGCTCCAGCGACGGCCTATGAATTGGGTTGTTATACAACGTTGGGATCAGCTACGGAGGTATAAGATGTAGCGTCAAACCAACGACAACCTTGATTTATTGGGCTTGAAGCGTGGATGTGGAAACCGGTATGGTTTCCTTTTTTTTTATTGCTCGTCTCGGCGAAAACGTTGAGTCGTGGCTGGATTGTAAGGAAGCATAAACAAATGAACCAGGAATTACTTAGAATAGTTGAAAACGTAGCTAGAGACAAGAACATCGACAAGGAATCCATCTTTGCCGACCTTGAGGAGGCAATGGTTTCCGCTATAAGGAAGCATTTCGGAACACCCGAAAGCGAAATTATCGTCCAGATTGACCGAACCAACGGCCAGGTTACCGCCGTCAAGGATAAGCAGCCAATCAATATCAATCAGCTTGGCCGAATATCCGCCCAGACCGCAAGGCAGGTTATGGTCCAAAAAATCAAGGCCGACGAAAGAGACAGCATTTACACCGAGTTCGCACAGCGAAAAGGCGAAATCATCAGCGGTACCGTAGTCCGATACGAAGGCGGCTCCCTTGTTATCGGCCTCGACCACCGTACCGAAGCGTTTATGCCGAAGGGCGAGCAGATAGTCGGCCAAACCCACAGGCCGGGCGAAAGAATCAGGTGCCTCATCCTCGAAGTCAAAGAGGTCTCAAACCAGGTTAAAATCATCCTGTCTCGGACCCATCCGGACTTCATTCGCCGGCTCTTTGAGCAGGAAGTCCCCGAAATAGCCGAGGAAATTATCGAAATAAGGGCGCTTGCCCGCGAAGCCGGCTACCGCACAAAGGTCGCCGTCGCTTCACTCGACGAAAAGGTTGACCCCGTCGGCGCCTGCGTGGGCGTCCGCGGCAGCAGAATAAAAAATATCGTCGATGAGCTTGGCGGCGAAAAAATCGACATCGTCCGATGGAGCGATTCATCACAGGTCTTCATTACCAACGGCCTTATGCCCGCAAAGGTAAGTGAAATCGCCCTCTGCTTTGAGCTTGGCAGGGCTACCGTCGTCGTCGACGAGGACCAGCTTAGTTTGGCGATAGGCAAGCACGGTCAGAACGTCCGGCTCGCAGCCCGTCTCACCGGCTGGGACATCGATATCCTCACCCCAGATGAATACAATCAGGGCATTGAACGGCTCACTAAATGCGTTAAAAGCATCGAGGGTGCAGATGATACCCTCGTTGATAAACTTATTGCGCTGGGCATCATATCAATTCTCGACTTGGATGATGTTGGCGCTGAGCCCCTGGTAACGGAGCTTAACATAAAACCGGAACTTGCCAGGCAGCTCATTGCCGTGGCTGTCGAAGAAGCCAAAAAACTTGCGGCTGATAATAAACAAAAACAAGCCGAAGAACTGCTGCAGGAACAAGCGCAGCAGCCATCCTCGACCGACAGCCCTAACCAAACCTGATTTTTGGGAGTGTCTCAGCAGTGGCCATAACAAGAGTATATTTGTTGGCTCGCGAACTTGGTGTCTCAAGCACCGCTATTATGAAAAAGTGCCAGGATGAGGGGCTTGACATCAAAAACCACATGGCCACTATCTCCGCCGGGCTTGCGGCCACTATAAAAGAATGGTTCAGTGAGGGAGACCATACCACCGCCATCGAAACCGCCCAGAAGGTTGACCTCGAAAAAGCCCGCGTCAGGAAATCAAGAGGTAAAAAAACCGCCGAAGCGGAGCCGACCACTACCGAAGCACCACAGGAAACACCCGTTGTTGCCGAGATTCAGGAATCGCCGCCCGTTTTGGAAACACCGGCTGAACCGACGCCTGTCATAGACAAACCTGCCCCGCCTCAGCCGAGACGTGCCGCCGCAAGGATCGAGCCGCCAAAACCGGAAATAATCATCCCCGCCGGCCCCATGCTCGAAAAACCCGAGCCGGCAAAACTTACAGGCCCGCAGGTCGTGCGCATCGAGGCGCCGGAACCAGCGCCCACAATGCGACGACCAAGACCAAAGCCGAGATACGATATGCCCGTAACCTCGCCTTTGATGGCCTCCGACAAGGATGAAGATACCAGCGCACCGGTCAGGGGCGGACAGGTCGCCACCAAAAAACCAAAAGAACGAACGCATGGTCGCCGGCGAACCGAATACGAAACAGAAACCGTTAAGAAAACCAAGCTGATTACCCAGAGGCGAGAGAAAGATTTAGAAGAAAGACGAGCCCGGCTCGATGCCGCAGGTAGCGAAGGTTTACGACTCAGACCGTTGCGGAAAATCACCTCAAAAACCCACCCTGAAGCAGCACAGCCATTAGCTAAACCCACATCCGCCTCAATTACAGAACCCATTACCGTTAAAAGTTTGGCCTCGGCACTGGCCGTTAAAATTTCGGACGTAATCGCCAAACTGCTCCAGCAAAACCTCATTGCCACTGCTAACCAGGTTATCAGCACAGAAGTCGCAGAGCTTGTAGCAATGGAGTTGGGCATCGAATTACACGTCGAACACAAGGCCTCCCTTGAAGACCAGATAAAAACAGAATTTGAAAACAGACCCAGGCCCAACCTCAAACGACGCCCGGTTATCGCTACTATGCTCGGCCACGTTGACCACGGCAAAACAAGCTTGCTGGATAAAATTCGCTCCACAAATGTTACCGCAGGCGAAGCAGGCGGAATCACACAGCATATCGGCGCTTATCAGGTCAACGTTGGAAAGGGCAAAGTAACATTCCTCGACACGCCGGGCCACGAGGCGTTTACGGCTATGCGGGCAAGAGGCGCGACTATGACCGACGTCGTCGTGCTCGTCGTCGCCGCGGGTGACGGCGTTATGCCCCAGACAATCGAAGCAATTCACCACGCCAAAGCCGCAAATGTTCCCGTCATCGTCGCGCTAAACAAAATCGACCTGCCCGGAAGCGATATCAACCGCGTTTACTCACAACTGGCGGAACACGAACTGATTCCCGTAGAATGGAGCGGAACAACAGAAATCGTCAAAACAAGCGCAACAACCGGCATAGGTATCGCCGACCTGCTCGAACACCTCGATTACGTCGCCGAACTGCTCGACCTTAAAGCCGACGACACCATACCAGCCACCGGCTGGGTCGTCGAGGCGCATCTCTCGCAAACCAGAGGCCCCGTCGCCACTGTGCTTATCAAAGAAGGCGTTATGACCAAGGGCGACATAATCCTCGCCGGCTGCGCCTACGGCAGGGTCAAAACCCTCAAAGACGGCTTCCGCAAAAGCGTCAAATTCGCGACAAGCTCAACCCCAGTCGAGGTTAGTGGTCTTCAGTTTGTCCCCAACGCCGGCGACAGATTCTACATCCTCAGCGACATTAACAAAGCCAAGGCCGCCGCCGACGAAAACCAGATGCTTCATAGAGAAGGCGCTCTCGCCAAAAGAACTCAGATTACCCTCGATAACCTCTTCACCCATATTAAAGCCGGAACCGTCAAAGAGCTTAATCTCATCATCCGCGCCGACGTCCAGGGTTCGGTGGACGTCCTGACTAAATATATTTCCGAAATGAGCACTGCCGAAGTCAAACTCAAAATTTTGCACACCGGCACCGGCGGCATCACCGAGGGCGACGTCGTCCTCGCCGAGGCATCCAACGCTATCATCATCGGCTTCAACGTCGTAGCAGACGAACTCGTCGCCAAAATGGCTGAGAAAAAAGGCGTCGATATAAGGTTCTACAACATCATCTACCGCATTACCGAAGACCTCCAGAAATCGATGGTCGGCCTGCTCGAACCGGAAGAGCGGGAAAAAACCATCGGAAGAGCCGCCGTCAGAACAACTTTCAAGGTATCAAAGGTCGGAACAATCGCCGGCTGCTTTGTCAACGACGGCGTCGTCAAAAAGAACGCAAGAATTCGTCTCATCCGCGACAACATCGTCATACGCGACAATATGACCATCGAGTCGCTCAAGCACTTCAAAAACGACGCCAGCGAAGTAAAAGCCGGCCTCGAATGCGGCATCAAAATCGCCCGATTCGACGACGTGAAAACCGACGACGTATTTGAACTTTACGAAATCCAGAAGGTGGCGAGAACCCTCCAGTAGGTATCGCTCTTTATACTATTATGCCCACGAGAAGACAGGAGAGAATCGCACGTGTCGTAAGAGAGGCGGTTAGTGACGCCATCGCGAATCACCTCAGCGACCCGCGAATAGAATCACTTGTCAGCGTCACAAAAGTCGATGTCTCCGCGGATATGCGCATTGCCAACGTCTATCTCAGCATGTTCGGCGGCACCGAAACCGCCCAGAACAAAACCTTCATCGCGATTCTCCACGCAAAAAGACGAATCCAGATGCTCCTAGCCGAACAGATTAAAAGCAGGTTCTGCCCCGTCATAAATCTCCATAAGGATGAAAATTTCAAGAAAGTCATCGAAACCATGAAGCTCATCGACGACCTGGCCGGTGAGTTCAAAGACAAAGATTCCATTGACCAGGAGCACGGTTGATTGTTATATTTGTCGGCACGGCCGTTTCGGCCGCGTTTTCACGGGTTTAAGGCCTGTGCCACGGGATACTTATGAAAGACAGTAAAGAATACTCAAAAAAAATTCAAAAACTTTATCGCTCAATGAAGCAAAATCCGGGCAAGCATCACCATGTTGAGTACGATGAGCCCGTTGACGCACTCGTCTTCGCCATAGTAAGCGAAAACCTCACGGAATCTCGCACGCAGGCCGCGATTAAAAAGCTCAAGGACTACTTTGTTGACTGGAACGATTTGCGGGTGGCAACCATCGAGGAAATAGTCGAAGTCCTCGGCCCGGATTTTGAGCCGGCACGCAGCATTGCCGCCACACTCGTCAGCGTGCTTAACGCCGTATTCAACAAACACAATATGCTCGGCCTGCAGTCGCTCCGTAAATTAGGCAAAAGGCCCACAAAAATACTGCTCGAAAAGCTCAACGGCGCAACCCCCTTCGCCGTCGATTACTGTATGCTCACCTCAATGCAGGGCCACGCCATACCGCTGACCCCGAAAATGATTGAGTTTCTTAAAACCGGCCATTTTCTCCACACCGAAGCCACTTACGAGGAAATCGAAGGGTTTCTCTGCCGGCTGATTTCAATCAAAAACGCCCGTGAATTTTACTCGCTCCTCAGGCGAGAAAGCGAATCGCCCAAAAAACAGCCGCCAAAAACAAAAAAGAAAACACAAAAAAAACCGTAAATAATGCGACTTTTCGAAAGAATATAAAATGTCACAGGAAGTTTTAAAATTAGGTATCCCCGCCGGAAGCTTGCAAAAAGCAACCATCGAACTTTTCGCCAAGGCCGGCTTCAACATTACCGAATCCGACAGAAGCTATCTGCCCGTCATCGACGACGACCAGATACGGCCGACCATGCTCCGCGCACAGGAAATGAGCCGATACGTCGCCGACGGCGTCCTCGATGCTGGAATCACAGGGCACGACTGGATAATGGAAAACAACTCCGACGTAATCGAGGTCTGCCAGTTCGGTTACAGCAAAGCCACAAGCAAACCCACAAGATGGGTCCTGGCCGTTCCTGAAGAATCGAAAATCCAGAAGGCACAGGACCTAAAAGGCGGAATCATCGCCACTGAGCTTGTCAACGTAACTAAAAAATTCTTCGCCGACAAAAATATCGACGTCAAAATCGAATTTAGCTGGGGTGCAACCGAAGTCAAAGCCCGCCTCGTCGATGCGATTGTCGAGCTTACCGAAACAGGAAACTCCCTCGTCGCCAATAACCTGCGTATAATCGACACCGTTATTACTTCCACAACACGATTTATCGCCAACAAACAGGCCTGGCAGAACAAATTCAAAAAGGAAAAAATCGAAAATATCGCCATCCTGCTCAATGCCGCCATCGACGCCCGCAATATGGTCGGCCTCAAAATGAATATCGAAAAGGCCAATCTCGACAAAATATTAAAAGTCCTGCCCTCGGAAAAAAGTCCCACCATCTCGTCCCTGGCAGACCCCAATTACATCGCCATTGAAGTTATTATCGACGCCAAAATCGAACGCTCCCTTGTCCCCGCTCTAAAACGCGCCGGCGCTTCAGGAATAATCACCTACCCCCTCAACAAGGTGATTCATTAGCGTATAGCGCTTAGTTTTTCTATCCGCTAAACGCTACTTCGTTGCCCTGCCAAGGTATGAGCCGTCTTCGGTATTGATGCGAACCACCTCGCCGACTTCGATAAAAGGCGGCACCCTTATTCTCAGGCCCGTCTCCAAATCAGCGTCCTTCATCTGATTGGTAACCGTCGCTCCTTTGGGCTGGGGCGTCGTTTCCGTAACAGTCAATTCAACCGTCTTGGGAATTTCGATACTCACAACGTTGCCGTTATTCAGCATTGCCGTCAGCATTGTATTGGGCTTGAAAAACTTTATCAGGTCGCCGATTATCTCGTTAGGGACCGTTATCTGGTCGAACGTCTTTGTGTCCATCAGGACATGCCCGTGGCTGTCCGAGTAAAGGTATTCCATCTCTCGCTTATCAAGATACGCCTGCTCAACTTCCTCCGTGGCGCGTAAACGATTCTCAACAATGGTGCCATCGGAAATCCTCTTGAGTTTGGCCTGAACGAACGCCCGCAGGTTGCCGGGCGTCACATGAGCAAACTTGGTACAGATATACAACTGGCCTTGCATCTTAATGGCCATTCCGGGCCGCATTTCACTTGCCTTCACAACGTTCTCCTATACAAGCTATTTTCTTCAATAATCAATAAATGGCCCATTTTAGCGTAAAGACCGCTTCCCGGTCAAGTGCAATCACGGCAAATCATCGATAATCAATTACCGATTATCAGTTCTTGCTCTGGGGATTAAGATATTTGAACTCGAAGAAAAATCCGTCGGGCCTGCTGATTCCATACCCCGCCGACAGGCCGAAATACTTTTTCACCACGCTAAACTCGGGGAGCAAACTAAAGTCCGCGAAATCCCACGCGTCGGGCCCCGCCAGGACAGCCGCCGCAGGCCCCATTCCCATAGAAGCCCGCCGTGATTTGCTGTTCTCCTTCAGCATCCACCACAACAATTCCCCCGACGCCGAATTATCCTCAAAACCCGCCGACCCCACAACCGAAGGCACCGCCGCTTTCGCTGTGTTAAACCACTTCGCCGAACTCACCGGCTCGCTTTCCGCACCGCCCAAAGTCCTTATCGCCCGCTCAACCGCCGGCTCCGGCCCGAAAATCAAGTGCGTATCTGTAATCGTAAAAGCCAGCCGCTCACCCTTCGGCGTCGCACGCTGCGGCCCCGCCTCTACCATCGGCACCGACCCGCCCAAAACAGGTACTCCCGCCGGCCCAATAAGATAAAGCGTGTATCCAAGCAACTCACGCGTCGGCTCAGGGTTGTTCGGCGCAATCAGCCGTTTGTGAATAAGCGACAACGACTTTTCCAGCGCCGCCCGATTATTTACACTCACGGCTATATAAATATCCGTCGGCTCTTTATCCTTCGAAAACGGCTTGTTTACGCTCTGCGCAATCACAACCTCCGTGCCAAGATATTCTATTATGTCGGGCCTGATAGATATCCCCGGTTCATTTTCCGACCCCGTCCCCGGAATCGGCTGCTGAAGCAGCAGCGCCGTCGTCGGGTCAAATCCGTAAATTATGCTGCAAAGCTCATCATAAGCACGCTTGATATCCAAGTTCAAAAAACTCACCGAGCACGCCGACGCAGGCACAAATCGCGGAGCACGCACCGGGTCGGAACGCATCTCCAGCATTTTCAAAATGCCCTTCCTCATCCCTGTCGTCCTCAAAAAAATCTTCCCTCGAACCGTACTCTCCGCGTCTGGCGCAATGCCGGCAGAAAACCCAAGCCCCCCCGCTCCGTCAAGACCGAGATTGGCAATATCCTTCTGAGATTCGCCCGTCGTGTCCCCATCAACCATCTGTTTTATCACTCGTTTGAAATTAACATATACATCAGCGTCATGATATGGCCCCACCGCTCCCATCGTCGCTGTATAATCCGTATCGCCCGCCAGCGATGAAGCCCCCGCGCCCTTAATCTGCGAAACAACGAACTTTACCGCCTCCGCATCGCTTGCCATTACCAGACAATCACCGACAAAACAATAAACGTCTTTTTCCGATGTCGGCCCTGTTTTTTCCGCCATATTATCATCGCTGTCTTTAACCGCCGGTTTCTCCGCCGCCGCCGTCGTCAGCGTTATGATATTCACATCACGGTAGCTTTCAACCCCCCTGTGCTCGCCTTTTTCAACGGACCTGGCCGTTATCTTCTCGATAATATCTCTCACCTTGCCGACGTTGCGACCCCACTGACTTATCAGCATCATCGACATTTCCTGCTGCCCCCCCGCCATCACAAATGCCAGTCGGCCTTCGGGCATAAGATTCGCGTCGAGTATGCCTTTTACAAATGAGTCCTTGTCACCCTCTATCTTTTCATGAACCTTGGCGGTAAAGTTTTTCACAAACGCCGACATCGACGGGTCATTATATAACTTATAAATACTGGTCTTTTCGAGCTTGGTCCTGAACAGATTAAAATCGCTTATATCCACAAGCAACACTGTATCCGTCCCGACAAGCTCCGCCGTCTTCGGCAGCCCTGCCCCCTTCGCGTTGCCAACCATCACTGCTGCATAAATAACACAAATCGAAAATGCTGCTCTAATTTTCATCTGCGCCTTTCATCAATCAATCTTCGGCTTACTCTTATTGCGTCTGCCATCCGGCTGAATATACCTGTACCCCGTATTCGGATTGTTCTTGTCATACGCGAACGCGTCGCGGTTATCGATAAAATGCTTCACGTAATCAACCGGTATCGCGAACCCCAGCCCTCCGAGGAATACGTAACCCATATTCGTAACCCCGATAACCTCGCCCGACAGGTTAAACAATGGCCCGCCCGAATTGCCCGGGTTAATCGCCGCGTCGGTCTGCAAATAAATCAGCCCCTCGAACGCCCTGTTCGTCGTGCTGATAACCCCGTTGGTCACAGTCCGCTCAAGACCCAGCGGATTACCGATTGCGAACACCTGTTCGCCCGCCCTTATCTCGCCGATATCGCCGAGATAAACAAACTTCACCTGCATATCGCCCAAATCATCGACCTTCAAAAGTGCGAGGTCAACGAAAGGATTTATCGCCTCAATCCGCACGCCTTTGAAAACCTTCTTGTCGAAGCCGTCTTTTGCCTTCTTAAATACCGTTACCTCAATCTTTGTTTCCTTCTCGACAACGTGATAATTCGTTATAAGATACCCCTGCTCATTTATAAAAAATCCCGACCCCATCCCTGCCGGGCTGCTCACCTTGACCACCGCCTCCCCAACTTCCGCCACACACTGCTCAATTGTCCTCTTCTCGAATTTGCCCGTGTAATACAGCCGACCTGTCGCCGGCTCCGTTTTTATCTCATTCGCTTCCGCCGCCTGCATCGACAAAGCATTTCCGTCAGCCGTCTTGTCATAGTGATATTCGAGAACATCCTCCTTAGGAACAGCTATCACCGTAACACCGACGTCCACGTAAATCTGCTCGTGCCTCTCCGCCACAATATCACCCACGAGCTTTTGCCCCCCCTTTAGCACAACGACGTCCGCCCGCGCAAATCCCGCAAATAAACCGGCAAACACAACACCCAACACGATTGTCCTGTAATGTCTCATAAATTACCCGCCAATCAACGATAAATCCTTTCCCTGTTTTACGCCATAATCTCCGCCTTTTCAAGCATAAACCGCTTTCACTGATGATTTCTGTTGCAAATCATCGCTCTTTGTTGACAATGTTAAATCGGAAATCAAATATCATAAATCAAAGATTGAAAATGGTTTTCACGCTTCACAGATATATTTTTCGCGAGGTCATCAGGGTTTTTATCCTCGCAACCGTGGCTCTGACGTTAATGATGAGCTTAGGCAGCATTCTGCGCCCGGTCCAGGAATTCGGCGTCGGCCCGGGACAGGTCGTCCGACTTATGATTTATTTCCTCCCTGTTACCCTCACCTTTGTCCTGCCTATGGCCGCGCTTTTCGCCACCACCCTCATTTACGGCCGGCTCGCCAACGACAACGAGCTCGACGCCTGCAAGGCAAGCGGTATTTCCGTCCTCACACTGGTTTACCCCGGCTTTATTCTCGCCGTCATCGTCGCTACCGCAAACCTGCTCCTCAGCTTCTATGTTATGCCCGCCTTTATACACCAGGCCGAAAATTCCCTCAAAAACGATGCCAAGCAAATCCTTTTCAGAAATATCCAGCGAAAGGGTTACTATTCCCTGCCCCCCGACGGCCGTTGCAGAATTTACGCCGACAACGCCGACATGCAAAATAATGTGCTCTCAGGTGTCGTCGCCGTAGATATGGCATCTAACGGCTCAATCAAGAGAATCGTTACCGCCGAAACCGCGAAAGTCGTTTTCGACCCTCATCAAAATATTAACGAGGTCCATATTAACGCACACAACACCTGCCAGATAGCTCCAGGCGAAGAGGCCGCCTTCTTCGCCGAACACCTCTCCCTCACCACTGAATTCGGCGCACTGCTCGGCGACAATATCCAGTTCAAAAAAATCGACCAAATGAAACAAATCCGCCGAAACCCAATGCTCTTCGAACCCGTCGCCCGACTTGCCCACCACCTCTATGCCATGTTTACTGCTGAACTCCTCGCCCAGCAGATTAACGATACCTTCTCCTCCCCTGCAAAAACACCCTTCAAGCTCTTCAATGACCGTCAGGTTGTCGAACTTTCCGCAAAATCCTGTTCACTCAAGGATGAGGACTGCCTCATTCTCAATGATGACATTACTATTATCGAACGGCCGGTCAGAGGCGACACCCCGCCCCGAACACTGCGGTGTCAAAAGGCCTTTATCAATATCGAAGGCGATGAGATGGCCCCCACGCTTACTCTCGATATTCAAAACGCCAAATGGACCTCCCCTGACCCGCAAAACCCGCAGGCGCAGGAAAATATCCTCGCAAGACAAATCATCAGGGGGCTTGTTATGCCTGCTGCCGTGACAGACAATTTCAAAACCGACGACATACTTGGCGAAATAACCCCTAAAGCCATATCTGCCGCTTTGCACGACGGCCCCGACAAACAACTGCTCGCTCTGCAGAACCAGCTTCAAAAAAGAATCGCCAGGACACTTACCTCTATAAGTGCCGAAATGAACTCACGCCTTGTCTTCGGCATCGGGTGCGTAACTCTTATTATGATTGGTATCGGCCTCGGAATCGTCCTCAAAGGCGGCCACCTCCTTACCGCCTTTGCAGCCAGCGCAGCGCCGGCTCTTGTTTTTATCTCCTGTATTATTATGGGCAAAAACATCGCCGAAAACCCGTCTTCAAAAATCATATTCGGCGTTCCGATGATGTGGGCAGGACTGATTATTCTCTCGCTGCTTGGACTGGAATTATATCGGCGACTGCTTCGCCATTAAACGTTTAATAAACCGGCAAAAAATAAAATGAAAATATTAGACAAATACGTCGCGAAAAACTTCCTCATCGGCTACGTTATTGCCTTTGGCGTCCTTATCGGCATGCGAATAACCATCGACCTCTTCGCAAATATCGACGAATTCATCGAGCATGCCGACCTGAATACCATGGATGTAATTACCAACATCATCACTTATTACTCGCTTCAGAGCACTTTGTATTTCCGCGACTTCGCAGGAATGATTACCGTCGTCGCCGCCGCATTCTCGCTTGGCAAAATGGTACGATACAACGAACTGATAGCTATGATGGCTTCAGGTGTCAGCTTAAAAAGAGTTATCACCCCCATTGTTATCCTTGCCGTCGTGTTCTCCGGTTTTCTCATAATCGACCAGGAGCTGATTATCCCCGCTCTCGGCCCAAAACTCGTCAGGGGCTCAGATGCCGTCCCGGGAAAAGAATCTTACAAAGTATGGTTTATAACTGACGCCAGCGGCTCACTTATATCGGCAAAAAAATTCGACGTGGCTTCCTTCACTTTTGATGACCTCATTGTCGTAACTCGCTCCAAAAAACCTGACGCCCTCCTTTGGGAACCAACAGGTATTATCGAAGCCAGCAAGGCAACCTATGATTCCAAAAGCCAGACATGGCTCCTCACCGACGGCTTTTTCACCCCAATCCCCAAACTCGGCTCGCACCAGCCCGGCAGACAAATTGCCGCCGCCTCACGGTCGCCTCTCTCCACTTACCGCACCGACTTAACGCCAAACGACATCCCCATCAGACGAAAAGCCGAGCACAAAGCTCTCCTCAGCTCCCTGCAATTATCCCAACTGGCCTCCCAGGGAACCCAGCTCAAAGACCTCGCGAACCTTTACAGCCAGAAACATTTCAGAATAACCGACCCCATTATGAATCTCGTTATGCTCCTTGTCTGCCTGCCCGTCCTCGTTTGCCGCGACCCCAAATCAATGAAATCCGCCATCGCAATCAGCTTCGCCATCACCGCTGCCTCGCTTATCGTCGGCTTTGTCTGCAGAATACTCGCCACTGAAGACGTCTTCGGCAGAATCGTCCCCGAACTCTGGGCATGGCTTCCCGTCTTTATCTTCGCCCCTATCGCCTTTCTTGAAATCGACTCAATGAAAACCTGAAAACAACATCAATCATCCAGATAAATATCAACGGCTTTTTCTGCCCCCTCTTTATAAGATTCAATCTTGTTTCCCATTAGGCAGTTGCGAAGCATAAATTAAGCATTTCCCTTATTTTGCGTTCCCAACCTCATAGTTATATTCAGATGTGTAATACTTTTGGGTAATGTCTGAATCGAACTCATTATGAAGGGACAAATTTATGTGCTCTCAGATAAATAGACGCGATTTTCTTAAAGTTGTCGGGGTCACCGGAATCAGTGCAACACTGTTTAGTGTTGACTCATTAGCAACGGATTTGCCGATGCAAAATTTTTCCTTCGCCCAGTTGTCCGACACGCACTGGGGATTCGATAACCCGGCCATAAACCCTGATTTTGCCGGCACATTGAAAAAAGCCATTGCGGGTTTAAACGCACTCGAACAACAGCCCGATTTCGTTGTTTTTACAGGCGACCTGACTCACACCACCGATGACGAAACAATCCGAAGAAAACGAATGAAGGAGTTTCGCGAAATCACTAAAGAGCTGAAGGTTCAGAACCTCTATTTTTTACCAGGCGAGCACGATGCCTCTCTCGACAACGGCAAGGCCTTCAAAGAATTTTTCTTAGAAACTCACTATGTTTTCGACCACAAGGGCGTTCATTTTATAGCCCTCGATAACGTCTCCGACCCGCATGCGACCCTCGGCGAGGAGCAACTCATCTGGCTCAAGGCCGACCTCGAAAAACTCGACAAAAACACCCGGATTGTAGTCCTCACTCACCGCCCGCTCTTCGACCTTGCCGCCGACTGGGATTGGAACACAGCCGACGGAGCCAAAGCGATAGAGCTTCTGACTCCTTTCAGCAGCGTCGCCGTTCTCTATGGCCACATCCACCAGGTTAATAACCACATGACAGGTCAAATCGTGCACCATTCCGCGATGGGCCTTATGTATCCGCTGCCCGCGCCGCACTCTGTCCCTAAAAAAATTCAGCTACCCTGGGATGCCGCTAACCCATACAAGGGTCTGGGTTACAGACAGGTTCAGGCCAAAACCAGCCCCGTTGATTTTGCGATAACCGACATGCCGGTGGTCTCAGCCGGCGCAGAACAGGTGATTAAAATTACCGCCAAAAAATTCGAGTACTCACCAGACAAGATTACTCTGAAAAAAGGCGTTCCCGTAACACTTTCGCTTGTCTCCCTCGACCAATTACACGGATTTAACTGCCCCGGCCTTAACATCCGGTCTGACATCGCCCCGGAAAAAGTCAGCACAATCCGCTTCACGCCGGAAAAATCTGGCACTTTCGATTTTCATTGCGACGTTTTCTGCGGAAGCGGCCACGACCAGATGACCGGAACAATCACTGTTACAGAATAGTTTTGATTAGCTGATTTGTTTAACATAACCTGTTGGCTGGTGCAGGTAAATAGGAGCGTTACTTTTAATCATCAATAACTCGGCTCTCCCTGTGCCTTTAATTTTTCACGGATTTCCTTGTTTATCCTCGCGCTGCACCATTGTTTGCCGCACATCGAGCAGTAATCCGCGTTACTCTTGCCCTTTTCCTTTATTCCCTTGCACGCCTCTTCGTGCATCCTCACTGCCGTCTCCGGGTCCAGCGACTGAGACAGATGGCTGTCCCAGTCAAGATTCGCCCGCGCAATACTCAATCCCCTGTCCCTGTCCGCCGCGCCGGCAAATCCCCTCGCCACATCGCCCGCGTGCGCCGCAATCCGCGCCGCAATCACGCCCGTCCGCACGTCCTCGGCATTCGGCAAACCCAAATGTTCCCTCGGCGTAACATAACACAAAAACGACGCCCCGTAATACGCCGCCGCCGTCCCGCCTATCGCCGACGTTATATGGTCATACCCAGGCGCAATATCCGTTACCACAGGCCCAAGAACATAAAACGGCGCGTTATGGCAAATCTCCTGCTGAATCTTCATATTGTGCTCTATCTGGTCAAATGGCACGTGCCCCGGCCCCTCAACCATAACCTGGCATCCCGCCTCAACTGCACGCTGTGTCAATTCACCAAGAGTCCGCAGTTCCGCAATTTGCGCCTCATCCGTCGCGTCCGCCAAACTCCCCGGACGCAATCCGTCCCCTAAAGAAAAACAAACGTCATATTCACGCATCAACGCGCACAATTCATCGAACATCTCATACAGCGGATTTTGCCTGCCGTGATAAAGCATCCACTCCGCCAACAACGCCCCGCCCCTGCTCACAATCCCCATCACTCGTTTGCCCGTCAAAGGCAGATATTCCCGAAGCACGCCCGCGTGAATCGTAAAAAAATCGACCCCCTGCTTCGCCTGTCTCTCAATCACCTTAAGAATTATCTTCTCATCAACCGCCTCAACCGTCCTGTCCGAAACCATCTGGTAAATCGGCACCGTCCCAAAAGGCACAGTACATTGGGCCAGCAATTCTTCTCTTATCGTGTCCAAATCCCCCCCGGTGCTCAAATCCATTATCGCGTCCGCCCCCGCCTCAATCGCAACCCGCATCTTCTCAATTTCCTCACCCACCGTGCTGCGGACGCTGCTTACACCGATATTGGCGTTGACCTTGGTCTTCAGCAGCCGACCTATCCCCGCCGGCTTCAGATTGCTCTTCAGGTGAATCCTGTTGGCAGGTATCACTAACCGCCCCCCTGCAATCTCAGTTCGCACAAGCTCCGCGTCAACGCCCTCCACCTTTGCGACAAACTTCATCTCGTCGCTTGTCTTACCCGAACGAGCAATCTCAAGTTGTGTAGCCATCTTTTCACTGCCTTAAAACAAAAAAATCGCTTCATTTAGGAAGCAATTTCAATCTCACACTGCCATTTTCGATTGTCTTCAATCACTTCCCTACGCAGGCATCACCACTAATTATAGTTATCCTGTTCAGGTTCAAAGGGTTTGCTCTCAGGCCTGCTATCCAACAAGCCACCCCTAGTGAACAACTGCATTATATCTCAACGTTCTCGGCTAATACCAAACCGTAATGATAATATTCGGCTCTGTCTTCTTGGATACGATATCGCCCGTAACCACATTCGTCCGCTTTATGGTAACACCCGGGTTATCCGTCAGCCACTTGCAAATCTGCTCATCCAGAAACTCAATCGCCCCAGGATGCAGCTTCGTGTAGAAATTCTTGACGCCCGTAATCCGGTCGGGCCAGCTCACCTTCTTGCCCGTGTCCTTTATAACAGGCATAGGCATATCTTCAGATGCTTCACTCGCGGCGCTGCTCGATGTGCCCCCTCCAAGGTCCAATGGCGAATGTGACACCGACAACCCGTCATCAAACGGTATCGGCTTATCTGCGTTCTGTCCAACCGGCTTGCCTGCTTGAAACTCATCCATTATACTGCCCTCCAGAAAATTATGGATTCCTCATATTTCAAAAACATTTTAAGCTATTATTTAGTATAACAACCTTGTGATACCCGTCAAACACTTTATTATATCAGTCAATGAATACTAAGAAAATCACCGTTGGCTTTATATCTCTCGGCTGTCCCAAAAATATGGTCGATAGCGAACGTATGCTCGCACAAATCGCCCAGGCCGGCTTCTGCATAACACAGGACCCCGACAACGCCGCCGTCGTCGTAATCAATACCTGCGGCTTCATCGCGCCCGCCAAAGCCGAAGCCCTCGACGCCATCAATCACGCCCTCAAACAAAAACAAAAGGGCCATATCCAAAAAGTCATCGTTGCTGGCTGCCTCGCCCAGCGAATGGGCAAAAACCTCCTCAATGAAACCGTAGGCATCGACGCCGTCCTCGGTCTTGAATCACGCGACAACATCGTCGATATAATTCAATCCACCTTCACATCCGATAAACCCGTTTCCGCCGTAACCGCACCCCTCAGAATCCCATACGACGACCGCACCCGACTCCGCATCACACCACCACACTGGGCATATCTGCGAATAAGCGAGGGCTGCAACAAAAAATGCTCCTTCTGCACCATCCCCGCTATCAGGGGCAAAGCACGCAGCAAACCAAAACAGCTAATCCTCGCCGAAGCACGGGAGCTCGTTGCCTCAGACGCAGTCGAGCTTAATATCATCGCTCAGGACATCACCGCCTATGGCCGCGACCTTGGGATTAAAGACGCCCTTCCAAAATTGCTCTCCGACCTCGCCAAAATCCCGCGACTCCGCTGGATTCGACTCTTATACCTCTACCCCACGGGAATTACCGAACGCCTCATCGAAACCGTCGGCACCTGCGACAAAATCCTCCCGTATTTCGACATCCCCCTCCAGCACATCAACCCCCAAATCCTCAAGGCAATGCGCCGCCCGCATTCCAAAGACAAAATCTGCCGACTCATCGAAACCCTCCGAACAAAAATCCCCGGCTGCGTTCTCCGCACCACCTTCATCATCGGCTTCCCAGGCGAAACAGACGCTCGCTTCAACGAACTTCTCGCTTTTCTCAAATGGGCACATTTCGACAACCTCGGCTGTTTCCCCTTCTACCCCGAACAGGGAACCCCCGCTGCCAACCTCCCCCATCAGATTCCCGATAACGTCAAAAAACTTCGCATCGAAAAACTTATGCTCGCCCAGCAAAAAATCGTATTCGACAAAAATAAATCCCGAATAGGCGACACACTGACCTGCCTCGTTGACAGCATTGACAAAAATCACACCGCCAAAGCCCGCTTCTTCGGCCAGGCCCCCGATATCGACCCCGTCTGCATTATCCGCGATTGCCGCGTCCCGCCCGGCTCTTTCATTAACGCCAAAATAACCGGCTCAAAAAACTACGACCTCCTCTGCAAAAAAATTTAATGTTGAATTACCCAAATCAATATGTAAACTTTGCCTATGCTAAAACAGGTTCCTAACATATTGACCTTTGGCCGGCTTGTCCTGACCATACTCTTTCTCGGTATGCTTCTCTATATCCCCCAGGCCAAAGACAGAATCTTCGTTTTCGACAACGCCCTTGCCGTCTTCTTAATCGCCGCCCTCACAGACATCATCGACGGCCCCATCGCCCGAAAACTCAACGTCGCCAGCAAATTAGGCCGTATGCTTGACCCGCTCGCCGACAAAATCCTCGTCTGCGGCTCATTCATCTGCTTCGCCATCATCCGCGAACCTGCCTTCTTCACCATTTCCGAAACTTATATGAACGTCATTCGCTGGGGTATCGCCGTTATCCTTATCGGCAGAGAGGGCTATGTAACCATTCTTCGCCACGCCGCCGAAGCCAAAGGTATCGATTTTCGCGCCGTCGCTTCCGGCAAAATAAAAATGTTCCTCCAGTCCTTAACCGTCGGAATCGTCCTTATCAAATCCGCCCACTTCCCAGCCGCAACCTGGGCCAGTTGGTTTACCGCCGTTACATTCCTGGCTATGCTCACGGCCACAATTAGCTCCGGCTTTTCCGCCACCCGCCGAATCACCCCAAAAAACGCCTGAAACAATCTTATCCGTTAACTTTAACATTCTATATTGAAAATTGGATATTGGATATTTCCCTGCCTTATGCTTCTCCCTAGACAACATCTCAATGAAATAGGGTGGCCAACAAAAATATTTTTTATTTTTTCAATATTTTACTTGACATCGCATAGTATGTAATACATAATAAGCATAACAATATGGTATGACTAAATACGATGTTTTATGAAAAGGAGATTGGTATGAAATTTGAAAGTCAGTTGCTCAAAGGTATCGCCCCCGTCGTTGTGCTTCAGATTCTCTCACGCGGCGAAATGTATGGCTATGAATTGACACAGGCAATCGAAAACCGCAGCGACGAAATCCTCACGCTGGGCAAAGGCACCCTATACCCCCTGCTCTACAACCTCGAAGCCAAACGCCTCGTCAAAGCACGCGTCGAAATCACCAAATCAGGCCGTAAAAGACGCTACTACTCAATCACCGGCAAAGGCAAAGAATATCTCTCAGGCCAGACCGAGCAGTTGCGAAAATTGCGAACAGGCCTCGATTTCGTCTTCGGCGGCGCGATTAAACCCGCGTAAACGAATAAGCCGTTAACCGAGCATCAATAACTTAGGAGCAACGTTATGGCTAAAGATGATAAAGCATTTGAAAACCTGCCCAATAGCGCCGTCGAATACATCAACCTCGTCATCAAAAATATGCGATACCGCAAAAAAGCACGCGATGAGGTTCGCGAAGAGCTTATTGACCATTTCGAAGTTTATCTGAAAGATTGTGCCACTAATGAGGAAAAAGAGCAAAAAGTACAACGGTTGATATCAGAATTCGGCAACCCTAAAATCCTCGCCATCCTTATGCGCCGCGCAAAAAAACGCTGCCGGCCCCTCTGGCGAACCGCCGTTGCAAGAACATTCCAGGCCCTCGCCGCGATGATAATACTCCTCATTCTTTACATCGCATGGTTCTTCACAGGCAAACCCGTCATCACAACCGACTACCTCGCCCAACTCAACAAAATCGTCCGTCCCTCCGCCGACGACTCCACGAACGCCTACCCTCTTTATAATAAGGCCGTCAAAACCCTCGTGGACGCAAACGATGCCAAAGAACTCTTACGCATCAATTTTTATGACGCCAATGACGAGCAAAAAAAACTTATCAGCCAATGGCTTGCCAAAAATGAGGAGCCCCTTGCCCTTGTCGCCAAAGGGGCAAAATTACCTTACTGCTGGCAACAATATCAGTCAAAGGACCCCGAACAAAATATGCTGTCGGTTCTCCTGCCGGACCTCTATCCTTTCCGTCAAATTGCCTATGCACTCCGCTGGCGGGCATGGTTAAACGCGCAATCCAATGACTTTAATTCAGCTTTCCAGGATATCGAAACCTGCTACTGCTTCGGCAGGCATTATAAAGGCGAAAAAATACTCGTTGAGCAGCTCGTTGGTACGGCCATCGAAGCCATTGCCCTGCGAACATCTCTGCAAATCCTGGACTCTTGTAAAATTGAATCAATCGCCCTCGCCGGTTTTCAGCAGCGTCTTCAAACCCTCATCGACGGCGATAATTTCAAGCCGGATTTTAGTTTAGAGCGACTCTGTGCATATGATGAAATCCAGCGTTGCTTCACCGAAAGCCAATTCGGCCCCTCTCATCTTTACCCAAAACGCATGATAGAATTCCTGGATTTCTCAGGGTTCCGCGACGCGAATTCCAAACATGACCCGATGGTTGACCTGATTTTGACCTTAAGGTTTTCTCCGAATATCCCCTTCTCGCCAACTAAGACCGAAACAATTGCATCCATCAATGCCCTCGTTGAACTCTTTAATGAAAATTTTTCCAAAACCCCCGCCCGGTTAAAGGCCGAAGGAATTGACCTCGATTTCCAAATGAACCGTATCGCGAACAATAACATCTTCCTTAAATTTCTTTCGCCCTCGCTGGCCAGGGTCAATCTCATCGCATTCCGATGCAAAATCTATGCCGAAAGCACGCCTCTTATAATCGCCCTTGTCAGATACATGCAGGATACAGGCGCCTTCCCCGAATCGCTCGATAAGCTGGTAGAACGAGGATATATTAAACAGGTTCCGGTTGACCCCTTCAGCGATAAACCAATTGCCTATCGCAAAACAGATGACAATTTCCTCCTTTACAGTTGGGGCGATAATCTAAAGGATGATAATGGACAGATTGCCCATGATGAAAAAGGAAAACCTAAAAGGTTCGCCGATACAGGCGACTGGGTATTCTGGCCTGTCGAAAAGAATTGATTCCGACTAAGCTGTTGGTCTGGGGCGGGGCGTAAAGGGCAGCAGTATCCGCTGTGCTTTGCGAATCCGTCGGCGGTTACGCTCAGAGGGCTTCTCATAATAAGCATTACGCTTCATATCCCGTATCAACCCCTCTTTTTCACACAACTTCTTGAACCGCCTCATCATTTGCTGGACCGATTCGCCTGTTCTTGCCTTAACTTTCAACATAATACAAAAACACCCCTTATGCCAACCTGACTTGAAAGGTTTAATAAACTTAATTTTAACCAAATTGTTCCACTGATAATATATCCCCCCTGCCCGCCCTTTGCAAGCCAAAAATCTCGAAAAAAATCATATTATCCGTCTATTGGGCTGTTGAAAAAGTCGAGATTGCTTCGCCGCTTCGCTCCTCGCAATGACAAAAAACGTGTTCCTGTGTCATTGCGAGCGAAGCGAAGCAATCTCAAACTCTCGATGTAAGGTTTTTAAAAAACCGCCCACCCCTTCTTTTATTGAAGAATCAAAGCAGATATGGTAACTTGGGCGGGTTATTTTGGAGATAACCGGCAAATGGACAAAATGCGTGAGACCATAGGCGTTCGCAAAGAGCGGGCCATATTAGTCGCGGCCATACTGCAACACCAGAGAGACAACGATGACCTCAAAGAGCTTACCGCCTTGGCTGAAAGCGCCGGAGCTATCGTCGTTGACCGCTTCCAGCAGAAAATCCATAAAATTAATCCCCCCCTGTACATCGGCAAAGGCAAGGTCGAACAGCTCGCCCAGCGTGTCAAGCGATTCAACGCAGACCTAATCATATTCGATAACGACCTCCTCCCACGCCAAATCAGGGAGCTTGAAGCGATTGTCCCCGCCAAAGTCATCGACCGCAGCGAATTGATTCTCGACATCTTCGCCACCGGCGCAAAAACCGCCCAGGCCAAACTCCAGGTCGAGCTCGCCCAGCTCGAATACACCTATCCGCGTCTCGCCCGTATGTGGAGCCACTTAGATTCAGTCGCCGGCGCAGGCGGTGCCACCACCGCAGGAGCGGTCGGCGGCATCGGCACTCGCGGCCCCGGCGAACAACAGCTCGAAACCGACAGGCGGCTCGTAAACAAACGCATCACCGACCTCAAACGCGAGCTCGAAGATATCGACAAACGCCGCGTCCGCGAAATCGACAGCAGAAAAGGCGCATTCCAGATTTGTCTCATAGGTTACACCAACGTCGGCAAAAGCACGCTCCTCAACGCACTCACCGATGCCGACGCCTACGTCGAAGACCGCCTCTTCGCGACCCTCGATACCCGCACAAGAAAATGGCAGCTCGAAGGCGGTTCCGAAGTCCTCCTCAGTGATACCGTCGGCTTCATTCGCAACCTCCCGCACCAGCTCGTCGAGGCCTTCAAAGCAACCCTTGAAGAAGCAATCACCGCTGACCTTCTCCTGCACGTTGTCGATGTCTCGAACCCCGACGCCGCAAAACAAATCGAATCAGTCAACAAAGTCCTCGCCGACATCGGCTGCGGTGAAAAACAAATACTTCTCGTCCTCAATAAAATCGACGTCGTCAGCGGCATCAATACAATGGAAACGCTCCAGACGCTTTACCCCGACGCCATCGCCGTCTCCGCCAAAACCGGCTACGGCCTTAAAAATCTGCTCGAAGCCGTCATCGATAAATACCACGGCGGCGTCATCACCGTCAAAGTTACCACAAGCCAGGCAAACGGCAAAATCCAGAGCTTCATGCACGCTTACACTACCATCATCAGCGAAAAATACACCGCCAACAACGTCATAATCAAAGCCCAGTTAGGCCAAAACCAGCTCGTAAATCTAAAACGCCTCAAACCCGAAAAACTCGAAATGCTCACCGGCGCAAAATTATCGTCACGCGACTGACGCCAGACTAAACGTATCGTAGCACATACTTCCTCGTCCGCCTGCCAGTCCTCGGGGTTAGCTTCATTGGTCTTCTGCCGGGGACCCATTTTAAAATCGACAATCGGCATTCGACAATTATTTAATCCGAACCTTTCCCCGTTTTTTTAGGAACCAAAACCTTGATTGCCCCTGGAATGACCTTGATATGAAGAGGCGCTTTTTCTAATACCTCGCCATCGCATTGAGCCGCTTGTTTAGGGCTTGAAGAAACGCTGATATCTTTGCCTTGCCAGTGCTCCACTAATTCCAAATTGTCTGGCCGTTCCCGTTTAAGCCAGGTAACAACCATAAGCTTAAACATACTGAGGTTCGCTTTTCGCACGACAACAACATCTAATAGCCCATCGCTGACGTCTATATGCTTATCGAAAGATATTTTACTAAACCCGAGATTTCCCGTATTGGTAATAAAACATGCTAAACCTTTAACTTCATGCTCTTGTCCGTCGATTTTCAGATGATAGACGGCTTTTTTTGTTTTCTTTAATGCCGCGACCGCTGAAAGAAAATACGCGAAGATGCCAATCTTATTTTTGGTCTCGCGGTCCGCGCCTTTGACGACATCCGCCTCAAAACCAATGCTTATCCTTGCAATAAAATAGCGCTTATCGAACTGCCCCACGTCAATCATTTTCGTCTCTAACAGGCCGCGGCCCAGCAGCTCACATGCCTCTTTAAGGTCATTGGGTATCCCAAGTTCAGTGGCCATCACATTCGCCGACCCTCCCGGCAAAATAACCAAAGGAATCTCCGACCCAATCAGCCCGCTGATTGCTTCCATTACTGTGCCGTCCCCGCCGTAAACTGCGAGGGCATCGATTCCTTCTTTGATGGCATCCTTTGCAAAACGTATCGCATCGCCCGCCTCGTGGGTAATTGATGCCTCCCACTTAATCCCCGCTTCTTTCATACACGAATTGATAACGGGCAAGATAGATTCACCAATTCCTGCGGCGGGATTAATAATGATGCGAATGTTTTTTATTTTCTTTTCCATACCGATTATCTTTTCTGCCAATATTTTCGGGGCAGGTCCGGTGCTCCTGAAATTGCCCCGGGCCGCCCCAACCCACCTTTTATTTAAAAAATCCAAAACGGTTTGCTGCCACAATATAGATTAACGCAAGCACAAAAAATGTGGCAAGTCCGGCAAGAATCGCCTTGTTCGGGCCAATCCTCGGCGAAAGATATGCGACTAAAAGCATATATGGTACCCACGATATGAGTGTACCGACTAAAACAAATTTAGCATGCTGGCCGACCGCTATACCGCCTTTAGTCTGACCTATAAAAAAATATGCTACAAGAGTAAATACTGGGATAAGGGTAGCGAGCTCGGAAAGCGTCCTTTGGCCGTTTTCTTCAAGTACCACGATAATGGTTGTAAACAATCCGCCGACGATAAAATAAATAATGAGGTTAGAAATATTCATAATGACCTTACCCCTTTGTCTGGACCACTGTTAAATGAAATTAATTAGAACCGTCCCTTTTTTCTTTTCCCGGCGGTAAACTATGTGAATATTTTTTATTTTATTTTCCATTGACCTCTCTACCAAAACAACCAAAGTTTACCATCCATTGTCTGCTCAACGGCGTACCCTGTCAAGATTTGATCCCGATAACCGAAAACTGTTTGTCCTGAGCGAAGTCGAAGGGCTTGCCTCGGCGACCTGTCCGGCGTAGCTTTAGCGAAGTCGGAAGTTGCACAACGGAGCCGGGCGGCTATAATATCTCCGTCCGCCCATAGCGAGACCTCGCCCGCCATTATGCGGCAAGGCGGGTGGCTAAACTTTTTTTGAGGAATATAAAATATGAACCGTATATTCAATTTTGAAATGGCTGTTAAAACAGGGTTGATGTTAATGTTCGCGTTGGTGGTGATTTTCGCCGTCGGCTGTCCGAGAAAACAGGGTAAATCGTCCTCACCGCCTCCCTCGTCGGCATCGAGTGAGAAGAAGACGCCTAATCGCGAAACCCAGATTCGGCCGGCTGCTGAAGTTAATCAAAATACAGTCGCCTCGCCAGTTAAACCCATTGCGGAGAATAAAACAGCCGCTGTTGCCAAAGAGCCCGCCAAAGAAGTCACTCTGCCAGAGCCCATTAATTTTCAACCTTATGAATCAATGCACATCGCTGAAGAAAAAATCGCCTTTATAACAAAGTATGCCGACGAGCACCCCGGAACAGAAGCGCTCATGGTTTATAAGGTCCTCGATGATAACGATGTCAAGGTTCGCAAGGCCGCTATGGGAATACTCGCGATGAAAAATCTCGATGACCCGAACGTCGTTTACGTTGCCGCCAAGGCGCTTAAAGACAGCGAGCTGGAAGTCCGCCAAAGCGCAATCCAGGCCTGCACCGCCATAACAGACCCCGCCGTGGAAAATGTTCTCCTTACAGCCATTGCCGATTCGAGCGAGGAAGTCAGGACTCATGCAATTCAGGTCGCAGGCCATAAACAACCTGCTGTTCGCATGTCCGTCCTCAAGGCAGGCATCACCAGCCAGTACGAGGACGTCAAAGAGGACACTGTCTCTTCACTCGTTGACGCCTCCAGTCCTGCCGCTATGGATATTCTCATTATAGGCCTCAAAGATACCAATCCCGATTTCCACGACGAAGTCAAATCCGAGATTAATTTTCTCATCTCGCAGAAATTCGACACCTACGACCAGGCCAAAAAATGGTGGGACGACAATCGTAGTAAATTTGATGATACCCTGGCCGAAAAGAACTGATTTCTCGTAGCGTAGTTTACCCGCCGGTCATTTTGGCGGGCGAAGACCCTCGAAGCGTAGCGCAGATCCCGGAACGCCGTTACCCGGGGCCCAGTTTCTCGTAGCGCACCAATCCTGCCTGTCCTGAGCATGGTCGAGGGAAGCTAAGTCGAAAGAGCGACCTGTCCTCCGTAGCCCCTCAGGGCGAAGGACGAAGACCTCGGCGTTTATCTCGGCGTAGTTTCTTAACAAAGCCGGGTAGTTGAAAACGAAGCCGGATCGCTTAAAAACCGAAGTTTATCCGTCTCCCAAATCTGCAATCTACAATCCGCAATCCGCAATCCGAAATTGATTCCTCCTCATCCCCCCGCCTGCCCTCTCGAAGCGCAGACCCTGGAATGTCGTTATCTGGGGTCCAGTCTCGCGGTTACTTCTCCGGTATTTTCAATCGAGTGCTGCATTGCGGGCATTTACCCGTCTTGCCCGCGTATTTTGCCGGCATCTTGAGTCGCTTGCCGCACGAACAGGCAAACCGTATAAATTCGTCCTTGGGAATTTGCGGCCCTAACGGTATCTTTTCCGGCTTCTCAACAGGGTCGATTGATACGGTCTTGGGCTCAAATGGAATCGGCGATATGGGAACCAGCGGCAGCTCCTGCTGCAGGTTTGCCGTCGCGTTTAGATAATTATAATATCCCGCTGAGGGTTCCTCAATTGCTGACGGATGCCTGTATTCCTCGATTACCTGCAAAAGCGATTTCTCATATCGTTCCATTGTCAGCATCCTGAATTTCAGCATTAAAATCGCCAAAACAACGCCGCCTGCAAAACCTCCGAGGTGCGCGAAATACGCCACCCCGTCCCCACCCAGCATCGCTCCCAAAATATCGAACGCCAGCCAGAATAATATCATCCACGCGCTGCTTACGTTGAATTGTCTTATGTAAGGGAAGAAGACCCAATAGCATGTTATTTCATTTTGAGGAAAGAGCACCAGAAACATTCCTACGATGCCGTTTATCGCACCGCTGGCCCCAAGCGAGCTGCCGCCCGCAAATACGAGGTGAGAAATTCCCGCAACAAGACCCAGGCCTATGTAGGCCGGTATATAACGAAGATTGCCTATTTTTGCGCAAACGACATTACCGAATATCCACAAAAAAAGCATATTGCCCAGAAGGTGTATAATGCCCCCGTGCAGCCACATGTACCCGAACAATCCTTTTAATGCGAATCCGTCCAAAATATACGGCCTTATTTCCCCCAACACATAATACTGCTGGAGTATCGATTTCTTGATGAGCATCTCTTCGAAATGTTCCCGCTCGCCGGCCTTCTCAAAGGGAGACGCATCATCAATACTTCTGGTGAGTTTTTCTACCTTTTTTTCAATCTCCTTAAGCTGCGCATCCTTCACCCCGAAATCTTTGGCCATGTCCTCGACTGATACATTCTCATACTTTTTTTCCATGGCGGGCAGTTGGGCCTTGCGCTCCTGGACACTTACCGTTTAAAGGATAAATACCGCGATTGCCCCTGCGATTATCAGCCAGTTCACAACCGGAATTCGGTCCTGCGGAACATCAACGTGCGCTGGTATTATCAATCCGTCGCCTCCCGACAGCCGCCTCTCTGAATATGGCCCATTATGCTCTCCTCTATTGCCTTGTCCCTTCCCCGCCAAAGCTCCCTTCATTATACCCTTTTAAATACCGTTTTCAAGCGTCTGAATACCCGCCGTAAAGCGGTTTCCGCATCCCCAAATCGCCAATCCGCAATCTACAATCCGAAATCGGTGCTTCCCTTCCCCCTTGCATCTGCCGTCCGCTCCGGTACAATAGATAGCGCCATTATTAGAGAAAGCGAAGGGCTTTATGAGTGGTAGCAATGAAATGTTTGTTAAAATCGGCGTTAAACTGGTATTGTCTGTCGGGGTTATTCTGCTTGTTTTGTGTTTCGGGCTCCTGCTCAGGGCGCTGCTTTTCAGGCGTTTGACAAAATGGGCACAACAAACAAAACACGACCTCGACGATGTAATTATATCCGCGATAAAAGGGCCGTTTGTTATATGGTTCCTGATGCTGGGCATATATATTGCCCTGCACTTTCATGAACTTCCCGAAAACGTGGTGCAAACCGCCGGCAAGGTAATGCTTGCTCTCGGTTTGTTTTCAGCAACGCTTGTTGCGGCAAATATATCGTCAGGCGTAATAACCCATTACTCGAACAAGCTGGGCCCGACCCTGCCCGGCGCAACTTTGACGCGGACCGTCAGCCGGATAATTATCTTCGCAATCGGGTTCCTCGTGATTCTAAACGCCCTCGGCATATCTATAACCCCTATCCTCGCGACATTAGGCGTCGGCGGCCTGGCGGTCGCCCTTGCCCTTCAGGATACGCTCTCAAATCTGTTCGCCGGGTTTCATATTATTACAAACCGCATCGTCCGCGTCGGCGACTACATAAAACTGGACTCTGGCGGCGAAGAGGGTTATGTCATTGACGTTAACTGGCGAACCACCAAGGTCAAAATGCTGGACAATAACACTATACTCATTCCTAATTCGAAATTGACACAGACAAACGTAACAAATTATTACCTTCCCGATAAAAATTTGATTATCTTCGTTAATGTAGGCGTGCATTATAACAGTGATTTGAAGCATGTCGAACAGGTTACCTGTGAAGTGGCAAAGGAAGTTATGCGCGAAGTCCAAGGTGGAGTGCCAGAATTTGACCCCTTTATTCGCTACAACACCTTCGGCGATTCAGGCATACAGTTCACTGTCACCCTTATGGGAAAGGAATACTTTGACCAGTATCTTATCAGGCACGAGTTTATCAAACGTCTTAATCAGCGATATTCAAAGGAAGGCATAGTAATTCCTTATCCGACAAGGACCATTAACTTTACCCAGGAAGGCGGCAAGTAAGTAACGCAATCATGACGAAGCAATCTCCGTAACTCAAAACTAAACACTTAAAACTCAAAATTCTCTCTGCGGACTCCGCGTCTTAATCTTGAGCATAGTCGAAGGACTCCGCGGTAAAAAATCGACAATCGCACACGTAGCAAATCGCAGGGCCCGCTTCGGCAATCGACAATTGAACTGTTATCCTGTGGTCGAAATCGGCCTTGACTATTGGCCCCGGAAAATGTATCATTCTGGGCTTTGTTTTAAACCGTAAATACGACGCAGATTCACACGGAAAAGCGGTTAGACACGGATTAACACTGATTTACACTGTTTGTAACTCGTTTCTCTGTGTCCTCTGTGTGCTCTGTGGCTAATTATTAAAAGGAGAAAAATAGAATGGCGAACAAAATGGTGTATTTCTTCGGCGGCGGCAAGGGCGAAGGAAATGCGAAAATGAAGAACCTCCTCGGCGGCAAAGGAGCTAATCTTGCCGAAATGGCCAATCTTGGCGTGCCCGTCCCGCCGGGCTTCACAATCACTACAGAGGTCTGCACTTATTATTATCAGAATAAGAAAAAATACCCCAAAGGCCTCACCGAAAAGGTCAATGAATCGATGCGCAGAATCGAAAAGATTATGGGCAAAAAGTTCGGCGACCCATCCGACCCGCTTCTGATGTCCGTCCGTTCCGGCGCCCGCAAATCCATGCCCGGAATGATGGAAACCGTGTTGAACGTAGGACTAACTACATCCACAATACCCGGATTGATAGCCAAGAGCGGTAACGAGCGGTTTGTGTATGACGCGTATCGGCGATTGATAATGATGTATTCGGACGTCGTGATGGAAAAGGCGGCGGGCATCGAGCCGAAAGATGACGAGGGGATTCGCAAGCAGCTTGAAAAGATAATGGACCACCTCAAGGAGCAAAAGGGCTACAAGACCGATACCGATATGAACGCCACCGACCTCAAGAACCTCTGCGAACTGTTCAAGAGCAGGGTCAGAGAAGTATTGGGCAAGGATTTCCCGGATGACCCGAACGCACAGCTCTGGGGCGGCATCACAGCAGTGTTCGCTTCGTGGAACGGCAAACGAGCCATCAGCTACCGCAAAATCGAAGGCATCCCCGATGAATGGGGCACAGCGGTAAACGTCCAGACAATGGTGTTTGGCAATATGGGCGATAAATCAGCCACCGGCGTCGCATTCACACGCAACCCGGGCAACGGCGAGAATTATTTCTACGGCGAATACTTAGTCAACGCCCAGGGCGAAGACGTCGTCGCGGGCACCAGGACGCCGGCACCGGTCAACGAGGATTCAAAGAGCGACCACAACAAAAAACTGGTATCCTTAGAAAAGGGGATGCCAAAACTTTACAAGGAACTGTACGCCACGCAGAAAAAACTCGAAAAGCATTACCGCGATATGCTCGATATCGAATTCACAATCGAAAGCGAGCGGTTATGGATGCTGCAATGCCGAGTGGGCAAACGCAATGGCCCGGCGGCGGTGCGTATGGCAGTCGATATGGTAAAAGAAAAGCTCATCAAAAAGGAAGAGGCGGTAACTCGCGTTACGCCAGACCAGCTGGATGAGCTGCTGCACCCGATTATTGACCCCAAGGCGGAAAAGGCAAGCAAGCCAATGGCAAAGGGTTTACCGGCGGGGCCGGGCGGCGCAGTCGGACAGATTGTGTTCTCCGCTCAAACCGCGGTTGACTGGAAAAAATCGGGCAAGGACGTCCTTTTAGTCCGCGAAGAAACGAATCCGGAAGACGTCGAAGGTATGAGAGCCGCACAGGGCATCCTGACCGCTCGCGGCGGTATGACCTCACACGCGGCATTGGTCGCTCGCGGCTGGGGCAAATGCTGTATCGTCGGATGCGGAGCAATCGAAGTCGATTACGGCAGGAAAGAGCTGCACATCGCAGGCAAAATCCTTAAGGAAGGCGACTGGCTCACGCTCAACGGCACAAAGGGCGCGGTTTATGAAGGTAAACTGCCTATGCTTGACGACACCGCGGAAAACCTCCTGCTCAGCAGCTTCCTCAAGATTTGCGACAGTATCAGGAAACTCGGCGTGCGCACAAACGCGGATACGCCCGAAGACGCTGCGAAGGCAAAACAATTAGGCGCAGAAGGCATCGGGCTATTCAGGACCGAGCATATGTTCTACGGCAAGGGTTCCGATGAGCCATTGTTTATTTTGCGTAAGATGATTGTCTCGAAGGACAAAGCCGAGAGACAAAAGGCAGTCGATGAGCTGTTCCCGTATGTTAAGAAAGCGATTAAGGGGACACTGGCGGCGATGGATAATCTGCCCGTTGTGATTCGTCTGCTTGACCCCCCTCTTCACGAATTCGTGCCGCAGGACAGGGCCAAGCAGGAAGCGCTTGCTAAAGACCTGAACATATCGCTTGAGGACCTCGCAAAGAGAGCTGAAGCGATTCACGAAACCAACCCGATGATGGGACATCGCGGCGTGCGATTAGGCATCACGTATCCGGAAGTCAGCGAAATGCAGATTCGGGCGATTTTCGAGTCGGCAGCGGAATTGATTAAGGAAGGCAAAAAGCCGTATCCGGAAATTATGATTCCTGTTGTTTGCGACGTGAAGGAATTGAAGAACCAGCTCGATATGGCAAGAGAAGTTTACAAACAGGTCATCGCCAAATCGGGTCTCAAAAAGATTCGCCACAAATTAGGCACAATGATTGAGATACCGAGAGCGGCCTTAGTCGCAAACCAAATCGCCACAGAAGCGGAATTCTTCTCATTCGGCACAAACGACCTTACGCAGATGACATTTGGCTTCTCACGCGACGACATCGGCGGATTCGTGCCTGATTATCTCAAGCAGGGAATACTGCCGGGAGACCCGTTCCAGAGTATCGACCAGATTGGCGTCGGCGAATTGATTAAGATTGCCATCGAGCGAGGCAGAAAGACACGCAAAGACCTCGAAATCGGCATCTGCGGCGAACACGGCGGAGACCCGGCAAGCGTGGTGTTCTGCCACAAGGTCGGGATGAATTACGTCTCCTGCTCGCCATTTAGAGTACCAATCGCAAGATTAGCGGCAGCACAGGCGGTGGTGAATAAGTAGCGTTCAGCGGACAGTGTGTAGCGTATAGTAAAGGCGCGGCTGAATTTTGGCTGCGCCTTTTTTGTTGCCGACGCCCATTTCTTGACAAAAGTTCATGGCTTTGGTATAAATAAGGTTTAGCATACAATAAAATATGGTGATACGCCCCTTACGGAGGAGCGAAAGAATTTAACGTGAAAAAACTGACCCGAATTGCAGCTATTGTCTTTATTTCCGCAGTATTTTTGACCGGCGGGGCTATCTTAGCACAGGCGGCATATCCCTATCAGGATGCAAACCAGCCCGTTGAAACAAGAGTCAATGACCTTTTAGGCCGGATGACCCTCGATGAAAAAGTCGGACAAATGACACAAGCCCAGTTCTCTATTTCCCCGTCGTACATCACGACTTATTTCATCGGCTCCGTCCTGAGCGGCGGAGACGATACACCACCGGGAAATAATACCGCGACTGACTGGGCGAATTTATACGATAGTCTTCAAGCGAAGGCCCTGGCTACCCGGCTTGGCATCCCTATTATCTTTGGCATCGATGCCGTTCACGGTCACAACAAGGTCCGCGGCGCGGTTGTCTTTCCCCACAATATCGGCCTGGGCGCGGCCAATGACCCGAATCTAATTTCAAGAATCGGCGCGGTTACGGCCAATGAAGTAGCGGCCACGGGAATCGACTGGACATTCGGGCCCTGCCTGGCCGTCGCGCGTGATGAGCGATGGGGCAGGACTTACGAATCATTTGCCGAGGACCCGCAAATACATAACAATATCGTCGCCGCTTATGTCCAGGGGTTTCAGGGGATAGACGCAAATATGCAGGGCGAGAATATTGTCGCCTGCGCCAAACATTACATCGGCGACGGCGGCACAACCTGGGGCACAGGCAGCCCCTACCTAAACGCCGGTAATACAATATGCACTGAGGCCTTCCTCAGGGCCGTTTACCTGCCTCCTTATCAGATGGCCATAGACGCAAACGTGGGGACAGTTATGACTTCTTTCAGCAGCTGGAACGGGACCAAATGCGTTTTTTACACCTGGCTTGTAACGAACCTGCTCAAGACCGAGCTTGGCTTCGATGGTTTTGTCATTTCCGACTGGGAGGATATCGGGAGCAGCTCAACTAATGCGAAAAATGCCATAAATGCCGGCGTCGATATGTCGATGGCACCTACGAGCTGGAACTCATTTATCAGCAATCTGAAAACCCTCGCCAATAATGGTGTCCCCCAGTCAAGGATTGACGACGCCGTAAAAAGGATACTCAGGATAAAATTCAGGGCGGGTTTGTTCGAGCATCCCTACACCGACAGGTCGCTTTTATCTTCATTCGGTTCGGCTGAACACAGGGCGGTTGCGCGCGAGGCGGTGAGGAAATCGCTGGTATTGTTGAAAAATGAGGGTGTTCTGCCGATTCCTAAAAACGCCAATGTATTTGTCGCCGGCAGCAACGCCAACAGCTTGAAAAACCAATGCGGCGGCTGGACAATCGGCTGGCAGGGAATGCCCAGCGAAAACTCGACAACCGGCACCACTATTTTACAGGGTATTCAAAATACCTGCACCGGCGGCGTTACCTTCAGCGCAAGCGGTACAGGTGCGGCCGGGCACGACGTTGCCATAGTAGTAGTTGGCGAGACGCCCTACGCAGAGGGGAGCGGCGATAGAACTGATTTATCCCTGTCTTCGACGGACATCACCACTATTAATACCGTGCGTGATTCGGGAACTCCATACATTATTGTCCTCGTTTCAGGGCGACCGATGATTGTGACTAACCAGATTGCGGACGCAGACGCCTTTGTCGCGGCCTGGCTGCCGGGGACCGAGGGAGAAGGCGTGGCGGACGTACTCTTCGGCGACTACCCCTTTACAGGCAAACTTTCCTTCTCCTGGCCAAGCAGTATGAGCCAGATTCCCATCAACATCGGTGATTCCAATTATAACCCGCTGTTTGCATTCGGCTACGGTCTTGGTCCGGTCGATTTAGAAGTATTTTGTAATTCCTGGTTAAAAGTGCCGGGCGACCTTGGATATGATTCACGGGCAAACCTTTATGGTGACCCGTCGGGCATTGTAAATTTCGATGATTTTGCTGTCTTCGCCAGTGAATGGAACCCACCTTCCTCGCCTTAAGAAAAATAAAGGCAGCGGACCGAACCCATTTCTGATTTATGATTGCGGATTGATGATTTGGGATGCGGATTTCTGTCCTCTGCCTTCCGTCCTCCGTCATTCGCTTCTATCTTGACTCTTTCTCGCCAACATACTAAATTGATGACAAAAATTGGCGGATATTATTGTGCTGGGAGAAAAAGAATATGATGAAGGCAATACGAATTCCCGTTTTCGCATTTTTGCCATTGCTGATAGTTTTCGCATCTGGCTGCACACATAATCCAGCATCTAATCCAAACTCAACGTGCCGAGCTGACATCACTGGTCTGGAGGAGTCCGTTGCCATCGCGGTTTCGGCTCTGCACGACCTGTACCCTTCTAAGGACAAGGATTATACTCTTACCTCTGCACAACAGATTATTGTCAAAGGAAAATATATCTGGCTAATTACTTTCAAGCCTACAGAACTCTGGCCGAAAGACCCGTCGAAAGGGCAAATCGGAATGGGCGGCGAGGTATTCGTGAATGTGGACTTGAGCACAAAGAAAACACAAATCACGTATGGAGAATAGGATTACGAGCCACTGCGAGGGGCTTTGACCGCGAATTGCTTCTTCCCCGGTGAGATAGAAACAGATTATCTCACGGGTTAAACTTGACTCTTTCCCGCCAACATACTAAATTGATGACAAATTTTATCCTCCATAGCTTTTCAGCGAAGGAGGATGAGGTGGATATTCTTGTGTTCTCCCTAAAAGACAAATGAAGAAAATCATATTTCGAAAAGCGAGGCCGGAGGAACTTGAGGCCGTTCTATCGTTGCTCAAAGAGGCGGCCGGCTGGCTGCAAAAAAAAGGGAATCGACTACTGGCAGAATTGGATTTCTCCACCACCACATTTTATCGATTGGATCAGGCAGGGATTTGAGCAAAATGAATTTTATATGGCGGAGAAGGATGGAAGCGTCATCGGATGTTTTCGCCTTCAATGGCAAGACCCTGTGTTTTGGGGCCAGCAAGAGGATAATGCGGGTTATATCCATTCCTTTACAATATCCCGCAACCTTACGGGACAGGGAATTGGCAAGAGAGTTTTAGGCCTCATCGAATCTCACTGTCGCCAAAAAGGAAAAGAGCTTCTTCGGCTGGATTGCGGTATTAATATCAAAGGTCTCAGGAAATATTACGAGCAGTATGGTTTCAAGCCGGTTGGCAAAGTCACTGTATTAGGTGAACGACTTACCCTATACGAAAAACAAATTACTTAAACATGTTAACCCGTTTCTTTCGGAATATAATCTTCCCTGACGGGAGAAAAGATTTCGATTGCCGTGGAATCCTCGATGATTTGTGCGCCGTGGCGGACATCGGCGGGGATGCACCACGAATCGCCGGGGTGAGTATCGTGCTGAGCATCTCCAATTTTTAGCAGAATATGGCCTTTGACAAGATAGCCCGTCTGCTCGTAGGGATGGCTATGCATCGGCAGGATGTTATTTTTATCGAGAAGAAATTCGGTCATCAATGTGCACTCGCCAAAACAAAGTGTCTTTTGCCTGATACCCTTAAGGGGTTCGTTGTAACCATCTTTACCGTGTTTGCCAAACATTTGTCTTTACCTTAAAAAACCATCTAATCGTTTCGTTTCTCCTTTTTTACCACAAAGCCCCTAAGTCACTAAGCTTTTTTACTTTTACCTTTTCACTTTTGCCTTATAATACCTGGGCAGGGCAATTTAAGGAGACAGATGGTGAAGGTATTACTCATATTACTGTTGTGGGCGATATTGCTAGTGCTGTGCTGGCCTATAGCGTTGTTAGCGCTTATTTTGTGGCCTTTTGTGTGGCTTTTGTCGATTCCGTTTCGTATCGTGGGTATTGCCGCGGAGGCGTTTATTGCCCTGCTCAAGGCCATCCTCTTTTTACCCGCGAGATTACTCGGCCATCGCTAACAAGACAAGCGTATAGCGTACAGCGGACAGGAAGGGAACTCAAAATCCTAAATCCGAAACAAATTCCAATTACCAAAATACCAATGTTCAAAAAACAGGGAAACTTGCAAATAATCGATAATGAGTGTAAAATAGTCAATCGTAGCGGTGAGAGTAGCTCAGTTGGATAGAGCATCGGATTGTGGTTCCGAGGGTCGCGGGTTCGTAAACCACTATATCAGCAGGACTTACGAATAATCAGAAGACGCGACTTGGTGCATATCTCGGCGGTTTATCCCCCGAAAACATGGTTTACCTGGCCGATACCTTATCAGGCAACGCCGGATATGCCGGACCACTTATCAGGTCGATACACAACCGGTTTCTGGTCGATACCAAAAACCGTCCACGATGTCCATTTCTCAAAAACGCTTATCCTGGACGGTTTTTCTGGGTTTTTAGCTCAATAATCCACTCCGTCCAGGATGTCCAGGATGTCCATAGAATATAGTAGTATATAGAGGGAATAATTAACAGAGATATAGGGGAGGTATAGGTATATGGATAGATATGTATATTGTGTATAAGGGGGGGATAAAAGTAGTGGTCATCGTGGTCATCGTGGACAGCCCCTTATGCCATAAGGACTTACGACAAAAAGTATCCTGGACGGTTTTGTGTCCATCCTGGACGCTTTTTCAAAAAAGAGAGCGTAAGTCCTTATAATATAGACAGTTACAGTTCATAGTGCGTTTTCACACTAAAAACGCAGAAATGGGGGGTTGGTCCTGGTCGTCGTGCCTTCTGAGATAGGTTTGTAACGATTATAGCGGTACGATTATATAATCATTATAACCATCCCCCCGGCTTACTAACTACCAACCTGATTAGCAGGGGCTATATCGTTGTCCGAACACCCGGTCAACTATGGACGATACAGGCATTTATCACGGTCGTGGTTGTCGGCTCAATTGCTTATTATTGACCCTGGTAGTGTGTAATCGCAAGTTGTCCGTTTACTTCAAGGAGTGGATTCCACCCGTTCGGGCAGATAATGTGGTGGACACACAAGAATATCACAGCAGTTATGACCATAATTATGGTCCACTTGATAATATCACAGAGCATCTGTTTGCCGCCTAACTGCAACGCCTCTATGGCATAGGATTTGGACTTGTGCAAGATAGTTTTCATTGCTCACTCCTTTACGGTCTGTTAGTTAATAGCCGGGGGCAGTAAATTTTTTGTTCTGACACAGCGATTTAAGACCGCAGAGAGCAAAGTTTATCAGCCCGCCAGCTTCGGCCTCGGCTTTAAGCTGTCCTTTAAGCATACGATTTTCACGGCCCGCATACGAATTAGGAAATGTAAGAATGTTCGCCCTGTTCATTATCTCCTGTTCATACCCACCAAACACAGACGGACTCCGCGTCATAATGGTAAAGTGACAGGGAAATTTAACTGATAATAACGCCGGCCTATACTTTGGGTGGACATCTATTGCGTCACCTTTTACTATATGAAGCATCTTCTGAAGATTCGACTTGGCCCTTTTTAACGTGATAGGAAAGCAAACTGTGCCTGCCGCTGACAGCACACCGCTTGCCAGAAAATCAAACGCACGGACATCATTGAGAGAAAACGGAACGGTGTTGGGGCCGAGCATAGCAGCCATTGTATTAGCAACAGTAGTTTTGCCGGATGCCGTCGGGCCGACGAAAAGCATCAGGTTGCTGTGCGATATATTCGGGACACAGTTGTAACCCATCCATTCGCTGAGTAACTGTATCTTCTTCTGGTTTCCCCTGAACACGTCTTTTAAGTAATTGTTCCATAACCCCGATTCAGCAGTCGGGTCGAAATCATAGGGTAATGCGTTTACGGTAAAAAAGTCTGGGGTCGGCGGATATAATACAATCTCACCCGTCACGTATTTATCAATGTCGAGAATCCCATTGCGAAAAGCGAGTAACATACACGGATTCAGGTCGTTCTCGTTTTTGCCGAGCCAGACCGGGGCGGCGACATCGACGCGGCATAGGTCCTTACACGCATTAAGGATGCGGCAGATTTTTGCTTTAGTCACATTGTAGGGTTTTATTTCTCTGCGTGCGGTGGTTATATAGGATTTGTTGCTTAGATATTCATACAAACCGCCTTTTATCTGGTCTTTCTTCTTGTGCTGATAATGCCCGTCCTCAAATTCATAAAACTCGTCTCGATACCACCGCAAAGTTATGCTGCCGGTCACTGTTTTCTTTTGATTAAGCCAGTTATTAGCAATGGCGATAGGTGAATCGTTCTCGAATATATTCGGGTCTATCGTTGTCATATCCGTTTACCTTTTTAGTAAAGTTATCTTGATTGTTCTCGACGAAGTAGTGTTTGTCAGGTGTTGAGGGATTCTATCTCGCCAGGAGATTATATCGGCTGAAAACAAGGGACAGATTATCGGGAAATTGGCGTTTGCGGCTGGTGTTGACGCGGGCAAATCGGTGAAAAATCAAAATGCTCTTTGGAACCTCTAAAAATGCGGTTCTTAAAAAACCGCCTGTAAAGTTTAGAGGCCGGATAACCCCCCTTGCTCGGTATGGTCTGATAATATGTCCTGTCAGGGGGCGGGGGTAGGTACCTTCCAAAGTCCAATAACCGAGACCCTACCGGCCACTCTTGGACGCCGGGCCACGCCGAAAAATAAATTTGTGCCGGGTCCAAAGTTGCTGGCGATAGGGTCTCGCATTTCACCGACTGATAGGGTCCCCCGATTAGAAAAATTATATAAAAAATTTAGACCCCCACCCCTTAGATGTTATGTGTTTGGGTCCCCCCGGTTAAAAAAATTATATAAAAAATTTTGGAGGGTAGCAGGCCGCTGTTACCGTAACAGTTTTACCGAGTTGGGGGGTGGCCTGTTACTCGTATCACCTGGCCGAGTATTGTCTGGATGCCTGACAGTAGCAGCCGCCTGAATTATTTTATACGTCCCCGTAAAAAATTTCACCACCGCCGCCAATCAAAATAATTACGTCTTTATACGCACCACCGCCTGCTGCCTGTCCTGTTGTCCATTTCCCTGATGCCGGGTCCCAAATTGCGTTGGGGTCATAAGGACTGGGTCGAGGAGGAACGATGGGACTGGGGGCAAAAGGAACGGGTACAGGTTGTACCGTAAACCCCCAGGTATCTCCGGTAGTGGTTAGTCCCGACGCAGTATCGTGAGTGTCTATACGCCAGCTATAGATGCCGCCCCAAGCGACACCGTTGCGGCTGTCGTCTTCAGATATTATTATGGTATTTAGGGGCCAAAATGTGTCAGGAGTCTGTCCCTGATACACACCGTTTATATATACGTTACTTACAATACTCATATCGGTACACTCCAAACGAGTTGATTTGTTCCATATAAAACTCCTGTTATCCCGTTAGCAGGTGTCGGATTAGTCGCCTTCGGGGGCATACCTAACGACACTGTTAAATTTACATCCGTATCCGCGGCTACTTCGGTGCCAGCGATAGGGTCCTGACTAATGACCTTTCCCGCGTCCACGCTACTGTACTGCGTAGTTACGGTTCCCGCATTTAAGGAGGCGTTCTCTATTGCAGTAACAGCGTCAGTTTGAGCCATTCCTACAACATCAGGAACAGCTATCGTGGATTCCGGTGGATAGCCGGTAATAGTCACGGTCCCGCTCTCTGTAAAATCAGGTTCCCCCGGAAAAGGACTGTCAAAATAGGTCTGGTCAACGCCCGCCACTTCGGCGTTAAACAAATCAAAATCAGGTCCGTATACTATAACATCACTATTGCCACCGAAATTAGGATTGTAGTCTATACTATACGCACCATCTGTCCCTACCCAGGTCATTCCCTCCAGTGTTAAATTCATAGTTCCAGAATATGTCCCTGGAAAAGTGCCGACTCTTTCAACATCTATAATCGCGGCCACGCTCATTATATATCTCCTTTAAGAGTTTTTGACCTTTTATAGCCGCTATTCAACAAACGGAACCATCCCCGTAGGTTCATTGTTAGGGTCGCTCTTATACTGTCCTGTAGTCCCGCCCTGTAGACCCGATAAATCATTGTGGTTCGTTACAATACCACCCGTAGAAACATTTATGGCCGCAGTCAGACTATCCCACAGGTCATTTAAATCTATCTGAACCTGTTGCCAGTCGCCGGGTGTTACAACATATTTTGGACCTCTTATTGGCATATTTCTTCGACCACGACTCACATATTATTATCTCGTTACACCCTGCACCTGTTGACCATCGCCGGTATTGCCGGCCCCGCCGACTGTATTCGGGTTCGTGATACCATAATTCGGGTCGCCCTTAACTGTCGGTCCCCATATATTGTCTCCTACAGTATTCGGGACACCAAACCCTAAAAATGCCTGAGTCTGGGCATTTTGTGCTGCATTTTGAGCCGATGTTTGTTGATTCATTTTTAGGGCGTTGTTCGTTGTAGTCAGCCACTTCTGTAAGTCCATTTGCTGTGTGGCCAGGTTCTTTTGCTGATTTAATTGTGCCCATCCCTGCATACCACCGGCCATATTCTGTTTGAGACCGGCCAGTTGGGTCAGGACGTTGGCGTACATCTTAGACCGTTCATCATCAACGCTAAGTTTTGCTTTAGTCATATCAGATGAAATTCTTGCCTTGGCACCAAGAGCATTAGTGCCGCTGGACATACCAGTAGATACCAGATTAGCCAGAGCAGATGCCTGGGCCTGTTGACCCTGACTTTGTATCGTAGCGTACTGCCCCGCTCCGTATGACCCGCCCGGAGCAAAGATGTCGGCCTCATTCTGTAGGGTAGATTGGGCACCTTTCATAGTGTTAAGCCAGTTACTATAATTTGCCGTTGCATTCGCCATTATTTTATTCTCCACTTCTGATTGAGAAATAACGATATAGTTTATAGGGTATCCGCCCTAACATTTTCAAAGAACCGCCCCCAGTGAACGCGGACCGGGGACGGCCACAACAGTAAACCGTATATGTAGGAGCATATAAGGTCGTTAAGCAGCAACATATCGGGACCTCTTATAATTACGCGGTCTTATGCCCATAAATACCTTAACACGTTTTTCATATATTAACGGTTTACGCATTTTCAAATCGGGCAGGGTCTCCCAAAAATTCTTAACGAATACATTTTTGGCCCCCGCGTTAATCCCTTCTTTCTCGCAAAATTTAATCCATTCAGTGTAAAGGTCGTCTGTGGACACCCGACAACTGGGGTCTGGCACAATATAATCGGCTACAAAACTGGCCATTGGTACTGACCGTGGCCCCACCACGGACGGGGACAATTCAGTATCGTATAGGCCGACAAATCCCCCTGGTTCCTGTAAAAGTGACGCCAGCCCCCTCAGGGCGACGTTTATCAATTTGCCTGATTCCGCGTCCTCTATAAGTGCCTGTCTCAGTCTTGGGCGTCTTTCTTCATCGTGGGATTCATTAAGCGTGAGGATTCTGGTGTAATAATCCAAGGTATTTCTTTTGCCGGCACTAAATATCGGGACGTTATCGGTGACTACGGTAAATTTGCAGGGCAATTTAACCAGGTTCGGCGAGTTCGGGTCGATGTTCACGGGTCTGTTTTTCACCACTTGCATTATCTTGTCTAATGCTATGCCGGGCACTCTTTTTGTCGGAGTGTCACTGTCCTTCACAACGATAGACGATTTGCCGAATAGTGTCCTATATCCTCTATGACCGGCGATAGCTTGAAACGAGGTAGTCAAACAGTTAGAGTATCCGAGCATTGCCTGCATTGTGTCGATGATTAAATCCTTTGCTGGTCCTGATTTGCCGGTAAGAATCAGGAGCATATCATAAGATAAACCAGGCATTAGGTTGTATCCCATCCACTGCGATAACAGTTGAATCTTTTTCCTGCCGTAGCCAAATAGACCCGATTCTATTATATAGTCCCACGTCTCTGAATGTGCATCAGGATTAAAGTCATAGGGCAAAGACGACGCAACAAATAAATCTGGACTGTGTTTATACACTACCATTTTGCCCTTGAGATATTGGTCGAAATCGAGCAGGCCGTTTCTGAAGGATATTAGGTGTCGAGCAATCGGGTTGTCGGGGCTATCTGTGAGCCAAAATGGTTGATTATCAAGAGCATCGCTCTTAATTTCGCAATACGCCGGCAGGTGTTCAATTATTTCGTTGATTAAAGTCGGAGTAGGATTAAATGGTTTTGTAGCGTCGTTGGGGTCATCATCGCCGTTGTCCTCTCTGTAGTAACCATATTTATAAAACTTACTCAACAAGAACGATTCAATTTGGTTATACACTGATTTTCTCGGCACCTCTCGATAACACGTGCCGTCGTATTCTACGAAAACGCCCGCATACACTCTGAAAATCAGCTTGTCGTTTATGCTCTTTTCCTGCCGTAGCCAGGCCGGGATAATCTCCCACGGAGAATTGTCTTTTAATACCTCAGAGTTTTTATGATTTGTAATCATATTCTGGTTCTCTTTTATCGCCATATTATTACCCGGATTTAGTTTTGTAGTCATCATGTTCTGCTCCCTGTTGTAAAGTCATTCCTGGTCTTTTCCGTGAGGTTAATGCCGCCCAAAGACCTGACCCTTTCACCTTCTTTTTGTGGCCGGCATTGTGTAACATCGGGCAAGTAACTCAACAGGTTTCTAATAAATGTGTTTTTATATCCAGGAAATCGGTTCTCTGGTTTGCACCACCAGCACCACACGTCGTATAGAAAATTCGTCGGTAACACACTCCCATTGTCACTGGTGTCGATACAGTCCTCGATGAACTCAATAATCGGGCTAACGTGCCCCCGAAATTCCCTTAATATCTCTCTTGAACGCCGCGGTTCGATAAACTTATCCTGCTGTTCCAACAGTTTTAATCCCCGAAGGGCGAAGTTGATTAACTTACCAGAAGCGGCCTCAGCTTGTAGTATGCCCGGTAAATCAGGGTTTGGACTTTTTGCAAAGGACTTGTTGAAAAAGAGAATAAGAGTGCGTTCAATTAACGCCCCTGTTTCGTCGGTAAAAGCCGGCAGTTCGTTCATTGCGAGGGTGAAGCGGCAAGATAATTGGGTAGTGTATTTGTGCTGGAATTTCTTGTTGATTTTTACCGGGTCGCCGCCCGTTACCCTCTTTATCAAGGCGAGAACCTTATCTGTTTCCCGCGAACCTAACGAGTTATCATCGCCGGTTATTACTGCCAATTTCCCCGGTAAATCTTCCAACCCGAACGACTCGTTTAAGTCCTTGTAACTGGCGGCGGCATAGTTATTTTTTCCGAGCATACCCATCATCGCTTTAAGCATTGTGCTCTTGCCGGTCCTCGGTTTTCCGAATAAAAACATCTGCCGAGCACGTCTCATATCCGGTACAAGGCAGTGGCCAAACCACTGTGACAGCAGGGTGATTGATTCCTCGTCTCCTTCAAATACGTCTTTCAAAAACTGATTCCATATTTCGGACTCAGCATCGGGGTCGAAATTGTAGTCTAATCCATTAGACGAAAAGAACTCAGGAGTGGGGTCGTGCAGTATAATGTCCCCGCTCAGGTACTCATTCAGGTCGATAAACCCGTTTTTGAACAGCACAAGTTTCTTGGGGTCTGGATTACCGTCTTTGGCGTCTCTCCAGCACGGGGCGTCCTCTTTTATGAGAATCGACTTGTTAATAGCCGATATAGTGTTGCGGATAAGCGGAGTTGTTTGGTTTAATGGTTTAATCTTACCATCGTCAGGATGAACATATTTTTTATTCGCTAAAAAATGTAGGACCTCACACCGTAGCGATTCGTTTTCATCAACAATATCCTGATACCGTCCGTCGATATATTCGACGTAATTTCCTTTATACTTGGCAAGCGTCAATCTGCCCTTACTATCTGTCCACCTGCTTTTTAGAATCTCAGCACCTACAGTTGTTGCCTGATTATCTTCAAAGACACCCTCACTTAATTTGCTGTCTCCTTTTACTTTAATATACTCTAATAACCCGTCTTGTTTAAGTCCTGTGGCGAGCCATTGTCGCAGGTCTTTAATTCCTTCCGGCGGCAGTACCTTAACAACGGACGAACATTCCTCACGTAAAATAATGAATAACTCGTTCATCGCCTTTTGGCCAATGCCGTGCTTTGGGTCCCTGTCGCCTACAATGACAACAGACCTGCCCCTAACCAGTGAAATAAGGTCCGCTTCCTTCTCTTTATTAACTGCCGCGTTTGCCCTGCCGATACTTATAAATCCCATATCAGCAGCGGCAATCGCATCGGTAGCACCTTCAGTAATTATAATGGGCCTGTCACTATGACCAAGAATCCCGCCTTTAACTCGACGTGCATTCCGGGCGGAATCAAGGATATGCAAGTGGCCGACACCCAGGGGGCGTTCACTTCCTGTTGATATGTGCACGCAGCATACCGCTGCTGGATTTTCAGCTTCCCCCTCTGGATACATACAGCCGTCTGCTTTACCGCATAAAACGCAGGGATGCTTTATTGAAACTCGTTGCCATTTTTTCTTTTCATAATCACTGGTTTCATAGCGTGGTCTATAAGTTAGGCCGCGTTTCGACCCGGCGATTTCTAACTTTTTGCCGTCCATCATTCGGACTGTAATTCCGATTATATCTCCGTGCTCGTTGCGTTCGGGGAATGCCCAGGCCGGCCCCGTGTCGTATGGCGTTACTGGTATAAAGCCGACCTGATATTCTCGGAGTGATAGGGTGGATAATCCGAGTTGTTCGGAAAGCACACCAAGAATAGCCGGATACTGAAGGATATTCTTCAGATATGCCTTGTGCAGTTCGACTAATTCGGTCTGACTAAATCGTTTAACTTTTTTGGTTCCTGTGCCCGTGGGATTTACGGTCCCATCACTATTGTTATTGTCTGTGTTCGCGTCCATTTTTGAATGTCTCCTACGTAGAATTTACTGTTTTGATAAAGATAACTCTGCAACCATTATCTCCGAAATCTCGAACAGTTGTTTTTCTGTTAAACTTTCTTCTGGCGGGGGACCCGCCCGGTCACTTCAAAAACCGCCTTGTTGACGAGATGTTCCATTGCATCAACGCCAGTCTCAGGAAATGCACAGAATACTCGCATAAGCATCGAGCAGAGCGGACAGAGAATTTGGCAAGTAGCTGCTGCTATAAAGTGGGCTTTTTCAAGCGTGACAGGCGAAAGGCAGTTAGTGCATCGCCCGTTCGTGGCAGCGTACACTTTGAGGACTTGCTGTAGTCCAGGCGTGAGGTCAACACGGGTCCCGATGCCGTTAAACTGTTCTATCATTTTTCAACAAAAATAAAAAAGACCATAAAAAGTTCTTCCATACACGCTGCATTACGATGTATCCTCGTATTGCTGTGGCGTTTACGAAATAACCCCTTATGGTCCTGGCTGAAAAATGATGCCGGAACCAGTTTTTCATAACCGGGTCAGAGCTAAAAACTTGGTTACATTTTACTACACGTTCCCGTGTCCAGTGGCCGATTCTTTGAATCGGGGTCAGTGACCGCGTGAGCCGCGTAGCATACTCATCAAAATGTAAAATAACTAAACCCTACCCCTTTAATCCTGGGTAGGAGAGAGGCACAAAAATCGCACCTCTGCCCATAATACCTCCGAAAGCGTCATCCCCGCATCGTTTTACGGGAAAAATCCTAAATATATTTTTGTTGGCCGAGCCATACTGTTCTCTATATACGGCGATAACGTCATCCTGACGGGGTTCGCAGAGCAATCAACGGGAACATTTTTGAAAAATTTTAGTTTATTTAAGTGCCCCATACGTATGGAGTTATAACTATCTGAAAGAAGATTTTTAGGTGAGATTTACAATTTTTTCAGCACGGACAAAAATACACCTGAAATTCAGGCCGTGACCGCAGCCTTGACGCTCCGCGACAGGTCCGGCAGACTCTTAATAGCCTCGGATGTCTGCCCCGCGTAAACGTGGGAATATCTGTTGAGGGTTAAATCAACCTTACTGTGCCGCATTATAGCCTGTGCCACCTTCGGGTGAACGCCAGCAGCGGCTAAGAGGGACCCTGTGGTATGTCTCAGAGCGTGGAAATCTGCATATCGTCCCGATTCATCGACGTAGGCGATATTCGCGGCCTGTAAATCAGCCCTAAACATTTTTACGGGTTTGTCCGGCACACTGAAAACCCGTGCGTTTGGCAGCTTACCGTGTATAAACGCCTGTAATTCGACCACGGTATCGGACCGCAAGGGTATGGTATCCTGTCGTCTGTGTTTGCTATAAATAGCGGTTATAGTAATTGTATGGTCAACGAAATTAAGTGACGCTATGGTAAGCGTGCGTAACTCGTTTGCTCTTAACCCGGTCTCGATTGCCAGCCGATAAAGCATACTACGCTCGGACCCGAACATACCGAAACGGAATGGTTCCGTTGCTGTTATGTCCAGTAACCGGCGTATTTCGTCAACAGTTAAGGCCCTTCTGTCGTGGCGTCTGTCGGTCTGCACGTTAAGACCTTGTAAGTATTGAACCGGAGATTCAGAAGCCCGTCTATCGGACACCATCCAACGACAAAATTCCTTAATCGCTTGAAGGTAATAATTAAACGTCTGGGCACTGATATTCTCACTATTGTCCCGTAAACCGGAAAGAAACTGTTGGACCTTGCTTGCTACAATATCCGTCCAGTGGGTAAATCCACAGTCGGTTATAATCCGTCTCGCCCGTGATACGGTTTGCTTCGTGTGCTTAGAAGTATCGCCCTTTGCAAGTAAGTATTGCTCAAAATCAGTAAGATGTTCGGACAATGGTTTTTTACCGCCTGCACGGGCGGCGTCGAGCAGGCCAATTCGTATAAGCCGGTTACACAGTTTACGGGGTATCCCTTCAATCCAGCGGCTTAATTCCGGTGTCGGTGATTCACCAGTTACCCTACACGACACAAGCCGCTCTATCTGCCGGCCAAGTGCCGCGGATTGTTGCTTGTCCATAAGGGCAGGGAACCGCCTTATCGCTCCCAGGTTGTCCCGTAATTCGATATACCACTTTTTGACCCGTTTCGTCTGGCCGTTCCTGGCCCTATACGTGGTTCTGAAAATTCGCATACCCTACTCCTGATTATATTCTACTGATTGTTGTGGAGGGTGTCAAGTTATTTTACATAATCAGGAGTCGAAAATAACGGTTAAGCCGAACGCTACGGCTTTAATACGCAGCATACGCAAGGCAGCAGCCATAGGGAACGCCCGGTTTCAGCGGCAACTACCAGCGAATCGGGAGTTCGTTAATCCTGGGGCATCCTACGCAGTTTTTGACTTGGCGTAAATCTCGGCGTTGCATTACAGCCCACGGTAGTGTAAAATAGGGGATGATAGCGGTGAGAGTAGCTCAGTTGGATAGAGCATCGGATTGTGGTTCCGAGGGTCGCGGGTTCGAATCCCGTCTTTCACCCTTTATTGTTTCTTCATAACGCGCAGAATGTTTCTAAAAATCCATAATCCAAGAATACCCATAAGGGACGAGAACCCGCTGACGCGAAGCGGCAGAGCAGGGTTCGACACGCCGAAGGCGAGCCGCGAAGCGAATCCCGTCTTTCACCCTTCGTAGCGCAGCGAAGAAGGGTCTTTCACCCTTTTTTGTTCATCGTATTTCGTAGTTCGTATATCGTTGCTTGTTAAGCAAACGGCGCATAAAAAAGGCCGGCGTCACGATTTGCCGGCCTGATTTTTAATTCGCAATTCTAATTTTTTTACGCCCTGCGTCTTCGTAGCAAAGACAGCCCGCCAAAAGCCAAGAGTGACATCGTTGCCGGCTCGGGAACTTGCACTGCGATAAACTGCGGGTTGTTCAAGCCCGAGGCGAAGATAGACATGTTTCCGCTCGAATCGAATTTATCAATCGTCCCACTGCGCCAACAACCCACATAGAGATTATCACCACTGTCAAATGCAAGGCCTGAAAGAGTATTTTCTAAACCCGAAGCGAAGGTTGACCTGTTTCCGCTCGAATCGAACTTATCAATTTCATCACCTTGCTCCCCAATGGCCGCATAAAGATTGCCTATACTGTTAAATGCGAGACCCCAGGGCTCATCGACCAAACCTGAGGCAAAGACAGACATGTTTCCGCTCGAATCGAACTTTTCAATCGACCTGCTATACCAACAGGCCACATAGAGATTACCGCTACTATCGAAAGCAATGCCATCAGGATGGTCCACCGAAGCAAAGACAGACATGTTTCCGCTCAAATCGAATTTCTTAATCGTGTTGTCGCCACAGTTCGCCACGAAGAGATTGCCGCTGGTGTCAAATGCAAGCCCCGTAGGAGTGTTTAATCCCGAAGCAAAGGTTGACCTGTTTCCGCTCGAATCGAATTTATCAATCGTCCCGTCATAATAATTGCCCACGTAGAGATTGCCGCTCCTGTCAAACGCAAGACCAGAAGGGACCAAACCCGAGGCGAAGGTTGACATATTTCCGCCCGAATCGAATTTCTCAATCGTTCCGTTGCTGGCGTATTGGTTGTAACAACACGACACGTAGATGTTATCGGCGTGTGCGATGGCGCTGGTCAACAAGACCAGCGTGATTACGGCAACCATTGCCATATTGAGTTGTTGACGATTTGTTTTCATTTTATTCTCCTCTCAAAAATTTATCGTTTCATTATTTTACACAAAGGGAACCGGTACAGACATTCCGCACCAAATTAATCCTCCTCCTTTTAATTTACCTCTTCCTGCGAATCAAGCCAAAAACGCCTACACCAAGCAGACAAATCGTCGCTGGCTCGGGAACACCTGTCACCTGAATGCTGAAGCCATCAGTGCCGCCATGGTCTTCCCTTAAAACCTGGAGATAGTGAGTACCAGGCCCCAGATCGGGCAGTGGGACGTTATATTCAAATTCAATAACGGGTCCTGGTGCTAAAGCACCGAATTGATAAATGCCGTCGAGCCAGATATAAACGCCATTATCTACGCCGATGTGTGCTACAACATCCTGAATACCGGATTGGCCACCATCAATATTGTAAATAATGGCCGTTTCGGTATTTATGGCCCATGTCATCGGAATTGTTTGTGGGTCGTTCCAGTTTGCATTTAGTACCGGAGGATTGTTCAACCATGGGCCTAATATAGAGTCAGCTGAAACCAGGATTGGTTCTGGTGCCCCATTAATCGTCGGGTCACCATCCGCCACGTTTGCCCCCGGAAATAAAAAGGTCCCACGGTATGGATTTGTGCGGTCAAGCGTTGTGCCAAGAGAATCATTGTAGAAACCCAAAGTGTCATTGTCAACTAACGTAAAAGGCACTGCCAATAAACTATCGGAAATAAAAGGTTCAACTATTAGCAATAAAACGAATGCCAAAAACACCAGGTTTATTCTGAAACTTCTAAAACTATCGCGAATTGTTGATTCCTTCTTCATTTTTTTCCTCCTCAAAAGATTATCGTTTCTTTGTTTTCCACAAAGAGTCCCGGCACAGACATTCTGGGCCAATTAGTCCTCCTCCTGATTGCATTTATTCAATTTTGCCCAGACGCTCAGAGAAAAAAAATGGAATACTGCCGTTGCAGTATAGAACCTTTCAGGTTGCACTGTTTTCCTTCCTCCTCTTAATATTTGATCTTTATACATACTGGGTCGAACAGGGTCTGCCAACCGCTATAAAACCCATGTCAGGTCTAAACCTAAATTCAAATCCCTTCCATCCACAACGCCCGAACCAGCGGTAAATTCATCAATATGATGGCTGCAAAAAAACCAATAGACAGCAACAGGGGGAACAGTAACACGTCTTTTAATGCTACATAAATCTTTGCCATAAGAAACACTCCCTTTTGTTATATTGCCAAACTTATCCCTTACCTGCGTTTTTCCTGACGCAGGTATTACTTAAGCAAGCCGGCTGGATGCCAGGCCCGATATTTCCGCGGTAAAAACTTACTGGGCCGAACAGGTTTGTTAACCTGTCCGGCCCAGCGACTTTCACACTGTTATCTTAAAGCACAATCGCACAAACGATTATGCGAACAGCCATGCTGGGTTCGCCTGTTTTTGGAAACAAGACCTAACCCAGCGAAGAAAAGGGAGAGAACTAATTTACCCGCCTCCACTACTATTTTACCCGCCTCCACTACCGTATTACTATCGCCCCGCGTTCTCAAAGCTACGGGACGCTTTTAGACTGCTGGATTTGTGAAGAGAGTTTCAAATCCAGCGAAGAAGGGGAGAGAGAATGAGCTTTTATACTTTCGCCCCGCCGTTTCGCTGCGGGACGCTTGTATTCGTGCTGGGTTGCGAAGAGAGTCGAAACCCAGCGAAGAAGGGGAGAGAGAATGAGTTTATTACCTTTGTCGCGGCCGATTGACCGCGTATGGTTACGAGCTGGATTTGAGAAGAGAGAGAGTATCAAATCCAGCGAAGAAGGGAGAGAGAATATGTGTAGAATTTGTTATCTTAAATCACCCCGTCCCATACGGGACAGGATGTCGATATTCGTGCCGGGTTTATTGACCTCGCTTTAGATTTTTTAATCTTTTCACGGTAACAAACCCAGCTTGGGGGGAGAAAACTCCTCGTGAGCTATTTAATCACGGCGTAAGCCGTGCGTGCTCTCAGAAAGATGATGGCTTTTCAAAACCCCGACCGGTCTCGGCGAAGTCGCCAAGCTACAGCCGGATAAGCCATCGGAATCAGCCTTCTCTCATTAGCTCCTCAACATTACCAGCAGAAAATAATATTGCCTTGATAGCAACGCCATCCTGGATACCGAGCAGATTGGCAACCGTGTCTTTTAAGACATTGTCGGTTGCGTCTTCAGCAAGGACCGCGGAGACGCCCAAAGACCTGGCAGCGATTTCCTGAGCTTTGCTGCCTGGCTTTACAAGGGCAATCGTAGGGATATAGGGTTTAGCCGCTTTGAAAGATTTGAGAAATCTTCCATCGGGCATATCATCCAAATCCCATCTGCTGATTACGCTGTTCACCTTTTCATTTTTCAAAGAACGAGCAGCCTCACAACCTGACTGCATTTTTATCAATCTTATCGGCAGTTCTTTTAACACTTCAGTTCTGCCGTTTAAACCCACTGTCAATACTGTCGCCTGGACAAGAACAACCATTTACGTTCCTAAGTACTCTGCGGCTTATTCGCCTACGGGTGTTTTTATTTTTTTTCTTCGCTAATATATAAAGCGAATGGCGTGCCAGACCGTGCTGCGAAAAAAACAATTTTTCAAGTCGTTTACAGCAAAGGAGTTACGTTAGTCGATTTTTACGGAGGCCTCGATAAGGCATAAAACAATTGCCGACCATATTGGTCGTAGATATATGACAATTATTGTCGTAAGTCATTGCGTCAGAATGGGACTTCGATGATATGACCAGTTTGGCTGGGGGTGACCGGAATGGAACATGTTTACTCAGAAGACGGAGGACGGAAGTGAGAATGACGGGTCAAAATCCTAAACTCTAAACCCTAAACAAATTCCAATTACCGAAATCCCAATGTTTTTAAAAGACAAACCCCGAAGCATGCCCGCCTACGGCGAGGTAAACTTCGGGGCTAAACAATGAGGAAACCGCCTTTGGCGGAGTTAATCCTTTTCGGACAGGGTGTCATCGAATTTACTGCGATTGGCGTTCCACCATTTTTGGGCCTGGTCGTAGGTGTCGAATTCCTGAGAGACGAGGAAATCAATAGCTGACTTGACGCTGTCGCGGAAATCGGGACTGGGGTCTTTGAGGCCTGTAATGAGAATATCCATGGCGGCAGGACTGGAGGCGTCGATGAGCGAAGAGACGGTGTCCTCTTTGACGTCCTCGTACTGGCTGGTGATGCCTGCCTTGAGGACGGACAGGCGAACATCGGGCTCTTTCTGGTCGGCGGTCTGAATTGCGGCGGCGCGAACATCTTCGCTTTCATCGGCGAGGGCGTCAACAAGGACTTTGCCGACGGCAGGGTCGGTGACATTTTCGCAGGCCTCGATTGCGCTTTTGCGGATATCCGGTTCGGTATCTTTGAGGGCTTTGGCTGCGACGTAAACAACATTGGGGTCGTTGATGTCATTTGCCGAGAGCGCCTCCATCGCGGCGGTGCGGACATCGAGGTCGTTATCATCGAGGGCCTTATAAGCGAGAGCGGGTATCAATTCGGGATGGGCATCGGCGAAGTCGGAAATAAAATCCACTTTTTCTTCGGAGGTTTCGAGGGTATCGAGTGGTTTCAAATCAGCGAGCTCGGGCAGGGTCGGCTCTTTGGGCTGTTCGGCGGCAACCGGCGGTTCGGCTTTTTTCTGGTCATCGGCAGCCGGCGGGACGACTTCTTTGGCGGGCGTCCTGGCAACGGTGGTTGTTTTATTATCCACAACTGGTTTGGCGGGTTTGGCGGGCGCATTTCGATTAACTTCAGCCGGCGGCTGAATATTGGTGTCCTGTTTAGGCGGCTTCTTCTCGCTCGATGCCGACGAGGGAGGCGGCGAGGAGGATTTGCCCTGTTTTCTCGGACAGCCGACGGCGAAAACCACCGCCAACGCGAGCGTTACCATCAACCCTGTTTTAACAGCCATTTCAAACCTGAATATACGGTTCATACTTTATGTTCCTTAAAAAAAGTTTAGCGACCCGCCTCGGTGAAACGGGTCTCGCCAGAGGCGGACAGAGATATTATAGCCACAGAAAAAAAAGAGGCCACAGAGAATTTTAAATTAATCACCCCGCTTCGCCCAGAGGGCGAAAATGGTGTTTGCGATATCGGTGTTGTCAATATAGGGGCCGCGGACGGGGTCATTGCCATCGATGGTTTTAGTGAATTGTTCGGCACCGGCGCCTTTGGCGAAGAACGGGACGAGTGAATTGGTGTGATTCTTGCTGTGCCATTCCATAGCGGGGAGTTTGCCCGGGCCGTTACTGACGATGTCATTCCAAACGAAGCCCTTATTCGTTCGTCCTGAGCCGGGGCCAGTGATGTGGCCTGTTTCGTGGTCGGCGGTAATGATAACAAGGGTATCGTCCCAGTTGCTTTTGGTATTAACCCACCAGATGACAGCTTCGATACTCTTGTTGAAGTCATCCATTTCCTCGATAAGGCGACCAGATTCGTTGGCGTGGGCGGTCCAGTCAACTGCTCCGCCTTCAATCATAATGAAGAATCCGTTGGGGTCATTATCGAGGACGTTCAAGGCGGCGTTTGTCATTTCCGCGAGTGTTGGGACAGTTGGAGTGAAAGGCACCTGATACGGGGCCGCTGAGGCGTCGCCAGAGCGTTTTTGCTGGGTAGTATCATAGACCTGTACGAGACCGAAGACACGATTCGGGGTTTTGCCTTTTGCGAGGGCCTGGAATTCGGCGCGGGTCTGGATGAGCGTCCAGGGGTTTGCGCTGCCGCCTGCAGAACCATTTTTCAGTGCCGCCCAGGTTTTTTCGCTGATATACCTGTAGTTCGGCTCCTGTGTCTGCCTGCCGTCAGAATCATAAAATGGGTGGCCCGCGCCCATAATGCAATCGACGGAGTTACTGTTGAGCATATCATCGGCGATTTGGGTGAGATTGCTCCTTGCGCCGTTGTGGACGACGAAACCGGCGGGAGTAGCATCATCGAAGAAGACAGTAGTGATAACACCTGCGGTTTTGCCGAGCTGTTTGGCACGCTCGGAAAGATTCAAAACGGGGCGGCCATCGATATCGAGGCCGAGGATTTTGTTATGGGTTTTGACGCCTGTGGCCATAGCGGTCGCGGCAGCGGCGGAATCGGTGAAGCCCTTATCGACGTAATCGAAGCTGTGCCAGGCAAGGTTGGCATCATAGGAGCCGCCATAGGGGTAGGTGCTCATCGCGAGGCGAACGGGAAAATCCTCGTAGGGCTGACAGGGCGAACGGCCACAGTTGTAATAGTCGGCGGATTTATAGTGATTGAACCCGCCGCCATCGGCAATCATAATGACGACGTTTTTGGGGGAGTGTTTCGGGGAGCTACGATAACAACAATGAGACCCTTGTTTATCTGCCGGACAGCATCCGCAGATGTCGCTAAATAAAATCAAGCCGAGCAATATGTTTCTAATCAGCATCTTCATATTCGAATGACGATTATAATAACAGAACATTATATTTACCAGCGGGGGCTTTTCTTCCCCCGTCAAAAGCATATAATCCTATGGTTTGGAGTATGTCAGGTATGGGTTACTTTCGTGATAATATCGAGCAGATGAAGGGTTACGAGCCGGGGTTTCAGCCGAAATCCACGGAGGTGGTAAAGCTAAACACCAATGAGAACCCTTACCCCCCTTCCCCGGCTGTCTTGAAGACGATTTCGGAGATAAAGCCGGAGCAGTTGCGCAGGTATCCCGACCCGACAGGAAGCGTATTTCGCGAAGCGGCAGCAAAAATCAACGGGGTGCAGGCCGACTGGATTATGGTATGCAACGGCGGGGACGAATTATTGAGTATGGCGTTTACGGCGTTTTGCGACAAAAAGAGGCCGGTGGCGTATCCGGTTCCGACTTATTCGCTTTACCCGGTGCTGGCACAAATCCAGGGCTGCAAGGCGATTGAAGTTCCATTCGATGAAGAATTTAACCTACCCTCGAAATTAGCGAGGACCAAAGCGGCGTTGACGATTCTTTGCAATCCGAACGCGCCGAGCGGAACAGTTATAGAGACGGAAGAGCTTGCGGAATTAGCAGCGGAGATAAAGGGTGTTTTGCTGATTGACGAGGCATACGTAGATTTCGCAGAGCAAAATTGCACTGAATTAGTCAAACAGTTCGATAACATAATTATACTTCGCTCGCTGAGCAAAGGTTATTCGCTGGCAGGATTACGTTTCGGATACGCGATTGCAAAGCCAGCAATAATAGAGGGACTGCTAAAGGTCAAGGATTCATACAACGAAGATGCGATAGCGATTGCGGCGGCGACGGCGGCGATTAATGATCAGGGTTACTTTAAGGAAACGGTTGAGAAGGTAAAGGCAGAACGCAGCCGGCTGAGCGAACAATTAAGAGCGATTGGATTTACGCTGCCTGAAAGCTCGTCTAATTTCGTATTCGCTGGCCATAAGACGCGAAAAGCAAAAAGCATTTTTGATAAACTCGTGGAGCGGAATATTTATGTGCGATACTGGGATTTGCCGGGCATCGAAAATAAACTGAGAATAAGCATAGGAACAAAAGAGCAGAACGATACGCTTATATCAGCGTTGAAACAAATCGTAGCCACAGTTTAAGATTGCCACAAAAAGGCACAAAAAACACAAAACCGTAGATTAAACGGATGGACACGGATTTTTTTAGCCACAGAGAATGTATCGCCTGCAGGAGTAACGATTATGGAACAAAATAGGAAATCGCATTTTTGGGGGCTGGTGGCTGTGCTGCTTTGCCTGACATCTTCAGCAACACAGGCGATGCCGATGTCAAAAAACGAAACTCTAGCCAATAAAACGGGTGAAGGTTATTATGTAAACCCAATTTTTGCGGGAGATTACCCTGACCCGAGTATATTGCGCGACGGCAACGATTACTATATAGTTCATTCATCTTTCGAATATTATCCGGGGTTATTAATTTGGCATTCAACCGATTTGATTAACTGGACACCAGTTACAAATGCATTGCACAAATATGTAGGTTCGGTTTGGGCTCCCGACCTGGTTAAATGTAAGGACAAATATTACATCTATTTTCCTGCTAACAACACCAATTATGTCGTCACGGCCGATTCAATTAAAGGGCCATGGAGTGAGCCGGTAGATTTGAAAATCGGTAATATTGACCCTGGACATATTACAGACGCTAATGGCAACAGATATTTATATTTCAGCAGCGGAGGGTATGTTCCTTTGTCTGAGGACGGGCTATCTGTAGCCGGCGAATTTAAACATTGTTACGGCGGCTGGCCAATACCCCGCGAATGGACCATCGAATGTTTTTGTATGGAAGGCCCGAAGCTTGCCAAACGAGGGGATTATTATTATCTGACAACCGCAGAAGGCGGAACAGCAGGTCCTGCTACAAGTCACATGGTAATTTCGGCACGTTCAAAGTCACCTTTTGGCCCCTGGCAGAATTCGCCTTATAATCCTGTCATCAGGACGAAAGACAGCTCTGAAAGATGGTGGTCTAAAGGACATGGTACTATTTTCGAAGACACAAAAGGAAAGTGGTGGATAGTTTTTCACGGGTATGAAAACGGATTTTATAATATGGGGCGTCAAACCTTACTTGAACCCATAGAATGGACCCAAGACGGCTGGTATAAAATACCAGATGGTATTAAAACAGATGAACCTATTAAAAGACCCGCAGGAACATCTTCGGATACAGAATTCAGCTTAAATGACAGCTTCGACGGCAACACGTTAAAACCACAGTGGAAATTCTTCGGCGGATACGATACCAGCAGATTCCAGTTTGATGATAATAACGGTTTAGATATTAAGGCCAAAGGTCATTCTATAGGCGATTGCTCACCATTACTTTGCATCCCATCAGACCATTCCTATATAGCGCAGGTAGAGATGTTTATTGAGGGCCAGGCAACCGGAGGATTAGTACTTTTCTACAGCGATCGTGCATCTACGGGCTTATTAGCTGACAAGGAAAATATTTTAGCTAATCTTCGCGGCTGGCAATTTGTTACCGAAAGAAAGGTAATTAAAAATCACGTTTTCCTTCGTCTTAAAAATATTAACAATACAGTTGATATGTTTTACAGTACTGACGGGGAAAAATGGAAGAAAATAGAAAATTCCGTTGAAGTTACCGGCTATAATCATAATGTTCTCGGCGGCTTTTTAAGTTTACGACTTGGACTTTGTTCTATTGGTGATGGGAAAGTTAAATTTAAGAACTTCATATACAAATCCATAAAATGAAACGTGTGCCAGTTGACCTTCCCATTTTATTGTGCCACTATGAATTAGAGTATCCGGCATTAATCGACTCCGCCTCCGCAGGAATGACATGAGCATTTTGTGCCTTATTGCGGCAATCAAATCAGTGGCAATCCGTGTAATCCGTGGTTAAAATAAGCGGGACTGGAAAGGATACCATTATGAAAAAGCGAACGGCGAAAATACACAGAAAGACCAAAGAGACCGACGTCAATATCTCACTGAATCTCGACGGCGCAGGCAAATACGAAATCGATACGGGCGTCGGGTTCCTCGACCATATGCTCACGCACCTGAGCAAGCACAGCAAAATCGATACGATTGTAAAGGCCAAAGGCGACCTCGACGTTGACAGCCATCATACCGTCGAGGACATCGGGCTTTGCTTGGGCGAGTGCCTTGATAATGCGCTGGGGGACAAGAAAGGCATCAACAGATACGGCAACAGCTCGGTGCCGATGGAGGATTCACTTGCCAATGTGTCAATTGATTTGTCGGGCAGGCCAAGCTGCGTTTACAACGTGGAATACCGGACGAGCAAAATAGGCGATTTCGACGTGGAGTGCTTGGAGGAGATGCTGCGGAGCTTTTCAAACGCGGGCAAATTCAACCTGCATATAAACGTCCCCTACGGCACAAATGCACATCACACCGCGGAAGCGATTTTCAAAGCGCTGGGCCAGGCATTAGGGGCGGCGGTCAAAATAACAGGCAAAGACATACCCAGCACAAAGGGAACGCTGTGATTGAACCAGAACCAATTGAGTTTCGAGCGGGCATAGGAACTGACATTCACCGGCTTGTCGAGGGCAGGAAGCTGATGCTGGGCGGGATACAGATTCCGCACCCGCTTGGATTACTGGGACACAGCGACGGCGACGCGGTGCTGCACGCGGTAATAGACGCCCTGCTCGGGGCAGCGGGAATGGGCGATATAGGGACATTATTTCCCGATACAGACCCGAAATGGAAAGACGCAGACAGCAAGGAATTGCTGTTCATAGTCAAAGACAAAATAGCTGAAAAGAAATGGGACATCATCAACGTCGATGTAACGATTCACGCGGAACAGCCACGACTTGAACCATTCAAGGGGCAAATCAAACGGGTAATCGCGGGACTTTTGGGAATCGATTTCAACGCGACAAACGTCAAGGCAAAAACGAATGAGGGACTTGGCGAAGTCGGCGAAGGCACGGCGATAGCGGCAACGGCGATAGCGATGCTGAGAAAGAAAATCAAAAGGGTATAAGAAGCAATTTCGGATTGCGGATTGCAGATTGTGGATTTGAAATTAGGAATCGAAGATGACTTTGAAATTATATAACAGTTTGACTCGCAAAACAGAAGAATTCAAACCAGTCAATGATGGCAGGGTCGGGATATATGTTTGCGGGCCGACGGTTTATGGGCACGCTCATCTTGGGCACGCGAAAAGCTATGTCAGCTTCGATATTCTCGTCCGATACATGCGATACCTCGGCTACAACGTAACTTACGTTCAGAATATTACCGACGTGGGACATTTGACGGATGATGCGGACCAGGGCGAGGATAAAATCGCAAAGGCGGCGGCAAAGGTTCACAAGCACCCGATGGAATTAGCAGAGATGTACACTCGCAGTTTCTTCGAGGATATGGACAAGCTCAATTGCGTCAGGCCCGATATAAGCCCGCGGGCGAGCGGCCATATCGTCGAGCAAATCGAACTGGTCAAGACACTTATCGCAAAAGGTTACGCATACGAGGCAAACGGGTCGGTTTATTTCGACGTTTCAAAATTCGAGGGATACGGGAAACTTTCGGGCAGAAACGTCGAAGACATGATTGCCGGGGCACGGGTGGAGATATCGCAGGAAAAGAGAAACCCGGCGGATTTTGCCCTTTGGAAAAAGGCGGAGGCAAACCATATTATGCAGTGGCCGAGCCCGTGGGGACAGGGATTTCCCGGCTGGCACCTGGAATGTTCGGTGATGAGCACAAAATATTTGGGACAGCCCTTCGATATTCACGGGGGCGGGCTTGAAAACCAGTTCCCGCACCACGAGTGCGAAATCGCGCAGGCGGAGGCGGCGACGGGAAAGCAATTCGTTAATTACTGGCTTCATAATAATATGGTAACGGTCGATGGCCAGAAGATGGGCAAAAGTTTGGGCAATTTTATTACGCTAAAACAGCTATTTGCCGATTCGCCTGACGCAAAACACGAGCGACTTAGCAGGAAATACGATTCGCTCGCGGTGAGGCAATTTATTTTAACCAGCCATTACAGAAGCACACTTGATTTTTCGGATGAGGCGCTGCACGCAGCGCAGAGCGGATACGATAAATTAACGGACGCGGTCATCGCGGTAAGAAAGCAGATTAAAAACGCACCCAAAGGCCCGACAGCAAGAGATGTTGAATCACGCTTGAAGACACTGAAAGGTAAATTCGAGGCAGCAATGAACGACGACCTCAATACGTCGATTGCGTTGTCGGTAATGTTCGAACTGGCAGGTTTGGCCAACGAACAGGTTGCCAAAAACGCGACCAGTGAGACGCTTACCGCGATAGATAATATGTTCACCAAACTCGGCGGCGACGTGCTTGGTATCGTCAAAGAGCAATACCAGCAAAAAAGTGAATGGAGTGATTGGAACGAGGCAATCCTTGATAAAACCATATTAATTTTAATAGATGAACGTAAAATGGCAAAAGAAATGAAGGATTGGACGAAAGCCGATACTTTAAGAAAAAAAATCGAGGAAATCGGAATTGTTCTCGAAGACAAACCCGGCGGAGTAACGGGCTGGAGAATGAAATGAGGATTCTCGGCATAGACCCGGGATTGCAGGTTTGCGGGTATGCGTGTATTGAATCAAAATCGGGCGAAACAACCCTGCTCGAAGGCGGAGTGATTCGCACAACGGCCAGCAAAGCGATTGAGAAGAGATTGAACCAGATAGCAGAGGATATTGACTCGATACTGGACAAGTTCAAGCCCGATGCCGTGGGGGTGGAGCAATTGTATTCGCATTATGCTCACCCGCGAACAGCGATATTGATGGGGCACGCAAGAGGGGTTATATTGCAGAGGTGTGCCGAGGCGGGTATTGAGGTAAAGAGTTTTGGCGCGACGCGGATAAAAAAATGTATTACGGGCAACGGGCACGCATCGAAGGAACAGATGCAGCGGACAATCAAGACGCTTTTAGGGTTGTCGGCTGTGCCTGAGCCGAATGACGTGGCGGACGCGATTGCGGCGGCGATGTGCTGTGCGGAAATGATGAGAATAAACCCCCGAATAAATTCGGGAGCTAAACAATTATGATAGCGAGGTTGGAAGGAAAACTTGTTAAGCTGAATACCGAAAGCGCGCTGGTGCAGGTCGGCGCGGTGGGGTATGAGGTTTTGCTGCCGGGGTATTGCATAAGTGCGCTGGCGGGCAGCATCGGCTCAAATATCACGCTTTGCACAATGGAATACTATGAGGGGTCGCTGGGCGGCGGAAACCTTATTCCCAGGATAGTCGGATTCCTCAGCGACGGCGAAAGAGAATTTTTCAACAAGTTTACCAGCGTCAAAGGCATCGGCGTGCGAAAGGCATTGCGGTCGCTGACAATACCGATTGCCAGTATAGCTTCCGCTATTGAAAACGGGGACGACAAAACACTGACCGCGCTTGACGGCATAGGCAAAAGAACAGCACAGCAGATTATCGCGGAGCTGAAAGGCAAACTCGGCAGATTCGCAATCGGCGTCGGGCCGACGGGTGCGGCTGCTCCGGCTTTCAAACCATACCAGGCGGAAACACTTGAGATTCTGATTGCCTGGGGTGAGAAGCGAAACGAGGCGATGGAGCTGATTGAGCTTGCGTGCAAGAAGCACCCGGATATAAAAACAGCGGAAGAGTTAGTGCCTTTGGTGTATAGGATGAAACAGGGAATTGAGGTCTGACCAGACACAAGACAACAGACCTAAGACACAAGACAGGATTGTATGGCGATAGACAGGGTCATAACGGGCGATTCGAGAAACGAAGCGGAAGAGAATTTCAACGTTTCGCTTCGGCCAAAGCAGTTGAGCGAGTGCATCGGCCAGCAGAAGGTAATCGACAAGCTCAAAATCGCGATTGAGGCGGCTAAAAAGAGAAACGAGCCGTTGGAACATATCCTGTTTTATGGCCCTCCCGGATTGGGCAAAACGACTCTTGCCAACGTGGTCGCAAACGAGATGGGAGCAAATATCAGGTGCACATCGGGGCCCGCGCTGACAAAACAGGGCGACCTGATGGGGCTTTTGAGCAATATTAACACGGGCGATACGCTTTTCATCGACGAGATTCACCGGCTGAGCACGCCCGTCGAGGAATTTTTGTACCCTGCGATGGAGGAATTCAGGGTCGATTTCACAGTCGATAGCGGGTTGCACGCAAAAACGATAAATTTCCCGCTTAAACGATTCACGCTAATCGGGGCAACAACACGGGCAGGGTTATTGAGCGCACCCCTGCGAAGCCGATTCGGGATGCTGTATCATCTCGAATTTTACAATACGACGGATTTGACTTTAATCCTTAAGCGCTCAGCCAAACTGCTGCAACTAAATTGCGATGAAGGGACACTGAACCTGATTGCGACGCGGTCGCGCGGAACGCCGAGAATCGCGAACCGGCTGCTGAAACGCGTGCGGGACTACGCACAGGTAAAAGGACAGGGCAAACTGACGACCGCGATTGTCGAAAGCTCGCTGAAGATGGAGCAGATTGACGTGCTTGGTCTTGATGAATTAGACAGGTCGTTTTTGCGGGCACTGGCGGGGGTATATGAGGGCGGGCCTGCGGGTATCGAGGCAATCGCGGCAACGCTGGGCGAGGAACGGGACACGCTGGAAGACGTGGTTGAGCCATATCTGCTGCAACTCGGTTTTGTTCGCAGGACCAAAAGAGGCAGGGAAATCACCAAACAGGCGTGCGAGCATCTCGGTTTGAAATACAGCAAGAAGCCCGCTGCCGACGATGGGCTGGAGTTATTCGACGCTGAGCAGTAATAGCTTTATCAGGCACAATCCGCAGCACTAGGCGATAGTTTTTAGCGACCGGCAATAACCATTTTTTTGTTGACAACCGAATAACAGCAGTGGTATATTGTTATGAGTGCCTCGGCTGCACCAGCCGACACGAATTTCATCAAACGAGGCAAGAGGAAATTATCGTTACAAAAAAAGGAGGAATACTATGAGGACCGAGAAAAATTTATCGTTTTCCACAATAGTTGCCTGTGTGGCAATATTTGTCATTTCAGGCATATCTATACAACTGGCCTGTGCCGATTACCTGAAGATGAACCCACCGCCTGATGTAGATAAGTCCGAACACGGAGACAGCAAAAAGGAAAGCTGCTGGGTAGCCTCTGCGTCTAATTTACTGGCGGGCGCCGGCTACGGCGACGGCAACAACGTCCAGGAACGCGCGGATGATATCTACGACGAGATATGCAGTAATCTGTGCGACTGTAATAATACCGGCTGGGACGACACCGCCATGCAAAAGTGGATGCAATCGAACTACAACACCTGGAAGAACACCAACCCCTACACAGTCATCAACAAATACGGCGCTTTCGGCACCAGTGACGAGACCCAGCGGTTTCCTTATGCCCGGACTGACCTGCCTCAATTAATTGGAAACGACCTGCGAGGAAGCACTTTTCTTTCTCTGAGCATACGCAGGCCTACTTGCGACGCCAATGTCGGCATAGGGGGACATTCCATCGCCTGCTGGGGTGATGACGGCGCCGATGCCAATTACATCGACTCCAATCCCGCAAAGGTCAAGGTTTCCGATTCCGACTATTGGAACACTCATGAGGCGGTACAGACATATACTTACGATGATTACAACAATCCCAATCCCAACGATACAGCCGACTGCAATGAGGGCGTCGGCTGGTATATCGACTATGCGAATAAACCTCATTGGTACATCGATGGCTTTGTAAAGCTTGAACCCACGGCCGACGGCAACAACTCCAACGTTCGCACACTCGTCACATCGGCACAGTTCACCTATAACGGCAACGACCCCTGTGCCCTGGACCTGCATTACAGTTTCTCTTCCAACCATCAAATCCTCAGTTACCGCACCACCATCGACTGGGATACTAATAATCTGCCGAGCTTCTTTGAGGATACAAACAATGTGAGTGTTAGCTGGGACCTCAGCGATAACCCGGTGCCCAAGGGCTCGACCGTCACTATAACCGTGGAAATTGTTGTGCCCTACGACGCAAACGGCAATTCGGTTTCAATCGGTCTTGTCTTTTGGACACCGATGATGGTAACCCCCCTGCCAGGTGCCGGGATGTTTGGGCAACATTTTGGCATGTCAGGCGGCCCCAATATAAACATACCCAATATGTGCGGCGGATACGTCATCTGTGCCTGCTCACTTTATGCCAGCTCTTCTGGTCCGCCAATCGGGGAATACCGCTGGCAGTTCAGATACAGCTACTATGAAGACCCCTGTAACCACCTGCTTATATTCCAGCCCGTACCGGGCCCAGGGACATATTTTATGGGTAATTTCCGATTCGGTCACTCCCACGCGCTGCTTATGGATGACGAATTGCCTCATTTCAGCAACTGGAAGACGGTCCAATATCAATATCCGCCATACCAGACGCTGGGACCGAAGACGTTTATGCTGAACTGGACCGGCACGTTACCGTACCCGAAGGGACAAGATTATATCGGCCCCCAAAATTGCGGCGACCCCGGCACCCAGTACGCCGATGGAGACTTGAACAAGGACTGCACAGTTGATTTGGAAGACCTGAAAATCTTTACCGAGCAATGGCTTCAACCCGCCGGATCTGCCAACCTCGATAATATCAATGGCATAGATTTTTTTGATTATGCTATATTAGCCGAGAACTGGCTACAGTGTACCGACCCAAATCAGGCAAACTGTCCATAAATCGAATTAATAAAGTGCTGCGGACAGTTAGTCCGCAGCACTTTATTTTTGGGTTATCCGCAATTGCAAAACCTTTTTAGTTCCGCCAGTTACTTTTGCCTGTTCGCTAATCCTGACTGGGCAAAGCCAGATTATTTTTTCAGCATCAGTGATAACAAGTAATTGCCTTCTCAATGATTGAGACACCTTCGCGGCGGTCAAAAATTTGCCAACTCTCTTTTCGCCCGCTAAACCTAAGGGCCAGAATTTGTCGCCGCGTTTTCTTGGGTGAGCTTCCAGCGGCAGTTTCAATCTTTCAAAATCGAACCATTCGACAAACTTAGTTTTGGTCTTTTTGAAGCCGGCCAGGTCTTTGGGTTCGATTTCGATAATATCAGCGTTGATTGTATAGGGGCCGAATTGCGTTACTCCGGGCACTTTTAATACAACAGGTTTTGCCGCAATTGACTGGGCTGGTTTAGTTTCAAGATGTTTCTCAAAAACAATTTTACCACCCTGCCTGTGCACCGCGACACGATTTGGAAGCTGCAACCGTCCATCATCCGGCAATCGCAATATGTTTGTGAAATGGCGTTCGGTAACATCCTGCTCACCTGCGCCAAGACGCGTTAACACCCTGCGGATAATCTCGATTTTGATTTCAGCCGACTGACTGGCAATTTTGTCGTAATCCACTGCAATAGTGTTTTCGTTAACAGTTGCTACATCAGGCCAAATCGTGTCGGTTGTTCGGCAAATCATAAGATAAAATCCGCGAGACGCTTTAGACAGGGCAGCGAGGTTTTCGACAATATCGCCCGCAGAGTTTTTCTGCAAAGCGGGGAGCAGGCGATGACGGATGAAATTACGCCTGTACGCGAAATCAGCATTAGTCCTGTCGGTGCACCAATTCAAATTACGGCTGTTGAGGTATTGAATAATCTCATCGCGAGTGGCACAAAGCAAAGGCCTTATAAATACGATTCCGTCTGTAAATTTTTTCGCGGGCCAGATGCCACACAGGCCTCGAAGGCCCGTTCCGCGAATCAGGCGGTCGATAATGGTCTCGGCGTTATCGTTTTTATGATGAGCGGTGGCGATACAGGAACAATTTTGCGATTTGGCAATATCGACAAGATTTTCGATTCGCAGATTTCTCGCGGCCGTCTCGATTGAGAGTTTCGATTTTTTAGCGTAATATCGCACGTCAATTTTCTTAGTGGTGACAGGGACTTTGAGCTTTTGGCACTGCTCAATAACAAAATCCTCGTCTCTTTGCGCTTCGTCGCCTCTCAACTGATGGTTGATATGTGCACAGCAGATATCGAGCCGAAGCGCAGCGAGGACGTGTAACAAAGCAGTGGAATCTGCGCCGCCTGAAATCGCGAGCAGAACTTTTCCGCCCGCCTGGGCAAGCTGTTCGGCTGCGATAAAGTCCGCTGTTTTTTGTTCAAGTTTTTTCAGCATCGACCGTCAAAAGCAAATGGGCCTGACTGTCGGTCAGGCCCATAATTACGCGAAGTATTCATTCGAACGAATTCAAGCCGAGGTTACGGCTGTGGTTTGACTTCCCCGGTTAATTCCTTGACCCGTTCTTCGGCATAGGCAACCCACTGCCTGTGCTCATCCGATTTAGTTATCTTCGACAGGGCCTCCTGATAAATCTGCAGCGCCTCAGCCCTTCTGGCCAACTGGGTATCGAGAAGATACGCCGCCTTGAACCTTGCCGGGGTGGGCGTTTGCGAATCCCACTGGTAGGTTCTCTGATAATACTGAACGGCGTTAGTGTAGTCCTTAAGATACTCATAAATGCCGGCCATTCTGAAGGCAGCTTCGGCTATTTTGTCGCTTTTGGGATATTTGCTAATCAACTGGTTATACTTATCGAGCGCCTTTTTCAACAAGGTCTCGTCCTTGACGACCTTTAAGGGGCCTGCCTGCTCTTCGAGACGAAGGGCCTCGGCATACAGAGAGTTGGCATCCGAAACGGGAACAACCACGGGAGCAGCGGTAGTCACCGCCTGTGATTTGCCCGCATCCTTACCGTTGCACCCCACGAGAACGAACGATAACGTTATAACCAATACGATAACTGCTAACCTTGCCATAATGGCCTCCTTTCAATTTCATAAAACAGCCGGTAACTCCGCCGGCTACTCTCAATCACTTAACAATTTACCTGAACCCCGTCAAGAACAAACCAGCAAAAAATCAGGTCATCGATTCGCCGATTATGACCGCCGAATAGCCGCCGTCGCGGTCGAAGGACTCCGCCGAGGGCAAAATCAGCTTTTCGGATTCAACTTTAAACCGGGGGTTTTCCTTAATAAATGTACGAACAAGCAGCCCGTCTTCTTCGGGCTGAATGCTGCATGTGCTGTAACAGATAACGCCTTTGGGTTTCAACATACCAGCGGCCTTCGAGAGCAACGACATCTGCGTTTCAGCAAGTTTTTTAACGTCGTTTTTGGTAATTCTATGGCGGACTTCCGGCCTGCGCGCCAGGACGCCGGTATTTGAGCAGGGCGCATCGACCAGCACGCAATTAAAACCGCCCTGCTTTTCAACATCATTATATTCGATTGTCGAGACACATCCTGCCAAACCAAGGCGGGTAATATTTTCGCCGACCATTTTCAGCCGACTGGCGTCGATATCAGTCGCGACTATTTTAGCGCGTCCGCCTGTCGCCTCGGCTAATTGTGTTGTCTTTGTGCCCGGCGCGGCGCAAAGGTCGAGAATTGGCCAGTCCGGCTGGGGCTTCAAAACCCGCACCGCCTGCGACGAGGCCAAATCCTGAACAGTGAATAACCCATCATTGAAGCCGGGTAATGCAGTTATTGCCTTGGGACTTGTCAGTTTTATCATTTGCGATTCGGGCTCAATCTCGCACTCAATTTCAGCGGCTTTGAGTTTTTCCGCAAGTTCTTTTGCCGTGGTCTTGAGTAAATTAGGTCTCAGATAAACGCTCGGTCTGCGATTGCTCGCAAAGCAAATCTTTTCTGTTTGTTCCCGGCCATATCCATCGAACCAGCTTTGAACAAGCCAGCCGGGCAGCGAAAACGCACAGGCAAGATACTCACAAGGCAATTCGTCTGGGTCTGGAAGCATCTCTATATCGAATTCGCAGGCCGTATTCGGCGTTTGCGGGATGAGCTTGCGAAGCGAGGATTGCCCGGCGGGGTTTTGACGATTGATTATGTGTTTTTGCGCCTGGCGAAGTATCGCGTTGACGAACCCGCTTCCTTTGGTATTGGCGATGCGCTTTGCGTATTCGACCGCCTCGCAAATTACCACATATTCTTTTGCCTGCGGGCAAAAAATAAGCTCATATACTCCTACCCTGATGATATTCAGGATTTTACCGGGTATATGCACGATTTGAAGCCCTGATACTTTTTCGATAACAAGGTCGATGACCGGCCGGTTCTTTATCACGCCGAAGACGAGGTCGGTCGCCTTTTGCCTGTTAGCAAGTTTGGGATACTGGTCTAATGCGTCGCCTGCAAATTGTTTGTCTTTGCGGGTTTCGGTGAGCACTTCGGCTGCAACGCCGCGAGCGGTTATAGGTTTCGGCTCAGGCATATCAATCTTCTTGCGGTGAGCTTGTCGAATCCGCGATTTTGACGAACCGGTCGCCCGGCGAAACACGTCTGCCGTTGACGAAATCAGCGAAACTCATCAGGCGAGAATTTTCAGGCTTCAACTGCATAATCTGCAAACGGCCTTTGCCGCAGACGACGTTGAGGTTTTCATCGATTGTGCCGGGAGATAGATTCGCGGGATTATCCATCCGCAGGATATCGGCCTTTGCGAAGATAACTCGTTCCGCCCAGCTCGATTTTTGCGATTTATAAAGAGCAGACACACCGGGCCAGGGCCACAAGCCAAGCATTTTGCGGTGCAGTGATTCCGCCGGCTCGGTAAAATCGAGAAAGCCGTCGGCTTTTTTCAGCTTCGGGGCACGGGTGGCTGTCAAGTCGTCCTGTTTTACGTATCTGGCTGTACCCGCAGCAATCTGGTCGATGGTCGTAATGAGCAACGGCGCAGCCAGTATCGCCAGGCGGTCGTGAAGCTCGTCCGCTGATTCCTCTCCGTCGATATCGGTCCTGCATTGCGCGAGTATATCACCCGCGTCCATTCTTTCCGCAACCGTGATAATACTGATGCCTGTTTCTGAGTCGCCGTTGATTATCGCCCAGTTTATCGGGGCAGCGCCGCGGTATTTTGGTAGAAGCGACGCGTGAACATTTATCGCTCCTTTGGGGGCGATATCGGTAACATCTTTGCTGATTTTCTGGCCAAACGCGATGACAACCAACAGGTCGGGTTTGCAGGATTTTATTTTATCGATAATCCCGGGTGAATTCACATCAGGGGCTTCAATGACGGCTATATTATTTTCGGCTGCCCATTCGGCGACAGGCGTCGGTTTCTCTTTACGTCCCCTGCCCGCGGGCTGTGCCGGCTGGGTGATAACGAGTGTGATTTTGTGCCGCGAGCCAAGTATCGCGTCGAGACAAGGTAAACCGAATTGGCCGCTTCCTAAATAAACGATATTCATTGGTCTTTGGGGATTCCTGTTTTTCAGGAGCCGGCGTCGTTGTTCGCCTCTTCGAGTTTTTTCAACTGCTTTCGGTAAGTAATGCGGGCTATCGTCGGCATACGATTGACAATTGTAACACCTTCGATGTGGTCAAACTCATGCTGCAACGCGCGGGCATAAAGTCCGTCGCCCTTATCGGTAAAAGTTTTGCCATCGAGGTCGGTCGCGGTAACGGCCGCAATGCTGTATCGCTTGATTTTGGTATATACGCCGGGGACGGAAAGACAGCCCTCTTCATTTTCAACAATCGGACCTTCGCCCTTAACCGTCGGATTTACATAAACACGGACGTTATTCCTGCTGCCGTCGAGAGAAATTATAAACAGGCGTAACGGCACACCCGCCTGCGGGGCGGCAAAACCGACACCTTTAAGCTCAACCATAAGGTCCGTCATCTTATCAACCAGCCGACGAATAGTATCGTCGATTTTATCGACCGGCAGCGCGGGTTTCACCAGCACTTCGGCGGGGTAATGCGTTATATGACATTTTTCAACATCAATCGTCATCCTGGCTCTCTAATTAAACTCATCGCCTTTGAAACTATTACCTAAATACGCTTTCCTGACGATTTCATTCTGGATAACCTGAGCCGGTGTACCTTCCGCGAGAACCTTGCCGTGGTCGATGATATACGCCTTATCGACAACCTCGAGCGTTCTTTCGACGTTGTGGTCGGTAATAAGAATGCTGACGCCGGAGGCGACAAGCTGGCGAATATCATTTTGCAGATCCTGAACGGTAATTGGGTCAACGCCGCTGAAAGGTTCATCGAGAAGAATAAGCGACGGGTCAGTAACCATAGCGCGTGCGATTTCAAGTTTTCTGCGTTCGCCGCCCGACAGAAACCGTCCTTCGCTATCGGCCACTTCGGTCAGGCCAAACCGTTCAATCAGCTCATCGGCACGGCTATATCTGCGGTCTTTGGTAATGGCCATTGTTTCAAGAATGGCGTAAAGATTATCGCGGACACTGAGCCGCTGAAAGATACTGGGCTCCTGCGAAAGATATCCGATGCCAAGACGCGCCCTTTTGAACATCGGCAGTTTTGTGATGTCATTGCTTTCAAAGACAACCAGACCAGCCGTCGGGATTATCATCCCCATAATCATCCGGAAGCTGGTGGTTTTGCCCGCGCCGTTTCGGCCAAGCAGGCCAACGATACTGCGGTGGGCGATTGAGATTGAGACGCCGTTGACGACCGCCCTTCCCGAATACTTTTTCACCAATCCGCTTGCTTCGAGCAAATTCGTATCAGCCAAGTTAATCCCCTTATCGAAGTAACATATTATTTTGGGGTATTATATCACCCCCGTTACCCAAAGCAACCAAATAGAACCCGGCCCGGCATTTTGAGGCCGACCGCAAACAATCACGAAAAACCAACAAATACACTGGCCTTTTTGCGGTTTTTCTGCTATTAAGTTACATTCGCGTTACGTATTTTATGGTATAACGACAATCCGTGAGTGAGATATGTTTGCAATTATAAGTGATATACATTCGAATATCGAGGCGCTGACGACCGTCCTGGCGGACATTGAAAACCGCGGCATAAAAACCATTTACTGCCTCGGCGACGTTATTGGCTACGGCGCAAACCCGCGAGAATGCCTGGATTTGGTCCTCAGCAAGACCAAATGGTGCGTCTTAGGCAACCACGATTACGCCACACTTTATGAGCCGACAAATTTCAACTATGGCGCGGAACAGGCCAGCTTCTGGACCCGATTCAATCTCGAAGATGAACCGGAAAAGCAGTTGAAAGACAAACGCTGGGAATTTTTAGGCAAACTGCCCATGAGAAGGTCTTTCAAGGCAAAGCTCGGCGACGTTGCGGCGATAATAGATTTTATCCATGCATCGCCACGCAGGCCCATCAATGAGTATATCTTCCCCGACGATGTTTATACCAATCCAGTGAAGGTCCGCGTGCTTTTCGAGCGGGTCAAGCACCTGTGTTTCGTAGGCCACACGCATTTGCCGGGCGTATTCCTCGATGAGCCGGATTTTTACCTGCCCAACGAATTAGGCAACGTATATCCGATTGTCGAAGACGAAAAGGCGATTATCAACATCGGCTCGGTGGGCCAGCCACGCGACCACGACAACCGTGCAAGCTACGTTTACGTCGAGGAAAACGAAGTGCATTTTGTCCGCCTCGAATACGATTATAAAACCACCGCCGAAAAAATCAGGGCGCTGGGGCAGCTCGATACCTTCAACGCAGACCGGCTTGAAGAAGGAAGATAAAACTGTAACGGAAGACAGAAAACAGAAATATGAATTTAAAAACTATACCGGCACTGTTGTTAATTGTTTTTTGTTCGCCCTGCGTAATCCTGGCAGCCGAAGAAGCATCCTCTTTACAAGCAGCGCCTCAACCCAGCTTCAGCGCCGTTGGCGGAAGTCCCAAAACCATAACCCTCGGCTCGCTTGACCCGAACACCGGGTTTAAATTCCTCATCGACCTCACCTCCCGCGGCGCAGCAATCAGCGACGCCAAACTCAGCGAATTTGACGACCTCGACCACAAAAATCCTCAGCCGCTCGTGATACTGTCGCCGACGGTCAATATCGACGGCACACCTGCCTTTTCAATGGCAACCCGGTTGCTCATACTGGATAACCAACTCCAGTTACGCTTAGACAAGCTCGACTGGACAGCCGGCGACGTCGAAACCGATAACAGCACAGAAATCGCCCGCTTTGAGGCAATCATAAAAGACAAGACCACGGGCAAACCCGCCGTCAAACTGACAAAAACTTACCGCGTCACCCCAAAAAATTACGACCTCGACTGCGATTTAACCGCAGAGAACCTATCTTCCGATGAACATAAAATTCAGTTCGAGCTGACAGGGCCGGCCGGCATAAAAAGAGACGACCCGAGGACCGACTCTCGAAAGACAATCGCTGCTTTCAGGGATACCAAAGGCGAAATCATCAGCACATACCTGCCCATTGGCAAGCTTCAAAAGGCCACAACACCCGAAAGCAGACAGCTCGCCGAGCACAACGCGGGTTTTCTCTGGGCGGCAATCACCTGCAAATACTTCACGGCCATCGTCGTCCCGACACCCGACGCCAATATGGATTTCTGCAACTGGATAACCGACAAGTCCGGCTGGTTTGCAAATCCCGACGGCGATTACCAGCTCAACAGCGGCGACGAAACCATCGGCATTGACCTTAAAACCACAAATATCACGCTTGCCCCGGCAGAGAGCAAAACCTTAAGCTTCAAGTTATTCCTCGGCCCCAAGGATAAATCGCTGTTCGACAAAGTACCGATGTATCAAAACCTCGGCTTCGTTCAGACAATGGATTTTATGGCCTGCTGCTGCCCTGCTGCAATCATCCATCCGCTGGCCTTCGGAATCCTCTGGCTTTTGAAATGGCTTTACACGTTTATCCCCAATTACGGCATCGTAATTATCATACTCGTCCTGCTCGTCCGGCTGATACTTCACCCGCTCACCCGGCTAAGCCAGGTGTCGATGAGCAAATACTCAAAATTCAACGCCTTGCCTGAAGTGAAAGAAATAAGAAAACAATACGGCAAAAATATGATGGAGATGAATCGCCGAATCGGCGAGGTACAGAAAAAATATGGCGTCTCTCACTCCGCGGCGATTATGGGTATGCTGCCGACAATGGTGCAGATGCCGATATGGATTGCGCTATACGGTGCTGTTTACGCCAGTATCGACCTTCGCGGCGCGCAGTTTTTGCCCTTCTGGATTACAGACCTCTCGGCTCCCGATGCGCTGTTCCGTTTCAAGGCGGTAATGCTGCCCCTGTTAGGCACGCTCGACTCGTTTAACCTGCTGCCGATTCTGATGGGCGTAGCGTTTTACCTCCAGCAAAAACTTATGCCCACCCAGGCCACCGCCGACCCGCAAACGGCACAACAGCAGAAAATTATGATGTTTATGATGCCCGTAATGTTCCCGTTGATGCTATACAATTCACCATCGGGCCTGAACCTTTACATTATGGCCAGTGTCTTCGGCGGCGTCATTGAGCAATATATAATCAAAAAGCACATCGCCAAACAGGAACTGCTGGAAACCGAAAACCTCGTGCCCGTAACGAGTAAAACCGGCGGCAAAGTCAAAAAGCCAAAGCCAAAACCGTTCTTCAGGATCTAAGTAGCAGCGTATAGCGTTCAGTGAATGTGTATAACTCTAATGATACAATCGCGGCAATTAGTTCACCAAACAATGACCATCGGGTAATTGTTCGTTTATCCGGCTCTGAGGTTATTGACATTCTGCACCGTATGTTCACACCTTTTGTCTTTGATAAAGCGGGCATAACAACCTGCCGCATATCAGATATAAATCTCGACGCGATAGTTTATCTTTTCCGCCAGCCGCGTTCCTACACGGGAGATGACCTTGCTGAAATACACCTCTGGGCAAATCAGGCAATCACCGAGGCGTTAATGAAACGACTGCTGAAGCTCGGCGCCCGCCCCGCTTCCGCAGGCGAGTTCACAGCAAGGGCATACCTAAATAATAAAATCGACCTTGCGCAGGCAGAGGCCGTCAACGAAGTGATTACCGCCTCGAACACGTTTCAGCTTGCCGCGGCGGAAAATCTGTTGGCGGGCCGGCTGGGGCGATTATCAAAATTAATTCGCGAATCAATTCTCGACCTTCTCAGCCGGCTCGAAGCGGACCTTGATTTCAGCGCCGAAGATATCTCCACCGCCAATAAAGCAGATATAATCGTGAAATTAAACGAGGCAAGAAGCCGCCTCAATGACCTTTTAGCCGGCTCAATACGCAGCGAATCAACCCTTGACCTGCCCGCTGTTGGAATCGTCGGCGCGCCAAATGCAGGCAAAAGCACGCTGCTCAATAAACTACTTGGCAGACATCGCAGTATCGTCTCGCATCAGCGAAAAACTACCCGCGATGTTCTTACGGGCGAATTTGAACTCCCCGGCTGTCGCTGTGTACTTTTTGATTGCGCCGGGCTGCTTGCCCCGAGCAACGTCGAGGGGACAACCCACGCCGAAACTGTAATTGACGAACTCGCACAACAGACCGCAATTGAAGCAATACGAAACGCGATGGTAGTTGTCTTCTGCGTCGATATTACAAAACCTGAATGGGCCGAAGATACTGCGATAAGCCGATTGATAAACCCATCCAATCTCACGGCAATCGTCACAAAAGCAGATTTGCTTTCGGAAAAGACCATTACAGAACGGCTCTCAAAACTGAAATCACTCTTCGGCTGCGATTTTCTACCCGTCTCCGCGCATAGCGGCACAGGTATCGACAACTTAAAAATACAAATAGCTGAACAAATAATTGCCGCCACATCCGGGCAGGGCAAATCCGCCTCGGCGGATAAATACGGTATCGCGTTAACCACCCGGCACAGGCAGGCGCTCAATAATGCGACTCATGATATCGTCCAGGCCGAAAAGGAAATAAAGGCAGGCAGCGAAGAACTGGCGGCTATGATGCTCAGAACCGCTTATAACCAGCTAAGTAATATAGAGCAGCACAATATTGATGAGCAGATTCTCGACCGCATCTTCTCACGCTTTTGCATCGGGAAATAAATGCGTCTCGTCCAGGCCTCGGCCATCCGGCTTCAGTGGGCCGCCACAAACCGGTTTCGCATTTTTAAGCATACTTTTACAAGCATAAGCATCACGGGGACTTCAACGAGCGGGCCAATGACGGCTGCGAAGGCCTGGCCGGAGTTAATGCCAAAGACCGTTACTGTTACGGCAATAGCCAATTCGAAATTGTTGCTGGCAGCCGTCAAAGACAAAGTTGTCGATTGACCATAACCGGCGCCTGCTTTTGCACTGATGAAAAAGGTAATAAAAAACATCGCGACAAAATAAATAAGCAAAGGCAACGCTATACGAAGCACATCAACGGGCAGCGAAACTATAAACTGACCTTTCATACTAAACATAACCACGATTGTGAAAAGAAGGGCAATTAACGTAATGGGTGAGATTTTGGGAATGAATTTGTTTTGATACCAATCCCTGCTTTTAATCTTTATCAAAGCGAATCTCGTAATGATGCCCGCTATGAACGGTATCCCCAGATAAACAAAAACACTTTTGGCGATTTGGACAATTGAGACGTTGACGGCGCTGCCGGCCAAACCGAAAACGGGCGGCAAAACCGTTACAAATACGTAAGCGTAAATGGAAAAGAACAACACCTGGAAAATGGAATTAAACGCCACAAGCCCCGCGGCGTATTCCGTATCGCCTTTGGCGAGGTCGTTCCAGACAATTACCATTGCGATACATCTTGCCAGGCCGATGATAATCAGGCCGACCATATATTCCGGGTAGCCCCGCAAAAACACTATCGCCAGGACAAACATCAGGACCGGGCCGATTACCCAGTTTTGAAGCATAGACAACCCCAGTATCTTATAATTACGAAAGACCCCGCCCAGTTCCTCATACTTGACCTTCGCCAGGGGCGGATACATCATCAGAATCAACCCGATCGCGATAGGGACATTAGTTGTGCCGTATTGGAAGCTGTTCCAGAAATTAACAATCGAGGGATAAAAATAGCCCGACGCGACGCCGATACCCATCGCCAGGAAAATCCACAGGGTCAGAAATCTATCTAAAAAGGAAAGTTGTTTCGCAATTCCCTGCGACATTCTTAACTCCTTCGTTAAAGCTCTGCTAAAAGTTTTTTGCTTTCTCTGGCCTGCTGCTTGAGCATACCCGACATACATTTGAAAAACTCCAGTATGCAGGGGCATTTGAGCCGGTAGATGACCTTCAGCCCCTCTTTTCGGTGTTCAAGCACTCCTGCCGCAACCATAACAGACAGGTGCCGCGAGACATTCGAACGTTCCGCCCCGATTTGCTTGGCTATATCGCAGACGCATTGCTCGCCATCTTTGAGAAAATCAATGATTTCGAGCCGGAGAGGATGGCCGATTGCCTGTGCAACCTGGGCCTGTTTTTGAAATAACAGTCGTTTTTTCGAATCCTGCATATTTACTTCCCATCAATGTTACTATGTGAGTATATACTCATATAGTATCAAATATGTTTGTCCGGTCAACACCTGTTTTTAGTATTTTTTACGAAGACGTGCGGGTGGTATTTTGAGCAGGCCGCGGTATTTGGCTATTGTTCTTCTGGCAAGGCCGGTGATGCCTGCCTCGGTTAGTTTGGTTTTAATCTGGTCATCGCTGAGGGGTTTGGCCTTATCTTCGGCGTCGATGATTTCCTGCAGTTTACCTCTTATCGCCTCCCAGCTTTTCTCGTTGCCCTGCGCATCCTCGATGCCCCCTGAGAAAAACTTCCTCAAAGGCAGAATGCCCCATTCACACTGTGCATATTTGCCTGCAACCGCGCGGGAAACGGTGGCGATATGCACGCCGACGTCCTCGGCAACTTTCGCCATAGGCAACGGCTTCAAATACAACTGTCCCTTGCCGAAAAATTCCCTCTGCCGATTAACAATCGAACGCGTAACCTTGAGCAGCGTGTTCTTTCGCTGCTGTATGGCGTCGATTATCCACTGGGCCGAACGAATATTGTTCTGCAGGAACTGTTTCGCGTTTTCACCTACCTTGTCACCCGAGGCCATTTTGACGTAATCATCGCTTATTCGCAGCCGGGGCACACCATCCTCCACCAGCCGAACCGTGTAATCGCCTGTTTCTTCAGAATATTCCACAATCACGTCCGCGGTAACAGGGTGGTTGTGGTTTCTGCCGATTTGCAGTCCCGGCGAGGTGTCAAATTTACTCAGTCGTTCAATCGCGTTGTTAATATCCTCCATCGAACAATTCATTTTCTTCGCTATATCTGGCAGCCGGTTTTCGAGCATATCTTCCAGGTGACTGGTAACAAGGGCCGTCTCAAAGCTCACATCTTCATTACTTTGATTAATTTGAATCAACAGACATTCCTTAAGGTCGCGAGCGCCGACGCCCGGAGGGTCTAACTGCTGAATCAGCACAATCGCTTTCTGCAAATCCTCAAGCGCAAAATCCGTCCGGTCCTTATTGTGCAGCTGCTCTAATCGAACCGACAGATACCCTTTGTCGTCGATGTAGTCGATAATCATACTGCCCGCCTTTTTCACGGGCTCATCCGCCTCGACCATTCGCCACTGTTCTTCGAGGTAATCGTGCAGCGACTGCGGCAGCGCGGCGGTGTTGTTAATCGCGGCAAGCTTCGCATCCGGTTCATCCGACCGGGGTCTCGGATAATCGTCCCGATGCTCGATATAATCCCGCACCTCTTCATCCAGCCGGTCATCGCCCTTGTAATCTTCCGCCGGCCCCGTCTTGGATTCGTTTTGAATTTCCGGTTCTGCTGTCGTTTCAGCGGCCGTATCCTCCTGCTCTGCTGATTCATCCGCTTCCAAAACAGGATTATTGTTCAGCTCCTGCTCTATCCTCTCCTGAAGCGCAAGCAATGGCAGCTGGAGTATCTCCATCGACTGAATCATGTGCGGAGCCAGCTTCATCTGCTGCTCCAGCCGCATTTGTCCTCGCATTTCAAGCTTCATTCAGGCACATTCCGGAATATTCTGACATTTTATTTTTACGGCTTATTTTCCGTTATTATAACACATATCCCGAACAGAATCGGCAAGATTCCGGCAATGGAATCCGCCCTGAACTGCCCGCTTCAGGCAACAGGCCGGTTTACCCTGATGGGGGGTGGTGAAATGTAAATGATAACGCTCAAACCCCTAAAATTCGCCCAAATTTCACGGGACAATTAACTACTAAACACCTTGCCAACAACAGGAATTTATGTTAGTTTGGATTGTTTGGCAATTGCTTCCTGGTATGTTTGAGGGTCAGAGGGAAGGTATGCAATGCTGGTTTATGAAAGTGTTATTCTCCGCCACACACCAGGCAACGGCTGAATTGCCGGGGCAGGCAGGCGTATTGGCCGCGGCAGATATACCGTTTAATCCTCTCAAGCTTATAATTCTCGTGGGATGGGTGTATCTGGGGCTGTATTGCGTCCAGCAGGTGGAGTTCAGTTTGGTGATTCCCAAAGGCAAAAAGCCGCTCATAAACGTGCTGACACTATTATTTGGCCCCATACCGCTGCTGGTTTTCCTGATAAAAGACATTATCAGGACACCCATCGCTGAACGTGGAAATTTTTTTGAGGCGATAAAAGACCGGTTTTGGGCAATCAGCGAAACCATAAAATCCTCAAAACTGATGGGCGGCTCGAAAGAAAGCTTTATCAAGCTGCTCGATTCATCCGGCACAGAGCTTAAGGAGCTATACGGCCACGGGAAAATCCGTCGCCAGGACAGCCACATACTCAATTTGACCGAAAAAATTATATGGGACGCCCTTCAGGACAGGGCAAGTGATATTCTAATTGACCCCAAAAGCGACTCCATATCCATTGTAAGATTTCGCGTTGACGGCGTGCTGCGGGAAATCAACCAGTTAGAGGCATCTACCTGCCAGGCCATAGTAAACAGCATCAAAGCCATCTCTAATATGGATATCTCCGAAAGACGCAGACCACAGGACGGCGCATTTGTCGCCAAGATTCCGGATGGAACGGTCTCTTTCCGGGTGGCAAGCGCGGGCGTACTCAACGGCGAAAAACTGTCAATAAGAATCCTCAAACAGGACGCCAGCATATACACTCTTGAGAGCATAGGCATGACTGAAAAACAAAGAAACATCGTCGAAAGTGCCATCAGGAAACCATCCGGTATGATACTGCTGTGCGGGCCGACGGGCAGCGGCAAGACAACGACGCTTTACGCAATGCTCAATAAAATCGATTTTTACACGCGAAACGTAATAACAGTCGAGGACCCAATCGAATACGTCCTGCCCAACACGAGCCAGATTGAGGTCAACCCCAAGGCGGGGATAACATTCGCCAAGTCGCTGCGAAGCATACTGCGCCAGGACCCCGACGTTATCGTCGTGGGCGAAATCCGAGACGAGGAGACGGCTGTAATTGCGCTTCAAGCGTCGCAGACGGGACATCTTGTTCTGGCAACCGTCCACAGCAACAGCCCCGCCTCGGCACTGATTCGACTGATGGATTTAAGCGTTACCCCCCTGATGCTTGCAACGGGCCTGAGCTTGATTATCTCACAAAGATTAATCCGCCGGCTGTGCAAATACTGCAAGGCCCCCGCAAAAATAACCCAGGAACAGATGAGAATATTCGAAAAAAAGAAGGTCAACTACGCCAACATCTACGACGCCGTCGGCTGCGAGAACTGTTACGGAAGCGGGTATTACGGCAGAATAGGAATCTACGATATGCTGACCCTCGATGACGAGCTTAAAAACTCCCTGTCGAATAACAAACTGCCAATAGAACAGTTGAGAAAAGAAGGCGACACGCGGGGAAAATCAAATATACAAAAACAGGCCTTGTTTAAAGTCGTTACGGGCGTAACCAGCATCGACGAAATGAACCGGGTGGTAGGATAACATTATGGTGTTCTGGATAGGCATATTTATAGCTGTCCTTTTCGCTTACTCGGCGATAAAATTGGGTTTCTACCACGCATGGACGATGCTGTTTAATTTACTGGTTGCCGTTTACATAGCGGTCCGCATTGGGCCTGTTCTTGAGGAGTTTTTCCCTGCGGCCGTGAACGGACAATACGGCAAGACACTTTCGCTGCTGGCAACAGGAACGGGTACATTCCTGATTTTACAGGGTATCGCATACGTCCTGTTGATAGGCCAGTTCGAGGTTACCTTCCCGAGGGCAGTGAATATCATCGGCTCAGGCCTTATGGGATTTATGGCGGGATTTCTGATATGCAGCTTCGCAACGCTTATTATCTGCACCACTCCTTTTTCCCAGCAACAATACGTAAAAGAAATCGGCTTAGACACCAAAACCTTCGAAGAAACCAAAATGCAGTCATACCTGGTCGGGTTGTGCAAGTTTATGGATATATTCGTCGCATCGGGTAATGACACCGTTGGCGTGGAGAAAACAATCAAGGATTTGCTGATAAAGCCGGTCAATAATGCTGTCGTGGACGCCAATGCCAGGGGCACTTCGATTCGACCGACTGACCCGAATAACCCAAACAAATCCTCCAGCGCAAATCAGTCAACCACTACTACACCGGAAGCCAATACTATCATCCCGCCGTAGCGATACCGCTATCCGATAAATTCGGGAAAATACCGAACGTCTGCGGCGCGAATTGAACCCAAAACGCTTTTTTAGCTGCTCGCCTGGTCAAGAATCAGGGTCTTGACCTTCTGGCTTGGCAAATTTAGTGCGCCATAAGCTGCTGCGGCAGCGGCACGAAGATTGGGGTCAATATCCTTTGAGCTGACCAATCCGTAAAGAGCGTTTATCGCGACGTCATCGAGCTTATTGCCGTTAACTTTGGCCGATACAGCCAGCGAACCGAACGCCGCAACGCGAATATCCTGGGAATTGCTCTCGGCCATCGCCATCGCGGCTATGGCCTGCTGGGCTGCGGGCGTATTCAGATATGCAAGTATCTGCCCGGCGAGCATCTGGATTTCCACCCTCTTGTCTTTCGTCGCAGCAATAAGTGCGTTCTGTGCCGCGGACAAATCAAGAACCGGGTTGCGGGTTTGAGCAATTTTCAGCATTACTTTCGCCGCGCGAAGCGCGTAGATATCGGCAAGCGAGCCGTTCCACATCGGGATATTGTCCGAGGGCTGTTCCGAGCTTTGTGCAATCGCATCCGCGAGGTTGGCGACAACGAGTTTGCTTTGCGGGAAGGCCTGCTTGGGGCCGGCAGCGGCAATCGCTATCGCGGCGCTGAATTTCACCGCCTTTGCGTCAAATGAAAGGGCCTCTGCTAACGGCTGCGACGTGCCTACCCGATAAAACAGCGAACTTTCGCCCGCCGTAGTCGATAACGCCTCTACAACGCCCAACGCGACCTGGGCATCTTTGTCTTTAATCGCGCGGGCAAGGGCCTGATGCAGATATTCCGGGCCGGCGGTTGTCGCGTATGTCATCGCATTGGCGTGCCCCGCGCCGAAATAGCCGGGCATCACAACGTCGTATGACTCCGCTTTGAAAAACGCGGCAACCCATAATCCTATTGCCTGTCCGAAATTCTCGTCGGCCTTAAGCGCCCACTCGCAAGAGCGCATCGCCATCAGCTCGCTGAAATACCTTTTGTCAACCCGCTCGCTGTCAAGGCGGGCATTCTTGGCGTCCCAGAACCATATATTGGCAAAATTGGCATCCGCCGCGGGAGCAAGCGATTCGGCATGATAGTAATAATCCTCGCCAAGCCGATAGCAAAGCTGTGCCGCCGGCACTTTCAACGCCGCCGGGTCAATTTGCTTTATGCTTTCCTCAGCCAAAGCCCTTAGCTCAGCGGAACTATCTTTTTCCGCGACATATTTGAGATACGGCAGCGACTGCGGATACCCGATTTTACCCATTGCCCTGATGATTTCCGATTTGACGCCGACGTTATTGGTTTGAAGAGCGGCGGCAAGAGGCCTGATAGCTTCTTTGCTCATTTGTCCCAAAGCCGAAGAAATGTTCGGCCATTCGGCCTTGCGAGCATCATCGCCGAGGGCATCGAGCATATACATTATCGCGTATTCGCCCGCGTTTTGCAGACGTTTGATTGCGTTAAGCTGACCACGGCTGGTGCTGCTTAGCCGGGCGATTTCCTCAAGGATGACCTTCGGGTCGGAACGACGTATGAACCTGCCCTGCTCAATTATGCCCACAACCTTGCCGCAAAGACCGGCAAGAGCGGTATCCGTTGAACTCTCTTTGGCCTTGACTATCAACGCGTAACCCTGCGGGTTGCCATCGGCCAGCGCAAACAAATCGACCGGCGCGGCGTTGCCGTCTAAAATCGCCTGAGCATAACCCTTGGCCAGGTTGAACCGGCCAATATTCAGGTAGTGGAGCAGGTCGTTGTAGTTTCCTTCGAGCGTCTCGGCAAATACCGGAGCAGCAAAAACCAGTGCGATACCCACAATCATTACAAGATTATTTCTGTTAAGCATTGAAAGGTCTCCAAAAACACTTCGCCACCATCACCCTTAATACCGCCGCTTCGCCAATATAACTCCCGCCGCGACGGCGACTTACAGCCCCCGCCCCCCTGCGGGGAACGATATGGGCATAAGCATTTGTAGTAATCGTCTTTAGAAGGGTCATACTAAAGATAATTGGGCTGTTTGTCAACAAAAAACCCCCCAATGCCCCGCCAATGCCCATATTATCAGGCGTTGTGGGATTTTTGTTGGGGATGGTTTGATAATCCGTCCTCATAATAGGGTCGGCTTTAACCATCCGGCGGCGATTATTTTCTGTAATTTGTCAACCAACGCTGCTTCTATTAAAGAAGCATAATTTTTTCCTGTAGTGTCATTCCGGGTCCGCTTGGGGATGGCTTACGCCGCTTGCGCCGGAATCCAGATTAGAAAATCTGGATTCCGGCCTCCTTCGACAAGCCCAGGACAGGTTCGCGGGAATAGCAAGAGAACACGGGAATGAAAAAATGCTATACTACCTTTTTGGAAACTGCACCCGGCCCCGGTCATCGCAAAGGCCGACCGGCCGCGAAAAAAGTTTGAATAATTTTTATTGTAAGCGAAATTCGTAAAGATATAATCAGCGACTTACGGCCGAACGGCACACCGGAACGCGGGCGAACAAACTGCCGGAGAGCAAAAGGTTATTGGCATTATTGTGGTTAATAAAACAATATAATTAGTACTCAGGAGAATGAAATGAGAAATCTCGTTCCTACGAGAGTATTTCTAACCAAAGGTGTTGGTCGCCATAAGTATCGGCTCAAGTCATTCGAGGACGCATTAAGAGCGGCAGGTGTGGCGCAGCAGAACCTCGTGCAGGTCTCGTCAATCCTGCCCCCCCGCTGCAAAGTTGTGAGCAAAGAGGTCGGTCTCAAACGATTGACCCCGGGCGAAATCAGCTACTGCGTTATGGCAAGGTCGGATACCGACGAGCATGGACGGCTTATCGGCTCGTCCGTCGGGCTGGCTGTACCGAAAGACCGCAACAACTGGGGATACCTCAGTGAAGTCCACGGCTACGGAATGAACGAGCACGAGGCCGCCGATTTCTCGGAAGACCTTGCGGCTGGAATGCTCGGAACGACTCTCGGCCTCGAAGTTGACCCCAACAAGGCGTGGTCGGAAAAAGAGCAGGTTTACAAATCAAGCGGCCTGTTAATCAGAACCACAAACATCACACAGACCGCACGCGGTATGAGAGACCAGTGGACGACAACAGTGGCGATTGCGATGTTCCTGTTCGACTAATCAAATATCCACCGCGGAACTCGCAGAGAGCGCAAATAAAAAATAATCTCTGCGTGCTCAGCGGTCTCTGCGGTAAAAATTATGGCAAAAGCAGTGTTTCTCAGTGACATCCCGAATCGATACCGTGACCCGGCACGGGCCAAAGTCGCTATTATTCCTGTGCCATACGATGGGACAAGCACATGGATAAAGGGGGCCAACAAAGGGCCGGCGGCCATAATCAAAGCTTCCGAAACCGTAGAGAACTACGACATCGAAAGCGACTCCGAGCCGTATAAAGTCGGGATATTCACCGACAAGCCCGTTACGAAAAACAAATCGCCGGAAAAAATGGTCGCCGCCGTCGAAAAACGCGTGAGCGAACATCTGGCAAAAGGCAAATTCCCCGTCCTGCTCGGCGGCGAACACTCCGTAAGCATCGGCGCGATACAGGCACAGGTGAAAAAATATGGGAAACTTACCGTCCTACAATTGGACGCGCACGGCGACCTCCGCGACGAATACCACGGCACAAAATGCAATCACGCCTGCATTATGGCAAGGGCACAGGACATCTGCAAAACCGTCCAAGTGGGCATACGAAGTATGGACACATCCGAAAAGCCGCGTGCCAAAAAGAGCAATATGTTTTTCGCCGAAAACATCGCGGGTAAACGCGGCTGGATTAAAAAGGTTTTATCTGTGCTCAAAGGCAACGTCTATGTAACGATTGATTTGGACGTTTTTGACCCGTCGATAATGCCCTCGACCGGCACACCTGAGCCGGGCGGACTTTTGTGGTATGAGGTTTTGGATTTGCTCAGACCTGTATTCCGCAATACCAACGTTACCGGATTTGACGTCGTTGAAATGTGCCCGAACAAAACCAACAAAGGCCCCGATTTCTTAGCCGCAAAATTGGTTTACAAACTGATAAGCTACAAATTCGGAAAGTAACCAGATTTCGGCTCGCAGTATCCTTTATTAAATTAACCACCGGATTTATTCGTCAAGGAAAATTTAGTTACTAATTTCCCAACATTGATAACCACCCTTACTTTTAGTACTAACAGGGAAATCACCTGTGAGATAAATTTTTAGGAACGGATTCCTCTCTGGAATTTTTATTTCGGATAATTTATTTTCTAACTCTTCGAATGAAGTAATGTAGGGGTGGACATAAATTACTAAAATACAGTTATTGCCATATGATTTCTGGCACTTTTCTTTTATCCTGATGTTAATATCTTTTATTAGGTTATCGTCAGAGTTGACACCGCTCCATCTTTTAGGAGCATTTTTTAGGTCACGAACATTCTGCCATTTAATGGTAGCGTCGCATTGGTCGTAATAGGCGCCGGTAATTTCAAGATGAATTTTGTCACGCCCATCTTGATAGGTTAAATCTGGCGTTCCACGGGAAACATAATGGAATGATTTATTGAAGTTTTTATTGTACCAAGCGATAAATTTATCACCTACGGTTCGTTCATATTGTTCTTGACTGGAATCCACTCTTATCGCTTTCTTTAGATTTAGTGCTTATGATTTTTACGCAATACGCAGGACTCACGACGCAATATGAGCTATCTGCCACTTGCCCTAAGGCCACTATACGCTATCGTGATTCTTATGTGCTTGCAGCCATTTGGTGACCCAGTGTTTAGCATCATCGGAGGACTGCAATTTGCCTTCCAGTTGGGCGATATACATTTCATTTGCGAGTTGGCCAAGCGATGGGCCGGGGACAGCGCCGAGGGCCATAAGGTCGTGGCCGTTTAATAACGGCTTAGGCCGTAACTCCACGCCTTTTAACTGCTTTATCCTTTTTCGTAATTTGATTAACGGGCCGACGGTTTGATTGCTCGCCTTTTGAACGGCTTTTTGCAATGCGAAAAGGTCTTCGAAATACGGCTCAGATAACAGCAATTTCAATTCAGCCAGCGACAAGTCCTTCAGCAAACTGCCGCGTTTATCCAGAAGGAATTCGATTTGCTTTTCCTGGTTCCTGCTGAGCTTGAGCAATTTGCATTTTTCAAGTGCTAAATCGGTCTCGAAGCCGACGAATAACCCCGCCAAACCCAGAGGAAAATCGATTCTTTTGGGCAGATTAGCGAGCATACGAACCGCAAATCCAGCGCCGGGGCAGCCGCAGCCGGAAAAAATGTGGTGAGCCAGACCCGTTTCAATCAGCAGTTCTAATCCTTCGGCCCGGTTGGGGCTGACTAATATGCCTTCGAGTTCGGCGGAGATTCGCTCGCCGCTGATTTTAGTGATGTTTTTCGCGCCGTCGCATATTGCGGTTTTGGTTTTCGGCTCGATTGCAAAACCGAGCTGCGTTGAAAATCTCACCGCCCGAAGCATACGCAGGTAATCTTCGCCAAAACGTTCGGCTGGTTTGCCTACGGTTCGGATTATGCGTTTCTTCAAATCCGCCTGCCCTTTGTAATAATCAATCACCTTTTTGGCGATGGGGTCGAAGAACATCGCGTTGATGGTGAAGTCCCTGCGTGCGGCATCTTCTCGCGGGCTGGTGAAACGCACCTTTGAAGGGTGCCTGCCGTCGGCGTAGCCGGATTCAGTCCTGAACGTGGCAACCTCAATCTGGATTTTATCAATCAGGACGACAACCACGCCGAATTTCGCGCCGACCTTGAGCGTCCTGCGGAAAAGTTTCGCAACATCATTGGGCTTTGCATCGGTGGCGACATCGTAATCCTTGGGCTTTCTTTTCAGGAGCATATCGCGGACACAGCCGCCCGCCAGCATCGCCTCAAAGCCCGCGTCCCTTAACTGCCTGACAATCCGAATTGCCGCCTGTTTATTTGTCATTTGCCTTATGTCTTTTTTAGTATCGTCACCGCCATATTGCCCCACCGGCGAGTTTCGATGATTTTAAGCGGCCCGTATGATTGCGACAAGACCGTATTTCGATGAGTGCGAACAATCACAAAACCGCCCGCCGAAACGCGCTCGCTCAAACGAGTCAACAACATCGCCAATGGTGAGCCCGTCTGCGTATTAGCCGAATCAACATAAGGCGGGTCAACAAACGCAAGGTCGTATTGCGGATGCTCGGCATCCATGGGCCAGGCAACACTGAACGCATCGGCTTTAACTATTTTCGACTGCCCGGCAAACCCCGCCTTTTCGATATTCTGTTTAAGAACCGGGGCAATTTGCGGATTCTGCTCGACGAATGTTACGAATACCGCCCCCCTGCTGAGCGCTTCAAGGCCAAGCGACCCAACGCCCGCGAAAATATCCGCGACCGTTTTATCCGCGGGCAAATCATATTTTTGCAGCACATCATACAGCGACTGCTTGACCCTGTCGGTAATGGGACGCGAATCCATGCCGGGCGGGCTGAACAGATTCATTCCGCGTTTTGAGCCAGCGATGATTCTCATTTGTTCCAGTAATCGATAGCGAGAACCTTATCGATGCATCCGCCGAGCGATTTGCCGAATTCCTTATGAGCGGGGTGATTCAGATAAGTGTCTCTGTCCGCCGCACTCGAAAACGACAAAACAAAACAATGTGTGAAACCTTCCGAACGGTTCTCGGTGCTGACGTTGGTCCCCGCCTCAAAACCTTTGATAACATCGATTTTGCCCGGCAGCGATGCGAATGCCTGCTCAACTTCCTTTATCTTTTCAGGCGTTGTCCCTTCCTTGAATTTGAACAGCACGACGTGTTTCAGCATTTTAGGGCATTCTTTCTGGCACGTCTTTTGGCATTCGGCCTTGGCCGCAACGCCGCATTTTCCCGCGCAACAGCCGGTGCATACAACCGCGATTACGACCAGACACAACATATTTCTAAGCATCTTCGATTACCTCCAATATTTATTTTTGTTTTAAAGCCGACAATTCGGCAAATTCTACCAGCACACAAGAGCAAATTCTACGCCAAAATTGGCGCAGAAAATTACCTTATCAAAGCCGTAACGGGTTGTGCGCACAGGCGAAATTTGTCGGCAGCGAGCGTTACCGTCTTCCACTTGGGGCTGCGCTGTTTCATAAACTTTACGTAATCGGCAAATCGCACGGCTAAAAACAAATACTTATCTTCGTTGAAATCGAAAATCTCCCTGCCGTCGAAATCCACGTCGATATTTTGAAACCGGTACGCGAAGATAAATGCCGAGTCGTAATCGTCCCCGAGCGTTTTCTGCCAGGCAGCAAGACCATCGACGTCCTCCGTCGTTACCCAGCATTCCAGACGAGACAGTCCCGCCAGCGTCGTGCCTTTGAAATGCCTGCCCTTGACCTCCGCTATTATCTTTTTGCCGGACGACGGGCACAGGAGAAAATCGAAACTCTTCAATTGGGACTTTTCATAAACCGGCTTATGCTGGTCCGCAGCGGGGACATACTCGATGTGGTTATCAATCAGCCAGTTTTCGAAGGCCTTCTCGTAATGGTTGGGTGCGTATTCCTTCATCGATACTTTTAAATACTCGCCATAAAATCCTTCAGCGCAATTGTTTTCTGATTACCGTTTGCCATATCTTTCATGACTATGTTGCCTGCTTTGAACTCATCGCCGATTATTACGCAGTATTTCGCGTTCTGCTCCGAAGCGTTTTTTAACTGTTTTGATAATCCCGCGGCCTTATAACTGAATGCTGATTTAAATCCTTTTGTTCGTAATACAGCCGTTAATTTTACCGCCTCGTCTAAAAGCTCCCCGGCTATTGGCACAACATAGTAATCAAGCATCCTCGACGTAATTTTCTTGTCGAGCAAGCCCTTTTCTCGCAGCAGTATTTCAAGAACGCAGTCGCCCATACCCATCCCGGTTGCAGAAACAGCCGGCCCGCCGAAATCACGCAGAAGATTGTCGTATCGCCCGCCGCCGCAGATTGCGCGAAGGTCGCCCTGAATATCATGCACCTCAAAAACGATGCCTGTGTAATAAGCAAGTCCCCGCACGATACCCGGGTCAAAAACGCAGTAATCGCTTATCCCCATCCGGTTCAGCCAGGCGGCACAATCTTCAAGCTCCTTTATCGCAATCTCAAGCTGGTCACCGGCCTCAGCTTTTACAATATTCTCAATAGAAGTAACTGTTTGCGATTGCATAAAGGCAATGATGCGGCCCGCCATATCGTCGCCAACCTGTTCGGTAAGCGTCTTCGTGAATACCTCCGGGGGCAGTTTCGCTTTCTTGTCCAATAACGTATAAAGCGGATTCAGCTTCTCATCGGGAACGCCGATTTTTTTCAAAACCGCAGCCAAAAGTTTTCTGCTGGATATTTTTACTTTTATGTCCTTGGGCGTCAGGCCGATTTCACGCAGGTAATCCACCGTCGTGAAAATCACCTCTGCGTCAGCCAACACGCTGTCTTCGCCTATGATATCGATATTCCACTGGAAAAATTCACGCAGACGCCCCTTTTGCGGTCGTTCCGCCCTGCATAATCGCGGCACGGAAAACCATTTTATCGGCTTGGGCAATGCGTTGATTTTCTGGTTGACCATCCTCGCCAGCGTAGGCGTGATTTCGGGCCTGATTGCCAAATCCCGCTCGCCCCGGTCTTTGAAGGAAAATAACTGCTCGACAATTTCGTCGCCGCTTTTGATTTGATACATCTGGAGATATTCGAAGATAGGCCCGTCATATTCCTCGAAGCCATTGCGAATCGACGCCTTCTTCCAGCCATCCACAATCCAGTTATGAACGGCCATCTCCTCAGGATAAAAATCTCGCGTCCCTTTTACAAGCGGTATCTTCATTGTCCTTCGTCCTTAACACTACACTTTTGTCGCCAAATACTATATGCTATACGAATCCCAGCGTCAAGAAATGTAGAAGGAAACAAGATGTCAAAAGATGCTATTGAAATAATTTACGAAGACGCCAACATAATCGTCATAAACAAGCCCGCGGGCGTGTCCGTTACAAAGGACCGCTCAGGCCAGCCCCAGCTCACTGACCTCCTCGTCAAACAACTGGGCAAGGAAATGACCGCCAAGCTGCGCCTCGTTCATCGTCTCGACAAGGACACCTCCGGCGTGATGATTCTCGCCCTCAACCGCGCCGCCCAGAGGCAATTCGCGGATTATTTCTTCAATCGAACCGTCAAAAAAACATATCTCGCCCTTGTCAAAGGCGCGGTCCTCGACCCGGACGGTGTCGTAGAGGCCCCCCTCGCCCCCTGCAAAAAAAAGCCGGGCCTTATGATAATCGACCACAGGGGCGGCAAGGAATCCGTAACCAACTGGCGGCTCCTCGCAAACTTCGGCCTCGTCTCCCTCATCGCCGCCACCCCGCTGACGGGCAGAACGCACCAGATTCGCGTGCATCTTGCCAGCATAGGTCTGCCATTAGCCATCGACCCGCTTTACGCGGGCAGAGAGCCGATTATGCTCTCGGAATTCAAAAAAGATTACCGCCTTGGCAAATTCCAGGAAGAAAAACCCCTCATCGAACGGCTCACCCTCCACGCATACCAAATTGTTCTTCCGCCGGAACTTGTCCTGAGCAACGCCGAAGAATCAGGAATCCAGAACAATTGCTTTATCGCCAAGCTCGACAAAAAATTTGCCGCGACAATCAAAATGCTAACCAAGCACAACCCAAAAGGCCCCTCGGCCTTCTTCAACCCCACCGAATTCGACAGAATCCTCGCGGGCCAGGCGATTTAGTGGAAGAAATTATTTATCACCGGAAATGATTTGAAAAATTCAAACGCCGGCTCATCCCTGCGTGTCATCGACAAAACATTTTCTCCGAAGCCGACCTGCGCAAGGACATATTTACCGAACGCTATTTGCCCTATAGCGACCTGCCCCGTTGCTAATTGTCCCAGGCCAAAGTAAACGCCTATGGCCGCCTGCCCTATTGCCGCAAGACCAATCGATAATTGCCCCAGGCCGAACAAAAAGCCAATCGCAAATTGCCCTATCGCGAGCAATCCGATTGACACCTGCCCGATTGCGATAATGCCATACGCGATTCGCCCTACAGCGATTACACCTTTGGCGGTCACTCGCCTTCCCGTTTCGGGATTTTTGCCGTAAGTGTAATGTATCAGCGGCAAACCGAGCAACCCAATGTGCGATTTGAACTCGTGAAAGCTCGTCCCGTTCTCGTAGCCATACCGCATCCACGTCCCCATCGCCGTTTCTTCAATTTTATATTCTATCTTCTCAAGAAACGTATTGGGCATAAAAGAATCCTTTTAAATCACCAGCCGTATTCTCTTTTCATCTGCCAAACAAATAGCCATAAAATCAAAACTGCAATAAAAACAAAGGAAATCACATTAAAAGCACTTGCGCAAAGTTGAAGATTCTTATTACTAAGAAATCGACTTTTGTAAACCGAAACTAAATAAATTGTCCCAGGCCCCAAAAAAGGAACTGCCCAAATCAATAAAATCAATCTATGACTATAAAAAACAGAGAACACTGATATACATAAAGAATATAACCCAGTAAAAACACAGAGCCAAATCTTTTGCCGCACAGTTAACTTAATAGTTTCCAGATGCGAGGGAATCGCATCAAGAAGAGGAATTCGTCCAGCAATATAATTGGTTATTTGTTCAGCACGTTCGTCTTGTGGAAGACAGATTGAATTCCCAAATTGCCCCTTATGGTAAATAATAACTCCGGGAAACCCTTCAAATTCCCCGTAATTGCCCATTTTGTAGCCTATCGTATCCTTCCATCTAATAAACCTCTTGTCTCCGCTAAATACGAAAAACACTTTGTCAGCAGTAATTTGGTATTTTCTCCGGGATAGAATAGCGCTTATAATAATCACGATATACCCTAATAACGACGCCAAAGTAATAGCAATTATACCAACAACAAAAAGCTTTCCGAAACTGAATCCCGAATCTTGCGGCAGTAGATAATCAAAGGCAAAGCAAAGCACTGCCAAGATAATCCCTGTAATTAAGACAAACCACGGTATTACAATCTTGGCTCGTTTGAACTGCGCCTTTGCAGCAAGAAGCGATACCTCTTTTGGACACACCCACTCAAACAAAATTTCTTCTTTTTGCTTAGCCATTACAGTTATCCTTGAGCGTTGCGTTGTGTTGCAAGAACAGCGGCGAACGCAATGGCGGCGGTTTCGGTGCGAAGGATTGTATCTGATAATCGCACAAACTGCACGCCGCTGCTTTTCAAAAACTCCTCCTCATTTTTCGTTAATCCCCCTTCCGGGCCAATCAATGCAGCAACATCATTTGAGCCAAAGGGTTGTCCGGCCAATGACGGGCAATCACTCGACATACCCCCCGCGATGAGCCGGCAGTTTGGGCTGTCTTTTTTGAACGCCTCGATACAATCCTGCAAATTCATCGGCGGGTCAATCTGCGGTAAAAATAATCGCTTGCACTGCTTGCCCGCCGAGATTGCCAGGTTCATCCACCGGTCAAGCGCCTTAGGGTTGGCCGGCTGTCTCACCGTCCGCTCGAAAATCACAGGACTAATCCGCTCAACGCCCAATTCCGTGCATTTTTCAATCAGCCAGTCAAACCGCTCGCCCTTTGGGACGCTCACCGCGATGATTATGCGCCGCGACTTCGGCATTTCACTCCGTCGGACATCCTCTATTTCGAGGGTAACGATATTTTTCCGAATTGCCGATATTACCGCCGTCGCCAGCCCGCCCAGGCCGTCGAAAAGCTCAACCTTATCGCCCGCATTCAGCCGCAATACTGCCAGATGATGCGCCTCCGTTCCCTCAAGCTCAACTCTCGGTCCATCTATCGAATCGCAATAAAATCGATGTAATCCCATAATCGAATCACGCCCGCAAATAACATAATTGACTATCTTCCACAGAATTTATAAACTACGGTCTTTAAGAGGAAAATGCAATATGCAGGAAAAGAATATAAAAATCGGTCTTGTCGGCTTCGGCACCGTCGGCGCCGGCGTCGCTAAAATTATCCTCGAAAACGCAAACGCTATCGCCGCCAAAACCGGCCTGCGATTGGAGCTTGCCTGCGTGGTCGATGCCGACCTCAAAAGGCCCCGCCCCGTCAAACTTCCCGATGGCCTTCTCACTAACGACCTCAACCGGCTCCTCAACGATAAATCAATCTCAATAGGCGTCGAACTCGTAGGCGGAACCAAAATCGCAAAGGATATCCAGCTAAAAATGCTCGCCGCGGGCAAGCACGTCGTTACCGCAAATAAAGCGTTATTGGCTGAACACAGCGCGGAGCTTTATGCAGCCGCCCATAAAAATGACCGCTGCATCGCCTTCGAGGCAAGCTGTGCGGGCGGAATACCAATTATTTCAGGCATAAGAACGGGCCTTGCTGCCAATGACATCAAGGCAATGTATGGCATCGTAAACGGGACCTGCAATTACATCCTCTCTAATATGACCAGCAGGGGCGCTGATTTTGCGGACGCGCTCGCACAGGCACAGCAAAAGGGCTACGCCGAAGCCGACCCTACCCTCGATATCTCAGGCGGCGACAGTGCACACAAACTCGCGATACTGGCCTCAATCGCCTTTGGCTCATCAATCGAAATGAAAGATATTTTTGTCGAAGGCATACAACACGTATCCAAAGACGACGTCCGATTCGGCGGCGAAATGGGTTATTGTTTAAAACTGCTGGCAATAGCGGAAAAAAATGAGGCCGGCCGGATTTCACTCCGCGTCCATCCTTCGTTTATCAGCAAAGAAAATCGTCTCGCCAAGGTTGACGGCTCATTCAACGCCTTAAGCATCTTCGGCCACGCAGTCGGCAACGTAATGTTCTATGGCCGGGGCGCAGGTATGATGCCCACCGCCAGCGCGATTGTCGCCGACATAATCGAGGTCGCCCTCGGCAATTCCGCGACCACTTTCAAAAATCTCAATCTCAAGCCGCACGCCGAAATAGCGGGCTCGATCGATAAAATCGACAACCTCGTCAGCCGGTTCTATATCCGCTTAATGGTCAAGGACCAGCCCGGCGTCTTCGCGCAGATTGGCAAAGTCCTCGCCGATAATGCCATTAGCATTTCAGGCGTCCTCCAGCACGAAGCCACCGGCCAGGACAATACCGTCCCCGTCGTGGTTACCACTCATCCGAACAGACAGGATAAAATCACCGCCACCCTCAAAGGCCTCGCCGAGCTAAAAGCTGTCTGCGACAAACCCGTCTGCATCCGTATCGTCGATATCCCAGAGGACAAAGAATAATAACCAAATATGCAATCATAATACCTGATGGCGCGGCGGATAATCCGATTGAGCAATTCGGCAACAAAATGGCCAACTGCTGATTAAGCATGGATGCCCTCAAACAAAAATATTTTGGTTACAGGGAAAATGTTTTTTAACTCTTCGCTCTTTATAGGCCGCTAAATTTTTTAGTACTGATAACTGCATTTTTACTATTTAATTTTTGATTTAGAATTTATATAATCAAAATAATATAATAACCTTAGAGCAAAATCTATGTCCTCAAAAACTGTCTTATTGACCATCCTTATCGGTTGCGTCTGCGCCGCCGTTATTGCCATCCATTGGCCGGCCCTCTCCGCACAGGCATTGTCTTTTGACGATGACCAGTATCTTGTCAATAACACCCTGGTCAAAAGCCCCAGTTGGCTTTCCGCCTGGAAGTTCCTTTCTCAAGTTTTGGAACCATCAACGGTACAAGGATATTATCAACCATTAACGATGATTTCTCTCATGTTCGATTATTCCCTTGGAGGCCGGGTCGAAAATCTTTTGCCCTTCCATCGCACAAGCCTTGCCCTCCACGCTGCAAATACTGCATTGATAATTGTGCTGCTTTATCTGCTTTTTGGTGAGGTGTGGATTGCCGCAGCCGTAGGTCTCTTGTTCGGCCTACATCCTATGACAGTAGAAACTATCCCATGGGTCGGCGAACGAAAAACCCTTCTCGCCGCCTTTTTCACCCTCTGGTCACTCATCTTCTACCTCCGTTATACGCATACACATGTCACTCCCGCGAAGGCGGGGATTAGAATCCAGTCCCCTGTGGGTTGCTCTACCTGGGGTCTTTATATCGCTTGCTTTCTATTCTACCTCCTCGCCCTTATGTCCAAGCCCACCAGCACGCCTCTGCCTGTTTTGATGTTATTGCTCGATTTTTGGCCATTAAAAAGGCTCAAATGGCGGTCGTTTCTTGAAAAAATTCCTTTTTTTATCCTCGGCGGTATTTTTGCCGTTATAACCTATGTCTCCCAAACTCGCACCGCCATCACCATCTCGCCCGTCAAAATAGGCGTTGGGCGTGTTTTTTTCACGCTTTGCCATAACATAATCTTTTATCTGTGTAAAATTATATGGCCGGTAAATCTCTCTTCACACTACCCCTTCCCCGACCCCCTGAATCTCTCCCAGCCTATGGTTCTGGCAGGCGTTATAGGTACCTGTATTTTAATCACAATCCTACTCATCCTTCTCCGCTGGACTCGTGCGGCTTTTACTGGCTGGCTGTTCTTTTTTGTGGCAATTCTGCCGACTATGCAGATTATTGGCTTTTCCAACGTAATCGCCTCTGATAAATTCGCCTATCTCCCCTCCTTCGGCCTGCTGATGATTCTCGCTTCTTTTCTGTGTAATCTGCGGTTAAAATCTGCCTCCTCTGTGTCTGTAATCCTGTTTGTCCTGATATTGGCTTCCGCCGAATCCCTTGCAACGCGCAGTTATCTCACTCACTGGCGCAATTCAATCGGTCTTTTTGAATACATGTTGTCAAAAGCACCCAACGCTCCGATACTTCACAATAATCTTGGCGTTGTCTACCAGGGTCTCGGTCACTACCAGGAAGCAATGAAATCCTTTAACCAAGCCATAAAAATCAAACCGGGTTACGCCGAGGCACACTATAATCTTGGCGTTGCTTACGGCAACCTTGGCCGCACGCAGGATGAGATAGAAGCATATAAGGAGGCCATAAAAATCAAGCCGGATTACGCCAAGGCGCACTATAATCTTGGCGTTTCATATAAAGATCTTGGACGTTATCAGGATGCGATAGAAGCCTATAAACAAGCCATCCGAATTAAGCCGGATTATGCCGAAGCACATCTTAACCTTGGCGCCGCCTACTACATACTTGACAGTTACCGGCAGGCGATAGAAGCATATAAGCAGGCCATAATAATCCGGCCGGATTTCGCTCTTGCACATTATGCTCTCGGCGCTGCCTATTCAGCAGCCGGCGACAAGAATTCAGCCCTTGAAGAATACAAAACCTTAAAAACCCTCGACGCTGAGAAGGCTAACGAATTGCTTAAATTGATTAATAAATAGGTATCCGCGAACCAGCCGAGGAATTCTTAGCCGTCGTAAAACAATTGTATGGCCTGTAACAACAATGTTTTTTAGTTGTTGGCGGGGGCTCCGGATACGAAATTTTGCCCGTTGCAGTTTGCCTGCCATTCGTCTGGCGGGACGGCTATCCATTTTAATGTTCGACTTACTGGCTATTTCCCGGGTTTTCTTTATTCCACCTTTCTTCGGTGAAAACCTGCCAATAGACCGAGTATCGCTGAAAATGCGTCCGATAGAATGGAATCAGGGTTATATCTTTGGGTTTGCCGATGCCTTTGGTTTGGAACTCCAGTGGCTTGCCTGCAACAGGTTCAATATGAGCCGTAATATTATTGATATCAGTAACCAGTACCGGCACATTAGGGTCGACAACTTTGTTAAAATCGCTCTGATTGGGGGCATAAGAACCTGGCATTCCTTCAGTGCCTAATTGGCCGGCCAGAACGATTGGCCCATATAAAAATGCCACGATTGTTTGAGTATTAGGCAGAGTTTCCAGATGAATAGACATCGGCAGTTTGACTTGGAGTTTGTCACCCGCCCGCCATTGCCGCCGGATCGCAGCATATTCGCCCGCAACACCGGAAACATCTAATTTTTTGCCGTTGAGTGTAAATTCTGCCGCCGAAGATAACCATTGCGGGCAGCGAATCCTGACGGTCAATTCCACCGGCTTATCCGCCTTAAACAAAAATGTTGTCATCTCAGATTCCGGAAATTTGGTTTCCTGTGTTACCGTCAATCCCTTCTCTTTCCAGTGCAGCTCAGATGCGATGAACAAATTGACCCATAATGAATTGCCGTCGTGGAAGTAAATTGTATCACCGTATTTAGCATGATTTTCCATTCCCGTTCCGACACAGCACCAGAAAGAATCTTCGGGCGTGGAGTAAGTTTTGAAATGTCCCGGCTTGAGCGACATATAATAGGTAAACATCCCCTTTTGAGGGTCTTGTGATGCAAGGATGTGGTTATATAGCCCCCGTTCATAGAAATCCATCGTCCGCACGGTTGGTTCCAATGCGAATAACTGACGGGTGAGCTTGAGCATATTATACGTATTACAGGTCTCGGCGGTCTCGGTGCCCAGATGTTCGGAAAATTTATCTACCCCAAAGAAATGTTCCTTGTCGGTGTCGCCTCCGATAACGTAAGAACGATACATTGCGACCCGCTCCCAGAAAAATGTCGCGATATCGCGATAGTTGTCATTGCCCGTCATTTCATATTCCCGCTCGGCCCCGATAACTTTGGGGATTTGGGTATTGCCGTGGTAACCATCGAGTCCGTCATGCTTCTTCGCCATCATATCGAATATCTGCCGATGGTCGAATGCCCTGGCCAGACGGAGATGCTCGGGATTTCCCGTGACAGCATAGAGGTTTGTCAGCACCTCGTTCATTCCGCCGAATTCCGTTCTCAGCATGATTTGCATCTGTTTCTCGTCGAGCTTATCTATGCGAAATTTGACCCAGTCGGCATTCTTGACCAGTACATCCAGCGCCTGCTTATTACCACAATGTTCATAAGCATCCAAAAGGCCGGCCATAATTTTGTGGAGTGTGTACCACGGCGCCCAGACGGTTTTGCCTTGTTCCACCCGGTCGATAAATGATTCTGGAAAAGCGGAAAGATACCCTTCATTATAGCCCTTTGAAGGAAGGACCTCCTGGCATTTGGCCAGTTCGCCGACTATGTAATCGACCCTTCGTTTCAGCTCTTCATTGCCGGTACTTGCATACATCAGCGAGCATGCCGAGAGGTAATGGCCTAAACTGTGCCCTCGAAGTTCACAATCAGGTTTTTCCCAGCCGCCGTAAGGTTTGGCGGTAGTCGGCAAACCGGCGTTGATTCGAAAGGTGTGCAGAAACCGGTTAGGGTCCAAACTGAGCAGATAACGCTCGTCCAGCAGCATTGCATCACGAAAGGGTCCGTCCAGAAGGCGCACCGACGTCAATGAAAAAGGTTGCGCTTGGCCTTGGATAACTGGTGAGGCGGCCTGGCCGAAACAAACTCGCAAATTCATAAACGCAATTGCGAAACATAACACACACCCAAAACGCCGGAATTTCATATGCATCTCCAAAAAATAAATTTCATGCATCTCCCAAATATAAATTCAAATTGATTTTTCTGGCTCTATGCTGCAGTATAAATCGTCTAAATAGAAAAAGCAACACGCCCATGCAAATGAGAAATAACGTTGGTGTTTGATTCATCCTGATATTTCCTGTTGCAACGACTAAAAATCATGCTTTTTCCCATACTACATTAAGATTCTTACAAAAACATCTTGTATGGTTAAAAAATTTCTCTTCACCGACCGTTATTTACAACAGCAAAATTCCTCGTGTCCTTCTATGAAGCCGCAGGCCGCGGCAATGTCTATACGCTACACACTGAACGCTTCATGCTGTTTTCTCCTTTGCTTTTACCGATAATCGTGAGGATAATACTGACAAAAGCAGGAGTTACGCACCTTTGACCTAAAATGTATAGAAAACTATAATGCGGTTTTGTCTGGAAACAATATAAACAGTAGTTAGCCGGATCAATGACATGAACAAGATTGCGAAATACGCGACGTTGGTGGCTGCTCGAAAGGTATGTCATCTATGTCTCGGCTTGAAGAACCCTGTAGATATTGATGGTGGATGCCTTGACTCTGATCAGATTGGTCCATGGTCGCGGTGGCAGGGGAACCTTGATGCCTCGCTTATGGTAGTTGGGCAAGATTGGGGAGGTACGAAATATTTTGTCAAAAATATGGGGCGAGATGCCTCTCGTAATTTTACAAATCTTGCACTTATCGAATTGCTTGGGATAGCTGGATTCTCAATCCGCGACACGGATTCGCAAGAAGGGCAAAATATTTTATTCTTCACGAATGCGATCCTTTGTTTGAAGCATGGGAACCTCGATGCTAAAGTCCAAAAAGTATGGTTCAACAATTGCGCTTCATTTCTCCGCAAACAGATCGAAATTGTCAATCCGGTTGTGGTTGTTGGATTGGGAGAATATGCATATCGAGCAATTCTCTTTGGTTGCAATATGAAGGCCGGTCAATTCCGTGCCGAAGTTGAGAGAGAGGAGGGGAGAATGCTGCCGAATGGAACTCGTGTCTTTGCTATGTATCACTGTGTACGGCGCATTCAAAATACGCATAGGCCGATGGATGTCCAAAGAAAGGACTGGATGCGGATACGGCCATTTGTCACGAAGGCTGACATTAGGCGGTAAAAGTGTAAATGAGGAAATTCGGGGTCGACACTCTAATTCCCATTCCAATCCAAAAAGTATTTGCTTTCAAATCATAAACAAAAAATCTCTGCGGTCTCTGCGTGCTCTGCGGTAGCTCTTTGTGATTCTCCGCGGTATTGACTTTACCGCCCAAAACCCATAAACTACTGCCTTCGAAATATATTTTGATTTATTGTTTTCTTTGTGTCTTTGTGATTTCGTGGCAAAAAAATGAGCACTAAATACGCGATAATAATACCTGACGGCGCGGCGGATAACCCGATAGAGCAGTTCGGCAACAAGACGCCCTTGGAAGCAGCCAATATCCCGAATATGGACCGCATAGGCCAGACCGGCCGGCTTGGCATCGTCCGCACCGTCCCCGAAGGTATGGAGCCGGGCAGCGACGTCGCACAGATGTCACTGTTGGGTTACGACCCCAGACAATTCTACACCGGCAGAGCGCCGATTGAGGCGGTCGCAAGAAACGTCCAGTTATCGCCCGACGACTGGGTCTTCAGGTGCAACCTCGTTACTTTCGCCGATGGCAAAATGGCCGACCACAGCGCAGGCCATATCTCCACCGAAGAAGGAACCGAACTTATAGAAGAATTGAATGAGCAGCTCTCAAACGATAATATCCGCTTTTACACCGGCGTCAGCTATCGCCACCTGCTCGTCCTCAAAAATACCGATGTCAACGTCAAAACCTGCCCGCCCCACGACCACATCGGCGCCCCCGTCGATAAAATCCTCCCGCGCGGCAAAGGCGCGGAATTACTCATCGACCTGATGATGCGCTCGCAGCAGTTCTTCCACAACCACGATATCAACAAGGTCCGGGCAGACCTCGGCGAAAACCAGGTCAGCTCAATCTGGCTCTGGGGTCAGGGCAAAAAAGCAAAACTCGAAAGCTTCGAAAAACGTTTCGGCCTCAGAGGCGCAGGCATCACCGCCGTTGACCTCTTCAGGGGACTGGCGAAACTCATCGACTTTGACCTCATCGAAATCCCCGGCGCAACCGGCTTTATCGATACCAATTTTGAAGGCAAAGGAGCGGCTGCGATTAAGGCGCTTAAGAAATACGACATCGTCGTCGTTCACGTCGAGGCGCCCGATGAAGCGGGCCATTCGGGCAACCCCGAAGCCAAGAAAAAGGCAATCGAGCAGATTGACAAGCACATAGTAGGCCCCGTTTACGAGGCGATTAAAAAATACCCCTCCTGGCGGATTATGGTATTGCCCGACCACCCCACCCCCGTAAAAACCGGCTCGCATTGCGGTGACCCCGTCCCGTTCGCTATGGCAGGCGACAACGTTTCGGGCGTTTTTCAGGCCGCCTTCACCGAATCAAACGCCGCAAAATCCGGCTTGCGTATTGACAAGGGGTATGAACTTATGGAATATTTCCTTAAAAGTTAATTATTCGTAGTCCCGTAAGGAACACCTGACGGTGGGCGGGGTTTACCTGCCCTGAGCGAGGTCGAAGGACCCCGCCAATGGTTAGCCCCTAGGTTCATCCTGGGGGTTATAAATATTGTCTTGGAGTAGCTATGCCTATACTTGTTCAAAAGTTTGGCGGAACATCGGTGGCAAACGCCGAGAAAATCCGCCGGGCCGCACAGAAGGCAATCGACGCGACCAAAAAAGGTTATCAGGTCGTCGTCGTCGCCTCCGCTCGCGGCCACCAGACAGACCATCTCGTCGCCGACGCGATGGAGCTTAACCCGAACCCGCCCAAACGCGAAATGGACCAGTTGCTCAGCACGGGCGAACAGCAGACCGTATCGCTTTTCGCGATGGCGCTGGACGCGATGGGCCACAAGGCAATCAGCTTTACGGGCTTCCAGGTCGGAATGCTCACCGACAGCACGCACACTAAGGCCCGCATAAAAAGCATCGACGCCAAGCGAATCCACAAGGAGCTTAAAGACGGCAAAATCGTAATCGTCGCCGGCTTCCAGGGTATCGACGAAAACGATAATATCACAACCCTCGGCAGAGGCGGCTCAGATACCACCGCTGTCGCCCTTGCCGCAGCCGTCGGCGCAGAGGTATGCGATATTTACACTGATGTTGACGGAATATATACAACCGACCCGCGGATATACAGCAAAGCAGTAAAAATGAAGGAAATCAGCTACGACGAGATGCTTGAGCTTGCCAGTTTGGGCGCGGGCGTCATGCACAGTCGCAGCATCGAATTCGGTAAAAAATACAACGTAAAAATACACGTCAGGTCCAGCATCAACGACGTTGAGGGAACAATTATTTGTAAAGAGGTGCCGCAAATGGAAGGAATAGCAGTTTCAGGGGCAACAATACAAAAAGATATGGCAAAAATCAGTTTGGTGGGCGTGGATAATAAGCCCGGCAACGCAGCGAAAATCTTTCACTGCCTGGCCATGGCGAAGGTCGTCGTCAACGACATAATGCAGACCGAGGTCAGCACCGACAAGGCAAATCTGGCATTTACGATTGGCTCTGCGGACCTTCGCTCAGCAAAGGAGGCCATCGAGTCAATAAAGAAGGAAGTCCATTACGACAGCATCTTCGTCCGCGAGGACATCGCTGAGGTCTCAGCAGTGGGCGTCGGAATGAGAAGCCATTACGGCATCGCTGAAAAGATGTTCAGCGCATTAGCCAAGGCCAAGGTCAATATCGATTCGATAACCACAAGCGAAATCCGCATAAGCTGCGTCGTCGATAAAAATCAGGCCGAGCAGGCACTTACGGCCGTCTGCGACGCCTTCGATTTGGATAAGTCGGCAGAAAAAAGAGCCAAGAAGTAAAAAAGGTTCCTGACACCTTTTTTCGTGACTCGTGACCTGTGCCTCGTGTTTCGAGAAACGAGTCACGGGAACCGAGCGACGAAATGAAATATGCGATGAGCAGACGCATGCGTAATGTCGTTGCCGTCATTATTACTCTGACGGCAGCGACATTATGTTTTTTAGACCGCAGTTATATCAGCCGGTCAATAACCAAACCTTTGCAATCGAATCATCAGCAGGATTCCGATGACAACTCAAAATACCACGGCCGGCAATTTGCCGTCGTAAAAGTCGTCGATGGCGACACGCTCGATATCGATATCCCCGACGGCAAATACAACCACACCAGAATTCGCCTCTGGGGAATCGATACGCCTGAAACCAAAGACCCGCGGACAGGGCCAATGTATTTCGGCAAAGAGGCATCGGACTTCGCAACCAAACTCGCCCTCGGTAAACAGGTAACCATTTACTTAGAGAAAGAGAAGAGCAGCAGGGACAAATATCATCGGCTTCTCGCATATATTCAATTGCCCGACGGGACTTTTCTGAATGAGATTTTGTTAAGCGAAGGTTACGCCTACGCGGATTTGCGTTTCAAACACGGCTTATACAATAAATACAAGCAGTTGGAATCCATCGCCCGAAGCCGCAAGATTGGCCTCTGGGCAAATGTAACCCCCGAACAAATGCCCAAATGGCGACAAAAGCGGTTACACCTCACCGACCCTGCCGTAGAGGTAAATAATTAGACAGATTTTTTCTTCCTTAAAATAATTAGCCCTGCCATCTCCGCCCTTGGCGAGTGGCAGGGTTTAACCACGGTCTTTCACGGATTTTTAATGATATTAAAACTTGTTGTCTTATCAGGGAGTTAGTGGTAAAAATTGGAGAGATTCACATCTTTGACTGCCAAAACAATTATTCCGATGTACTGCCTTTAAATACTGTGATGACTGTTTTTTGAAATGATGAACACAATTATAGAATGGTTCAAAAATCTGAGTGAGGGCTGGCAAATCGCTATATTTGGCGCAGTAGTGACTGTTGGTCTTGCTGCCATCGGCGGACTATTCGCATTATTAAAGTGGTTGTTCAGCAAAAATGACGATTATCCAACATCACAAAATAGCATTCAGCAGACGGGTTCGGGGCATACGGCTGCCGCCATAGATGGGAATCATAATACGACTAATGTCGCGGGAAGAGATGTTAATCTCGGTATAGACGGTGGTGAGGCACTTAATCAACTTGTTAGAGTTTCGAAAGAAGCCGGGCAATCAAAAAATGAAATCGAACACCTAAAGAACACCGTAGGGAAGCTCGAAAGCCAACTACAACTCGCACAACAACAGGCACTATCTGGCCCCGGCCAGCAACAGACCCCGCAGCCCACACAGGAGGCCAAGGAACTGGCTAAATTGATTACGCAAGATGATGGGCCTTATGCGCAGGCGTTAAAGGCCATTGCCGAAGGCAACAACAAAAAGGCCGACGGTCTTCTGGACGAGACACAACAGTTTTTAGACCAAATCCAGCAGAAAAAGAACGAGGCGCAAGTTAAGATATATATGGCTCGCATGCAAAATGCCTCTTATGCTGGCAGGCCCCGGGACGCGCTGCAATGGTGCGACATGCTGAAGCCGCTTGTCGGCGAAGATTCGCAGATACTGAACGAGGTAGCTGTTGTTTACTACAAAAATGCCATGTATGAGAAGGCCGAGTTGCTGATGAAACGGGGATTAGAAATAGAAGAAAAATCAAAAGGTAAAAATCATCTGCATGTAGCGATACAACTGAACAATTTGGCGGTGTTGTATCAGGCGACGAATCGGTTTTCCGAAGCCGAGCCGCTGTTGAAACGGGCATTGGTGATTGATGAAGTCAGTTTCGGCAAAGACCATCCAGACGTGGCCAGAGATTTAAACAACCTGGCGACGTTGTATCAGGCGATGAATCGGCTTTCCGATGCTGAGCCGCTGATAAAGCGGGCGCTGGCGATAGATGAAGCAAGTTTAGGCAAAAACCATCCGAACGTGGCTATCCGTTTAAGCAACTTGGCGCAGTTGTATCAGGATACGAATCGTCTGGCGGATGCCGAGCTGCTGATGAAACGGGCGCTGGCGATTGATGAAGTCAGTTTCGGCAAAGACCATCCAGACGTGGCCAGAGATTTAAACAACCTGGCGCAGTTGTATAAGGATACGAATCGGTTTTCCGATGCCGAGCCGCTGATGAAACGGACGCTGGTGATATGGGAGAAATCCCTTGGTGAAAATCATCCTAATGTTGCGACAGCATTAAACAACCTGGCGCAGTTGTATGAGGATACGAATCGTCTGGTGGAAGCCGAACCGCTGATGAAACGGGCGCTGGCGATTGATGAAGCCAGTTTCGATAAAGATCATCCGAACGTGGCCAGAGATTTAAACAACCTAGCGTCGTTGTATCAGGCGACGAATCGTCTTTCCGAGGCCGAGCCGCTGATGAAACGGGGATTGGACATAGAAGAAAAATCAAAAGGTAAAAATCATCCGCATGTAGCGATACAACTGAACAATTTGGCGGCGTTGTATCAGGCGACGAATCGGTTTTCCGAAGCCGAGCCGCTGATGAAACGAGTAGTAAAGATATTTGAAAAATCTTTAGGTAAAGATCACCCTAATGTTGCGACGGCATTAAACAACTTGGTGGTGTTGTATCAGGCGACGAATCGGTTTTACGAGGCTGAGCCGCTGATGAAACGGGCGCTGGCAATTGATGAAGCTATTTTCGGCAAAGACCATCCGAAAGTGGCCACCACATTAAACAACCTGGCGGCGTTGTATGATGCGACGAATCGGATGAAGGAGGCCGAGCCTATGTACAAGCGGGCGCTGACGATTTTTGAAAACAGTTTGGGGCCTAATCATCCCAGTACAATAACGGTCAGGAAAAACTGGGATATCTGCCGGGAAAAAATGTAGGCAATGCCTCAGGACAATGGAAACAGAATATATAGCGTGAAAAGGCCGAAAGTTGTGATAGCGGTTTTGTAATGCGTTTTATACAGACTATACAATTGTTGTTAGGTGTTCTCTAAGTGCCGTTACTATATTCATATGTCGTTGACCATGACACTGGTAAAGCCCCGAATCCTTGGGGCGGTTATTGCACTTTAGTACATTGTAAATTTCAGGATAACAGTAAACGCCGTAATATTGTTGAACTTGCTAAAAAAGGCGACTGGATTCTTGGAACTGGTGGTGAAAGCAAGCAGAGTGCAGGTAACAAGAAGATTATTTATCTAATGTGTGTCGATGAGAAATTGCCTTTTAAAAGCTATCTATCAGATAAGCGGTTTATTGGCAGAGAGGACTGTCGAGATGATTCTAAAGGAAACAAATTTGCCTTAGTGTCAAAAAAGTTTTATTACTTTGGTAAGAATGCTATTGATATCTCTAAACTTCCTGGTGTTCTTCAGGAAAATCTTGAAAAAAAAGGACGAGGATATCGAAAAGATTATCCTTTGAAGCATCTTGAAAAACTGTGCACATGGTTTTCAGATAGATATAAAATTGGCACTCATGGTACTCCCTGTAAGCCCTGCACAGATAAAGAAAGTAAATGCCCAGGAAAATGCCGTCAAAGTTCAACAGGCAATCTAGCAAGGGGCAAATTGAGCCATAGACCTTGCTGAAAAGAGGAACAATGGGGCCAGCAACCTTTTTCCTTGCCTCGCGATTAACTCCGGCCATTTTTCTTTCCGCCTTCCCCATTCTTATTTCTAACTTCTGCTTTTTGTCTGTGGTCTGAGGTCTTATTCACAAGTTACCTATATTGACAAAAAAATATGGAGGTTTTCTAAATATTTTTTTACTCCTTGCGGCAAAAGGACTTATCAACTTTCGGCCAAAAAATCGTGTTTTGTAAGTCCTTAAAATGCCCCAAATTTCACCTTATATATAGAGGGCGTGCGAAGAGCCGGGACTCGTCGCTCGCGACTCGTGACTCGAAGAAGAGCGGCAGTCAGCCGCAGTAGTAGCGCAGAAGTCCGCCATCGCCAGAGGCGACGGTGAGATAGGCGCAAGGAAGTTGGGTCCCCGCCAAAGGCATGCGGGGATCTCCGCTTCGCTCCGACAAGCATTTCGCCCCGGGAGGGCAAGGCATCAGGAACAGAAGTTCCATTTCGTATTTTAATTAAACCAGAAAAACTCTGTGCCCTCTGTGGCTAAAAAAATATCTCTGTGGCAAAAGAGATTGGAGGATTGAAGTATGTCTGCGAAACTAACAATAACAATTCCCGCCTGGCTCGATTTTGTTTTCGTTTGGCCGGTGACGGCATATCTAAAGTGGAAGTATGGTTACGCGTATCGGAGGATTTATTTAGGGGAAGGAGAATGGACGATTCTGGACCAGGAAGATTACTATCACTTCCGGGAATTCAATTGGCGTCTTTTCGGGAACGGATGTAATTTATACGCTGTTCGAGACGCCAAAATCGAACCCAAACGGACAAGGATGGTGTATTTACACAGAGAGATTTTGAAGGCGCCAAAGGGACTTCTGGTTGACCACAGGAACGGAAACGGTCTGGACAATTGCAGGGGAAATATACGTCTGGCGACATATTCACAAAATAACTGCAACCGGCGAAGGGATAAATCAAAATGCACATCGCGATATTACGGGGTTTATTACGAGAAACAAAAAAGAAAGTGGGTTGCTCGAATATATTACAAGGGTAAAAGTTTATGGTTAGGCGGTTTTGACAATGAGATTGACGCAGCGAAAGTTTACGACGCGGCAGCGAAGAAATACTTCGGCGAGTTTGCAAAACTGAACTTCCCTGAACCACAGATTACACAGATTATTTAACCACGGAAGCGGAAACTTTCACAATAAAGAAAAACAGGTCAAAAGGCCGAAGAAACTGATAGAACCGCGAATTTCTCCGCCGGGGCGGATACGGATAAAGGAATAAGATTATGGAAAATCAAACCAAAAACACGAGTTTTGCAGAACAGACGGTAGATAACAAGCAGTACCAGACGTTCAATCCCAAAGCGACGCTGCATTTGGACGTATTGCCATCGGAAGCCGGGAAAACTGCTGTTGAGCCGATGAAAAAAACGCCTGCAAGCAAGCCCGAAGAATCGCGCGAAAAATTATTGCATGGCCTTTTGTCGAATACGGGGGCCTCGGCAGAAAGAACGCATCTCGCGCAGAAGAAATGGCAGCTTGTGTCGCTGCTGACGGGAATACTCTTTGTTATAGCTGCCGTATTAGTCGTGTGGCTGGCTCTGGATATAAGCGCAACAGGAACACAGCAAGGCAAGCTGGAAGCCGAGAACCAGTCGCTGCGGGAGCAGTTGAATCTTGCCGGCTCGCAGATAACAAAATTGAAAACTGATATGGAGGCATTGCTAAATCGCAATATAGAGCTGACGACGGGAAACGGGAAATTAAATCCGCAGGCCGTTACGTCCGCTGCTGCTGCGTCCCCCAAATCGGCATCGGCTGACTCAAGCCGAGTCGAAGCGACAAAACTCAAAGGGGCAACAAAAGCGGAGCTTATAGAGGCGATGGGGGAACCGGACCGCGTTTACAACGCTCGCGGCTATGAGCAACTGGTTTACTTCGGCAAAAAACCGGGGCGTTTCTGGCTAACCGGCGGACACGTCGTCCAGGTCGGCGGATAAAAAACCCGAAGACCCGTTAAATCATCAGAAGCGATTAGAGATTGTATTCTTTTATTTTGCGGTAGAGGGTGCGCTCGCCAATGCCAAGAAGTTTCGCGGCTTTTTCGCGGTTGTTGCCCGTTTTGGCAAGCATATCGATAATCGCCTGTTTTTCTATTTCATCCAGCGGCATATCGCCTGAGGATTTCGACTGGCCCGCCGTGAGCTGGCGGATGCGATTAATTTCGGGAGGCAGGTCATGCACGTCGATTTTATCACGGTCGCACATAACAACCACAGTCCTGATTACGTTGCGAAGCTGGCGGATATTGCCGGGCCATTCGTAGCCGGTGAGGACGTTCATCGCCGCATCGGTTATACCCGTAACCTTGGAGCCGGTCTCCGCGGCGGTTTGTTTTATGAAGAAATCGACAAACAGCGGGATATCTTCACGTCGCTGGCGCAGAGGAGGAACCGAAACGCTGACGCCCTTGATTCTGAAATAAAGGTCCTGCCTGAATCTCTTCTCCTCGATTAATCCGGTGAGGTCATGATTTGTCGCGCTGATGATTCGCACGTCAACAACTATCGGCTTGTGCGAGCCAACGGGAATCACTATGCCGTCTTCGATAACCCGCAATAATTTTGCCTGCATATTCAGGGGCATATCACCAATTTCATCCAAGAACAGCGTGCCCTTGTCGGCGATTTCAAAAAGCCCCTTATGGTCCGAGGCCGCGCCGGTGAAAGCGCCTTTGATGTGGCCGAAGAGCTCGCTTTCGAGAAGCGTTTCGGTAAGTCCGGCGCAATTTATGGGCCTGAACGGCTTGTTCCAGCGTTTGGAATTGTCGTGAATGGCGCGGGCGAGCAATTCCTTGCCTGTTCCGGATTCGCCCTGGATTAAAACGGAGATATTGGTGGGGGCGACGCGTCGAATGACCTCGAAAATTCCAGCCACCTGGCGATTGCTGCCTGGAATGCCATCGAACCTGAATTCATCCTCGTGCCCGGTACGATTTGATTCATTGTGTTTGGCACGGGTTGCCTGACGAGCGGCCTGCTCGACGAGCGAACGAAGCTGGTCGATATTTATCGGTTTGACTAAGTAATCATAAGCGCCTTGTCTTATCGCGTCTTTGCAGGTTTCGATGGTTGCGTATGCGGTGATGAGTATGACTTCCGTCCGGCCGATTTTTTTCGCTTCCTGCAGTATATCAAGGCCGTCGATATCGCCACCGAGCTTGAGGTCGGTAACTACAACGTCGATATCCTGGCTTCGTATGATTTCGAGTGCGTCCCTGCCCGTATAAACGGGGATTGCTTTATCGCAGCATTTACGCAGCGCTTCAGCCATACCATCGGCGTGGTCTCTCTCGTCATCAACAACAAGGACAACGGCGTCTTTAATCATCGCTTGTCCTCCGGCGGGGCAAGCGGCAGCTTGATTGTGAAAGCCGTCCCTTTCCCCGGCTCACTGACGACAGTAATTGTCCCTTTATTGGCGTCGATAATTTTTTTAACGGTCGCAAGCCCCAAACCTGTGCCGTCGGGTCTTGAGGATTGATACGGCTCGAACAAATGGCTAAGCCGTTCGGCAGGAATTCCTTTGCCTGTGTCGCTAATCTGGATTTGAGCGTATTGCCCGTCGGCAGCCGTCCGCACCATAACCTCGCCTTCGCCGCCGATGGCCTGCTGGGCATTTATGAGCAGGTTGAGAACCGCCTGTTTGAGCATACCGGCATCTATGAGAGAAACCAGCGGCCCGTTGTGAAGGGACTTTCGCAAAGTTATAGAATGCACGGCTGCCTGCGGGAGATAAAAATCGATTATGTCGTCGATGACGGGATTCAGGTCAGCCGCCAAAAGACGCGGCTGTGTGCGGTCCGCGTAACGGAGAAAACTATCGAGGATTTGTTCGAGCCGGGTGGTTTCCTTGTCGATTACGGCTAATTTTCTGCGTGCCCGCGCCAGACGCTGGTCGATATCGCCCGCCGGGCCGGCGTGGAGCTCTTCATCTACCAGCCGAAGATTCACTTTGATGGTGGAGAGCGGGTTTTTGATTTCGTGGGCGATAACACCAAGCAGTCGGCCCAAACCTTCGACTTCGCTCAGGCCAAGCCCTTCGGTTTTGGCGCCACAACGATTAACCGACTCAGATTGTTCAGGTGAATTCTTCATGAAGCAGTAATTTTAACCGTATCCCTGCCGTAATTCAAGTAATGAAAGCAACCCGGCCCCCCCTGCGAAGGGGTTAAATGGCCGATATCCGGCGCAAAACAGCCAAGGTAGAAATGAAAACGAGGAAGAACGGCGTTAATCTCGCTTTCGCCGTCCTTCCTCATATGTCTTCTTTTAAGGAGGAGAGTGATGAATTCTTTTTTTTCTGATACTTATACGAGGGGCTGTTTCGAGGGTTCGTAAAATCTGAAAAAATATTAAAAAATTATTCGCGAAAACCGCCGCTAAGAAACAATTGTTTATATGAACAAGGCGTAAAATAAGGGTTATTCTTTAATCGTTTCGATTCCGAGGTGTCGGTCGGCGAATTTGAAGAATTGCTGCCAGTCATAATCGTTCAAACCATGAGTGCCTTTGCGATTGTGATATCCGATGAAATCACCAACGGGCGTTTCAACCGGGGGCATATCTTCCACACCAAGACCTTTTTCACCAAACAATTGATAGACCGGCTCAGCGTATTTGGCGGAGAGGAACGAGCCGCGAGGGTCGCCCCACAGGTCTTTTTCGGCGGTCCCGATATAGACGGGGCGAGGAGCCATCAGGGCAACGAGCATATGCCAGTCAACGGGAAGGTCATTGACGCGGCTGTTATAGGTTTTGAAATTTTGGCAGAACCAGTGCGGCGCGTAACCATTTATTGATTTTACGGTTTCGCCGAAGCCGCGACGCACAATGACCGCACCGCCGCAGCCGGATTCTCCGGAGAAAACGATTGCGAAACGCTCATCCTGAGCGCCCGCCCACATTGCGACTTTACCAAAGCGGGAAAAGCCCGCAACACAGACCTTGTTGGCGTCGATGTCTTTGTCGGTAACAATGTAATCCATAGCCCTGCTCAAACCCCAGGCCCAGGCGCCGATAGCGCCCCACTCGTCCCCCTTCGTTTGCGCTGCGGAGGACAGGTCGGGGCCGGGCTGGTTCTGGTCGGGTTTAGCAAAAAATTTACGGATACTTCTCTCATAAGAACCAATTTTTATATCCGGCTCTATCTGCGCGGCATTGAAGGTCGCCAGACCATAGCCATGGTCCAGAAGCAACTGCTTTTTAGGAGCCCATTCCACAATGGCTATTAATGGAACTGGTTTTTGAGCTGCACTGGCGGGTAAAACGATATTAACATCCATTTTCGGGCCATTATCTTTGCCCGTGAAATATATTGTTACTGTTTTGGTAATGGCGAGGCCATTCATATCGGAGCGGTTTTCCGCGGTGACTTTCCAAGTCATACCAGCCGGCCTGCCAACAACATTGCGGCCATATACGTTGGTTTCGAATAATCTGAGGATTTCCGGCCTGCGTTTAACTTTCCAGGTATTAACATCACTAACCTTGTCGCCGTTGAGCATAACCAGCGGGTCTGGCAGGATAAATTTAGGGACGTTTCCCTCGTCGTATAATCCCGGTGGGTAACCGAGCGGAGTCGCCGCTGCATAAACTAAATTGCACAAGAAAACTATTAGCAAACATACGATGATTATGAGCAAGAGCGACAATTTCATAATTAGATTCCTTTCAGGCCGCTAAGAGTTTCGTTACGTCTTCAAACCCAGCTTAATATCATTCTACCGGCCAATGACAGGGCTCGGCAACAGGTAAACTTTAAGTAAGAAAACAAAAGTGGCAAAAATGAACAGCCGAGTATAATATATGGGTATTATGGAGCAGTGGCTGAGCGGCTGAAAGCGACGGTCTTGAAAACCGTTATACCGTTTACGGTATCGGGGGTTCGAATCCCTCCTGCTCCGTTCTTCGCTGCGCTACGAACGGCAGGCCGTTCTTCTTTTAGCGATATGAAAAGCAGGCCGTTCTTCTCCCGGCGATACGAAAGACACGGCCGTTGTTCGCCGCGATATGAATGGCAAGTCGTTATTCGCCGCGCTTCATCCTTCGCTGTCGCTACGGAGAACAGGCCGTTATTCGCTCGGCGATATGAAAAATACGGTCGTTTTGAGGTTGAAAAATGTGGTATGTATATATTCTTAAAATGACTGATGGGGAATATTATGTCGGCTCAACTAACGACCTAAAGAGGCGAATGGAAGAACATACAGCAGATCGGGAAATTTCAACAAAGTGGCGACTTCCAGTGACTCTGGAAGCGTATATCGCAGTTAAATCGGAGCAAACAGCGCGCCGTCTTGAAAAATATCTGAAGACATCGTCTGGAAAAACAACGCTAAGGAAAAGAATTTTACCCGACGAAGCGATAGCGTAGGCGGGCCCTCCTGCTCCGTTATATTTCTGCCATATCGTCTTGAAGGCATTAAAACCTGTGCCATTAGGGCGTTCAAATATAGTTTCAGACACTTCTATCTTCTCCCTCACTGTAATATCTTGCTTGACAGAAATTTAATGAATTGGTTTAATAAAAATTGAGGCGGTTCTTTAGCAATTTTTTAATAAGGAGGATAATCATGAATATTAAAGTGCCTGGGAGAATCCCGTTATTACTTGTTTTTGCAGTTTCAGCTTTTGTTTTGAGCCAAGCATTCGGGCAAAATGTATCGGCAGCTATAATAAAGCCGTATTCGGTTGCAAAGGTCATCAGCACGGCGGGAACGGAATATCGGCTTATGTATTCTGAGCCCGGCTCTTTGTCAGAGCATAATCACTTTCTTTCTGTAATAGCGAATGCCGGGGCAGTTTCCATACGTCCGCATCCCGGAGATGATTTAAATGGCTGGGGAACCTCGTGGTACCCTCAACCATTTTTCCCAGGCGTTGTTCTTCAAGGAGCGAAAGTTTCAAAGCCAGTGGCGGTAGAAAAAGGAATTACAGTAAAAGTTACAGGAACAGTATCTTCCGGAACGAAAAAAGGTATCGGCAGTTTCAGTGTTGTTATTGTTTTCGCCTATGACAAATCTGACAAAAAAGTTTCGGGGACTGGAACATGCGATATAAAACTTCCTAAATCTCCGAGCGTGCTCGGTCTCGGCGACCTGAATATTTACAAGATTGCCACAAATTACCTTCACAACGTCCCACTTTTAGGGGGCGGCACGGGAGATACAGGCGATACATCGGAAGTCGATGTTTTTAACGGCACTTCCTTATCTGCATGGGATTTGATTGCAAATCCCAGTTTTTTCCCGCAGGACTCTACGTATATTTTGTCCGTTAATGCAGCAGGACAATATAACAACGTGGATACTGCGGCCCAGGGCTATGACCCTATTGCTGCGGCGTACAAGCCGAGTGTTGATGTAACTTATGCCGCAAAAAATCTGGATTCTCAGATGATTTTTGGAGCGATATACGATACGAGCGAGGAAACCGAGTTTTGGCAGGATAATGTGGGCATAACTCCGCTTATTCTGCACACTTCGTCTGCCAAAAATTATGATTTTGGTGTGGTGTTCCAGTCGAAGGCATCTTTTTGACATCGTAGCACCAGCAGACAGCAACGACTTCATTAGCCCGAGCGGTCATTCTATATTGTGCATTTCGAAAGCAGGCATAGCGAGGGAAAGGCTGTATTTTTGTTAAAAAACCGCTTGCAGGGAGTCGATAATAGAGATTATAATAGGCGGTGAGTTTACGCGGGTGTAGCTCAGTGGTAGAGCGTCACGTTGCCAACGTGGATGTCGTGAGTTCGAGCCTCATCACCCGCTGTTAGTAAGTCGTGCCTCGTGGCTCGGCCCACGTGGCTCGTTTTTATCGAGCGACGAGTAACGAACATCGAGCGACGTTTATGCATCAATGGTGTATTGATTTACGCAATTATAGTGTCGGCGAGTTACCGGCTAAATGAGTAGTTTGGCGTTGGTCGCCGACGCGTTTGGGCAACGAAATATGAAAAAATGTGGCTGCAGGAATCAGTGTTCCTAATGCCATTTTTGTTTTGTATGAGCGTAAGCCCTAAGAATAGGAGAATAACATGGCAGAGCAACCGCAGGAAACAACCCCGCAGCAAACAACCCCAAAGAACACCGTAAAAATCGAAGCGTCAGGCCCGTGCAAAAAGAAGGTTATCATCGAGGTCCCCCGCGAGACAATAACAAAGGCCACCGACGCCCAGTATGAAACGCTGCGCAAAGACGCGCTGGTGCCCGGTTTCAGGAAGGGTCGTGCGCCGAAACGATTGCTGGAAAAGCGATTCGGCAAAGAAGTCGGCGAGCAGACAAAACTGAAAATACTGGCAGACGCGAGTGATTCGGCAATAAAGGACAACAAGCTGGATGTTTTGCGCGAGCCGGAGATTGATTATGAGAAGATTGAATTACCCGCGGAAGGCGCATTGAAATTTGAGTTCGAGGTTGAAGTGCGTCCTGAGTTTGAGCTGCCGAAACTTGAGGGCATACCGGTCGAGAAGACAAAACACGTGGTAACCGACGGGCTCGTTGACAGGGAAATCGAGATGCTCTGCAAATACGCGGGGACGTGGACGCCTAAGGACGAAGGCAAGGTTGAGCTTGAAGACCAGGTCGTCGCGGACGTTATGCTGAATACCGAAGGGCAGGAGCAAAAAGTTGATAACACCGAGATATACGCACGCGCAAACGGCTTTGTGGCGGATGTGCCGGTAGAGAAACTCGACGAAATCCTGATTGGGGCGAAAACAGGAGACGTAAAAACCGCGGAAGTGGAAGTGCCCAAGACATTCTTCAAAGAGGACCTGCGAGGCAAAAAGGTCAATATCAAGATAACGATTAAGGACATCAAGTGGCTAAGACCAGCGGAATTGAACCAGGACACGATAAGCAAATGCGGCGTGGCGACCGAGGAAGAGCTGCGAAAGGCAATTCGCGAAAAACTGGAAAGCCGGCTCGAAGGCCAGGCGAAACAAGAGATGGCCGAGCAGATTTACAAATACCTGCTTGATAACATCAGTATCGATCTGCCGGCAGACGTTGCCGCAGACCAGGCAGTCGCATTATTACGACGCCAGTATATCAACCTGATGATGCAGGGCATCGACAGAGAGCAGATTGATAAGAATATCGAGCAGTTGAAGGCGAACACCGAGCAGCAGGCCGAAGAACAGCTCAAGGTATTCTTCATAATGGACAAAATCGCGGAAAAGCTGGACATCAAAACGACGGATGAGGAAATCAACGGGCACATCGCCCAGTTAGCCATCCAGAAACACATCAGGCCCGAACGAATGAAAGATGAAATGCAGCGGGATGGGTCCCTCGAACAATTCAAACTTCAGGTCCGCGAACAAAAGTGCGTAACCAAGCTGCTTGAGTCGGCGAAAATAACCGAGGTTGAGCCGAAGGCGGAAAAACCGAAAGCAGAAAAGGCCGAAATCCACAAGCACAAGAAAACGACCGAAAAAACAGAGGCCAAACCGGCTAAAAAGGCGGAAACCGCGACAAAGCCGGCGCATCCCAAAAAAGCCAAGGCCGCGGACGAGAAAAAACCGGCAAAAAAGGCGACGCCGACAACCCGAAAAAAGAAAACCTGAGCGTAAGAATATCCGATATTTAACAGAGCAAAAGTGCGACCGTGCACAAGGACAAAAGAGCACAAGTTGAAAAGTTACTTATTACTTATGCTCTTGTGACTTACGACTTATGACTTAATTAAGGGAAAACTTGATGTTCAGCACAGGACCCGAAAAACGTATGATAATTGAGCCGAAGGGACAGTACCAGGACCAGTACGGGCCGGGAAGCGGTCATTACCAGCAATTTCGCCAGATGAGTTTGGATGATATGCTGCTGGAAAACCGGATTGTGTTCCTCATCGGCGAAATCAACTACGCCAGGGCTACCGAGGTAATAATGAAAATCCTTTACCTCGATAACCAGAAACGCAACACGGAAATCAGCTTGTATGTCAACTCGCCCGGAGGCAGCGTTGACGATACGATGGCAATTTATGACACGATGCGATTCGTAAGCTCGCCTATTGCCACCTATTGCATTGGCCGGGCACAATCGGGCGGAGCGATAGTTCTCGCGGCGGGAACAAAAGGCAAACGGTTCGCGCTGCCGCACGCAAAAATTATGCTGCATCAGCCGTGGGGCGGAGTTTTTGGACAGGCGGCGGATATTAAAATTCAGGCGGAGGAAATCCTCAAGGCCAAGAAAATGCTCAACGAGATGCTTGCCAAACTCTCAGGTCAACCCGTTGAAAAAATCAGCGCAGAGACCGAAAGAGACAGGTATATGACGGCGGAAGAGGCGCTTGCATACGGACTCATCGACGAGGTCCTGGAGCTTGATGAGTCAGGTAAAAAGAAACCGGACGATAAGAAAACAGACGAGAAAAAACAGTAACCACTAAAGAAAGTGAAACTATGGCAGTTGACCAGAATTTAGTTCCGATAGTGATTGAAAAGACAGGTCGCGGCGAACGGGCATACGACATTTACTCCCGGCTGCTCAAAGACAGAATCATTTTCCTGAGCGGGCCAATAGATGACGTTTCCGCAAACTTAGTGATAGCTCAAATGCTATTTTTGAGCAACGAGGACAACAAGACGGACATTCACCTTTATATCAACTCGCCGGGCGGGTCAATCTCGGCGGGACTGGCTGTTTACGACTGTATGCAGTTTTTGCGCTGCGACGTAGCGACCTATTGCATAGGCCAGGCGGCGAGTATGGCCGCGGTATTGCTCGCGGGCGGCAAGGCGGGCAAGCGATTCCTGCTCGCCAACAACAGGGTGCTGATTCATCAGCCGTTGATTTCGGGAGAGCTGATTGCCCCGGCGACGGACCTTGAGATTGAGGCCAGGGAAATAATGCGTCTGCGAGAACGGCTGTACGCAATACTATCCAAGCACACGGGCCAGTCAGCGGAAAAAATCGAGAAGGACTGCGACAGAAACCTCTGGCTGGACGCGAATGAGGCGATAAAGTATGGTCTTGCAGACAGGATAATCCAAAAGGCGCCGGAAGTGGTCAAATCGACAAATAAAGAAAGCTAAATTTAATAATTGAGAATTATGTTCTTAGTTCGCAGCTCATTGTTCGTTGTTTCATTGGTATCGCTTGTCTTCGCGTTTGGATGCGACAGCGGCAAAGCGGGAAAACCGACAACAGCACAGCAGGTCCAGCAGCTTACCTCGCAAAATACGGAACTTCAAAATCAGCTCGAACAGGCCCATGCGGAAAACGCTCAGCTATTAAAACAGGCCCAGGATCTCTCCAAACTGCCTGGAGAAAAAAGGGCAGACGCTGTTTATCACATCAAGTCGGTCAAAATCGGCAGGTACACAAACTTTTATGACGACGACAAGACCCCGGGCGCAACGGGAAAGAAAAAGCTGGTGGTTTACGTGCAACCTATTGATGAGACAGGCGACACAGTGAAAGCGGGCGGGGCCGTTGAAATCCAGCTCTGGGACCTGAACAAAAAGGAAAATGAAGCCCGTTTAGCACAGTGGCAAATTGAGCCGAATGAGCTTAAGACGCTCTGGCTGAGCGGGATGCTTTCGAGCGGCTATCGGCTGAGTTTCGACGCGGCCGAAATTATTGACAAATTCGACAAGCCATTGACCGTCAAGGTCAACTTCACCGATTATCTTTCAGGCATGACATTTACTGAGCAATTTATCATTCGCCCGCCACAACCAGCCGGCAAACAATAAACACCACACTAATTAATAGTCCCTATCTCCGGGTTGTTACTCTTCAGGTCAATAATAATGCCGAAAGTTTTAAGTTTTGCCCCCTGCTTAAAACCCCCGATTCAGACATTCGAGGGCAAGCTTGCAAGAGCAGAGTTTTAAGTTACAATGTGCCCGTATGCAGGAATTATTGAATAAGATAATTTGCGGCGACTGTATCGAAACGCTGAGTAAAATCGGCGAGCCGTTCGCGGATTTGATATTCGCCGACCCACCTTTCAATATCGGATACAAATACGACAAGTACCACGACAAGGTCGAACGCAATAATTACATCGCATGGACAAAGGACTGGATGACGGCGTGCAAAAAGGTCTTGAAGCCCACCGGTTCGTTTTATATCGCGATAGGCGACGACTACGCAGCGAATGTGAAGGTCATCGCAGATGAGCTGGGACTTGTAATGCGCAACTGGATAATCTGGCACTACACCTTTGGCCAGCAGACAAAAGATAAATTCGCCCGCTCGCATACGCATATATTTTACTTCGTGAATAATCCGAAAAACTTCACATTCAACGACCACGCCGTGCGGGTGCCATCGGACCGGCAGTTGATTTATGACGATAGGCGAGCTAACCCGGCAGGCAAGATTCCCGACGACGTATGGGAGGACTCGCGGGTATGCGGGACATTCAAAGAACGAACCGGCTGGCACCCCTGCCAGATGCCTGAACAGTTACTTATGAGAATCGTTGCAGCAAGCTCAAATGCAGGCGACTGTGTTCTTGACCCGTTCGTCGGCTCAGGAACAACAGCGGTCGCAGCGAGAAAACTGCGGAGAAACTACGTGGGAATTGAAATCTCCGCGGATTATGTCAAAAAAGCAAACCAGCGGCTCGAACAACTCGACATTTGCGAGGGCGCTGAAAAAGAACATAAATTGAATCTCGTCGAAATAGGTGAATTAAAACGGCTTATACCGGACATCGGATATTCACCGAAGGAGGTACTGTCTGATAAAGATTTGCTCGAAATTTTCACGAGCCAGTTTGCCGTCCGAATGAACAATCAAAAACAGTATGTCTCTTCGGAGATAGCGACTGCCTTGAAAGGCATAACGGATTGAGCGATAAAACAACGAAAGGGATTTTGCGTATTTTAGCCGCTTTCGCCGGGACGGCGATTATGTTGACGCTGGCACAGCAGCCGATTGGCTGGTGGCCATTGGCGTGGGTGGCGTATGTGCCCTTTATTCTTGCCTGCTCCTTTGAAACCAAACCGTCCAAGCTATATCCGGCCGCCTTTGTTGTCTCGTACTGTTACTGGCTCGGCAATATATACTGGATGAGCTTTGTAACGGTCGTGGGCTGGATTGCCTTTTGCCTTTATACCGCCCTGCTCTGGCCTTTACTGGCGATGTCGCTGCGATGGTGCATTAAGAAACAATTTCCGCTTTTTATCGCCGTCCCTGTTTTGATTGTGGGTATCGAGCAAATGCAGGGGCTTTTCCTGGGCGGCTTCTACTGGAATTATCTCGCTCACAGCCAATACGCGAATACCGCTTTAATCCAGATAGCCGACATATTCGGCGCAGCGGGCGTATCGTTTGTGGTCGCGATGGTAAATGGGCTGATTGCGGGTTTTATACTTTCCACGAAAAATTTAGAATTTAGAATTGAGAATTCAGAAAAGAAACGAATAAGACACCGGCTGCCTTTTTTAATTCTAAATTCTAAATTCTCAATTATCGTAACAGCCGCGGCAATTGCCGGAACTATCGTGTATGGACACTGGCGAATAAACCAGTCGGCTCAATTCGTTACACAAGGCCCGTTAATTGGGGCGGTGCAGACGAACATCCCGATATCCGTCAAGAAATCGTTTGTCGCAGAAGAACAGATTTTCGATGAGCTGCTGGAGCAAAGCAGCCAGTGTATCTCGGCGGATGCAAAACTTGTCGTCTGGCCCGAGACGATGGTGCAGGCGATATTGAACCCGCAGATTTTGCGTCTCCTGGTTGATGACCATTCGTATAAAATCTTCGACGAAACCATCCGCGAACACGCGAAAAAGGGAGCGTACATTCTGGCCGGAGCATACGACGCCACACCGCGATACGACGTGAATAACATCCGGCTTGCGCAGAAATTTAACTCCGCTTTTTTATATAAGCCCGACGGCAGCCAGTCGCCTCAAAAGTACTCGAAAATATGTCTTGTGCCCTTCGGCGAGATGCTGCCATTTTCCAATATCCCGCTTATTCACAAGCTGTTCTTGACAATGTCGCCTTACGATTTCGATTATACGATTGACCCCGGGACAGAATACACGGCGTTCGATATGCAGACGCCTGGGACAAACCGCAAATACAGATTCAGCGTAATGATTTGCTACGAGGACGCAGTGCCGGTTATGGCGAGAAGATTTGCGCTGGATGAGAAAGGCCAAAAGCAAATCGACTGGCTCGTGAACATAAGCAACGACGGATGGTTTGTGCGATTCGAAAACGGCAAAGTCCTGCCCGCCACCGAGCTTTCACAGCACGTGGCGATTTGCGCGTTTCGGGCGGTGGAGAACCGGTTAGCGGTGCTGCGAAGCGTCAACACCGGCATAAGCTGTATGATTGACACCCTTGGCCAGATTAAAGACAGCTACGCGGCCGGAAATCTTCCGCAAAAAGCGTTCGACCGCCAGGGTATAAAGGGCTGGTTCGCTGATATAGTGCCAATTGACGCGAGGACCACGTTTTTCAGCAAACACGGCCCGTGGCTGGATTTTACTTGTCAGTTGTGCCTGGTTTTAATCATAATAGAGATAATTATCGAGCGGCTCGGCCTCAAACGACGAACCAAACGCGAAAAATGGAGTAACCTGAATGGCAAAAAAACGCCCGACAAAAAATAGTATTATTTTCATATCTGTCATACTTGCCCTAGTTGCTTTTGTCGGCTGCGAGGCCAATTCTGAAAAACAGCAAACCGCCGGCGTCAGCACCGACAATTCCGCAAACAACGACCTCACAGCCGAGGCGACAAAAATTATCCTTGAGGGACTTTCCAGCAGCAATCCGCAGGTCAGGGTCAACTCAATCGAGATGGCGGCCGCAACGAATAATCCGCCGTTTATGGCAGGCGTCCAGCAGATGACAAAGGACGAGCTTGTCCTCATCAGGTTCGTCTCGGCGGTGGCAATCGGGGACGCTAAATACTCGGCCGCCAAAAACGACGTCGCGCAACTGCTCAAAGACAACGACGAAAATGTTCGCCTGGCCGGCAGCTACGCCTTTGTAATGTTGGGCGGCTCAAAATCATACACGCAACAAATTCGCACGGCTTTGACAGATAGCGACCAGCAGGTGCGGGCGAATGCCGCTTTTCTGCTTGGCAAAATAGGAGATAAAAACGCCCTGCCATTACTATACCAGGTGATTCAGGATGAGACATCAGATGAGAAGGTTCGGCTGAACGCCATTGAGGCAATAGCCAGGTTAGGAGACGAGAAAATATATCAGAAACTCTGGGCAATGCTCATAAGCGCATACGCCGACGACCGTGTCTTCGGCATCCGGGCAATGGGAGCGCTGGGAACATCACGGGCAAAAGATTCACTTTTGACAATGCTAAAAGATGACCTGCCTGAGGTTCGTCTTGTGGCAGCGGAACAACTTGGCTATCTGGGCGACACATCGGGCGAAAGGATAGTGGCAAATGCGCTGACGCACGATGTTTCAGCCACGATGGACCAGGAAGCAAAGGCCCGAATTCAGACGCTGGCGGCCATGGCAATAGGCCAAATCAGGACCCCCACCCTCAAAAAATTCCTGCCGGGATTGCTCAAAGACAGTGATGAAAATGTTCGTCTGGCCGCTGCTAAGGCGGTTTTTCAATGTGCCAGAAAGAATAATATAGGACGGTAAAATATGGCTCTTAATTCTCAGGCAAAATACCCCATTTTAACAAAATTGACTTGACGTAAAATGCTAAAAAACGTAGAATATAGTATGTTGTAAGGTGTTGGGGAGCAAAGTATAATCTCTCGATATTGGAATTTAGTAAAACTGGTGAAAGGAGCTAATCTTGAGCAATCTTACTAAGATACTCATAGTTCTATTGACTGTATCGGCAATCTTTCTGTGCGGCATAGTGGTAACATACATCGCCAACGCAAATAACTACAAAGAAAAGTGTGCCAAGCTTAGTTCCGACCGCGCTGCGCTCGAACAGGAAAAGGAAAGTTTGAACAATCAGCTCAAGGAAAAGATTCAGCAAAAGGACGACCTTGAGAAATCGCTTAGCAGTCAGGTTGCCTCGCTGAAGACCAAGGAAGACGACCTCCAGACGAAGATTACCGGCATCGAAAGAGAAAAAGCCGAGCTTCTCGAAAGAGTCAACAGTTGGGCAAGCATCACAAAAGATTTCCAGGCAACCACCGACAAGCAGACGCAGTTGCTCAGCACCGCCCAGGAAGATGTCAAACAGTTAAAGGCAGAGCAGATAAAACTCAGCAAAGAGCTGGACCAGACCAGCGCAGCAGTTGTTGAAAAAAACGCGTTAATAGATGCGGCTGAGGCCGAGAAACGCCGGCTTATTGAAGAGAAAGCGGACTTGCAGAACCGTTTGGACAAGATTATCCAGACCGGCGGCAAGGTCGCAGCGGCAGGCGCACCAGTAACACAGGAAAAAGGCAATGCCCTGCCCGCACAGCCCACAAACGAAACGATAAACCTCAAATCACAAATTTCTGAGGTTGATACAAAGAATTCGCTGGCCACAATATCGATCGGCTCGGCGGACGGCGTAAAAGAGGGAATGAAGTTCCACGTTACACGCGGTGACGAGTTCATTTGTGACGTTCTCATTGTTAACGTGGATACCGAAAAGGCCGTCGGCGTTCTTGAGTTGGTTCAGCAGTCGCCAAAAGTAGGCGACAACGCCTCGACCAACCTGTAAGGTTTGAGATAAGTTTATTGAGGATTGGATATGAGTCCTGAAGCACCAATACGCAGTACAAAACCAGAGGCAACGAGCAATCTTTACACAATCATACTGGCGGTGGCGTTCGGCGCAGTGCTGGCTACGGCTGCATTTGTCGCCGTAAAGTGCTATTTCGACTACAACACGCTATTTACAATTCCATAAAATTTCCTTGTTGAGCCGGCAAGCAGGATGCGATACAATGTGCCCGGGTAAACCGGGCATTTTTATATATTGAGAACGGACTCGATGAAATTTATAGACGCTATATTGGGCAGGTTCAGCATGGATATGGGTATCGACCTCGGTACCTGTAATACGCTGGTTTGTGTCCGCGGCAAGGGAATAGTCCTCAATGAGCCATCGGTCGTCGCGGTCCGCAAAGGAACCAACCAGGTCCTCAACAACGGCGAAGCAGTCGGACTCGTCGCACGCGAAATGTTAGGCAAAACCCCCGGCTCAATCAGCGCAATTCGACCCCTCAAAGACGGCGTAATCAGCGACTTCGAAATCACCGAGGCGATGCTGAACTATTTTATCCGAAAGGTTCACGGCAGGGGCAATCTTATAAGGCCTCGCGTGGTTATAGCCGTGCCAAGCGGAATTACGGCCGTCGAACGAAGAGCAGTCATCGACAGCGCTGAACGCGCAGGCGCACGAAAAGTATATCTTGTCGATGAACCAATGGCGGCGGGCATCGGAGCGGGGCTTCCTATTACAGACCCGACGGCCTCGATGATTGTCGATACCGGCGGCGGCACAACTGAAGTCGCGATTATGAGCCTGGCGGACATCGCCACCTGTGAATCAATCCGCGTAGGCGGCGACGATATGGATGAGGCGGTCATCAATCACCTCAAACGGACATACAACCTGCTCGTCGGCGAACCGAGAGCGGAAAAGGTAAAAATACAAATCGGCTCAGCGGTGCCCCTCGAAGAAGAGCTGACTATGGAGGTCTCAGGAAGAGACACCATTTCAGGGCTTCCGAGAAAAATAGTTATCACAAGCGAAGAAATTCGCGAAGCCCTTAAGGAACCGGTAGCTGCCATTATCGACGCGGTAACAAGGACACTCGAAAAGGCAGACCCCGAATTAGCCGCAGACCTCATCGAAAATGGAATTCACATCTGCGGCGGCGGGTCGCTCCTGCGGGGAATGGACACGGTTTTGGCAAACGCCACGGGCTTAAAGGTAATTCGCGTCGAAGACCCACTGACGGCGGTGGCGCGGGGCACGAGCGTTTACCTGGAAAATCTGGAGTTGTGGAAGGACACAATGGAGCATTCCGACTCCGGCTGGTAACGGCACAGGATGCTGTAATAACCAGAATTTATAAATTTAGTTATGGCAGGGAAGCGAATCAGAATCTCCAGCAGGATGTTGTTCGCCTGGTTTATGCTGGGCGGGTTAATCCTCTTGTTTTCTCCGCTTGGAATCACAAGCAAATTCCAGTTCGCCTTTGCGCGTCTTTTCCGCTGGCCTTTGAGCGCGGGAAGGCAGATGCCCCTTTCCGTCAAAACCGAGCTTCCGCTCAAAGATGATTTCAGCCGAAAAGAATCGCAGTATCAAAACTACATCGCAAACCTTGAAGAGGAAGTACGTCAGAAAAACCAGACGATTCAGCAATTATCGGGCTTGCGCACGAGATTACGCGACCTCGAGGGCGCCAAATTAGTGCCCGCGGATATTATCATCGCATCCGTATCAGGACTGCGAAGCGAGCTGATTATCAACCGCGGAAAAGATGACGGAGTTTGCAAAGATATGTTCGTCATAGGCGATAACAGCGTCATCGGGACCATATCAGATTTGTCGGCCCGCACCGCCAAAGTCCGGCTGTTCAGCGACTCTTCCTCGACCATCCAGGTAAACATACCCGACGTCGAAACAAATATGCTGATGCAGGGCACCGGCAATAACTCAGCGAAAATAAAAATGGTGCCGGTAAAATACCAAATCAAGGTCGGCGAGCCGGTGATGCTGCGTAAAAAACCAGGGCTTCTGGATTCCGCCATGGTCGTCGGCGAGATACAGCAGTGTAAAAGAGACAGCAAAAACCCCGCCTTGTGGGATATCACCGTAAAACCAAGCTGCGATATTACAAAGCTCAACAACGTGGCGGTAATAATAATGAACCCGCAGAGCTCAGGCAATCTGAGTCGGGCCGAAAACGCCAAAACATCCGGCGGGAAATAAATATGCGCCCCCCTGCTCTGCCAACTGGTTTTCTTTATATCACCATGGAGAAAATAAGATGCACTGGCCGCGTTTTGCGGTATTGGTCCTGATTGCCACACTTCTGCAAAAAAGCTGGATTAACACAATCGCGGTAACCGACCTCCGCGTGACGCCCGACCTGCTTTTGATTGCGATGGTCTTTTTCGCCGTCCGCTGTAAGGAAAAAGAGGCGATTATCAGCTCGTTTGTGCTCGGCTTCGCGGCCGACATCGCCGCAACCGGGTTCTCTATTGGTCCCCTGATAATCAGTTTCGGGCTGTTCGGGACGGGCCTGTCGTATCTGCACCGGCTGATATCCATCAAAAAAGTGCCTCACCAGGCAATTACCATATTTATCATCGGGCTTGGCACGGCAATCCTGGCATGGCTGCTTGCACGCGTCGCAGGGCAGGCATCGAGACCCGGCGGCTTCATCGCTTTAATCGGAACATCGATTTATTCGGCGGTGCTGGGGCCCGTTTTATTCTTGTTTTTGGACTGGCTGATGCCTATAAAAAATAAGCGTCGCGGGCGAAAATAGTTCCGCCTTGAATCTCTCGACATGTTTTAAACATCATCTATGTATAAAAAACGAATGGCAATCCTGGTAATCGCAGGCACAATTTTGCTCGGCATCTGCGTGCTTCGCCTGATAGATATACAATTGCTCTCAACATCGTTTTACAGGGAGCAGGTCGCGCAGCTGCGGATTCAAAGCGGTTCGTTCCAGCAGGTTAGAACAATGCGGGGAAAGATACTCGACAGGAAAGGTCAAATCCTCGCCGAAGATGAGCCGAAATTCTGGCTTGCGGTAAACTATGATTTAAGCCGGTATCTCGATGAACGCGTGCTCCAGGCGTTATCGCTTCGCGCCAGATCGAAAGAGCCGGACGCCAACACATCGGGCCTGCAGCAGGAATTCGCCGACCGGCAGGAAGACATCGAGCTGTTAATCGACAAATGCACGCAATTCGGTATGCCGCGTCAGGACGTGGTTATTCGGCTTCAAAAAATAAACGACAAAATATGGAACCTGCGGACGTTTTTTGCCTGGGCCAGGAACGGCCCAAGTTCCGACATACTGAAAAAATACAGCCGCAATCTTAATAATGTCCCGCTCGCCGAAGCGCTTGCCGATTTCGAAAAGAAATTCTCCGACCCCTGCGACCGCTTCCTGCTGATAAACAAAGTGGACGATATCGCCGAACTTAAAAAAGCCCAGCCTATCGTCGAGCTGAAATCGGAAGACGCCGTGTTCGCCGCAAGAGTGGAATTTCTCAAAGTCCCCGGCGTGGAAGTCATAGCAAAAGGGCAGCGTATATATCCCTTTGGCCAAACCGCGTCGCAGACAATCGGCTGGGTAGGCCCGCCCGGTCAGAAAGACAAAGACATTTTCGCCGACGACAGGTTGGCCAACTACCTTGATGATGAGCTTTGCGGGCGGGAAGACGGTATCGAATACGTCTGCGAGCCGATTTTGCGAGGCAAAAGAGGCGAGATTGTATATGACATAGACCGCAACCTGGTGCGCCAAACAGAAGCGCAGTTCGGCCAGGATATCCGCCTGACAATCGATATCGAGCTGCAGAAAAAAATAGAGCAGCTCATAACCGACTGCTCACGAAATCCCAAGTGCAAGTCCCCAATCGCAGCGGTTGTTATCGACGTCGGCTCAGGCGATATTCTCGCCCTCGCGTCACTGCCTAATTACGATTTGAACCTGGCTCGGCAAACTTACGGCAAACTCGTCAGCGACCCTTGTGAGCCGTTGCGCAACAGGGCAATAAATATGCATTACCCGCCCGGCTCAGCGATAAAGCCGCTGATTCTGGTAGCTGGAATGGAATCCGGAAAGATTACCGCAGGCGAAATAATAAGCTGCCCCTCGCATAAGGCCCCACAGGGCTGGCCAAGCTGCCTGATATATCTCAGAAACCACTGGGGACATGATAGTATGTGGCCAAACACCGCCCGCAACGCCATAAAGGGAAGCTGCAATGTTTATTTTTCACACCTGGCCGACCGAATCGACCCCGTCGTCCTGCAAAGCTGGCTTTTCAGGTTTGGCTATGGCCGACTCGCCCTGCCCGATTCGGTTACTACCCCACCGGAATCAAGCGACGAATCACCTGAGCCAAACTACCCAGCACGACACTTCAGGCAAGTACAGGGACAGATATCAAATACTCCAGCAAAAGATACTATAACCAGTTTCGAGCAATTGCCCTCGCTTGAGCCGGACGAAAGACGATGGTTCGGAATTGGACAGGGCAACCTCAGGGTAACACCTTTGCAGGTGGCAAACGCGATGGCCTGCTTAGCCAGAGGCGGCATTTATCTCCCCCCGCGACTAATTGCCGACCCCTGTTCGCCAAAACCTGATCCGGTCAACCTGAATATCTCGGCTGTGACACTGGCAACCGTCTATGAGGGAATGCACGCTGTTGTGGAAGAATCGGGCGGAACCGCCAACAGGGAATTTGCGCCCGTGTTAGGAAATTTTTCTTCGCGGGGAATACGGCTATACGGCAAGACCGGCTCTACAACACAGCCCGAGCACGCCTGGTTCGCCGGCTTCGCAAAAGACGCGAGAGGAAGAACAATCGCCGTCTCTGTCCTCGTAGAGGGAGGCCAGGCAGGTTCATCTGACGCCGCGCCGCTGGGAAGGGACATTCTGCTGTTCTGCGTCGAAGCCGGATATCTCGGACGGTGACAACAAGCCGCATCTATACACAAAAAATCAAGAATTGTCTGCCAAGTGGTCGAAGCGTATAATGGAGGTTTGTGGATTATCAAACTTAAAATTGAAAGGAGAGAACAAATGTTTTGCCCCAAATGCGGAGTGGAAAACCAGGAAGACGCCAAACTTTGTCGCAGTTGCAGTTGGGTGCTGACAAGTGTTGGGCCTACGGCGCCGGCGCCTGACGCCAAAACAAGTGCACTTGCCGTTACATCGCTGGTGCTGGGAATTTTGAGCTTTTGCACTTTTTTTATCACGGCGCCGCTTGCAATAATCCTCGGCATCATCGGCCTCTTCAAAATTGAGAAAAGCCATGGCAAACTAAAAGGCAGGGGTATTGCAATCGCAGGAATGGCCCTGCCGGTCATAGCGTTACCGATAGTAGCGTTGCTTATGGGAATTATGATGCCCGCCCTTGCAAGAACGAGAATGATTGCTTACCGAATGGTATGCGGGGCAAATATGGCGGGACTCAGCAAGGCGATGCTTCTATATGCCGGCGACAACAAGAATATGTACCCTCCCGCCGACCAATGGTGCGATTCACTTATCAAGTATGAAAACGTCAGCCAAAAGCAGTTTATCTGCAAGGGCGACAAAAAGGGACCTTCAAGTTACGCTATGAACAAGAATATCGAGAAACTGGGCGCCAATGCACCGCCCGATATGGTTCTGCTGTTCGAATCTAAACCGGGGTGGAACCAGTCGGGAGGGCCTGAATTATTAACAACCGAAAACCACCAGGGGGAGGGATGCAACATTTCATTCTGCGACGGTCATACCGCCTTTGTTCTAACCGAAAGCATTAACAATCTGCGATGGACCGCGGAACCTCCTGAAATCCATCATTAAAATAAATCAAAACGGAGACAAGCGATGACCGGCAAATATTTCAGATTCAGTGACGTATTGAGTTACGGCTGGGACGTGATGAAAACCTGTTTTGGGTTCTTCGTCGGATTGGGAATCGTGTGGTTTGTGACAACCTACGCTATAACAATAATCGAGATCGTGTTACGGCGTACTATTTTCACAGAATCATTCCCCTGGGCACTTAAGCTATTTATGACCATCGCAGGCTGGGTAATCGGCATTGTACTTGGAATAGGAATAACAAAGATTGCCCTGAGTTTTTGCGACGAGCAAAAACCAGCGATATCAACACTGTTCAACGCCCCCTGGGATTGTTTCTGGCGATATTTGGCGACCGGAATACTTTACATCCTGATACTCATACCCGGCTTTATTTTACTGATTGTGCCGGGGATTATATGGGCCGTCAAATTCGGCCTCTGGCCCTATTTTGTCGTAGATAAAGGCCTTGGCCCGATTCAGGCCCTCAAGGCAAGCAGCAGGACAACAATGGGCGTAAAATGGGATTTGTTCGGCTTTGGCGCCCTCTGCATGATATTTAATATTGCAGGCCTGCTTTGCCTGATTGTAGGCGTATTCGCGACGTATCCCACTACTATTGTTGCCCATGCACTTGTTTACAGGCAGCTTGCGGCACAAACACCTGAGCTTGTGGAATTTGGCATCAATCAGACACCAACGGAATATGCTCAAGTCGATATCACTTTGCCGCCAGGTAACTCTTCTGAAAACCCTGGCGATTCTCAAGATATGTAAGCGTTTTTTCGATTATCTTGCCCGCGACGGGAGCGGAAATTGCTCCGCCCGTGTAGCCCTTGCCCAATGACATATCAGGCCTGCGAACCGATACAAGAACGATAACCTGCGGGTCTTCGACCGGCGCGCCCGCGATAAATGATGCGATATATTGGTGCTCGGCGTAGCCCCTTTCGCCGGTTTTAGCGATATTGGCGGTGCCCGACTTGCCGAACACCTGCCATTTTTTCAGCTTCGCTTTTTTGCCCGTCCCCTCGTTGACCACGCCCACCATAGCATCTGTAACAAGCCATTTTGCAACGTCAGGGTCAATACAATATGCCAGCGGCGGCGGGGCCTGCGTCATCTTCACGATGTTACCCTCGTTGTCAACAACCGCTTTAACCACGTGCATATTTACAGGATGCCCGCCGTTGGCAAGTATGCAAAATGCCCTGGCGAGTTGTATCGCCGTAACGGTTATCTCCTGACCAAATGGTATTCGCGTAACGCTGTAGCCGGTCCATTTCGCCGGAGGCCAGAGCAGTCCGGAAACTTCACCGGGCAAATCTATCCCCGTTTCTTTGCCGAAACCGAAATTCCGCAGTGCATGGTAAACTTCGTCCTTGCCCATTTTCTGGCCGACTTTCGCCATTCCTATATTGCTCGAGTTGACCAGAATCTCACGCGGCGTCAGGTAGCCGAATCCGTTTTTATATTCGCTTATGCAGCCAAATCCCTTCCCGCAGTAGTTTCCATTTTCGCAGAATATTTTTTCCTTCAAATTGACGATTCCGTCCTCAATAGCCCCCCCCATAACCACCGGCTTAATCAAACTTCCCGGCTCGAACTGGTCGGTTATCGTGCGGTTGCGAAGCGAGTTCGGGTCCGCCGTATTGAAATTGGCGGGGTCATAATCGGGCAGTGAAACCATCGCCAGAATCGCGCCCGTCTTCGGCTCAGCCACTATCGCCATCGCCGATTCGGCGCGGTAACTTTTATACTGCTCCAGAAGCGCCTCGCGGGTAAACTGCTGTATGGTCGCGTCGATGGTCAGGATAATTCCAACCCCGTCGGTAACGTCTGCGTCGTGCTCCCTGAGGCGAATGGGCCTGCGGAAAGCGTCCGAGATAAAAATATTGCGCCCCGCCGAACCCGCCAGGTCCTTGTTATACGCAAGCTCCACCCCCTCAAGGCCCCGGTTATCCGCGCTTGTGAATCCCACAATATGGGTCGCAAGCGGCCCCATCGGGTAATGACGCTCCCAGTCGGACTGGATTCCCACGCCGTGAATTTTACGCACCTCAATTGCTTCGTTGGGGTCAATGCCGACTTTAATCTTGGTAAAGCCGGGATTTTCGCTTTCGGTAATAATCCTGCAAATGTTATGAGCGCCGATACCCAGAACGTCCCCCAGCTCGCTTGCGGTTTCCTTGGGGTCATCCAGAACTCTCGGCTCAACGAAAACCGTCTGGATTTCCTCGCTGGCGGCCAGCACCCTTCCGCGACAATCCAGAATCGCGCCACGCTGGGGCGATATGGTCGCAATGGTCTGCTGCTGCCTCGATGATAAGTCGGTATAGTACCCGTTTCTGAAAAACTGGAGATAAAGACATCGCGTCGCCAGGACGGCAAAAGCAATGATTAACGCCGCAAACAGCCAGGCGGTGATACGACCGCTCGATACTCGATGCTCGTTACTCATTGCCCGAAAAAATCCCCGTAATCGGAAAATACCGTTTACTTCTTAATTTGCTTAATCGGTTTAATCGGCTTAATCTGCTGCTTAATCGGCTGATTACCCTGTTGGGAAACCTGCTGGGAAACGCTTGTTGGGTTAATCAGATTTTCCAGCCGCAACTGTTTGCCCGCCAGCTGCTGTTTGAGACGACTCTGTGACACGCGCGCAGCGCAGATTTTGTAGAATATCCTGTCATTGGCGTTGCGAAGCGATGCCGCGAACAGCATCACCGAAGTGCAGTATAACGCAACAAAAACCAGGCGAAACCCCAACCTCATAAGCCGTGTAGTAACCAAAAAGAAACCGGCCGGTTCAACTACTTGGCCGGCATTTTTAACTGCATTCCAACCGCTATATCGTCCTCACTGGACAATATGTTGCTGTTCGCCTTGACTATCTCTTTATAGCGATTGCCGTCGCCGAGTTGACTCGCAGCGATTTTCCACAAGCTGTCGCCCTCTTTTACGACGTAAACGCTTCCCGGCTTTGCCGTTGCCGCCGGCTTGTCCGCCTTAGCCGTCGAATGCTGCTGGCCTACCGATTCTACCTTTGTGAAATTCTTGTCCGTAAGGACTTCAGCAGGTGATGACGATGCGGCAGTTGAACCCGGTAGCGACGGTATTACTAATTTCTGGCCGATTTGAAGGTCGCTAATTTTGCTAAGCGTCTTTCGGTTGGCTGCGAATATGGCATCGATATTTTTCTGTTTTACGCCTTCCTTGACGCCGTAAACTTTTTTGGCTATTCCGCTGATACTGTCGCCGGATTGAACTACATAGACCTTCGCCGGGGCCGGCTGTGCGGCCTCAGGCGCTGCTGTCGGCTGTGTATTAGCTGCCGGTACATCCTGTGCCGGAGCGGAAGCAGTCGGCCCAATAGCAGTCGTTGGCGCTGCCTGCGTCGGCCCGACTATCGCGTTGTCCGCGACCGGCTGACTCGCCACTGCTCCTGTCGGCGCTGGCTGAGCAGCGTTTGTCATCGGCTGTTGCGCCTGGGTTCCTGCTACCGGCTGCGCAGTTTCACCGGCTGGAGCTGCGGGCTGGTCCAGAGCCCTCTGGACCCTTCGTTCATTGGCGCCGATGCCGGACGGATTGCTCTCCAGTCCGACCATATTGGTCGTAAGCTTGTTGCTGTCATCCTTCTGGTGAAGGCCCGGCAGGCCGTTAATTATGAATGCGATAACAAATATGAATACGAGTCCCAGCAACAACCCAATTTTTGCGTCCGATGTCATTTTATGACTCCCTTCAACGATTCCTTTAAACTTTCTGCGCTATCCTTAACTTTGCGCTCCTTGCCCTGTGGTTTTTCGATATCTCATCACGCGATGCCGATATCGGTTTTTTCGTAATAACTTTATAAACACCATTCTTCTCGTTGCTCTTAAAATCCATTTTCACTATCCGGTCTTCCAAACTGTGAAAACTGATGACCGCTATGAAACCGTTTTGTGCCAGCAGGGCCGGCGCCGAACCGAGCAGCGTCTCAAGATTTTCAAGCTCATTGTTCACCGCGATTCTCAGCGCCTGAAAAGTCCTGGTAGCCGGATGAATCCGTGACCACTGTCCGCCTTTTCCCATCGCGCTCGATATAATCGCGGCAAGCTGGCCCGTCGTCGTAATCGGCTCACGATGACGACGCTCGACGATAAATCTTGCTATCCGCCTCGATGCTCTTTCTTCGCCGAATTTGTAAATCAAATCCGCGAGCGTCTTCTCATCTGCTCTGTTGATTATATCGGCAGCAGTGGTCTTTAATCTTTTATCCAAACGCATATCCAGCGGCATATTTTTTTGGAAACTTAAACCCATCCGGTCATCCTCTAACTGGGCAGAGCAAAACCCTAAATCCGCCAGTATGAAATCAACCTTTTCCATCCCCTGCCCGCGCACAACTTCCGCTATTTCGGAAAAATTGGAATTTACCAGAATCACCCTGCAAAGCAATCCTTCTAAAACAGACTGGGCCCTTCGGATAGCATTTATATCAACGTCCAGGCCGATTATAGCTCCCTTGGGGCCCAATCCCTTGCCAAACAGTAAGCTATGACCTCCCTGTCCTATGGTCGCATCGACCATCACCGCATCCTGCGGCAGCTTTATCTGCTCAACAAGTACTTCAGCAAGAACCGGTATATGTTGCGCCGCCGAACCATCCACTTTTAAACGCCGTTTTAACTATGACCCACCGCTAATTTGCCGGATTGCTTCCTCAGATGCTCCGCCGCCGGCGAGAACGCTACATTAACGAACCTGCCGCCGAGCTTTTTTACCCTTTCCAGCCGGTCATTCAGCACCTCTAATGAGGCAAACGTCTGCTCGTCTATTGCCCTGGTGCCCTTCAATCCTTCTTTGACGACTTCGCAATGGTCCGGATACAATTCTAACATTATGACTCCTTTCATCCCTCTAAATCCTGACTCTGCTTCTGCAAAACCTCCTGTCTCGCCTCGGCCACGCGTTTCTGGTACTGCGCCATATTGTCCGAAAGATACTGTTCCCAGTCCTGCGTGTTCCAAAGCTCGATGTGGTCCCGCACACTTACCAGCGTTACGTTATCTTTTAAACCTGCCCTTTTGCGCAGTTTTTCATTTAATAAAAGCCGTCCCTGGCTGTCTAATTCGACCTTCCCTGCCAAAGCGAAATTCATTCGCTCGAATGCTATGATTTCGTCCGGGGCGGTGTTTTTCTGTGCCATAGCAAGCGTCATAAGCTGAAAGCATTTCTCAGGATATAAAGACAATATGCCGTTTGCCCCAACGACAAGATAAAAATCGCTGCCGTATTCTTTGGTATCGATTTGATTGCGGAGCTTGTTGGGGACCAGCACCCTGCCCTTCTCATCGATTGTATGCTCGTATTCCCCTGTTAATAAAAGCATTCACTTGTCTCCACTTACTTAACACTTATCGCCACTTACTAACCACTTATAGGGAATTATTGCCATTTACTCCCACTTCGTCAATAGTAAATTCCACCTTTTAATAAAAATTCTTTAAATTTTATTATGGGACGTTGTCCCCGAAGTTATAACTCAAACAAAGACAAACAGTTAGATGCAGCTATGGCCGCTTTGGCGGACTTGAAATTTTTTTGCGAATTCCTGTTTTTCTCAGATTATCGCCATAGCCCAATGTGACTTGTCCCCCTACCAGTCATCCGTTCTCCGCCTTCAGTCCTCCGGAAAAAGCGGGTGATGGGAATCGAACCCACATGACCAGCTTGGAAGGCTGGAGCTTTACCACTAAGCTACACCCGCGTAATCATTGATTATTTATTATTTTTCAATTACAATTTTACCACGAAGACCCTAAGACACAAAGTTTTTTTCGTTTATTTAATTTCTTCTTAGTGCCTTCGTGTCTTAGTGGTGAGGAAAAAAATGAGTATAGCGGAAAAAGCCAAAAAAGCGAAATCGGCGTCAATACTACTCGGGGCAGCAAAGACCGATATTAAAAATGCTGCGCTCGCGCAAATAGCTGAGGCATTGAAAAATAAAAGCGCGGAGATAATCGCCGCCAACCAAAAAGACCTGCGCGTCGCCGAAAAAAATAAACTCGCAAGCCCCCTGCTCAAACGCCTCAAATTCGACGAGGGCAAAATCGCGGATGTCTGCGCTGGTATCGAAAGTTTAATCAAACTCGATGACCCCGTAGGCCAGACGCTCACCGCAACCGAACTCGACGAAGGACTGAACCTCTACAAAGTCAGTTGTCCCATAGGCGTCATTGGCGTAGTCTTCGAATCAAGACCCGATGCCCTTGTGCAGATTTCAACGCTGTGCCTCAAAAGCGGCAACGCAGTCCTTCTCAAAGGCGGTTCCGAAGCAGCCAATACAAATAAAATCCTGGCAAAGATAATCGCCGAAGCGACCTGTCAGCGTTCAGCGAGCAGCGGACAGCGTTCAGAAGTAATACCGGATGGGTGGATACAGTTGCTTGAAACCCGGCAGGATGTCGCTGAAATGCTCAAGATGGATGAGGATATCGACCTCGTCATTCCACGCGGCTCGAATGAATTTGTCCGTTACATAATGAACCATACAAATATACCTGTGCTTGGCCACGCGGAAGGTATTTGCCACGTTTATGTAGATGGGGCAGCGGCTCTCGATATGGCGGTGAAAATCGCTGTCGATTCAAAGTGCCAGTATGTAGCCGTCTGCAATGCTACGGAGACGCTTCTCGTCGATAGCAAAATCGCCAAAGAGTTTTTGCCAAAGGTAAAAGCCGCCTTCGACGCGAAAAATGTCGAGCTTCGCGGCTGCAAAAAAACCCGTTCAATCATCAAAGTCAAACCAGCAACTGAGAAGGACTGGTCAACCGAATATCTCGATTACATCCTGTCGATAAAGGTCGTCTATGGCGTCGATGAGGCAATCGAACACATAAACCACTATGGCTCGCATCATACCGATGCGATTGTTACGCAGGATAAAGCAACCGCCGAAAGGTTCCTCGATTTAGTGGATTCAGCAGGTGTATTCTGGAATTGCAGCACACGTTTCGCCGATGGCTACCGATATGGCTTAGGCGCGGAGGTCGGCGTCAGCACAACGAAGATTCACGCCCGCGGCCCCGTCGGCCTCGAAGGCCTCCTGATTTACAAATGGAAACTGCTCGGCTCAGGCCAAATCGTCGCCGACTACGCCGAAGGTGGTTCGACAGGCTCACCAGGACCTAAAAAAAAATTCACGCATAAAAAATTAACGTAGTAGCCACAGAGAGCACAGAGGACAAAAAGATAATTCATTTCTAATTTATTACTTATGATTTGTTATTTTATAAAAATCTTCGTGAGCCTTCGAGGACTTCGTGTTGAAAAGAACAATAAATCCAACCTATTAACAAGTATGGATTTTCCAAATTTCAGATTCCATTTTTCCACATATAGATTAAAGTATGCCATTCTGAGAAAATAATCCACAAGTATCGGATAATAAGAACAATACCACCGAGGCCAAGCAGACCTGCTACTCCTCCTACAGCATTAGATAGAGGATTGGTAATGGTACCTTGACCTGTATGTGTACGAACATCAAAATCTTCAAGAGATGTACAAGGACCACCAACAAATGACAAACCGAGAGATATAAATAAAGACGAAGTGAGAAATCCACGAAATAAATTGCCAAATCCAAAGGGATCCCAAAGGTTGTCAGGGAATCCTATGACCATGAGAATGACTAATAAAATTCCCGAGATGATCCAACATCCAAATGTAAAATGCCATGCAGAACGCTTGCTTTCATAACTTTGTCTTTGAAGGTACATATATCTTCCTTTCACTTTCCTTAATTTGTAAGCGTTCACACGGGAGAAATCTGGAAATCTGGGGACACCATATTTATTTCCCTTTATAAGGCAAAAATCATATCTTCCGACCTTAAGAAATCATTATATTATCGAACAATGAGAGAATACAAGAATTTTGTGGCAAAAATCCGTGTATTTTGCTCGGCTTAAAAATGCCCCTTAGGGGCGGTGGTCAATAACGAATCCTGCGACTAAGTTCGCTTAAAAAGCAGGATTCGTCGAGAACACCAAGCCGAGCAAAATCAGTTTAAATCGGTGTCAAAAAAAACCGTGTAATCTGCGTAATCTGTGGTTACAATTCTCTGTGGTCTCTGTGACCTCTGTGGCTAAATAAAAATTGGTTCTCTGTGGCTAAAAATGAGGAATTTCGAAAAGGCAAAACGGGTAGTAATCAAAATTGGCACCAATATCCTGTCTAAAGATGACAGTATCGACGCCGGGTATGTGGGCTTAATGGCCGGACAGGTAAATTCACTGCTTAAAATGGGTAAACAGGTGGTGATTGTTACCTCCGGCGCAATCGGGATGGGTGCGGGACAATTGAAGCTCTCAAACAAGCCAGGCGATGTCCGAATACGTCAGGCCTGTGCTGCCATAGGCCAACCAATGTTAATGGCGGAATATCGAAAGGCATTCGAGCAATTCGGCGTTACAGTCGCACAGGTGCTGCTTACCGCTGAAGTGCTGAATAATCGCAAGACCTATCTGAATCTGCAAAACTCGATTGAGACGCTTTTGAAACTTGGCGTTGTGCCCGTTTTAAATGAAAACGACAGTATCTCAACAGCTGAAATCGGGACGGCGTTTGGCGATAACGACCGCCTAAGCGCACTTGTCGCAAGCAAAATCGACGCCGACTTGCTTGTAATACTGACCGATATCGACGCTCTTTACGATAAAGACCCCAAAAAATACGTGGATGCCAAGCCAATAGATACGGTCTTTGAAATCACCGACGAAATAATCAAAAGCGCAGGAACTAAGGGCAGCAAATTCAGCACGGGCGGTATGAAGACCAAAATCGAGGCCGCCAAAGTCGCCTCCAACGCGGGCTGCAAAATAATATTAGCCAACGGCAAAACCGAAAATGTTATCGAGCGAATCATCGCGGGCGAGACAATCGGGACGCTGTTTTTACCCAAACGCAAACTAAGCAACCGCGAAAGATGGATTCTTAACAGCACCCCTGCGGGCGTTATAAATATCGACGACGGCGCAATTCGGGCAGTAAAGAACAAAAAGAGCTTATTGCCAAGCGGCATAAAATCAATACAGGGAACGTTTGAAGCGGGTGATTGTATCTGGCTAAACGACAAGGCAAAGGCCGTAACGAATTTCAGCAGTACAGAGCTTGAGACGCTGGCGGGCAAACACTCTACCGAAATTCGTAAGCTACTCGGCCCCAAACGCAGGGACGTCGTCGCGATACCGGAAGATATCGTATTCGTGGAGTTTTGATTAACCGCGGAGCACACGGAGACCGCTGAGAAAAAGAAAATAGCGTACAGCGTATAGCGGATAGTAAAAAACTAAACGCTACCCGCTATCCGCTAATTATGGCTTCTGCGGTGATAATTTGCGGGAGGCAATGGTTAGTTGTGATACACTTCAAATGCGCATATTGCGGGCAGCGGATAGTGGCGAAAGATGATGGCCGGGGCAAGAAAGGCCAGTGCCCCACGTGTAAGCATATTGTTTATGTCCCTAAGACCTTCGAACCCGAAAGCAATTTAGCGCCACTTGCGCTTGCGCCCGATACGCCCCCCAAAGAGCATATTTCTGAAACCGGCAAAATCCTTTCTGCAATAACAGAAGAGTTCCCGCCGCCGGACACTCTGGAGGATTTGACGGACCTGTACGAAGAGAAATATGGCTTTTTAATCCCGAACTACGACGAATTGTCGCTGTTCCTGATGTCGGCGGTATTCATCATCCTCTACTTCACCAGCACCAAACTGCAGGACGATATAATCGCCTTTTTGATGCGCCTCGATATATTGCGGCGGTATCTCTACGTCGGCCTGTTTATGCTCGGAATGTCCCTGTGCCTCTATCACGTCTTCACTCCGCGGCAAAAAACAGATATCGAAAAAGGAATTATGCTGCTCTTTGCCATAACCGTAAACGCGGCCACCGGTTTAATCGCCGGCTTTTATATGCTCAAAGATTGCCCCGGCTGGCTGCTCCTCTTCCCCGTCTGGAACATAATCAACAGCATCCTGCTGATTATAATGCAATACGTTGACCTCTTCGACGAAAGCCAAATCAGCGACCGCGACGCCACAATAACGCAGGTCATCATAGGCCTGGCTGCCATCCTTATAATTTTCTACATTTGCAATAACACCTTCAAACTGCACTGGGCCATCACCTACTCGATTTGCATCATTTACACAACCAGCTTCGACAGGGGACTGCAAAGCGTCTTTCCTGTCCTGGCAGGCCAAGATGACGAACAGACACCTGAGGTTAAACCATGATAAGGTTCAAGTGCATCTACTGCGGACAGCAGATTCTGGCCCGCGACGATGGCGCAGGCAAGCGTGGCAAGTGCCCCAAGTGCGCTCATTTTTTAATAGGAAATCCCCGTTGAAATGAGGACGAAACCGTGTGAATATTGCTGCGTTTTTGGGCTAAAAAAGCGGTTTTGAAGCATAGGTCCGAAAAAATCTGGAAAATTTTCAAATTTTGGCTTGACATTACTGGAAAGAATATGGTATAAGTAAAGCTTAATGGAGTGTATTACAAAAGGAGCAATTATATCATTAAAAAGGGAGCGATACCGTGTGTAGCTTTGGGCTACATAAAACATTAATGTACGGTTGGGAAGGAGAGTGTGATGAAAAAGAAATTTGTTTTATGTTTGTTTCTCTTATGTGTCCTGCCAAGTATGTCATTTGCCGCTGTGGTATCAGGGCCTTTCACGACAACAACGCCAATTGCTTCAACGTTGACTGATTGGTCAAGCTCATTGCAATTCCAGCAATTCAATTCTGCATTAGGTAACCTTACTATGGTGCAAATTGACCTCGCGGGTTCGATGACTACGGTTCTGACCGTTACTAATGTTGATTCAACTTTGCCGTCCTCTGGCAATGCCAAGACGGAGCTTCAGATGACAGTCCAGGATTCGGGCGGAAATCTCAATGTTCCGGAAATGGACTTGTTCAGCCCCACCTTCGCCTTCAGCGATCTCGGTGTGGGGCAATCGGTGATGTCAGGTAACCTGACCAAGAGCGGCTCATCTTCTGACCAATATACAACTGCTGCGGTGCTTGCGGAATTCACCGGGCTTGGCACGATTATGCTGCCTGCCGGCACTTTTACTCAGACATGGATTACCTACACAGGCGGGAATACCTTGGCAAGTCAGGTTACATCTGCAGAACTAACGGGTACTGTCACTTACTTCTATGAAGCAGTGCCTGAGCCCGCTACAATGTTGTTGCTCGGCCTCGGCGGTCTGATGCTGAGAAAAAGTAGAAAGTAGAAATAAACCCATTTTTAATGAATACAAAGAGCTGTGAGAGAAACTCACAGCTCTTTTTTTATGATTTATTAAATCACATTTGACATACCGAGAAGAGGAACAATCATTTGAGTTTTAAGCTGAAACTCCTAAACTCACATCCGCTTGTACCGCGGGCCGCCTGTGCCTTCGGGGACGGTCCAGCGGATATTGTCGAAGGGACATTTCCTCTGGCAGGTCTTGCAGTGCAGACAGTTTGAAGGATTTGCGGGGCAAAAAAACACTACCCCAGGCGAGCTTTATCTTTTAATCGAAAATCCCCGTTGAAATGAGGACGAAACCATGTGAATATTGCCACGGTTTTGAGGCATACGTCCGAAAAAATCTGGAAAATTTTCATATAAATCTTTGCTTGACACTGCTGGAAACAACATATGAATTTTTGCTTGACATTACGGGGAAGAATATGGTACAATTAGAACTCAATGGGGTGTATTACAAAAAGAGCAATTACATTATTAAAGGAGTGATATCGCGTGTAGCTTTGGGCTACGTTTAAATATTAATGTACAGTTGAGAAGGAGGGTGTGATGAAAAAGAAATTTGTTTTATGTTTGTTTCTCTTATGTGTCCTGCCAAGTATGTCATTTGCTGCTCTGGTATCAGGGCCTTTCACTACAACAACGCCAATTGCTTCAACGTTGACTGATTGGTCCAGCTCATTGCAATTCCAGAAATTCAATTCCGCCTTGGGCAACCTTACTATGGTGCAAATTGACCTCACGGGTTCGATGACTACGGTTCTGACCGTTACTAATGTTTCGTCAACTTTGCCGTCATCTGGCAATGCCAAGACGGAGCTTCAGATGACAGTCCAGGATTCGGGCGGAAATCTCAATTTTCCGGAACTTGACTTGCTCAGCTCTGCCTTCACCTTCAGCAATCTTGGTGCGGGGCAAACGGTGATGTCAGGTAACCTGACCAAGAGCGGCTCATCTTCTGACCAATATACAGCTGCTGCGGTGCTTGCGGAATTCACCGGGCCTGGCACGATTGTGCTGCCTGCCGGCACTTTTACTCAGACATGGCTTACTTACACAGGCGGGAATACCGTGGCAAGTCAGGTTACATCTGCACAACTAACTGGTGCTGTCACTTACTTCTATGAACAAGTGCCTGAGCCCGCTACAATGCTGCTGCTCGGCCTCGGCGGTCTGATGCTGAGAAAAAGCAGAAAGTAGAAACAAACCCGTTTTTTAATGAACACAAAGAGCTGTGAGAGAAACTCACAGCTCTTTTTTTATGATTTTAAACTCACATCCGCTTGTACCGCGGGCCGCCTGTGCCTTCGGGGACGGTCCAGCGGATATTGTCGAAGGGACATTTCCTCTGGCAGGTCTTGCAGTGCAGACAGTTTGAAGGATTTGCGGGCTTTACTTCGCCCTGGATAGATTCATACACGCCTGCCGGACAAAACGTGGTGCAGGGCGCGTTGAATTTAGGCACGCACTTTTCCTGACAAATATTGCGGTCGAGAATCATCAGATGAGAGGGCTGTTCCTCGCGGTGATGTGTCGCAGCCATAGCCGTAAAGGTATCTTTATCGAAAAGCTGACTGGGTTTGAGCCGATAAGGCAAAACCGTCATCGCCTCGTAATCTTTCTCGATATTGAACGAAGGCAGCAATGTCCCCAGCACCGACAATGGCATACCCTGCAATGGCCCGAATTTAGCCACGGTCTGCCTGAATTTCGCAGCACGTTTCATTTCCTTGGCGACGTTGGATTTCAAAAGCAAATCGGTATAACGAACCGCCGATTCCAGCGGATTGTCAACCGTCTCGATTATAGCTTTGGCCGCCATCATCCCCGAATCAACCGCGTTGTGAAGCCCCTTGATTTTGAGCATATTCACAAACCCTGCTGAATCGCCCAGTATAATCACGTTGCCTTTGCCTATAGCGCCCGTAGCAGCGTCTCGCGGAATCGCGTTCCAGCCGCCCTCGGGAATCATCTTCGCACCCGCCTCGACCACCGTGCCGCCCTCGATGAATTTTTTTACCCTGCTGTGCTGTTTGAAAAGTGTCAATGCGTCCTGCGGATTGAAATCGTAATACTTCCAGTCGGCCCCGACAATCATCCCAACCGCCAGGTGTTCCGCCTGGAGAGGATAAACAATGCCTCCGCCGAACATCCCCGGCCCGATTACTGGCGTCCAAATCGGGTAACCCATCGCATGAATCACCCTGCCCGTGGTAAATTCAGCGTATTGCTCAGGCGATACCTTAATCAGTTCTTTTACAGCGACCGAGTAAAGCTGATTCGCCCGTCTTTTGAGTCCCGCCTTTTCGATGAATTTCTCCGTCAAAAGCCCATCACAGCCCTCCGCCAGCACAATGAACTTCGCCTCGATTGTTTCGCCTTCGAGGTAATTGGGCTGTTTGTGTCTTTCTTTATTTAATCCCTGGTCAACGAGTTTGACCGCCCCTGCCCCATTATCATCAACGACGATATCCGCCGCCGCGAAGCCACACAGCACCTCGATACCGAGCGATTTCGCGATTTGACCCAGCCATTTGGTGAGTTTACTGATTGAAATCGTGTAATCGCCCGCGTGCGCCATCTGGCCAAAGCCGATGCCGAAAAGTTTCGCCAAACGAATCGCTAAATGTATATTTAAGCCGAATTTTTTGCCCAACAGGAACAGCACGTCGCCTTTATCGATTTTATTTGCCAGCACGTCCTTCGCCTGTTCACTATCCCGCCAGCCGGGCGATGCCGCATCGAGCAACGTATGAATCGGCTCTTTTTCCAGGACCGCTCCCGAAAGGTTATGATTGCCGAGTTCCGCGCCCTTTTCGATAACGCAAATATCGGTCTGAGGTCTGAGAACCTTCAATTGAATCGCGCAGCTCAATCCCGCCGGCCCGCCGCCTACTATCAAAACTTCAACCCTGTTAAAATCATTATCGTTTGCCACTACGAACGCTCCTGTAAAGCAGCGACTAATTGCGGCACAATACCTTCTATCGTGCCGACGATATAATAATCACATTGTTTGAATATCGGCGCGTTGGGGTCGCTGTTAATCGCCACGATTGTCTCGGTATTCGCTACGCCTATCATATGCTGAATCGCGCCCGATATCCCCATCGCGATATAAAGCTTCGGCCCCACCGCCGTGCCCGTCTGGCCCACCTGGTGAATCCTTTCCGCGAACCCCTGCTCCACCGCCGCCCGCGACGCCCCTTTTTCCACGGGGACATTTAATCGAGACCGGATAGCGCCGCAAAGTGAATCCAGCATTCGCTCGTAATTGTCCCTGTCCTTCATCCCCTTGCCGCCGCTTACGATTACATCCGCGTCGAAATTGACCTTGCCCGCCCCAATCTCCGTTTTGATAATTTCCAGCGATATATCGTCTTTTGTAACGTTGACTTTGTGAATAATAACGTTGCCTTTTCTGGTCGCGTCGGCGGGAAGACGTTTCATAACGCCGGGCCTCGCGGTTGCCATTTGCGACTTAGAGTTTTTCGTGCAAATCGTCGCCATAACGTTGCCGCCAAGAGCTGGTCTCGTCTGGAACAGCGTCGCAATCTGCTCTTTGCGGGAACTGTCCTTAATATCAAGCCCCGTGCAGTCGGCGGTCAATCCGCACCCGACACGATATGATATCAGCGGCGCAAGTACCCTCCCCTGCGGCGTCGCCCCGTATAAAACAATCTGAGGCCAGTATTTGCTCACCGCGTCTGCTATCACCTTGCGATGCGCAATCGGGTCAAACTCCGCCAGCAGCGGGTCGTCGATTACGTAAACATTATCCGCCCCGCCCGCAATTAATTCCCCGGTCATCGCCTGCAGATTATGCCCCGCGATTACCACACCCATCTTCGTCTCTAACGAGCCGGCCAAATCCCTGGCCTTACCTACAAGTTCGAAAGTCGCCGGGTGAATCACGCCGCCGCGATGCTCCGCGACAACCCAAACCTCTCCCTTGTAACTCGGCTCAACGGTGCGCAGTCCCAGCAGCATATCATCCAGCGCGTTCTTGTGAAAATGCTCGCCCGCCGCCGCCACAATTTTTTCCTTCGTCTGTTCATCTATGTTCGCCGCGTCACTTATCCCAAGCTCACGCAGTTTATCGGTCAAAATCCTGTAGTCCTCGTTCTCCTTGGCTGTCCCCTCGAAGCTCCTGTCCAGCACGCTTTTTCTCTTCGTCGGCAAAACGTATTTCGACGTCTGTTTATCCGCCCCCGCCGCACCAGCCGACGACTTCACGCTTTCAACGATTATTCCCGCTAATTGTTTTGCGTCTGCCAGCTGTTTGCACTTCCTGCTGCTCTTGCCGGGCGGAAATACGCGTATCACAGTCGTCTTGGAACCCTTCGCCCCAATCAGCGTCGCCGTGCTGATTTCCGAAGCGCCCCACGTAATGACCTTCGTCTTGTTCGCACGCCTCGTTGCCGTAAACGACGCGAAAAGCGGATACTCATATTTAGCAACCGTTATTACCACCGGCGGCCTTTTCGGAGCGACCGTCTGGCTTCCGCCGCTTATAATTCGCGTAAATTCGAACCGTCCGTTTTTAAATGCGCAATCTGTCGCGTATGCGATGCATGAAATCCCCAGTTCCTCTGCTATCTGCGGCGGCACCTGCGCCGTATCGCCATCCACGGACTGCATTCCCGAAACAATGAAATAATCATCGCTGCCGTTAAACATCTCTTCGGCGATTTTCCTGATTGAACAGGCAAGCGGGTTGGCCGTCGCAACCGTATCGGCCCCGCCCAAAGCACGGTCGGTAAGCAGAACCACCGTATCGGCACACCTGCTCAGTGAATATCGCAGCACCTCTTCGGCCATCGGCGGCCCCATCGTCAAAGCGACAATTTTCGCTTCCTTCTCGCCCGAAAGCTGCCGCATCCGATTTGCAAACGCAATCGCCTGCGTGTCAAGCTCGTTAATGACGCTTGCCAGACGGGTCCGTATCAGCGTCCCTGTATTGGGGTCGAACGCGTTATCCGTGATTTGCGATACGTCCGGAACCTGTTTTACTAACACTATATAATTGCTCATAATCCTTACACTCGAAGCTCTATGCAAAACACCCAAACCTCAAAAACTTTCCTGCCCTTGCCTCGCTAAGCAGGTCTCAAATATCAAAGATTTGCTATGATAAATATAAAACCTTTCGCAGTCAATGAAAACACTTGGGGCTGGATTTGAAAAGGCAAAATAGTATAATGTGCCCATCGGCTTATAGCCGGGAAAGGAAAGGTTGATATGCGTAATGCTATCGTACTAACAACTGTTTTATTAATCTTGGCGCCAGCCTTCGTAAAGGCCGTTGAACCCATCGGTTGGTGGAAGTTCGAGGAAAAAGACGGAAACACAGCAAAGGATTCGAGCGGCAACGGTTTTAACGCGACAGTGAACTTAGGCGGGGGCTCTCCAATATGGTGCCCCGGCGAGGGATTCGACTCCAACGGCTGTGCCAAATTCACAGCCCAGCAGTCCGTCGTTATACCAAACGCTATATGGAGCCGCGTAAAAGACCAGGTGAGTATCGCCTTCTGGGTCAACCAGGATGCCGCCACTCCACCTGACGAAAAATGGCCCGGCCCCTGGGGAATCGCGCCAACCGAGGGAGTATCATTCCCTGACCCCAACTGGCTCAAACTCCGGGCTTTTGTGCCCTCGCCGAATAAGACAATTGATATTGGTAACGACGCGGAGCATGTCTACTGGCAGCCAATAAGTGACAGCGACTACGCCGGAAACTGGAATCTCTACGTCTTCGTCAAGGACGCCAACGAGTATTCGCTCCGCCTCTATCACAACGGCGACAAGGTCTCCGAAACATTCGGCACTATGCAGCCGATACCCAAAATCAGTAACTTTATGATTGGCGGCAGAATGTATCCCACTGCCGACTGGTCGGGCAAAATCGATGACTTCAGGATTTACAACTGCGCCCTGTCAGCCGACGATGTGCTGAAACTGTACATGGCAAAACCTCAGCCAAAAACTGGAAAATAAAAACCGAAAAGCGGGGAAAATACACCACGGAAGGTGTGCTATGACCGCGGTAATAAGCGTCCCTGATACCCGGCAGAAGCTGGAAATACTCAGTGCCGACGCACAATACGATTTGGCGTGCGCCTGCGGATGCAAAAACGACGAGCGCCGCAGGCGAGGGGCCCAAGGCAGGTGGATTTATCCCGTCACCCTGCCCAATGGCGGAACCAGCGTCCTTTTCAAAACCCTCGTCTCCAACGTTTGCTCCAACGACTGCAAATACTGCCCCCTCCGTGCCAACCAGGACGTCCGCCGATGCACCCTTAACGAGGAAGAAACCGTAAACACCTTTCTCGATTACCACAAGCGAGGCGAAGTCTTCGGCCTGTTCCTCAGCTCAGGAGTCCTCGGCACCCCCGACGCCACTATGGAACGCCTCAATCGAATCGCCAAAATCCTCCGTTATCGCCGCAACTACCGCGGCTACATCCACCTCAAGGTCATCCCCGGCGCAAGCGCAAACGCTATCGAGGAAGCCGTAAAACTCTCCTCCGCCGTCTCGCTCAATATCGAAACACCCGGCGCAAAATACCTCGCCCAGCTTTCCGACAAAAAACGCTTCATCGAGGATATCGTTGAACCGATTAAGCTCATCAGCCGGCTTACGGGCAGGGGCAATAAATACCATAGAGTCAAGCAAACCACGCAGTTTATCGTCGGTGCCGCCGACGAAACCGACTCCGAGATTGTCAAATATATGTGGGGACTTTACGACCGCCTAAACCTCCGCAGAATCTATTTCAGCGCATATCAAAAAATCGGCGAGGACAATTCGGACAACCTCTTTAACCGCCGCTCCCATTCACTTCAGGACCTGTCCTCCATAGCGATAGCGAAGGAGGATGAACAATCCGCAATCCGCAATCCGCAATCCGCAATAAATACCCCCTTCGTCCGCGAACACCGCCTTTATCAGGTCGATTTCCTTCTGCGCAAATATGGCTTCTCCGAATCCGACATCATTTTCGACCAGCAGGGCAACCTCCCTCTCGATACCGACCCGAAAGAATCCTGGGCCAAACGCAACCCGCAATATTTCCCCGTCAATATAAACAAGGCCTCAAAAGATGAACTCCTGCGTGTCCCCGGCCTCGGCCAAATCACCGTTGAACGTATCCTCGAACAAAGAAAAACCTCCAAAATCAAAACAATCGACGATATTGGCAAATCCACGATGCGATTAAAAAAGGCAAACGAATATTTGGCCTTCTGATACAAAGAATGCTAATACCATTATAAGGAATTTTGGGAATTGTACACTTGACAAACGACCGCTTCATGCTTAAATTTGTAACTGTATCAAACATTTAATAACTCCTTATTTAAAGGAAAATATTATGAAAGACCCTGACCCAAAACCAGAAAACGAGCTACCTCCCATAGAACAGACAGAAATAGTCGAAAAGGAAGATAAGTAGCCCAATCAGGATTGCTACGCCTAAATATGCGACTATAAAAATAAAACATCTACGGATATTTTCAGCCATTTGAGTATTACTCTTTTTGTTTTTGTCTATTCTATCCTGATATAAAAACAACTGTTTGAGTAATATCTGTCTATATCCATATTTTATAACTGATTTTAATGCTATTTCTTTCGGTTGAGTGCCTACAGGTAAACACTTCTGAGGTAATTGATACCGAATTAAAATATAAAAATCATAAGATAAAACCAAAAATAATCCTACCCAAAAACTTATTTGCCAGAAATGATTAATATAATACTCACTCTTGACTATAAACTCTGCTATTATATATCCTAATCCCCCTACAACTAAAGTTAAAAGGGTAGATGCTTTACCGGCTATGCTATTAGCGTTTTCACTTAAAAATTGTAAATACGTTCTACTTTCTTCAATGAAATATTCAACTTTACCTTCTGTTAAACCTTCCATATCTTCAGCAGTAAGACTAATTCCGAGATAATCACTCTTTACTTGGTTTGTTGTTTTATCATCCTTTTTCTTACAAAACCACATAACATACCTGTCTTTCTATGCTTATCAGCATATAGCTTTCTTATATGTCAACCGTTTGCCGTCCGCTCCCATTATAGCAGTTTCGGCCCGTATGCCATCAGTTACCTTGCGGTGATTCCAGCGGAACGCAAATTCATCGCAGTACCTTCCCAAGTGATGTTTTGAAACGTGGTGGAATGTACCGTGAACGCCTCTTTTGAGTAAAGCAAAATAGGATTCTGCGGTGTTGGTTGTTACATTACCTCTGACATATTCTTTGTCTTTGTGCCTTATAACCTTATGACCGCCTTTGAAACTTTTGCCGATTCCCCTGTATGAATAATTATCATCGGTCATTATAGTAGAATTTTCATTGACGTTTTCTATAATCGCAGATTTTAAATTAAATGCGTCCACCCTTTCAACCGGATGTGATATTGCTCCGCCGCCTCTTTGAACAAGAACCATTACTGGGGTTTTCAGCGTACCGCGTCCTCGGAATTGTTTGGGGTCGTAATACTGTTTCATTGTGCTGCGTCTCGGTTTGCCGCCGACGTATGTTTCGTCCACTTCTACCGTCCCTTTAAGAGTAGGAGCTAAAGATTTCTCGTCCATTGCTGCTCTTATTCTGTGGGCAAGATGCCAAGCCGACCTATAAGAACCTAATCCCAAATTCCTTTGTAGTTGCAAAGCGGACACGCCTTTTTTGTGAGAACACATCGAATAGAACGCCTGTACCCACTGCCTCAAAGTGATATGTGAGCGGTGCATAACCGTTCCGACAGTTACCGTAAACTGTTGACGGCAATCATTGCATCGGATTACGCCGTCTCGAACCTTATCTGATTTGGCCTGAATCCTTACTACCCGCATACTGCCACAGTGGGGGCATACAGGGCCTTTAGGCCAACGTATTCCCTCAAGGATAGCTCTTGCCTCATCCTCGGTTAATCTGCCTACATCTATGGCGGCCATATCTTTTAGCTTACTGAATTTTGGTGGCACGAATTTCATTACTATTATCCTTCAAAAACCTTATTATTTGAGATATTCTTTTACACTCAATAATGCTTTTTGTGTTCGTTTAACAATATCTGTTGGGTCTAATCTCCCTTCACCGACCTTAGCTAACGCATCTTCGAGTGAATAATACCTAAAGAAATATTCAAACGATTTTGAACCAAAAAGTTTTTCATTGTTCACTGTTATTGCAGAAGTTGTTACTTTTACATCCGTCTTGACGTTTGTAGCTTTGCACATTTCTTCTATGCCGCCTTTAAAAAAGTCACGGGTGTTTCTGTAAAACAAATCCAAGTGAGTATCGCTAATCCAATCTTCAATATAAAGCAATACATAGCAATCTCTGACCAAATCAAATTCACCATCATAATAAATATAGTCAGAAAAATACGCAATTTGACTGTCTTGTGATATTTTCGCTTCATCAAGCCATCTTTGAATAATGTACCTTGAGGCCATATCAGATATTGTACTTTTAGCAATATCACTTTTAAGATTTTGTTTTATTGTGATGAATTCTTCAAGTATATGCTCCAATCTTTGCTTTAATTTTTCATTTTCCATTTCATCGATAGTAATTATATCGCCCCTTATCCAAGCATATATTCCGCAAAGAAGGCCAAAAACAAATAATACTATACCGAAAGGAACGCCATAATTTAAACTTAAATAATTAGCAATGATACCTATGGCGGCTAACATAAGCCCCCCCGACAAAGTTGCAAACCACGTCCAGTACCATTTAGTAATTTTTTGCATACCCTCATTTTACCGCATACCCCTTTCGTTTGTCAAGTGCATAATTCCCGGAATTTTTTAGTTGCCCCTTGTTGCCCCTTGTTGCCCCACCTTTTTGTGTATTGGGAGAGAGGGGCAAGTTGCGTTTTTGAGCGAAAAATGAGGGGGGAAAGTTAGTTTTTAATTTTGAGTGTTTAGTTTTTAGTTGGGAAGAGGGAATTTAAAAATAGGTCGCTCATCCCAAAATTCGGACCCGTCCTGCTTTTTGCCCTTTAAAATCTTCATATTTGGCCTTGCTATTAGCAGAAATTAAGTACCTCTACTATTGTACTCATCATAATAGCTTTGGATGTACTCTATAAGGCAATACACATCACTCGTGCTTACTATCGCTTTCCCACCTAAATTGGGTTTACCTTTTTTGTCCGTCGGGTAGCGCGTTTTTTGTCCATCACTATCGAATGCATCAACGTGATTGATTATGCCCTCAAAATCATTTAACCATTTTTCGTGGGAGAAAGCCACCATGTAGTGTTCGGTCTCTAAAAACATCCTGATGAGGTCTTTGTATTTGTTAAAAGTATCTTTAATTCGATGGTCTTCCGCTGTAATTTTATGCCCAGATTTTTCGGATATTTCAAATAACACAAATTTCAGAAAAAGCTCTACTGAGTGCCTGATATTATATAATATCGCAGGCATTATGGTGTCAATTGCACATTTATTTTCAATTGCTTTCTCAGATGCAATAGAAGCTATTTCTAAAAAACCATTAGCGTAACCACGCATACTCCAACCGCCCATACATGTAATCTCTGCAATGTTGTCATTTGGCCAGATAGCTTTTGACCAGAAAACCTTCTTATTCATCTTACGCTCCAAACACAGTGGGGATTACTTTAATGGATCAACACGAACACTTTTTAACAAATCCAGCCGAGCTTTGTTCTTTGCTGTAAATGTTTCTGGGAATAATTCTTTATTGTCTTTATCAAACAAACGAAGCACTTCAACGGTAAATTTTGCGTTCTGATGTTCCATTGCAAGCTCATCAAGGTCCATACTTCCCCCATGGAAGTCACCAGTGAACTCTTTACCGGATTGCAGTTCGTCAATCTTGATGTCAAATTTGCCTCTTCCCATCCATGAATTGCCGGGAAGCCTCCACCCACGAAGTAATTCAATCGCGTAAATTGTAGCATTCGTTTCATTTTTTAGTTTTAACGTAATAATTGATTGGCGGTTCTCATTGATTGAATAAGAAGCCGTCTTGACAACCAATAATTTCTTTTGGCGCTCTGCTTCAATGCTCTCTTTTTGCAACTGCTCTAACTCTGCTATCTCATTTTTGATCTGACATTGCAACAGTGCTTTTGTGTCAAATTTTTGTAGTTCTCTGTAACGTTTTAAAACCTCTAACGATTCAATGGCTATATTAGCTTCACTGTACTTTTCTGCTAAGCTTTCCAATTGCCTCTCTTCATCGATAGAAGGCGTAGGCGTAAATATGGGATTGCCATTAGAGTCGTAAACTTGTTTTGGTCGAGCAATAAGAAAGGTATCCAGAGAAGACATGATTTGCTTCGTATAAATAGTTTTCTGTACGCCAGGGTCCAAAACATCAGAAAGATTAAGCTTTATTGTTTCGACTCCACTACTTCTGGATGAATTAATAGTTTGGTAATCAATATCTACACCGGATATGGTTTTATTGGTGTTGTTCTTAAAACACAATTTTGCACAAAGAGAAGGGGAACCATCTTCTTTGGAAATAGCGATATAGAATTGTGCTGTTTTTATTTCAAAGGCTTTCTGAAGTAATTCGTAATTTTCAGTGGCTAATTTAAAAATTGTTTTGAGTTTAGCCAACTGCTCCATTTGCTCTTTTTGTTCCTTTTTTTGCTGGATAACCGTCATGGTGTTTCTTGCTTCTTCCATCTGTTTGTTACAGTTTAATTTATAGCAATTTTCTATGATTGTATTGAGGGATGTTACCGCCGTAGATTCATCGCCTTCTTTAATGCGTTGTTTAACTGCTTCAATTTCGCTATCTATCTGAGCACAAACTTCCTGATGTTTGCTTTCCTCGATTTGTTGCTTCTTAATTTCAATGAGGTCAAATTTATGAAGAACATCTTTTCGGAGAACGCTGGCTTCTTTTATTTTGTCTGGGTATTTTTCCTGCCATTTGCTAATTATGTTATCTAAGATGCTTGTGGCTTTCGAATAGTCCCCCTCTATCGAAGCTTTCTTTGCGTCCTGTATCTCATTGTTAATCCTTTGGAGTTCTTGAATTGACTGATCGTCCAGATACATTATATCTGTGACTTCAATTACAACCTTCATATTATTCAATTGTGTAGATCGCAACCAAGCGTGTGAATCATCGAATTGGTTATATTCAATCCGAACTTTTTGAATATATTCTTGTTCAGGATACAGGGGTGTGTCCACGGTAAATTTAGAGCTGACTCTGGGTTCGCCGAAAATATCTGTTATATACAATATCCCCTTTATTGCCCTTGTTGGTTTTTTCAATTTGGAAGTGTCCCACTTGATATCCAACAATATAGCGGCTCTATAGTCATTAGATCTGAACGTCTTATTAATCAAGCTCGGAGTAATTAGTGTATTCTGGGGGAAGGTCAGGCCAAGAGCAGCATCAGAAAGAGATATTGCAAGCAGTATCCCAATAACGCAAGCAATTCCTTGGGTAATCCAGTATAACTGGCGAGGTTTGACAAAGGCAAGATGACGAATAAATATGTAACCAAGTGTTCCAGTAATTATCAATCCGCCTAACAAGCCGAGATAAAGGCCAACTCCAGGCCCAATTTGTGAAACTAGTAGAAAAGCAAATGGGTTATCATCCAATTCTTTTGTCGACAGAAGTGTACTGGTTTTCCATAGAAGCGTGCCCATCCAAAATGCCGCAATAATTCCCCAGCCTTGAATAGCCATTAAAATGTGCAATGCCCATTTGTTTTTACTAAGTGCAAAAATGTATCCCGCAATAGCAAGTATAGTCAGAGCAAGTAGGATTTTCCCATCGCCAGCAATGCCAGTTACTCCACCAGCCCCAAAATTGATCCATTTAAAAAATGGAGACAGCCCTAGAGTGATAAGGCCTCCACCCGCAATATAAATTAAAATCTGACTTTGCTTCTCAAAATCCCAAAAAGACAATTGCTCACGGCCAACATACTTATTGTAAGATTCATCATGATTTTCATTTAGACTATTCATAATTCTACTTCAAGAACGCTATGCTTATTTCCTTATTATTTATAAAGTCGTTTTCCAATAGGCAAAGTTGACGGTCAAAGGTGCGAAATCCTCATTCCTAATTATAAATCCGAAATCTACAATCTGCAATCCGAAATCGCTTATTCCGCATCCCAAATCAAAAATCAGCAATCATAAATGATAGGGTTACTATTTCGGCTTGAATCCCTTCACCTTGCCGCTTGTGTATTTCTCGCACGCCTTTTCCAAATCCACGTCGCTGATATTGGCCAGCGTACAAAGCCACGCGAAAACGTCCGCGAACTCCTCGCGTTTGTTCTTCATATCGTTGCCCGCAAGCGCGGTCGCCAGTTCCCCCACCTCTTCTATAAACCACAAAAACGTCTTCGGCACGCCCCGCTGCCTGTCCCGTTTCTCGTACTTCTCGGATATGAACTGCTGAAATTCTTTAACGTGCATTTTATCGTACCCTTATAAGAGCATCTAAAAAAACAGTTTTAGCCACAGAGTTATTATAGCCACAGAGCACACAGAGGACACAGAGAAAACAAAATAAAAAGGGAAAAGTAAAAAGCAAAAAACCAGTGCCCTGAGAAATTCCTTTGGAATTTCCATGACTAAGTCCCGGAAATCTTTCAGATTTCTCGGGGTAAATCCGTGTGGTCGCCGCGACCATCCGTGTCTAATATTTACTGTGTTAATCTGTGTCTTTTTCGTTATGTTCTAAAAAAATAACCGGCCGGAAGAAGCCATCTGCAATATACCCATCAGGGTCGTCTGTGCAAATATCTTCTCCGGCCGGCTTATGTTCCTGTCTTCAAACCGCTGTTACCCAAGCAGGCTGGACAACGAAACCTTCTGATATACTGTCCTTGCCGCCGTGAGACCGTTCTCGTATGCCTTCTCTGCCTTGTTGCTGAACTTGCCTTTCGAATGCTCTTCCAGATTCAACTGGCTCATCATCGGACCATCAACCGCTTCGATGATTTCGAGCATCGTGATTTTGTTTGCGGGCTTCGCAAGAACAAAGCCGCCGCGCGGGCCGCGCTTGCTGCGGAGAAGATTGGCTCTCACCAACTGCTGCAGTATCTTCAGCAGATATTCCAGCGGTATGTTGTATTCCTTTGAAATTGTTTGCGAAAGCACAATACCGTCTTTCTCATTCTTGGCGATATACCCGGCCGCCAGCAACCCATAGCCCGTTGACCTACTGATTTTCATTGCACACTCCTTAATTTAAAAAAACCATACATAATGTTCAATTGCACACCGTGCCCACATGCACGCCAATAGTTTCCTCTGTCCAGGGGTGTGGACATTTACCCGCTATTTAGCGGATTTTGGTGTGGTGTATCTAAAACCGCTCCGAAATTATTCTCTCATTATTCATTTTCTATTGCCAAACGCAACAACTTTTTCCGCAAAAAACATCGGATTTGGAAGTTTCTACCAATTCCCCTGTTATATTTCAAGTGTTTTTTTAAAATATTTTTCACCCCCCGGAGCGACCTGTAGTGAGCGCCGTCGAACCAAGCGAAGACCCCAGACTACGATCTAGGGTCCAGTTCCTCACCCCCCGGCTCTCCCCGAGTGCTGCTTACTTGACTTGAAACAGGGAACCCAGAATTAACTCAACACTAAACACTCAAAACTTCTCGCTCCCTTCTCCCGAACAGGGATGGTCAAGCCATAACTTCTCCCTTGCTTCTTAACTGTCCGCTACACGCTGTACGCTGCACGCTGATTTCCCCTTGTCTTGCCCCGCGGGCGGAGATATACTTCCCCGAAGAAAGCGGCTCAAAATAGCGAGATTGAAATAATGTCTGTTTTTGGAGGTCTATCGAAATGAAAGTATTACCTTACATCCTGTTAGTGGTGCTGGCGGTAATCTGCCCAAATTATGTCCGTGCCGCCATCAAAACCCAGACCGTCGAATACAAAGACGGCAATACCGTCCTCGAAGGTTACCTTGCCTACGATGACGCCCTCAAAGGAAAACTGCCCGCCGTCTTAATCGTGCACGAATGGACAGGCGTCGGCTCCTATGTCAAAAACAGGGCCGAGCAGTTGGCCACCCTCGGCTACGTCGCCTTCGCCATCGATATTTACGGCAAAGGCATCCGCCCCGCCGACACAACCGAAGCGGCAAAACAGGCGGCCATTTACCGCGCCGACAGACAGCTTATGCGCCGACGCGCCCTCGCAGGCCTTGAACAGGTCAAAAAATACCCCTTCGTTGACCCCGGCAAAATCGCCGCTATCGGCTATTGTTTCGGCGGAGGCGTCGTCCTTGAAATGGCTCGCAGCGGTGCCGACCTCAAAGGCGTCGTCAGTTTTCACGGCAATCTCGATACGCCGAACCCCGCTGACGCCAACAATATCAAGGCCAAAGTCCTCGTTTGCCACGGCGCTGATGACCCTTATGTTTCGCAGGAACAGGTTACCGCCTTCTGGACCCAGATGCGTAATACGAAAGTTGACTGGCAATTAATAATCTTCGCCAACGCCGTCCACGGCTTTACAAACCCCGATAATGGCAGCGACCCCTCCAAAGGAGCCGCCTATAACAAACTGGCCGATATGCGCTCCTGGCTCGCTATGAAAGATTTCTTCAAAGAAATTTTTTGATTTTCCACGAATCCGGCAATCCGCAATTGTCGTAGGGGGCAGACCTGCCTGCCCGGAGCGCAGCAGAGACCCCAGCGTCTCGTTTTGCTTCGCAAAACGGCGAGGGTGGCCTATTAAAAAACCGAAAAACCTTTGCCTTGCTCCTCAAAATTTGTTATTTTGCCCATCTGGCCTAAGTTTTTGGGTGGGAACCGTTGTTTTATGGAGATTGTGTTATGGCGTCATTAAAACCAAGAGTCAATGTCGAATATGGCGAAAAGGCAACCATAGTAACCTTCACCGACGAAAAAATCCTCGAAGAGCGTGATATCGCCGAGCTTCAGCAGTCGCTGATGGGGGTTATTGAACAGTCCGAAAAAATAAATCTCATCCTTGATTTTGCAAATGTCAAATTCCTCTCTTCAGCCGTTTTGGGCCTCCTGATTCGTGTCAGCAAAAAGATTTACGAACAGGATGGCCAGCTTCGTCTTTGCAATATAAGCCCGAGAATTTACGAAATTTTCAAAATCACACGCCTGACCAAAATTTTCGATATATTACCTGACAGGGCAGAGGCCGCCGAGAGTTTCACAAAAGAGCAGTAGAGTATCGGCCATGCGGAACTGCCTATCGTCGGTATTTTGGGCTGTTTACAGTACCATAGGTTTGAAGGGTGGTTTTATACGTATGAGCAGGTGTTAAAGATATGCCGATTAGTCGCTCCGTTGTTGTAGCGAGCACACCATCCGCTGTGGTCGACGTCTTTAATCAAATTCAGCCCGGCCTGCAGGCCAACAACTACAGCGAAGAGGATATTTTTGCCATCCATCTTTCCCTCGAAGAGGCCTTTACAAACGCGGTGAAGCACGGCAACAAAATGGAGCCGAGCAAGGCCGTAAAGGTCGATTTCTCGATTGAGCCGGATAAAGTCGAAATATGTATGACCGACGAGGGAGATGGTTTCGACCCGGAAGTAATCCCCGACCCGCGCTACGGCGACAACCTCTACAAGCCGGCTGGCAGAGGAATGCTCCTGATGAGGTCGTTTATGGACGTCCTCGAATACAGCAAAAAAGGCAACAGCTTACGAATGATAAGATACAGAGAAAAACGCAACCCTAAAAGTGCAGGCAAAAGCCGCTAATAGCCGATAATATCCTGTCTCTAATCTTTTTAGAAAGGCGTAAACGGTATAATATACATGCGTCGATTAGTTTGGCTTCTTTCAGGGGTATTCATATTCAGCTTAAGCGGTTGCGGCCAGCCGGAACGAGGCCCGGAAATCGTGTATGAAACTCCCCCCACCCCGCCGACATATGTTCCGCCCAAAAAAACATTGCCGTCTCAGCCAAGACCGACTATGCCCCTGCCCGGAGTTCCGGGCGGATGGATGCCGACACATACGGAAAGGGCCTGGTCAGCTATAATAATTCACCATTCCGCAACAACAGAGGGCAACGCGACCATAATCGATAAATGGCACCGCGAGAACAACGGCTGGAACGGCGTCGGTTACGATTTCGTAATCGGCAACGGCACAAACAGCGGCGACGGCGAGGTCGAGCCGACCTACCGCTGGAGAGGACAATTGACCGGCGCCCACTGCGGCGGCACGCCGGGAAACTGGGCAAACGAGGAAGGCATCGGAATCTGCTTAATCGGCGACTTCGACCACTCCGCCCCAACCTCCCGACAAATGGAATCCCTCGCCAAATTAGTTCGATTCCTCCAGCAGCGATACCATATCCCCAAAAGCCGGGTCTTTGGCCACGGCTCGGTTCCAGGCGGACACGTTACCGACTGTCCGGGCAAACGCTTCCCGTGGAACTGGCTCAGGGCAAATATCTCCTATTAAAACGTATAGCGTGCAGCGGACAGATAAAAGGCAGAGGACTGAATTGAATGTCCAATATTGAATATCCAATGTTCAACACTCAATCTGCCTTCGGCTGAGAGCATTTCTACCGTCCTATAAAAACACAACCAATCATCAGCAGGGCATTTTTTATACTGGTATCGCACTGATAATCGCCCATCCATAAGTCGCCTTAAACTAATGCCGAAGTTGCTCCTGATATTGGGGAACTTTATTAAAGGAGCTATCGGCAATGGATATGTTCGGCTCATCATATTCGCATACTTGCGTCCTAAACGAACAGATTGCACGCCAGATATTCGATTTGCTGCCTGAAGAAGGGGCAATGATGGTAATTATCAGCAAAGAGGGCAACTGCTGGCCGAGCAACGCCGAAGGATTTACAAAATTAGGCATAACCGACGGCTACATCAAAGAACTCTGCGCCAAAATCAACGACGGCGAAGAACCAATAATCACAAACGTCAACGACTTCAGTTTGGTCATAACAGGCCTCGCCACCGAGCGCAGCGACTGCGGCTACATAATGATTGTCCTGCCCAACTACAGTCCCGAATCCACTATGGCAAATATGGGCCTCATCGAAATCATGCTCAGCCAGGTCGGCCTCATCGCGCATCTCATCGAGCAGAACAATATGCTTTATGAACGACAGATGAAGCGATTGGTCCCCTGCGGACAGGCCGATGGCGATTCAATCCTCAACTAAAAATCAGCGGACAGCGTATAGTAAAGGCACGGATTTTACCGTGCCTTTTTTATTTTCCCACAGAGTTTTTTTGACACGGATTTGGGTTGCTAAATCTGTCTTCGCATCCAATTAAAGCAAAAGGTTATTGAAAAATGTGAACAGGTAGGGTTAGAATCAATTATTGCGAGATAAAAAACAGGCAAAAAATCGGGCAAAAAAGGAGAAAAACAAATGGTTACGAAAAAAACGGTTTTGCAAAGCGTGTTTTCGATAACGGCGATGGTCTGCGTGGCAGCATTTTGCGGCATCGCATCGGGCGAAGAGTCAGGTTACAAGCTGATTAAGCGGGTGCCAATAGGCGGCGAGGGCGGCTGGGATTATCTTGCCGTCGATAGCGCGGCAAATCGATGTTATATATCGCACGCCAGTCACATCGTTGTTTTCGATACGGAGAAAGAAAAAGTAATCGGCGACATAAACAACACCCCCGGCGTGCACGGGATAGCAATCGCCACCGGGCTTAATAAAGGTTACATAAGCAACGGCGGCGACAACTCGGTAACGGTTTTCGATACGGCGACGCTGAAAGAGACCGCCAGGATTAAGGTGGGCAACAGGCCCGACGCCATTTTATTCGACCCGGCGACAAAACGCATCTTCACATTCAATGCAGGCGGCAAAGACAGCACAGTCATCGACGCCGTTAAAGACACCAATATCGGCACCATACCTTTGGGCGGAAAGCCGGAATTCGCGCAATCCGATGAGAAAGGGCAGGTATTTGTCAATATGGAGGACAAAAACGAAATCGCCGTGATAGACGCCAATAAGCTGACCGTTACGAACCGCTGGTCGATTGCGCCCTGCGAATCACCCAGCGGATTGACCATTGACCTCAAAAACAAGCGGCTATTTTCGGTCTGCTCGAACGGCAAAATGGCGATAACGGATTACACAACCGGCAAGGTCATCGCGACGCCGGCTATCGGCAGAGGTCCTGACGCGGCGGCTTTCGACCCCGAAACAGGTTTTGCGTTCAGCTCCAATGGAATGGATGGGACGTTGACGGTGATAAAGGAGGAGCCGGCCGGCCAATTCAAGGTCGTCGAAACCGTGGCGACTGCGCCGATGGCTCGCACTATGGCGCTGGACACAAAAACGCACCGGATATACCTTGTTACGGCGAAACTCAAACCGCCCGTACCGGGAGAGCAACAGCAACAAGGCGGACGCCGAAGGAACTTTGAGCCCGACTCATTTGAACTGCTGATTGTCGGGCCGGCCGCAAAATAAAAAACGCTTACGCCGGACTCTTGGCCGGCAAGCCGACCGTCTGGGCATACAGAACGCGTTGCGTGGGGCGGAGTGTCAATTCCGCGGCGAGCGCGGGCTTATTACAGTTGTGGAACCACGCGGCCAGGTCCTGCGAGGCGGCGAACAAGTAAACATTTCCCGCGATGAGGCCCGTCGCGACGTTGTAATAAGATTTCTGTATCTCCGCGTCTCTCATGCCGGGCTCCTGAAGACGGGATTTGCTGTATTTGGCGATATCAACGACATAGATGAGAATTACCGGGGCTATCGTCATTGAGCCGCTGCGGCCGTGGGCGCTGACCTTTGGACGCAGGTCGCCCGCGACGACCGGATTAAGATGATGGGCAACCGCATCGTAGATGTATGTTCCTTCGGGCAAAACGACGTAAAGGTCGATTTCCTGAGAATTGCTTGCTGACGCGGCGGTCCTGCCAATCTGCCCAAACGGCCCGCTCTTGCGATTGACGCCCCAGGCAGCCCAGAGGAGATTAGAAAGCATCTGGGGCGAGAGCTTCTCATCGCGAATGTCGCGTGTGGTCTTCCTTTCTTTGAGGGCAGCAAGAACGCTTTTTCCGCCATCCATTTGGGGAGGTAAAAGCACAATTGGCTGCAGGTCTGGGGAGGGAATTGCCTTTGTAACTGCGTCGTTGTAGGAATCGGATTTTTCTTTAACGGCTTCAGTTAAATTGGGCGTTGCCGCGGCCAGCAGCGTCAGGGCGGGCACACTTTTCAAAAATGTTCTGCGATTCATATTTGCCTCCAATCTTTAATTATTTCCCTAATTCTATCCATATCTGCCTTGAGCTTTCAATAAATAATAAAGAAAATTTTTCGCATTGCCCCCTAAGCAATCGCCTAACTTGTAATAAGCAAATTCCCAATAGAGGTTTCATGCACTGGTAGTGTATAAAGAGCATCAGAGTTAGAAAAACTGTTTTTCACTAGGATGAACAGCCGGCGTTCCTTGAACATCGGCTGTTTTATTATAGACAAGAGCTTAATCCTGCCGGCCGTCGCTGTCTTTGCGGGTAAGGCGCTCAGCGGCGCGGTGGCGAGCCAAGACGCTGTGATGGCGGCCATACAGGAAATAAATAATAACGCCTATGGACATCCAGATAAACAATCGGAGCCAGTTGGCAGAGGGAAGAGAGAACATCAAAACGAGGCAAAACAATACGCCCAACAGGGGAATTACCGGCACGAACGGACAACGGAACGGGCGATGTGCCTGCGGATTTATATAGCGCATTACGAGAACAGCGGTGCAGACGATGACAAAGGCAAGAAGAGTGCCGATATTGACCAGCTCGGCGAGTATGCCGAGGGGGATAAGCGAAGCCATTGAGCCGACCGCGATACCTGTAAGAATGGTTGATTTCCAGGGAGTGCGGAAGCGGGGATGTACGGCGGCGAAAAACGAGGGAGGAAGCAAACCATCCCGGGACATAGCGAGAAGGACGCGGGGCTGACTGAGCATCAGCACCAGCATAACGGAAGTGATACCGGCGACGGCGCCAAGGGAGATGATGAACTGCCCCCAGTGCAGGCCGACGCGCTGGAACGCCGCGGCGACAGGGGCATCGGTATCAATCTGGTCGTAGGGAACCATTCCGGTGAGCACGATTGTTACAAGGATATACAGCACTGTGCATATAATAAGCGAGGTAATGATTCCGATGGGGACATCACGCTGAGGATTGCGCGCCTCTTCGGCGTGAGTCGAAACTGAATCAAACCCGATGTAGGCGAAGAAAATCATTGCGGCGCCGGCGAGCATTCCAACGGGTGCGCCGTCCGCGCCGGTTTGTCCCCAGACGGTCTTGCCGAAAATACTCAATCCTGCCCATCCAAACGGAGCGAAAGGATGCCAGTTAGCGGCCTTAACATAAAACGCCCCTACAACAATGACGAGAACCACCACAGATACCTTGATTGCCACCATCACGTTATTAAAGCGAGAGCTTTCGTGTATGCCAATTACCAGGACGATAGTAACGATGGTGACGATAACGAGGGCCGGGAGGTCGAAGAAGCTTCCCGTCTGCATAAAAATTCCATTAGAGGGATTGTAGTCGAAGGGGGCACCGGAAAAGATTAACGGAACTTTGATATGAAACATCCCGATAAAATTCTGAAAGTATTTCGACCAGCCGTGGGCCACGGAGGCCGAAGCCACGGTGTATTCGAGGATAAGGTCCCATCCGATTATCCAGGCGAGTAATTCGCCGAGAGTAGCATAGGCATAGGTATAAGCAGAACCGGCCACCGGGGCCATCGAGGCAAATTCAGCGTAACACAACGCGGAAAATATACAGGCCATCCCCGCCACGACGAAGGAGAGCAGCAGAGCGGGGCCGGTTTTGAAATGAGCGACGTAGCCAGTGATAACAAATATGCCTGCACCTATGATACAGCCAACCCCCAAACTTGTCAGCGACCATGGGCCAAGGACGCGTCTGAGGCGATTGTCACCCTTCATTTCCTCATGCAGCAACCCCAGCGACTTTCTTTTGAACAAATGATGAACCATAGTTCCAAGTTCTATTTTTCAATGCCGAGGAGTTTAAGGGTTTCGCGTTCGATAATACTCTGGATGGCCGAGCGGGGGACGACAGGAAGAGCTGCGCCTGCCAAAAGCTTATTGAAGCCAAAAAGCGATTCCATACAATCCTGTGCCTTTGCGGCTGGGTATGCGCTGCCGAAGAGGAGCTTATCCATCACGCCCTGCTCATAAGCGGAGGCAACGACATTATAAATCTGCCAGACGTTGCCGGGTTTTACGGAGAGGTCAGCGAAGACGTTTTTGTGTTTGGCAACAAGGCAGAGGGTTTGTTCATAAAATGGGAAGCCCATATTGCCCACGATGATTTTGAGTTCCGGGAAGGTGCGGGCAACCTCGTCGAGGAGGAATGGGTAGGCATATTCGAGGATGCCCCCCTGGCCGACGGAAGTATTGTGAAAAAAGACGGGCAGGTGCAAATCCTGGGCGGATTCGTAAAGCTGCATCGCCCTGGTGTGGGCGGGATGAAATGCGGATTGTGAGCAATAGAGGACGAGGCCTTTGAGGCCGAGTTTTTCGGTGGACGCCTTGAGGTTTTTAACGCCGACGCCGTCGGTGAGAGGGTCGATAAAGGCGAAGCCAACCATTTTGTTTTCGTATCGAGCGACGTACTGACTCAAGTGCTTGTTGATTTGCTCGGAGGAACTGTCCACCGTAAGGTGTCCCTGACGGGACTGCTCACCACCCCCGACAACATCATTTGGCAGGCATGATGCTAAAACAATGCACTTACCAACCACATCGGCTGCGGCGAGATGTTCCGAGGCGTCAAGATTCTGCATACTTGCGCTTCGAATATGCGTATGGCAGTCAACAACCATAAGAAATCCTTCAAATAGTTAATATACGCTAACGGGTTGGGGGAAAAGCGTCAAGGGGAAAAATTTAGCCACAGATTTCACAGATTACACGGTTTTTTTAGCCACAGAGAGCACAGGGAACACAGAGGACGGAAGACAGAAGACGGAAGACAGAAGACAGTTTTGAGTTTTTAGTGTTGAGTTGTGAGTTGGGGGATGCAGATTAAAGGATTGCCGAAGCGGGCCCTTCGCTGCGCTACGGGAGGCTGACGGATTCGATGGAATTATTATCGTGGGGAGCGGATTTGGGGGGATTCTCGATATATGCCAACATACTCTTGGCGGCCTGGTTGTTTGGCTCTTTGCTCAGACAAAAACGAATATGCGAGAGGGCTTCCTGCATGCGGCCCTGGCGGTAAAGGGCAAGGCCGAGGTTGTAGCGAGCGGTGACAGAATCGGGTGAGAGACGCACAGCGTTAAGAAGGTAGTTTTCGGCCTGTGGGAGAAGATTGGCGTTTATACAAATAGCGCCGAGCGAGTTGAGAGCATTGACATTTTTGGGGTCGAGCTTCAAAATCCGCTGATATATAGGTGCGACGGCCTGGAAACCGTCGGGGCCTGAGATACGGAGAAGCGCGAGTAATCCGAGGACTTTGGGATTATCGCTAAAGAGGTCCACGAGGACATTGATGTATTGGGGCCCTTTTTCGTAGAGACGTTTCATTTGCCGATAACGAATATCATCGGGGAGAACGGAGTAGGCCTTATCGAGGTGGCCCGTGAGGGCAAGACGATTAACATTAACGCGGAGCGCAAGGACATCTCGCAACTGCTTTGCGTCTTCTTCTGAGCCGGTGTTGAAAAGGAATGGCCAGATATCTTCCATTGGTTCAAGGAGATCAGCGTTACGGAACATCGGGCCCCTGGAATATCGCGTCATATACTGAGTGAAGGGGAGGTCATCGGTATTGACGGGGCCGGCACCGGTCCATCGCCGCAGTGAATCCTCGGCACAGAGGAAAGTGTCAAGAAAGCCGGCGGGAGTATGAAGGCCGTAGGGTTCGAGGTCGCGGCGGACGGGTTCGGCGCTGAGGCGTGCCTGGAGTTTGGCCACGTCTATTTTCAAAGATTGGGGTGTTGCGGCAAAAAGAACATAAGAGCCCAACTTTGCCTGCTCATCAAAGCCGTGAACGACCCACAAGCTGGCGTGAGGAAAGACGGACTGGAATGTTCGTGCGATGATTTTGAACTCGTCGAGAGACAAGTTATGAATGGGGACCCACTCGACGAAGACGCCGTCGTCGGTGAGGTGGTCGCGGACCTGCCGGTAAAATTCCTGAGTGTAGAGGACCCAACTGTCGCCGGATTTGGGATGGGTAGAATCGGAGACAATGACGGGCCATTTGCGCTGCGAGGTCATTATGTAATTGCGGCCGTCATCTATGACGACGTGTGCTTTGGGGTTTTGGAGGAGATTGTTATTTTCCCGGGAGAGGAGCGATGCAGCTTTGACGACGCTTTGTTCGAGGTCAACAATAGTGAGCGATTTGACATCGGGCAAAACCGAGGTAGCGCCGGCGGCCACACCTCCGCCAAAACATATCATCAGGACATCATCGGGGGTGGGATGGAGCATTGGGGCGAGGTCGCCAATCATTTTGAAGCATAGCAGATGGGGGTAGAGGAGAGGGACTTCAGATACGCCGTTGATATAAACTGTTCTGCAATTATTGATGCGGTCCTGGGTTACGACGGCGGTTCCGGTGCGGCCCTCGCGGTAGAAGAGAATATCTGTGTGCTTAGCCAAATCAAAATCGGTGGCGAGGAATACCTGCTTACAGAGGTCAGATGGAACGACGGTAAAAAACAGGAATAAAGCGACGGCATATACGCCCGCTGCCGGCAACGTAACAGTGAGCATTGAGAGGCGATTCTTCACGCAGGTGAATACCAGGAGAACCAGACCCATAGCGCCATAAAGCACAGATACGAGCAACAAACTCAATTGTATGCCGAGGAACGGTATAAAGAGAAACATCGGCAAAAGGGCTCCCAGGATGGTTCCTATGGTATTGACGGCGAAGAGCAGGCCTGTGCGGCTGCCGAGTGTTTGCAAGCCCCTGCCATAAACGGTGCATAAAAGCGGGAAAGCAAAACCCATCAGTACAGTGGGAACAAAGACAGCGAGCATCGCTATGCCTTTCTGGTCGAGCGTCGGCGGAGAGCCGTTAATAAAAACAAAGGCGCTTGTAATGAAGGCAACAGGAACAAATATCGCCATCAACAACTCTACTATGCCGAGCGTTTGCACCGGGCGACGTATTCGCCCCGCCAGTAAGCCATATACAAGGGAGCCCAGTCCCGCACCGAGGAGATAAATGCAGAGGATAGTGGGGAAGACATAAGTCGAATTAACCATAAATGACATATATCGAATCCAGAAGACCTCGCAGGCGAGCGCTGCCAGGCCATTGAGAAACCCGATGGCTAAAAGTAGTGATGAGGATATCCGCGGCTCGTGATAATCTTGGGGCCTTTGTGTTTGATGTTTTGGGACGGCAGCCGGAACGGGGGCTTTATGCCTGGAAATCGCCAGGGCAGCGACGGCAATCACAAAGTTAATAATGACAGCGAAGAGGTTAGTCGCTTGCAGACCAAAGGTGCCTATGAGCCAGAACCCCCCTGCCAGGCAGCCGAGTGCGGCACCAAGGGTATTGACGCAATACAGGAGGCCTAACGAAGAGCCGATAATTTTGTCGGAATCTGTAACCGCCCGGACGAGCAGAGGCAGGGTTGTGCCCATAAGGAAACAGGGCACTACGAGGATGGCGAAAGATAAACTGAATCGGGCGAGGGTGCTAATCAACAATGAATGAGGCGACAAGACAGAGATTGTGGGAACGAGCAATCTCATCCAGTCGAGCATAGGCGGAATTGCCAGGGCGCAAAGAGCGATAACCGCCTGAACAACGGCAAAGGCGAAGATTCGCCGGGTAAGACGGTCTGCGAGCCGACCACCGAGAAGTCCGCCGAGGCCGATACCCGTCATATAAGCGCAGAGAACGATACTAATGGCGTAAGAGCTGTTGCCAAAGACGGTTACGAACTGACAACTCCAAATGACCTCAAAAAGCAGCGAGGTAAGGCCTGAGAGGAAAAAGGAGACATAGACGCCAAAACGAAACAAAGACACCCTCTGTGGCCGCACAGGCGGGTCAGAAAAATTTGTGGTCATACGGCCAAATACTCCATATCAACCTAAAGGACAACCACTTTTCGAGGCATCCTTCCTAACCTTGTAACATTTCGGTTAACCGATACTACAGTTTTGAGTATACGTTTACACCGTTGATATGTCAAGTTAAGGGGATTAATTTCCGGATTCCTGCTTTCGCAATAACAAAAAAGGTGGTAATCTGTTTAATAAATAATGCTATTGATGGGAGTGTAATTATGGATTGTCCGGTATGTAAAAGTGCGATGATAACGCTGGAACTGGCGAAGGTGGAGATTGACTACTGCACGAGCTGCAAAGGGGTGTGGTTAGACGCCGGCGAGCTCGAAATGCTTCTGGATGACAAGGGGAAGGCGAAGAAGCTTATCCACTCATTTACCAAAGACAGGAACAGCAGGGAAAAGGCAAGGCGATGCCCGATATGCGACAAAAAGATGGAAAAAATTGACGTGGGGCACGAAAAGCCGACGCTGCTGATAGACAGGTGCGCCAAGGGAGACGGGCTGTGGTTTGACAGGGGCGAGCTGAACGGCATCATTGCCAGGGCAAAGCTCGATGAGGGCAACAAGATAAAAAAAGTGCTGGCGGATATGTTTGGCCATCAAAGATAGTTTTTAGTTTTGAGTTAAGGAAAAAGAGCAGCGAGAAGGGGTTACCGCTTTTTGCGCCACCATCGAGACAGTCGCCTGATTTCACGCGGGGATTTCACCAAGGTAAATTATTTTTTTTATTCCGAAGAAAAAGGGTTGCCCTGTCGCAGGTTTTCGTCTTAAAATGCAGCGATTCTTGCCGAGCGGGCAAGCTGCAAACAAAAAGCTCAGGACAAAACCGTGTTTTTGGGAACACTTGCGTGGTTATGGTTCAGCTTGTCCGGCGAGAGCGAAGTAATTTATGAATGTTTTATAGAGCCGTTTGAATGCAAAACAACAATAAAAAAACGCCAGATATTGACTTTGTGAGCTGCACGCAGGAATCCGTTCTGCAATTTTTCGATACATCTCTCAAAGGGCTGTCCGAAAAAGAGGCGATAAAACGACTTGAGGAATACGGGTACAACGAGCCAGCCAAGAAGAAAAAGCGGACGGTTATTTTTCAGATTTTCTCCAAGTTTTTAAACCCGCTGGTGGTGGTTCTTCTGATTATCGCGGGCTTTTCGCTGTTCTTCGGGGAAAAAATAAGCGCCATCCTGGTGATACTGATGGCTTTTATCAGCGTATTTTTGTCATTCATCCAAGAATATCGAGCGGGAAAAGAGGCGGAACGGCTCAGCGAAATGGTAAGGGCCACGGCCACGGTGATTCGCAACGGCAAGGCAAGGGAAGTAAAGATACGAGAGATTGTTCCCGGTGACATCATCGACCTTTTTGCGGGTGATATGGTTCCTGCGGACCTGCGGATTATTTCCTGCAAGGACCTGTTTATCAATCAGGCATCTCTGACGGGCGAATCATTTCCCGTTGAAAAAACCGCCGAGCCGCTGACTCCCAAGAGCAGCTCTCCTTCCGACTTAACAAATATGGCTTTTATGGGTTCAAGCGTCATAAGCGGAACGGCGATTGGGGTTGTCGCTAAAACGGGGCTTGAAACGAGGTTCGGCGCGTTGTCCAAACGCCTGGCAGCAATATCCGTAGAGAGCAGCTTTGATAAAGGTATTCGCAGCTTTACCTGGCTGATGATAAGGGTTATGGTCGTGCTGGTCCTCGTGATTTTCGCCATTAATGCCTTTTTGAAGGGCGATATCATCCAATCGCTTTTGTTTTCGTTGTCCGTTGCCGTAGGTCTGACGCCCGAAATGCTCCCGATGCTGGTAGCGATAAACCTCTCCAAGGGGGCAATCGCAATGTCGAAAAAGGACGTGATAGTGAAACGGCTCAACGCGACCCAGAACTTCGGTGCGATGGACGTGCTGTGCACCGACAAGACGGGGACGCTGACCCTCGACAAGATTGTAGTGGAAAAACATTGCGACGTGGTGCGAAAAGAGGACGACGACGTCCTGCGTATGGCATATATCAACAGTTTCTACCAGACGGGGCTTAAAAACATTCTCGACCGGGCAATACTGTCTTATGAGAAACTTTTAGTCAAGCAATACAAAAAGGTCGATGAGGTGCCGTTCGATTTTTCGCGCAAGGTAATGTCTGTGGTGGTCGAGGCCGACGGCAAACACCAGATTATTGTCAAAGGCGCCCCGGAAGAGATTTACAGAAGATGCACCAAATTCGAGCTTGACGGCGAAATACTGGATTTGGACGAGGCCAAACTGGTGCTTGTCGAGCTGGAAAATGAGTACAACGACCTCAGCGCAGAGGGCTTCAGGGTACTTGCGGTTGCATACAAGAATTTTGACCAACCCAAAAATGTTTACACCAAGGACGACGAACAGAATCTCATTCTGAAAGGTTATATTGCCTTTTTGGACCCGCCGAAATCATCTGCAAAAAAGACCATCGAAACTTTGAATAACCTCGGTATCGAGTTTAAGGTTCTCACCGGCGATAACGAGCTTGTTACGAAAAAGATTTGCAGCGAAGTTGGTTTGAATATCAGGGGTTTTGCGACCGGCGAACAGGTGGAAAAGATAGATGACGCTGCGCTGGGAGAAATGGTTAAAACCACTACCGTGTTTGCCCGGCTTTCCCCGCTGCAGAAAGAAAGAGTGATTCATGCCCTGCACAAAAACGGACATATCGTGGGATATCTGGGCGACGGTATTAACGACGCGCCAGCTCTCAAGGCCGCCGACGTGGGCATTTCCGTCGATAACGCAGTGGATATCGCCAAAGAAACGGCTGATATCATCCTCCTGAAAAAAAGTTTGCTGGTTCTCATCGACGGGGTAATCGAGGGACGAAAAACCTTCGGCAACATCATCAAATACATCAAGATGGGCTCAAGCTCCAACTTCGGCAATATGTTCAGTATGACGGGGGCAAGCTTGTTTCTGCCTTTTCTGCCGATGCTGCCAATTCAGATTCTTCTCAATAATTTTCTTTACGACATGTCCCAGATTGCCATTCCTTCGGACGGCATCGACGAAGAATATCTTCTCAAATCCCGGCCGTGGAACGTGGCTTATATCAAAAAATTTATGATTTTCATCGGTCCCGTCAGCTCAATCTTTGACTTTATTACTTTCGGTGTTTTGTGGTTTATTTTTCACGCGTCGGCGCCGTTGTTCCAGACGGGCTGGTTTTTGGAATCCCTGTGCACCCAGACGCTGGTCATTCATGTCATTCGCACGGGAAAGGTGCCTTTTATTGAAAGCAAACCCAGTCAGTTTATGCTTTTCACTTCGATTTATATCGTTAGTATTGCCCTTGTGCTGCCGTTTCTTCCGCTTGGCAAATACCTTGGTTTTGTTGAGCCGCCTCCATCATATTTCATAGCGTTGACGCTCATAGTGCTGGCCTATTTATGCCTGGTGCAGGTTGTTAAGAGCTGGTTCATAAAACGATACGGCTACGAATAAACAACAAATCGATACCGGCGGCTATATGGCAGATATCCATGCTCACGGTTGACAAGTCCCTGTTTTGCTTTATAATCTGTCTCTGTATTGAAGTTTGAGGCAATCTCAAACCCGCGGGAAGGGAAAAGATAAAGCGATTATTGAAGGAGAAGAAAAATGGGTATAGGAATGATTGCACTGATTGTTTTACTGGTGATTGCGGCGGTATTGCTGCTGGTGATACTGTATGTAATCGGAACTTACAACGTTTTTGTGGGGCTTCGCAACCAGGTTGACAACGCGTGGTCGCAGATTGACGTGCAGTTGAAGCGGCGTCATGACCTGATTCCCAACCTCGTGGAAACAGCGAGAGGTTATATGCAGCACGAGCGAGGAACATTCGAAGCGGTAACAAACGCACGGGCACAGGCAATGGGGGCAAAGACGGTCGCGGAGTCGGCAAAGGCGGAAGGTGCGCTGGGCGACGCTCTTAGCAAATTTATGCTGGTTGTCGAAAATTATCCCGACCTGAAGGCAAACCAGAACTTCCTGGCGTTACAGGAAGAGCTTTCGAGCACGGAGAACAAGATTGCATTCGCCAGGCAGGCGTATAACGACCAGACGATGTTCTTCAACAACAGGATACAGATGTTCCCGTCGAATATCGTGGCGGGCGTATTCAGCTTTACCAAGCGGGATTTCTTCGAGGTTTCAGAAGCAGCGGAACGTGAAGTGCCGAAAGTTAGTTTTTAGTTTTCGAAGCGGGCCCGTCGCTTCGCTCCGTGTTAAGTGTTGTTGAGTTTTTAGTTTAACTCCCCCGCCCAGCACCGGGCGGGGTCGCTTGAAATGACATAGTTATGTGGGAACTGATACGGATAAATAAGAGGAATTCGATAATTCTCTTAGTCCTGATGGCGGTGTGCTTAGTCGGGCTGGGGGCGGTTATCGGGATGGCAATCAATGGGCCTGACGGCGGGATGCTCGGCCTGATGATAGCAACGGGAATCTGGGTGATACTTACGCTAATCAGCTTTTCGTCGGGCGACCAGATTATGCTCGCGGCAAGCAACGCTGTGCCTGTTACGCACGACGTTAATCCGCAGTTGTTTAACGTAGTCGAAGAAATGTCGATTGCGTCTGGACTGCCTATGCCCAAGGTTTATATAATTAACGACCCGGCACCAAACGCATTCGCGACAGGACGCAACCCCAAATCAGCATCTGTTGCGGTAACAGCAGGGTTACTCGCGAAACTCAACCGCGATGAGCTGCAGGGAGTCGTTGGACACGAGATGAGCCATATCCTGCACCGGGATATTTTGTTCGTAACGCTGGCGGGTGTTATGCTGGGGTCGGTAGCTCTTCTTTCGCAGGTTTTTCTGCGCGGGATGATGTACGGCGGAGGGTCAAGGAGAAGATATTCGTCCGGCGAGGGCAAAGGCGGTGGCGGAGCAATGGCGATATTGCTTATAATCGCGATTGTGGCGGCGATTTTGGCGCCAATTGTAACGCAGTTATTGTATTTCGCGTTGTCGAGGCGGCGGGAATACTTAGCCGACGCAGGGTCGGCTCGCTTGACACGATACCCGGAAGGGCTTGCGAACGCGTTGGAGAAAATCGCAAACGACCACGCCCCGCAACTGGCGTCCGCCAACAAGGTTACGGCGCCGATGTTCATAGTCAACCCGTTCAAGAAAATGGGAGAATGGAACTTGTCGGACATGACGAGCACGCACCCGCCTACATCCGAAAGGATACGGATTTTGCGGAATATGTCGCAGGGGGCGTCATTGAAGGATTATTCGGACGCATTTGTAAATGTTACGAAAAGCAAAACCGTTATGCCGGCGTCGGCGCTAACGAAGGAAGATATAGCCCTTAGAGAAGCAAGCACTGAAGCCAAGGAGGAACAGAAAGAAAAGCAGCTTCGCCAGGTGGGGGATATTATGCGGAAGGTAAACGGTTTTATCTTCCTGACATGCGCGTGCGGTATGACGCTGAAAATACCGCCGAATTATGCCGCAGCGACGGTGGAATGCCCTCGGTGCCACACGGTGCATAACGTAAATAAGGCGTAATTACAACAAAACGCTAAAAGGATTTATAAAAAAGAAGCCGAGCTGCCATTGAAGGGAGGTTTGGTAGCTAGGCAGCCCGGACTTTTTACGGTGTTGCTGGTTTCCCCCCAGCCGTCCCGTTCATTAATATCTACGTTTGCCAAACCGGATATGTTTTTCGTCTTTTAATCAAAGTCGTTATCAGTTATCCAGTAATCGTAATTATACAGCATAAAAGGCGAGTTACCGGCAAAGTAAGGCATTTAGAACGGGAAAATCAGGGTTACCCCGACCACACCCAGGTAAACGGGGGTTAAATACACATAGATTCCTGTTTATGCAGGAATTACTATGACAATTCAATCGATTGCGATTGATTCACCGGGTTTGAGGACGGTAACTTTACAGCCAGCCAGTTTTTTGAAATTGTCGGCGTCGGCCTGACTGCCAACAATATCACCCCAGTGATAAGGTATTGCCTGCTTTGGTTTGAATTGTTTTGTCGCATCGGCGGCCTCGGCGGCGTTCATAGTATATGTGCCCCCTGCCGGCAACAAGGCAAGGTCGATATTTTTTAGGGCCTTCATTTCGTCGGTGGCGTCTGTATCGCCAGCGTAATATATGCGTTTACCGGCGATTTCGATTACGAAACCGAGCCAGTTATTGGACCTTGGGTGGAATTCTTTGACTATGTTGTAGGCAGGAACGCCGGTAATTTTGATGCCATTGACGTCGATTGACTGGCCGGGTTTAAGCGCCTGGCCTTTTCCCTGTTTTTGGATAACATCCCCTGAAGCAACAAGTTTCGTGGTCATACCGGAGACCTTTGCGATATCTTCAGCGGAATAATGGTCGTAGTGGCTGTGGCTGACGAGAATGATGGTCGCATCGTGTGGGGCGCTTTTGAGTTTCCATGGGTCGATATAAATTACATCGTTGCCACTTGAGATTTTGAAGCTGGCGTGGCCAAACCATTGTAATTGAACAGGCATAGCTTTCTCCTTTCCTTTTTGCACGGCGGTATCCTCAGCGAAAATACGCTGGTTTGCGCAAACAATGCCGATAATAACTGTTAATGCAATTAATGAAATTTGCGTTCTCATAACAATCTCCTTAAAAATATTTTTCTCAATCAAAGCCCCTCGATATTACGAGCAAAATACCTCAATACGCTCCCTGCGTCAAATCTAATTAAAGGCCTTTAGCCGCCTTCAAAACAGGCGAGAACAGCTTGCAATTAAGGGATAAATTGAGTATAATAAAGAAGTTGTAACCCGGGGGCAAACCATCAGACAGCGGGATTTATCCGTTTGAGGAAACGGCCGAAAAATGGGCGAAGAATTCGATGTATTGAGCTATCAGCAGCGAGAACCAAGGATTCATATCCTGACTTTGGACAGGGTCCTGGGCTGGGACATTTACGACCGGCTGCATAACGATAGCAAGACGAGATTCTACGAATTAGTTGTTCCCAAGCAAGCAGATTGGAAGCATCGGCTCGAAGAAATAGAGGCGATAGTTGACCGGACGGTTTACGCGCGTATGCTGATAATGGACGTGCGGAGAGCGACGATGCCCAAGATTCAGCAGGCATACAACAAAATTGCCGGGTACAACCGCAAAGATTTGAATCGGTTCTGTTTTACGGTGCTTATCGGGGATGGGCCTTTGAATTTATTCCAGCCGGGGAAATCGCCGGATGTTTTTGTGCCTTATCTTGCCCGTCTGAGGGTGGATTATAATCCGGCGGTATTTTTCTTTGACCCGTTCATTCATTATGAGCCGGAAGAGACGGAATCATCTATAGATGAAGAGTTTATGCTGCCGAGCAAGCCGCCTCAACGACTGGCGTCTTATTTCCCCGAGGCAGGCGTAACAGTTGATTCGGTAAGGCGGTTCTTCAGAGCCAACGAGCAAAATGAAGCGGTTAAAAAACAGCGGCTTAAAACTCTCGCTGCTTTATATCTGAAACGTATCAGCGAACAATTCCCCCGGCACAAAGACCTTCTGCGCGGACTTTTATCCAAAAACGGGGCACAACTGGGAAGCGAAAAGATGAACCTGTACCCGGTGTTTTTCGAGGAGTGGGTTCACGAGCTGATGCAGAAGGCGGCAAATCCCCAGCAGGAATAAAAAACCTAATCTCCAGGCGAACCCCTCGAGAAATCGGCGGACAGGCGGTCAGCCAAATCAGCGCATTACCCAGGTTTTGTTTTCGAATTTGAGCTTCTGGTCGGGACGGAATTTGGGGTCGCCGGCGATTGAGTAGTTCAGCCCAAGGGTTTTGCGGAGGTAAACTTTTACAGGATTGCCATCCTTGTCCTTGTCGGTGGGATGGTCAAGAGCGACAGTTTCGTTGCTGAGGCCCGTAATGAATATATTAACGGTCTTGGCATTGGGGTCAAAATCAGGCCAGCAGATTGCGACGTCAACGGTGTTGTCCTGGCCCTGGAGGATTTTATTGCCGGCGTTTTCCATAAGCTGAAGGAACTGGTATTTGCCCTGGTGGCGAGTTTTAATTTTATCAAAGAGAACGGCGGACGTTCCCTTTATGGCAGGAACAACCTGAAGGGTATCAGTAACAAGCTCGGCGGCGGGATAAAAATCGACGTCTTTACCTGACTTATTGGTAAGGGTAAGAATTGTGTACCAGTAACGCTGTGGGACAGAGCCCTCAAGGGTAATTTGCTGGGGGTTTTCAAAACGGACATCGAGCGTCCAGTCGCCGGGTTTCTGGACAACAGCCGGGGTCGGCGCCGCCCAACAAACGCCAAACATCGCAAGAGCCAAAACGCCGATTACCAAACCTCTCATCGTTAAACCCTCATCAATACGGTTAAATATGGGTGCAACCCATTTTCGCTGCCCATATATTATATCGTCAAACAGGCCTAAAACCAAGCAAAATCCAGGGTAGGCCTTTTGGTGTAATTGGCGTTTATTAAGAACACGTGCGATGCCGGTTTTCGCGGAACCAGTCGATGATTCTTTTGAGGCCTTCGTCGAAAGTCATTTGGGCCTCGAAGCCGAAAAGGTTTTTGGCACGCGAGACGTCGAGCCGGCGTCGCGGCTGGCCATCCGGTTTCGAGGAATCCCAGCGGATTTGGCCTTTGAAGCCGGTTAGTTTTACAATTTTTTCGGTAAGGTCTTTGATTGTTATTTCGAAACCGGCACCGATATTGACGGGTTCGGGGCCGTTGTAGCGTTCAGCGGCAAGCAAAATACCTTCCGCAGCATCGCTCACGTAAATGAACTCACGCGAGGCCTTTCCGGTTCCCCAGCAGACGATATGGTCATCGCCCGCATCGATGGCATCAACGCATTTCTTTATAAGAGCCGGAATAACATGGGAACTGGCAGGGTTGAAATTGTCCCGCGGGCCATAGAGATTGACGGGAACAAGAAATATGCTGTTGAAACCATATTCTGCACGATAGGACTGGGACTGAACGAGGAGCATTTTCTTGGCCAGGCCATAAGGAGCGTTTGTTTCTTCGGGGTAGCCATTCCAGATATCGTCTTCTTTAAACGGAACGGGGGTAAATTTGGGATACGAGCAAACGGTGCCGATGGCGACGAATTTTTCGATTTTGCGAAGGCGTGCCTGGTCGATGAGCTGGACGCCCATCATAAGGTTTTCGTAGAAGAATTTCCCGGGGTGCTGACGATTGACGCCGATACCCCCTACTACCGCGGCAAGGTGGATTACGATATCGGGTTTCATATCATCATACATCCGGATAACATCCGGGAGATTGACGAAATTATAGTCCTCTATTTTGGGAATCAGGATATTTTTGCAGCCGCGTTTCTGCAGACCTTCAATGATATAACTACCAAGAAACCCGGCGCCGCCAGTAATAACAATTCGTTTGTTTTTGAAGAATTCGCTCATTATTTTCCATCGTGCTCCGCGATGATTTTTTCCTGCCTGGCAATTCTCAAATCGGCCTCGGTCATCATTTTAGCAAGCTCTTTGAAAGAGACCCTTGGTTTCCAGCCGAGGACTTTTGCTGCTTTTGTCGCATCGCCCTGAAGCATGTCCACTTCGGCAGGCCTGAAATACGCGGGGTCAATCTCGACGTATTTATGCCAGTCCATATCGAGACAGCCGAAGACCTCTTCGACGAACTCGCGGACAGAATGGGTTTCACCAGTAGCGATGACGAAATCATCGGGTTTATCCTGCTGGAGGATAAGCCACATCGCCTCGACGTAATCTCCCGCATAGCCCCAGTCGCGTTTCGCGTCGAGATTGCCGAGGTAAAGCTTGTCCTGAAGGCCGAGTTTTATGCGGGTAGCGGCACGGGTGATTTTGCGAGTGACAAACGTCTCGCCGCGACGAGGTGATTCGTGATTGAAGAGAACGCCGTTGCAGGCGAAAAGGCCATAAGCTTCGCGGTAGTTGACCGTCTGCCAGAAACTATATACCTTGGCACAACCGTAAGGACTTCTGGGGTAAAAGGGAGTTTTCTCGCTTTGTGGGGTTTCGACTACCTTGCCATACATTTCGCTGCTGGACGCCTGGTAGAACCTGGGAGGATTTTTCATCAAACGCAATGCTTCGAGAAGGCGGAGTGTCCCGAGAGCATCCGTATTGACAGTGTAAACCGGCGTTTCAAAGCTTACCTTGACATGGCTTTGTGCGCCGAGGTTATAAATTTCGTCGGGCTGAAGCTCATTGACAATAGTGAAAAGGTTGCCGCCATCGGTAAGGTCTCCGTAAACAAGGCGAAGGTTTGGTTTTTCGTGGGGGTCTTTATACAAATGGTCGATTCTGCCCGTGTGGAATGACGAACTTCTTCGGATGATACCCCAGACCTCGTAGCCCTTTTTAAGGAGAAGCTCGGTGATATAAGAGCCATCCTGGCCGGTAATACCTGTAACTAAAGCTTTCTTCATATCATCATACCCTTTCTGAGACAGGTCTATATCACCACATATTAAGCGAAGACAGCAGAAAAGACAATAAATAATGGTTGGTACGATTTTGGGTTAATATGGCTATATAATTTTCGGGGCCTGCACACCCAATCAGGCGTGCAGGCCCCGGTTACTTCTGTTCAACAGGATAACATGCCGCAGCAATGCAATCCCATATCATCAGCTTGTCACATCAAAATGACCACTGTGCTCCTGCTTGTAATGTGCTGGAATCGAGCGAGCTTGACCCCTGCCAGCCGTAATCGATAAACAACCGCGTGCTCTTACTTAAGAAGACATTCAACCCTGCGCCAAGATTATACGAGTCACGAACGGGGTCCATGCTTTTTGTTGTGAAACTGCCGCCGTTAACAAACTCGCTGTCAAACGTCGCGCCATCCGCAAAATCATGAATCCAGAACACATTTGCCTTTGGAACAAATACCATATCCGGATTCTGCTCGGAACGGAATTCCTTGGCCCACCTAAGTCCAAGTTTGCTGTAAATGCCGTCCGTCGTCTCGGAATCGACACGCAAATCCAGAGAATTTGCTCCTTTCTCCCTATAGCTGCCCTGCTGAACTGCTGTGTACCCAAGGCCAACAACCGGTTCCAGGAGCATTGACGTGCCGCCAAAGTTATTGCCAAATTCTGTTGCGATGTTATACGCATTGCCTTGATAGCTTGATTTGGCCTCACGGTTAATGGAGTCAAAATTAATACTTCTTTTTGCGTCATACCAGTTATGGCTGTACCCTAAGCTCAGGCCAACATGCCAGTTATCCTGGAAATACGACCCATACAGCGAAACAAGCATGGAACTAATATCTGCATTCGTACTATCCTGTTTGTAGTCAACATTTGTTGCGGCGCCGCCCATGCTGAAACCAAGAAGAGTACTATCAGATATCATCTTATCCAAACCGCCCATCATTCCATAGGTACTGTAGTTATAGCCGGAAATGTCGCTTTCCCCGGTATGGGTGCCCCATGTCCCGAATCCTTTGGCATATGGCATCCATTTGTCAACCTGAGGAGTCGCTGCCGGTGAATCGCTCGCGCTGGCCATGAGGTTACTGCTGTCACCCATCATCGCATATTGCCTGCTGTTGTGAACGGAACCGATATGGTCAAACACGCCTTCACTGAACTGATTCATCATATTTCTTACTACTTCCGGCAGGCCGAGAACATCCTGCGGCATCATCTGGTCGTAGGCCTTATTGGCCGCCTTGCCGTCAGGCAGGTTCTCAATCGCAGAAAGAACCGTGTTCATATCGCCTGTATCTCTGCCGTGAGCAACTATGTGGTCAAACGCATGACCGATAGAGCGCTCATTACCTGTCCTGGCGTAGTATGCATAGCTCAGCCTGTCAACGTCCAGAATAACATCTCCATTTGAATAATCGTAGTCAGCTGTAAGCTTCAAGAATAAGTTCCCGCCGATAACTGGCGTATCAAACTCGCCGATTAAGCAGGGGTCTCCTTCTCCCTGAGCAGGAGCATCAATAATAGTCGCGAAGAACTCATGCGGAGTGCGAATACGTCCATAATCATCAAGAACGACAACGCTTATCTTGCTACCCTCCTCCAGCGTAGCCATACCGGAGACATCAACCTTATCGGCATTATCACTATTATCTATCTCAACCTGGTAAGTACTGCCCGAACTGAACGTCAAATTATTAACGTGTATCGTCCCGATACTGTTGCCGGGGTTAAGGGTGCCGCCATCCATTATAAACAAATTGCCCAGATTGCCGGTACCTTTAAGGACACCTGCGTCGTAAACCTTGGTGCCATTGGCATTGTTGATAATGTTGCCGTTGACATGCCATACTCCGCCTGTAATGTTTATATCCTCGACGTTGTTGATATCATAGTTGAGAACAGTGCTATTCCAAGAGTTGCCATACAGCGTGAGAACGTCATGGTCTGTACCATTCATGCCAAGGTCAATATTTGCATCGATCACGGAGCCAGCGGCTATATTAACTATGTCATCAGCGTTTTGTACTTCCAGGCTACCGCCTGACAGTCTTCCCGACTGAATAGCAGCAACATGCGTTCCCGTTTCGCCGACAGTGGCACCGACATAGCCGCCATCAATGGTAACATTCATAGGATCGTATGACAAAATGCCATACGCGTAATCGCCGCCGGCGTGGGCGCTGATGGTTCCGCTAATTGCGCCGGTCGTAAGTGTGCCGCTACTGCCGCCACTGCCCAAAGCAACAGCATTATTCTGCCCGGCTGTGGCTGTAATGTCTCCACTAATCGCACCGGTGGTGATTGAACCATGCTTACTGTATAAGCCATAGGCATTGTTACCGGTCGTCGCGTTGGCATCTATCGTCCCATTAATCGCACCGATGTATATATCGCCATGCTTGGCGTATAAACCATAAGCCCCGTTTTGCCCAGCCGTGGCGGTAATCGTACCGTTAATAGCGCCGACTACGTTTATATCACCACGCTTGCTATACAAACCATAGGCACCGCTATAACCAGCCACAACGTTAATATCGTCGGGGCCGCCAATATCACCCTTTACCGTTAAATCATCATGAGCATATATGCCATACGCACCATAATGGTTCGCCGTGGCATCAATCGTGCCGTTAATCGTCCCGGTAATAACATTGCCATCGCTATACAAACCATAGGCCCCGTTTGTGCCGGCTGTGGCTGTAATACGGGCATCGCTGCCAATACTGGCAACCGTCAAAAGATTGCCAGCATACAAACCATAGGCATCCTTAGCACCCGCCGTAGCGGTAATCGTGCCATTAATCGCACCGGTAGTAATATTGCTATCGGCGTACAATCCATAGGCCCCTTCACCTGAACCACCATTAATTGCGGTAATCGTGCCGTTAATCGCACCGGTGTTTATAGAGTCAGCTGCTTTCAAACCATAGGCACCAAGGGAAGTGCTACCGCCGTTCACATCTGCGGTAATCGTTCCATCAATCTCGCCAATGGTGAGCACACCACCGCTGTACAAACCAATGGCATCAAGTGACTGGGCCGTTGCGGTAATAGTGCCGGTGCCGCCAATACTGTCAACGTTCATATCCCCACTGGACCACAGGCCATATGCACAGTAGTTGGTCGTAGCGGTAATCGTGCCGGTAATAGCGCCGGTTTCTATCGAGCCGTTCGTAGCGTATAAACCAACGGCTCCGGCATCCAAGGCCGTGGCGGTAATCTTCCCGGTAATATCGCCAGTTTTGATATCGCCGCCCGCGCTGTACAGACCATAAGCATGGTCCACTCCAGCCGTGGCGTTAATGTCTCCGCTAATTGCGCCGGTGTATATTGAGCCGTTCGAACTGTACAAACCAACGGCGTAAGAGCCACCGGTCGCTGTGGCGGTAATATTACCGTTAATCGCTCCAGTAGTGAGATTGCCATCGGCGTACAAACCATAGGCCCTGTCGCCGGTGGTCGCCGTGGCTGTAATCGTACCATTAATATTACCAATGGTCATATTGCCATAGCTATACAAACCATAAGCATCTGAATTACCCGCCGTGGCGGAAATCGTCCCATTAATATCACTTATGGTCATATTGCCGAAACTATACAGACCAATGGCATCATTTATCCCGGCCGTGGCGGTAATCGTAGCGTTGTTGCCAATATTGCCAACAATCATACCGCTGTCACTATACAGACCATAGGCAAAATTCCCGTCGGTCGCCGTGGCGGTAATAGTCCCATTAATATTACCAGTGGTCTTAATATTACCAGTGGTCATATTGCCGTCGCTATACAGACCAGAGGCCCAGTTTGTCCCGGCCGTGGCGGTAATCGCCCCATTAATATCACCAATAGTCATATCGCCGTAGCTATACAGACCTTCGGCATCATATATCCCGGCCGTTGCGGTAATTGTACCATTAATATTACCAACGATCATATCGCCGTCGCTATACAGACCAGAGGCATTATTCCCGTCGGTCGCCGTGGCGGTAATCGTCCCATTAATATTACCAATGGTCATATCGCCGTCGCTGTACAAACCATAAGCCCAATTTGTCCCGGCCACAGCGTTAACATCGGCAGAGCTGCTAATATCACCCACTGTCAAATTATTGCCGGCATACATGCCATAGGCATCGTGGTCCCCGGTCGTAGCGGTAATCGTCCCATTTATCGCGCCGGTGTTGATATTGCCATCAGCGTACAAACCATAGGCGCCGCCTAAAATCGCAATACCATCGGCATTAGCGGTGATTGTGCCATTAATTACACCGGTGGTTATCGAACCATCGCTGTACAAACCAAATGCCCTATCAGTTCCAGCCGTGGCGGTAATCGTGCCGTTAATATCGCCGACGTTTATATTGCCACCAGCGTACAAACCATAGGCATCTGAACCGGTGGTCGCCGTGGCGGTAATCGTGCCGGTAACCGCGCCGGTGTTGATATTGCCATCAGCGTACAAACCATAAGCACCTGAACCGGTGGTCGCCGTGGCGGTAATTGTGCCGTTAATCGCGCCGTTAATGTTTATCGAACCGCTGGAGCTTTCCAAACCATTGGCATTTGCACCGGCTGTGGCGGTAATCGTCCCATTAACATCGCCGTTGATTATAATATCGCCGTACTCGCTATACAAAGCATGGGCTCCGCTATAGTCATCGCCGGCCGTAGTGCTGATAACAGCATCGTTGCCAATGGCGCCATTCACCGTTAAAGCCCCATAGGCATATATGCCATATGCACCATGATAGCCCGCATCAGCAGTGATTGTGCCATTAATCGCACCGGTGGTGACTGAGCCATCATCACTGTACAAACCGTAGGCACCGTTATGCCCGGCTGTGGCGTGAATCGCTCCATTAATATCGCCGACGGAGAGGTTGTTTCCGCTGTACAAACCGTAGGCACCGTTATGCCCTGCCTGGGCGGAAATATTGGCGTCGTTGCCAATATTGCCCACTGTCAAATCCGTGCCGGCATATATGCCATAGGCATCCTTACCGGTGGTCGCCGTGGCGGTAATCTTCCCGGTAATATCGCCGGTGTTGACATTGACGTCGCCAGCCAAACCATAGGCATCTGAACCGGTGGTCGCCGTGGCGGTAATCGTCCCACTAATCGCACCGGTAGTAACATTGCCATCGGCGTACAAACCATAGGCCCCGCTACCCCCGGCCGTGGCGGTAATCATGCCATCAATATTGCCGACGCTTATATCGCCATGCTTGGCGTACAAACCATAGGCATTGGAACCGGTGGTCGCCGTAGCGGTAATCGTCCCATTAATAGTGCCTACTATGTTTATATCGCCATGCTTGGCGTATAGACCATAGGCATCTGAACCGGTGGTCGCCGTGGCCGTAATCGTACCATCAATATTGCCTGCGACGCTTATATCACCATGCTTGGCGTATAAACCATAAGCACCGCTATATGCAGCCGTGGCGTTAATATTGGCATCACTGCCAATATTACCATTAATCGCTAAATTATTGTACGCATACATGCCATGCGCACCATATTCGCCCGCGTTAGCGTAAATCGTCCCATTTATCGCGCCGACGTTTACATCGCTTTCTCTGCTGTATAAACCATAGGCCCCGCTATAGTCCGCCCTGGCGCCAATCGTCCCACCAATATCGCCGACGAGGATCACACCATCGGCGTACAAGCCATAGGCCCTGTTTCCATAGTTAGCCGTGGCGGTAATCGTGCCGTTAATATAGTTACTGCCGGGGGAGAGCGGGAGAATCATGATAGAACCATCGCTGTACATACCAGCGGCATTGTTCCCTGACAGAGTCGTGCCGCTGATAATACCGCTGGGGATGATCCCGTTGTAGATTATGATAGAACAAATGCTGTTGCTGTCGTAGAGACCATAAGCATAATCATTATCGGCTGTGGCGGTAACAGTACCAAACTGAGTGCCGGGCTGGATTAGATCCTTGTCTGAGGAAAGACCATAAACATCTGAACTGCCGGTGGCAGTGATGTTGTACAATGCCAGGGCATTGGAGCAGAATAGGGCCAGGCAAAAGGCCAGCATGGCTGTTACTATCCAAAATCGCCTCCCACAATATGACATCTTCACCGTTTTTCCTTCCCTTCCATTCATCATAATCTTTTCCTCTCAAAAAAATATACCCAAATATAAACTTTTGGATTTTTCACGCAAATCCTAAACAAATTCAGAACAGGGAGATACCTCGATAGTCAGATTTATAACAGATTTTACCCCCCGCGCGGTTACATCGCACGAAAACCACTCCATTATGCCTCGCTGTTCTCTCACTCTCGACTCCATTCTACAGCGTTTCGCCATTTACAGGGCACCTCTCCAAATTCCCATTCGATAGTGACAACCAAGCACACCAGTTTTAGCACAATCTAAATGCCGTCAAACCTTTTCGATTCGCCCCGGAGATTAGCTCACTCAAAAATGAACCTTTCTTCAAAGTCGATAATAAACAAGCCCCTGTTGGCTCGAACCTTGAATATTCCGAACACCAACATAATCAAGGGAACCTCATCAACAAAACTACCAAACTAAAAAGTATGTATAATAGTACTGATAACGCGTGTCAACAATTAAAATGAAAAATAAAAGAAATTTTTTCCTTGTTTGCAGTTTTCCTAAATTAACATAGAAGCCCTCTTCTTTACTTCTTAAGATTACACTCTTTGGGACATTTAGAAATTCGAGCCCCACCTTGCCCGACAATCATTTTATGCCGATGACCTGTAACTTTTAAGCAAAATCACGTCCTGCAAAACAATAAAAATACCAAAACGCAGTTTATTGCATATTGCTTACAATCTTGTAACTATATTCGCCGACAGCCGTTTGTTTAGGAAGCAAAAATGAAAACCAATCCCGCGAAAGAAGTGCAGCTTTTAAGCGACACAGCAAAATGGTTTGCGGAATCATTGGAATTCGAGCGACCCAGCGGCGTTGAAACAATCAAAACAAATGTTCGGATTATAGTCGCCACAAACAAAAACCTCGAACAGCAGATAAACTCGAACAGCAGATAAAAGAAGGCATCTTCCGTGAAGACCTGTAACGTATTGAGGGTGTTGAAAAAATGGACACATATTATTGTAGATCGCTTCGCTCCGCTCGCAATGACATAAAAACGCACCTTTTGTCCTTGTGAGAAGCAAAGCAATGGAGCAATCTTGACTTTTTCAACAGCCCCACGTATTTCCCACTTATCTGCCGTACATAATTGCTCTACACAGCAGAGATAACTCGTTTTCCGCCCGAAATCTGATTTTCCCACGATATTGAAGCATTATACCAACAACAACAGCTTCTGATATAACCACTTGCAATCAAAAGGGTTACAGCGCAAGTTCTAAACTTCAATTGGATACAACTTAGGAGGAATAAAAAAAATAGGTAATTTGGGCAATATGGGTGTTGACACTCCGTATGAGCGTTGGTATACTACAAAATGTTATGGTCCCATAACAAGGAGGTGCTGGGCACTAACTGCCAGATATTATGCCGGTGGCATTGGGAATTTATGTGTTCAGAGCAGAAAAGAGGAGTGGTGGTGAAAGGCAGAAGGAGAAATTTATTCTTGGTTCCGGCAATGGCCTCTGTGCTATGTTTTGGGGCCGGTGGGGCTGTCTGTGCGAAACCATTACCTCTGGAGTCATACCTGAGTGTAAATGTTAATGTTAATCTTACGTTGGATATTGACATTAACGTAGAAACCAGCTTTAATGACATAGCTGGAATATACACGGGAAATCTTAATACTTACGGTAATGCTGGGACATTAATTTGGAGGAATTCCGCGGCGGAGTTGCTGCGTTAATAAGATAACTCGAAATCAATTGAACTGATAAAAACAGGCACATCGGCCAACCAGTGCCTCAAAAAGAATTGAAGCGGCCGGGAAAGGAGGAGGTAAGGATAAGGCAAAAAGTGGTGAATATCAACCCAAAGAAGTTGGCCTTCTTCGGAGGGTGAGAAAAACATAGGATTTGGCTTCGGCTGTGGCGGGATTAAAAGCGGCGGGCAAACCCACCTCAGTCGCTGAAGCAAGCTGTGCCCGCTATAATTAGGGTGCAGGCACTTAGTTAACGAGTGCCTGACCAACAGAATATTGTTAGCTCCTGACGGCCATATCGTCCGATTATGGAGCGAAGCTTAGTGAAAGGAAACAGAAAATGAAGAAGTTACTAATTATTGCAGTAGTTGCTTTGATGGCAGCCCCGGCAATGGCGGGGGTCTTGGCTAGCAACTCGTGTGCTGTGAATTTGAAGCTTATGCAGATGGGTACGGTTGTTGCTCCTGGACCAATCAATGTGACGGTAACAGCAATAGACGCGACAGGAATGGGCGCATCCAGTGGTCTCGACTTTGGTACCTTCAGAATAGGTACGAACTTAGTTAGTTACCAGCTTGGAGCGTCAATTACACCTGTGGGTTCATGGAGTGGGGGCAACTGGACGTGCAAGTTACAAGGTGATCCTGACGCCCAGGGTTTCAACTCCTCGATTTATATTCACGCATATAATAACGGCCCTCTTGCTTCTGGCACTCCATTTAACGTGTTCGTGAAAGTTACTAATGTTAACATGACTGCGATTGCTTTTAGTCCTGCATTTGCCCAAGACGCAACACTCACACTGACCATGAGTACTATGTAAAGTTGTTGACTTTAGGGCGAAAGGCGGGCTGCAATTACTGTCGTGTATCAGACAAACACACAAGGTAATCGCAGAAGTCCGAATAGCTTTGGAGAGGTTTTTACCGGGAAGGGGCAGATTTTTTCTGCCCCTTCCCGCTTTTTTTTATATAGCCCGAATCCGAATTTTAGATGTTCAATCCTGACTTACTCACACCAAAAGAAGGTCCGAAAAAACTGAAACAGTAATCTTACACACAAAGCTGCCTGACCGGGTCATCGGATTGCCCGATAATATACAGTTTATTCAGTAAAGAACATTTTTGGAGACGGTGTAATACTTCATTCAGGAGGAAATGGGAAACTATTTGGTAAAGTAGCTTTCCGATACCGCCGAACCAATGAGCAAGTGTGAGAACGCATAGAGCAAATGCATAAGGGTTTGAGAACTAAACGGTAAAAAAAGAAAAGAGTGAAAATGGCAAACCAATCTAACAAAGCATTATCCAGCCGTATGGTCTGGGTTATCTGTATTTTTGCGTGCCTTTTTATTTTGGCGACGCAGGTGTCCGCGAAAAATATGGAGTTTACGGTCAGACCAATGAAGGTAGAGCTTGCAGCTCGTGCCGGGCGGACGGCAGAGGAAACCATCGAGATTCGCAACCTTGACGACAAAAGGTTTATGACACTTGATTTGAAATTAGTCGAGCTGGGTCAAACAGAGGATGCTTACTGGGCGGTTATCGATACGGGTCGCAACACTGAGCCCAACGCCGAGCCCAATACTATTACGTCAAATCCGCGTTCCTGTCGTGAGTGGATAAAACTGAGCGCTGACAGCGTTAGAATCGACCCGCTGGGTGTTAAAACGGTAAAGTTGAAGATAGCACCTCGAGCCGGTGTGGGCGGATTTTACTATGCAGGCCTGTGCGTACAGACAAGGCCTGCTCTAAACATCACACAAGGGATTCCCGTAATCGCCCGAATCCTGATTCCTGTTCTCTTCGAGATGCAGGGCCGTACGGTGCGTCAGAAAATAAACCTGACCGATATCGGAATGGAATCCAGGCCACAGATTGAAGAAAAACCGGCAACATCGATTCTGCTGGTGGGTATTGCAAACGAAGGCAGCACCTACTCCCGGCTGAAAAGCAGTGCAAAGGTCCAGAGTTTCCTGAACGGTCACTGGCGTGATATTACGGAGGTAGAACACGAAGAGGTAGGTATTCTGCCCGGGGTAAGCTTAAAGTTAAAAGATGACGTTGGAAAATCTCTTCCGCCGGGAAAATATAAATTAAAGGGCAATCTTTACGTTGACGGCCGACGGATAAAACCGATTGAGAAGGAAATAGATTTTGCCGGCGACCCAAATGCTAAGGCAGTCACGGCCAACGCGGCACTTAAACTGGAGCCGGAAAGCGTGTCTGTTACCATTGTACCGGGGGCGACACGTTCGGCGGTTCTGAACGTGCAGAACCCCTCGGATAGTGCAATTACGGTTCGAGCCGGAGCAGTAATACCACCTAAGCTTAAGGGTATTGCCTACGGCGAGCTGAAGGGTGAAGATTTGGCCTGCGCCGACTGGGTGCAAATGATGCCGGATAATTTTACACTGCCTGCCGGCAAGCAGCAGAAGATACGCATCAATGTAAAGGCGCCGCAGGCCAATGAATTACATGCCAGTTACTACGCAGTTCTCTATCTGCAAGGCAGATATCCGGACGGCCAGAGCGCCGGTACGACAACAGCCATGCTCAACGTTCAAAACAAGAGAGTCAAGCTCGAACCTGCGATACAGCCGATTAAGCTGAGTATTGCCCATGAGGAGGCCTCCAGGTATGCAATTACCACCAGGTTTGGTAATACAGGAAATGTCCACATCACACCCAGATGCTCAGCCACACTTATGACTGCTGACGGCAGGATTGCCAGAACGACGGCACTGGCCGGCGAAACGGACTTGATGCTGCCGCTGGAGGTTAGAAACTTCTCGGGACTTATTGACCTTGCAGCGGTTCCTCCCGGGGCATACCGTCTGGAAGCAATGTTGGAATATACCACCGATGAAGGAACAAACAAGCAAACGACCCAGGCAATAACTATTCAGGTCTCCAACGAAAATGGCGTGAAAATTGTAGAAATTATTGGACCTAAAGAAGAAGCAGCAAAATAAGAATGGAACAAGCGACAAAAAAAAGAAGAAACTGATACAGTCACTGATAAATTTAGACGATTGAAAAAATGCTATTATGGTTAACTTGAAAGCTATTAAAAATGGCGGGAGTTCTTATAAGAAATTGGATGATGGGTTGTGTACCAGTACCATCGGTACAGACAAAGGAGTCAACTATGTTAAAGAATAGAGCTAAAATTTTAACGGCAGGCGTAACCCTCTGTATTATTCTGTCCGGCACCTTGTGCCTGGGCGCTTACAAAGCAAGTAAAATAACCTTTACCATTTCCGGTACAATAGGTGTGGACGGCGTAGTAATGAATGGCCTGCCAGGTAACCCTGTTACCAAAGGGGGCGGTTTATACACCGCCACTGTTGACTACGGTTTCAGCGGTACAGTTACACCGACAAAAGAAGGTTACGCTTTCGAGCCGGTTAACAGGACCTATGCTAAGGTTACCAGCAATCAGGGGAATCAGAGCTATACTGCGGCGCTAATTACTCTTACTATTTCCGGTACAACAGGTACAGGCGGTATAACGATGAACGGCCTGCCGGGTATGCCGGTTACCGATGAAAACGGTAAGTATACTGCTACCGTCGAGTATGGCTGGAAAGGCACAGTTACACCGACAAAAGAAGGTTACGCCTTCCAGCCGGCTGATAAAAAATATGACCCTGTTACCACAAATCAGACAAATCAGGACTATAGCGCGAAACTGAAGACCTTTACCATTACCGGCACAACAGGCATAGATGGCGTAGTAATAAATGGTTTACCGGGCAATCCTGTTACCAGTGAAGGCGGTAAATACACTGCTACTGTTGATTATGGTTTCAGCGGTACAGTTACCCCGGCAAAAGAGGGCTATACTTTCGAGCCAGTTAGTAAGACCTATGATAAAGTTACGGGTAATCAGACCAACCAAGGCTATAGTGCGAAACTAATTACTTTTACCATTTCCGGTACGGCAGATGTAAAAGGCGTGGTGATGAACGGCCTGCCGGGTAATCCGGTTACCGATGAAAACGGTAAGTACACCACTACTGTCAACTATGGCTGGAGCGGCACAGTTACGCCAACGAAAGAAGGTTACACCTTCCAGCCAGCTAATAAAAAATATGACCCTGTTGCCGCAAATCAGACAAATCAGGACTACAAGTGGAAATTAAAGACCTTTACTATTTCCGGCACAACAGGTATAGATGGCGTAGTAATGAAAGGTCTGCCTGGTAATCCTGTTACCAGCGAAGGCGGCAAATACACAGCTGCTGTTGACTATGGTTTCAGCGGCACAATTACCCCGGCAAAAGAAGGTTATACTTTTGAACCGGCCAGCAGGACTTACGCTAAGATTACCAGCGACCAGGGCAATCAGAGCTATACTGCGGCGCTAATTACTCTTACCATTTCCGGTACAACAGGCCAAAGCGGCGTGGCGATGAACGGCCTGCCCGGCAACCCTGTTACCGATGACAAAGGTGATTACAGCGTAACAGTCAACTATGGCTGGAGCGGAACAACTACCCCAGCAAAAGAAGGGTATATATTTGAACCGGCTAATAAAAAATACGACCCTGTTACCACAAACCAGAAAAGTCAGGATTACAGCGCGAAGCTGAGGACCTTTACCGTTTCCGGTTCAACCGGCATGGACGGCGTAGTAATGAAAGGTCTGCCTGGCAATCCTGTTACCAGCGAAGGCGGTAAATATACTGCTACCGTTGACTATGGTTCCAGCGGCATAGTTATCCCAACAAAGGAGGGTTATACCTTCGAACCAGCCAACAGGACTTACACCAAGATTACCAGCGACCAAAGCAATCAAAGCTACACTGGGGCACTAATTACTCTTACCATCTCCGGTACAGTAACCATCGATGGTGAGGTCATTGAAGGTGTATCAATGTCGGCAGACAATGGTGGTGGTTCTGGTGTCACCGATGCCAAAGGCCACTATTCTGTTACGGTACCTTATGGCTGGAACGGCACAGTCACGCCGACAAAAGAAGGTTATGTGTTCGACCCGCCTAACAAGGCATATACTAATGTTACTTCAAATATCAACGAGGACAACCCGGAAAAAGAAACTGAACATAAGGCCACGGAACAGAAAGCTGCTAAACCAGAAGCTGCCGCACCAGAGGCCGCTCCGCCAACAAAAGCTGCTGAGCCAGAAACCGCCCAGCCGCCGGTAGAGGCTGTCAGCCCGGAAGCCGTTCAGCCGGAAACTCCTACTCCTAAGCCAGAGACCGTTCAGCCGGCAAATGCTGCTGAGTCAGAAACTGCCAAACCGCAACCGAAATCGCAGACAAAGCTTATTAGCAACGTTTTTATCGATACTGACATCAGGCAGGTACTTCAGGACATCTCATCGCAAACAGGTGTTATTATTATCGCCGACCAGACCGTCGCTGGTTTAATAACCTGTGAACTCAAGGATGTGCCGCTTGATAAGGCCTTGGAAATAGTTCTGGCCGGTACCGGCTACGTGGTAAAGAAAACACCGGATTACTATCTGGTTAGTTCGCCAGACCCTAAAGAGGCAACGTTTCCCGCTTCAAGTAAAACTAATTTCGTAAAAACGAACTACCTTAGAGCTGAAGAGGCGATAAAGCTTTTGTCTCCTGCTTTTGGAAAATATGTCCAGGCCGATGCTACCACCAGCACAGTTGTTATTACTGCGCCTCAGATTTTGATAAATCGTATAGAATCGGACTTGGAACTAATAGATCGCCCACCACGCCATGTTATGTTGGATGCGCGTATTGTTGTGATGGACAGGAACAATTTGCTAAATCTGGGCGTTGAGTGGGGCTGGCCACAGATTGAAGCTGGAGCTTTTTCCAATTCTACTCTTCCTGGCGGCAACGGCAAATGGCCGTGGGGTATCCAGATGGGATATACAACAGATAAAACGTTTACCAACGCATTGCAATTGAACTTGAATCTTCTTGAGCAAAATGGAAGTGCGACCATTATGTCCAGTCCTCAGGTGTTGGCTCAGGATGGCAAAAAAGCTGAAATCAAGATTACTACCGAAGAATACTATTCATTAATGCCAACTGTTTCGCAAAGCGTTTCTTTCTATTATACTCCCCAACTGCAAAAAATTGAGTATGGTACCATCCTTGGTATCACGCCGCACATCGGCAAAAATGGTGATATTACACTTGACTTGGCCATCGAGGTCAGTGATATCCTGCTGCGCAGTTCAGATAATTATCCCGTTGTTTCCCGGCGAATCGTTAGTAACACTATGCGAATCCAAGATGGTGGTACAGTTTCTGTAGCAGGACTGAAAAAAAGCCAAGAATATACAACTGATAAGAGCACTCCAGGACTTAGCAGTATCCCTGTATTGGGAGGATTGTTTAATAATAAAAACAAACAAGGGTCGACCGAGGAAGTTGCCGTGTTTGTTACAGCACATCTGGTACCTGATTCTGTACAACAACCGTCGCCTGCAAAGAAAGAGCAGGCGCAGCCACCTTCCAGCAAGAGCAAGAAGCAGCCAGTAAACAATGATTTTAAAAAGGACCTCGAAAAGAGCTTATCTGTTCCCGGCGACGACAAATAGGATAAAAAACTGGAAGGTGTAAAAATGAGTATCGCCAAAAGTCTAACACCAGACCACCAACCTATTAAGTATCCCCGCCCCTTTCCCAGCTCCACTAAAGTGCTGTCGATTTTAATGCTTGTCTCTTGGACACCGCATTTACCCAACTTGTTGTTCTGAAAAAATGTTGCGTGACCTCGCCAGGCAGTTTCAATCTTACACCAATCAAAACGGCCAATTAGTCGTTAAAAACGGATATTATAGGACTCAAAAAGCTTCAGCATTAGCCGTTGTGCCTTTCAATGACACCCTAACCCGATTTCCCTTGCAAAACTGACCCGCTTTGTGTATCCTATCTTGTGTAGATTGCCCACTTTAACACCCAAGTGTGGCGTTGTCGAACCTATTTGTTAATGGGAATATGTTGGAAGATATAACATGGAATACGTGTTAAAAGCCATCTCTGTAAAATGTACTTGGCTCATTCTGATATTAGCTTTGTGCATAGAGGGTTGTGCGTCAACTGATTCATATTCTTCAAAGCTTCGTATCACACCGTTAAATAACAAGAACACAATTACCTTGAGTGCCGATGATGTTGTGCTGATGATGCGGCGGGTAGGATTGTCTGATGAGCAGATTCTGAAACTTGGAACTGACATGCACGACAGCCTTTTGCGGTTCGGAGCAGCCCAACTCGAGGTAAACGGCAAGGTAGAAGCTATTTTTGCCGTTAATGATGGTTTTGTGTACATTGCCACTCGCTCGAGGGGTACCTTCATTTACAATGCGAAAACAGGTCGGACAATCACTTCAGCCCAGCTATAGTTTTCCTCCCTGAACTTCTGCTACATCCCTTTCCCTCCCATAAATTCCATCCGGCAATAACTGCTGACGATTTATCCCAAGCTTGACGGTAAGGTATGCATGCGCACTACATCTTTGTTATGCGGAGGAGAACAAATAGCGAGCTGAAACTGTCGAGTACAAAATCGGACATCCTCGAACATTTCAGGTGTTTCCACAGCCGACAATCGACCGGGTTCAATCAGACATAACTCTTTTTACGACAAAGGGTTGGCTGTTTATCGCCGGCTATCGATACGAACTCACAAAAAACAGCCCCCTGCCCGACAACCATACATTTACGCAGCTAACCTGTGACTTTTAAGCAAAATCACGCCCCGCAAAACTGCCAAAATACCAAAATGTAGATTATTGCATATCGCCTACAATCTTGTTATCATATTTGACAATGGCCGTTATTGTTTAGGAATCAAAAATGAAAGCCAATCCAGCAAAGGAAGTGCAGCTTTTAAGCGACATAGCAAAAGGTCTTGCGGAATCATTGGACCTGCAGCAGACGCTGCGCTCGATTCTGCAGTCACTGGACACTTACCTGAAACTGCAGCGAGGAACAATCACCCTGCTGAACCCAGACACCGAAACCATAAACATCGAGATAGCCCACGGCCTGAGCGAAAAATCGAAAAAAATGGGCATCTATAAAATGGGAGAGGGCATCACCGGGACAGTTGTCCAGACCGGCAAAGAAATCATTGTGCCTGATATATCTAAAGACCCCCGTTTCGTCCATAAAACCGGCGCAAGGAACACAACAAAAGGCAGGCCGATAACGTTTTTCTGTGTCCCCATCAAGCTCGAAGGCAAGACCATCGGCGCACTCAGCGTGGACCGCCAGACCGAAAAAAACAATGACTTCGAAAGCCACATCCGGCTGCTCAATATCATTTCCACTATGATTGCCCAGGCGGTAAAGCTGAACAAGCTGGTGGAATCCGAACAAAGACAGCTCCGCGACGAAAACGTCCGGCTTAAACAAGAATTAAAGACGCGATTCCGCGTTCATAATATGGTGGGACAATCCAACGCGATGCAGCAGGTATATCGGCTCATCGAACAGGTGGCCGACAGCAACGCGACCGTTCTGATTCGAGGCGAGAGCGGCACGGGCAAGGACCTCGTAGCCCACGCCATTCACTATAACAGCCCAAGGGCAGAAAAACCCTTTATAAAAGTCAACTGCACCGCCCTGCCGGAAACACTGCTCGAAAGCGAATTGTTCGGGCACGAAAAAGGAGCTTTTACAGGCGCAACGGAACTCAAAACAGGCAGATTCGAAAGGGCACACGGCGGCACTATATTCTTAGATGAAATAGGCGATTTTCCCATCAATCTGCAGGTCAAATTATTGCGGGTGATTCAATTCAAGGAATTCGAGCGGCTTGGCGGCAACGAAACAATCAAATCAAATGTCCGGATAATCGTCGCCACAAACAAAAACCTCGAACAGCAGATTAAAGAAGGCGTCTTCCGCGAGGACTTGTATTACCGGGTAAATGTTTTCCCGATTTACCTGCCGCCTTTAAGAGAACGCAAAGACGATATAATGCAGTTGGCGGACCATTTCCTCGAAAAATACGCTGCTGAAAACAAAAAGAACATAACCCGTATTTCAACGCCCGCAATAGAAATGCTGACGAGCTATCACTGGCCGGGCAATATCAGGGAGTTGGAAAATTGCATCGAGAGGGCGGTGCTGCTCTGCGATGGAGATGTAATACGCTCCGAACATCTGCCACCATCACTTCAAATGATAAAAAAGAGCGAGCAAGTCGCCGGGCATTCTTTGGCCGAAATAATCGCCAACAAAGAGCGAGAGCTTATCATCGACGCACTGAAAAAAACCGGCGGCCAGCAGAGAAAAGCTGCCCAAGAGCTTGGTATCACCGAACGAATCCTCGGCTACAAAATCAAGACATACGCCATTTACCCGAAACTACTTTCCTGATGCGTCATTTGACTACATTTTTGTAGTTGATATTAGGCACGTTTACATTTTTGTATAAACCACCTCTTTACTGGACTACGCAACCAAAACATCGTAACAACAGCCCTGCAAAAGAGTTATGTAATATGCTATCGACTCTTCCTGCTTCTGGCACAGTCATTGCTTATCTGATGTGCGGCCCCAAGCTCACTGTGCGAAAAAACGAACAAACACATTGAAAGTTGTTTTGAAAGGAGAAGCAAGTGAAGCCGTTAAGAACTAGTAGTGTTGTATTGGGACTCGCGTTGATTGTATTTGTGGCGGGAACAGCGGCAGCCGAAGACAAGGTTGTTACATTTGGGTTTTCGACAGATTACTACAGCAAGTATATCTGGCGAGGCCAGAACGTCGATAACAGCAGCGTGCTGCAGCCGGCCGTCTCCGCAAGCGCTTATGGGTTCACCGGCTCAATCTGGGGCAATATCGATATGACGAACAAATCGAAGACCGCCCCCGACAACGCCGGGGAGTTCAGTGAATACGACTTGACACTCGATTACACCAATACGATTCCGGGTATTGATTGGTTAAGCGGTTCGGTTGGCACAATTTACTATCAGTTCCCGAATACTCAGCTTAACCCGACAACTGAAATTTACGGCGGCTTCAGCCTGACCACCGTTCCCTTAACGCCGTCGTTCAAATGGTATCGCGACGTTCAGTCAATACATGGCAGTTATTTCCAGTACAGTATCAGTCAGACATTCGACAAGATTTATTCGTTCAGCGAAATGTGCACATGCAGTTTAGTGTTAGGCGCAAGCTACGGCTGGGCCAACGCGGCTTATGACAGGGGCTACTTCGGCGTAAACAGCGGCCAGTCAAATGACCTTACGCTTTCCGCGGGATTACCTGTTACCGTCGGATCCTGGACGATTAAACCAAGCCTCAACTACTCGACAATGCTCGGCAACTCGATACGGGAAGCCACGAACAAGAGCGACAACTTCTGGGCAGGATTAGGAATATCAACTTCGTTTTAAGACGGAATAAAACAGAATTAATTATTAAAGGCAAAAATGCGATTCGTGGAAATTGCCGACGTGTTTTAAATATTGGCTATCCGTAGTGTTTAGTAAAGGAGAAACAAATTATGTCTACAAGCATAACGATTGAAAATAGGATCGAAACTGGTGCGGTTGCTGTGAACGCTGGGGCCGGTAAAATAGCCGAACCCCAGGTAAAAGCCACACTGGGCTTGTTTGGCGCCACCGCAAATGCTATGGCGCTGATTGCCCCGGGAGCGTTCCTGTGGATTACATATCAACTCCAAGCTGCCGCCACTTCCCCAAGCGGGGCTTCGGTTGCAAGCGATATCTGGTCGGGAATAGTGGTTGCATTGGCCCTTTGTTTTCTTACAGCGATTTCCTACTCGGAGCTTGCCAAGATATATCCAGAGGCGGGTTTTGCAAGCGTTACCTATTTCGCGGAGAAAGCGTTTCTTGACAGCCAGAACCTGAAAAGAGGAACGCCTACCTCCCTGGCCCGTATGTCAAAGATAGTTACCGGGTGGGCCGCCCACCTTTTCTACTGGGTATATCCCGGCGTTATGGTGGCTATGATGGCCAACCTGATTGGTTATCTTTACACGGCGTTCAGCGGAAATACGCTGGGAACAGAGGCGCTGGTGATAATTGCCACGGTATTTGCTTTTGTCACTGGATACATAGCATATCGCGGCGTAACCGGCTCAACGATAACCGCAATCTGGATTAACATCATACAGCTCGTTACCCTGGTTGTTTTCACCGCTCTGGCTATTTATTACCGCTGGTCGAATCCCCAGGGGGCAACAGCATGGTCTTTCAGCGGCGCCTGGGACGTCATCCGTCCACATACGCTTAACGGCGTCCTGATTCAATCGACCCTCGCTATTTTGATACTGGTCGGTTTCGAAAGCTGCACAGCCCTGGCCGCTGAGGTAAAAGACCCTAAAAGAACGATTCCAAAGGCCATTATCCTGTCTTTGGTAATTCAGGGATTGTTTGCGTATCTGCTGGAGTATTTCGGCGCAGGTTATATGATAAATGAAAAGCTGACGTTTACCGCTGCCGGACAAACAGCAGCAGTAACCGGAATGGCTGCCGCCGCCGGCTCGGGCGCTCCTATCGGAGACCTCGCGCAAATCCTCGGCAACAGTTTGTTTCACGGTCTCGGTTTCGGTCTGATGATTACTATGGCCGTAACCGTGGCAATCGCCGTAATAGGCACGACTTTAAGCTGCATGAACACAGCCGTCCGCGTAACCTGCGGTATGGGAGAAGACCTTGAATTACCGAAATACCTCAGCTTTATAAGCAAACACGGCACCCCTCATACGGCTTTGTGGACGCTGGTAATTGTCTCCTGCATAATCGCCGCCATAGGAGTCCGCTCGGTAGTCGGTCTTACGGGAATTACGCTCGCCTCGAACTTCGGCACCTTTGTCCTCTATGGCTTGACCTGTGTATGGACAATTGTAGCTTTCAAAAAGAGGGCCGACTTCAAACTCCTGAAACACGGGCTTATTCCAGTCCTCGGGGTGATTGCAAACGTCATTATGCTGGCGGCGATAATTTACCTGTATGCCATCGGCAACGCCGATTCGAAAATGGAGGCAAAGATTTGCTTCTATATGTGCGGCGCCTGGGCCATTGCGAGCTTTTTGTATGTCGCCGTCGGCACAGTGAGCAAAACCTACGACTTGAAGATGATATCGGTTGTCATCCGTCCTGAACGGCTTCACATCCTGGCCGAGGTCCTTAAAGACGAAGAGCTTCTTATGGGAATGACAGTAACTAAAGTCAAAGGTTTTGGCAGACAAAGAGGTCATATAGATACGGATAATGAGGACTCCGACATAGATATGACGTATTTTGTTCCGAAAGACAGGGTTGATATATTAGTCAAAAAGTGGGATGTCCCATACGTAATGAAAATAATAAGAGAAGTTTTATATACCGGCGAAGCAGGCGATGGGAAAATCTTTGTGATGGACGCGTCTGAAGCAATGCGAATTCGAACCGGGGAAAAAGGCGTGTCTGCGATTTAGCAAAGATTGATACCGCTCTGAATACTAAAGGTTTTTGTATAGAGCCATTAAGAAAGGAACATAAAAATGAAGAGGATTGAAGCTATTGTTCGACACGCTAAGGTCGCTGATATATGTGCCGTCCTGGAAAAAGTTGACTATCCGGGCCTTATGATTACGGAAATCGAAGGGCACGGTAAACAAAAAGGCCTCCAACAGGAGGTCCGTGGCAAAACTTATAAAGTCGGACTAATGACCAAGGCAAGGATTGAAGTGGTGGTCAAAGACAGCGACGCCGAGAAAATTGTCAAGGCCATACAGGAGACCGCTTTTACCGGCAAGGTCGGAGACGGTAAGATATTCATTTCCCCTGTTGATGATGCCGTAAGAATTCGCACGGGAGAACGCGGCGATTCCGCGATAAAATAACAGGACCCCATAAGGACCGTCCTGGTATAAATGGGCTCTGTTCCACGGCTGGCGGAGCCCATACTTTAAACGCCAAAAATGACATAAATGTAAAAATAGCAAGTTAGATATACAAAAATGTAATTGTGCTCTTTGGCAATTTAATACTTTCAGCAAGCGTAACCACGGCTTTTACAAGGTCTTATGTAAAAACAGCCATCAATAAAGCATCCTGGCACAGGGTTTGCGAAGAATACTATAGACAGCCGTATTGGTGGACAACTAATTATCAATTGTTTAAGGAGTATAAAGCCGTGAAAAAAATACTTGTTTCAACAATACTCATCTTGCTGAGTGCGGGAACCGCATTTTGTGATACCGCAGCGCCCGCGTCGGATGCGACGCCGGCTGCGGCAGTTGCGGCTGCGGCGCCGAAAGTTGACACGGGAGACACCTCGTGGGTACTCATAAGCACTGCACTTGTAATGCTTATGACGCCAGGACTGGCGTTTTTCTATGGCGGCCTGGTTAGACGCAAAAATATGCTCTCCGTGCTGATGCAATGTATGATGATTCTGTGCCTGATTAGTTTGCAATGGGTGCTCTTCGGTTACAGCTTGTCTTTTGGCCCCGACCACCGTTCACTTATAGGCGGACTTGACTGGTCTTTCCTGAAGAACGTGGGACTTGCTCCAAACGCCGATTACGCACCGACAATTCCGCACCAACTATTTATGATATTCCAAATGATGTTCGCCGTGATAACGCCGGCGTTGATTATCGGCGCGTTCGCGGAACGGATGAAATTCTCGGCACTGTGTGTTTTTATGCTGTTATGGGCGACCGTCGTTTACGACCCGGTGGCACACTGGGTATGGGGAGTAGGAGGATTTATAAAAAACTGGGGCGCGCTTGATTTTGCGGGTGGAACAGTAGTTCATATCAACGCAGGTATGACGGCTCTGGCTGCTGCGTTGATGCTTGGGCGCAGACAGGGATATCCAAATGGTATATCTCCGCCTCATAACCTGCCCTTTGCAGTGCTGGGAGCGGCGTTGCTGTGGTTTGGCTGGTTCGGCTTCAATGCGGGCAGCGCATTGGGAGCTGGTGGTCTGGCAGTCAGCGCATTTACGGCGACCCATGTTGCCACTGCGGCAGCAGGTGTGTCCTGGGCAATTCTTGACTGGCTCAAACACAAAAAGCCCACGACGCTTGGTCTGATTACCGGTGCAGTAGCCGGCCTGGTAGCAATAACTCCCGCATCGGGATATGTCACGCCAATGGGCGCAATTTGGATTGGTATAGGCGCCGGAGTAATTCCATGGTTTGCCGTGACGTATTTCAAAAACCTGCTTGGCTATGACGATACGCTCGATGCCTTCGGCGTCCACGGCGTCGGTGGTATGTGGGGAGCGATAGCAACCGGTATCTTTGCCACAAAAACGGTAAATCCCACAGGAGCCGACGGTCTGCTCTACGGAAATCCCGCTCAATTCCTGATACAAGTCAAAGCCGTGCTTGTTACAGCAGTTTATTCTTTTGTTGTTGGAATAGTGCTGCTTAAAGCTGTGGATATAGTAATGAAATTGCGAGTTAGTGAACATGAGGAACGTGTCGGTCTGGACTTAACGCAACACCGCGAAGCCGCATATACCATTATTGATTAGACGAGAAAGGAATAAACCAATGAAATATATAATCGCAGTAATTCAGCCGGACCGACTTGATGAAGTGCTGAAAAGATTAGAGGAAAAAGAGATTCACCTGGTCACGGTATCGAACGTTGTGGGCCGAGGCAGGCAAAAAGGCATAGCCGAAGTTTACCGGGGCCACAAGGAACAGGGTAGCTTGCTGAGAAAAGTTAAAATTGAGACAGCGGTGAACGAGGCGTTTGTCGAGCCGGCGGTAAAAGCAATCATTGACGGCGCAAGAACAGGCCAAATCGGCGACGGCAAGATATTCGTACTCGACCTGCCCGAATGTATCCGCATTAGAACGGACGAAAAGGGCAACGAAGCTATCGGTTAACAGGGTTTGCGACAACGGGACTAACATAATAGTCCCGTTTATGGCGGGCTCTGTGCACGGCTGACAGGGCCCCCATTTTAACATGAAAAACAACAAAAACGTAAAAATTTTTTGAAAGATATACAATAATGTAGATTATTTCTCTGTTCGCTTCAGGCGTTTATTGAACGTAACTTTAGCATAGACAAAGTGTTACATTAAAACGGCCACATAAGAGGCATACTGGCACAGGATTTGCGAATGTTATGCGGTACAGCCGTTTTATGTAAACACAAAGAAAGTTAGTTCCAGGCGACAGCCAAGGAGCACAGAGATGAGATTAACTCTGGCTATAGCGGTGGTTGTTTTATTGACCGCCGGGACAGGGATTTGTGAAACACAGCAATTAGTTCAAGCTGGTTCTTTGACAAGTCAAAATTCGACAATCGACACAGGTGATACGGCATGGGTATTGATAAGCGCGGCGCTTGTAATGCTTATGACACCGGGCCTGGCGTTTTTCTACGGCGGACTTGTCCGACGCAAGAATATGCTGTCGGTCCTGATGCAGTGCTTCATGGCCCTGTGCATAATAAGTATCCAATGGGTCGTATGCGGATACAGCTTGTCGTTCGGGCCGGACAAGCACGGCATAATAGGCGGGCTGGACTGGTCTTTTCTTAATGGCGTCGGTATGACGCCAAATGCCGCTTATGCACCAACTATCCCGCACGAAGTGTTTATGATGTTCCAGATGATGTTCGCAGTGATAACGCCCGCGTTAATCATCGGGGCATTCGCGGAAAGAATGAAATTCTCGGCGTTTGTGATTTTCATCCTGCTGTGGGCAACAATCGTGTACGCCCCGGTTACGCACTGGCTCTGGGGCAACGACGGTTTCCTTAAAAATATGGGCGCGCTCGATTTTGCCGGCGGTGCTGTGGTTCACATTAACGCAGGTATGACGGCTTTAGCGGCGGCCCTGGTACTGGGAAGGCGACAGGGTTATCCAAATGGTATCTCGCCGCCGCACAATCTGCCGTTTGCGGCGCTGGGCGCGGGCCTGCTTTGGTTCGGATGGTTTGGGTTTAACGCCGGCAGCGCACTGAAGGCATCGGGACTCGCGGGCAACGCTTTTGCCGTTACGCATATAGCAGGCGCAGTCGCGGGCGTAACGTGGTCCGTGCTTGACTGGCTTAGGTATAAAAAACCCACGACCCTGGGAATGATTACCGGCGCGGTGGCGGGTCTGGCGGCTGTAACGCCGGCATCGGGATATGTCACGCCCATAGGAGCAATCTGTATTGGTATAGGGGCCGGAATATTTCCGTGGCTGGTAGTAACCTGCCTCAAAACCAAACTCGGTTACGACGACTCATTGGACGCCTTTGGCGTTCACGGAATCGGCGGAATATGGGGCGTAATCGCAACGGGGCTGTGGGCCACAAAAACAATCAATCCAGACGGGGCTGATGGTTTATTTTACGGCAACCCGGCACAATTATGGATTCAATTAAAGGTCGTGCTTTTCACGGTGGTTTACTCCTTCGTAATTGGTTTTGTGCTTCTGAAGTTTGTGGACGTAGTAATCAAACTGAGAGTAAGTGAACATGAAGAACGTGTCGGCCTAGACTTGACACAACATCGAGAGGCCGCCTATACTTTAATCGATTAAGCGAGAAAGGACGAGGCAAATGAAGTATATAATTGCTGTGATTCAGCCGGACCGACTGGACGAAGTGCTTAAAAGATTAGAGGAAAAAGAAATTCACTTAGTAACAGTATCGAACGTCGTAGGCCGGGGCAGACAAAAAGGTATAGCAGAAGTTTACCGAGGCCACAAGGAGCAGGGCAGCTTGCTGAGAAAGGTTAAAATTGAGATAGCGGTAAACGAAGCGTTTGTCGAGCCGACGATAAAAGCGGTCATTGACGGCGCAAGAACAGGGCAAATCGGCGACGGCAAGATATTCGTGCTTGACCTGCCCGAATGTATTCGCATCAGAACGGGTGAAAAAGGAAATCTGGCAATAGGATAAAAAACAATCCGCTCGTAGCGGAAAAAATATTAGCAACCCAATTTTATTAGAGAGGTGGACAAATGACTCCAAAAGAATTTTTTGATTTCGCAAAAAAGAACAATGCCAATATGGCGGACTTGAAGTTCGTCGACCTTCTTGGCACCTGGCAGCACTGCACCTTCCCAATTGAGTTCCTCGACGCAAAGTCATTAGAGGAAGGTCTTGGTTTCGACGGCTCATCAATCCGCGGCTGGAAACCAATTCACCAGTCGGATATGATGGCGGTCCCGGACCTGAGCACCGTGGTAATGGACTCGTTTTTCGCTAAACCGACAGTGAGCGTTCTCGCGGATGTAGTCGATCCGATGACACGCGAAGAATATAATCGCGACCCGCGTAATATTGCCAAAAAAGCGGCTGATTTCGCGAAAAGCACCGGGTTGGCGGATACAGCTTATTACGGACCTGAGCCGGAATTTTTCATCTTCGACGAAGTCCGCTATGAGCAGAACCAGCACACCGGTATGTATTCAATCGATTCATCGGAAGGGTCCTGGAACACGGCCCGTTTCGAGGAACCAAACCTCGGATACAAACCGTCATACAAGGGCGGTTATTTCCCTGTAAGCCCGACCGACACACAGCAGGATATCAGAACCGAGATGGTCGAGGAAATGCAGAAGGTCGGTATCGTCATTGAGAAGCACCATCACGAAGTCGCCACCGGCGGTCAGGCCGAAATAGATATGCTTTACGCACCGTTAGTCGAGCAGGCCGACAAGCTTATGTGGTATAAATACATCGTCAAGAACGTGGCCAAGAGACACGGCAAAACGGCAACGTTTATGCCCAAGCCGATATTCCTGGACAATGGCTCCGGCATGCACACGCACTTCTCACTCTGGAAGAAGGGCGTCAACCTGTTCGCCGGAAAGGGTTATGCAGGTCTCTCAGACATGGCTTTGCACGCGATTGCCGGGCTTATCCATCACGCACCAGCCATCCTGGCATTTGCGGCGCCGACGACAAACTCATATCGCCGGCTTGTTCCTGGTTTTGAGGCGCCGGTAAATCTTTGTATGTCGGCACGCAACAGGTCAGCCGCCTGCCGTATCCCGATGTATTCACCGAATCCGAAGGCAAAACGCGTTGAGTTCCGCTGTCCGGACCCGAGCTGCAACGGCTATCTCACTTTCGCCGCGATGCTTATGGCAGCCAACGACGGCATCAAACGCAAACTCGACCCGGGTAAGCCAATGGACGTTGACGTATATGAGCTTTCCAAAGCAGAGCTGGCAAAGACCAAAAAGGCACCCGGCTCGCTGGCGGAAGCATGTGCCGCACTCGAAAGCGACCACAAATTCCTGACCGAAGGCGATGTATTCACAGACGACCTTATCGAGACGTGGATTCAGTGGAAACGGGAAAAGGAACTGGATGAGGTAGCATTGAGACCGCATCCGCATGAGTTCCATCTGTATTACGATGCGTAAAACAATCGTGGTTTGTTGTATTTAATTTGGGCGAAGCTGCACGAATGGTCGTGCAGTGGGCATTGGGTTGCGGGTGAGGCCCGCTCATGTAACCGGCCTTCGGTCGGCCAAACGAGTCGGGCCTCACCCCATTTTTATGCAAACCAGCATAAGATATTCTGGTAGTAATATCAACATCACTTATGGCCGATATTACCAGAATAGAGAAGATTTACAATCTCATCGGACGTATAATAAAATGTGCATTCTTCAATTGTGCGAGAAGGATTAGTGAGCCGGTAAACATACTGCAAGACAGACAATGCATAAGAAAATAATGAGACAAAAAGACCAGGGACTTTACGAAATCCGGCGTGAGCACGATGCCTGCGGCATAGGGGCGGTCGTAAACATAGATGGGAAAAAAGACCATTCTATAATCGAATACGGCAAGGAAATACTGATAAATCTGCATCATCGCGGCGCAGCAGGCGCAGACGAAATGACCGGCGACGGGGCGGGCATCCTGTTCCAGATTCCGCACGAGTTTTTCGCGGAAGAATGCTCCCACCTTGGTTTTACTCTGCCTGAGCCGGCATTCTACGCGGTGGGAATGGTCTTCAGCTCGAAAAACGCCGAAATCCGCAAACAATGCGAGCAGATTCTCGAATCAGCCATAAGCCACCACTGTATGAAAGTAATTGGCTGGCGCAACGTGCCAACCGCAAATGACTGCCTCGGTGAAATCGCGCTTACCGCGGAGCCGTCAATAAGACAGATATTCGTTTACGGAGTAGATTCGCAGAGCGACCTGTTTGAACGCCGGCTCTATATGGCCAGACGCAGGGCTGAACGGATTGTGCGTGAGAAACTGGGCAAGTCAGGCGAGGATTTTTATATAACATCGTTATCCGGCAGGACAATCTGTTACAAGGGTATGTTTATGGCGAGGCAGTTGTTCGCATATTATCCGGACCTCGCCGACAAACGAGTCAAATCCGCCCTTGCTATAGTTCACCAGCGATACAGCACAAATACATTTCCGAACTGGCGATTGGCGCAGCCGTTTCGCTGCGTAGCACACAACGGCGAAATCAATACGCTCAGCGGAAACCGTAATTATATGCTCGCCCGCGAAACGACAATGGCAAGCGAGGCATTTGGCGATGAAATAAGCGACCTGCTGCCCGTTCTGCCTGAGGATACGAGCGATTCGGGATGTTTTGACGCGGCGCTGGAGCTTCTGGTGCGTGCCGGGCGAAGTATGCCGCACGCGATGATGATGATGATACCGGAGGCGTTCGGGCCTAAATATCACATCAGCACCGACAAACGGGCGTTTTATGAATACCACTCCTCGATAATGGAGCCGTGGGACGGCCCCGCGGCAATGGTTTTTACCGACGGCAGGTTCATCGGGGGCACCCTCGACCGCAACGGGCTGAGACCTTGCAGATATTTAGTTACGACCGACGGCCTGGCGGTGATAGCAAGCGAAGCGGGCGTGGTAGAGTTTGCGCCGGAAAAGATAATCAGGAAGGGGCGACTGCGACCGGGAAATATGTTCCTGGTTGATACGGTCGAAGGCCGGATAATCACCGACAACGAAATAAAGAGCAAAATCGCGCGCCGAAGACCATACCGGCGGTGGCTTGAGGAAAACCGGATTGAGTTGCGAGGGCTTTTTGATACGCCTGAGCTTATCAGCAGCGACCCCGAAAAAACGCTGCGAAAAATGCGGGCATTCGGCTACACCAGCGAAGAATTGAAGCTGATTTTAACGCCGATGGCGGTCAACGGGCAGGAGCCGGTCGGCTCGATGGGCAATGACACACCGCTTGCGGTGCTGTCGGACAAACCGAAACTGTTGTTCAACTATTTCAAGCAGTTATTCGCCCAAGTTACAAACCCCGCGATAGACCCCCTTCGGGAAGGGCTTGTGATGAGCTTGATGTCGTTCGTGGGCAAAAAGCGAAACTTCCTTGAAGAAAGCCCGGAACACTGCCGGCAGTTGAAGCTGCCTCACCCGATTCTTACCAACGAGGACATCGAACGGCTGCAGGCGGTCAAAAGAGAGGACTTCCGCGTCGCAACAATACACGCCGTATTTGACGCTGACGAGCCGGACGCAGGCAAGAGCTTGCGCAAGGCACTCGATGAGCTTGTGGATAACGCCGAGAAGGCGATTCGCAATGGTGTATCGCTGATAATCATAAGCGACCGCAACATCTCGCAGGATAAGGTGGCGATACCATCGCTTCTGGCAACCGGGGCGGTTCATCACGGGCTGCTTGGCCGAGGTCTGCGAGGCGAAGCGGGGCTTATTATAGAGACAGGCGAGCCGAGAGAGGTAATGCATTTTTGCCTGTTATGCGGTTATGGCGCAAACGCGGTCAATCCATATCTGGCGTTTGAGACGCTCTTTGAACTGCGGCGACAGGGACACCTGCCGGCGAAAATGGAGCTGACGCAGATTGCCGACAACTATATCGCAGCGGTAAAAAAGGGTATTCTCAAAGTAATGAGTAAAATGGGAATATCGACGTTGCGAAGCTACCACAACGCGCAATTATTTGAGGCAATCGGACTGAACCGCGACGTAATAGATAAATATCTCACGGGGACAAGCTCCCGCGTCGGCGGTATAGGACTGGATGAGATTGCCAGCGAGGCAATATCACGCCATAAAGCGGCTTTCGAAGAGCATCCCGCCGGGACACCCGCATTGGAGTTTGGCGGAGAATACCTGTTCAGGCATACCGGCGAAAGGCATACGTGGAACCCAGTTACCGTTTCGCGTTTGCAGCAGGCGGTGCGGAGCAATAATCCGAAGTTATACGGCGAATTTGCGCAGGCAGTCAACGAGCAGGCGGAAAAACTTTGCACGCTGCGGGGACTGTTCGAGTTTGAGCCGGGAAAATCAGTGCCGATTGAGGAAGTTGAGCCAGCAAGTGAAATTGTGAAAAGATTCTGCACCGGCGCGATGAGCCACGGCTCAATAAGCAAAGAAACGCACGAGTGTTTGGCAATAGCAATGAACCGCATCGGCGCGATGAGCAACACAGGCGAAGGCGGCGAAGACCCGGCGAGATACATACTCGAGCCGAACGGTGATTCGAAAAACTGCGGGATAAAGCAGGTGGCAAGCGGAAGATTCGGCGTAACGATAAATTATCTGGCGCACGCGAAAGAATTGCAGATAAAGATAGCACAGGGAGCAAAACCGGGCGAGGGCGGGCAATTGCCGGGACATAAAGTTACCGAGGAAATCGCCCGGCTGCGTTACTCAACTGTCGGAGTTACGCTGATAAGCCCACCCCCCCACCACGATATTTACTCGATTGAAGATTTGGCACAGCTTATTTACGACCTCAAATGCAGCAACCCCGGCGTGCGGGTATCAGTAAAATTAGTCGCGGAAGTAGGCGTGGGGACAATCGCCGCAGGCGTCGCAAAGGCAAATGCCGACGAGGTGCTTATAAGCGGACACGACGGCGGAACCGGAGCAAGCCCGCTATCTTCAATAAAACACGCGGGCATCCCGTGGGAACTTGGCCTGGCGGAGACACAGCAGGTGCTTGTTATGAACCGGCTGCGCGACCGAATCAGGGTGCAGGCGGACGGGCAAATGAAAACCGGGCGAGATGTTGTCGTTGGCGCGTTACTCGGCGCGGAGCGTTTCGGCTTTGGAACCGCTGCGCTGGTAACACTTGGCTGCACGCTGCTTCGTAAATGCCACGAAGGAGCATGTCCCTTCGGTATAGCAACGCAGGACCAGGAATTGCGGAAACGCTTCAGGGGCAAGCCTGAATATATTGAACGATATATGTTTTTTGTAGCCGAAGAGGTGCGGCAGATTATGTCGCAACTGGGCTTCAGAAAATTCGAGGATATGATTGGCCGCGCGGACCGGCTGGGAACAAACAAGGCAATCGAGCACTGGAAGTCAAAGGGACTGGACTTTTCGATGATTTTCCATAAACCGGATGTCTCCGACGGCAGAGCGACCCGGCAAATTGTCAGCCAGCCGGACAAATTAGCAGACCACCTCGACTGGCAGATTATCGAAAAGGCCAAACCGGCAATCGAAAACAAAAAACATACCGTTATCGAAATGAACATCCGCAATCTTAACAGGGCGGTCGGGGCGATATTAAGCAATCGCATCGTGACCAAAAACGGCCCCGAGGGATTGCCCGATAACACACTTGAGGTGATTTTCAACGGCTCGGCGGGGCAAAGCTTCGGCGCATTCCTTGCGCCGGGGGTTACTTTTAAGCTCACGGGCGAGAGCAACGACTACTTAGGCAAAGGTCTCAGCGGCGGCAGAATTGCCGTTATTACGCCGGCAGGCGCACCGTTCGCGGCGAAAGAAAATATCATCGCGGGCAACACGCTTCTTTACGGCGCGACCAGCGGCGAGATATTTATCAACGGTATGGTGGGCGAACGATTCGCCGTGCGAAACAGCGGCGCAACCGCGGTAGTCGAGGGCGTCGGTGACCACTGCTGCGAATATATGACGGGCGGCACAGTTGTTGTGCTCGGCAGAACGGGCTGCAACTTCGCCGCGGGAATGAGCGGAGGCATTGCATACGTCCTCGACGAAACGAGCAACTTCGATACGCTTTGCAACCTCGATATGGTCGAGCTTGAAAGCGTCTGGCAAAAAGAAGACGTAAAAATACTCATAGACCTCGTCCAGAAACACTTTGACTGGACCGGCAGCGCAAGAGCGCACCAAATCCTCAGCAACTGGCAGGATATGGTCGGCAAATTCGTAAAGGTCGTCCCGTCCGATTACCGCAAAGCGCTGGAGAAGATGCGAGCGGCGGAACAGCGAGATACAGAAACAACGCCTGCTACGGAGGAGGTGTTCTATGGGTGAGATAAAAGGGTTTCTTAAATATAGACGTCAGGATACAGGTCACCGTCCGATAGAAGAACGAATTCACGATTTTAAAGAACTCGACCTGCCATTGACGCCTGAACAGCTTCAGCAGCAGGCGGCACGGTGTATGGACTGCGGCATACCGTTTTGCCACGGGGTGGGCTGTCCGCTTTACAATTACATACCTGATTTCAACGAGCTTGTTTACCAGGGCAACTGGCGCGAGGCGTGTGAGCTTCTACATTCGACAAATAATTTCCCTGAAATAACGGGCCGGGTTTGTCCCGCGCCCTGCGAGACGGCGTGCACGCTTGCGATAAGCGACCAGCCCGTTCTCATCAGGCATATCGAGTTCCAGATAGTAGAACGCGGATTCGCCGAGGGCTGGATAAAGCCGATGCCGGCGGCGAAAAAGACGGGCAAACGCGTCGGTATAATCGGCTCAGGCCCCGCTGGCTTAGCGGCGGCGCAGCAGCTCGCGCGGGCAGGACACGATGTTGTTGTTTTCGAAAAAGACCCGAAAATCGGCGGAATCCTGCGATACGGCATCCCCGATTTTAAGCTGGGCAAATCAGTAATCGACCGCCGGCTAAAACAGTTGTCGGCCGAGGGCGTGCAGTTACAGACCGACATAACCGTGGGCAAAGATATATCCGCACATTACCTGCAAAAACAATTCGACTGCATCTGCCTGACAATGGGCGCGGGCGAACCGAGGGGAATTCCGGTGCAGGGAAGCGATTACGAAAACATCGTTTACGCAATGGATTACCTGACGTCACAGAATAAGCTTTACGGAGGCGAAACAACAGACGCCAAAACAGTCAACGCAAAAGGCAAAAAAGTCGTGGTAATAGGAGGCGGAGACACGGGCAGCGACTGCGTGGGCACGGCTCGCAGACAGGGAGCAAAGCAGATTGTTCAAATAGAGATTTTGCCCAAGCCGCCAATCGACAGGCCGGATGACACCCCCTGGCCCAACTGGCCGAGAATAATGCGGACAAGCTCCTCTCACGAGGAGGGCTGCGAGCGGCTTTGGAGTGTGATGACGACCAAATTCACCGGAACAGAAACCAAAGTCAGCAAAATTCACTGCTGCAAAGTTGACTGGGTGCAACAGGACAATAACTGGAAGCTAAAGGAAATTCCCGGCACAGAGGTTATCTTAGACGCCGACATTGTGCTGCTGGCAATGGGTTTCGTTCACGTCGTTCACAATGGGCTGATTACCGAGCTTGGACTGGAGCTTGACTCACGAGGCAACGTCGCGACAAAGAACTTCCAGACGAGCCAGCCGTGGATATTCGCAGCGGGGGATACAATCAATGGCGCTTCACTTGTTGTGCGGGCAATCGACAGCGGCAGAGCCGCGGCAATAGCAATCGACAAATGGTTAATGGAAGGGTAAACCACAAAGACCCCAAGACACAAAGGTTTTAGCCACAGATTACACAGATGGCACTGACTTATTTTAGACGTTGATTCCTTCAATAAACTCAGGACAGGTAACGCAGCCATTGCATAGCAGTTGTTTCATATTTCTCTATCGACACCTCTACCGCCGAACGCTCAGGGTCAGGCGCGCGGGTATGACGTCGTTTGCATCCGTTTGTTGGACACTGTCTATTTCCAGATTTTCCACCATTTCTTGCTTGCCGAACTGTATGGCTTGGACTGAAGATTCTTGACGCCTTGTCTCTTCTCCTCGCCGATCCAACCGCAAGTCAGGAAGATATCTTCTGAAACTCTTGCCAAGCAGAAGGTGACACCGATACTTTTGTCGTATGTCTCAACCGTCAGGACCCCGTGGCCAAAGGTCTCAGAATTACCATCGTCGCATGTAGCGGAGAAATCCTTTCGGTCAGAAGCACCCACGAACCCCATCATGCCTTCGAACAGTCTTCCAGACTGCCGGTCAACTACTTTGGCATCACTTCTCGTTGCTTGGTTTGCTTCTTTGAAGAATGCATTGGCCCTTTCCGGGGATAGGACCGGGAGCGTTCTGCACAGTTCCTCCAACTCTTGAACCACGTAGTAATCCCAGTTTGGAAAATGCTTCTCGATCATCTTACGACTCTTTCATCATTCACTGTCCAACCGTCTGGGTCAGGCGTACAAGTATCGCGTCGCCTATACTCCTTGATTCGGCTTCATTATCTTCAATCGAAACCAAAACCCTTATAATGTTCGCAGGCACGATCTTTAGGATGTGCGATCCGAACTTGGTCACCAGGCGATATGGTGAAGGGACGTTTCTGTCCGGAACCGTGATTACAGATTCCTTTGTTGGGATCTCCATCCAGATAGGCGTGAGCAAACCAAGAGCAGTCACCGCATTCCCTATCTGTCTGTGATTCTGGCATGGACGAAGGCATGACAGGGGGATTAGGGTACATCGCGTAAACATGACAGGATGTCCGATAGGATCCTTCACATAGACTGCAAAGACCCGTGTCTCTACCACCAGCCATACAAACCCCTTCCGCATAGTATGGGCAGTTTGAACCGATGCCATGCTCAATTACGCGCCCGCGTTTGCTCCAACAAACATCTCCACAAAAGTAATCCCCACCGCATCGCTTCCAGCATCGCTTCATCTCTGTGACAGGTCGCACGTCTCCGCAAATTGCGCAGGGAACTTTCTCGACATCCATATGATATTGTGGATATTTGTTTACAAACTTCGTGATTTCATCAGCATAGTTTCTCCATTCGCCTCTGTCATTAAGTCTTTTCAGAAGCGGGACGGCTCGGGCGTCTCCTATTTTTACAAGCATACTGGCAGCAACCAATGCTTTGTATTCGCCCTTTTCTAATTCATAAAGTATTGCATCAACAGCATCAACGCCCGCTTCGAATAAGATATCCACAGCATAGTCCACCTTTGCTTTCCACAAACGGTAGTCGTCGCCATATACTGAGACAGGACAGTTATCGGCGCAAATGTACGCTGCCAGAGCGCGATAATCCTTGGTGCTTTTCAATTTTTCAGCCCATCTCTTTCCGATTATTGATGGAGCAAGTGGAGCTCCGCAGACTCGACATTGGTTCTCACCCCAATCATGATCTGTATCTCTTTTCTTTCCGCAGACGATGCATTTACATCCCTCCCAATAATGATTCTTATCCCTCTTCTCTCCGCAGACCTTGCATTTGCAATCGTCCCAGAAATGATGCTCGTTCCTAATCTTGCCGCACAACGTACATTTGCAATACACCCACTGGTGTTCTGTATCTGTGACTTTTCCACAACGGTTACACTTGCAAGCATTCCATGAATGAATCCCAAACGTGCATAATATGCTCATCGTGTCTCCCTTCAATTCAGGACTTCAAAAATGTTTCCACACTTCGGGCACGCCTTGCCGCCGCTTGGGTGAGCGGGCGCGTGGTTGAAGAGGCAGTCCATGCAGTAGACATGGCCTCCACCCTTGCAACGGAAGCCCCGCTGGTTTTCTAAGCTCTCCATGAGTTGCTGCTGAGTTCTCCTTTGCCCGTCCAGCCTCGCAGATGCGTCTATCATAGATCCGACCATGCTGAACCCACCCATGCGCGCCTTCGCCTCTCCTGTGGACCGGTCAACGACGAGTCCCGCCTCCTCGCACTTTGCGAAGAATTCTTCTGTCTTCAGAAGCTTCTTGCCACAACGCTGGCAACAATTCTCGTCGCTGGTTCCATCAAACAGTCTTTTGAATATTCCCATAATACGTTCTCTCCACTCGCCCGCGTCGCATGCACCTTCTGGTTCGGCTTTCTTCACAAGTCAGCCTTCATCCCCTTGAGATTATTGCGTATACGTTCGTTCTCCGGGTCAACTTGCAGAGCTTTCTCAACCCACTTGATTCCCTCGCGCAGATTTCCAAGGTTGGCGACTGCGACGCCGTGACTCAGGAGTGCCAGTGAGTTGTAGGGATTGGCCTCGATTGCCTTTTTGTACATGGATGCCGCTTGACTCATGCTCGAACCTGCGGCAGCATCCCCTTTCTGTCCATACTCGACTGATTCTTTCAATTTGTGAATCTCGCCAGCACTGAGTTTCCTGAGCAATGCGAACGTGGCTTCGTCACCGACCATCACTGGCGCGTCCTCGCCGTTCTTCTCCTTCAGGATGAATTGAAGGATCAATGGGTTCACATTGCTCACTTGGATTCTGTCTTTTTGCGACAACGCCGATAGGAAACCGGCGTCCGCCGTGTGACATTCAGTCTCCAATCTTCTGGTTTCGTTCTTCCTTGCACGTTCTTGGAACCAGCGGTTGATTGCTTTGAACATTTTCGTCATCCTTTCTCTGCCTATAGGGGGTTATCGTATCGAGTCTCGGAACTCACGGATCATATTGACTGAGCGTGCATCCATAGTGCGGTGCGCGCCATTATCGAGAAATGCCGTCATTCGGTCACGCGCCATCGTCTTCATTGACTCTTCCTTTTTGTGGTCGGACCACCAGTTGTAGGCCGCAGCCGCACGCCAGAATAGAACCGAGTCGTCTGTCGGCCAATCCGTGGTGATCGCATCAAGAATTGCCAACGCCCACTCGTTTCTGTCAACGCCTTCCTTCATGAGTTCCTTGGCCCAAGGAAGAAGGAATTCTTTCACTGCTGGGTGGATCTGCCATTCGTCGGGCGAAAAAAGGCTTCGATCCTGGGATGGCCCACGTTCCACTTTCGCCTTGAACTTCGGCAAGATTGTCTCCGCTAATGCCGACGATGGTCTTCCGCGGTTTTCCTTCGCGAGCTTGGCAAGCGCAATCGCGAGCGTGATAATCCGACTATCTGTCCCTCTTGGATGCGTGTAGTACTTCTTGCAGAAGGTATTGAACGGAATGCTTGCCATGTCTATGCCTTTGAAGGCTGCAATGAGGGTTTCATCACCAGTCTTCGACAGCGCCTTATCTATATCCGCAGGTGTGTCGCAGAGGAAAAGACGTCTGCGGACATCGTCAGGGGTTTCGCGTCGGCCCAGTAGCTTTGACAGAAATCCAGCCATATTCTCGTCATCCTTTCTTTTGCCCAACAATGCTTATATGGTTTGCATAATCCAGCAATGGTAGTCCTTCCTTTTTCCCTAAGTAGGGGTAATATACCCCTAAACTGGAAAAGGAGTCAATCTTTTTTCGCGACCGTATCCGTGTCTAATCTCAATCGCACTTCCGGCAACATTCATCGTAAGTAAAACAGTTGACCCGGCTTCGTTAAAGAACTACGCCGTGGCAAGCAAACGCTTAAGGATAATTGCTTGACAAGGAGCAATTTTTGCTGTAAAAAACTGCATCTAAAACAGCGTTTAGCGGGTAGCGTATAGCGGACAGACACAGACAACATAGTCAATATCAAAGTCCGTGAGTGTCAGCGTTATAGTCAGCATCCTTCAGTGTATAATGGAATGATACGTGCCGAAACGTAAAGACATACACAAAATACTAATCATCGGCTCAGGACCGATAGTCATAGGTCAGGCGTGCGAGTTCGATTACTCCGGCGCTCAGGCGTGCAAGGTGCTCCGGCGCGAGGGTTACAAGGTCGTCTTAGTAAACAGCAACCCGGCGACGATAATGACCGACCCTGATTTTGCCGACCGGACGTATATTGAGCCGATAACGCCGGAAATCGTTGAAAAAATAATCCAGCTTGAAAGACCCGACAGTTTGCTGCCTACACTTGGCGGGCAAACGGGGCTTAATACGGCGGTTGCGCTGGCGGAACGCGGCATTTTGAAAAAATATAACGTCAAAATGTTAGGCGCGGACCTGGCGAGTATTAAACGGGCGGAAGACAGAAACCTCTTTAAAAAGACAATTCAGGATTGCGGCCTTGATGTTCCGAAAAGCGGCTACGTCCACAACTGGCAGGAGGCGGAGGCGCTGCTCGATGATATCGGGCTGCCAGCGATTATCCGGCCATCCTTCACCTTAGGCGGTACGGGCGGCAACATCGCCTATAACAAGGAAGAATACCGCAAGTGCGTCGAATGGGGACTGAATTTCAGCCCAAGACACGAAATCCTCATCGAAGAATCCGTAATCGGATGGAAGGAATTCGAACTTGAGGTGATGAGAGACCGCAAGGATAACGTCGTCATCGTCTGCCCCATTGAAAATCTCGACCCGATGGGTATCCACACGGGCGACAGCATCACGGTCGCACCGGCGCAGACGCTGACCGACAAGGAATACCAGATAATGCGAGACGCCTCAATCAAGATTATCCGCGCAATCGGCGTCGAGACGGGCGGCTCGAATATTCAGTTCGCAGTGAATCCTGAAAACGGCAAACTTTACGTAATCGAAATGAACCCGCGTGTTTCGCGAAGCTCGGCACTTGCCTCGAAGGCAACGGGTTTCCCGATAGCGAAAATAGCGTCGCTATTGGCGGTGGGCTACACGCTGGATGAGATACCGAACGACATTACAAAAAAGACGCCGGCGTGCTTTGAGCCGACGATTGATTACTGCGTGGTGAAGTGGCCCCGCTTTACGTTCGAGAAATTCCGCGGGACCGACCCGACGCTGACGGTGCAGATGAAATCGGTGGGCGAGGCGATGGCCATTGGCAGAACCTTCAAAGAGGCCTTCGGCAAGGCCGTCCGGTCGCTGGAGATAGACCGTCATTCATTAGATAACAAATTCATCGATAAAACTATTTCGCTTCCGCAATTGAAAGAAAAGCTGCGGGTGCCCTACTGGGACAGAATCTGGTACGTGGCCGAGGCGATTCGCAGAAAAGTGAGTATCGAGGAAATCTTCAAAATCACGAAAATCGACCCGTGGTTTTTGAACAACATAAAAGATATTGTGCAGCTTGAGGCGAAGATAAAATCTGCTGGTTCCGCCAAAATGACTCCCGAACTGATACGTCAGGCAAAGGAATACGGTTTCGCCGACAAGTATATGGCTTATCTGACGAAAATGCCTGAGCGTGAATTCCGCAAACTCAGACAAGATGCCGGTATAAACCCGGTTTATAAGCGGGTCGATACCTGCGGCGCGGAATTCGAGGCGACAACGCCCTACCTGTATTCCACTTATGAAAGCGAATGCGAAGCCAACCCGACCAAAAAGCGAAAGATTATTATCCTGGGCGGCGGGCCAAATCGCATAGGCCAGGGTATCGAGTTCGATTACTGCTGTGTCCACGCGGCGTTTGCGCTGAAAGAAATCGGCGTCGAGTCGATAATGGTCAACTGCAATCCCGAAACGGTCTCTACCGACTACGACACATCGGACCGGCTGTATTTTGAGCCGTTGACGTTCGAAGATATTATGTCGATAGTCGAAAAGGAAAACCCGGATGGCGTGATTGTTCAATTTGGCGGACAGACACCTTTGAAACTGGCGGTGCCGCTTGAGCAGGCGGGTGTTAAAATCATCGGAACAAGCCCGGACAGCATCGATAAAGCGGAAGACCGCAAACGGTTCAACAAGGTTGTGGAAAAGCTAAAACTTCTTCAGCCGATGTCGGGAACGGCAATGTCTTACGACGAGACAGTCAAAATCGCCGACAAGCTGGGTTACCCGCTTTTGATTCGTCCTTCGTTTGTATTGGGCGGCCGGGCAATGGAAGTTGTTTATGACGAGCAGGCGTTGAAAAGCTGCGTCGAAAGAGCCATCGAGGTTTCGGGCGAGCATCCTGTTTTAATAGATAAATTCTTAGACGATGCCACCGAATTGGACGTCGATGCGATATGCGACGGCAAACGCGTGGTCATAGGCGGGATAATGGAGCACATCGAAGAAGCAGGCGTACATTCTGGCGACAGCGCCTGCACATTGCCTCCTGTGTCACTCAGCCAGGAAACCATCAATGAAGTGATGCGTCAGACCAAAATGCTGGCGATGGAATTGAAGGTCCTGGGCCTGATAAACATACAATACGCAATAAAAGACAATGAGATTTACGTGCTTGAAGTCAACCCGCGAGCATCGCGAACCGTGCCGTTCGTAAGCAAGGCCATCGGCGTACCCCTGGCGAAATTAGCGGCGAAAATAATGGCTGGGATGACGCTCGATGAGCTTGGGTTTACAAAAGAGGTCTGGCCGAAACATTATTCGGTCAAAGAAGCGGTATTCCCATTCCTTAAATTCCCCGGCGTTGACACCATCCTCGGCCCTGAGATGCTTTCGACGGGCGAGGTAATGGGAATAGCCGACGAGGCGGGCATCGCATATGCAAAGAGCCAGATAGCCGCGGGCAATGCCCTGCCTACCAGCGGGACGGTGCTCTTCAGCGTCAAAGACGCCGACAAACCGAGAGCCGTAGAGGCCGCACGCAAACTGCAGCAGATGGGTTTCAAAATCACCGCAACCAAAGGGACATGTATCGCGTTTATCAATAACAACGTCCCGGCGGAGTTTGTACTGAAAGTAAACGAGGGCAGACCAAACATGCTCGATTCAATCATAAACCGTAAAATTGACCTCATCGTCAACACAACAATAGGCAAACAGACGGTAAGCGATTCGTTCCTGATAAGAAGAACCGCCCTCGATAAACAGGTGCCCTACGTAACAACAATCAGGGGCGCAATAGCGGTCGCTAAGGCAATCGAGGCGCTGAAAAAAGAGCGAATCGACGTAAAGTGTATTCAGCTGTACCATAAGGCAAAAGGAAAAAGTAAAAAGGAAAAAGCATAAAGATGAAGGCGGTATTATTACTTGAAGACGGGACTGTATTTGAAGGCACATCCTTCGGCGCAAAAGGACAGAAATGCGGCGAGGTTGTCTTCAATACCAGTATGACCGGCTATCAGGAAATCACGACCGACCCGTCATATTACGAGCAGATAATTACCATGACGTATCCGCTTATCGGCAACTACGGAACCAACGCACTCGACGTAGAATCCAAAAAGGTTTACGCCGCCGGCTTTATTGTCAAAGAAAATTGCGAATACCCGAGTAACTGGAGAAACGAGCAGTCGTTAAGCGAATATCTCAAGACCAATAACGTCGTGGGACTGGCGGGTATCGACACCAGAAAACTCGTCAAACACATCCGTACACAAGGCGCGCTGCGAGGCATTATCTCTTCAACGGAACTCAAAATATCGTCTCTGATGAAAACTCTCAGCGAATATCCGGGGCTTGTAGGCAGAGACATAGTAAAAGATGTAACATCGAAGAAACCCTATAAATGGAACAAACCCGTAGTCGATGTCTTGAAGTCATCGACCGACAAACCAAAACTGAAATACAAAGTGGTCGCATACGATTTCGGTATGAAGCAGAACATACTTCGATTGCTTATCAGCCACGGCTGCGATGTCCAGGTAGTACCCGCGTTTACAACCGCAAAGGACGTTTTGGCAAGAAAGCCGGACGGCGTGTTTCTGAGCAACGGCCCCGGTGACCCGGCAGCGGTAACTTACGCAGTCGAAAGCACACGACAACTTTTAGGCAAAGTTCCAATCTTCGGAATATGCTTAGGTCATCAGATACTCGGCCTTGCGCTGGGCGGAAAAACATACAAACTTAAATTTGGGCACAGAGGCGCAAATCATCCCGTTAAAAATCTCGAAACCAAACAGGTTGAAATCACCTCACAGAACCACGGCTTTTGCGTCGATATCAACTCGTTAAAAGATAAAGGCGTTAAGCTGACACACATCAACCTGAATGACAACACCCTCGAAGGATTCCGCTGCAAACGCCTGTCGGTCTTCTGCGTGCAGTACCACCCCGAGGCCTCACCTGGCCCGCACGACTCACAATACCTTTTCCGAACATTCACCGACCTGATGTCGCAACGCAAAAAGGCAAAATCCAAATAACCCCCTGTATTCCAAACCACGAATTAGCAGGTTATTATCGGCCCATAGTGCGTTTTTTCATTCGCTAAAACGCCTTTTTCTTCTGAAATCACGCGTTTAATTTGCCGATAATTCCACCAGCAAGGCAAATGTACTATAAACAAAACGCATTAGTTATGGGACTTGCACACCTGTATTCACCGCGGAGTTCGCAGAGGCCGCGGAGAAAAAGAAAATAACCTCTGCGATTTCTGTGGTGAAGCTATGAACGGCGAGATAAGGGTTTTACAAATAGATGACGATGAAATCGACGTTCTATTAGTCAAGCGCGTTTTGGCCAAAAACACCAAGTCCACCAAATTCGTCGTGGAATCCGCCTCCTGCTTGGCCGATGGGCTGAATCTGCTTAAAACCAAACAATACGACGTTTTGCTTCTGGACCTGGGGCTCCCGGACAGCAACGGCATAGAAACAGTCAAAAGTGCCAGCAAAACCAACGCCAATATCCCTATTGTCGTGCTCACCGGGCTTGAGAACGAAGAAACAGGGCTTGAGGCAATAAAAAACGGCGCCTCAGATTATCTCGTCAAAGGCCCGGCGATGGAAACCTCGCTAGTGAGAACCGCTCTCTACGCAATCGAACGTAAAAAGGTCGCAGAAAAACTTTACGAATCACAGCAAATGCTTCAGCTTGTGACGAACAGCATTCCACAAGCGATTTTCTGGAAAGACCGCAACCTGGCTTATCTGGGTTGTAACGCGGTCTTCGCAAAACACGCTGGGCTGGCCTCACCACAGGATGTTGTGGGCAAAACCAATGCCGATATGCCCTGGCGAAAAGAGGACACGGAATTTTACAACAAATGCGACAGAGAGGTAATAGAGAACAACACTGGCAAATACCATATCTCGGAACCTCAGCTTCAGGCCGACGGCAAACAGGCGTGGCTTGACGCCAACAAGGTTCCACTTCACGATTCGGAAGGAAACGTCGTTGGAGTGCTTGGAATCTACGAGGATGTAACAGAGCGCAGGCAGGCCGAACGCGCGCTGCAAATCGCCGAAGAGAGATATCGAACCATATTCGAGAACTCCGCTGTAGCGATTATGATGGCGGATGACCAGGAACGGCTCATTTCCTGGAACAAGTTCACAGAGCAACTGCTCGGAATGACCAAAGACGACCTGTATCTCAAGCCTGTCCGGTCGCTTTATCCGGAGGACGCATGGGATAAAATCAGAACGCACGAGATAAGACAAAAAGGAATACAGCATCATCTTGAGACACAGATGCTCAAAAAGAACGGAGAGGTAATCGAAGTTGACGTATCACTGAGCGTTTTGAAAGACCCTGACGGCCATATAACCGGCTCCATCGGCGTTATCCGTGATATCACCGAACGCAAAGAAGCAGACAGAAAAATCAAAGAGGCGATGGACCTGAAATCGCAGTTTATTTCGACCGTGTCTCATGAGCTGCGGACGCCGCTGACCATAATAAAAGAAGATATCGCCCTGATTATGGATGGGGCAGCAGGACGAATCAAAAGCAAACAGCGAGAGATATTAGAGATTGCCCAGCGTAATATAGACCGCCTCGCCCGGCTCATCAACGACGTCCTGGACTTCCAGAAACTCCAGTCCGGCAGGGCTAAATTCAATATGCAGGACAATAATATCAACAGCGTTATCGAAAATGTTTACAACACGATGGGAGGCGCCGTAAAGAAGAAAGGTATTGAGCTGCGGCTGGCAGTCGATAACAACCTGCCCAAGGTGATTTTCGACAGCGACAAGATGATTCAGGTGCTCACCAACCTGGTAAGCAACGCAATGAAATTTACCGATAAAGGCAGTATTGCCATCGCAAGTCGCAGGATTGAAAACTCTATTCGCGTTTCAGTCATCGACACCGGCTGCGGAATGAAACAGGAAGACATCCCCAAGCTGTTCCAGCAATTTCAACAACTCGGCAGCGGCAATCGCAAAACGGGAGGAACTGGTCTGGGCCTGGCTATATCAAAAGATATCGTCGAAAAGCACGGCGGGAGGATTTGGGTGGAATCAGAATTCGGCAAAGGAACAACTATGCATTTCCTACTGCCTATCAAAGCATCCGCTTGTGAATCCGAACCCGCTCAGCAACTGCAGCAGACACAAAACTAAAAATTGTGATTTTAAAATAGCCATTATACACCGCTAAGCTCTTTTTTGCCCGCAAGTGCGTTGGCAATCTTCTCTTTGAGTTCAGTAAAATCAAACGGCTTGGCAATGTAATCAACAACGCCGAAAGATGAAGCGGTGGCAATATCGTCCATTTCGCAGGCGGCAGTCACCATAATAACCGGTATGTTTTTCAACTGAGGGTCCTTATTCAAATGCTCAAGCGTTTCGTGGCCGTTCATAATGGGCATGTTTGTATCAAGCAGAATAAGGTCCGGCTTCTCACTTGCCGCTTTCTCCAGCACTTCCTGACCGTTGACGGCTACTGCCGTCTGGTAGTTGCTCCATTCAAGGTGCTGCTGGATTGTAGCTACATAATCCGGCTCATCATCCACGATAAGTATCTTCGGTTTACCCGATTTTTTGCCCGATTTAAATAACCCAAACATTGCTATTTCTCCTTTTCATCCCTTAGGGATTTATGGTTCCCACCATTTACTTAATCCATTTCCTATATTTTATCGACCCAAAACGTTATCAGGATTAGCAAAAGTTATGCAGCCAATTCCGATATACTACCCGGCTATCACAAATTTGGCTCAGCAGGCAGCGATAATACAGGCCTGTTTTTTATCTCGTTAAATCTTTTCATTGCCTCCGCCGGCACTGGTTCATTTTCATTAATATGCGGCGATAAAAGCACAAGCAACTCAGTGTTCTGGACCACCTTGTGGTTATTCGAAAATATAAAACCAATGAGCGGCAAATCGCCAAGCAAAGGCACCTGATCCTTTGTAATTTGCGTATTCTGGCTTCTCAATCCGCCCATCACGACCACCTGGCCGTCATCCATAAGCAATGTCGTAGTGGCCTCGCGTTTATCTATAACCGGAACCCCTCCGATTGATGTTCCTGTGGTCACGCTTTGACTCGGACTGACTATCAATAAAATTTTGCCTTCATCAGTTACGGTCGCCTTGACCTCCATAGTAACACCGACGTCTTTAAATTCCGTCGAGGTTATCGCGTTGGTGCCGCCGCCGCCGGAGCTTGATTGCGTAATTTCCTGATAAGGTATTTCCTCAACGGTCTTGATGCTGGCTTTTTGGCCGCTGACGACCATCACGCGAGGACTGGCGAGGATGTCCACATTTGTCTTTTCCTGCAGCAAATGAAGAACATTGCGAATGTTGTCGGTGACAAGTGCCACCTCGCTGCCCAGCCCGATACCCTGATAGGCAGTAGCAGAATCGATATTGGTAGCCGTCGGCGGCACAATACCAAAACGGTTCGGATAAACCATATCCTGGCGATAACTTAAGCCCTTGTTACCGGTGCTCAAAAAATCCCAGTCAACACCGATTTGGGTATCGTTTTGAAGCTGAACGTCAATAATAACAACCTCAATCATTATCTGCTTTGGCGTCTGGTCCGCCTTCTGTATCTCGACAATAATTTTCTGTACATTCTCTTCTGTGTCACAAACAATCAGCGAGTTGGTGTTTTCATTGACGCTCATACTGCCGTGCGTCGTTAACATCTTATCTATCGCGGTTTTCAGATTAGCCGCGTTAAGAAACTTCAAACTGACCGTGCGAACAACCAACGGCAGCTTGGCATCCACAGAATCCATGCTTTTCTGCGGTTCAGAAGCAGCATCGCCGAAGCCGCCTCCAAACGGGTCGTCGCGACCGACGTCCGCCGCAACAACTTCGGCTTTTTTATCATTAACGAGCGCAACTATGGCCTTTTCGGGCTGCGTCTGGCCGACCTGCTCTGAGCTTGCCTGTGGTGAGCTTGTCGAACCAGTCGAAGGGGTCGAATCCGCGCTGTTACAAATACTCGCTGCCAGGACAAGAAAGGCACATACTGTTATTTTTGTCATAAGCTTATTCATATAAAGAATTCTCCACACGTTCAATGCAATAAACCGTCAGGAGCACCTGACATTTCAGTTTTCCGGCGCCGCCGGCATCTATTCTCACGGACTCTATCCATACCTTGCGTTCGTAGTTCTGTAACACACCAATAAATTTGGTTATGCCGTTGTATCCGCCTACAATGGTAACCATTGCCTTTTTCGGGGCTATGGCGGGAGTGTCATTCTGCGTATTCCGCTGCGCATCTGATACTGCGCTTACAGACAGAACAGCACAGCCGGACTGGGCTGCAACGGACGGCAAAGACGCGAAAAAACGACGCGCTTCATTTTGCGTAAATAACTGATTCCGCAACCGGTCGGATTCCTTAGTCAGTTCTGCGATTTTGGTCTTCTTATTTTCCATATCCGTGCGCATCAAATCGGCCTTGTGTATAGCCACATCAAGCGAGAAATTGTATTTTTGCGCGGCCATAAGCTGGTTGGCATGCGGCGCCAGTATCCACCGGTAAAGCCCGAATACCACAATCGCCGCCAGCGCTATCAGTAGAACGCGTCTGCGTGAGCGCTCAATCTGGATAAATTTTTCAACTGACATCATCTTCTTTGCCTTTCTTAACGCCCAGCTTGCAATTAATCTGATAGTTTATAAATCCCTTTTGCCCCTCCTGTTTACTGGACTCAAGCAGCGTTACCGTCGAGATATCGGGCGATTTCTCAAGCAAGCTGACGAACGAATTGACGGCATCGTTCGACAACGCCAGTCCTTCAATCTGTATCCTCTGGCCGTCGGGACAGGACAAACTGACGATGCGAACCGAGGCGGGTGTGGCCCTGCGTATGTTTGTGAACAACTGCACCCAGTTTACGTCTTTATTCGACGCCGATATTTTAGCGATGGTGTCGAGTCGATCCGACAAGGCCTGCAACTTCGCGTCGAGACGCCGATTTTTCTCAAACATTTTGTCCATGTTGTGTACCGATACGCGCGCCGTCTTTCCGGCAATATTGCCTGATACCTTCTTAATCATATACGCAGGCGCGGCGACAGCCAGCACCATAAGTAACAGCAGCATCGTAACCACGATGGCGACAATCAGTACGTCCTTCTTGGCCTCCCTAATCTGCATTATCTGAGGCGGCATCAGGTTCAATCGCGCGTCCTCTCGCTGCTCCACCAAAAGATTCATCGCAAGACCTACAGCCACCGGCGAGGACTGCTTGTTTTTATCGCCTGTTGTTTGACCACCAACAATAGTATCCAAATACGCGTCTTTTGAAGTCCTGACCAGCAGCGAGCTGGTCTGAACCCTGGATTTCAGAATCGCTTCTGCATCCTGCGGCAACTGGGCAATATCGGCAAACACAACTATTTCCCATTTACCCGTATTGTCCATAACCTCAACACTGTAAAATTTTTGAATCTCGGCAAGCTCATCAGCCAGCCAGCCGCACAAATCACCGGGAGTTGATTTCTGTCTGACTTCCTTTGTCCGTATGAAATCAATGGCTCCATTTCTTAAAACACACAGTGTCAGGATGCTATCTCTGAAAATAGCAACAAGCACATTACAACCAGACCTGCCGGTTATTTTTTTGTCACTGATGGCCCGCAAATAAGACACTATCGCCGGCTCAACCAGCTCTGTTGTAAAACCGGCACGACCTAAAATTCGAACAAGCTCGGTAACTTTTCCCGTCTCAGCGGCAGCCGCCAAGACCTTTTTATCCGCCGAACGCTTGTTTGAACCGACTGGGCAGTAATCAAGCACGATATCTCCGCTGGGCATAGCAGCGCAGTGCTTCATTTCCCCACTAATAAACTGGGTGAGATTGGGCGGCATCTGTTTTGGCATTTCTATAATCTGCGTAACAACAGGTTTGGCAAAAAGCGAAACGGCCGCACGGTTTGTCCATATCCTGTTGCGAAACTTCATCTCTCGCAATGTCCGCTGAAGCAGCGCGGCATCGACAATGCCCCCGTCCTTGACCGCCCCCGCCGGCATCGGCGCAACAACCGACTTGACGAGCTTCGGGCCGTTCTTGCCGTTTTTGAGCAAAACGATACTGATGTGTTCCTGCGAGATATCTATCCCTGCCACTGTTTTTTCGACAAACCTCATTGGTTGACCCTCAACTGATTGATTCTGACTTTGTATGGTGAAACCGTGTTAATTGTTACGTTAGCCACCATTTTGGCTATATATCCCTGCGGCGAGGTGCCGGTGGAGGTAATTATTAGAGTCGGCAAAGTCCCCGTTACCGTTACGGTATAACTGCCGCCGTTGGACAACGACTTATTGGTAAAGCCGGTTGTCCAGCTTGAGTTTGACCTTATCTGCGCAAACGCGTCATTGAGCCCTGCCTCAGCGGTGCACATTGCCTGTGCAGCGTATAACTGGTTGTCCATCAATAGCAATTCCTCTGTGGACATAATCAGGATTCCGACCGTGATTGTCGTAAGCAGCGCAATCGCGAAAATAACCATCAGAAATACCACTCCGTTATTTTTCCTGTGTTTTTTCATATCAGCTACTTTTTAAGGTCGTAATCCTGAACCACTAATAGTTTTGGTATCAGACGTAATATTTGCCGTTTATGGCGGCTCAGTCCCCCACACCAGGGCACCCTTGTAATATACCGTAACCTTGGTCCAGTCAGCATAGGAGGTCTTCGTCGCATCAAAGGAGTAATCGTTGGTCTGGGTGTACCAACTCCACGAGCTATCGTTAATCCTGGTCTGAACCTCACCGGTGTTAGCGCTCGCCGGCAGCGTATTAGCTACGCCGGTACCACCACACGTTGGCCATGTCGGAACATTAGCGCTGGAGGTGAATCCTACCTGCATATAGCGGTGGGTGCCCGTACCAGCAAATGCGCCTGTGATGGCCCCCGTCCCAGAATCTGCATAGTCGCAGGTAAACACGTCGCTGCCTGTTGCTTCAGAGGTAAACCAGTACCTGACGGTTATATCCGTCAAAGCAATAGTAGTAGCACCGTCGTTGAATACCTTTATGTAGGGCTTTATGTTCTGGATGGGATTGGTGGCGTCCCCGACTTTGTACTGGGCTCTCAAATTCGCACCACTTTTCACCGTGATATTGACTGTACTTGAAGTTGTTGCAGCGCCGTCATTGTCGGTCGCCTTGGCGGTTAAACTATAGCTGCCCGCGGCAACGCTGCCCCATGTGTAA
>JBEKTD010000003.1:0-339793 GCA_049516395.1 Sedimentisphaerales bacterium | reverse complement strand
TGGCCCCGGTTTTATAGATAGCCAAATCATTGGTGCCGACCCAGTAATTGCCCTGTTTCTTACCATCTGCATCGCCACGGCACTGTCTCGGATAACCCCAGCATTGCGGTTTGCCCTGGGTAGCCCAGTTGGCATAAAACGCGCTTGTTGCCTTAACCGGGTAGCTGACTACGCTAAGAGTTACCGCGCTGCATGTTTGTGTTCCGGCAACCGGACTCTGAGCATAAACATTACCTACCGCTGTAACGTTATTGGGACCGCCCCATCTGTTAACATCTGGTAGCTGAATGGTGAAACCGGCATTGGTAAGAGCTGTAACAGCAGCCGCTCGTGTCATACCGACAACGTTCGGCTCAGTCGGAGCAATGCCATAAGTGTAGTTGAGCTGGGTAGACAAACTTATGCAGTTCTGGTCATTGGTGATAACCTTACCCAGATTGGCGCAGTTAACAACTCCTACGCCGTTGATGTTGGTAAACCCTTGACCTGGACTTGGACCCCACACTGCAAGTGCGGCTGCTTGTGTCTGGCCAACCTCGTTCGTGGGGGTGGTGCAGAGCACCGGGAAACAAACATCAACCTCTGTCGACGGATTTAGATTTGTACTTGCCGCCGGTATGGTGCCGTTTGAATCTTTGCTAACAATACCGCCACGCAACGCGTCCGCAGAAACTGTCAAGTGTGCCGTACCAGCGAATCCATAGGCATTGATATCAACCCTGAACAAGGTGCCTGACTTGGCCGGCATATTGACGTCTCCGGCTCCCAGATAACCCAGCTCGGCTATAATTGTGCTAAAGCCGATACCGGTGTTTGTTGTGCCTGGATCAGCCCACGGCGGTGTCGGGTTGTAGTTCGCGTTCATCCAGTTAGGCCCGTTGTTTGGGTCTATCGGGTTAATGAACTGACGGAATCTACCAGGAAATATCCCGTAACCGTTATTTGTACCGTTGTTTTCGCCGACTTTGAAGCTACGGATGTTCCAAAAGTTGCAGTTACTATCCATGGTCATATCAAGAGCAAACGCCCTGACATTGGGGTCGCTAGAAGCATCATTATAATCGACCCTGATAGTCGCTGACCTATTGCCGTCAGCCTGCGAAATCGTATACCACGTTCCTTCATTAACGGCGTTGATTGTAACGGTCGCCATTACCGGTGAAACCGCTAACAGCATCGCAACAATCAGTAAAGCTTTCTTCATAAAAACCTTCCTTTCTTTCCTTCCCTGCGGAGCCACACGCCCCACAGCGTTTTGGTTTTCCCTGCTGAAAAACAATCTCGCATAACTACGCTCGCTCATTAATTTCAATCTGACAATCTACTTTATCTGAGCTTGGCTACTCGGCCGGCAGGACAGCCGAAAGAAAAAGAGAAAATAGAAACTACTTATTCACTCCTCCGTTGACTCCTTTCTGCCATAAAAGGCGTAATTGTGCGAATTCAACTACTATGCACAAGGTTACTATTAGTGAAAGTCAAGTGTATATTAACACAGAAAACCGTGTTTAGTCAAGTGTTTTTTCCATTAAAATGCCATAAAACTTCAATTAAGCGTCCGATAACGACTCAACACCCCATAAAAACCCCATTTGTAACGCTAACCTCTGTTTTGACAAGAACTTAGGTAATTGGCAATATAGGCAAAGTCGGTTATATAGGGCATTTTTTTGGGCATGCCTTTTCAGTGCTGGTAAATAAAATTTGGCGAATTTACATATTTTTAAGAATCCGCCTGTTGTTTGCTGCGCCATCAGCGATTTTTACTTCTTCCTTTTTGCTTTTTACTTTTTCATTTGTTTGTTATCCTTCTGCTATGCTTGGTTTACTAAAAGGCCGACTGGTCCCTGTTAGAGTCATTCTCCTGATAGCGATGTTGTCGCTTGTCCTCATCGGGATTACGACCATTTATGCAATCGGGCATCCGGCAGGAACCCAAGCTGAAATAACAGATTCGCCGGACCAACCGGCGCCTCAATCAACAGAGCAATCAGGAGAGATTGCCGGTTTGTGGAAAAAACAGGTTGCCTTCGCGGGCCTGGGGTTAGGCGCGTTAATCCTTGTCAATCTTGTTAATTGCCGGCGGCTCGGCGAGGCCGGCTACTGGATTTACGCGGGAGTGCTGCTGCTGCTTGCTGCGCTGCTGATTTCAAGATACGTTGTGGAGCTGCCCTTCGCGCCGGAAACCAAAGGCGCATTTCGGTGGATAAAAATATCAATAGCGGGATTCGAGCTGCCGAGCATCCAGCCCTCGGAGATATGCAAACCCGCGTATATCATCGCCCTGGCGTGGTATCTGCGATACCGCAGCAATTACCGAAGATTCAGCGCGCTGGTCGGGCCTTTCGTGCTGACGCTTTTGCCGATGGTGCTGATTCTGCTTGAGCCGGATTTGGGGACAGTGCTTTTGATGATGCCGGTGTTTCTCACTATGCTGTTTATCGCGGGGGCAAAAGTCAGGCATCTTGCACTTGTTTTATTTATCGCTTTACTAATCAGCCCTATTATGTGGCTCAAAATGCAGCCCTATCAACGGCTGCGTATAAGCAGCGTTCTGCTGCAAAGCGAATGGCTTCGCCAAAAGGCCGAACAGCACCCGGCGCTCGGCAGTTTATTAGTCGGGGGGACATTCTCATCCAAAAAATGGAAGGAAAACTGGGGCTATCACCTTATAAGGTCGAAATACGCAATCGCATCGGGCGGTGCAACCGGCTACGGCTTCGGCAAGGGGCCTTTCGTAAAATACGACTTCCTGCCAGAAAGACACAACGACTTTATCTTTTCCATTATCGCGCATCAGTGGGGTTTTGTCGGGTGCGTCGGGGTTCTTGTGCTATACATAATATTGCTGGTGTGCGGACTGGAAATCGCGGGCGAGACAACCGACCCGTTTGGCCGGCTGCTGGCCGCCGGAATAGTATCTATGTTCGCGATTCAGCTTATTGTCAATATGGCGATGACGCTGGGGCTTACGCCTATTACGGGAATTACGCTGCCGTTCATAAGTTACGGCGGGTCGAGTTTGGCATTCAGCATGCTTTGCGTGGGGCTTCTCAATAACGTGGGCCGATGGCGGCCTTTTACCGTCGCGCCGAGACGATAAGACCGTGACTTGTGTCTCGTTACCCGCAATTTCGAGCGACGAGTCACGAGCGACGAGAAACGAAATCGCCGCGAAGCTCAGCGATTTCCGGGGAACCAAGCAGCCAGGCCATGCCCACAAAAACGAACGTACCTGCCGGCACACAGGCAACAACAACAATCCAGTTTCGCATATCTCTCATAAGCCACATCAGCAGATAAATGACCGCCGACATTACAGCCGAAGCGATAATGCCGCGAATGACGCTCGCGAGAATCTTTCTGCCCCCGAATAACCCGAGGCGTTTACGCAGCAGGTAAACAAGAACGACAGCGTTAATCGCGAAAGTAATCGTAGTGGACAGCCCAAATGCGCCGGCGCCGAGCCATGGTATCCATATCATTGTAATGAGCATCAGCAGATTAACCACTACAAGAACACATGAAACTCTCAAGGGCGTTGTAGTATCTTTCATCGAATAAAACGCGCGGGCAAGAATCTGGTAGCTGCAATAAGCCCACATACCGAGAACATACATCTGCAAAACGAAAGCCGCCTGTGCCGCGTCTGCCGGGCTGAAATTGCGGCGGGCATATATGACCTTCACAATCGGCTCAGCCAAAATATACAGGCCCACCCCTGTGGCGATGCCTTCCATAAGAGCAAGTCGCAAAGCCCGGTTAATGCTGTCACGCAGATTTACAATGTCGTTGCGGGCGGCGTAACGGGTCAGCAGCGGAAAAACCGCCACGCCAAGCGAAATCGCCAATACCCCCATCGGGAACTGATATAGCGCACGAGCGGCGTTCACGCGAGTTATAACCCCCGGCGTAAGCGGCTTGTGAAGCACCCACCCGATTATGTTTATATCCGGAGCCGCAGCGGTAGCGGTAAGGTTCCAGGAAATTATCGTCGCCAGAAGTTCCGAAATTTGCAGAAACCCAAGTCCCAAAAGCACCGGCATAAGCAGCTTGATTATCGGGACGATACCCGGCTCAACCGGCGTCAGACGCAGGCGAACCGAAAAGCCGCTTTTGCGCAACAGCCATAAAACCGCGATAAGCTGAATAAGTCCCGCTATTATCACGCTGAAGGCAACAATCACAAGCTGGCCCGGCAGATTGCCCTTTAGCATCGGGGCAATCCACCACGCGGCTACGATTCCTACTATATTGAATATGATTGGCGCAGCGGCGGGAAAGGCAAAGTGTCCGCGACAGTTCAGAGCCGCCGAGCCAAGGGCAAGCAGGCACACCGTAACCATATACGGGAACATAATCGTCGCCATCATCATCAGAAATTGCCTGTCAGACGACCCCGGCAGCAAAGCGACGACCACAAAAACTATCTCCACCAAAAGCATAACGGCCAGCAGGAACACCGCCAGAAGTGCCATCGCGTTGGCTAATAGTTTAGAGGCCTTTTCAAATCCGTCTTTTTCGACGGTATCAGTGAAGACGGGCACAAACGCCGACGACAACGCCCCCTCCCCAAACAGCCGGCGGAAAAGATTAGGTATTTGAAACGCCAGGCCGTATGCGTCCGTCAGGCGGTTGGCGCCAAGCGATGTTACGCCCATATCGCGGAAAAGACCAAAAACACGGGAAACAAGCGTTATGCCCGCCACTACCTTGGCTGAACTGAAAAAATGCTCACGCTCACGGTGAGCTTCCTTATGCTCCTGGCGAGTTTTTTCGCTCATAGGGACGAATTATACTCCAATCGCAAATTACTTCAAAAAGGTCTTCAACTCAACATCGGCAAACCGACGCACTGAAGCCCCATAAATAATTGAATAATAACTTTAAGAACCGCACTACGCCGGCATTCAACCCGTATATGCCTCAAAATATTGAATTCAGGGCCAAAACATAACACCTAAAGCAATAAGCCGAATTACCCGAAGTATTGGGTAACGAGTGATATCTATGTTTATGTACGGACGGTAGATGCGAACATTTGGCATTAGAAGAATTGCGGTGATTTTGACGGTAGTTCTGGTGTTGTCCGGCTCGGTATCAGCTATAGAGCCGAACGATTCCGAACCCAATGCGCCCGCTCGAAGAATGCACCCAAAAACGGAGAAAATGCTGTATGCGCCGATGCCTGAAAAACTCTTTTCACCTTCGGTAAGTCAGTTGTTTTACGAAATGGCCTACGATATATCGCACAGGGATAACATGACCGATTCCCAGGCGGAGCAGGCCGTTGCGCTGCTTAATGCCGCGATGGAGATGGACTCCAGCGCCGGTTTCGCCACAGCCGATATGCTTGAAATACTGTCTCGGCCCGGCCCACAACGTCATTTACAAATGCTGTATGACACCCTCATCAAATACACCGATAAAAACGCCGATTCATTGGTCGCTACAAACGCCGCCAAATACCTGCTTAACCAGCTCGATTCCCGCGAGCAGCGAGAAACACTGCTTAGGCGAATGATTCAGGATATAGGCAAGTCCAACCTTTCCGTCAGGTCCGAACTTGCCACGTTGCTGGGTCTTTTGCTGGCCGAGAAGGCCGACAACACAGACGCCTTCAAGGCAATGGCTTTGGCCTACAACTGGGACAAATACAATCAGCTTGCTTTTGAAAAGCTCGTTGAGCTGGCGCCCGACCAGATAAACCCCGTATTGAATCTTGAATACCTTCGTCTTAAACTTCGGAAAAACCCGCTCGACCTCGGAGCCGCCATTGCTCTTGCGCAATATTCACAAAAAACACAGCTTTATGACACGGCAGCCAGCAACTATCAGTATTGTGCTGATTTGTTCCAGTTCCTGTATCCCGGTCAGAATGTCCCCACCGCCATTTACATTGACTGGATGACATGTTACTATAATACCCCGCGAGGCAAGCCAAAATGCCTGCAGTTAGCAGAGCAATTCCGCAAACAGGGGCGGTTCAACCTTCAAATAGAAGTCATTGCCGCCAAGGCCGCCGCAAAGACAGGCGACACTGAAACAGCTAGCCGAATCATCGAAACAGCCGAACAGAAAGCGATACAGGCCACCGGAGAATCAATTGATTACAAATCGCTTGCCTGGTTCTACTGCTTCATTCGAAAAAACGCGGAAAAAGCCGTTGACTACGCCAACAAGGCGTACGCCGCCGAGCCGAATTCACCTGCCGCCGCCGGCCTGCTTGCCTGCGCCATGGTCGATAGTAACCAGCTCGACTCCGCCAAACCGCTCTTTGAAAACTTCCCGCAGACACAGTTCGCCGACTTCGCAAAAGCCAGGTTCGATCTCGCAAAAGGGCAGAAACAACCAGCACTCGATTCAATGCGGGCAGCAATCGACAAAGACCCCGGTTCAATCGTGGCTGAACAGACCCTTATGCTGCTCGACGAGCAAAAATCGGAATATATCCCAATATATGACACAAACGTAATAATGACGGCATTTAAACAATCTGTCGGTGAGCAAACTATACCTGAATTCCTAAGCCCCAGCAGGATGCTGTCGTTCCAGCTTAATATCCGCGGCAACAGGTTCGCCTACGGCAGCGACTTCACGGGTGCGATAACCATCACAAACAACTGGTATGAGCCAGTTGTTATCTCCGAAGACGGGTTTTGCAAAGGCCGCATATTAATAGACGCCAATGTTACCGGCGACATCAGCAGGCGATACGAAAAAATCGTGCTTACCACAACAAGACCATCGCAGCCCATCGAACCGGGGCGCAGCGTTACCGTCCCCGTCCGACTCTATGCCGGGCCGCTAAAACAACTGCTTATAAGCCACCCCCAGGCCTCGCTGAACATCCGATTCACCGCCTACTTAGACCCGGTTACAACTACCGACGGTAATATGATAAGCGCGATACCCGGCATAATGCCCGTAACGGCTAATATCGAACGCCCCAGGACAGAAATTACCCAGGATTACCTGCAAAACCGCTTCAATTCGCTTTCGCAGGACAAGCAAAGCCCAAAAATCAAAGCTGCACAGCTCTTCGCGGGGTTACTGATGGAAAGCCGGAAAATGGCAAACAGCCCCTCCAACCCCGCTGGGGACAGGCAGGCATCTTACAAATTCATATCCACCGACTGGATGAACACAATGCTTGAATCAGCGCTGGCCCAGTGCTTGACCGACAGCGACTGGGTGGTCCGAACTCACAGTATGGCTGCGATTGCAGAACTGCCGCTGGACTACAAACTGACCAACGCGGTCGCTGCGGGACTAAACGACCAGCACTGGCCCTCGCGTATGACGGCCGTCTGGTTATTGGCACAAAAACAACAGGACTACAACTTCACAAAGGTCCTCGATCATATCGCCCAGTATGATGACAAGGATTTCGTTCGTAATATGGCTATCGCCTTTGGCGGCAAAGCAGCACTGCCCAAACAAAACACTGAAGAAGAACCCCTCTCTGACCTGTTAAAAAAGGACCCCAACGCCGACAGCAACAATATTTTTGCGTTACCTCCCAACCAATAGTGGCCGATTGCCCTGCCCCCCTCTAAAATCCTGTAAAATTTCAAAGAATTTACTTTGTATTGCGAGACCAATTTTGTAACATTTCGACCATCGTATTCGTATATACTTTTTTGATAGTCATATTTTGGGGTGTGTTTTTGGAAAGGGTATTGAAATGCCGGCACAAGTTGACAAAGAAAAATGCACTGGTTGCGAATCCTGCGTCGAGGAATGCCCCAGTGAGGCAATCTCGATGGAAGACGGAAAAGCAAAGGTAAATCCGGAGGCCTGTATCGACTGCGGCGTATGCGTCGATGCCTGCCCGGAACAGGCAATCAGTATGCAGTAAGCATGCGGTTGGCCCCATCGTCTAGGCCGGTCCAGGACACCGGGTTTTCAACCCGGCGACAGGGGTTCAAATCCCCTTGGGGCTATTTTTTTGCGTAGCGAAAAATAGAGCGGGTGAGCAATAGATAGTTGAAAGTAGAAAACCTATCTGCGAACCTGCGGTCTCCTGTTCAACTCCTCCCCTGCTCAAAAACAAACTCGCAAAATTGCGGATTTATACCTCATCCGCCCTGTTTTCCATGTAAGGCATTTACCGCGTTGCAGGTTTTTATCGCGACCAATATATATGTAATAAAATGGCCGATGCCTGCCGCGGACGCAATAGATACGAGCACCCACGAGGCAAGAGAATAGCCCTCAAAAGCCCTGCTTATAAGACCAGTGAATGGAAATACGCATATCATAGGAACCGTTACGAACATCGCGGTCGCCATAAACAAAACCGCGTATATCAGAAACAGCGTCATCGGCAACCTCCCGGCCCTTATCGAACGCCGAATTATAAACGAGTTGTAATCCTCCGTGAATCCCGTTAGCATTAACAATGCCCAGTAAATATTGAAAACCGGGATGAATAAAAATCCGACTGCCCTGCCGGGCGAGATGGACGGCTGGCTGTCCTTAATGGCTGCCCACATTTTGTAAAACAGCACAAGCTCGATTGCCACGCTACATACGAGGAAAACATCCGCAGCCGTAAAGGTCGCAATCAACGTTGACTTGGCCCCTTTTTGTATAGCCAGAACAAGGCCTAACGCCCCCAAAATTCCCGCGATAATCCGCACGACCATCCAGCAATATACAAACACTGTTTTTGATAACGCCGCTTTTGACGCTTCTTTTGATGGTATTCTTGATTCGGGCCGTTCTTGCTTTGCCGGCTGAGCACTTATTACGGGAGGTGTTATGGACGCCGGGCTTTTTACCTGGGGCGATATTGGCTCAGGACTTTTTACAGGCGGGGCTACGGGCGCCTGTGGTTCTGCAGGGGCTGTGATTTTCACGGGAGGCGCAACAGGTTCGGGACTCTTTATGGGTGGCTTCGCGACCACTGGCGTTTCTATGAATGGCTCAATAGTAAAGGGCTTGAGGCATTTGGGGCATTTCGCCTGTTTGCCGACGTTTGTCTCATTCACATTGAACTTTGATTTGCAATTAGGACACTGTGTTTTCATAGAATAAGCCCTTTATTTCCTGCCTTCCTTTGCCGGCAACTCCTTCCGTAGTTTGATTTAATGACCGGAGACTATTCTACCATATTTTAAACCGACCCAAATAGGTTTTACCCGATTTTTCTTTGACCGTCACCGGCAAATAAGGTATAATCAAATTTACCTTAGCGAAGGCCAAGGCAAAGAAGGAGAAGTGTATGAAAAGCAAAACGCGTCTAAAATCCACCCCAATCGCTATTATGGCAATGGTGTTATTTCTAAGCCAAACAGCTATCGCTGATTATAATTACGGCGAGGCGCTCCAGAAGTCGATTTACTTCTATATGCAGCAGCGCTGCGGCCCCCTGCCGGCTGATAACCCTGTGATATGGCGGGCCGACTCATGCCTGAACGACGGGGCTGATGTCGGGCAGAATTTGACCGGCGGCTATCTGGATGCCGGCGACAACGTGAAGTTCGGCCTGCCCATGGCTTCAACGGTGGCGACACTGAGCTGGGGTCTTTACGAATATCGAAACGCCTTCGCCAACGCAGGCCAGCTGGATAAAGTCCTCGACGATATCAAGTGGGGCACCGATTACTTCATCAAATGCCACACCGATACAAATGAATTCTATTATCAGGTCGGCGCCGGAAGCGCCGACCACGCATGGTGGGGCCCCGTTGAGGTAATTGAAGAGGTAATGACCCGGCCATCTTACAAGGTTACAGCCGCATCGCCCGGTTCGTGTGTTGTCGGCGGAACAGCCGCGGCCCTTGCGTCTGCCTCCATAGTTTTCAAGCCGACCGACCCAGACTATGCTTCCTTATGTCTGACCCAAGCCCAGCAGCTATTCGACTTCGCCTACACCACCCAAAGCGATTCCGGCTACACGGCCGCCAACGGATTTTATAATTCCTACAGCGGATACTGGGATGAGCTTTCGGCCGCCGCCGCCTGGCTTTACTTAGCCACCAACGACGCAAACTACCTGAATAAGGCAGAGTCCTGTGCGACCCACTGGGGCATGGAAGGACAAACTGGCTACTGGGGCTATAAGTGGACCCATTCCTGGGACGATATGCATTATATGGCGCAAATCCTGCTGGCGCGGGCTACCGGCAAGCAAATCTACATCGATTCCATCGAACGCAACCTCGACTACTGGATGCCCGGCGGAGGCATCACTTACACTCCCGGCGGGCTGGCCTGGCTGGACTCGTGGGCTTCGCTGCGTTATGCCGCCAATGCGTCGCTCATAGCGTTTGTATGGGCTGACGACAGCCATGGTAATGCGGCAAAGAAAACCGGCTACAGAAACTTTGCGGTAAGACAGATTAAATACATTCTCGGAGACAATCCTCGCGCCGGCAGTTACATTATCGGCTTCGGCGCCAACTATCCTCAGTACCCGCACCACAGGACCGCACACGGCTCATGGGCCAATAGCATAGACACACCGAGCCAAACCAGGCACGTGCTTCAAGGCGCTATGGTCGGCGGCCCCGACAGCAGCGACAACTATCAGGACGTCAGAAGCAATTATACAGAGAACGAGGTGGCCTGCGATTATGATGCGGCTTTGGTGGGTGCGCTGGCCAAAATGTACTCACTATACGGCGGGACTCCCATCTCAGGTTTTCCCAGAACGAGCGACTTCGCAAAAGACCAGTACCCATACACCGAGTACTTTGCCAACGCCAAGATAAATTCTTCGGGGCCTGTTTATACGGAGTGGAGTGTTGACCTCACCAACCACTCGGCCTGGCCTGCACGCGCGACCGACAAGCTATCATACCGGTATTTCTTCGACCTGACGGAAGCATTCAACGCGGGCTACACCATAAATAATATAACGGTAACGAAGAATTATTCAGAGGTGCCGGCAACAGTCTCCGGTCCAACGCATTTGAGAGATAACATTTACTATGTTACGGTAGATTATACGGGAAGCGTAATCTTTCCCGGCGGGCAATCAGAATCCGCCAGAGAAACACAGGTCCGCATAGCCCTTCCGAATAACGCTCCCGCTGCCGCATGGGACCCGAACAACGACTGGTCGTATCAGGGTCTTACCACGACGGCCGCCCAGACCAGCTACATTCCGGTTTATGACAACGGCGTTCGCATCTACGGGCAGGAACCCGGGCCAATCCTGCCGCCTGTTTCTATCGCCGGCTATATTAAAAACGAATGCAACGTGCCGATAGTAGGCGTGCTGGTTGCCACCAACAACGGCGGACAATACACAACCGACATAAACGGCTTCTACACCTTCTCAGTGGACAGCAACTGGTCAGGAACGATAACGCCGAGCAAGAAACATTACACATTTGAGCCAAACCAGATGATTTACGTTAACGTGGCGGCCAACGCGCAGGACCAGAATTACACTGCCGACAATATTTACGACCTCGACTGCGACGGGGTAATTGGCCTGGGCGACTTCGCCGTGATGGCCGACTACTGGCTCGCGACCGGCCCCGGAATACCAGCCGACCTGTTTGCCGACCAAATAGTGAACTTCCTTGATTTCGCAAAACTCGCATCCGCCTCGACAAACAATCTGCCGAGCGTTTCTATAATTTCGCCGGCCGACGGCGCCGATTTTAACGCCCCCGCGACCGTTACCATAAATGCCACGGCGTCTGACAGCGACGGCACCGTGAGCAAGGTCGATTTTTATCAGGGTTCAGCATTACTGGGGACAGATACAACTGCGCCTTATTCCTATACCTGGAATAACGTTACCGACGGCAACTATATTCTGACCGCCAAAGCAACAGATGACGAAGGAGCCGTAACCACCTCTTCAGCGGTCAATATAACGGTGAACATAACAACCGGCTGCACCTGCATTGCAGGATGTTCCACAAGAACCGTCATAGTGCCGGATTTCGTCAAGGAGGGAGCGGGCGAGTTCTGCTGGGAAGCAACCTCGCTTGGTACTTACATAAACTCATGGAGCATGGACAGATTAAATATAAACGGAACTGACTACACGAATACGTATGTATTTACCTCCGGCATTCCTAAAATCGACGGCAAATACTACATTTACTACAAAGGGTCTTACGGCTGGAGCCATTTTGAGGCCAAGAATTGATGAGAAGAAAACGCTGAAAGAAACATTCTGAATTGTTTTTTTACTGCCGATTTGATGTCTTCCGGCAAGTTCAGGCCATCTTTGACAGGCCGTCGAAACAGATTTGCGACCAGGTTTCCATAGTATCGCGGACATCCTGCAATTCGGGAATACTCATAAAGCCCATCTGAGTTATCATTTGTTCTTTTCTATTCACCTTCGGCTCATCAAGAGTCCACAAATGAACGATTCCGAGATGCACCTGGCCAACCTCATTTGAATCGTCATTGAGAAGTGCGACAACTTTATCCTTGTATTTTGTCTCTATTGAAACTTCTTCGGCCACTTCTCGCTGGACAGCGGCAAGATAGGTATCGTAAAAATTGCCGAAAAGAGGCATATCATCGGTCGGATTTATGTGGCCTCCGATGCCGAGAGAGCGTTTGGCGACAAGACGGGTTTCGCCCGCGCGTTTGCCGCGGACGTAGCTGAGATATTTACCCCCACAGGTCATAATCACATAAGGAATGAGCTGCTTAAAGGAGGGGTCTTTTTCGGCTTGCGGCCGGGGCATAAAACGCGGAACGCCGGGGGCAAAAAGTTTATCGAGATACTTTTGTGTATCCATCGCAAGGCCGTTAAACACACCTGCGCTTTCAAAAATCTTCCGCTGAACTACCAATACCTTTTCGTCCTGTGCCATTACCTCACTCCAAATTGAGAATTAAGAATTTAGAATTCAGAAACAAAAATTACTCGACCCCTTCTCAATTCATAATTCGCTGTGCTCTGCGTTGAGAAATTCTTGTTACACTGCCATACCGGAAATTTCGGTTTCGAAGACCATTGTGTCGTTGACCATTCCCTGGATATAGGCGTCGTATTTGCGACCGGGACGGAATTTAGTTATTTTGCCCAGGAGCAACAGCCGCTGGCCCGGCAGGACAGTCGCACGGAACTTAGCCGAGTCGATACTGGCAAAGCCGATGAAGCAGTTCTCGCCCAGAACATGCCTGACGAAGTAACTAAGCAACTGGGCAGCCGACTCAATCATAATCACGCCCGGCATCAGGGGTCTTCCCGGTATGTGGCCGCGAATCCAGAACTCCTTGTCGGTCACGTCCTTGTAGCCGAGCACAAGCATATTTGGCTTGTCATACCAGAGCACGCCGTCGAGCTGCTGCATCTCGTAATTCTGGGGATTGACCTTGAGGATGTCATCCCTGTTAAAAACCGGCTTGCCCGCGAGATTTATTTTCGATAAATCAAATAATAGCGGCGGAGGCATTATTTATCCCTGAAAATGGGGACTTGGCGCAATTGCTGTCTCTCACTCGGCTAAGCTCCACGGCTATCCGTGTCAGCGAGCCGATATAAGCCAAATCCAGCGTCCAAAATGTGCCTGTTAATACCTACTGTGTTGTTCTGATTTCCAGAACTTTATTGCGAACAAGCTGGGCCGCCTGCTTGATACTCTGCATCTGCTTGCGAACCCGCGTCCCTGCGGCCTTGTTTCCGCCCTCGGCCTTGCTGATGTCTGCTTCAATTTCCGCTACCAGTACTTTCAAATTTTCGTACTCTTGCATCGATGTGCCTCCACTTTAAGAGGGTTAACGTTCCTTGTTTTCCAAGCTGATGACTGAAACTTATACTATACAAAACCGTCTTGTCAAAGGAAAATCGGCGTTTTTTTCAAAAAAACCGCTATCCCCCAAACCCTCTAATGACCTAATTTTTGGGTCAACGCCGCGATTCTTTTGCCCCAGCGTGCGCAAAGCTTCTCAACCCTCTGGTCGGGTTTGCCTATCGAAACCGGCCCGTAGTGGTCGCCCTGCGGGTCGCCCTGGATTACCATACCGCTGATAATCATTGCCTGAAGAATACCCAGAATCGTTGTTTCATTGCCCCCGCCGATATTGGCAGCGCTGGTAAAGGCCGCACCGACTTTGCCATCCAATTGGCCGTGCTTGACCACGGCGTCGTCAATGAGTTGCTTGACCTGTGCCGCCATACCGCCGTAATAGGTAGGCGAACCAATCACTATCGCGTCGTATTTGAGCAGGTCGTCAACTTTTACTTTGGCGATTTCTTTGCAATCCGTCTCCAATCCGCCTTCGTTCATCGCCTTGGTTATCATTTCCGCCATCTGTTTTGTATTGCCGCTTCTCGAATAATAAATCACTATTCCCTTCGCCATTCGCTATTCCCTTTCAAATTTCTTCCCCCCTTGTCATTCCCGCGCAAGCGGGAATCCAGTTTATTTCTTTTTCAACGGTATTATTTCCGGCTGGCCGAAGCCATCTGGAATTGTAAACTCAAAGACCTTTTCGTCAATCGCCTCATTGGCCTTCGGCTTAATAAAACTAATCTCGTAAATATCGCCCTCGGTGGAAACCGCCGATATTTTCGCCGGCAGCATCAATTGCTTATCAATCCAGACCTCGACTGATTTGTAATCATCCTTGTATTGCGAGTCGGATTTGACCTTCAAATGAAGGTGTGTCGGGCCGTTCGGTTCATCAACAAGGTTAATGTCAAACTGCTGCTGTAAATCTTCCGTCTTATCGAAACCAATCAGGGGGAAATTCCTCTTGGCCAGTTCAAACGCATCAATCTGTTCATTGGCCTCAGCCAACTGCCTCTTCTGCACCTGCTTAATCTGGTAATCGATATGCGTCAGCCATCGGCCATCGAAGATATACTGTTCGCCGTATTTCTGCTTAGGGTTTTCATCCTGTGTCAGCGTATCGAAGTTGATTCTCAGTTTCGAGCCATTACCGAAGCGGGCGTAATACAGGTTGCCCGTTCGTAGCGTTTTTGATTCGAGCAGGGGCTGGCTGAAAAGGTAATTTACTTCGCATTGATACGACCGCAACTGGCTTGTCTTTTGCTTAAGACCGTCCAGAACGCTCGATACATAATTCGCGTCAGGCGTCGATTGCTCGGCGCAAGACGCCAAATTACACAATCCAACCATTATTAAAACAGGAACAGTCCTCAATTTATTAAAACCTTTCATTTTGTAAGAATCCTAAATTAATCTGTGTCATTCGACGTTGAACAGTTCATATGATGAATATTCCATTGTTCTATGCCGCAAACCCAAAGTAAAACACAAAAAGCCATATTTTACTTTTAAGCCGCAAAGTAAAATAAGGAAATTTATATTTTACTGACGCGTATTAAAATAACTTTAAGTATTCTTCAAAAACAAAGACCCTGTTTCGCTTGAAACCCGTCATTTCGTGAAGAATCTTCAGCCGTTGAAAATCATCTATAAGCTTAATTGCCGATTTGGGTGTTATATTGAGAACATCTACCACATCACTGGTTCTTACGATAGGACTTCGATAGAGCATATTCATAAGCTCTCGCCCCCTTTCGGCCTTTCTGTTAAGCTTAACAATCTTGGCGTCGATGCTATTTTTTAAATGTAAAATTCCTTGAAATGTGGTCTTTCCCTTCTCCGCAGTTGCAATAATTCCATTAAGAAAGAATTTGACCCATTGTGATAGGTCATTTGATACTCGAACGCGGGAAAGGGAATCATAATATGAAGTGCGGTTACGCTCAAAGAAATCGGACAGGTAGAGAGATGGTTTTATCAGTAACTTGTTGGCCACAAGATAAAAAGTTATAAGCAGTCGCCCTATACGTCCATTACCGTCAAGGAACGGATGTATGGTTTCAAACTGGTAATGTCCTATTGCTACTTTGATGAGGTGCGGCACATCTATCTGGTCATTGTGAAGAAATTTTTCAAAATCGCTCATCAGATCAAGCACGTGTTCATGCGATGGCGGAACAAATACAGCATCAGACGGATTGGATCCGCCTATCCAGTTTTGACTTGTGCGGAATTCGCCTGGCGATTTATGCTCGCCCCGTGCGCCTGCGAGTAGGATTTTATGCATCTCTTTGAGCAATCTGTTACTTAAAGGTAGCCGTTCAAGTTCTTTTACGGCAAAGTTCATTGCCTTGATATAATTTTGGACCTCCTGCCAGTCATCCCGTTTTTCAGGGGCTATGGCACTTTTGTCCATAAGCACTTCGTCTATGTTGGTATTTGTTCCTTCAATCTTACTCGATGCCTGTGCTTCTTTGGTGATATGCATCTGAATAAAAAGGTCTATATCAGGAACTATGAGAGAAAACGCATTTAGCTCACCTAATGACTGAGTAGCTCGCTCCAGCAATACGTTTATTTTAGGTTCATCCCATAGCCAGGTATGATTAATTTTTTCAGGCAGGAAGCTTTTATATTGGAATTGCTTGTAATAAACTCCGGCCTTAAAATCCTTCAAATTCATCTTTTCTCGGTGTCCTCTTCGGTCTCCGCGAACTCCGCGGCAAATTCCTTTACATTATAAACAGTATTACCCTCCCCCAACGAACTTTTGTCAATTAAAAATTGCTACCTGTCCCCCTTTTCCCCTACCGTTCTCAAAAACAGCTACACCCAAAGCCCACTAATACACATTGCCAAAAAAAACCAGCAACTCACACCTATAACTATCAGAATATTTGCCCACCATTTGTTTATTAAAAGCCCTACAACAATAGAGAATATGGCCGCAAACACAACAGGAATACTCATACTTATACGCCGCATATCTGGTAAATATATCAAAGGTACGGCATGTAAATATATCCATATCCATGAAAGATTTATAATGGATTTATGGGCAGCGATACACAGCAGGTAAGCATATAATAGCAACAGAACTGCCCATACAAAATATGCCCAAAACAACGTCCTAACGTGATAGAATCTAAGCTTTGGCATTCATCTCACCTTTTTAAAAAAAGGGGGGACAGCTCACAATTATTCAAGAATAAATTTTTATCCATTTTTTCTCAGCGTTCTCCGCGAACTCGGCGGTGAGTTTTCTTTCTTTCCGTCGATAATCTTGAGTAAATCTGCGATATTTTCAATAACAAAATCGGCGTGCTTAGCAAATTCGTCGGCCTTGTGATGATTTTTCAAGAGCACAGGAATCGCTTTCGCTGCCCTGGCACAAAGCAAATCGAAAAGATAATCGCCGACAACAAGCGACTCCTGCGGCTTTATCCCAAACCGCTTGCAAAGATACAAAACGCCAAAGGCATCGGGCTTTACCGGCCCTTCCTCCCTGCCAACAACCGCGTCGAATTGTAATCCGTGCTTGTCGCCAACCGCCACAGCATTTTCTTTTTTGTTGCGGGTCAATATGCCTATGAGAATCCCTCTCCTGCGCAATTCTTCAAGCGTCTCTTTTGCGCCGGGGTTCAATGTCGATTCAGCAACCGCCTTTTCCTCGTGAGCCAGCAAAATCCTTTCCGCTTCATCACGCTCGCCCGCCGTCATCTTTTCCATCAGTTCCAGAATCGGCCCCGCGTCAGGCGGATACCCCATCTCTCTGCGAATCGCGTCAAAATCAAAAAACGGCTGTGTTATCGTTCCGTCGAGGTCAAAAATTATTGCTTTTATACGCATATTTGGAATTTTGTCGCTCGTCGCTCGTGACTAGTGACTCGTTCGTTACTCCAAGCTTTTAATAAGATTCATAAGCATTCGACTTTCGTGGTTTAAATCTTCCGACAAATCATCCAATTCCTGTTGTGTTATATATTTCCTTCTGTTTGCGATTATCGACTGAGTTTCCAATTCGGCGCAGGAACCAAGTGATATACGAAGAAACTGCCTGTACTCATTAGTATGACCTCTCATAAATCCCTCAGCGATATTAGATGGAATTGATACGGAGGCCTTTCGCATTTGCTGTGCCAATCCATATAACTCCTCGCGTGGGAATTTGGCCGTCAGTGTATATACCTTATCAACTATTTCAATACCTTTTTGCCAAACCTTCAGGTCTTTATAATCTTTAACTCTCATTTTTACTTCCTGTAAAAGTAGCGAGTTAAGGTTCGCGGATTACGAGCCACGAGTCCCTAGTCACGAGCCACGGATTAAGATTTTCCGCGAAGAAGCTCTATGAGGTATCGCGTTTCCTGGCTTATGACACGGTCTTTGCGAACAAGAATCCCTGTGGGGCGCACAAATCTCTCGTTTGAAAACTCAATGGCCTTTATGGTGCCCGCCGCAAGCTCCTGCGATAACGCGGTGCGGGGAAGAATACTGACGCCCGAGTTGATTTCGACCGCCCTTTTGACCGTCTCGATATTGTCGAACTCCATCGCGGGCATTATGACTACGTTATAACGCTGGAAAATTCCGTCAATCCAATCCCGCGTGGGCACTCCCTCCTCAAAACCGATAAACCGCTCAAGCTGCAATTTATGAATATCAATCTGCGACTGCTTTGCCAGCGGATGTTTCGCACTGCACGCCAGGACCAACGGCTCATCCTCGAACTCGTAAACCTCCAGACGTTTGTCCCTTCTCGGCACCGCTACAAGACCGATATCAAGCTCGCCCGCCAGCACCAGCTCATAAATTTTTTCCGAGATAAAGTACGCCACGTGGACGTTGACGCTGGGCCTTTTGACCATAAATCTTTTGATATACTCAGGCAGTGAATGCATCCCGATACTGTAAATCGCTCCGACGTTTATCCTGCTATGGGCTGCCGACTTGAGTGAGTTCATCTCGCTGTTGAGCTGGTCGTACCTGTCAACCATATCTCTTGCGGCGCGGTAGAAAAGCTCTCCGGCGGCAGTTAACTCCAAAGGTCTTTTCTGCCGGTTAAGCAACTGGCACTTGTGCTCGATTTCAAGCTGAGCAACCTGCTGCGAAACCGCCGACTGACTCACCATATGCTTATCCGCCGTCTTCGAAAAACTCCGCAGCGTCGCCAAATCGCAAAACATCCTCAACGTTTCTATGTGCATTATAAGTCCCCTTGATGAACCATATTAAACAAACAATCTTGCACTTGTCTTGCCGGCAGTTAGTATTATCCTTATACTACTATAAGTTTAATCGCAGGCAATTGCATAAGTTTTTCTTATTTTAACAATTGCCTGATAAAAGGCAATCCCGGCTTTCGCCCAGATGCAACTTGTCAAAATCCGGGATTGCGAACAAGCAACCCAAAAAGCCGGAAAGGACGGACTTATGCCCGAACAGGTTAGCACTGGTCTGACAGGTCTCGACGCCATACTTAACCAGCTTCGCAAAGGCGATAACGTCGTCTGGCAGGTTGACAGCATCGAGGATTTCGCCGCCTTCGTAAACCCCTATGTAAAAACCGCCATCGCCAATGGCCACAAGGTAATCTATATGCGATTCGCCAGCCATGAGCCGCTTCTTAAGCCGGCGCCGGGCATTCAGATTTTCAATCTCGACGCACATAGCGGCTTCGAATTATTTTCCGCACAGGTCCACAGCATCATTTCCGAACAGGGCATTGGCGCTCATTACGTCTTTGACTGTCTCTCCGACCTGCTAAACGCATGGGCAACCGACCTGATGATTGGTAACTTCTTTATGATTACCTGCCCGTATCTCTTCGAGCTTGACACTATCGCCTATTTTGCGCTGTTGCGGAATAACCACTCATTCAAAACCATCGCCAGAATCCGCGAAACAACGCAGCTTCTCCTCGACCTGTATAACCTCGAAGACCGCTTTTATATCCATCCGCTGAAGGTTTGGAAACGATACTCCCCCACAATGTTTCTTCCACATTTGCAGCAGGAAGATAAATTTGTGCCGATAACCAGCAGCGTTGACGCCAGCCGGCTGTTTTCCCGAATATCCGAACAGGGTATCGAATCCGCCGAAAGAACGCTCGATTACTGGGACCGCCTTTTCATAAGAGCCAGGGAAGTTGCTGAACTTCCTGAAACAGCAATTCTGGACAAAAAGCAAACCCTCGACCGGCTATGCAGGGTAATAATCGGTAAAGAAAAAAGGATTCTCGCTCTTGCCCAGAAGCATTTTTCCTTAAACGACCTTATTAATATCGAAGAGCGTCTAATCGGCACCGGCTTCATAGGCGGAAAAGCAGTTGGTATGCTGCTCGCAAACAACATCGTCTCATCCGACCATTCGCTCGGATTGGCGGGCCATCTCGAAACGCACGATTCATTCTACGTCGGCTCCGACGTTTTCTACACCTACATCGTCGAAAACGACTGCTGGAAGCTCCTTATGGAGCAAAAAACCAAAGAGGGTTATTTCAAAGTCGCCCCTGAAATAAGAGACCGACTACTCAAAGGCAAATTCCCCGACCAGGTGCGAGAGCAGTTCCAACAAATGATAGAATACTTCGGCCAGTCGCCCATCATTGTCCGCTCAAGCAGCCTGCTCGAAGACGCCTTCGGCAACGCGTTCGCCGGGAAATACGAAAGCTTGTTCTGCACAAACCAAGGAAGCCCCGAACAGCGTCTCGCCCAGTTCGAGAACGCCGTGCGCGAGGTTTACGCGAGCACTATGGGCGACGACGCGCTTGTATATCGGCTTCAAAGAGGACTCGACCAGCAGGATGAACAAATGGCGCTGCTCGTCCAGCGTGTCTCCGGCTCATACCGCGACAACTACTTTTTCCCGGATTTGGCGGGCGTCGCGCTTTCCTATAACACCTTCGTCTGGAACCCGGACCTCGACCCCAAAGCGGGCATGGTGCGATTGGTCCTGGGCTTAGGAACCCGCGCCGTTGGAAGAGTCGAAGACGATTATCCGCAAACAATCGCTCTCGACGCCCCGCTGCTGCGTCCTTTGGCTGATATGGATGATATCCGAAGATTCTCGCAGCATTACGTTGACCTGCTCGACATCCAGAACAACTGCCTTACGTCAGTGCCAATCCAGGAGCTTCTGAGCAAAAAAATTGACCTGAAAATCGACCTTGTCGCCTCGCCCGACCACGAAATGTCCGAAAAGGCAAAATCGCTTCGGATGCCGCAAAAGGAATACTGGCTTGTAACCTTTGAAAAGCTCCTCAAGGAAACCGATTTTGTCTCCTGTATGCAAAAAATTCTCAAACGCCTCGAAACCAGCTACCATTATCCTGTCGATGTCGAATTCACGGTCAACTTCACAAAAGAAGACAAGCTGATGATAAACCTGCTCCAGTGCAGGCCCCTGCAAACCAAGGGCCGACGCGCAGCCGTCTCGATTCCTACGGACGTAAAAGCGGAAAAGCTGCTGTTTCTATGCCACGGATATTTTATGGGCGGCTCCATCTCTGCCGACATCAAACGCGTTATTTTTGTTGACCCGAAACAATACGAAGCTGTTCCCAACCAGCAAAAATATGACATCGCCCGTGCCATCGGCGCACTGAATAAACAAATCTCCAATAAAGACGACACGGGCCTGCTCATGTTAGGCCCCGGCCGATGGGGCACTACCACACCATCACTGGGCGTGCCTGTGAGCTTCTCGGAAATCAACAACGTTACTGTATTGGGCGAGCTGGCCTGCGAAGGAACAAATCTTGTTCCCGACTTATCTTTCGGAACACACTTCTTCCAGGACCTCGTCGAAACCGACATTTTTTATGTAGCTATTTTCCCTTCCCACAAGGGCTTTGCCTTCAACGAGAAATGGTTTGCCGCCCAGCCGAATCAGCTTGCCTCGCTGCTGCCCGACAAAGCCAAATACGCCGACGTGATAAAGGTAATCGACCTCGCCAATTCCCCCGCCCGCATCGTCGGCGACGTCATCAGCCAGCAGGTTATGTGTTTTCTCCCGTAGCAACCTGCCTGCCCCAGCATGTAGTAGGCAGGGGTCCTCCATAGCTCTTAGCGAAGGAGGATGCCTACTTGGACTTTTGCATTTTTTCCAATTGTTTGCGTGTCTTTCTAAGCATTTCAGCCATGCCGGGTATCTTCATCGGCTCGTTTAATTTCCAGCACCAGAATTTGTTGCCTTGCTCATCGTACTCAGGGAAACATTTGATTTCTATTTCCTCTCTCGCGTTTCTTAGTGTCTTTTCCGTAAAACCTTCCGCCGCTGCCATCTTTGCTATTTCCTTGGCAGGCATTTCTTTCCCGTCCGCCAGTAGTTTCTTTAGCCATTCGATAGCGCGGTTCCGTTCAGGAGCTTCAATATTGCTTTTCGATGATAATACCGCCTCAGCCGGAATATCCACGGCCTCCTTTTCAAAAACAATTCGGTTATCTTTAATCTCGAACGCCAAAGTCGTCGGCTTCTCTAATATATTGTGCTTTGCCGGTATAAACAGCCGTCTCGGGTCGTCCGGGCTGTTGGGTATTTTGCTTACAAGCCACACCGTCCGTGCCGCCGCCGGAAAAGCTAATGAACCCATCGTTCGATAAAGCGCCTTGGTTGAGCTGCCTTTATTAAGGTGCATCACGCCTACGATTGCGACGTTGTATTTGCCCGCAAGCGCAACTATCGGCGTCAAAATAGCGCGGACGTATGAATCATTGTGCGTATCGAGGCATCCGAAAAATCCGCTCAATGGGTCGAGGATGATGAGCTTTGTGTCCGGGTTTTCGCTGATTGTCGTCTCAAGCTCGAACAGGTCTGTTATGATATTGAAATAGTTGGTGAATTGATTGCCGTTTTTGTCCCTGTGCCATACGAAAGGAATCGTCTTTATCTTGGACAGGTCCGCGTTTAACGCCGCCAATCGCGGACATATCACCTTCTCCGCCGAATCCTCATTATTTAAAATTATCACCGACCCTGCCGTAGCGCAGCGTAGGTCCTCGGTGTTAGCTTCTTTGGTCTTCTGCCGGGGATCCAATTCTGTCCTCTGTCCACTGTCTGCCTGCCCTGAGCAAGGTCGAAGGGCTGTCCTCTGTCCTCCGTCTTCTGTCCTCTGTTCACCACCCGGCCATTCTCCTCCCCTTGAAACCGTTGCCGCCATATACAGTGTCAGAAAGCTTTTGCCTACTCCCGGGTCACCTGCGATGAGCGTTAGCATTCCCATCGGCACACGGTTAGGCCACAACCAGTCAATCTCTAATGGCGTAACCTTGTCTAACGAAACTATTTCTGCCCTTTTCACCCATTCACTTACCGCTTCCATTATCGTTTCTCCAAAAGATTACTGTCATTCCCGCGCAAGCGGGAATCCAGTTACATCCTCATCCGCCTGGCTCTCCCCGAGTGTTGCTTCTTGATTAAGAACAGGGGACCCAGTTTGCCTGCCTGCCCTGAGCAAACGAAGTGCGTCGAATGGGTTTCGTCCATTCCCCCGTCCCCAGACTGCTTGCCTTATCCATTTTCTAAATCCTTATCCTGCAATCGACATTCGAAAATCGGAAATCTGTGTGGAACTTCTGTTCCTGATGCCTTGCCCTCTTGGGGCGAAATGCGCGCGCTTCTGCGCTACTACAGAGGAACGACGTCCCTCTATATATAGGGTGAATTTTGGGGCATTTTAAGGACTTACAAAACACGATTTTTTGGCCGAAAATTGGTAAGTCCTTTTGCCGCAAGGAATAAAAAATTTTTCAAAAATTCCCGGATTTTTTTCGGCATATGTGCGAGCGTTTGATTGAATTGCCTAAATTAACATTTCCCCGCCTCCGGCTGATAAATCTTGCCTTTGAGGTCTTGAAACCCGGCCCGGAAGGAAAATCGCCGAAATGCAACCTTAATCAATTCTTCTCAACCCAGTTATCGTTCTCCATGAAATCATCTACTCGAAATGTGGTCATAATTGCACTTTTAACCCGATTGCCATTACAATTCCATGGCCAAATTCTGCATCGGGGGTCTTTGGGAGTTTCAACTGTGGAAATGCTCTTTATCTTACTATCTTCGGGAATGCAGCAGCATATTTTACCAGAATATATTACGCCAGGACGGTGCTCGCATTTGCGGAGTTCTTTCTGGCAAATTGAGCATATTGCACGTTTTATCAAAATTTCCGGACTTGAATACTTGCCTGGACCAAACATTTTTTTGTAAAACAACTCTATCTCATTTAACTCACTTTGAATGATATTAATTAAAGTTCCACTCACGCAAAATCTACCAAATTCAATTCTCTCCCTGCAATCCCATAAGTAGCCCCAGACAGTTTCTATCACCCGATTATTTGTATGCCAGTCGGCATTCGCAGTTAATGATTTCAATTTACTAAAATCGTAAAGACCTCTTATAACGATTGCTAAAACAAGAATAGTATTTTTTTGGTTGTCGCTGGATTCTGATTCTGAGCAGGTCAACAGGGATTTCAGCTCAAGAACGGCCACTTCCGCAATCTTCTGAGCGTTCGCGAAATCATTTTTCTCAATGGCTTGGAGCCAAGGATTAAGCCAATTGTTCGCAAAATTAGTAAGCTCGGGTAGTTCGGATTTACTTTGATCTGCCACTATTTCCGCCCTCTTTATCCGCCAATCCCTTTAGAATCTTAACCAAGCCATTCGCATTGCCACTGTAGTCGAATTTAAACTCAGGGTCATTGCCGATCAGTGTGAGATGAACTATAGATTTAGCTGCTGGTTTCTTTTTTGAAAGCCATCGATCATAAATGTAACAGCTTAAAATGTTTAGGGGAATAGATATCACACATGGACCAATTAAGGCAATTATTCCTAACCATGATTCGTTGCTTCGCCGTTCGAGTATAGACACCTCAATTCCAAGGTCAGAAGCATTTGCACACTTAATCTGATTAGCTTTGAAGACCTTGTAAATACCTGTCGTTTCCAGAGACTCGAACAAATCGTCTTTCTTTTCATAAGACAAGATATTCTCAGGTAAAAAGAGGACATCATATTCTGCCATTCGCTGAGCACTTATCCCTAGGTTTTCCATTTTAACTAATTCTTTCATGTTTCTCCTTTCGCTATTGAATGCACTTAGTGCCACAGAATAAGCGATTTACTGCCACACGAAACTCTTTCTACAGTTTAACGGGATTAACTCTTTTTCGCCAGTGGCCACTTGCAAATTATCGAGCAGGGATTAAACTAATGCCCTATGGCAAAGAAACCTGCATCTGATTCAAAGAAAGCCGTGGCAAGCGGTAAACCATCGTCTTTAGTCGATACGCGTGTGATTTATTGCGGCGATAATCTCGAACAACTTAAAAAGTTACCTGCTGAGTGTGTTGACCTTATTTATATTGACCCGCCTTTTAACTCGAACCGCAATTATGAGGTTTTCTGGGGCGAAACAAAGGAGAAACGCGCTTTCGATGACCGCCACGCCTCAACGCAGGCCTATATCGACTTTATGCTCCCCCGCTGCGTCGAACTGCACCGCGTCCTTAAGAAAACCGGCTCATTCTACTACCACTGTGACTGGCACGCCTCTCATTACGTCAAAATTATGCTCGACCGGCAGGTATTTGGAGAGAATAACTTTCAGAACGAAATAGTGTGGAAGCGAACCAGCGCCCATAATGACCCTAATAAATATGGCAATGTGAATGACTCCATTTTCTTTTACACCAAGTCAGATGCTTATACTTGGAATCCGCAATATCAGCCGTATGATGAAGATTATTTAGAAACCTTCTTTGATGAAAAAGACTCCGATGGCCGCCGGTACAAACGCATGGATTTGACCGGTGCTGGCGTCACCAAAGGAGAAAGTGGCGAGCCGTGGCGAGGTATTGATGTGTCGTCCAAAGGACGACATTGGGCATATTCACCTTCCAAACTTGATGAATTCGATAAGCAGGGTCGAATCCACTGGCCAAAAAAGTCTGATGGAATGCCTCGATTGAAACAATATGTAGAAGACTTACCGGGTGTCCCACTTCAAAACGTATGGACGGATATTCGCCCACTCCATAATTTGGCAGCCGAACGTCTTGGCTATCCAACTCAAAAGCCATTAGCTTTGCTCGACCGCATTATCAAGGCCTCCAGTAACCCCAATGATATTGTCCTCGACGCCTTTTGCGGTTGCGGGACAGCATTAGTCGCTGCTGAAAATCTCGACAGGCAATGGATAGGAATAGACGTTTCGCCGACGGCCTGCAATGTTATGGCAAAGCGTTTGCGAGATGTCTGCAAAATGAAACAGGATGAAAAACTCTGGCAGATTGGTCGTGGTTTTGTTGTGCGTGATCTGCCTTGGACGATTGAAAAGTTGCGAGCAATCCCGCCGTTTGAATTTGAGAACTGGGCCGTTATCGCTCTGGGCGGCAGGCCCAATGTTGCTAAGGTCGGTGATATGGGCATCGACGGGCGTATCTATCCGATATCGGCCATGCCGAAAAAGGACAAGGGAGAGCTTGGTTTTATGGATGTGTGGTATCCCATCCAAGTCAAACAAACAGATAAGGTTGGCAGACCTGATGTCGATAAATTTGAGGCGGTAATGGCCAGAGAAGACCGCACACAGGGCTTTTTTGTTTCCTTTGATTACTCATCGGATGCGATGCACGAAATAGAAGCGTTCTTCAAAAAAACCGGCAAAATCATTCGTGCCATTACCGTAAAAGACATCCTCGACGAGCAAATCGCCTACAAACTGGCATAGCAAAAGGGAGGTCAAAATGGCGAAAAAGAGAAAACATAAGACAAGAGCAATTATAACGGGGTATCTTGAAAGTATTTCGGCTAAAGTTTTTAAAGATGATTATTACAAAAATGCCGTAACAAAAATGATTAAAGGGTGTCAGGGGGTATATGCACTTTATAAAAACGACTCTCTTTACTATGTCGGTCTGGCAATCGAGTTTAAAAGAAGAATTAAACAGCATTTAAAAGATAAACACGCAGGCAAATGGAATAAATTCAGCTTGTTCATCATAAGAAAAGAGGAACACATTAAAGAGCTTGAATCATTGATAGTCCATGTTGCAAAACCCAAGGGTAATAGTCTAAGCGGGAAATTCCGCAACGCTGAAAATCTGCTGCCTGAATTAGATAAAACAGTTGACGAACTTTACCAGAACTATAAAGCCAAAATGTTCGGGCAAACTATAAAAAAGAAAACAACAACGGCCAAGACTATTAAAAGCGATGGCAAAAAAGAAAAGCCGTTACGAGGACTGTTAAGAGATGACCAAAGAATATATTGTTCCTATAAGGAAAAAGATTATGTGGCAAGAGTCCTACCGAGCGGAACAATAAAAATGATTCCGTCAGGGCAATGTTTTGACAGTCCCTCGATGGCCGGAATAGCAGTGAATAAGAAAAAGACGATTAACGGTTGGAAGTTTTGGAAATACAAAAACAAGAATGGCGAACTTGTCTATATCGATACATTACGAAAATAAATAAACAGTGTAAATCCGTGTTAATCCGTGTCTAAAAAATCTCGGTGGCCTCTGTGTCCTCTGTGGCAAAAATGTTAATCTGGGCAACTTGCCCTTCGCCCCCCCACACAAAAACCCGGGGCAACAAGGGGCAACTAAAAAACCCCTTATACGTCTATAAGCCAATCTGATGGATTCTATTAAGATTTAGTTCTTTCGCTCGCTCCGGACGCCCGCTATATTATTTTTATTCGCCAAAGGAAATGCTCTTTAACGTATGTCAGAAAATACGCTGATAATATGAAACTAAACCCAATAGCCCATTGCAAGACCAAAGAAGGAGGTACCACAAATGAAGGCAAATGCCGTAGTGCAGTCCGTCTATGAACAAGTCCTGAAGCGCAACCCCGGAGAAGCAGAATTCCATCAGGCAGTAAAAGAGGTATTGGAATGCCTCGAACCAGTCCTTGAAAAGCATCCCGAATACGTCAAGGCGAAAATCCTTGAGCGTCTCGTCGAGCCGGAAAGACAGTTTATCTTCCGCGTCCCCTGGCAGGATGACAAGGGCGAATTCCAGGTCAATCGCGGCTTCCGCATTCAATTCAACAGCGCCCTTGGACCTTATAAGGGCGGCATCAGGTTGCACCCCAGCGTTTACATCGGCATCATCAAGTTCCTCGGCTTTGAGCAAATTCTGAAAAACTCATTGACCGGCCTGATGATGGGCGGCGCCAAGGGCGGCTCCGATTTCGACCCCAAAGGTAAATCCGACGGCGAAATTATGCGTTTCTGCCAGAGCTTTATGACAGAATTGTGCAAGCACATCGGCCCTGATACGGATGTCCCCGCCGGTGACATTGGCACCGGCGGTCGCGAGATCGGCTTTATGTTCGGGCAGTACAAGCGAATCCGCAATGAGTTCACAGGCGTCCTGACAGGCAAAGGCCTCGAATGGGGCGGCTCATTAGTAAGAACAGAAGCAACCGGCTACGGACTCGTTTACATTATGGCCGAAGCCCTCAAAGACATGGGCAAATCCTTCAAAGGTATGACCGTTACAGTTTCCGGTTCGGGCAACGTCGCGATTTACGCCACCGAAAAGGTTCAGCAGTTAGGCGGCAAAGTCGTGGCGATGAGCGATTCCAACGGCTACATTTACGACGCCGAAGGCATCAACCTCGACACCATAAAGAAACTCAAGGAAGTCGAACGCAAACGTATCAAGGAATACCTCTCATATCACCCAAAGGCCAAATACACCGAAGGTTGCGCCGGTATATGGAACGTCAAGTGCAATATAGCGCTGCCCTGCGCGACTCAGAATGAGCTTGATGAGGCAGGCGCAAAGGCACTGGCAAAGAACGGCTGTATAGCGGTCGGCGAAGGCGCGAATATGCCCTGCACCCCGGAAGCGGCGGATGTATTCCTGCACAATAAAATGCTGTTCCTGCCCGGCAAGGCAGCCAACGCGGGCGGCGTCGCCGTATCAGGTCTCGAAATGGCGCAGAACAGCCAGAGAATCCCGTGGACCTTCGAAAAGGCCGACGCGGAACTGAAAATTATTATGACCACCATTTACAAAAACGCCAGCGAGGCCGCGAAAGAATACGGCAAGCCAGGCAACTTCATTGTCGGCGCAAATATCGCCGGCTTTGTCAAGGTCGCAAAAGCCATGTTGGCTCAGGGCCTTGTCTAAAACGAACAAATCAAAGATTCGCATAAGGGCGACTCATTATGGGTCGCCCTTTTTGTTGCCTTCGGACGAAAATGCAATTACAATCCGGCTTATGAAAAGTAATCCTGACATTAAAAAAGTCGTTCGCCAGCACGCTGAAATGGCGGAATTCTTCTCAGGCGGATTAACCGTAAAAAAAACAACCGCGGAGCACACAAAGAAAAACCTGGAAATAACCTCTGCCCCTGAGGGGCAAACTGAGGGGGCAGCCTCGGCGGTAAAAATCGCCCGCCCGCCCTGCTCGCCGGAAGTTATCAAAGAACTTGAGGATATCGCCGAACAGACACGCAAATGCCGCAAGTGCGAACTCGGCTCACTACGCAAAAACGCCGTGCCGGGCGAAGGCAATACATCCGCCCGACTAATGTTCGTCGGCGAAGCGCCCGGAGCGGATGAAGACACACAGGGCAGACCATTTGTAGGAAGAGCGGGGCAATTGCTTGACAAAATCATCGCCGCCTGCGGCATCAAACGCCAAGACGTCTGGATTGGCAACATCCTCAAGTGCAGGCCGCCGGATAATCGCGACCCCAAACCCGAAGAAATAATCGCCTGCATCCCCTATCTGCAAAGGCAAATAGAGCTAATCAACCCGGAAATCATCGTCGCCCTCGGCGCCCACGCCGCAAAGACATTACTCGATACCCCTAAAGCAATAGGGCAATTGCGAGGCGTGTTCCACGAATATGTCCCCGGCATAGGCCACAAACCCATAAAGCTTATGCCCACCTTCCACCCCGCCTATCTGCTTCGCAACTACTCAGACGATAACCGCAGAAAGGTCTGGGAGGATATGAAAAAGGTCCTTGCAGAGCTGGGCCTGCCAGTGCCTCAAAAAACAGGTAAATAAGCACTACACGTACTACTTTATTCCCTGGTTATCCAAAATATTTCCCGATTTTGCGATCCTGACTCTATGAAACGATTCTAAAATCCTTTTTTGCAAAAGAAATAATCCTCTTTATCGGACTTCCATTTGTCTTGATGAAATCTTGGGTGTTTACGAAGTGTCTTTTCAGGATTTCCCTTCTTAATTTCGGCCAACTCAAGACCGATAACACGGCTGAAATCTTGTTTCGTTAAATTAGGGGGATGCGAGATAGTCCATATTGGCTTATATAAAATGCGATTTGGGCTTTCACGGAAAGATATCTACAACCAATGGAAACGTGGAATAAAAAAGATAAATTTGTCCCGTATTTTCTCGTCCTGATATTTTTGATTATGTCCATGGGCATAATCACAGCCGGATACCTCTATTATTCCAATTACAAAACACACCTCCGGGCTGAAGTTGAAAAACAGCTCTCCTCTATCGGCAAACTAAAGGCAAACGAGCTGCTGCGCTGGCGAGAAGAACGTCTTGGAGACGGCAGCATTTTCTACAAAAACGCGGTGTTTACCGCCCTGGTGCATAAATACTTCGATGACCCAAACGACCAGGACGCTCAAAAACAACTACGGACGTGGTTAAGCTGTTTCCTTGAGACCGAACAATACGACGGCGTATTCCTGCTTGATAATCAGTATCGCAAAAAGATATTAGTCCCCGACGTCCCCGAGCGGTCCGTTTCATATGTTTCACAGCAATCTACCGAGATTCTGCAGTCGGGCGAGATTGCTTTTGAGGATTTCTACGTTAATCAGGATAATGTGCGAATCTATCTGAATGTCCTCGTTCCCATTCTCAACGAAAGCGACAACCGGCTAATTGGAGTTGTTGCACTGCGAATAGACCCCGCGAAGTATCTGTACCCCTTAATCACAACCTGGCCTGTGCAAAATTTTTCGGCGGAGACGCTGCTTGTCCGGCGGGAAGGAAATAACATACGTTTTCTCAACGAACTGAAGTTTAAACAAGGCGCCGCTCTAAATCTGGTTCTTTCAATCAAAGAGAACAAAACGCAGGCGGCAGCACAGGCGGTACTGGGCAAGGAAGGTATAGTAGAGGGCATAGATTACCGCGGAGTGCCTGTGATAGCAGACGTCCGCGCGGTGCCGCATTCGCCGTGGTTTTTGGTTAATCGAATCGATACCTCCGAGGTTTTCACGCCGATTCGTCAAAAATTACTTGGCATAATTCTTTTCATCGGCATCCTGCTGGGAGGAACATGGGCAGGTATCGGGCTGATATGGAAACAGCAGCGGCTTCATTTTTACAGGGAAAGGTATCAGTCGGCTAAAGAATGGAGCACAACATTCGATTCAATTACGGATTTGGTTTCGATTGTTGGCAGTGATTTCAAACTCAAAAAAGTCAACAAGGCATTCGCGGACACCCTGGGTGTGAAACCGGAGGAACTCCTCGGCAGACACTGTTATGGACTGGTGCACGGGACAAATGAGCCGATTCCGGATTGCCCCTGCAGAAAAACCCTGATAACTAATGAACCCGCCAAAACAGAACTATTCCATGAAGGCCTTAATAAATATCTGGAAGTGTCCACTTCTCCCGTATTTAACAGCCGCAATGAGGTAACAGACGTAGTTCACATCGTCAGAGATATCACCGAACGCAAGCGGGCGGAAGAAGAACAAGACAGGATGTTATCCCTGCAAATGGGTATCAACTCGCTCCAGCGGTCGCTTCTTAATAATACCCCGCTTGAAGACCGGCTCAAAAAGGTTACCGATGACATCGTAAGCTATTTCGATGCTGATTTCTGCCGTATATGGCTGATTAAGGACGGTGACCTGTGCGAAGATGGCTGCATCCATGCCGAGGCAAAAGAAGGACCTCACGTTTGTCTTTATCGCGACCGGTGTCTGCATTTGATTTCAAGCTCCGGTCGTTACACTCATATAAACGGCAAGGCACACCACAGGGTTCCATTCGGCTGTTACAAAATAGGGCTTATCGCCTCAGGCGAAGACCATAAGTTTCTCACAAACGATGTTCAAAATGACCCTCGTGTTCACGATAATCAGTGGGCAAAAGAGCTTGGGCTTGTGTCGTTTGCCGGATACCAGCTCCGAATTGAAGACGGACAAATACTCGGAGTTCTGGCGCTGTTCTCCAAACATACAATACAAACCCCTGAAGACGCAATGCTGGATGGAATCAGCAGCAATGTTGCCATGGCCGTTCAAGAATCTATCCTCTCAAAACAGTTGCAGGAGAGCGAAGAGAAATACCACGGACTGTTCGAAAACTCGCGTGATGCCCTGATGACACTCGAACCTCCTTTGTGGAAGTTCACCTCGTGCAATTCGGCAACATTAAAACTGTTTAATGTCGAAACCAAGGATAAATTCCTAACGCTCGGCCCATGGGATGTGTCGCCTTCGCAATTGCCAGACGGCAGTGATTCCGCGGATAAAGCCAAGGAAATGATAGAAAAGGCAATAAAAGAGGATTCCTCTTTATTCGAATGGATACACAAGCGAATTACTGGTGAAGAGTTCCCCGCAACCGTGCTGCTGACCAGAATGGAACGGGGCGGAAAGGTGTTCATCCAGGCAACAGTCAGGGATATCACCGATCTCAAGAAAAAAGAAAATGAATTGAAGCAAATGAATGAGTCATTGAGAATTTCCACCGCCCGCGAGTGCGAACTGGCCGCTCAGGCCAAGAAGGCCAACGCGGCCAAAAGCGAATTCCTGGCCAATATGAGCCATGAAATACGCACGCCCCTGAATTCCATTATCGGTTTCACAGAAATCCTGCTCAAGGAAGACCTTTGCAAGCAGCATAAAGAATATCTCGTAACAGTCCATAACAGCAGCAAGCATCTCCTGCAGTTAATTAATAACATTCTTGACCTCTCCAAGATTGAAGCAGGCAAGATGACCATCGATATTACAAAATGCTCGCTTACTGACCTTATCGCCAGAATCGAATCGATGATGCATCCCTTCGCGGCAGAAAAAGGAATCGATTTCGCTATTAATGAGAAAGGCCGACTCCCGGTGAATATCCTTACCGATTCGGCACGCGTGTCGCAGTGTTTAATCAACCTTGTGAATAACGCCATAAAATTCACCAAAGAGGGGCACGTTTATGTGAACATCTCAATGGAAGACCATAACGGCAAGTGGTTTATACGTTTTGAAGTGGAAGACACAGGCATCGGTATTTCGTCTGAGTACCAGCAAAAAATATTCGAATCATTCTCTCAGGAAGACGGCAGCACCTCCCGCGAATACGGAGGAACGGGCTTAGGGCTGGCTATCACCAGAAAATTAGCGGAGCTTTTTGGGGGGACGATTACACTAACCAGCGAAAGGGACAAGGGGTCGGTTTTCGCATTTGTAATACCGGCCAATATCGATATGGCAAACCAGCCCCTGCTGGATAGACACAGCGTCAGCCATGAGGCAGGCATAAACAAACAGGCCTGCTTTAGCGGCCATATCCTGGTGGCGGAAGATGTCAAGTCAAACCAGATGCTGATGAAAATCCTGCTGGAAAAAATGGGTCTCAAAACGACACTCGCGGAGAACGGCGTGGAGGCGGTTGATAAAGCGAAGGGTCAGAGCTTTGACCTTATTTTTATGGATATACACATGCCCCATATGGATGGTTACGAGGCAACCAGAACGCTTAGAAACAACGGCATCAAGACCCCAATTGTGGCGTTGACCGCAAATGCTATGGAAGGCGACGAGAAAAAATGCCTCGATGCCGGCTGCGATGATTATTTGTCCAAGCCGGTGATATATACAAAGCTGGTGGCAATGCTCAGTAAATTCCTGAGAAAAACAGATTCGCCCCAAGTCGCTGTGTCGGTTGAAAATAACAATAACATAACGCAACCAGATGACACCGATGATAGTGAAGTAATAATCAACTGGGCAAAGGTCGTGGCAAACGGCATAGATGAACAAATGATAAATGAAATTATGCCGACCTATCTGGCAAGCAACAAGGAACACCTTCAGAAACTAATTTCCGCCGTAAAGGCGGCCAATGCGACAGATATAGTATCGCACGCTCACGCGATAAAAGGGGCGGGAAGAAATCTGGGTGTGGTTCAACTATCCAAGGTGACTTTGCAGCTTGAGACAATGGCCCGATAGGGTGATTTGTCAAAAGCCGAAGAGCTGTTAAAAAGCATTATATTCGAATTCGACCGGCTGGAAAAATTTATATCACAACCCGACTGGGTCGAAATCGCAAAAAAATCTTCCGCCTCTAATGTTGCATCTACCTGACAACCGCCGCAGGCGACTTCCGCATCCAGAAATCCCACACTAAGCAAAGCGGAGAGCCCGCTTCGGCAATCAACAATCCGCAATCATCTTCCCCGCTTCTAATTTGCTTGCAATTTTACCCTTTTGGCTGTAAGGTATGCGAAGTTTATCTGAATGAATCTTCCCTTCAGGATTTTACTTGCTGTAACGTCCTGATATTAAAGAAGTTAGGGCGATTAGCTCAGCCGGTAGAGCAGCTGACTCTTAATCAGCGGGTCGCAGGTTCGATTCCTGCATCGCCCACTTTGCTTCACTTGTCAACTAATGGAACACCCTTTGCGGCTTTAGCGAAGAAGGGCTGCATCTCTCCTTAGGTAACCTCGGAGGATGTAAACCTGCTGTTAAATGTGGATTTCAATTCCTTTATTTTTTGCTTTGGGGATGATCTGGTTGCTATGCCTAATTTGGAGAGCAAACTCTTCCTCGTTTTTACAGGATTGGCCGATTCAAACAGGGTATGGTAACATTTAGCTGCTTCACGGGAGGCAACTTCGACCGGCGACTCGTGACCCTGCTCGCTAATTTTCAACAGCCGGGCAACCATCTGATGAAACTCGCCGGTAAAAACCTGGCGTATCTGCTCATCGGCAACACCTACGCTGGCAAGACCTGAGCCGGTGATTCCGCCGATATTCACGGCAAAATATGGCAGGGACAAAATACCTTTTTTGAATAGTTCGGGTTCGTTGCAGGGAGCGCACGGTTCATTGGCTGCCTGCACAACGGCCCTGCAGTTTAGCTTTGCGATATTGTCGGCCGTCAACGAATGAACACGGGCACAGGGAACGTGAATGGTCGTATCAAGTGAAAACAGTTGTTCACAGGCGAGACGTTCATAATCCCCCTGTTGCTCAATCCACATGTCGCCAAACTGTTTGCGTTTATTATATAAGGTCTTCGCATCAAGCCCTTTTGAGTTGTAAGCTGTGCCTCGACGGTTTGAGACAGCAATAATTTTACCCCCCCAGCGGTCTATTTCCAGAGCCAACTGGCTGCCCACATTGCCAAAACCCTCAATCGCAACCGTGCACTGCTCAGATTTAATGCCGAGGTGCTCGACAACAGCCAACAAAGCCGAAAAGGTTGACAAGGCGGTGGAATACGCGGAATCAGCAGGTACGAATTTGAGCTGTTTTCCGGCCCCATTGTAGATTGACCGCAGGTCATCCACCGAGCAGTTCATATCTGTCCAGGGCTGATATATTTTCGACTTTATCAGCGGACCTATATGCCTGCCGAAACTTTCGAGAAGCATCCTGCGTTCGGCATCATCGATATCGAATGGCATTCTGACCGCCCCTTTTGCGCCGCCGAGCGTGTAACCAGACATACAATATTTGTATGTCATCGCTTTTGCCAGAACTACTGTTTCCTCTTTGGTAACATCGGGATACAGCCGAATACCGCCGCAGGAGCCGCGCTGGCCGATAGTATGCACGGTCAGCCATCCTTTGAGGCCCGACTTAGGGTCATTAGCTTCGCACACAAAAAGAGGCGAGTCAGGTATTTGTGGAAATTGCTCGTTGTTTGGATTCATTTAATCTATCCGTTGGTTTATCATCATCCCGCATCAGGTTCAATATCTCATTCATTCTCAAGTGCTGGTTGGGCGGGTCCCACTGCACATTGGCTTCGATAATATATGGCTGGTCAGGAGCCAGCGCCACGTCCCAGCCGATAGTTCGCAACGGCAGAAATTGTGGGGCAGCAGTTTTAACCAGTTCACAGGCATCACGCCAGAAAGGCAATTCAAAACCGGCGAATGACTTGCCCGTGATGGGGTGGCACTCCACTGTTATTATTCCCCGCCCGGTCGAGACAATCTGATTGCCCTGCCTGAGGATGCCGGAATCAATATCAACCGGTACCTCGACATTTCCTGTTAACCCTTCGAGATATGTATCAATCACAATACCCGGTTTGGTTATTGGTTTGAAATGGGTATGTATAAGCCGGGCACGTCCTTTGCTGTCAACAAAAGTTATCATTCTCACTGTTTGCAGTGCTTCGCAATCGGTAAGGGCAACAATCGCATTATGATTTTCCATTTTCTGCTGAATGATAAAACCGCGGGGATAAGCTGATTCGGTAAAAGTAAGCATTTCCTGCGAATTGTAGTGGTTACCAAGATGGTCAACGAAATCATCTTTCTTCCGGCGGAAGACATAAAAACCTTTACCGTACGCGCCGTGGAGGGGCTTGGTGACAAAGGTATGCGGAAGGCGTTTTTCGAGCAATTCCGTTTTCTGTTCAGGAGTGGTCAGCAAACCAGCCATGCGGCAATGCCAATTGTTGAGCACACCGGGGCAAACCATATAAAGACGCGGAACCGGTATGGCACGGTCAAGACACTGGTATTGAAACAGCCCCTTGTTCGCCGCCATCTCAATGAAGCTTTCCGGGTTGAGCTGCTTCTGGATTTTCGTCATTAATTTTCTGCTGATGAGCTTATCAAGAAGGTGACAGTCGAAATCAGGGTGGAATAACCCGAGCCGGAACGCCTCAAAAGGTTTAAACCGCTTTTGCCGGCATATACGCAACGCCCGCGAACAAACCCGCAGATAGCCGGGATGCCATACAGGAATAATCCGGTGGCAATACCACGCTGTTTTAAGAGTCCTTATTGTTTTTTTGGCTATTGACCGCAAAATCCGAAAACGCCCTTCTCATAAAAAAAAACGCAACCCCTTTTTGTGAGAATCTACCAGTAAATCGGTTAAAAATCAATTGGTTGCATTAACCAAGCTTTAACATTACAATCGCAGCCTGTTTTGAATATGACTCGCATTACGTATTAGGAGAGCAAGGGCATTAACCGGATTCTTTATATAACTCGCGGCGGGGCTATATCCGGCAGCCAGCGGCAGCTTCTTTACCTGATTGAGCGATTAGACAGAAATATCTATGAGCCAATCGTGGTCTGCAATAAGGGCGGCGCACTTGCCGATACCCTGCAAAAAATGAATATCGAAGTGATAGTCCGGCCTCTGCATCCCTGGCGAAAATTACTGACTGCAATACCGCGATATATTGGCGTTTGGTATCTTTGCAATTTAGCAGCGCAAAGAGATATCTCCCTGATTCACTGCTGTGATTTGTGGATGAGCGGCTATATGCACCAAGTCCTGAAAAAGTGGAAAGTGCCTTCGATTTTGCACGTTCGCAGACCTGTAACACAGCGGGACGTGCGAAAATTTGACTGCGACGAGGCAGACCGGGTAATCGCGATTTCAACAAGAATCACGGAAAATCTGCTCTCCGCGGGAATCCCTTCGGAAAAGATTGCACGAATAGATGACTCAGTGGATGTCGAGCTTTTCTCGCCGGAGAGAAATACAAAAAATGTTCTGCGGGACGAATCATCCCCGGCTGACCAGATACGAATAGGCATCATCGGTCGAATCGACGGGTTCAAACGCCAACTGGACTTCCTGACGGCGGCCAGAGAAGTATTACGACAATCAAAACAACCCCTGATGTTCGTTGTGGTCGGCGATATTCATTCGCACGCCTATTTTAACAAGGCACAAAAGTTTGTCAGCAAAGCCGGTATAGAGAAATATGTGCGGTTCACGGGCAGACGGGATGATATACCCGCGGTAATGGCGTCGCTCGATATTCTCGTGAGCTTGTCGGGCGGTTCGGTAATGTTCGAGGCGATGGCCGCGGGCAAAGCGGTAATCTCCGCGGGCTTTTCATCCAGAAAATACTCCTACCATATCCAGGACGGCAAAACGGGAATACTCGTCGAGTCGCGCGAAACATCAGATCTGGCACAGGCAATGATTAAGCTTGTCGATACCCCTCAGTTGCGAAACGAGCTTGGAACCCAGGCAAGACAATGGGCGATAAAAGAGCTTACGCATACGAAAATGGCCGCAAAAACGCAACAGCTTTATGATGACTTGTTAAACCCCAAATACCCGAACGACAATCAAAACCACAAGCATACCGACGACTAACAAGCCGGCTCTAAGTACTCTTGCCTGTTTGGTTTTGGGCTCGACTAACTGCCAGAAAAAAGTCGCTACAACCGCCACAAGGCATATCCGCAGAACAAAAATTATAACACTTCCGACCATATTCGAATTATATACCATTTTATCATTTTTAGTCAAGCGAATTTTGCCCATTTTAACATCATTCTAACCCAATAGCCCCCTACCCGACTTCCCAGTATTAAAAAAGCAATTTGCTGGCTGGCCAACAGGGCAATCTGGCACTCTATGTAGACAAAAGCTGAATCCTCCCTATTTGCCGGTTTCATAAATATTAAAGCCCAAAAGAAGTATGAGCCGAAAAGAACATGAGGATGTTTTACAACATAACTGGTTTAAATTTAAGGAGATACAGATGCAGTTCTTCACAGAAATTAAGAAATGGCTGGCAGAGATTACTGAAATAGCGCTGCTGTTGATTGCCCTCGGTGTCGCAGTTGAGATTCTGTTTGGTAACACTGTGCCGTTCTTCGGCCAGGTGATTACCAATATAACGGGAATCCTGAAGACCCTTGGCGAAAACGGGCTGGTGGGCTTAGTCGCTCTTGGGATTATTCTGTACCTGTTCAACAAGAAGAGAGCTACCAACTAAACCGGCCTGCTTGAACACCCAAATAGAAGTGACTTATGCCGCGCGGCCTGACAGTAAACAAGTCCGGCTGCGCGGCTTTCTTGTTTCCGAAAAAAGGAAGAAAATTGTATGAACCCGCCCAGAATAATCTCTTCCAGAAAATACTTATCATTGCCCCTGCTTTTATTTATTACTTTGCCCTGTTATGCTGAGCCCTTATCAAATCTGTATAAAATCACAGACGGCATATCCGGCGTTCGTTCCAAATACGACCGCTTCATAATCAAACCCGGAGAGGAACGCTGCATTGAAAATATCGCAGGGCCTGGAGAAATCACTTTCTTTTATTTCACGGACAACAGCGGGGGGCAAATTTACGATGGACTGGTTTTGAAGGTACGCTGGGACGACCAGAACTTCCCGGGAATTAACGTCCCTCTGGGGGCTTTTTGGGGCGTCTTTAACAAGAAGACCTGCGATTATCAATCCCTGCCGATGCAGGTTAACCATCTTTGCTATATGTGCTGCCTGCCCATGCCCTTTTCAAAAGCTGCGAAATTTTATATTGCCAACGACGGAAATGAGACCTACGACCATTTTATTGCATACGGGATTGACTTTGTGCTTGATGAACAATTCAAAGCGGAAACAAGCCGATTATATTGCCAATGGATTCGCTCTAATCCGACTCTTCACGGCGAGCATCCGATTCTTAAAGTCCAGGGGAGAGGTCATTATATCGGCAATTTCCTGCAAATATATTCCACCTATTCCGGCTGGTGGGGCGAAGGAGACACAATCTTCACCATCGACGGGAAAATTATGACACATACCCCGGGAACCGAAGACGAATACGGTTCTTGCTGGGGATTCGGCCCTCTATTTAATTCTCCTTATACGGGTTATATACAAAACGAAAACGGACATTACAGAATGTATCGATGGTACTTAAATAATCCGGTCCGTTTTCAAAAATCCCTTAATGTGGTTATTCAAAACAAGCGTTTTCAGGGTAATGATTTCAAAAAGGGCCAACTCGAAAGCGGTGATGATTATTCCAGCGTCGCGTTCTGGTATCAGGAAGACAGAAAAGAACCTGTTCCCCTGGATAATTACGAAAGAAGAACAGCCCCCACCAAAGCGCGAAAATACTAAATACTATCCAAGCTCAACCACTATCACCCAATTTTACTGCGAGCCGGCCTGAATACCAAAACAAAGTAGCGTTTTCCAAACTTTGGCCGCGCGGCCTGACAGTAAACAAGTCCGGCTGCGCGGCTTTTTTATTTCGTCCCAATAATCATCTGCGGAAAATATCCTGCGTTATCTCCGTTCGTTATCACTTCACATAAGAGTGGCCTTCCGGAAGAAATGGTGCGCGACGGCTTAAGCCGTAGCTGTCATCGGCGTACTGTAAAAATATTCATCTCACCCATCAGGCCGCCATCCTGTATGACTTCAAAAGTCCGCCAAGACGCTCCCAACATAGGAATTATATGGCGGAACCAAAAGGACGTCGACCAATTTCAGCAAAATAAGCTGCTTATAAGTTTAGGTGTCCTAAGAACTTAACGTCGGATGAATATTTATATAGTACGGGGGGCTTTATACTGCTCCCCGTTAAAGAATAGGTCAAAGTATGGTAATATTTCTTAATGGATCAGCTTAATCCGACCAGTATTGTGCCGCCGATAATCAGCACAACGCCCACCCATCGCCGCAGCCTAATCTGCTCTTTCAACAGCAGCCGGCAGAGTACCATTATAATTACTAGTTCCAAACTGCTGATGAGGTAGGCCATGCTGACATCCAATGTTTTCAACGCAAAGGTCCAGCAAAACCCCGCCACCACGAAACACGCCACGCCCAAACTGACCAATTTGTATCGTTTCAGGGCCAGTCGCAGGACCGCAAAGGTCGTGTGGTTATAATAGCCTAAATCCACCGATTGCTTGAATGCAACATGGCCCAGCCCCTCGGCGATGACCGATCCCAGAACCAACAGCAGTCCAGGCAGGCGTTCTATCATAGCATGGTTTCCGATGGTTGGCCTGGCGTTGCGCGAGGCGATGGCATATGAGGGCCCCTCGTGTTATGATCGGTGTTGCTGATGAACCAGACCCCAACCATGATCATGACAATGCCTACCATCCGCATCACGCCAACTTTCTCGCCGAAGAACATAACTGAGCAGGCAACCACCGAGACCAAACTCAAGGCGGTGATCGGTCGGGCGTAGCTGAGGTCAGCCTTGGCAAGCAGAAGAATCCAGAAAATGAATTGGACTCCAAAAATGCTCAACAGGAGGTAGAATGTCGGTTGAACCGTCACTGTCTTTACCGTTTCCATGAAACCGGCTGACTCCGGCACGCCAAGAACAACAGATTTCCATACCATTTGCGCCACCGTTTCCACCGCGATGGTAATGGTTATAATCAACCAAACCATACGTGGAAACTTTGCGATGATATTACCGGCTTGTGGGAGATGTTCCATCAGACATTTCCTATTTGACCCGATATTTCCGATTTAATGCTTTTTCGACTTTCAACTCCACTGTAACAGCAAAACTTTCTTTGAATTGGAAGAATCTGATATTTTTTTATAGGTCTTGTGACCTTCCCCTGTTTATTGTACTATTACATATTAGAGTATCCAGCGTTAATTGGCTCTGTCACAAAAAACTCTGCCGTCTAAAACATAACCATGGATGAAAAAACTATGCAAAAAACCATAAACAAAGAACTATAAAATTCGTATTATAGGGCTTGTTGAATTGATGGGAAATATTAATAAAACTATGGGTGCGCTTGGTATTACCGTTGCCGGGGTTCAGGATGTTCTATCGTGGGGATGGAATGGCCAAATGCTGGTGGACGAACTTATCCGACTCGACTACATGACGATTCCAAATTTGGTTCTTAGACACGAAGGTGATATAGCTCAATGGGCACCAGTTTTCATGAACCAACCCGACACTTGGCGTTTGTTAGTTAACAAACCGCGGGGCATCGTTGGTTACTGGCATTTTGCTCCGTTGCTTCCTGAAGATTATGCTGTTGCCAAACGCGGCAGATTACTCGACAGCCAGATTACTATTGACAAAGTTCAATTTTTTGGTCCTCCCGGCTTTTATGATATTTACTTTTCACAGATATGTATGCATCCTTCGTTCAGGAAACTGCGAAGCGTCCAGCTATTATTCAAAAGTATCTTTCAGCTTATTGATGACTTGTCCTGTCGGGGAATATTTGTAAGAGAAATATGTGCCAACGCATATACTGATGTCGGACATGCCGTATGTCAATATTTTCAACTTGAGTACTTGTGCAACCATTTGGAACATGGGATGATATACGGAGGACCAATTCGTAATCTAGCAGAACACGCAATGGCAAAGCATTTTCCTGACCTGAAACGGCGTTATACGGAACAGGGCCTAATTTAGCTGCCGCGAATACATGTCTTCAACAACAAAGGAACAATTTAACAAGATGCACTTTTCTTATTCTGCTCACCAAGCTTTTGCTCTATCGCCGCTAACCGTTCTTCTAAATCCTCAATTTCCTGTAAAGGTCCGAACATCTTTTATTGTCGGGATCGGGGAATCGAAGCCCGACCTCGTCATTTTTGCCCACGCCTTTCTCAATCCTTTAGATTTGCCTTGTCAGGTTATGTATCATCGAAATGTTCCCGTACTGTAAAAATATTCATCTCAATCATTAGGCCACCCTCCTGTATGACTTTAAAAACCCGCCAAAACGCTTCTGACATTAGGAATTATATCGCAGAATCATAGAATAATTGACCAATTTCAATAAAATCAATGGTTTATAAGGCCAGATGTTTCATAAACTTAGCATCAGATGAACTTTTTTTAGTACGGGATGCACGGTCGTAGGTCCCATAATATGTGGTATGGAGATTTGACCGGAATATCCGTATGCGACACTTGACCACATTTTGCAGCCGATAAATGTATCTTGTGGTTATTTGGCAGCTTTTTTACTCTCGATTGGACGCAGCCAATACTACATGGTGAAAATCTATTGAAAATTGTTTTATTCAACTCAAGAAAAATGACGAAGAACGCCGTGGGGAATAAGTAATTGATTAGAACCTCTTAGTTATTATCGTGAGTTCTTGCTTAAACTTAAGCGGTTTAGGCATTATTTTTGAAATTGGGGGTAGTACTTGGGGGCAAGTACAAAGGCAGATAATCGTGGTTAAGTAGAGTCATCTGAATTACCAAGATATTTTACGTCGTGGATATCTTCGTTGCTGATTCTTGCTGATGCATGGGGGTTTGAAAAAGTCGGACCGGTTGCGCCGAGTTACTACGCGGGAGTCAACAGGTAATTTGGCGATTTCTCGGAACGTCTGTCTTTCAGGGGGGTAATGATGAGTTGGATAATTTAACAGCAGGAGATGCGATTATGCCTGAAAAAAAGATTCTTATTGTCGATGACAATGCGGATTTGGTGCGTATTATGGGCGCCCACTTGGAGGGGCACGGATACCGCGTCGTTTCAGCCTCGGATGTGGCCGAAGCCATCAAGGCAGTTCAGAAGGATAAGCCCGACCTGATAATTCTGGACGTCGTTATACCCGGGGGGGACGGGCTGGACGTTTTGAGGCGACTGAATGCCTCGAATCCAAGGAATATGATACCCGTTATCGTGGTGACCGGGATGGAGCCAAGAACGAAAGTAGAGGCGTTCGCAAACGGGGCGGTGGACTTTTATCTCAAGCCGGTGAATATGGATACTCTGCTGGAGTGCATCCGTGAACAGATCGGTCAGCCGGTTGGAGTGGACCCGGATTGGTAATTGCCTGCCCTCATAAGCAGAGGCGGGATGCCGGTTATTTGGAAAGCGATGTTAGTTGGATAACCTGTAGCAGGAGCGGGTTGAAAGGAAGTGAAGATGGAAAAGACGAGAATATTGTTAGTGGACGATGAGCCGGATCAGTTGATGATTCTCGAAAAAATGCTCGAGGCACGCGGTCACACAATCATCACGGCTACTTGCGGCAACGATGCCATAGACCTTGCGAGGACAAAGCACCCTGACCTCATTATCCTTGACATCGCATTGCCGGACATTCTTGGCGGAGATGTCGCCGCCACACTAAAGCAGTACCCCCAGACGAATAGGATTCCCATAATATTTCTTAGTGGAATATTTTCAAAGGCGGAAGAATCAAAAATGGGGCACGTTGTAGGCGGCAATACGATATTTGCCAAGCCCTGTGACCTGAACGAACTTGAGACCTCCATTGGGCGGCTTATTCGCCAACACCAGGTTGGCCGGGACGGCAAATCCACAGAGCGCAGAGACAGAAAAAAGATTCTGATTGTCGATGACGACAAAGATTTCGTTCAAATTCTACAATTGCGGCTTGCTGCCAGTGGTTACGATGTTGTTTTCGCAATGGACGGCGTTTCTGCGATTAGTGTGGCGCGGCGGGAGAACCCTGACGTCATCCTCGTTGATATCGGACTGCCGGCGGGGGACGGCTTTAGTGTGATAGAGCGACTGGCAGTAATCGAGGAGCTTATGTTCACGCCCATCATTGTAATCACCGGCAAGGACCCCTCGGCGGTTCAACAGCGTGCGACACGGGCAGGCGCCAAGACCGTTCTGCTAAAGCCCGTCAACGAAGATAAACTGCTAACCATCATCCGGAATGCCCTGGGAAATGAATTATGAGAGGACATCGGAGATAATGTCTGCGCAAATAAATAAAAGAAAGGACAATAAGAAGATACTGGTCGTCGAAGATGAGCCGGACATGGCCATGGTCATCACACATTTCCTCCAGTACGCGGGCTACGAGGTTTTAACCGCCGCAAATGGAGAAGAAGGGCTTGAGAAGACAACGAGCGGGAAACCCGACCTTATCCTGTCCGATACACAGATACCGGTTATGAACGGCTGGGAAATGCTCGAAGAACTGAGGAAGCAGCCGGGGGCAAGAAATGTACCTGTAATAATGGTAACCGGGCGCTATGAAAAATATGATATTGCTGCGGCCTGCAGGTACAACATAACAGATTACATAGCGAAGCCGTTCGACCCCTCTGTCTTACTTGAAAAGATTAGCGATATCTTCGCTTCAAACCACAGGCGAAGAACCGTGACAATGCCTGATTGATTGAAAATAGAATTAGGGAGATGTTCTATGAAAGATTCTAAACAAAATGCAAGGCCGAAGATACTTCTTGTAGATGATGATGCCGACTTTTGCACCATAACAGCGCTTGGATTGAAGAAACTTGGGTATGATGTTGTTACTGCTTTGAGCGCCTGCGACGCTTTAAACATAATGCGAACGAACAAACCGGACCTGGTTTTGATGGACATTGCGCTCGAGGAACAGTTCGATGGCATCCAGGTTGCTGAGCAGATACGCTCGGACTTCGATACAGCCGTCATTTACCTGACTGGCCACACAGATAATTTCATCGTGAGACATGCCAAAATCACAGAGCCATTTGGTTATATCGTAAAGCCAGTGAAATTAGAGGAACTAAAGGCAGCCATTGAGACGGCGCTTTACAAGGCAAAAACTGAAAGCGAGTTGAAAAACCTGAACAGGCGTTTAGAAGAGGCCAACCAGAAGTTGCGCGATTTCGCATACGTTGTTTCGCACGACTTGAAGACCCCCTTACGCGGAATCAGACGCCTTACAGAGTGGATAGCGAGGGATTGTGCCGACAGACTTACGCCAGATGGAACTCAGCACGTCCGGCAGATTATAGAGAGGGTGGACCGAATGTATTCTTTTATAGATAAGATACTCGAATATTCGAGTGTCGAAGACAAAGACGAAGATAAGAGCATGGTCGATTTGGGCGAACTGGTCAATAGTGTCATAGAAGCGATCGACGCACCAGAAAAAGTTACTATTACTATCGAAAATCAATTGCCTGTTTATGAATGCAACGAAACTCGCATAGCTCAGGTATTCCAGAATCTTTTGGGCAATGCCGTCAAATACATAGACAAGCCCCATGGCGAAATAAGCGTAGGTTGCGTCGAAGAAGAGTCCTTTTGGAAGTTTAGCGTGAAGGATAACGGCCCAGGGATTGAAAAAAAACCCTTTGATAAGGTTTTTGAGCTGTTTAAGACATTAGCGTCGCCAGATGAAGGCGGTGGGACGGGAATTGGCCTTGCGACGGTGAAGAAGATTGTCGAAATGTATGGCGGCAGTGTCTGGCTCGAATCGGAACTTGGCAAGGGCAGCACGTTCTACTTCACCTTGCCCAAGCGTGAGGTAACGAGTGAAGGCAAAGAAATCGCAGTTGCGGCTGCCGCGATTTAAGGGAACTGCGATATGGAAGCGGTAACAGAAGTGCAGGCGAGACACTTCGGCAAACTGAAATATGTTTGAAGTAAGGGGGCATAAATGGACCGGAAAAAAGTACTTGTTGTGGACGACGATAGGGACTTTGTGCATATAACCAGCGTATATCTCAAGGCATACGGTTATGACGTGGTAGTAGCGTCGGACGCCATTGAGGCCGTTACGGTTGCCAAAACCGAGTACCCTGACATTATTCTTCTCGATATCGGTCTGCCCAAGGGAGACGGTCTTACCGTGTTGAATCGACTCACAAGTTCAGACCGTACCACCCTGATACCGGTAATCGTAGTTACCGGCAAAGACCCATCGCTAAAAAAGTCCTGCCTCGCAGCCGGAGCCATGGAATTTTTCGTGAAACCTTTCAATCCTGATGTTCTTCTGGCCTATATTGACGGGGTGTTTCATCAGGCGGTCGGGTCAGACAAAAAGTGATGGGAATTGGCCTTGCCTAAGCGTGAGGCAACGAGTGAAGACGAAAAAAGCACAGCTACGGCTACTGCGAGAAAATAAGCATTTATCTTTAAGGGGACCGCGATATGAAAGCGGCAACAGACAAAGGAGCAAGTAAGGATAACTTGTTTAATTGCTTTTCCTGAGGCAGCCGAGGTTCTGTAGAAATACAGGCCTTTGGTTTTTTATTTAGGAAGGAAATATGCAGAAAAAAATAAGAGTAACGCCAAAAAAGAAAAAGATTATGCCTGCGGGTCACAAAATAACATTTTTTCCCATTGTTGGTGTCGGGGCTTCTGCCGGGGAGGCCTTAAAAGGAAATTTAGCGAAGGCTGGGGAACTTTTAGGAGATATCGCCGAGCGCAGGAAATTGGAAGAAACTCACAGCAGATTGGCTGCAATTGTGGAATTTGCTGATGACGCAATAATAGGCGAGGAATTAGATGGTACCATTATAAGCTGGAATAAAGGGGCAGAAATTGCATATGGGTATAATGCCAAGGACATCGTAGGAAAGTCCATATCTTTATTAATGCCGCCCAGTCACCTTGATGAGTACAAAGAAGTTTTAACAAAGATAGCGTGCGGAGAGACCATAAAGCATTATGAAACTCAACGCAGGAGAAAAGATGGCCAAATAATCGATGTTTCGCTGACAATCTCTCCGATTAAGAACCCCTCTGGAAAAATAATAGGAGCTTCCACAATTGCTCGCGACATCACCGAGCGTAAGGAGATGGAAGCCGGCCTGGAAAAGACCCGGAAAGAACTGGTGGTTATTAAAAAATCCGCAGATGAAGCCAGTGAATTCGCCGAGAACGTCATCAATACCGTGCGTGAACCCTTAATCGCTCTGGACCAGGATTTAAGGGTAGTCAAAGTCAGCCGTTCCTTTTATGAATTCTTCAAGGTAAAACCTGAAGAGACCGTGGGGCAGCTTATTTATGACCTGGGCAATAAACAGTGGAATATTCCCAGGCTGCGGGAACTGCTGGAAACCATCCTTCCCCAAAAATCGACCTTTGATAACTATGAGGTTGAACACGATTTTACTACCATTGGCAAGCGCATAATGCGTTTGAATGCCCGGCAAATCCAAAGGGCGCCGGGAAAAGAGCGAATCATCCTCCTGGCTATCGATGACATCACCGAACACAAGAAAGCACAGCAGGCAATCGAGGATGCTCGCGAATACGCTGAAAACATCGTAGAGACGATACAGGAGCCCTTGATAGTGCTGGGTAATGACCTGAAGGTAATCTCAGCCAACAGCGCCTTCTACCAGACTTTTAAGGTTAACCATAAGGAAACCGAGGGCCGGTTTATTTACGATTTAGGCAACCGGCAGTGGAACATTCCCGAACTGCGACATTTCCTGGAGGAGGTTCTTCCCAAAAACAGCGCCTTTAATAACTACGAGATTGATCACGACTTCGAGACCATCGGACCGAAAACAATGCTTTTCAATGCCCGACGCCTTGACTCTGTGCAGATGATCCTCATTACTATTTATGACATCACCGAGCGTGTGCGGGCGGAGGAGAAGCTGCAGAAGAACGAAGAGCAATTCCTCGAGCGCAAGAAGGTCGAAATAGAGCTTAAAGAAGCAAACGAGCAGCTAATAAAGTTCAATGATTTGAAAGATGAATTTGTCTCAATAGCGTCGCATGAGCTGCGCACGCCGCTGTCTATTATTTCCGGGGCCGTCAAGCTGCTCATCGACGAGATACCGGGTAAAATTGTCTCCGGGCAGAAAGAGATACTCGATATGGCGATGAGGAACCTCAATCGGCTCGCGAGAATTGTTGACGCTTTGTTGAACATCTCCAAAATAGAATCCGGCAAAACAGAGCTTTACAGAATTGATGCCGACATCTGTCGTCTCATAGCGGAAACCGTCAATGAATACAGTCAGCAGGCAGGAAAAAAACACATCAATTTGTCCTGTCAGCTCCCCGCCCATCCGGTCATTCTGTACGCCGATGCCGACAGAATAAAAGAAGTTATCTCAAATCTTCTTTCTAACAGTCTCAAGTTCACGCCCCAGGGCGGCTCCATAGACGTCGGCTGTGAAGACCGTAACGATGAGGTCTTCATCTTTGTCAAAGACACAGGTCGCGGCGTTGCGAAGAACGATATTCCCAGAATGTTCGAAAAGTTTACGCAGTTTGACAGAAAGATGGGACCCGGCGAGAAGGGCACCGGCCTGGGCCTGGCTATATGCAAGGGCCTCGTCAATCTGCACAACGGAAAAATCTGGGCTGAGTCCGACACCGGCAGCGGAATGAAGATATCCTTCACCATACCGCATCTCAGCGCCGAAGATATCTTCACTGAAAGTGCCGATAACGCGGTCAAATCGTCGCTCAAAGCCGGCGGCGAAGCCGCGGTCATTCTTATTTCGACAAAGCCCATTATCCAGATGGATCCTACGCAGATACAGACCATTCTCAAGGACATCTCCGTGGTTCTTGAACAAAACCTGCGGCAAAACACCGACAATATCATCATACAGGGCACAAAAGAGGTTCTCGTAGTGCTCGAAAATTGCGACACCAACGAGGCCGCGGCGGTATGCCAAAGGTTAACGCAGGCGATTGAATGTCATCTGACTGATAAAAACCTTAGTTCCAAACTTGACCTGCTGACAGGGTATGCTGCGTATCCCGATGATGGACAAACAGGTCGGTCACTTATCGAAAAGGCAAGAGAGGCAGGCGTTGCCTACCTGTCGTCGAACAAAGCATAAGGTTGGGTATGTTGAAAGGAAAAAAATGGACGGTGCAAAATTACTTGTGGTCGACGATGAGCCGGATGCGGTGCTGATTCTTGCCAAAACGCTGTTGGCAAAAGGGTACAGAGTAATCACGGCAGAAAGCGGTCTTAAGGCCATAAATCTGGCAAAGGAGGAAAAGCCGGACCTGATTCTGCTCGATATCCTGATGCCTGATATGGATGGCACGCAGGTGGCGGCAGCGCTGCAGGAAGACCCGACGACCCAAAATATCCCGGTGATATTCCTGACCTGCCTTATCACAAAGAAAACGCAGGAAATCGGCTCGCGATATCACGATATCGATCGATATGCGTTCATGTCCAAGCCATATGATTTAGACAATCTGCTGATGGAAATAAGCCGGCTTATTGGCGTACACGTGGGATAATCGCTGGAATTATCCGGCGATTATTTTTTCGACTTGTTCGAGAATGGCCCTGGCCTGACAGACCCCCTTCATCTATCCGACCTTGAAGTAAAAAGGTACAAGGTCGGAGGTTAATAGCGGGTTAATTTGGGTGTAAAGAAAAAGAGATAACTACCCGTTGACCAGGAAGTTATCTCTGCAAACCAATAGCGGGGGCATCATATAAGGACCTGGAGATACCGGATTTTTAGCACACTATGCCGGAAATTGATGGCACTTTTGTCACCTTTTGAACACCGCCAAAACGCGTAACTCTTTATCCGTCAAACCGTTACCGAATGTCACCCCTCTATACCCCGACAAGTATTTAAGGCATACCTTGTCTTTAGCCATGGCTGGCATAGGCAGCCATCCTTTCACTAGAACTGTAAAAATATTCATCCCATCCATCAGGCCGCCCTCCTGTATGATTTCAAAAGCCCACCTATGCGTTCATGACAGATGATTTCACCACTGCCCTGTGGCGGCGGTTCAATCATATTGTTACCAAGCCCTTGATGAGGTCTCTCATGGTGGTAATGAAGACAATACTGCTCAATACAATACCTCAGGTGAGATTCACCAAAGATGAGCATCCTTCCCAGGCATTCCGATTTTATAGTCCTGATAAATCTCTCAACAACCGGTGTCAGATTAGGGGCCATAGGCAGCGTGCGTACCGTCTTTATACCCGATGATTCCAGCATATTCCTGAATGCTTCTGTATATAATGGGTCCCTGTCGTGGATCAGATACACCTTATCCTTTAGAAAACCCCCTAACGGGTCTGTCAGATTCTTTGCCATCTGTTTCATCCAGTCACCATAGGCCTGCTGTATGATGCCTGCGACTTCTACCTTCCTGGTTGAGTAATCTATGACCACTAAAATCATATACCTCGTCAAGCCCTTCAAGGTATAAATCTCTGTAGTGAAAAAGTCTATGGCGGCAAGCGATTCCCAATGCGATTTGATGAATTCCTTCCAGGTGGTCTTTTTCAATCTGTTCGGACTTGGCTCCAAGCCATTCCTTTTCAAAATATAAGCTATCGTCCTATGTGATATTCTATAGCCAAGGTACTTTAGCTGGCCCGCTATCCTTAAATAACCCCAGCTACGGTTATACCGTGCAATCTTTATAACAAGCTCTTCAAGTTCTTCCGATATCCTGGGCCTGCCGATTTTTCTGTTCCTGCTGCCATCATACTTGGTTGCTATCAGCTTTCTGTGCCATTTAAGTATTGTGTCCGGTGAGAATGCACAGCAAATCTCAGACAAAACCTTACGACCCAGCCTTTTACCTGATACAGCCAATAGTCTCTTCTGCTCATTAGTAAGAATTATCCTCTTCTTGCCAAGTTTGCCTCTGAGAATGGTGTTTTCCGTCTTCAGATACTCAATAACGTCCTGCTGGTGTCTGTTTATCCATCCTGCCAGCATCGTCAATAATATAGCCAAAGGCCGAATTTTCATAAGGTCTCCCACAACATTGATAAAAAGCAGGAATTATAGTCCATAACCATAGGAAAATCGACCAATTTCAATAAAATAAGTTGCTTGTAAGACCAGCTTTCCTAAATACTTAAGGTCGGATGAATATTTTTATAGTACGCCATTCGTAATGACCTTATTGACCGGGCAAGAACGGCAAGTTCCAAAGCAATGTCTGGAATTTCTGTTGCAAATCTGTTGCAAGTGCCTTTTTCGTCCCCCAGTAAAAAATGCTGTCAGGCACAGGTGCTTGACAGCAAACAACTTACGTAATAGCGGGGGCGCGCTCGTGGCCGTATCACATGAAAAATGCCTTCTGGGGGAAATGGTGCGTGGCAGCTTAAATTGACCAATTTCAACAAAATAAGCTGCTTTAAGGTCAACTCTACCAAATACTTAACGTTGGATGAGTTTTTTTATAGTACGCCATGGCAAAATCCGATTGCAGAACGCGTCATCGGCACGCTGCGCCGAGAGTGTCTGGACCACATGATTATTCTTAATGAAAGACATCTGCATAGCGTGCTGGACGAATACATCAATGAATATTACAACATCAGCAGAACGCACATGTCGCTTGAGAAGGATTCGCCTGTACATCGGCCTGTTCAGACGAATGGCAAGATCATCAGTAAAGCCATCCTCGGCGGCCTGCATCACAATTACAGCCGAGTTGCCTGAATACAAATCATGCCCTGGTTGTCAAGCAACACAGAGAACGTCTGCACTAACAATGAAGATTCAGCAAAAAACACGTCCCGGCCAGAAAAAGCCCTTTCCAAATCAGTCAATATCAACCTGCCAATGAGCAATTTCCCCCTTCCGAATCCAAATAACGTCAACTTTTATGGCCAGATTAATTTTTGAGTAGGACAGCAAATATTATAAATTTAACAAGCTTTCAGCAGTCCTAAAAACGCTTGACAAACGCAGACAGTGCTGAAATTAACGCTATATTTATTAACCTAGGTGGCTCAAAATTCGTTGCGCACACTAGCTCAATTTCCGATGCTATTCAGCACGGAGTACAGCATTTCCGAAGTAACATTTAATGGCAAAACGTTGGGCCATTCCCTCTAAATTCACAACACTCTCGCAGTCGCATAAATTTTTACACCCTGCTTCCTATTCAAATTCAAAACGAGCAGTGGTGGGGAATTTTTTATACCCCCTCAAATCAAAGACGCTGGACTTTTTAGCCCATGCCGCGCCAACTTCGGAAAACAGTTTGCCGTTTTCATGAGCAACGCGCAAAATATGGTCAATATCTTCGATTATCGTCTTAATAGTACCGCCATTAGAATCGCTCTGTTCACGAAATGTCAGGTATTTTTTGTCAATCGAATGGGGATAACCGCACGATTCGAATGCGCCGTTCACCACCAGCGTAAAAGGTCTGCACGTCTCGAGACTCACCGGATACTGAGCCCCATTTTCATATTGCTCAGCCAGTTTTACAAGCATATTGATGCGTTTCTCATTATCGTCGTTTATACGGTCAACTTCTCCGTTTTTAAGCATTATCGTTGCCTTACAAAAACCGGTATATTCGATTTTCGCCTTTTCGCATTCGATAATAACAAACGGGTCCATTTTTGCATCGGAACAAAGCGAAGCATTAAACAGTATCTCAACGCCTTTATCGGTCATAATCCTTAAACTGCTTGTGTCCTCGCTCTCAATATCATGGCCATGATACAGCTCCGCCTGGACACTTACAGGTTCCGCCATCGCGCCCGGCTTCATAGAAGCAAGATATAGTTCGTCACTCAGCATATGAGCCAGAGGATTGTTTATAGTTCCGTCCAGGACCCAATCGCCATTTATACGAAGCTTTCCCGCCCACTCAGTGCGATTATAATATGTATCGAATCTCGGCCAGCCGGCCATGCCCCGTACTCGTTTTATCTTTCCGTAACGGCCTTCCACAATCCGTTTCTTTAACTCCTGTATGATCGCGGAATACAGATATTGAAACGCGACAGGAACCCTTTTACCTCGCTTCGATGCATATCTCGTCAACTCATCCAGGTCTTGTATGGTAGCAACCGGCGGCTTCTCAAGAAAAATATCAAAACCGGCATCTATGCACTTGGCAGTCAAACTAAAATGTTTGTGAATTGGTACCGGAATATAAATCACATCAGCAATCCCCTTAACGCTCTTAATCATCTGGTCAGTATCATCATAAACGGGAATGCCTTTGCTCTGACAGAACAACCTGCCGGAATCTTTCCTCACCGGATTGCTCGTAACGGCAACGAGTTTTATTTTGTCGGGCAAGTCGCAGATGCGCTTTATCAATTCATAAGCGTATCCGCCTGCACCTACCATCGCCAATTTAATCATCGCCTGTTCCATTATTATTCTATGTTCAAAACCTTGTTCTTTCGAGCAGCCTCGCGGGCAATCAGGCACACTTTTGTAAGCATAAAAGATACCTGTGCGATTTCGTCATTGCTTTTGCCATCAAGAACATTCGAAAGAAACGTGTTGAATATCTTACCTTTTCCGTCGGGCAGCGGATACTGAAAAGTGCCTTTATCTTTACTGATAACAGAACATTCTTTTCGGGAGCCGCTTGCCTCAAGCACTCCTTTTGTCCCGACGATTCTTATCCAGTCATCCCCGTGAGTAGTGGCAATTTCCGGACGGCAATAATCGACACTTATCGTAGCGTGTCCGCCATTGCCAAGTTGGGCCACAAGAGCACAATTATCTTCACAGGCAGCCCGTTCGCTATGTGCAAAATTACTTTGCATCGCAGCAATTTTGGTAAAACCCAAACCCGTAATATAATTGATATAATCAAAGGCGTGTATGCCGACCCACCCTATTGTGCCGCCGTACTTGTCCTTGTCTCCAAACCAGTTGGGTCTCGTACCCCATTTGTAGCTCTTCCGGGCATTAACTAAAACAGCCTCACCAATGGCACCGCTGTCATAAACCTGCCGGGCGGCTACAAATTGAGGGGCACTGCGCATAGTCAGCATAGCCATAAGGTTAATTTTATTCCGCTCCACTGATTTGCGGACTTTTTCCAGCATTGTCAAATCAAGAGCAAGCGGTTTTTCAGCTATTACGTGACAACCCGTATCGGCGGCATCCATTATCAGCGGTGGTATAAGGTCAAGTCTTGTGCTGATTATCGCCACATCAGGTTTTAGTTCCTTTAGCATCTGTTTATAGTCATCATATACCTTCTTCCCGACACCCGGCTGAAGCCCCAGGGGTTTCGAAATGTCTTCACCCTGATACGCCGGAGCCAACCCAATCAGTTCGGCTTCCTGCATTCCAACCAAATCACGAAAAACCGCATCTGAATGGCCAAAGCCGCCTATGTTTACTACTGTTAGCTTATCCATCAAAATATTCTTCAAAATTTCCAAAAAAACTTAATTAACGCCTAACGCTTGTCCGCGAAGCACTGTTAGGTTCAACCACACGGACACTATTAACATTTGCCGATTTGCCCGGCATCGGCTTTCCCAGCGGCAGCCAGTTAATATATTCTTCAATATTGGTATAACCATCGCCATCGCGGTCACCGAGGGCATCATTTGCATCAAAAGGATTAAGGCCGACAGCCAACTCCCACTTATCAGGCATCCCGTCGTGGTCGCTATCGACAGGCGGTGTGCCGGACTCCATCATCGGATAGCCGCCGACTTCTTCTATATGATTAATTATACCGCCCGTTTTTTTTGTCACGCTGTCCACAACACGTTTGTCCACTGCATCCCGGACAGGAAATACCGAGCCGGTATCGGCTAAAACCCGCGTATACGCTGTTGACGCATCCTCAGCGGCTACAGGTGCAACCGTTATTGGGGCTGATTGTTTATACGCATCTTTTTGCGCCTGAGTAAAACCAACAAATTCAACAAGGCTCCATGGATCCTTTGGACAATTACCATCCATCCAGTTACCGATGAAATATGCCTTACAACAAGTGGTCGTTTCTCTGAAAGCATAACTGCCTGTGGAGTTGGGGCCTTTTATATAGTAGTTATTCACAAAGTCCATTTTGGTAAAACTATTATCCTCGTTTTTACCGTCATCATTGTACCCTGCATACTCACCCCCCCAGTTATAAACCACATTATTACGGAAATCGAAAAACAAACCACATGGGTCAATCGCAGAGTCATTATAATTACCCGGACGGGGGCTTCGGCCGGCATTATGGGCATAAAGATTGTGATGATATGTAATGCCATTGCCATAGCCGCCACGGATTAAAGAACCATAACCATGGCAGCCCTTATGATGAACAGAACAATTTAAGCTCTCGGTAATCATACACCACTGGACTGTAACATTCCCCAAGTCGCCTTTTTTTGAAGCAACTGAAATGGTTTCGTCCGTTGACCAGCTCGCCGAGCAATGGTCGATGATAATATTGTGGCCGGTAAAAACCGAGATGGCGTCGAATTCCTCTTTTGCGATATCGCTGGACCGCACACGCAAATAACGAATAATCACGTTGTCAGTGTGCACAGCAATATAGTAATTCTTAAGACATATTCCATCACCCGGAGCAGTCTGGCCGGCAATTGTAATATACGGTTTGTTAATATCCAACACTGACTTCAGTTCAATATAGCCCCCAACACGAAAAACGACAATTCTTGGGCCTTCTGAATCTACGGCCGCCCTTAAACTGCCCAGACCGCTGTCATTGAGATTGGTAACTTCAATAACCTGGCCGCCTCGGCCGCCGATAGCGCCCATCCCGAAACCTTCGGCGCCAGGAAAGGCCGGCAATGCTGCCGGAGCAGACCAGGCGCTATTAAAACTAAGCAACACAAACAAACAAAAAATTTCAATCTTAACGGTTTTCATAAACATTTAATTCTTAAGAGCAGCTGTTTTCCTAAAATCAAGAATTTCACGAAGCCATTGGTCAATAGTATGTCCGTCGAGTTTCATAAAGTTTTCCGGCAAAAACTTTTTGGCCTCAACATCGGTAAGCTGATGTGACCATTTCACACGCGATGAAGGATTGGCGCCGGGGCCGGAGCTTTTATATTCGGCATAAAAAGCCGTTTTCTCTCTGTTGGGGTCGCGCCAGTTATCCCAACCCTCTGGCTTTATGCCTTTGTCAAGCCAGCAATCATAATAAACCACCCTTGCATAAGGACGCCACGGCCTGCCAAGGTCTGTCATGATACCATCGGCTGTTGTGACCCGGCAACTATAAAAAACAAAGCCGGTAGGAAGATTTGGCTCAGAAGCTGCATGGGCTGTAATATGACTGTCCCCCTTGGAATGTATCATGCAGTTGTCGAAAACAGCCTGAGCATAACCATAAATAAAATCCGTTCCGCCTTCCACATAACAGTTCACGTAATACTGGCGGCCCGAATTCGCCATCAGTGTGTCCTGTCCGCCCAGAAAACGGCAATTAACGGCAATCGCGCGTTCGGAAACCAGCTTTGCAGCCAGCGCCTGCGGATGAGGACCGTAGGTATTTTCAATGGTAAGATTTTCCAGTATAAGATCGGGACTCTCGACAATGAGCGTCGCGCAATCAGCGCGGTATTTGCCTGAGCCGTCGGGCTTGTTCATATCATGATTGAGATTATAACTTATAGTCGTTTTGAATGGGTCAGTGCCCCGTAAGGCGATAAAAGGTTTATTTTTGGGTATCAGAACCCGTTGTTTATAAAAACCGGGTTTTATCAGCACGACAACTCTTTCTTTATTATCCTTGCCAACAGAATCAATAGCTTCTTGTATCGAATTAAAATCGGCATGGCCGTCGGCACTTACTTCGATCTGGCGGGTTTTGCCGGTCTCAAAAAGCTTGGTCAAACCGGATAGTTTTACATCCGGCTGCCAGGTCGCATTACTATCCTGGGCTGCTTTACACGCGCAACCTGTCAGCAAAGATAAAACCACTGACAACTTAAAAACTTTCCCTGTCATAAATGCTTCCCTTCAAATTCTGGGACACTTGTTGATAAGATTAATGCTCCCGTTTGCTTTTACTTGCTCAGGCGCATTTTGGTCTGAAGTGTTGCGCTTCAGATTAAAACTTTGGTTATCGTTTGATCTGAATGATTCATTAATTTCCTTTCGCAGGGCTAATATTCCTGGCCGCTTGTCAGCCAATCCCGCGAGATATAGAATAAATCATTCATTGATATTATACCATCATGGTCAAAATCGTATTTTTCATTGTAAAGCGGGTTGCCGGCAGAAGTATTCCAGTGCTTGGCAAATTCCGCAAAGTCATAAAAATCAACTATACCATCATAAATAATGTCCGTCCTGACAGAAGACACCAGCCAGTCGAGATATACTTCCAGATTTGTGTAGTCAGTGTTGAGGGTATAACCGTTGCCGTCGTTGGCATCATTTGGGTTCAGACCGTGCGAAATCTCCCATATATCCGATATTCCATCATGGTCGCTGTCTGTCAGAGCAGGCAACGAGTTAAGTGTGGGCCAGCCGCCTTCGGGCTGCGAATTAGTATCGACGATGGAGTGTCCTGTTTTCTTGAGCACGTCGTTTACAATGCGTGTATCAATTATGTCTCGCCTTGGGTAACTTGCGCCGGCATCGGCCAGCACATCTATTTTAGCCTGCGCCGCCGAGGTTGTTGTCACCGGTTCCATTGGCACCTCGGATGAAGCTCTATAACGGTTTATTAGGTCAACGGAGGTAAAATAATCAGGATTTAAATTAACCAAAAACCACTGACCGGGCCACCCTGTCGGCACAACATCGTCCTTGGCATTGTCGGCAAAATAGCCGTTGGCATCGGTAGAACTCTCGCGGAAGGCGTAACCGCCGCTGCCGGATTCCGGGCCTCTGATAAAGTCATTGCCTATGAAGTTATAACGGCTGACAAAGCCGGGGCCGTCATCATTATACCCCGAAACGCTCCCCAACCAGTTGTACGTCACATTGTTGCGGAAATCGAAATGCAATCCTTCGGGGTCTGTGCCAATAGCCAAATAGTTGCCGGGCCTCGGATTTCGGCCCTGATTATGAGCATACAGATTATGGTGATATGTTTTTTGCTGTCCGTATTGGCCTCGGATAAGCGAACCATAGCTATGACTCTCAAAGGTCAACGCTTCGCTCATGATGCACCACTGGACGGTAACATTGTCAGAATTTTCCTGGCACGAAATAGTTTCGTCGCGTGCATAAGAGGCAGTTACATGATCGATAATGATATTGTAGCCGGAGTCGATATCAATCGCGTCACCGGCGGAATTGGCGGCGCCTGCATCCACACGCACGCGAATATAGCGAATGATAATATCATGCGCATTGTTTTTTATATGAATACGGCCCTTCAGGCAGATACCATCACCGGGAGCGGTCTGGCCCGCTATTGTTATATTGGATTTGGGCTCGAGAACAACAGACCCCAGCGGGATAGTACCGGACACTCTGAATACAATCGTTCTGTTGGCTTGACTTACAGCATCGACGATAGAGCCCGCTCCGCTGTTACTGAGGTTGGTTACTTCGTAAACGGCGCCGCCTCGCCCGCCTGTCGCAAAACGGCCAGAACCTTCCGCACCAGGAAAGGCGTCAACTGCCAAAGCGTTGTCGACCTCGGACAGCACAAACAAACAAAAAAAACAAATCGAGATATTTTTCATCACTCTCTTATTAGACATTCCCCACCCAAACGCTCACGCGGCTTTTTCCCCAGCACCTGCCCGCTGTCCCGGAAAATACCTGTTTCGTACAACAACCGGGACATTATCATCATACTCCAACGGCGATTCAATTCTGTGTTGCCGGAGCAAATCATCAGGGCTTGATTAGCCTGTATATGTTGTAGTAAATTAACCTGGAATCATCATCATCAGTCGGCTTCTTTGCACCATTAGTAAGAACAGGATCCCAGAGATCCCAATATGCATTATTGAAAAGTGTGCCCTGTGTAATAGGATCCGCAAGGTAAACCTTATATGAAACCGGCTCATCTCTAACAAACCTTACATGGCCGTCCTTAAACACGGCATTGATGCCGCCATTTTGCACATGAAGGGTCGCTTTGTCTATTCCTGACTTATGGCTTACTGCGTCTCTATTCCAAAGTCTATCTGCCGCAAACGGGCTACTCCGGCTAAGCTGACTAAATCTTCTGGCTGTATATTTAGGCACAAGGGTGCCGGCATAGTCATCCGGCTCCATACCAATAGAGCCTCCGAGGGTCTCATCTATCGGATAATATTCGTATCCTAAACGCACCCACTGATTTATCTTGCCGTCTGATGATGTGCCAGCAAGTATCGGGTTAATATCCTGCGGCAGAGTACCCCAATTGCCGGGGCGTGTATACGATTTATATTGGTATGCGACGTCACGATTAGACGGGCAATAAAATGCTTTTGGGTCTCTTATATAGCCGCGAGCATAAAGACAAGCCAATTTCATTGGGATTAACTCGCCCGTACCAAACCATTTGTATGTTCCTTGGGTGTCGTCCTTGTACGCAAGATAAGGATGGGTTTCAGTATCATCAGAAGGTCCCGTAAAGGAGTGACCCGCCATATTCTTTCCTTTATAGCTGGGGTCGTCGCCGCCATAAAACGGCAATAAATCGGTATCCGCGGAATACGCAATTACCGCAAGCCCAATTTGCTTAAGGTTATTGGCACAAACTACACGCCTGGCAGCCTCTCTGGCCCTGGTCAATGCAGGTATCAAAATCCCCATCAGAAGGGCGATAATCGAAATTACCACCAACAATTCGACCAATGTAAAACCTTCTTTTCTTTTCATAGCGTTCATTCCTAATCATCCTGAAAAGGCACTTATTTTACCAAACGCACAATAATTCATTCATATCTAAAAGCCGGCACAACCGCCGTCTGTTCTATTAAAACACTCGTGCCACTCACTTGCTAACCTGGCAAAATCAGTAAACTCAAGTAGGTAGGTGGTACTGAATGCGGCGTTTAACCAATTATCAGCAAAATAGTCCAAATCTTCAATGTCAAGGACGCAGTCATGATTGAAATCCCACTCTGGTCCACCCACATGAGGATAATCTCCATCATACTGCCTGCACCTCCAGCTAACCGTCTTAAAGGACCAAGTATCACTGCTGACAGTGCCGTCAGTTATAACCTTCATATAGTAGGTATTTCCGGAAGAAACAGTCATAGTCACGCTGTGCTGACCGCGAGTCGCGGAAACCGAACCTCGCGAAGTGGTTGGGTTCGTATTGGTATCGCAGTAAACAACATCGGTTGTGCCGCCGTAACCGGAGTACCATTTTAACTGGAAATTAGTACACGGGTCGGGATGACAATAAACCGTCGTATTGCCGTTTGCAGGCGTCGGAGCCGAGGCCTTCTTGGGTGAAACAGTCGAACTGTTTACAACATAAATAGTACCATCCTGACCATCTTGAGCAAGAGCCGTTGGTGGATTACCAGCATAAGTACCCTTAACCCCGCCGTCAGCGGTAATGATGCCGGTGTTAGAGTAGGTAGTACCATAGAAAATGGCCACGCGGCCGCCGCCGCCGCCGCCGCCCGTATCATTGGTCCCTTTGCTGCTATCGCCGCCGTCGCCGCCGCTCACATCGATAATACCTTCATTTGTAACAGAGCCGCCGGCAATAATTTTTACCGAACCGCCGCTGCCCCCGCCCGCCGGGTACTGTACTCCAGCGCACAGTTGACTGCCGCCATTGGCTATTATTTGGGAATTGACGTCAAGGGTTACGTTACCGGTAGCGACAATCTCGATACCGCCGCCGCCCGCGCCGCCGCCCGGGGCGCCATCGCCGCCGCCCCATCCACCGGCGCTGCCGCCAAACGGGACAGGCACTTCCTTATCGCCATAGCTTGGGCCGCCGGAAAATACGCCGAATTGGTAACCGCGGCCCGCTTCGCCGCCGACACCGCCGTAACCGCCGCCGCCGCCACCTTTATATGGCGGGTTTATTGGAACACCGGGGCCAAATGTACTCTGCGCAAGGGCTGTCGGGACATATATGTAATGGTCAGACCCCGAAGTATATATACCATAGTGCGTATGGTAATTCTGGGGGAAAGTGTACTTAGTCCAGTAATCTGCCAAAGCAGGCTGGGGGCTGTTAACAAAAACGCTTACATCCTGGTTGTGCTTAGGTCCGGGGAAACCGCCCGAACGTGCGTAGGTAAGATCTTGAATTGTAGTCAAAATATCATCTCCGGCAATTTGTACCCTGCCGTCAAAATAGAAATTGCCTGTTACGTGAATAGCAAGCGGTGTGGGAGTGTTAATATCAACCCATTCGGGACGAACCTGGGGCACTACGATAATATCGTAACGCCTGTCATAATTAAAGCCGCTCGGGAAGTTAAAGACCGCCACGCCGTCTGTAGCAAGTGAACCTGTTGCACAAGGGTCAGACCAGCCGTCTCCGTGAAGTTCACAGGTATAGGCCGGGACAATATGGTCCGCATAGGTTGTATCAGCACCTGAAGTATTGAAAACAAGCTCGTACGGCTTGGTGCGGAAACTCCATATATCCCCCACTACCGTTCCTACCGACGCATAAGTACTGTTTACACGCCAATAGAAGATTGCACCTCTGCTGCCGGGGACATAACCATTTACGCAAGGGTCTGTGATGCCATTTGCAATCTGCACACTGACATCATTGGACTCCACCAGTGACCTTGTTGCTGATACATAAACTGCATAGGTCGCCGCCGAAGGAGTAAACCATGACAAATTAACATCGCAAGCATCTATATCTTCCGCGCCGTCCACAGGAGACGGATTGATCGCCTTGCCTGTTTCGGAGGTAAACGACCATAGCGGGCCATTTGAATCATCAGATTTAACATACCAATAATACGTAGTATTAATCGCTAATGGTCCGCCAATTTCGGCATTTGTTGCTATATGTGTTGTGCCGTCGGTTGTCTTTTTAAGGACCAGATTATTCGGGTCCGTGCCAAAATATACCGCCTGTGTTGTAACGTCGGGTGCAGGCACCCAGTTCACATCTGTCGACATAATCACATTTGAAGACCTCGGAATAGGAAGCAGGGCTATCGGTTGGGTTTTATCCGGCTGATTGAGAATACTGACCTCCACCGGGGTAAGGACACGGCTATAAAGACGTACATCGTCGAGCAAGCCGTCAAATTCGCGTTCCCCGGCTCCAATCCATAAAGGTGAATCATAAAACACATCAACATTCATAGTTGTAGTACTAAGAGCAGTAACTATTACAGGCACCTCAAGACCGTCGACGTATATCTTGGTGCTTAACTGCGTTGTGGGAACGCTTGTCTCCATGCTGCTGCTTCTGTCAATTACAACGGCTGCATGATGCCATGTGTTGACCTCAACCCCCAATTCGCTCAGTGTCGATGCTGTTTGCATCTTCAGGCAGTTATCCTTGTGATAAAACTGGAGTACGCCGCCATATATGCGTATTTCCCATAATTTATTCTCATAACCTGAATCGCTCAGGTGGATGCTTGCGTGCCTTATTATAGTGCCATCGGTGATACTAGGCGAATTGAACCAGAATGCCCACGTATGCTTTTTTGTCGGAAGGCCAAGGTCGAAGACGCCTGTACCTGACGGCACAGTCAGCCTAACATCATTGGGTGTTGAAATGTTGGACGCTACACCGGGACCAGGGGCGTTGTCATGAATCGCTGCGAAGTTCGCGTCGAAACCGAGACCAGTTCTGCTTGTCTCACCAAACACATTAGGATACATATTGTTATAATCAACTAACGTTCCGACAAGACCGCCTTTCGCATCTGTGGTCGTATGCGCTGAATTGTTGAAGGTCTCAAAATTCATGTTGAAGACCAGAGCGGTATCCGCATCGGGATCCCATACCGCCCACGCACTCGTAGAAACCAATGCCGCTACTGCCAAAACCATCCATTTCCATCCACTCTTCATAGCTATGTCCTCCTCGTAAGACAAAAAACTGCCACAATATGCCGAAAAATTAAGGTTTACAAAACATTTCGGATTTCATTCCGAATCGCACCGCTTCAGACCAAAAACACCTGTTAGTTTATTATTACATTTACGCAAGGCCCCCGGACTATAATAAATAAGACCTGTAATAATCCCGGAATGATGCCTTTACAGCAGTAATATTCACTTTGACTTGCAAAAGAGCATAGACTGACATTCAGCCCGCCCAAATTTCCTCAGGGCCATACTCTTTTATCGAATATGGCCCTGAGTCCTTGATTCTGTGATAACAAACCGTTATTTTTTGTTGCGTCTAATGGCCAGTAAGCCAAGACCAAACAACGCCATTGTAGCCGGCTCAGGAATATACGTCAGGCGAAGAGTATCCGCAAACGTATCGGCATTTGTATCCACCCAAGAAGCCGTCCAACCAGCCGGAAGGACGCCGAATGCACCGCTGCCATTGTTGTAAGTGCTGCTCATGGTGTTGAACTTCCATACGTCAAAGGTGCTGCCCACGGTCGGAGTATAACCGTTCAGCAAGTCGACCTGCAATGTTGCGCCCGCGGTGTTGGCATAATTCCCGTACTGGAGAATACTGTCAAACGAGGATGCGGAAGCAATGTCAAAATCTATGGTTCCGCCTGTGCCAACGGTATAGTCCATTGCATTGGTGCTGTTACCGAAGGTTATCGCTTTGACAGTATCAATCGCGCCGATTTCCAACTTGGCCAGACCCTGATTAAAGCCAGCGCCTGCGCTGTTAAGCCCAAACCGATATATCATGTTCCGGATGACCAACGTTCCGCCAGTAGCATTAAATGTGGCGCTAGCGTTGGCACTATTACCCTTGCTGAGCACCTCCGTATCAAGGATGCCACCGGACAGATTGTAAGTTGCCGTCCCAGTTGTTGTACTGGATGTAACAAGACGCAGTTCACCTGTTCCGTTATAACCGGTATAATAGACGCTTACAGTACCGGCGCTTTGGTTGACTGTCGTTGATGCACCATTGGACGTTCCGGCCTTTACGAGCGTAAAGAGCTCAGACGAACCCTTGGTAGCGGTCAGATTCGAGCCGTTGGTGATGTTTAACACAGTAACATCCGTCGAAGCGTAACCCATCAAAAGCTGGCCAACCGTCTGACTTGCGTCAAGTGCCACTGTGCCGTTACTGACTTGTGCCGTCTCAGTCGTTCCGGGCAACGTACCTCCGCTCCAGTTACTCGTTGTGCTCCAGTTGCCATTGTTACCACTGACCCAGGTCCTGGTCGCCTGGGCTGTCGAACCAATCGACAATAACAAAACACATACCATTAATACACCTACACATCTTCTCATTCTGTCTCCTCCTAAAACTAAAACAAAAGTTACAAGCGCGCTTTACTTGTATTTACTAACAGATACCCAGCACACACCAGGCACCCTTCTTCACTATCGATTTTCACAAAAATTACCATTCCAAACAAGGCTATTTTGCGCACTTATAAAGTCGATTTCGCGCAAAGGCCGTAACTGCATCAAAATCAAGGGGTTAGCTCCTAATTCTGCTCAGATATGCTGTTTTTTTTCTTAAAATTGCCCAACAGTTTTAACACAATAAAATTCAAGAATTTACAAAAAATTCTGCATTTTAGGATTAGTCCTAAAAAATGCCGTCTAAATCGCTAATTTTGATGTTCCAGCAAGATCTGTCGTCTGATACTTTGAATTCTTAATTTTTTGGAGTCCTACCCCCGGTTTCACCCATAAAAGCCGTATTATTCGTTCGTCCCTGGGGTTCGGTGCCCAGGAAAAACGAAAATAAAAAGATAAGATATACTCTTCGCCAGATTATACTGCATACTTCGTTTCGGATATTGCCGCTGCGCCTGCGCAAAATCATTTAAAATTTACTGCCTCAAAAATGAAAATCGGCGAGCAATGCGCGGCGGTCTCAGTTTATAAGCTGCAGCATGTTGACAAATCCATTTAAATCGATATAATAGCTCACCACTTCGGTTTTTTCGAAAGTATTTTGTGTACACACAAAAACTAAAAAACAGACAAAGGTCGCGATGAGATGAAAGAAAAAATAAAAATAGCTTTCGCTCACAATAATATCACTCACAACACCGAAGGGTTGATGGCGGGCATCTCTCAATACATCCGTGACAAGGGGAACCGGCAGTTGATTATCTGGCCTGATTGCTCGCAAAAGTCACTGATGTTTCTCAAGGAAAGAGGCTGCAAAGGGGCTTTTGCAAGCATACAGACAACTATAAAGGCAGAAGAATTGCTCCGGATCGGCATACCCGTAATAGGAGTGGCCACAATACAAAATTTGCTCAATATTCCCTTTGTAAGCGCGAATTCCAAAGAGGTCGCACAGATGGCCTGCGAATATCTGCTGAAAAAGAAATTCGTAAATCTTGCATTTTTCGGCCTTACGCAGGCAAGGTGGTCTACCGAAAGGCTGGAACACTTTTCCCAATACCTGGCCAAGAGGGGTTATAATGTCCATGTGTTCAAAGAAAAGCAGGTGCTTCTCAGGAATGATCTGACTCCATTTACCAGGTTATGGATTAACACGGCTCTCAACGCCGGCCAACAGAAACTAATAGAATGGCTTAAACAACTCCCCAAGCCGGTAGCCATACTGGCCAGTTGTGACATATTTGCCTGCTATTTGCTCAATGTGGCCAAAGAAGCCGGCTTCAGCGTTCCGGACGAAATTGCCATCCTCGGCGTCAATAACGACAATGCCCTCTGCAATATCTGCGACCCGCCGTTATCGAGCATCGCGTTTAATTTCAAAAAAGCCGGTTACGATGCCGCCAAACTGCTCGACAAAATGATATCAGGACATGAAACTATGCAGGGGCAGTGCATAGAAATTCAGCCGACGCATGTTGAAACACGCGGCTCAACAGATGTCTATGCAATCGACGACCCTGCTATCGTACAAGCCATGAAGTATATCAGGGAAAAAGGCAATACCCCGCTTCAGGTCGATGCAATTGCCAACCACGTTTGTATGAGCAAGCGCCTGCTGCAGTTGAGGTTCCATGATTTAATCGGGAAATCCGTACATGATGAAATCGTACAGGCGCACTTCGAAATCGCTAAAGCAATGCTCATTGAGACAAATCTTCCAATCGATGAAATAGCCGCCCACTCAGGATTTCATTACACTTCAAATATGAGACGTGCCTTTATAAAAATCACCGGAATGCTGCCTCAGAAATACCGCCAGCTTTACCACGCTCATTAGACCGCGTTCAATTTATTGCCAGCACTCGCCCACAGTAAGCAGTAAATTAACATTTGAAAAACGCCGTATTTAGTCAATCTATTGCTCATTTTCGATATAAGGTTTGTTCGCCTTATACAGAGCCAGCCGACTTTCAAGTTCCTTTTTAAGCGTTTCCTGGTCGGAAGATTGGCATAATTCCAGGGCTTTTCCAGTTATTTCTATGGCTTTACTGAAGTTGCCTGCTGCAGCATAAGCGACAGCTAAGGTATCCAAATTTCCAGGGTCGCTGTAATGAGTAATTTTACAGGCCTCTTCGGCAAGCTGTATTGCCCTGTAAGGATTGTACGCCGTAATTTTCGGGTCAACTGCTGAAAACCAGGCCAATTCATTCATCGCCATAAAATTATCCTTTGTCGCATCAATGGCATACTGAAACAAAGTCGAGGTATTTCGCCAGTAGCGAAGCTGATTATAAGTACATATAGATATGGTTGAAACAATCAGCAGTGCCAATGAAGCAAGTACGATTTTTTTATATCGCCATTTTGCCAACAGGTCAGGCATTGCCCAGGCAATGATAATAAATAAACCTGTCAGTGTAATATAACTATAACGGTCGGCCATACCCTGGATGCCAACTTGAATAATGCCGACGACGGGAACAAGCGTTCCGATATACCAGAACCAGCCTGTAACCAGGTATCGGTGATTTTTTGCAAGTCGAATCACAAGAACAGTTGCGGCCAGCAGAAGACCGGCTGATATTATGGCATACAGAATCGGTATATTTCGGCTGGCATGCGGATAGAATACGGCTAAGCGACTTGGCCAAAACATTTTCTCTATATATTCTATATAAGAAACAAGAGCATTGAGAATGCGGAACTTTAAAGGGAGCATATTAAGCGATACTACCGCCAGGCTGCTTCGCTGTACAAGAAATGTAACAACACTTGAAGCCGCCGAGAGAACAAAAAAGGGAATTTTTTCTCCAATCAAATAGAAAAGTGTGCGCCGCCTGAAACGTTCAAGTGGCCAATAATCAAGCAGAAGCAATACAAAAGGCAGCGTAACCAGCATAGGTTTTGCCATTAAACCGAGAGCGAGAAATATAACTATCCACAAATATCGGCTGATACCTGGCTTATTCACATAACGCAAATATGCCCACATTGTCAGCAGCCAGAAAAAAACGCTCAGAACATCTTTACGTTCAGAGACCCACGCGACGGATTCGACGTGAAGCGGATGAAGCGCAAACAGCGCCGCTGCAAATGCGCTCTGCCAAAGTACCCCCGTCATTTGTTTTAGAACAATGAAAAGCAGCAGGGCATTTACAATATGGAAAATCAGGTTAGTAATATGGTAGGCGCCTGCGTTTTTACCGAAAAGCTGCCAGTCCAGCATATACGACAGCCATGTTAATGGATGCCAGTTGGCCGTACAATCAGTAGTAAAAGCCCATTTGATGGATTCAAGCGTGATGCCAGATTGTATATCCGGGTTTTTATAGACGTAATAGGGGTCATCATAAGTAATAAACTTGAAACTGTGTACCTGATAAAAAACGGCAAAGGTAGTTAGTCCTAATATCAGGCAAATTAAAAAAGACCGTCTGTTTGAGCTTGTGTCCATCTATTCAAAAATAAGCATTACAGTAAAACTTTCAAGATATTAATCGCTAAAGCAATGCTTATTAGACCGCGTTCAATTTATTGCCAACACTCGCTGGAAGGGTCTCGATTGCAGGTCAGCCAGTCAATTGCGAATTGAGCTATGTCCATAAGATTCAGATAACCGTCGTTATTCAAATCAACCTCAGGCGGGTTGCTTGCCCATGCGTCGGCCAGTTGAGCATAGTCGAGGAAATCCACCTGACAATTGCCATTGAGATCGGAGATGATAGAGCCAGTGCAGACATATGTCGTAGTAAAACTCCACACTGCGCCGGTTGTCGTACCTTCCGAATTCTTTTCATCGATGCGCCAGTAATAATTCACATCTGGCAACATTGCCCCTGTCGCAAACGACGTGTCCGTTTGTTCGCCGACAAACTCCGGCGGGTTGGTCGTACCGAAATATACCATATGTGATGTGGCTTTCGCACCCGCCGCCCATGTCAGCGAGACACCTTCGGCAGGAACTCCGGTTGCCCCGTCCGCCGGCTGAGGCTGCCAGGAAGCGGTAGGCAATTCGCCAAGGGTTTGGGGATTCCACGTGCCGAAAACATTATTTACATCCCTCCAATACAGTCCATTGGCATCGTCGAGCTGTGTTGAGCCGGGATTAAGCCGCTGACTTACGTCGATGAGAGTGCCGTCTGGCGCTACTGACTTGTACTCCCAAAATCTAAGATTAGTCGGGTCTGTGCCGTTCAGGAGCCATCCTACCGGATAAAACATAGTATTTGGCATTGTGCAGTTTATATACGCGGTCTGACCATAAGGATAGCCGCTTCCTGCTCCTCTGCCTAAATAGCAGTTTGTCATTCCTGCCGGCGAAGTCAGATTGCAGTCAACAAAAAAGAAGCCATTGACACCGCTTACCTGTCTTGACTGTGTTATGTATCCTTTTGTGGTCAGCGAATGAATCTCGCATCTGTCGAAATAGACCGTCCCATATCCCCAGATATAATCCACATCTCCCTCGATGTAACAATCCTCGAGATACATTTGCCCGTTGAGACACAACGTATCCTGGAAACTCATAAATTTGCAGTTTTTGACAATGCTCTGCAACCCTGAATGTTTTATCGTCTCCGCCTGATTATTACCGCTGGCCTTGGGCCTCAGGTTGTGAAATGTCATATTGTACATCCTGAACCCGTTGGCAGACCCCCTTATCAACATTCGGGTGTCGCTGCTGCCATTAAAGCCATTGAAGTTGTACGCTGCCATAATCGCCGTATCACGGTCCTCGCCAAGCCACGTCATATTGGCTTTGTTGCTGGGTATATTGACTATTTCTCTATATGTGCCCTTCCTGACTTTAATAAGTGTCCGACAGGGGTCGTTGTTAACCACGGCATCGACGGCTCCCTGCAACGTGCAGAAGTCCCCGCTTCCATCCAGCGCTACCGTATAATCGTGGTCTGCCGCAGGTGCAACCACTTTGGTTGTAAATCGCCAAGTTGCGTTGTCGGTTATCGCGGGCGAAGTATTGCCATTGGCGTCCGTGCAGAAACCAGCCGTCATCTTAATATAGTATGGCGTGTTATAATCCAGACGTGTCGACGGGTATATCTCTACTGTATTACCACTAACAGCAAAGGGCTCGTAGTTTACTATCCTTCCATTGAGGTTTATGGTATACGGCCATCCTGTCGAAATATGCCCATAAGCATCAGCAGGCAGTATCTGCAGGTGAAGCTGATAAACCACGCTGTCATCCGACACCTTGCATATCAGCAGGTTGCCGTCAGTCGCTACTATCGGTGCCGTGCCAAAAGTTATCCACAGTTTTGAATCTGCGCATACCTCGACCGCATTATTTGCGGGCAAAAGATTAGTTATCGTCATATCGGCGGCCTTGACATCTGGGCCTGACAGAAATCCTAATACGGGGAAAAAAACAACAAACCAAATATAACTGTTTATTGATTTCCTGCACATAACCCTGCTCCATCCTTTCCAAAAATAGGACTTACCTTTGATTTTCTTAGGAGTAAGCTGAAAAAGCAAGGCAATATCGCGCAAAGAAAAAGTTCATTTGGTGCAAAGACCTTTTATGGCTGCCAGCACTCGCTTTGAGGGTCTCGATTGCAGGTCAGCCAGTCTATTGCGAATTGGGCTATGTCCAACAAATTCAGATAGCCGTCGTTGTTCAAATCAACCTCAGGCGGGTTGCTTCCCCATGCCTCAGCCAGAAGAGCATAGTCGAGGAAATCCACCTCGCAGTCGCTGTTGAGGTCAGAGGCAGCCGGGGTTGTACAGCCGCCATACTCAAAGTATCCGAGGTCGGGTGCACTGCCGTGGTAAGGTAGCCCGACATAAGTTCCACCATTAATGAGGTCACTTCCGGCGGCAAGGTGCATAAAATTAATGTCCGGCAAACTGCCGTCGGCTTTTCGTGCGCCATAAGCCGCAGAAGGGTCAGTACTTACAAAATCCGTGTTGTTGACGGTAAACGGGGACATCCAACTATTTGTTGTTTGTACAACAAAACTGCCGAGATTATTCGTGCCGCCTGTATAAGCGACACCGTTAGTAATGGTTGCTGTTTTGCCGGCAACCAGGGTTTCATAAATGGAAAAATTAGCACCCCCATTACCAAAAGCCGTGCAATTGTAGAGAGTCATTGAACCTTTATTGTGATTCTGGTCAAATCCTTTGACTTTGTTGGAGAATGACAGGCAGTTCTTCAGAGTCGCATTATGTCTTAAGTTAGCAGCATTACTATTATCTCCGCCGCCCATTTTAAATCCATTGCCGTTCATTGATGAGTTTGTTGAGCCATCCTTCCAAAACCACCCATTTTGGAAAGACCAGCAATGGTCATAAGTAGTATTTATATCATCGGATGGCCGAAGATACCCATCATACCCATCATCCGAGTTCTGCCACGACCTGCATCCATAAAAATAATTGCCTGTGCCGACATCGAGTTTAGGCGAGAAACCATCGGCATTACCTCCGCCATCATAATAATCACAGTTGTAGTAGGAATCGCAATTTATTATTTGGTTGTACGATGCTCCTGATGCCAATTGTACGCCGGCATTCTTGTTTTCGTATGAGCGGCAAAACTCAACGATATTGTAGTTCCCCCCACTGATTTTTATACCGTTATGGGGAGCTGCTCTGCAGTCCAAACCTTTGACATACCAGTAACTTCCGTTAATTTTAAGGCCGTCTGAGGATGTACCTGGCATAGCATTAAAATCCAGGAGCGGCCTTTCACCGTTATAGCCGATTAAAGAACATCGATTGGTTGGACTTGAACCGCTTTTCGTGGGAAGAGTAATAGCCGTGCTTGAGCCTGAATATGCGTATGTTCCGCCGCGAACGTAAATTGTATCGCCGGCCACAGCCGTCGTTACGGCATAGCCAATCGTTTGAAATGGAGCGCCGATAGTACCAGGATTGCTGTCGCTTCCATTTGGGTCAACAAAATAAGTGCTGCAATATCCGGGACACGCCGTAAAAAGAATCCCCAGCATGAACGGCAACACCCCCTGCCAAAACGCTCTTTTCATACCTGCTACTCCAAAAGACAATCAACTTCCATATCATTATACCATAAAACCTGGTAAAATTATGGCCCTATAGGAATATTTGCGCGATATTATCTTTTTATTTGCGCGAAAAGACCGCCTTAGAAACCTGTCGGTACATTAAAATGAATGTTCCTAAAGGCCGTATTCTTTTATAAAATCTTTGGAGTGACCAGTATGCGAAAAAACCTCGTTTTATTTGTCGCCTTTTCAATATTGTTTGGTTGTGATGCCTTGCAAAAACAGGCCCAGAGTTCAACTATACCTGATTCCAACGCACCCAAAACGGCCGTTAGTAAAGCTACTCCCCTTGCCTCACCTCAAAAATTGATGGTTCCCCCTATGGCGTATGATGATTCAAGCATTACGGCTATTTGGAGCAAACCGTCTGATTATTCAAACGTTGTCAGTTACAATGTCTATCAAAACGGATCTTTGGCCGGTAACACAAAAAACCTTTTTTACAATATTACAGGTTTGGAGCCGAATTCCCCCTATTCGCTTATTGTAAAAGCCGTAGATGCATCCGGAGAAGAATCCGGGCCCAGCAATAAAGTCATACAATTAACCGCTCCTTCAATTAAAGTGTTTGATATTACGGCTTACGGCGCGGTTGGTGACGGAAAAACTCTGAATACCGCCGCAATCCAAAAGGCAATCGATGAATGCACGGCAGGCGGCAAAGTCCTAATTCCTTCCGGCACATTTGTCAGCGGTGCTCTTTTCTTAAAAAGCAACATGACACTTCAAATCGACGGAATTTTACGAGGCAGCGATAATGCCGCCGACTATCCGCGGACAAGCAAAAGATTCCCATATTATTCATCCGGCAAAAATTATATGGGTTTGATAAACGCTTATACTGAAACGTATGGGAGCATTACTAACGTCCGTATATGCGGCTCAGGCACGGTAAACGGCGGCTCTGATACCGTCGGTTCCATAACGGGTCACAAAAATACAATACTGGGCAGTAACCAGGCAAAAGACGCCAATGAAGACAGCGCCAGGGCTGATATGATTACCATAAAAGGTGTTGACGGCTTATATCTCGGCAGACTCACACTTGTAAACTCTCCGATGCACGTTATCTTTATCAGCTACTCCAAAAATATTACGGTAAACGGAATCACGGTTACTACTTACGATATTCATAATGCCGACGGCATTGACCTTGCGACAAGTGACACTGCATATATTTTCAATTCAAGTTTCGACACCGGAGATGATTGTATTAATTTTAATGCCGGTGTCGGCGCTGACGGCGTAAAAGAAAATTACCCGGACAATAATATCCGAGTTTTTAATTGCATCGCCAAACGAGGCCACGGCGGAGTGGTTTTCGGCAGCTTTACAGCAGCGTGGATTCAGAATGTTTTAGTCGAGGACTGTGTTTTTGACGGAACGGATATCGGCCTTCGCTTCAAGACCGGCACCAAACAAGGCGGCGGAGCCAGAAACGTTCTTTGCAGGGATATTACAATCAAAAACATTGCGAAGCATTCCGCGATATTCTTCGACAGCTCTTATTCCTGCGATTATCCCTCAGGCGGCCCGGGGCAGTTTAAGGATATCACAGTAAAGAACATCACCTGCTCCAACCTCAAAAAGTATGGCATTTATGTCAGCGGATTAGCCGGCACGCCGCATACCAATCTGTCCCTAAGCAGCATTTCTATAGACGGGGCCGCGGCGGGCGGTGCGAATATCAAATACTGCACAAACAGTGTCTTTGACTCAATCAAAATTGCAAACAGCACACCTCCCTGGACAATCGATGCCAACTCGACCTCAGGCCTTACTTTCAAAAATTGTAGCCCGTTGCCAGATTCTGTATTAAAATAACTTCGGTTTCTAACGTTATGGTTTTTATTATGAATTAGGAAATTGTTATGAACAGCAGAAAGATTACAGGATTAACTTTAATAATTTGTGTTTTAACTTTAACCGGATTCGCCGCGACATGGGCTTGTGCAGCCGAACCCGCGGATTCCAATGCGGCGGCAACCCCCGCATCACCGGCTGGCAAAAGAGTAAAGTTTGTTCTTATGGGCGATTCGACTGTCTCAGACAGGCAGGGCTGGGGACCGGGATTCAAACAGTTTCTTAACAACAACGCATTTTGCGTTAATACCGCCATTGGCGGCAGAAGCTCCAAAAGCTTCATCAATGAAGGCCGATTGAAAAAAGCAATTGCCCTTAAAGGGGATTATTACTTAATACAGTTCGGCCACAACGATGAGCCGAACAAAGGTGAAGAACGCACCACCGACCCCAATACCACCTATCGCGAATATATGACTCAATACATAAACGAAGTCCGCGCAATCGGAGCAAAGCCGATTCTGGTTACTCCGATGGTGCGCCGCCAGTGGGACAAATCCGACCCCAATACGATTAACTCCACACTGGCCCCCTACGCCGAGGCGGTCAGACAACTCGCCAAGGAAAAGAACGTTCCGCTCGTCGACCTTTACACAAGCAGCAAAAAATTATGCGAACAACTGGGTAAGCAAAAGTGCTATGAGTTCAGCCCGATCAAAGACAGCAACCAATTCGACAACACGCATCTCAACGACAAAGGCAGCGTGATGTTTGCCCGTCTCGTCGTTGAGGACCTTGTCAAAGCCGTACCGGAATTAAAGCCCTGCTTCCGCAGCGAACCAGCAGCCGATGCGAACACACCGGCCAAAGCTTCCCCCGGTCTTGCGCAATAAGGCCTTATTTTTTGCGCGGTTTTGCGTGGACATAAGTTCCATCCCCGATATATATTCTGGGTCTAATTAGAAATTCGATGTAAATGAAAGTGCTGACAGCATGTATATTTTAGGTTTTCACCCGATAGATGTTTTATTAATCGTGGCTTACCTGGCAGCCATTACCTACGTTGGCAAGAGAACCGTGGGTAAAGTGCGCAGCCAGGAAGATTTCTTTATGGCCGGCCGCTCGGTAGGCAAACTCCTCCAGTACTTTATGAACATGGCCACCATAATTGATGCCAGCAATGCGATAAGTACCGCCAGTTTCGTATTAAGCAAAGGACTCGGAGGCGTATGGCTTCTGCTGGCGCCTATTTTTTCAGGGCCCTACTACTGGTTCATAGCCGGCTGGTTCAGAAGAGTCCGGCTGATTACAATGGCTGAATTGTTCGATGAACGCTTCAAAAGTAAATTCCTTTCCGTTTTTTATGCCTGCGTTGGAATCTGGCTGACTGTCATTCTCGCGGGAATGAGCTACAAAATCACATTTCGCACTTTCGAGGCAATGACAATCAAGCCAGTCGAAAAATGCTCTCCAGCCGAAAAACAGAGCATGGAAATGTTCCAGGAATACAATCAACTCAACAAGCTCTACAAAGTAAAACAGCTTCCTCCCGAAAAGCTCGAAAGATACAAAGCTCTCGACAGTATGTACCTTAAAGAGCAAATCAAAGCTTCTATATCTTACACCCCGGCTTCATGGTTTTATATAATCTATACAATTTTCGTAGGCGCGTATGTAATAATGGGAGGGCTTAAGGCAACGGTCTGGAACAATGTAATCCAGGGACTTCTGGTAATCGCATTTTCAATAATGATGATTCCGCTTGCGCTGGTAAAACTTGGGGGCTGGAGCGAGTTTACCGCAAGGGTGCCTGAATATATGCTGTCCTTTTTCGGCTCCGGTCTGGACGAATTCTCATTAGGTTCAATCGCCGCATTTCTGCTGGCCAATTATATCATCGGCATTACCGGTCATCAGGGCAATATGGCTCACAACGGCTCAGCCAAAGATGAAATTACCGCAAGAGTCGGAGGATTGGGCGGCAACTATACCAAACGAATCCTTACTATTATGTGGGCGTTGTGCGGCCTGCTTGCTTTTGCTCTCTACCAGAACTCAATCTCCGACCCCGATACCGCATGGGGCGTGATGAGCAATAATCTGCTCGGAGTCGGACTGCGAGGCATTATGATAGCGGGCATTCTGGCGGCTAATATGGCCGCTCTGGCCTGCAACTGCGTTTACCTCTCGGCGCTGTTCGTCCGAAATTTGTATAAACCGTTTGTCCAAAACAAAAGCGAACGTCATTACATTAACGTGTCGCGAATCGCTATTGCCGGCGTTCTTCTGCTCGCTATTTATATCGCGGTACACTACAAGAGTTTGATTGACATAATTAAGATGCAGCCCTTGCTGAATATTATATTCGGTGCGCCGGTAATGCTCCTGCTGTTCTGGAAGCGCCTGACCCTGAAGGCCGTTTATGTACAGGTAATAATCTGCACAATGCTGTTCGCGGTTCTACCGGAAATACTGCCGCTGTTCGGCTCAGTCCAGCATTCAAAATGGCTCACCCAGCAAACCACTGAACAAACAATTACACGCAGCACATCGGCTGAACAGCAGGACGTTGATAAAGGACTTGCTTCGGCTGTCGGACAAAAAATAAGCAAAGAATTTGTAATTCCTCCCGCAAGCATATACTTCGATTCAGTAGCAAGAAGCAATCCCGAGGATGCCAATTCATCGATGACCGGTTTAGGCAGATTGAAAACCGAGCTTGTTGTCGGCGGAATTATAGGATTGGACCTGCAGAATAAAAAACCGTCCACGCTGATGACGCTGCGATATCTTATAGCTTCGCTTTTGCCGTTTATTATCCTTATCCCCATAAGCCTGATTACCAGGGACAAAGGCCTGGAAGCAAACATCGCCCGCTTTTACGTCAAAATGAAAACCAAGGTTATTGTCGACCGCGAGCTTGACAAAGCCGAGCTGCAAAAAAGCTACGACAACCCGACCCGTTTCGACCATTTGAAACTTTTCCCGAAGTCAAACTGGGAATTCTGCAAATGGGACAAGGACGATACCTGGGGTGTTATCGCCAGCACAGCCCTTACTGTCGGTATCCTGCTGGCCTTCTGGCTGCTCATCAAAGCCCTCGTCCATTGACGCTGCATCGGCCGGTCAGGTTAGTCGGCATCTACGCCATCTGCGGAGGCAAGTTTGCCGTTAATCTTCACATTTTCCAGAATCAGATTTTTTACATTGCTGATAACGTCGGGATTTGTGACATTATCGAGCGTGCAATTTTTCAGACGGACATCGGTTATCGGCGCATCATCAAAGCCCCTAAGGAACAGAGCGTACTGGCTTTTCCTGCTGGTGATGTTTTCCATATTGATATTCCGAACAATCGGCTTGCAATTTCCTTTCTCAACATCCGGGTAAAAGAAATCAATCAGCAGCACGGCCTCCTTAACCTGTCCGATAGTAACATTTCTTACATAGACGTTCTCTATAAAACCACCGCGGACAGAGTTGGTTTTAAGTCGTATTGCCCTGTCCAGGTTCGGGTCGTCCATTGCGCACTTTTCAACAAATATATTTCTGGCCCCGCCCGTTATTTCACTGCCAACCGCAACGCTGGCGTGGCCGGCTTTCATAATGCAATTGCGGATAATAATGTTCTCGCTCGGCACATTTACTCGTCTGGCGTCGTTATTTCTGCCTGACTTTATCGCGATACAGTCATCCCCCGTGTTGAAACAGCAGCCCTCGATAAGCACGTCTTTGCACGATTCGGGGTCGCACCCGTCATTGTTTGGCCCCAGGCCGTCCACCCTTACGTTTCTAACAGTAATATTTTGTGACAGTACAGGATGAATATGCCAGAAGGGGCCGTTCAGAATGGTTATGCCTTCTATCAGAACATTTTCGCATTTGCAGGGTTCAATCATAGTGGGTCTCAAGTATTTGCCGCCATAAAGACGCTGCTCGACCGGGACGCCTTCTTGTCCCTGTGCGAACAATTCCTGTCTGTCCTGACGCTGAAGCTCTTTTCTCCATTTCCACCAGTTGTCTTCGCTGCCTTGTCCGTCGAGTGTTCCCTTGCCTGTTATGGCAATATTTTTTTCTTTATAGGCGTAGATTAATGGCGAGTAATTCATGCACTCGACGCCTTCCCATCGCGTGAACACCGCAGGAAGATATTGATTGGGGTCGGTTGAAAATTTGAGAATCGCGTCCTGTGATATGTATAAGTTAACGTTACTTTTAAGATAAATAGCGCCGGTCAGGAATGTGCCGGGCGGAACTATCACGCGTCCCCCGCCCGCTTCATTAGCAGCAGTTATCGCCTTGTTAATCGCATGGGTACAATTAATTTTCCCGTCTCCTACCGCACCGTAATCGGTGATTGTAAAATCCTTAGTAGGAAACTGTGGAGTTTTAATATTGCTTAAAATCTTATCGGCTTGTCCCCAGCCGACATTTGTCTGGCTGACACATCCGCTTAGAAGAATTACACATACCGCTGATAATATAAATTTGTTTATTCTCATCTTATGCTCACATTCCTTTGGATAAAATCTTTCACAAATTCAGCAACGATTCCCTGCCCCCGCATTTCTTTAATGCCGAAGGCCATAGCAGGGCGTGCCGGTTTGCCGTCTTTGGCAACCGTTATTTTGACGTTTTCAAACAAAATATTCTCAATGGGTTTTTCAGGCAGGCCCAGCAGAAAGGCTGCCGCGCTTTGGGCATTGTGGGCCGTCACGTTTGTTATTTTTATGTTTCTAATACATGGTGTGGTGTCGGTGACAGGTCTTGGATTGCGGTCGGAAATAGCCGCAATTTCTTCGGGCTTGGCACCGCATTCGTAATATAAATGCATCACTATCGGACAGCCGACGCCGTTCATAGTGATGTTATTCAGTGTGATATTTTCTACGGTGCCGGCTCTGCCTCGTCGCGATTTTATTCTTAGCCCGCGGTCGTTGCCATTAAAGGTACAATCGGATATCTCGACATTTCGAATACTTCCCGCTGTTTCGGAACCCATAACAACACAGCCGTGGCCCCGCATCATTTTGCAGTGATTTACTGTAATATTCTGGCAGGGCTTGTTTACTCGCATGCCGTCTTTGCCTATGCCCGACTTGATACAAAGACAATCGTCGTTTACATCGAAGATGCAGTCAAAGACCCGCACGCCGCTACACGAATCAATATCAAGGCCGTCGCCGTTGATTCCATCAGAGGGATTTTGAAATGTCGTATTTTTAATTGTTACATTCGAACAATAAACAAGATGCGTATTCCAGAAAGGAGAGTTGCGGACAGTTACCCCCTCAAGCAGCACATCCGAGCAATTATTAAATTGAATAAGCGGCGGCCTGAAAAAGAAGGAGCCAATGCCGCCTCCTCCGCAATCAGAAAGGTCGGTATTCTCATTGAGTTCTGCAAATTCTTTGTCGCGGTTAGATTCCGGCTGCGTTTGGCCGCTTTTCTTGCGTCGTTTAAATTCGCTCCACCATGCCTTTCCGCGGCCGTCAATCGTTCCGGCGCCTGTTATGGAAACATTCTTGAGGTTTTCGCCATAGATACAAGGCGAGTACCCGTAGCATTCTACGCCTTCCCACCTTGATTTGACAGCCGGCCACTCGTCCATATTGTTGCCCAGTAATATTACTGTGCCTTTTTCAAGATGCAGGTTTAAATTGCTCTTTAAATGAATCGGCCTGGTTAGATATGTGCCTGCAGGAACGATTATTCTGCCACCGTTATTTTTGCAGCATTGCTCGATAGTGTTGTTAAACGCTAAAGTATCATCAGCAACGCCATCGCCAACGCCCCCAAAATCCTTGATGCTTAAATTTTTTTGCGGTGACATTATATTCAGTTACCTTTGTATTCGCGCCGAACCGCCGCCGGCAAATGCCTTCACCTGATCCACCGTAACCATCGTGGTATCGCCCGGCGTGGTTGTCAAAAGTGCGCCGTGCGCCCATCCGAGCTTCACCGCATCCTGCGGCGATTGGCTGGCCAGAAGACCATAGAAGAAACCGGCTGCATAGCCGTCTCCGCCGCCAACGCGGTCAACTACATTAAGTTCACACGTCGGCGCCATATAAGGTGTGCCGTCAATCCAAGCCACCGCGCTCCAACTGTGGTGGTTTGTCGAATGCACTTCGCGCAGCGTCGTCGCTACGATTTTAATCTGGGGGTGTTTTTTGATAACCTTGTCGATCATGCCGATGAAAACGCTTGAATCCAGCTTGGACTTTGCGGCCACTTCCGGCCCCGGTATCCCTAAGCCCAATTGCAAATCCTCTTCATTTCCGACAAGCACATCTACGTTTTTCACAATCCGGTCGAGCACGGCAACCGCCCGCTCGTGGCCGCCGGAGATATTCCAGAGTTTGGCCCGATAGTTGAGGTCGAACGATACGATTGCGCCGGCTTTCTTGGCTGCCTGCATACCTTCGATAATCACTTTGGCCGTTGTCGGCGAAAGCGCCGCAAAGATACCGCCGCTGTGGAACCATCGCACTCCGCCCGCAAAGATTGACTTCCAGTCGAAATCGCCCGGCTTCAATTGTGCCGCCGCCTCGTTGCAGCGATTGTAGAATACCACAGGGGCACGTACGCCGCAGCCGCGGTCGCTGTACACGGTTGCCATATTTGGCCCATTCACACCGTCATGTTTGAAATATTTATAAAAAGGCCTGACGCCCATCGCACGTACCCGTTGGCCAATCAAATCGCCTATCGGGTAATCCACCATAGCCGTCGCGATGCCTGTGTGCATTCTAAAGCAATCCGACAGATTTGCGGCAACATTAAATTCGCCGCCGCTGACATGCACGTCAAAATTAGTCGCTTTTTTGAACGGCACAATGCCCGGATCCAGCCTGTGCACCACCGCACCCAGCGATACCAAATCCAGCTCACCCTTTTCAGGAATATTCAACCCATACTTCATTATATTTTCCTTTCTGCTTTATAATACAATCATTCAACTTTGTATCTGAACGGTTTATTTTAACCGCAGATTTTACTGATTTCCATAAATTCCTTTGTCATTCATGCTTGTGCGGGAATGATAAAAATCAGTGACCTTTGTGTAATCTGTGGCTTAACTGTTATTCGGGCAGAGGTTTGTTTTTTGTTTCAGGGCAAAACCAGATAAAGACGATTCCGAGGATATAAACTAAGCTTACAACTGCGCACATTCTCGCGTAATCCTCATTAAAATAATTCAAAAGCCGTCCGGCCTCCAGCGTTCCTGCCGCCGCGAGCACCCGCTCGATATTATAAGCAAACCCCTGCGCGGTCGCTCGAATCCGTGTCGGAAAAAGCTCAGGCAGATACAGGGGCAGCCAGCCGAAGAAACTCGCCGTCACACCCACAACAAAAACGCATTGCCGTATGCAAAAGGCGTTCTGAAAAGATAAGCGCAAGTGCCGGCGGCCAGAATACACAGGATGAAATACGCCAATCTTCTGCTTGTCCACTTCGCCAAATATGCCGCAAGAAAAGCCCCGACAATCGCGCCGGCGGCGGACCAGATTTGTGCCCATGATTTGACTGTTGGAATCTGTCCGCTTAACTTATCCGCCCATGCCGGCAGCCACTGAGTCGAACCCCACGTTCCCAAAAGTATAATCGCCCCGAGAATAGAACCTTTAATCGTTGATTTCGCCAGCCCGCCTTTGAAAATATCCGAAACACGGTTTCTTGGCGATTGCGAGCTTGCCTGTTTCCAGCGAGGCGATTCCGGGACAAACAATAGAATAAAAAAAGTCAAAATCGCCGGCATTGCCCCGAGGAATAAGAGCAATCTCCATGCCGAATTGGATAACAGGGCATTTTTCCATTCCGCAGGCATACAAATAAAAGTGAAAAACGAATCGATGCTACCAATCATTTTTACGAGGCCCAGCCCCATTAATGCAATCAGAAGAAATCCTGCGTTTGAAGCCACACCGATAAGCCCCGCCAGCATTGGTCTCGAAGACGAAGGCCACACCTCCATCACAAGCGCGACTCCAAGCGCCCACTCCCCGCCCATACCGAGCGATGCTGTAAATCTCAAAACCGCCAAATGCCACGGCGCGGTTGCAAAGCCGCACAAACCAGAAAATACAGAATATGTTGCCACGCTCCAGACAAGCGCACGAACCCTTCCGATACGGTCGCCGAGCCACCCGAAGAACAGACCTCCGCACGCCGCACCCACGAGGAACATAGCAATTATGACCGAAAACCACGTGCCGATATTCCTGCTTGCTTCGGGCCCCATCAGTTCCATTAATGCAGGCCTGGCAACAAGGGGAAAAAGTCCCATCTCAAATCCGTCAAACATCCACCCAAGCAATGCCGCTGCAAGTGTCATTGTCAACGCATATCGGGTGGTTCGACTTGGCTCACCACAGGATACCGGCTGGTCAATCATAGATTTTCCCTTGTCGGTAATCTTTCCATGCCGGTTCGAACGCTTTGTGTTCGGTTGGTATGGGTCTTAGTGCTACTGTTTGGCAACGAAACAGGTCCGACAGTTTAGGGTCGTATCCAACTTGCAGTATTGAATTGCGCAAATCCGTATTCTCCGGCTTGAACCGAAGCTCGGCGCCGGCGATATGAACGCCATCCGGCGACAGTACCAGATGCGACCCGCGTGAACCGCTGTCTTGTTCGAGCAAAGATACAATTGCTTTTAAATATGCCACGCTTGCCAGTGCAAGATGCTCAGCCCTGAGAGCCGCAGGAATGTCCTTTGGACTGCTTATCGAAATACCTTCATCCTTTATACGGTCCACCAGGGCGATAGCATTGGTCAATGCGTTACGGGCATCATTAATCTCGCGAATATGGCCCGCCGAGGCGGTCATTCGATGCTGAATCTCGGCGATTACGTCTTTCGCGTTGTGACCCTTTGGCCATCCAAAGCCGGATAACCTGGCAATCAGTTCGCCTGCTTGTGCCTTAATCTCATTTTTAGCCGAATTTTTTGAAGGCATACCCGCCCCATAGACATTAGCGATGAACTCAGCGGCGCGCAGCGAGCCGACTTGGCCGGAATTCAGAGCGGCTCCACCGGGCCGTTTTACGCCGTGGGTTCCCGCCATTTCGCCGACGACAAACGTCCGCTGGATTGCGGATTCCCACCAGTGATTGACCGCAAATCCGCCATTATTATGTTGAGCACAGACAGCAATCTCCAAGGACTCTTTCCAGAGGTTGATACCGTGTTCTTTATAAATATCAATCGCCGGCTGATTCATATAAGCAAGGCGCTCGATTGGCGTCTTCTGAATTGCACCGGTTTTTTGCAGATAGGCAAGGGCTTCTGCGTCAAGGTCCTCGATGGCGAAGGGCTTCATACTCGAATTACCAACAGGATTTTTCCTGAAGTCCATAAAGACACGCCTGCCTTTTTGCGTCTCATTAAACACAAAGATGTCGATAAGTGAGGATTGGCAGTTTTCGATTCTCTGCGGGTCAAACGGCCATTGATATCCCTTGAGAAAAATATTGGTGGCCATTTTGCTCATCGATGGAAAATAATCCGCCAAAAATTCCCTTTCGTCGCTGCCGTCACTATCAGTGCTGAAGATACGGGGAATAACCTGCATATAGGAACCTGATACATTCCAACGGAACTTTGTGCTGGCAAGTCCGAACTGCGATTCGGTTAGATTTTCAGCAATCAGGCCCGCTTGGAACGCAAGGCCATGAATACCTGATTGTTTTTGGGGGTAAACGCTTGCGTTGTATAATTCGCCCGGCCCACCGGCAGCAAGAATAAGATTTTCGCACAGGAAAACATTGATGCCTAAATTTCTAGAATTAAGCATTTTCTTATTTATTGTTATTATCCCGACGATGCGTTTTTTCTCACCTGCGCCCGAAGTTATGAGATGTGCAACCTCCTGATTATCGTAAATCGGAATGCCGTAACCAACAACCTGCCTTTGCAGACATTCGCACATTAGTTTACTTGTCTTTGGGCCAGCGGACGTCGCCCGCTCATACGGGTCATGGTCGGTCTTATAGCCAATATAGCTGCCTGTTGAATCATGTGGAAATGGCACGCCTGCCTGGACAAGATGATAAAACTCTCTCAGTGAGCCGATGGCTTCTGCCAGTGCCAGGTCACCGTGACAACAGCCCCCGGCGATAATACTTTTGGCAAATGCCTCTGCGCTATCGGGGATATCAGGACTGGTGCCCATCTTATAATAGGTTTGCTTGTCTGAGCCGCTCATTCGCGATGCGCCAAGAGCAACGCCCGCTGTTACTATCGCGATACGGTCCTGAGCGTACGCAATACCTTTTTGTGTGAAGAATTCGTAAAGGTGAACCGCCGCGTTCATCCCCGCTGCCCCCGCGCCGACAATCACGGTGTTGTATCTATGAACGGCTACCTTTTGCTTTCCTATCTTCACTGATTCCATAAGCTACCTGATATTGAAATTCCGGCCTGTTATCCGGCTGATTTGCTCTATCGAGACCTTCGCGAAGTCGAGCTTCGGCCATTTCTGGCTGCGCTTGCTGTCAATAAGCTCTTTGGTCTTTTTCAGTTCGCAGGCAAGGAGCTTATAATCCTGCTGCTCGACAATCCTCGCAAATACGGATTTTTCAATCGCGCTGAAAGAGCCGCCCAGGACGAGAACCCCCGCATCGATATAATCAGGTATATTCTGGGCATTTGTGCCCCCGGTCGGGACAAGTGAGATTAACTTATGGATAGCAGGGTCAACCGCTTTGATAAAGGCCGGCCCGCCAAGCTCTTTCGCTGGGAAAACCTTACAGAAATTTGCTCCAAGCGAAAACTGTGTTACTATTTCCGTTGCGCTGCCGCAGCCCGGGATTATCGGCAGTTTGCCTGCATATTTTTCATAGGTCGCTTTTCTGAAATTGACCGCTGAGACAAGGTAATGTGCCCCCGCGTTAACAACATCATCAACGGACGGCAGCGGGTCATCGCTATTGTTGCGCTTCACGATATTGAGCATTTCAGGATAGTCTATCAAACTCGCGGTGCCGGCGACAAATTCAGGTAATTCTTTGCGAAGCCGGCTTAGTTTTTCCAGCGGTTTCTTAATTCGGCAGGTAACTTCCATATTGCCTATGCCCGCCTCAAGCAGCGATTCTGCTGTTTTAACGATATCAAGCCGATCCTCATTGAAAACGAGAATAAAGCCGTCCCTGAGTAAAACCTGCACTGTTGTTTTGATGTCCATCGTTAATCCTTTATAATCTTCTCAAATGGAATCCGCCGTCGACGTTGATAACCTGCCCCGTCGAGAAATCCAGTTTGCCTTCGGCAATCGCGCTGACGGCTTTCGCAACATCTTCGGGCTGTCCCCAGTGTTTAATCGGAGTTACCCCATCGGCTATAAGTTTATCATATTTTTCTTTAACGACACTTGTCATATCGGTTTCAATAATGCCGGGGCGAATTTCAAATACGCCTATCCCGAATTCCGCGAGCCGGTCGGCGTAGAGCATAGTCATCATACTGACCCCTGCCTTGCTTATACAATACTCACCGCGGGCCGGCGAACTCGTATAGGACGACATTGAGCCGATGTTGACAATGCGGTAATTTCTTTCCGGGAACTGTTTTTGTTGCTCAATCATCCATTTTGCCACCATTTGAGTGAGGAAATACGGTCCTTTGAGATTTATGCTCAGCACCCTGTCAAAACTCGCTTCGGTCGCTTCGAGCAGGTCAATTCGTTTAAGAGGCGCAACGCCCGCGTTGTTCACAAGCATATCGCATCTGCCGAATTCGTCTTTGACTGCTTTCACAAGCGCTGCACGGTCGGCGTCGCTGCTGACATCCCCACGTAATACGATATAACGGGCACCTTTAGCTACAATATCCAATGATGTTTTTTGTGCCGCCATTTCATCAGGTTTACCATCCGCTGTGAAATCATAATGATTGATAACTATATTAAACCCGAGTCCCGCAAGCTCGATTGCTATGGCTCTGCCGATACCCCTGCTTGCTCCGGTTGCGATAGCAACCGGCCGTTTCCATTGGAGTGATTCTTTTGTGCTCATATATCCTCACTTAGACGAAGCTAACCTACCCTGTTTATAAATCGGGCCATATACCTTATTATCCCGCACGACGCAACCTGTTGTGCCGCCATCCCGCATAATTTGTGTGCAGGCGCTGCAGGCAATACAAACCTTACTTGGGTCAAGCTTACCCTTGATAAGTATATCTTTAGCAAAATCAGGATACGCCAGAGCCAATCTGCCAGCGCCGATTATGCCTGCCATACCCATTTTCAAAACGCCCGCCCCCACATAAGGCATCAAATGTTGCAGCCAGCTATACCCCGACCCTACTAAAGTCATCTGTGGAAATGCTCTCTGCATTTCGCCGGTCAATCGAATCATTCTTTCCACGCCTCGGAGTGGATGCTCCGGCGACTCATAGCCCCCAATGACTGGCTTATCATACGGTCTGCTATAATGCGGATTATAATACGGATTGGCAATCGTAACGTTAATCATTGGGACATTACGCTGGCTAAGCAAAGCAAACAGCTTTTTGGGTTCGGTCAGGTCGGGTTTTGTGTAATCGTTTTTATCCACCGCCCAGCCGTATGGGTATGGTATCGCGTCATAAATACCCAGCCGAGTTGTAATAATCCTGTCTTTTCCAAGCGTTTGTTTAATCGCGTCAATGATAGTCAGCAACAGCCGTGTACGATTTTCAAATGACCCTCCGTATCTGCCTTGCCTGTTGTAACACGCAAGCAATTCACTGATTAAATAGCCGTGACAGGCCTTGATATCAACCGCGTCAAAACCAACCTCAAACGCCAGCTTCGCGGCCTTTACGTATGCCTCAACAAGACCGTCGAGATAGCCGTCGGTTGCTATCGGCCAGTTATCCGGAATCGCTTGTTTAGTATTTTTTATCGGCGACTGCTGTTGAATCATTGCGTCGCGATATGGGTCCCGCTGCGGAATAATCGGATTGGCTTTCCCCTCCGGCCTCGAATATCGGCCCGAATGCGTCAATTGCGCAACAATAATGGGGCGGTGTTGACTACCCATCGATTCCCTTGCGGCCTTTCGCGCCTGGGTAAGCATATTTGCGAAGGTATCCTTACTCTCGTCGTGAAGCCATAACTGCCGGGGATTTGCCCGGCCCTCCGGGACTACAGCGATTGCTTCTGCCCATAAAATACCGCTGCCGCCCGCGGCTAAACGTTTATATCTTCTCAAAGTCAGTTCGTAGGGATTGCCTGCGCTATCCCCATCCGTGCCTTCCATAGGGTTAACGGCCAGCCGATTCGGCGCTGTAAGCGGTCCGATTTTAACGGCTTGGCCCAGAATCGAAACGTCCTCCTGCATCGGCATATCGAGCGACAACGACGCCGAAAGCTTCCGAAGGTCTTCAATTGTCTCTAAATCAAATTCAAACATCGCAGAATCTCTACATACCAGGATTAAGATAATTATCTCAGAAAGTTCGCACATAATCCATGCAATTAGTGTCAATTACAAGGCGTACAAATTGACGCCAAATAATACGATGATATTACTCCCCTTAAGGAATTAGGTCAAAGTATGGTAGCATTTCTTGACGGAGATACAGATTATGCAGAATGCTAAGAAAGCAAAGGAGTGTTTTTCGTCATGAGAAATGGCACAGGTTTGATGGTTTGGTTATGAGATGGCTTCTCAACTGAGCTTGCATTTGAGAAATAAGGATTAATCCGAGCCGTCGATTTGCAACAGGATTTGCAACAGACATGCTCGTTTGAGCTACTGTTACGCTTCGGTTGCGCTTCGGTCAGCATCATAAGTCTTTATTTGACAAGTATAAACCGTTTACTCACAAATACTTACAAAACCTCATTTCGAACCCATAACCCGGAGGTCGGAGGTTCGAATCCTCCCCCCGCTATTGCGTAAATAACGCGGAACCAGCCACTTACGGCTGGTTTTTTTATGCCAGAAAATACCCTATTTTTGAGTTAGGCGTGCCGGCGACTTGTTTTGGCGTGTCAGTAGTGTCGCTATACAACGGGAAAACTCTTACTTGCGGGCTTATACCAGCTTCCATTCATATGCTCTCTGGGGGGGGCAATCCCAACTTCGATGTGACGTGCGTTCTGGTAGCCTGCTATCGGCCTTGCTGTGGATATAAGCGTGTTTGTCTGAGGCGTGGCGAGGCGTATTGGTTTTGGTCATATCAACAAGTAACTTTACCAAGAGCATCCTCTTTTTCTACGGCAAATAATCCCCACGCACTTTGCATAAAAATCGGTAATTGCGTAAAGCATTAACTGTCTGGGTCAGTATCATAACCAAGTTTTCCACCAAGGGCAATTCCGACTAACGCTCCTACACCTCTTACGAGTCCAAGAGGACCCGAAAGTGCTACTCCCACCACTCCAAGGATTATTGCTCCCCATAAAGCATTTGAACATTTTGCCTTTTCTCTTTGGGTTTTTGATAATGGTGCTTTTGTGTGGTTGTGCCAAGAACGTGCTGTTTGTGTTGTATGAGTCCCTTTTGAACGGTTGCAAGATATGCAGGATGCATAGAGGTTGTTCAAGTGGTCACTCCCACCTCTTGAACGTGGATGGGAATGTTCGATTTCCCAAGCACCTTTCTCATCTATTTTACCGTAATTCTTAAAGCTCAATTTTTTCCAACAGATATGGCATTTCCCGTTGGTGCGATTATAAGTTTTTCTTAGGTCATCAATATCACATACCATTTTGTTAGGACTCCTTTCCGATGAACTAACCTCACTGCCTAAATCCATGCATCGTTCACCATTTTAAATTTCCTTTCCGAACAATTTTACTCAGGCCATAACTCTTTTCAACAACAAAATTATTTGTGGCCTTTGCTTTCTATGAGGAAAAGAATATGCCCGCTCCTTTACAATGGCTTCACGTCAATCTTGACACGTCTTCGCTCGGCTGGGACAATCGCTATGCTAAAATAAGGAGTCAGGCAATATGAAAACTATATTTCATTTTAACTGCGTAGTTTGTGGTGCTCACCCCAAAGAAGAAGTCTTTGATAAATTTAGCTGGCCAAAAGATGCTGAAATGCTTGATTCATTTATCGATGCTCTGGGATGGATATTGCCTAATATACAATCGGCGTCCATAACGCCAAAGCTAACAAGCTCAATTGGCCAATTGATACAGTTAATAGGAGGCCGCCCTAACGCGACGCTTCTCCACAGGTTTGATGGGCCAAATACATTATTCACAATTAAATGTCCCCTATGCGGTACAGAGCAAGGTACAAGACCTTATGACCCATATTTTAATGCTTGGATAGCTTGGTACATTGTTGACGGTGTTCAGATAGGCAACTTGTTATTCGAATCTTCACAACTTTTAGCTCGTGTTGGAGGTAAAAACAATATAGTACTGGCCCTGAAGAAAGCGATAGAATCTTTGAATTTGCAAATATGTTTTTGTGGTCGTCCGACAACTACCCTAACAAGGGTAAATTCTGAAGGGGAAGGTTTATGTCGATGGTGTATGGATGCTCCTCAGACAGAAATAATACCGGTTATGCAAGACAACAGCTTTAATATTTTCATAAACAGTTTAAATCTGAGCAGATTTCTTGTCGTGACACCTGAAGCGTGGAATTCTATAAAAGCCGCATTACTTAAGGATTTCGAAGAAGATAACAGAGCACCTACATATTTAGAGGCAGCGTTAATTGGTAATCCCACCGGTAAATGGTTAGAGCCGTGGAGAAATATTTTTCAAAAGATGGACTCGTGGCCAGCAATATGGCCCAACCGTTGTTGCGATAATGAAGAATTGCAAGAAGAACCCTCGATACCCCTATCTTATCGTGATGCATACGAGATATACAACCAATTGCCCCGCGAAATCAAACAGTTGTTTTTGTGTTCAAGATTCTGGAGGCCGATATCACCTCCGATTCGAAACATTTTAGAATCGCACGGCCTTGTCGAGATAGGAGAATCAACCGATATTGAAGGATTCCTTAATCAGTTGCCAATAGAAAAAATCAGAGACATTAGTAATCGTTTAGATGCAGGTAAAGGCCGTACAAAAGAAGTAATTATCAAGAAAATATTGTCAGGGGTCGCGCCGGATGAAATCGCAAATACGATACCAGAAATCAAAATCGGATGGATTAAAGCTGTGCATTCTCCTTTTGATAGTTTGCCGCAAGAATGGGTAAGATACCAACTACTTAAGGCGACATTGCTTAAAGATTTTGTACGGAGAAAATTCTGGTCATATAATGATATTCATAATAGCGTACAAAAGAAAATAGAAGTTCATCCCGATTGCTCCGATTATTGTAAAGAAAAGGAAAGGTCTTTTAAGTGGTCTCAAAATCTGAATCTCAACGATGTTCCGCCGTGGTATCCAGGTTGTATGTGCTCCTTAATGAGTGTTTAAATCAATCGAAGACCAGTTGAAGTAATGGGGACGGTCTCGAAATTAAGGGTGCTGCAAGCTGTCAAAAAAATCCCAAAGGTTTGTTCAAAACCAAGTATTGCCCCGTTGGATTTTTACTTTTTTGAACCAGTGTTTTTCGCCATTAACCTCTACGCCAAAGTGTCACAAAATTACCCGGATATTGCCTGTCAAACTGGGCAATCTGTCAAACTTCCAGCCGGGGGAAGACAAGTCCTTATTTTGCCCCAAATTACGCTTGCATAAGGCGGAAAATAGGGTTTAATTATGGTGGTTTGGAGCAATTAGAAATAGAAAGACACTAAGGGAGACGTAAAATGAGACATTTAACGAGAAATTCCATTTCGCTTGTGGCCTTGTGCGTTTTGGCTCTTGCTACTGTTCTCTTTCTCCCCGCCTGCTCAAAAAAACCCGTAGAGTCGCATACAATCAAGATTGGCGTGGCCGGACCGCTAACCGGGGAGGGCGCAACATATGGTGAGTCTATGAAGAGGGGGTTTGATCTGGCATTTCAAGACAATCCCATGTTCAAACTCATCTACGAGGATGACAAGTTTTCACCCAAGGAAGGAGTTACGGTAATAAACAAACTAATATCAAAAGACAAAGTCCAAGTTGTTTTGGGGTCTGCTGCGTCTGGTGTGACGCTTGCAATGGCCCCAATCGCCGAAAAAAATAAGGTAATACTTTTTTCATCTATTTCCACATCGGACGACTTGCGAAAGAGTGGGGAGTATATTTTCAGGAATGTACCTCGAAATGAAATTCAGGGCATAACTGCGGCAAAGTTTATATTTACAACTCTTGGCAAAAAAAACGTTGCCATTCTTAAGAAAAACGATGATTACGCTACTAATCTCGCAAAGAGTTTCCAAGCTGAATTTCAGAAATTAGGTGGTGTAATTTTACTGAATGAAGCATACGAGGCAGATACTCGCGATTTTAGGGGTATTGTTGCAAAAATAAAAGCGGTAGAGCCGCAAGCTGTATATATTCCGGGTAATTATCAGGAGGTTGCATTATTTCTAAAACAGGCCTATGAGGGAGGATTAAAATCAGCATTTGTAGGTGGTGACGGTTCTTATTCACCGGAGTTAATCAAACTTGCCGGTAACGCGGCAGAAGGAACTTGTTATACAATCATGGCTGTTAAACATAACGACTATTACAAGAGCTTTAACGAAGCATTTAAGAAGAAATACCAAAGAGAACCAGATGTTTACGATGCGTATGCTTACGAAGCGGGTTCAATCATTCTCGAAGCAGTTAAAAACGTTGGTTATGACGCGACGAAGATCAAAGATTATCTTTTATCGCACACCTTCAATGAATCTTTAACTGGCCCACTCAAGTTTGACCAAGACGGAGAAGTTGACCGCCAATATGGCATTGTTAAGGTTCAAGATGGCAAGTTTGTTGATCTGGAGTGATGAAGTATGCAGCGAAACATACCATCCGTACCGATAAAATTTGATACTTTCCCTGAAGGATATATAAATGATATCAATGGTTGGGGTTTTAACGAAAGTATCATTAACGCTAATGCTGGAAAACTGCTTACTCTGGACATAGATTTTGGATCTCGTTGTAGTTTGAATTGCCCCTTTTGTTTCAGAAAAAATAATAGCGTAGATAACTCTTATCATGAGTTAGAATTCGATAATTTAGTGTTCATTGTTAAAGAAGCTAAAAAACTTGGCCTAAGGTCTGTTAAGTTTCTTGGCGCGGGGGAACCTTTAGAAAATCCTAAAATACTCGACTTTTTGCGAATATTAAAAGACTTGGATATTGTCCCTGTTATTTTCAGCAAGACAGGAGTAATTGGTGATGAGCAGGTAGTATCAAGTTTATTTTCAGTATATGGCATAAGTAATTCTGCCCAGTTAGTTAAAGAATTGTACCGTTGTGGTTGTAGTATGATTATGGGGCTTAACTCTTTTGATGATAATATCCAGTCACAAATGACAGGAAACGGACATGGATTCATCGAAAAAAGGAATAAGTCTATAGAACTTTTGGCGGATGCAGGTTTTAATTCCTCAAATCCGACTCGACTTGCTTTAGGAGTAAATCCTATAATAAAATTGAATTACAACGAGGCGTTTGAAATATACAAATGGGCGCGGCTTAGAAATATATATGCAATTATTACTCCTTCTATGATTAGTGGCCGAGCAAAAGATAAAAGATGGAAGTTAATTACTCCTACACCAGATGAACTTATCAAACTTTATACAGACATATATCGTTTCAATATTGAAACCAAACTTATGACATTGGAACAAATTAGCCATGAAGGAATTTCTGCGTATGCTGGCGGGCATCCCTGTAATCAGGTATCAGCTGGATTGTATATAACATTAAATGGCGTAGTCTTAAGTTGTCCAGGCAACGAAGATCTTGTAGAAGGAAATATATGGGACTCTACTTTAGAAGAAATATGGACCAACTCCAACAATTTTACAAGAAGAGGAACCTTTAATTGTCATTGTATCGCTAAGGATGGTGCTTCCATACCAACTAACTTGTATGAGCAGGTCATCCAAAATCTGAAGTATAAAGATTGTAGATTGAGATAGAAATCATGGCGACACCCAAAGAAATAGCACAAACCGTACATGGCGAGTTAGAACAAATCGAGAGAGAAATCCGTGAGTGGGTAAGAGCGACGTATGGTAGAGTAATACAGGTTTCGATTCAATTACTTGGTTCTGGTCAATTCAAGCGTCGCCCACAGGCCTGTAACCCATATTGCAGCAAAGTGCATGAGGATACCGGCCTCTTAGAAAAATGTGATCTATCAGACCAAATCATGAAGCTGTTACTATCGCATGAAGTAGATAAAAAAGGTCCTATTGCAATTGGGTATTTATGTCACCGAGGGTTATCTAATATCGTTTATCCGTTTTATGATAAGTTGGTCGTACGCGACTATTGGTACATTTTTATAGGGCAGTTTCTTTTGTTACCTTGTTGTAATAGTACAGAATGCGTAAATGGGAACAATGTTTACGATAATCCATGTTTTGCGGCATTTGAAACCGAACACATAAGGGAATTAACGAACAAGGACATAGGTAATGGAAATAGCGAATATCTCAAACGGGGCTTTTTCTATACTGCTAAATCTGATACCGAATTGGATGCCGTTGACAGTCTTCTTATCCCTCAAATGTTAGTGATTAAGGCAATATCTGCTCACATGTTTGAGGAATTTATAAATAAAGTTCATGCAGATTGGAGAAATAGATATTTTGCGGCATGGGCGATAATGCATAAAAAACCTTTGGTGAAAGAGGAAGGGGCACGGTCGATTTTGCTGGGACCTGCTACTGAATAAAACATAAGGCATATAAAAAAGAAAAGGTTTATGGAAATAGATGATATTAATGAACAGGAAATAAACAACAGGCTCAGAAAGATTAAAAAACAAGTAGGTGAAAAATATGCTTACTTACACCCCATCAAGCTTTGGCAATATGAAAAAGAGATTGTGCAATGCTTAGAAGATATATTAAGTATAAAGCAAGATCTCGATACATGTAAAAATCCAAACGAGCGAACCAAAGTGCTTTCTGGGGATATGGGACGCCATATAGAGGCATTACATGTCAAGCATGCGATTAATAGCCACAATTTTTTATTTTTCAGTGCCTTCCTTTCAATGGCAATTTCAGTGATTTCGTTTATCCTTGGCATTATCGCGATATTTAAATAGGGAAATTGATGGCGACAGATTTAATTATTAATGGAATCATCACAGGTTGTATTTATGCACTGATAGCTCTTGGCTTTGCTATCATTTATCGTACCGTTCGTTTCTTTCATTTTGCACACGGTGTGGTTTATGCGGCAGGAGCATACTTAGCGTATAGCGTCTTGCGTATAGCGTACAGTGAAAGCAATTCGCTCGGGATGTTGATATTAGCCGTATTAGGAGGAATACTTGGGGCGGGAATCTTGGGCGTTCTAATAGACCGGCTGGTTTATCTGCCGTTAAGAAAGAAAAAGTCGCCTAATCTGGTCTTTCTCTTGGCATCCTTTGGCATTTTTATCTTCATTCAAAACCTCATTCAGCTTATCTTCGGGGCACAGATTCTTACCCTGCGAACCGGGCAGGTCAAGGAAGGTCATCATATCTTAGGGGCAGTAATCACAGATATTCAGATTCTGATTTTGGCTGTCTCTGTGTTTCTATGTGTAGCTTTGTGGCTATATGTTAAGAATGCCAAATTAGGCAAGGCGATGAGGGCAGTTGCGGATGACCCGTTGGCGGCAAGTGTCGTGGGTATAAATCCGGAAAGGATTACATTAGTGGCGTTTGCAATCGGTTCAATGTTAGCCGGTGCGGCAGGGATACTTGTCTCTTTAGAGACGAATATCGAGCCGACGATGGGAATGAACGCAATCCTGAAAGGAATTATCGCTTCGATAATCGGCGGAATAGGCAGTATTCCCGGTGCGATGTTCGGGGGACTTTTCCTCGGCCTTGCCGAAAACTTGGGGATATGGAAGATTTCAGCCGGATGGAAGGATTGTATCGCCTTTGTGATTTTGATTGTCTTTTTATTACTCAGGCCAAGCGGTATTATGGGCGTGAAAACGCAGGGAGAGCGATTGTAAGTAATGGAATACCTTTTGCACATATTAGTCATCACCGGCATTTATATCATTCTCACTTTGAGTTTGAATCTGGTAGTGGGATATACGGGACTGGCTTCACTTGGCCACGCCGCGTTTTCCTGTGTAGGGGCATATACATCAGCGTTATTGGCCTTGAACTATGGGGTGTCGCCCTGGATAGGTTTAATTATCGGTGCGTGCGTTGCGGCGGTTCTGGGTGTAGTTATTGGTGCGCCGTCACTTCGCCTGAAGGGTGATTATCTTGCGATTGCAACGTTTGGTTTGGGCGTGATTGTTTATTCTGTGGCTAAGAACTGGGTATCGGTAACACGCGGGCCAATGGGATTGCCGGGGATACCGGGATTTTCATTCTTTGGAATGCAGGTTTCGGCTGTGTGGGCATACCTGATTTTGGTGACGGTTTTTGTTCTGCTTACGTTTTTTGTGATACAGCGGATAGTTAATTCGCCGTTCGGAAGGATACTGCGGGCGATAAGGGAGGACGAGACGGCTGCGCTTGCGGTCGGCAAAGATGTGAATAAATATAAAATTATTGTTTTCGCAATTGGTGCCTTTTTCGCTGGCATTGCTGGCAGCTTATACGCTCATTATATAACATTTATTGACCCGTCGAGTTTCACTGTGATGGAGTCGATAACGATACTATTAATGGTAGTATTCGGCGGGATGAGCAGTTTAAGCGGCTCATTTATAGGTGCGGCGGTTCTTGTGATATTGCCTGAACTGCTTCGCTTTGTCGGTATGCCAAGCTCAATTGCGGCACCTCTTAGACAAATGATTTATGGCCTATTGCTTGTCATTCTTATGCTCAAACGACCGCAGGGGATTGTGGGCAAATACAGGTGGACTTAAGCCGATGCTTGATAGTGAAAACATATTATCAGTAAAAGGATTGAGCAAGGTGTTTGACGGCGTTAAGGCCGTTGACGATGTATCCTTCGGGCTTAAGAAAGGAACTATCGCTGCTCTGATAGGGCCGAATGGCGCTGGCAAGACGACGATGTTTAATCTGATTACGGGTTTTCTGAGGCCGGACAAAGGAACGGTTCATTTTAACGGCAGGCCAATTGGCTCGATGAGTCCTCACAGAGTTGCCCGGCTTGGTTTGGTAAGGACTTTTCAGAACGTTCGCCTGTTCCCTCAAATGTCGGCGATTGAAAACGTTATGCTCGGATTAAAATACACGAGGGGTGAAAGTTTGTATGCGGCCCTGTTAAAGACCAAAGAAATGAAAAAGGAAAACGGTGCCAACACTAAACGTGCCTTAAATTACCTGCGGCAAGTCGGCCTTGAACAAAAGAAAGACGAACTGGCAGGCAATCTTTCTCACGGACAAAGAAAGATGCTTGAAATGGTCAGGGCTTTGGCTTTGGAACCACAGGTTCTTTTGCTCGATGAACCGGCAGCCGGATTGTTCGCCGAGAAGATTACCGAAATGAAGCGGGTAATCCGCGAGATGCGGGATTCAGGCAAGACAATTCTATTCATTGAGCACGATATGAGAACGGTTATGGACATCGCCGAACATATAATCGTCTTAAATTACGGAAAGAAAATAGCCGAAGGAACGCCAGCAGAGATTCAAGCTAATGAAGCAGTAATAGAAGCGTATCTTGGCAGGAGGAGAAGCATTGCTTCTTGAGGTAAAAAATCTGACTGTTCGATATGGGCCGGTTGTTGCGCTCAAGGATGTATCCTTTGGGGTTAGCGAAGGGGAGATTATAGCATTGATAGGCCCAAACGGAGCCGGAAAATCGACCGCTCTAAAGGCCGTAAGCGGCCTGCTCAAAGCAATAGAGGGGACTATCGAAAATGGCGAGATTCTCTTCGAGGGTAAAAATATAAAGGATTTTAGAACTGACCAGCTTGTTACTAAAGGATTGTCTTTAGTACCAGAGGGCAGACGCGTTTTTCCCACGATGACCGTTTTGGAAAATCTTCAAATGGGTGCGTTTACTCGGAATGATAAAGTTGCTGTAAAAAACGATGTGGAAAACGTATTGGCGTTTTTCCCTCCTCTAAAAGAACGGCTTTACCAAAAGGCCGGTACCCTTTCGACCGGTGAACAGCAAATGCTTGCCATAGGCAGGGCTTTGATGCTTAAGCCAAAATTGTTGTTAGCAGACGAGCCGTCTCTGGGGCTTTCGCCTAATTACGTTGAATTGATTTTCGACAAGCTTGAAGAAATCAGTAAAAACGGCACAAGCATTTTACTGGTCGAACAAAACGCTGTTGAGGCCTTGCGAGTTTCCCAGCGTGCTTATGTATTTGACATCGGGCATATTGTGATGCACGACAATAGTAGAAATCTGGTAGCTAACAAAGATGTGCAACGGACTTTTCTTGGTATGAGCATCAGCAAATAGTTTGTCCAGCCGACGAAACAAGCTTTATTTAAGGTCCGGCATTATTAACCTTCCCATTAAAAAAGCCCCAAAGCTACTTGCTCTTTATTTTTTCGCTTATCTCTTTTAACTCTTTCCTTATAATTATTGTCCCCTCCACAATCGCGGCACCGGAAATAAGAATGGCTGAGGTAGCGAATAGTATCAGCCCTTCAATTTCGCCGACTGAGCTTTGAGCAGATATAAGGGTGAGACCACCAGCAAGGAAAACCAGCAGTCCTACGACAAACAATAATATTCTCATTTTTTAATCTCCAAAGATAAGGTTCGATACAAACTATAGTTATCCAGCCGATGAAACAAGCTTTATTTCAGGCCCAGTGTTATCGTCCAGCTTATTCACCGCGTTCCTATTCGAACCCGGAACAATATGGCCATAGACGTCAACGGTTGTCTGGATAGAAGCGTGGCCCATTTGTTCTTTGACGTAATTTAGCGGTTCGCCTTGCGAAAGCAGTATGCTGGCGAAAGTGTGCCGGATATCGTGAAAGCGGAATTTTGGCAGGTTTGCCTTTTCAAATATTTGATAAAAAACGCGGTGTCTAAAATCGTCGCCGTCGAGCGGCTTGCCTTCTTTGTTTGGGAATACCAAGTGGATTTTATCTTTTCCCAAATCATATTCGGGCAGATTGCCTTTGAATTTCTGGAATCTCTTTATGCGGTGTTCTAACAACGTCTGCCGTAACTGGTTGCTCATATCAATGAATCTGCTTTTGCTGCTTTTGGGTGAGCTAAAATAACCGTGACTAAATGAACGCCTTACTGCAATCCGGTTTGAATCGAAATTTATATCCTCCCACGCCAGACCTAAAAGTTCCCCAAGGCGCATACCTGTTCTAAAGGCACAAAGCAGCAGGGGGTAATGCTCTTTAAATTCTTTGTGTGCCACAGCCAAGAACCGGCTGACCTGCTCTTTGTTTAGAGGATTGAGTTGTTCTCGACTGTCCCGCTTCTTAATAAACCGGCCAAGCTTTAAAGCAGGATTTGTCTGTAATAGTTCTTCTTCATAGGCGTGTGTGAATATGCCGCTGATTAGAGCCTTGATATTTTCAACAGTCTTGGACGATAAGCCCTGTTGTTGTTTTTGTAATAGCAGTTGTTTCACGTCTGCCCGTTTAATCTCATCTAAATTTTTACCTTTCCAAGCTGGGCCAAGATGCAATCGAACGATGGCTTCATATCCTGTCCACGTGTTTCTTTTCAGGGCTGTTTTGGCGTAATCTTCGACATAATGATTTGCATAGTCGGTAAATTCTGGGCAAGAGCCGTTGTTGTTCAGGTTCAATTTGCCCATAAGCATATTTTTTCTTAATTCGGCTGCGGTTGCATCAGCCGCCCGCTTGTCCCCGATTTTATACGACCGGATGGTTTTATTCCGGTGGATAAAAACGTACCAAGGCTCGCCACGGCCTTTGAGTTTCTGACGAACGGTAACACCCACAATACAATCTCCAAATAATCGACAATCCTACCTATGTTTTAACAAAAATATGGCGATATTGCAAAATTTATGAGACCAAAAAGCCGTAACCAATACGACACAATCGAGATACGGTGTAAAATTATTTCGACAAGAACACGATTTAGTGGCATATAAACAAGTCTCCGGCAAGCGTAACTCAATCGTAAGAACTCTAACTCAAGCGCACTAATCGACTTAGGAATGTTGACCTCCGGGTTATGTACCCGAATTGGAAACCAAAATCGCTTTGTTTTACCGCCTAAAATCGTCTTTGCTTCGGTGATGAACCACCGACAATCGTTATCATTGGCCAGTCCTATGACCCTTCTGAACAAACAGCCACAAAGGCCTGCCCATAAGCTGAACGAGCAGCTTAAATTCTTATTTTTTATGCCCTGTTGACCAATTGTAATACCCATTATATTGGCGTCCAAAAACATTAGCTATTCTTAGCACCTGATACGAAAATCCTTACCGTTTATCCCCCTCGATACTGGGGGGACATACCTTGGTTTACCACTGGAGCTACAGTGGATAGGATTATGATATTCCCCTCGTTATTTACCGCAGGTATTGCCGGTATTTTGGAATAAAATCCTAAATCCAAAGCCCCATTGAGAGGCATCGGGTTCCTGCCTAAATCTTTGATAGAAAAGTGAATTTCATTAGGTGCAGCCACAGACCATAACTGGGGGAATATGGGGAATGGATTTTCACAAAAACTTTGTTGGGATGCATTGTTAAGGTATCCCTGTAACGTAGTACATAATACATATAAAATGTTTTCTCGTTTGTGCATTCCCCTAATTCCCCCTATCGTACTTTTATTCTTGGCCGAAACGACTGTTTTACCTTGACGCCTTTGAAATAATCCACACCATTAATCCTGCCCTCTGCAATTTGCGGGAAATCGTCCCTGAGCCTTTCAAAAAAGCTTGGTTTCGACAATGGGTAGTCCCCAACATTACTTATGTGCCACCAGCGATATTCTTTGTAAAGGTCTGCCCGCTGAATCCTATTTTGTTCGTCGCAAAGCTCACACGCTCGATTGATAAAGGCCAGTACCGGATTGAGCATTTCAAAGAATCGTGCCTTGTGTTTTAAACAGGAATCTGACTCGTAAATATGCTTTGTGTTGAGCAATTCTCTTAATCCTTCAAGTGCCCAAAGCAATATGCCTGCTAATTCCTTTGACAATTTTTCTTTCAGGTATGGGTCTTTGTTTTTGCCCTTGAAGGTCTGTAAGAAGGGCAGGAAAATTGCCCGCCGTCGAAACGCTTCGGTTTTGTCAGCAAATTTTGGAAGCTCGTTTACGCTGAAGATATGTTTGGCTGTGGGCGTAAACGTGATTGCGTTTTTATATTTTTGGTCAACCGTTATGGGGTCTTCACCCGTTAGGATTTTCAACCGGTCGGTATCGATGAGGTTGCTGGTACGAATTTCGCCACATATATTGACTAACTTATCTTTAAGCGTCCCAAGCATAGAGTCCTTTTCCATTTGCATTAACGAGATGGCACAGCAATTTTCTTGGCCGACAAGTGAGGACAAAATATGTAGAGCCGTACCCTTGCCATTTGCACCGCTGCCTTTGGCAATCAAGAACTTTTGCAAAAAGGTATAGGGTGTAAGGCAGTAGCCAAACCACTGTTGGAGAGTTTTGGCTTTGTCGGGGTCATCAGCAAAAATTTGTTTTAAGAATTCTTTCCATCGAGGATATTCGGCAGTTGTGTCAAAATCATAAGGCAACTGGGAACGGCTATTGAACTCCGGGGAATGTTTTTCAAGTTTTTCCGTTGCGATATTGAGCATACCGTTTTGGAGGTTGATAAAACCCAGAGTGGGTTTAAATTCGTCTGCCTTTTTGCTGAAGTTGAAAGATAGTAACTTAATGGTTTCCTCAATGTAAAAAGCCCTTGCATTACGACCGAGTTTTTCCGAAGCTAATTTTCCAAGTTCGTGTTCGCTCAATTCTTGCCAGATACCGATTTCGGTATAGTGGTAAAAACAACCTCCGACAAATACGAGGGGTTCGACTGCGTTGTTGATAGATTCAGCTAAAGCTACTGGCGAAAATCTACCATCGGAAAAGAAGATTTCATCGGCTTGCTTTTTCTCGACGCTTTGTAACGGTCGTTTAGTGTTTTTCTCAAACCTTTTGTGTATATCGTCCCACAATTTTATGTATTTGTTTTCAATAACTTTAAATTTGACCTTAGCCATTGCAGACCTCCGTTATAATGTCTCTAATATCTCTGCCGGTGGGTTCATCATCATTCCACCTGAAAAATGAAAGGGTACTTGCTATGTCTTTCAGTTTTGTTGCGATACGGACTTCGCCTATTTCGCCAGCCGAATCATTATCCTGCACCACAAACACCTGTCGGTTTTTGAAAAGGCCAACCAGTCCATCCGGTAGATAGCCTGCCCCCATTACGGCGGTGACAATGCCCGGACGATTTACTTTGCGTCGCAGCCACTCAAAGGCGAGAGCGTCCCAAGGGCCTTCGACCAAATAAATAGCTTCATCTTTTCTGGAAGCATCTTTGAGATGTTGTGCTCCGAATAAGCCCATTTTGCAATCAGGAGCCGAACGGAGTTTGTCACCCAGTTTGTAACGAAGAACATTATTGATTTCGCCTTCTGGATTTCTGACCGGCAACGTAAAAAAATGACCAGTCCAACCAAAGCCGTAACCGATAAATGCTTCTTTAGGAAGCTGTCTGTCCTTTGCCAAACGAGCGAGGTCATCGTCAGAGAAATCCTCAGCCAGACATTCCGCTAAATGTCGCATCAGTGTCAGGTAATTGCCTTGCTCGCCACATTTTTTGCAATCGAACAAAAGAGTTTTTTCATTGATGTAAAAGTGACGTTTCTCGTCTGTGCAGAATGGACAGGTGCACACCCACTCTGTTTTTGAATCATCCAGCACATTAAGCCCTAATTCCCGCAACCACCAAAGTTCAGTTCTTTCCTTTTCCATTTTTGCTGCGCCCCTTTCCTGATTCATAAATTATTTTGTTTACCATCGCGTCCAAATCGACGGGCTTTAGACGGAAATTTTCAAGCCACCGCACAACTTCAACCCAGCAAAAAAACAATTTTCCTTTGACCTTGTAAGTTGGAAGAGCAATGTTCGGGTCCGCTATCCAACTGCGTAGGGTTCGTTGCGAACAAGTCAATCGCTTTGACAAAGTTCTCAAATCTATGTATTCTGGTTCAGTTGTTATTTTGCCGTTACCGTTAAACATATTTCTGATTATAGAAGTGGTGTTAAGAAACGCATCCGAGGACAGAGGAATGAAAGAATTTACTGATTCCACCAAGCCGAAAAAAAAGGGAAGTAACCCAATTGAAGAAGTCAGAATTGATTTGGTTGGCTTAGAGCTTGAGGCTCTTTCGACAATGCTTCATCACTGGGCTACTCCCGAAATTGTGGTAGAAAGAAAAGATGAGTGGGAGGATAAAATACCTGCCTTCCGTAGTGCCGTAATTAAACAGACAGGAACTGGTTCACGGATGAAGATTGAACCCGAAATAATCAGGGCGGAGTTTGAATCCCTTAAGGTGGCTATTGAATACGTTCAATCTGAGAAACAGTCTGGTAAGCTGAAAAGCAGTAACGATTTAATTACGCTTAGAATTCCTTGTTTGATAAACGGAACGTTCAAAATGTTCAGGCCTTTTCCGGTACCGATAGATAACCTCAAAAAGGTATGGAGTGAACTTCTTGATAGAACCGTTGATTATGATGTTGTTGTGCGTGAAATAATACACCAGCGATTGGGAGCAGGTGACAGAACTATTAGGGAATCTTTAAAAAATCCTTGCGATGAGCGTTTCAAACTTTCAGAGGCCCAGAAATTATTTGTAAGTATTTTTTTAGATATTTGTTCTGATTTGGAATCCAGAAATAAATGGGACGGATTGAAAGCTAAAATTCTATACACCCTCTATTATTCAGAACCCCAGTTTAAGGTTATTCTCATTTATTACTTGGTGCAGACCGCACACAGGCTGGAAAAGAAGATATTTGTGGGTGAATACGAACCGAAGCTGGTTAATGACCTTTGTGAAAAGGTGTGCCCGAAGATTGAGAAAATCAATTATCAACCGTTTATCAGATTAGTTTCTGCTGAATAAGGTCATCGAGCTTAGCGATATACCGCCAAGCGTTATTCCTATTGATACGTTTGAGATTTTCCATCCAGAGAGTAAGCGGTGTGTTGGCCCCTCTCCTGTAGCATATCAACGCTGCCTATATCCACAGCAAGGCCGATAGCTGGCCACCAGAACGCACGTCACATCGAAGTTGGGATTGCCCCCAGAGAGCATATGAATGGAAGCTGGTATAAGCCCGCAAGTAAGAGTTTTCCCGTTGAGTGGAGACATCACCGACACGCCAAAACAAGTCACCGGCACGCCTAACTCAAAAATCGACTATTTTTTGACATAAAAAAACCAGCCGTAAGTGGCTGGTTCCGCGTTATTTACGCAATAGCGGGGGGAGGATTCGAACCTCCGACCTCCGGGTTATGGGCCCGACGAGCTACCAGACTGCTCTACCCCGCGGTCATTCGAAAAATAATACCACCAAACTGCCTCTTCAGCAAGAATAAAACCGGCTACAGATGTTTCCTGATTTTCTCGGCAATTATCTCCACCTGGCCAGGTCTGTATTTATATGAAGGCCACTGCGCAAAAACGCCGTCGTCTGTCTTACGCGGCACTATATGAAAATGCAAATGGTCAACAATCTGCCCCGCTGCCCTGCCGTTGTTGCACAACACATTGTACCCATCAGCACCGGTTGCCGAGGCAACCGCACCGGCAATTTTCCCCAAACGAGTCCAGATTTGCCCAAGCAGCTCAGGCGGACAGCTATGCACCTTTTCAAAATGCTGACGAGGCATTACGAGCGTATGGCCATCACTGATTGGACCGATATCGAGAAATGCGACGACAACCTCATCCTCGTAGATTTTGGCCGACGGTATCTGGCCCGACACTATCTTGCAGAAAATGCAATCCTGAACGCCCATTGTCTGGCTCCCTCACCGAATAATAAACAACGGCTTACTGCTGTGCGCCGGCTGCGGCAGTTTTGGCCTTTTTGCCGGCCTTGGAGTGCTCGCCTTTTTCGCCCTTATGCTTTTTCTCAACGTGTTCAGCACCGACCAACTGAAGCAAAACCAGCTCGCCGTTATCACCCAGCCGTCTTTTCGCCAGGTGAATAATTCGCGTATATCCGCCTTTCCTGTCCAAATACCGCGGACCAAGCTCACTGAACAATTTGCCGATAATCGTACCCTTGCGAACCTGCTGGCCGTCTTCATCCTTGAATATGTTACGGTCGCCCAACTGCGAAATCGCCTGCCGTCTTGCCGCCAGCGTTCCTTTCCTGGCAAGCGTAATCAGCTTCTCGGCAAAACCTTTTACTTCCTTTGCCTTTCGGATGGTCGTCGAAATCGTCTCGTGCTCAAAAAGCGCTACCGCCAGATTGCGACGCAACGCAATACGATGCTCGCTTGTTCGACTCAATTGTCTGCCTGCGACTCTGTGACGCATAAACTTAAAAACCCCTTTCCGCTTTCGGCGGATAAATTACCGCCTCGCCGTCAAAACGCGAAGCTAAATACTCAAAATCATTCTATTCCAGTCATTCCCAGCGACAAGCCGAGGTCGGCGAGCTTTCTCTTGACCTCGCGCAAGCTGGTCTTACCAAAACTGCGAACCTCAAGCAGTTCCGCCTCTGTCATTTTGGCAAGCTGCCTGACTGTTTCCACCTTAACTGATTCGAGACAATTGTTCGCCCGAACCGAAAGCTCAAGCTCCTGTATGGGCATATTCAGTTTGGCCTGAATTTCTTCGCCAATCTTGGGCTGCGGCTGGTCCACCGTAACATCGCCTGACACGGTTTCCGTCCCCATTTCGCTGTATTGCACAAACGGATTGATGTGTTTGCGCAAAATCTTGGCTGCCTCGACCATCGCCATATCCGGCGTAATTGCCCCGTTAGTCCATATCTCAAGTATCAGCCGGTCATAATCGGTTTTTTGTCCGACTCGAGTATCTTCTGTGATGTATCGCACCCTGGTAACTGGTGAATACGCCGCATCTATCACTATTCTGCCGATTTCCTGCTCGTATCTGTCGGCCACTGCGAGCCGTTCCGCAACGGGCACATAACCACGGCCGCTTTCAACCACCATCTCTATCTCGAAATTCACGTCTTCTGTCAGGGTGGCTATTACCTTATCCTTATCAATAATTTCTATTGCAGGATCGGCAACGATATTGGCCGCGGTTACCACACCGGCTTTATTGGCCGTAACCTTCATTATCTTCGGCCCTTCCGCCTGAAGCCGGACCGTCAGATTCTTGACGTTCAGGACAATATCAGTCACGTCTTCCATTACGCCCTTTATCGAGGTAAACTCATGGTTGACCCCCGATATCTTTATGGAAGTAACCGCGCTGCCTTCAAGCGAGCTGAGCAAAACCCGCCTCAAGCTGTTGCCAATTGTCGTGCCTAAACCTCGCTCGAACGGCTCGACATAAAATTTCCCATATCTGTCGTTCGCTATCTTACTGTCGCGCTCGACACGAGTCGGTAACTCAAGACCACGCCATGTAATTCGCATACTGGCCTCCTCAAAATCAGCCAATTCAAACCTATCTCGAACAGAACTCAACAACCAACTGCTCCTCTACCGGGATTTGAATATCATCCCTTGTAGGAACCGCTACTATCGTCGCTTCCGGCTTATCACGGTCGAGCTGCAGCCAGCCCTGGGTCGTGAAATTCGGATTCAGCGCCAATTGCTGCTTGATTTCCTTAACGCTTTTTTCTGAACTTTTTACCGTAATCTTGTCTCCGACATCCAAGCTGAAATCCGGTAAATCAACCTTGTGCCCGTTGACAAGAATATGCCCATGAGTAACCAATTGCCGAGCGGCCTTCCGCGACGGCGCAAAATTCAATTTGTATACAACGTTATCCAGGCGTCTTTCCAAAAGCTGCAACAGCATCTGGCCGGTGTTGCCTTTCATCCGTTCGGCCTCGTGGAAATACCGTATAAACTGACGTTCCCAAATGCCGTAGTACCGCTTCACTTTCTGCTTTTCATGAAGCCGGACACCGTATTCGCTCGGTCGCCCCCGCCGCCAGCCGTGCATTCCCGGCGCCAGGTTCTTCTGTTTTTTCTCCACCGGGCATTTCGCCGTCTCACACCTGCCGCCCTTAAGCATAAGTTTGATGCCTTGTCGGCGACAATTCTTACAAGATGATCCAAGATAACGTCCCATTTGTTTCTGCCAAGCTCCTAATATGCTCTAATACAAAACATTGTTTTTATTTACCAATAAAACTACACGCGCCTGCGTTTAGACGGTCTGCACCCGTTATGAGGCAGCGGCGTAACGTCTTCAATTGACGATATGCGCAACCCCGCCTGCTGCAGCGCGGCAATCGCTGATTCACGTCCCGGGCCGGGGCCTTTCACCCTTACCTCGACTTCGCGGACACCATTGCGCATCGCAGTGCTGGCCGCACGCTGGGCCGCCTGTGAGGCGGCAAACGGCGTGCTCTTACGAGCGCCTTTGAAGCCGACGCAACCGGCGGAACTGGTGCAAATTGCGCCACCTTCAACATCCGTTATCGTAATCAGCGTATTGTTGAAAGACGCCTTTATGTGAACAATCGCCTTTGCTATGTTCTTCCTGACTTTACGTTTTACTACATTTGCCATTATTCAAAAAACTCCGCGAATCAAATTATGAAAATAAAAAACTATCCTCTCATTTCCTTCACGCCCTTCTTCCCGGCAACGGTCTTCCTCGGCCCTTTGCGTGTCCTGGCATTGGTCCGTGTTCGCTGGCCGTGAACAGGCAGTCCTTTTCTATGACGAATTCCCCTGTAACAGCCAATATCACGCAAACGCGCGATATTCTGAGTTACCTGCCTTCGAAGCTGTCCGCCTACAACGTAGCTGCGCTCGATAATCTGCGTAATTCGGCTAAGCTCGTCTTCGGTCAGTTTGCCGGCATGGGTATTTATGTCAACCTTAGCCTCGTTAAGAATTTCCACGGAGGTGTGCCTGCCTATGCCGTAAACATAAGTCAGCGCAATCCACATCGCCTTCTGATTCGGAATATCAATACCAACTACACGCGGCATATCTGCTCCTTATAAATTGCCTTTGGGCCGTGACTGCCAAGCTACCCCTGTCTCTGTTTATGACGGGCATTGCTGCAAATCACGCGCACCACGCCTTTACGACGCACAATCTTGCAATTCTCACAAATTCGTCTTACCGAACTTCTTACTTTCATTTCCTAAATCCGCCTTGTAAAAAAAACGACACTAATCGTCTAATTTCTCAAAACAATCCGGCCCCTGTTCAGGTCGTATGGCGACATCTCAACCGTTACCATATCGCCGGGCAGTATTCTGATAAAATGCATCCGCATCTTGCCCGAAACATGCGCCAGAATCTGATGCCCATTTTCAAGCTTGGCCCTGAACATCGCGTTCGGCAGCGCTTCAAGCACTTCTGCCTGCAATCTTATTGCGTCTTTTTTGGTCATACGTTATTTTAACTTTAACGTCAAAACTTCACATCCGCGACCGGTTATTGCTATCGTATGCTCATAATGAGCCGAAAACTTCCCGTCAGCGGTTACAACCGTCCAGCCGTCCTTAAGCGTCCGAACATCACTGACGCCGCAGTTAATCATCGGCTCAACCGCCAGAATCATTCCTTCCGTCAGGAATATGTCGTTGGTCAACAACTCTTCGCTGACGAAATTCGGCACTCTCGGCTCTTCGTGCATCTGGGTTCCGATTCCGTGCCCGACAAACTCGGTCACAACCGAAAAGCCGGCCGATTCAGCCATTTTCTGCATTTCGCCCGCTATTCTGCTCCAGCGAACTCCGGGGGCCGCCATTTTAATCGCCAAATCAAGCGTCCCTTTGGTGATATCCATCAGCCGGCGATGTTCCTCGGATATTTCGCCGATAGCGACCGTAACAGCCGCATCGCCGCAATATCCTCGAAACCGAACGCCGAAGTCGATACTCAGGATATCGCCTTGTTTAAGCGTTACCTGTTTCGATGGTATCCCGTGAACCACCTGCTCGTTAACAGAAGCACAAATCACGCCTGGAAACGGTTTTTTCGCATACGGGCTACGAACCCCCTTAAACAAGGGTTGTGCTCCCGCCTGCGCGGTCATATCAGCCGCCACTTCATCCAGGTAAGCTGTGCTCACCCCGGGCCTGGCAATCTCTTGCAATTTTGAAAGAACGTCGGCTACAACGACACCTGCATCCCGCATCAATCCAATTTCACGTCTGCTGCGAAGCGTTATAGCCATTTAAAAAACCACACACTACGCCAAGGGGGCCAATTTACGGAATATCAGGTCCCTTACGTTTTCTGCTTCTTCGTTGGCGTCAATGTCAAATACAGTATTTTTTCGCTTATAGTAATCAACTAACGGCGCCGTTTGCTCATCGTAATTCTTCAGCCGGGTTATAACAACCTCAGCCGTATCATCAGGCCGCTGCAAAAGCAAACTGCCGTCCTTGTCGCATTTCCCGTCAACACGGGGTTTCAAATTCTCAACATGATAAACCGCGGCACATTTCGGGCAAATCCTTCTGCCGGTTATCCGCCGGATAATAATCTTCTCGTTCACCTGCAGATTCAAAACCGCGTCTATCTTTTGCTTCTTGCTCTCAAGCGCCTTGTCAAGGTTCTCCGCCTGCTTTACTGTGCGAGGAAAACCATCCAGCACATAACCGCCTGTCGGCGCCCTGGCTATTTCATCAATCATCATATCAATAATAATATCATCCGGCACTAACGCCCCGGAATCCATATAACTCTGCGCCTTTTTACCCAGCGCCGTGCCCTGCGCCCTGTGACGCCTGAGTATATCGCCACTTGACAAATGCAGCAAACGGTACTTTTCCACTATATACTTGCACTGCGTACCCTTGCCGGCACCAGGAGCACCAAGCAGCACAATTCTCATGAATACGCTCCTTTTATCCTGCCGGTCTCGCTGAATCCTTCATAGCTGTGCATAAGCAAACTGGCTTCGATTCTCTGAACGAGGTCAAGCGAAACACTGACGACAATCAATAGCCCTGTCCCACCCAAAAACGTCGCCACTCGCCAGTCAACTCCAAGAAGTACCATCACCACCGACGGCACAACCGCGATTACGGCCACAAATGCTCCGCCGTAATATGTTACCCTGGTCATTACCGTCTCAAGATATTCCGCGGTTCTGCGCCCCGGGCGTAATCCTGGAATAAAGCTGCCCGAATCACGAAGGTTCTTCGCAAGGTCTTTGGGCTGGAACTGAACAGAAACCCAGAAGTATGCGAACAGGAATATCAGAACCATATATATGACGTTGTAGGTGAACGCATGCGGGCGCAGCGCATTTTGGAGTGCTATAAAGAACCCTGAGCGCCCAACCGCCTCTATACGTGCCAGTTGAACCACAATGACCGGCAAAAAGGACATAAAAGCCGAAGCGAAGATAATCGGCATCACGCCGCCGTGGTTTACACGCAAAGGCAGGTAATGTCTCTGGCCGCCATACATCCGGTGTCCGCGCATCATTTTTGCCTGCTGAACGGGTATGCGCCTTTGCCCCTGCGTTATCAGTATCGCCCCTGCAACGACAAACACAAACGCTCCGATAAGAAACAGAACCTTCGTCGGACCAATGCTGCCTGCAGGCGTAGCTACGTCAAATGAAACGCTTTTCGCAAGCTTGTGTATTGCCCAGGGCATACGCGCGATAATTCCCGCCATAATAATCAAGCTTATGCCGTTGCCTATGCCGTATTCGTCAATCTGTTCACCGAGCCACATTAGGAATATTGTCCCGGCAGTCATACCGACGATGCCCATAATCGCCGCCTGAACTTGCATCCCCGGATACATAAATCCTCGCATGCCCAGCAGACGCATATACATTAATGACTGAATAATGCAAATCGGCACCGTCAGGTACCGCGTGTATTCCTGTATCTTCTTATAGCCGGTCTGTCCTTCCTGACGCAGTTTTTTCAACGCCGGCACCACTTCCTGCACCAGCATCAAAATAATCGACGCCGTGATATAAGGCATAATACCAAGGCCGAACAAGCTGCTGTTGTCCATGTTGCCGCCTGTGAACATCTGCATCATTTCGGCGGCTCGTCCCAGCGGGCTTTCAGTATCACGGGCGCCTGCCGCATCCGCTATCGCATTGATATCAAACCCCGGTATCGGGATATGAAAACCTATGCGATAAATGCACAACATACCCAGCGTGAACAACAGTTTGTTCCGCAAATCAGTTATCTTGAATATATTGACTACTGTTTTAAGTATCATCGTTCTATCGACCGATAACAATCCTCAAAATTTGTGAACATCGCGCTACGCAACCTGCACCGTTCCTCCGCAACCGGTAATTTTCTGCTCGGCGGCCTTGCTGAACTTATGGGCCGTAACCTGCAAACGTTTAGTCAAAGCTCCGCCTCCAAGAATCTTTACCTTGCTTGTGCCTCTGTCTATCAGGCCTACATCTGAAAACTGCTGTAAACCAACGACGCTGCCGTCTTCAAATCTCTCTAACTGCGAGACGTTCACAACCTCATACCTCTGGGCGAACTGGACGTTACTGAAGCCCCGCTTGGGCATACGCCTGAAAATAGGTATCTGCCCGCCTTCTCGAAGCCCTGACCTGTCCGCGCCCGACCTGCTCCGGCTGCCCTTGTGTCCCCGGCCGCATGTCTTGCCGTTACCGCTGCCTGAACCTCTGCCCAGACGCTTACGCGATTTATGTTTACCCGCAACAGATGTTATTTGCCACTCGTACATCTACAATCACCACCTTTTTACCGGCTGCACTTCAACGCCTCTAAGCTGCTCAATTACTTCCTTGGTGCGCAGCTTCATCAAGCCGTCCATCGTGGCCTTAAGAACATTCTTGGCTGACGTGCTGCCATACACCTTTGTCAGCACATCCTGAACGCCGGCGTATTCCAATATCGCTCGTGCGCTCAAACCGGCGATAACGCCCGTTCCCGGGCTCGCCGGAACTAATGTTACCCGCGTTGCGCCGAATTTCCCCATCACCTGATGAGGAAGCGTGCGGCCCATAAGCGGAATCTTACGCAGGTCTTTCTTGGCTTCTTTTATGCCTTTTTCAACCGCCTGTGGCACCTCGTTGGCTTTTGCGTAACCGATGCCGACTGTTCCTGCACGGTCACCAACCACCACCAAAGCCCCAAAGCTGAATCTTCGCCCGCCTTTTACCACCTTGGCGCAACGATATATCTTTACCACCGTATCTTCCAACGGCGACTCTTCCTGCTCCATCGGTCTAACTGATTCTGCTGCCAATTTTTTTCTCCAGAATTACCGTGTTACTATTGCCTTTAAAATGCCAGTCCTGCTTTTCTGGCTGCGTCCGCCAAACTCTTTACTCTGCCGTGATATTTATACGACCCTCTGTCAAAACACACACACTTGATGCCCACACCCATCGCCTGCTTGGCAATCGCCTCGCCAATTATTTCCGCAGCCTTCTTGTTGCCCGTCTTGGCGATTTTGTCACGCAGCGTCTTCGACTTGGTACTGGCCGAAGCGAGAGTCAGGCCTGCCACATCATCTATGACCTGGACGTATATGTGCCTGCTCGAGCGGAATACCGACATTCTCGGCCGCTCAGGCGTTCCATGTAATTTTTTGCGCACGTGAAACTTACGTCTTTGCGCAGCTCTTTGTACGTTTTTCCATCTCATTACTTATCAACCAAACCTTAATTATGCTGTGCCTGAAGTAAATGTCTTGCCGACCTTGCGTTTCACAACTTCACCTGAGAAACGAATCCCCTTGCCCTTATACGGCTCGGGTGGTCTTACCTTACGCACGTCCGCGGCAAACCTGCCCAAGACGCATTTATCCACCGACGTCAAAGTAAACTTCGCCGGTGTGTCATCGCCCCTGGTTGCCGCCACGTCTATTTTCACTTTAACACCCTTCGGTATCTCAATATCTATTGGGTTGGCATATCCTACCTGAAGGACCAATTTGCCGCCCTGTTCTTTAACGGTGTAGCCGGTTCCAAATATCTCAAGCTTCTTTTCGAACCCTTTGCTGACACCTTCAACCATATTGGCCAATATCGCCCGCATTGTCCCGTGAAGCTGTTTATCTTCCCGTATCTGCGGGTTCTTGTTATCGACCACAATATTGCCCGTCGCGCTGTCGAGCTTGACTTCTATCTGCGGACGGCAGGTAATTTCGATATTGCCCAACGGCCCGGAAATCTTGACCTGTCCGTTCTTCTGCTCGAACTTCACGCCTGAAGGAACACTTATTGGTTTTTTACCTATGCGACTCATCAACGCACCGTACAAATTATTTCGCCGCCGATTTTTGCCTGCCGACAGCTCTTGTCACTCATCATTCCCTTGCTCGTTGATATTATGGCTATACCCATCCCGTTCAAAACAGTTGGCAAATCATCAACCGACGAATAAACCCGACGACCGGGTTTGCTTATTCTCTTTATTTCTTCAATAACCGACCGGCCCGTCTGGTCGTATTTCAGCGTAATCCGCAATATCCCCTGCGTAGCGTCATCTATCTTTTCGAAGTCCACTATGTAACCTTCCGTCTTCATCACGGCCGCTATCGACATGCAGACCTTCGAAGCCCTTATGTTCACCTGCTCGCTCATTATCCGGGCAGCGTTGCGAACTCGCGTCAACATATCAGCTATTGGATCACTCAAGCTCATATTTCTTCTCTTAATTCTCCAGCCGGCTCAACCGGCGACTTTTACCAGCTCGCCTTTTTTACTCCGGGTATCTTGCCTTCGTTAGCAAGCTTCCGAAAGCAAATCCGGCAAAGCTTAAACTTTTGATAAACAGCTCTGGCCCTGCCGCAAATCTCACAACGAGTGTACTTCCTTACTTTGAACTTCGGTTTCGATCTTGCCTTATTAACAAGGGCCTTCGTTGACATAGTTACCTGCTAAAAATCCTTAATTTGTTCTATAAATCCGGTTAATCCTGATCATCTTTCGACTTCGAATCGGTTTTCAATGCTTTGAACGGCATACCAAACAGCGCCAGCATACGTCTCGCCTCATCATCGCTCTTGGCAGTCGTTACAAACGTGATATTCATACCCTGCTGGAACTCGACCTTCACCGGGTTGATTTCCGGGAAAACCGTCTGTTCGCTCAGTCCCATCGAGTAAGCGCCTCTGCCGTCAAAACCGTTTCGGTTAAGCCCGCGAAAATCTCTTACCCGAGGTATCGCCAAACTGATGAGCCGGTCAAGAAATTCATACATTCTTTCGCCGCGCATCGTAACCTTCAAACCGGTCTCCTGTCCCGCACGAACCTTGAAATTTGAAACGCTTTTCTTGGCTTTGCACACCAGCGGCATCTGCCCCGTTATCAATGTCAGGTCGGCCTTGGCCAACTCGATATACTTTTTATCCTGAGCCGCTTTGCCGACGCCCATCGAAACAACAATCTTCTCTAAGCGGGGCACCGCCATCCGGTTCTTATACCCGAACTCTTTTACCAGTTCCCCGACTACCTTCGATTTATATAAATCTTTCAAACGTGCCATCGTTAATTTACCGTTGCTCATTTCTTTTTCGGATGTCTGATTACGCTTATTTTTGTGCCGTCTTCGGCTACTCTCAGCTTGCCGCCGTTGCTGCCAATCTCAAAATGAACCCTGCTCGCCTTCGATGTTTTCGGGTTGATCGGCAAAACATTGCTTACATGTATCGGCTGCTCGATATTTATCCGCCCGCCGGAAGGACTCTTTCTCGACGGCTTAACATGCTTTTTGGCAAGGTTGATACCTTGGACGATTACCTTGTTCTCATCCTGCATCACGCGAAGCACCTTGCCCGTCGTGCCTTTGTGGTCGCCGGCTATCACCTGTACCATATCATCTTTTTTAATGTGCATCGCCATCTGCTGTATCCCGTTTAAACAACCTCGCTTGCCAGCGAGACAATTTTCATATAGTTCTTTTCACGAAGCTCACGGGCAACCGCGCCGAAAATACGAGTGCCTATTGGGTTGCCTTCGGCGTCAATCATAACCGCCGCGTTGGTATCGAACCGCACATATCCCCCGTCGGGACGCCTTATCGGCTGCTTTGTGCGAACGATAACGCACTTGTGCACCTTCTTGTTGTCAAGCTGACAGGTGGGCAGCCACTTCTTTATCGCAACGCACACGACGTCCCCGACACTCGCCACCGCACGTGTGAACTTGCCCCTGGCACCGCTTTTACCCAAAACTCTGATACACTGCGCCGTCTTGGCGCCAGAGTTGTCGGCTATATTCAACATTGTTTCTTGTTGTATCATCTTTTGCTTTCCATCTATTGTTGCGGCAGTTCCTGGGCCGCTTTCGTTATAATGCGCACGAGGCGCCACCTTTTGGTTTTGCTGTACGGCCTGCACCCGGTAACTTCAACCACGTCACCAACGCCGGCAGCATTTTGCTCATCGTGAACAGCCAGCCGGGTCTGCCTCTTGAGCGTCTTGCCATACTTAGGATGCCTGTACACGTAATCTACGGCAACCTTTATGCTCTTGCTGCTGCCCTTGCTTATCACTACTGCTTTTGTCGTCTTTATCTTGTGTTCCTGCATCCTTCTGATTCCTTACCGGAGGCCTTATTGTTTTTTGGCCTCTATCTGACGCTGACGTAATACCGTCTTTATCCTCGCTACTTCACGACGCGCGTTAATTGCCGCCCGGCAATCCTGCAGTTTTTCTGTCGTCGCCTGCGAACGTAAATCAAACACGTGTCGCTCCAATTCCTGAACCTTGCTCTCAAGCTCATCCGTACTCATTTCACGATAAACTTGTGCTTTCATCTGTTTACCCTTATCCCACCGTGCGTCTGCGACGGATTAATCTGCATTTCATCGGCATCTTGTGCGCCACACGCAACAACGCCCGTTTAGCAACTTCCTCGTCAACACCGCTGATCTCAAACAAAATCGCGCCAGGCCTGACTCGCGCCACCCAAAACGCCGGCTCGCCTTTACCTTTACCCATTCGCGTCTCAAGCGGCTTGGCGCTTACCGGCTTGGCCGGAAATACTCTGATATATACCTTGCCTTCACGCTGCAGATAATGCGTCGCCGCAACTCGGCCGGCCTCTATTGTCTTGCCTTCGAGCCAGCACTGCTCCAGCGACTGCAAACCGTATTCGCCGAACGCAACATAATTCGCCCTGGCAGCGTTGCATTTCATCTTGCCACGCTGGCTCTTACGGTATTTCACTCTTTTCGGCATCAATGCCATTTTGTAAACCCTACGTTAAAACCTAAATATCAAATCTCTAAAATTACGTATCTTAAACCGTTAACTTGCCTAAGGATTTCCACCTTCAGTCGGCGCCGCGCCGGTATCCGCCGGTGGACTGCTTGCCTGTCTCGGCCTGCTCGAACCTTCACCGCCGCCACCCTCGCCGCGACCGAACGGCCTGCGCCTCGGTGCTTGTTTGGCAACAATCTGCTCACCAAAAAGACCACGGTGTACCCACACTTTGACACCAATCGTCCCGTATGTCGTCTCGGCACGGGCCTGGGCATAATCAACATCCGCGTCCAGAGTGTGAAGCGGGATGCTTCCCTTCCTCTGCGTCTCACGCCGGGCTATTTCAGCTCCGCCTAACCGACCTGAGCACAAAATTTTCACGCCCTTCGCGCCGGCGTTCATCGCCGACTCGCAGAACTGCTTCATCGTGCGTCTGAATGACGCCCGCTTGCAAAGCTGCTCAGCAACCGCTTCGCCAATCAAAAACGCGTTCAGGTCCGGGTCTTTAACTTCAACAACGTTGACTGTAACCTTGCGGCCGGTCAATGCTTCTATTTCTTCACGCAGCTTGTCAACCTCGCCGCCTCGCGGGCCGATTACCACTCCCGGCCTTGCGCTGTGCAGCGTTACCGTTACCTCATTGCGGGTCCTTATGATTTCCGTCTTCGCTACGCCACCCTTGGGCATCTGCCGGTTGAATTTCTTGTCAATGAACTTGCGAATTTTCTGGTCCTCAACAAGAAACGTCCCGTAGTCCGCTTTCGACGCAAACCACGTGCTGTCCCAGCCCCTGGTTATGCCTGTCCTAAAACCTATTGGCGATACCTTCTGACCCATAGTTTAATTCGCCTCTGAATCTGCCCTTATGGCTGCGAAACCGTAATATATATATGACAACCTTTTTTAGTGAGAGAATGAGCTCTGCCTCTGTCCTTGGCTATCCATCGCTTGGTGCCGATTCTGACACCCGCGTCATCCACACGCGCCTCACTTATGTAAAGATTATCCACGTCTGCTTCCTGCTCATCCGCGTCGGCTATCGCCGCGCGAAGCGTCTTGCTTATCATTTCCGCGGCACGCTTCCGCGTGAACTTCAAAATATCCAGCGCGTCCTGCACCTTCCGGCCCGCTATCAACTGGGTAACCAGCCGTGCCTTGCGCGGTGCAAACGGTGCGTATCGGCAGGTCGAACACCAGCCGGCAATATCATTCGGCTCAACTCCCAGCGCCGTCGCCAGACGCTTTATGTCTTCGCTGCTGGGTATCGGCTTGAATAAACCGTGCTGCCAGTTCTTTACAGCCGATATCGCGTCCTGCTTATCAAGCCCCGCCCTTACAATCTGGCCGCCCAATTGCTCAACGTTAACTTTGCGCTGCTTACTGATTTTTTTTAATTTTTCTGGGTTCAACATATCTATTCAAAACCTTACTCTCTTGCCGGTGCTGCCGTCTCTTCTTCTACCTTCCTTGTTGAATGTCCTCTGAATACCCTGGTCGGCGAAAATTCCCCGAGCTTATGGCCAACCATATCCTCGGTAACGTAAACTTTGTGGAACATTTTGCCGTTATGCACCATAAATGTATAACCAATGAATTCCGGAATTATCGTGCACCTTCGTGCCCAGGTCTTTATCGGCTCGCGTAACCCTGTCTGTATCTGCTTGTTGACCTTCGCAAACAGTTTCACGTCAACATACGGCCCTTTTTTCAGCGATCTTCCCATTCGATTTCCTCAGGCCGGTCAACCGGCCTCGATAACATCCTTCACATCAAATTTCCACTTGTCCATGTGCGCTGCTCTTGCGTCTCCGGATAATTCGCTTGCTGCTGACTTTTCTCGGGCATCTTGTTTTTCCGCCCTTTGCCAGCACGCCTGTCGGTGAGCAGGGATGACGTCCGCCGTTGCTCCTGCCTTCGCCGCCGCCCATCGGATGCGCTACAGGGTTCTGTGCCTTGCCGCGAACGTGGCCTCTGCGGCCTTTATGTCTTGTCCGCCCCGCCTTGCCCCACCGGATATTCTGGTAGTCGGAATTGCCCAGTTTGCCTATCGTCGCGCGACATTCCTTGCGCACCATTCTCATTTCACCGCTGGGCAGTTGAAGCGTTACCCAGTCGCCTTCTTTGGCGATTATTCTCGCCGCCGAACCGGCAACACGCACTAACTTGCCGCCCTGGCCTGCTGTCATTTCGATATTATGAACTTCAAGACCGCTCGGAATCGCCTCTAACGGCATCGCGTTACCAACTTTCGGCTCGCAAACCATACCGCTCTCGACTTTATCGCCCAGCTTAATGCCTTCCGGGGCCAATATGTATCGTTTTTCGCCGTCAACGTAGTGCAGCAATGATATATAACAATTCCTGTTCGGGTCGTATTCCACGCTTGCTACGTTCGCGCTGACGCCGTCTTTGTTCCTCTTAAAATCAATGAGGCGGTAAATCTGTCTCGCACCGCCTCCTCTGAACCGAACCATAGTCATACCACTGTGGTTTCTGCCGCCTGATTTCTTTATGCGAATACACAGTGACTTTTCCGGCCTGTCGGTGGTCAGCTCGGCAAAATCATTTACTGAGCTGTTCCTGCGTCCTGCACTTGTCGGCTTGTATATTTTAATTCCCATATCGCTTCTCTTGCTATCTTTATTAGAACAGGTCTATATGATAATCGGGCTTCAGGTACACCACGGCCTTTTTCCAGTCCTGTGTGAAACCCGACGTCCTGCCCTTGCGTCTGAACTTCCCTTTTCTGTTTGCGGTTCTCACCTTGTCAACCTTCACTGCGTACAATCGCTCAACGGCACCCTTAATCTGCATCTTGTTGGCGTCCTTGTTCACTTCGAACGCGTACGCGCTTATTTTGCCTGCAAGGTGCGTACCCTGCTCTGTAATCAACGGTTTAACTATAATATTATGGTCTTTCATAACGCCGGCAGTTAATTCTCACCTGATTCATTTTTGTTCATAAGAGACAGAAATGCCTCTTTGGTAAACAACAGTTTTGTATGTCTGCAAATATCCCCCGCGTTTGACTCCGCCGCCAGAAGCACCGACACCTTCGGTATATTTCTCGCTGAGCGCCAAAGCGTATCGTTGTGCTCGCCGATTATCACAAGACAACTGCGTTCTATTTTAAGATTCCCGAGTATATTCGCAAAATCCTTTGTCTTCGGCTTTTCAAACGCAAGCTGGTCAACGACAACAACATTATTGCTCAAAAGTTTCGACAGTATCGCCGAATCTCTTGCTAATTTTTTCTGCTTTTTGGGCATGTCCTGACTGAAGTCCCTTGCTTTCTTCCCGAATGTCACACCGCCGCCAACCCGCTTGCCCGTCCTGACTGTGCCGGCTCTCGCGTTACCGGTATGCTTCTGTGCGTATATCTTTTTGGTCGAACCTTCAATCTGCCCCCTGCCTTTCGTTGCGGCTGTCCCCACCCGTTTGTTCGCGTTGTACATAACTATCGCCTGCTTCAACAGTGCGTATCTCACGCGCCCGCCGAATGCCGACTCCGCGACTTTCAGGTTGCCAACCTCTTTACCGCTCTTATCATATACAGGCAAGCTTATCATCTGCTAATCCCTGTGCCCAACCTATAGTTTTTTCTTCTGTGACGTTCTAACTACGACGTAACCGCCCGCCGGCCCAGGTACTGAACCTTTGACTACGAGCAGATTATTTTCCGGATCTATTGAAACAAGCTGATGTGTTTTGACTGTGATTCTCTTGGCCCCCAGATGTCCGCCCATCTTTTTGCCCTTCTTTATGTCACCACCGTGACCACGGTCGGTTCCATAACCCGCCTGCGAACCCGGCGAACGGTGTTTGCGCTCTGTGCCGTGCGAACCAGGCATACCGCCGAAATGGTATCGCTTCATCGGGCCCGCAAAACCCTTACCCTTGCTTGTCCCGATGACATCGACAAATTTAGTCTCCGCGAATGTCGTTACCGTTACAGCATCGCCCGGGTTTACTTCCACCTTCGCATCACCGATAAGACGCATTTCCCTTATAAACCTCTTCGGGGCCGTCTTGGCCTTTTCAGCGTGTGCAATCGCGGCCTTGGTGCTGCGCGCCGCTTTCACGTCGTCAAACCCGAGCTGAACCGCGTTATAGCCGTCTGTCTCAACGGTCTTTACCTGCATAACAACACAGGGGCCGGCCTGTATGACCGTAACGGGCAACAGCCGTTCCTTCTCATCGTAAACCTGTGTCATTCCAACTTTTTTTCCAAGCAGCATTGCCACTTTTATCTTCCCTGTTACTGACCTGCTTTATTATGCCTTGATTTTTACGAAAACACCGGCAGGCACAACCAGCCGGTTAAGAACCTCAACCGTCCGAGCATTCGCTTCGCGAATATCGATTAGACGCTTGTGTGTTCGCAGCTCAAATTGTTCACGTGATTTCTTGTCGATATGCGGGCTTCTCAGCACGGTGTATCTTTCGATGCGTGTCGGCAGTGGGATGGGGCCGCTGATACGAGCATTTGTCCTTCTGGCGTGTTCTACTATTTCCTTTGCGGATGCGTCCAGAATCCTGTGGTCGTATGCTTCCATCCTTATTTTTATTCTTTCTGTCTCACCGGCCATAATACTGTGCCCAAATTCTTAGTATTGTTACAACCTGTTTTTTCACACCTTTGACCGTAACTACTACACTTCTGCTATCACTGCACCGACAAAAACACCCCTGCGGTTTCAGCGTTCTATCTTGCCTTCTTGGCAGGAAGGACCTGATTTGGTCATCAAATGCCTGCGGTCACAGGCATCCGACGCCACAATCGCCTTCCTTAACGAATCGGGGTCCTAATCCTTCGGACAAAGCTGTCTGGCCCTCGGCCAAACCGACAACTCATCCCAGCCCTTACGGGGTTTATTGGCAACCCCTGCTGTACCCCTTAATTAAACCAAATAACCAATTAAACCGTCCTTGACGACCACGATTCGCAAGACGTGTTACAGCCCAACTCGTCAATCGCAAAGCCATCCTGGCAATGCTCGCTACGGCTGAAAGATTAGTAATTTAACATACAGTCCGGCTTACGTCAACCAGCAAATTACAAAAATTTTTCAAAGAAATTAATGTTTTTTCTACAGCGATATAACCTGCTCAGCAATCTGTTCAGGCACTTTCTCGTAACTTAACGGTTCCATAGTAAACGTGCCTCGCCCGGCTGTTGCGCTTCTTATCTCGCTGGAATACCCGAACATCTCGGACAAAGGGACCTTAGCGTCAATCGTCCGCGTTTTCCCGTGAATCCTGCTGTCTGTGATAAATCCCCTCTTGGAAAGCAAGCTGGCCTGGATAACCCCGAAATGGGCCTCCGGAACAAGAACCTCAATCTTCATAACCGGCTCTAAAAGTATTGGTTTCGCCTTTTCGAGGGCCGCCTTAATCGCAATCGCCGCCGCCTGCTCAAATGCGATATCCGATGAATCCACCGTATGATATGAGCCGTCAATTAACGTAACTCTAATGCCCATAACGGGATAGCCCCCTAAAACGCCCGTCCCAAGGGCATCTTCAACGCCCTTCTCAACCGCCCCAACAAACTCTCTGGGCACCCTGTCTCCCCCTGCTTCATTGATAAACTCCATCTCCCGACTCAAGTGTCCGTCTTCGCCAAATAAGGGCTCAACCTTCAAAATAACATGCCCATATTGCCCATGCCCCCCACTTTGACGCACAAATTTGCCTTCAGCTTCGGCTAATCTTGTAATCGCCTCTTTATACGCCACACGAGGCCTGCCAACCTTGATATCTACCCCTTTTTCCTTCATCAGCTTGTGCTGCAGAATCTCAAGATGAAGTTCGCCCATACCGCTGATAATCATTTGACCGGTTTCGTGGTCAACCCTTGATTCAAAAGTCGGGTCCTCCCGCCGCAATGCCGCAAGAGCATCGCCCAGTTTATTTTTATCGCCGGCCGTCTTCGGCTCTATCGACATACTGATTACCGTCTGCGGGAAAGTAATACTGGCAAGCAGCACCGGATGCTTCGGGTCGCTCAGCGTGTCACCGGTAATTGTATGTTTAGGACCAACCACAGCCACTATGTCCCCGGCGTGGGCCTCTTCGAGAATCTTGCGGTCGTTGGCGTGCATCTCGAACATACGCGTGATATTTTCCCGCTTGTCGCGAGTAACATTGAGCACCCTGCTGCCCGACTTCAATGTCCCCTGGTATATCCTTATAAAATTCAGGTCCCCGTGCGGCTCGCTGATAATCTTAAAGGCAAGAGCTACTAAACTGCCCTGCGGGTCGCACTTGACCGGTATTTTCTTTTCCTCGTCGCCGGGCGTATGGGCAATAATCGGCGGCTTTTCCATCGGCGAAGGCAAATATGCCACAACCGCGTCCAGCAGCTTCTGAATGCCGATATACTGCAAGGCCGACCCGCAAAATACCGGGTGCAGCTTACCGGCAATCGTCCCCTTCCTTATCGCCCTGCAAATCACCTCTTCCTCGATGGGCTTGTCGTGGACGTATTTATCCATCATTTCTTCATCATGCTCGGCTGCGTGCTCAAGCATCGTATGCCTGGCCTGCTCCACTTTGCTGCGGTACTCCGCGGGAATCTCCATCTCCTCGAAATCCGCCCCCAGCTTTTTCGTGTCGAAAATAACCGCGTGCATCTTGATTAAATCTATAACCCCGGTAAAAGTGGCCGAAGCCCCTATCGGAAGCTGCACGACAAGAGGATGGGCGACGAGTTTTTCCCTGATGCTGTCAACGCTCATTTCAAAATCCGCGCCGACCTTGTCCATCTTGTTGATAAAGCAAAGGCAGGGCACGCCGTATTTCTGTCCCTGTCTCCAGACCGTCTCGCTTTGCGCCTGCACACCTTCGCTGCCGTCAAAAACAATAACGGCCCCGTCAAGCACTCTCAGCGACCTTTCCACTTCCGCCGTAAAATCAATGTGCCCCGGCGTATCAATCAGGTTGATTTCCGCGCCGGCCCACGGGAATCTCGTCGCCGCCGACGTAATGGTAATTCCTCTTTTTTGCTCTTCTTCGAGGTAGTCCATCACCGCCGTGCCGTCGTGGACCTCGCCCATTTTGTAGGTTTTGCCGGCGTAATAAAGAACTCGCTCCGACACCGTCGTTTTGCCGGCGTCAATATGAGCGATAATGCCTATATTGCGTATTTTCTTAAGCTCTTCCAACATTTGTTTATCGTCACTAAAAAAATTTCAATAAAAAAAACTGCCACGGTTGACCATAAGGCACCATGGCAGTTCAATACGTCCTTGCTACCACGCGAAATGAGCAAACGCCTTGTTGGCATCTGCCATTTTGTGCACGTTTTCCCTCATCATCATTGCGCCGCCTTTTTTGTTGTAGGCCTCAATCAGCTCTGCCGCCAGGCGTTCGCACATCGGCTTGCCCTTTGCGCCTCTCGACGCATCGAGTATCCATCGTATCGCCAGCGACTGCTGACGTTTCGAGCTTACCTGCATCGGGACCTGGTAACTTGCCCCGCCGACGCGCTTGCTGCGAACCTCAATCGCCGGCTTGACGTTATTTACCGCGGTCTCGAAAACCTCTATCGCCGGAGCGGCTCTTTCCTTCTCGGCTATGATATCTATCGCATCGTAAAATATCCGCTGCGCAACGCTCTTTTTGCCTGCCCACATCAGGCAGTTGATAAACTTCCCCGCCAGCCGGCTGTTATATTTGCCGTCAGCCTTCAACTGCTCTTTTGACGCTGTTGCTTTTTTTGCCATTCTTTTGTTCCTCGATACCCTTACTCAAACCTTAAAAGTAAATTATTTGCCTTTCTTTGCGCCGTATTTGCTTCTGCCCCGCCTGCGATTGGCGACGCCCGCGCAATCCAATACCCCGCGGATTATATGGTAACGCACGCCGGGCAAATCACGCACGCGGCCCCCTCGTATCATTACCGTGCTGTGCTCCTGCAGGTTGTGGTCTATTCCCGGTATATAAGCCGTTACTTCCTTGCCGTTGGTCAGCCGAACACGAGCCACCTTACGCAAAGCCGAATTCGGCTTCTTGGGAGTCATCGTCCGGACAATCAGGCATACCCCTCGTTTCTGAGGTGAGCCGCTTATATCCGACCGTCTTTTCTGACCCTTTGATTTGGCTCTCGGATTTCTTACCAACTGGTTCATTGTCGCCATAAATCTGTCACTCCAACGTCTATAAAAACTACTTAATGCCCAGGGCTTCCTTCATCTTGGCTTCCTTCTGAGCTTCAGCCGCCTTGACTTCTTCAATTTCACTCACTTCTTTGAATTCCTTGGGCAACGGCGCCTCGGCAAGGTGTTTAACCTTCAATTCCAGATACGGCTTAAACGCCGTGCCCGCCGGTATCAAATGCCCAAGTATCACGTTTTCCTTCAAACCGCAAAGCTTATCTACATTACCACCTAAGGCCGCTTCAGTCAATATCTTTGTCGTCTGCTGGAAGCTGGCCGCGGCGATAAAGCTGTCCGAACGCAGCGACGCCTTGGTAATACCCAAAAGCAGCGTCTTGGCGGTAGCCATTTTCGGTTTTTTGCCCTTCGCCGGCTCGCCGCCGATTAATTCAACCTTTTCGTTGATGGTCGTCAGCTTGGCCTTATCAATAACCTGACCTTCTTTAAGCTCATTAGCCTCGCCCACACTGGCTATCTTGATGCTTTCATTGAGCCGCGTGTTTTCCCTGCGGAACTCAAACTTGTCAACCACCTCGCCAGGCAAAAACTCGCTGTCGCCCACCGACTCAATCTCAATCTTTCGCATCATCTGTGAGCATATAATCTCGATGTGCTTGTCGTTGATATTGACGTTCTGCGAACGGTAAACGTTCTGAATTTCGCCAATCAAATATCTCTGCAGCGCCTCTTCGCCCTTAATCCGCAGAATATCATGCGGAACCAGCGGGCCGTCGGTCAGCGTATCACCTGCCTCAACCATATCGCCCGTGTGAACGTTCAAATGCCTGTCACGCGGCACGTGGTGTTCCTTTTCCATACCGGATTCGGAACGAATAATAATCGTCATCTTGCCCTTGCGCTTGTCACTCTTGAGCTCGACACGTCCGCTGATTTCCGCTATGGCCGCCGGGTCTTTGGGCTTGCGTGCCTCGAACACTTCCGTAACTCGCGGCAAACCGCCCGTGATATCCTGCGTTCCGCCAGTGGCTCTGGGCTGATGAGCAAGCAACTGGCCCGCCTGGACCTGCTGGCCTTCCGTAACTTCTATTCGGGCGCCCGCGGGCAGATAGTGAACATCAAGAATCTTACCCTGGGCATCCTCAATCATAATCTGCGGGTGCTTATCGCCCTTGTGCTCGATTATGACCGGCTTATTGCCCAACTGGCCTTTGCGCTCCTCTTCAAGCCGAATCGTCTCGCCTTCGATAATATCCACAAAGCGGATTAAACCCGAAACTTCCGCCAATATCGGCGTGCGGTGCGGGTCCCACTCAAACAGTAACGCCCCGCTTTTTACCTCTTCATTATTTTTCACTCTGACAATCGCGCCATAAGGAACCTTGAACTTGTCAAGCTCGCGGTCCTTGTCATCCAGGATAGCGATTTCTCCATTGCGCTTCAGGGCAACCACCCTCGAGCTGCCGTCCTCAGCGCTGAACGCTACCGCGTTTATATCGCGATAAAGTATTTTGCCCGGCTGAGTCGCTCTCTGCTCACGCTCCAGAATGGCGCGAGAGGCAATTCCGCCGGTGTGGAACGTCCGCAGTGTCAATTGTGTGCCCGGCTCGCCGATCGACTGAGCGGCTATAATCCCAACGGGCAGGCCTTCTTCAACAAGCTGCCCCGTGCTCATATCCCAGCCGTAACACTTCGCACACATGCCGAACGGACTGTCGCACGTCAGCGGACTTCTGACCCTGATTGCGTCAAGCCCAAGCGCCTCAATTTTCACGGCCGCATCAGGCGTTATGACCTCGTTTTCCCGGACAATCATCTCATCGGTAATCGGGTTGCGGATGTTGTCCCTTGCGGTCCTGCCGATAATAAGCTGCGACAAAGGCACATCAACCTGTTCGCCCCTGGCGACCGTGCTCTTGGTAATACCCTGCAATGTCCCGCAATCCCGCTCGGTAACTATCATATTCTGAGCGACGTCTATCAGCTTGCGGGTAAGATAACCCGAGTTGGCCGTCTTCAGCGCCGTATCCGCAAGACCTTTTCTGGCGCCGTGCGTCGAGCTGAAATACTCAAGAACCGTCAACCCCTCGCGGAAGTTCGACTTAATCGGCGTCTCGATAATCTCGCCGCTGGGCTTGGCCATCAACGCTCGCATACCGGCAAGCTGCTGAATCTGGTCAACGCTGCCTCTTGCGCCGGAGATACTCATCATATAAATCGGGTTCAGATAAGCCGAGCCGTCGTCTTTCTTATCTTCCTTGAGGCCCCGCATCATTTCGCTTGTTACAGCGACACGGGCGTTGGTCCAGGCATCGATAACCTGGTTATATCGCTCGCCTTCGGTCAATACGCCGGCCTGATAGTTTTTCAGTATCTTTTTGACACGCTTTTCCGTCTCGTCGATGATTTCCTTCTTCTTGGGCGGTATCTTCAAATCCATTACGCCGAAACTCAGCCCCGACAAGGTCGCGTGCCTGAATCCCTTTTCTTTAATCTTGTCTAACAAATCAACCGTCGCCGCGCTGCCGGCAATCGCGTAGCAGTCGCTGATTACCTGGCTCAACGGTTTTTGCCCCATCGTCCCGTTGTAGAATGGCATCTTCGCCGGCAAAATATCATTGAAAATACACCTGCCGGCTGTCGTCTCAACCACGATTGGCTTTGAAATCTCCTTACTCTTTAAATCTCTCGCCTTTTCGCCTTCCTTAACCACCGGCTTGGTAATCCGGACCTTGATTTTGGCGTGCAGGTCAATCTTGCCCATATCACAAGCAAGCATCGCCTCGAACGTATCACGGAACGCCATTCCCTCGCCTTTCTGGCCCGAAAGCATACTGGTCAGATAGTAGTTGCCCAGCACCATATCCTGAGAAGGCCCGACCATCGGCGAACCGTTGGCAGGCGAGAAAATATTGTTTGTGGTCATCATCAGCGTATGGGCTTCGGTTTGTGCCTCGACGCTCAACGGCAGATGCACCGCCATCTGGTCGCCGTCGAAGTCCGCGTTGAACCCTTTGCAGGCCAGCGGATGCAGCATTATCGCGTTGCCTTCCACCAGCACCGGCTCAAACGCCTGAACACCCATCCTGTGCAGCGTCGGAGCTCGGTTCAGCAGCACGGGATGCTCGTGAATCACTTCTTCGAGAATATCCCATATCTGCTCGCCGCGGCGCTCAATCATCTTCTTGGCGCTCTTAATTGTGTCCGCAAGCCCGCTTTGTTTTAGCCGGCGGATAATGAACGGCTGATACAATTCCAGCGCAATTCTCTTCGGCAGCCCGCACTGGTGCAATCTCATCGTCGGCCCTATTACAATGACCGAACGCGCCGAATAATCGACTCGCTTGCCAAGCAGGTTTTCCCTGAATCGTCCCTGCTTGCCTTTTATCATATCGCTCAAGCTCTTCAACGGCCTGTTGTTGCTCCCCAGCACCGGCCTTCTGCATCTGCCGTTGTCCATAAGAGAATCGACCGCCTGCTGAAGCATTCGCTTTTCGTTGCGAATAATTACTTCAGGAGCGTTGAGGTCCATCAGTTTTTTCAACCGGTTGTTACGGTTGATTATACGCCTGTAAAGGTCGTTCAAATCGCTCGTCGCGAAATTCCCGCTTTCAAGCAGCACCAGCGGACGCAAATCGGGCGGTATGACCGGAATCACCTCAAGAACCATCCACTCCGCTTTATTATTGCTGTTCTTTATCGCGTCAATCGTCTTGAGACGCTTGCTAAGCTCTTTCGTTCGCTGAACCGAGCTTGTCTTGCTTATCGCAGTTCGCAATTCAGTGCTGATGCCGTCCAAATCAAGCCGGCTAAGCAGGGTTTTTATCGCCTCGCCGCCCATCGCCACCTTGAAACTGCTGCCGTACTTGGCGGTCGCGTCGCGACATTCCTCTTCCGAAAGCAACTGCCCGAGTTTGAGCGGGCTTGGGCCGGGGTCGGTGACCAAGTAATCCTGGTAATAGATTACCTTCTCAAGGTCCAGTCCTTTCATTCCAAGAACCGTCCCTAACTGGTTCGGAACTGCCTTGAAAAACCATATATGAACGCACGGAGAAGCAAGATTGATATGCCCCATTCTCTTGCGGCGAACCCTGCTGTGCGTAACTTTCACCCCGCAGCGGTCGCAGATGATACCCTTGTACTTGGTACCTTTATACTTGCCGCACGCGCATTCCCAGTCCCGCTCCGGCCCGAATATACGTTCGCAGAAAAGACCGTCCTTCTCAGGCCTGTACGTTCGGTAATTTATTGTTTCGGGCTTGCGAACCTCGCCGAACGACCAGCTGCGAATATCATTGGGACCGGCAAGCGAAATCTTGACCGAACCGTAATCATTTATCCGATCATAGATATTGCTTATCATTTATCTCTGGCTCCTTAATGACACTATTGCCAATATAATCAACAAGGGTTCCCGACACTCTATCGACCTTTACAAAGTTGTTGTTCCGCCCAGACGTTTCTTTTCAAGCTGGATATTCAAACCCAGCCCTCTTATTTCATTACATAACACATCAAACGACAGCGGCGTCCCGGCTTCGAGCGTATTTTGCCCCTTTACCATCGATTCGTATATCTTGGTGCGTCCTTCAACGTCGTCGCTCTTGACCGTGAGCATTTCCTGCAGTGTATAAGCTGCGCCGTAACCTTCCAGCGCCCAAACTTCCATTTCGCCGAATCTCTGTCCGCCGGTTCTCGCCTTGCCGCCCAATGGCTGCTGCGTTATCAAGCTGTAAGGCCCCGTCGAACGAGCGTGAATCTTGTCGTCAACCAAATGATGCAGTTTCATAATATAGATAAACCCAATCGTCGCCTGCTGGTCGAACGGCTCACCCGTCCGCCCGTCATACAACTGCGTCTTCAGCGACTTGGGAACCTGCACAAAAAGCTCATTATCCGCGGGTGCCTGGCCCGCCTTCTCAAGCTCAACCTTTCGACGAGCCATCAATTCGTTGGCCTCCTCGGTCAGGTTTCTGATGTCCTGCTCCTTGGCGCCGTCGAACACAGGCGTAACCGCCGTAAAGCCCAATGCCTTTGCTACCCAGCCAAGGTGCGTCTCAAGAATCTGGCCGACGTTCATTCTGCTCGGCACACCCAGCGGGTTGAGCAGTATGTCAATCGGCGTGCCATCCTCAAGGAACGGCATATCTTCCTGTGGCAGCACTTTCGCGATAACACCTTTGTTGCCGTGGCGACCCGCGATTTTGTCTCCAATCGACATAACCCGTTTGGTCGCTACATATATCTTGACCATTTCGATAACGCCGCTGGGAAGCTCATCGCCGTGTTTCAGCCGTTCGACTCGCTTTTTGGCTTCCTCATCGAGCGCCCTGATTTTCTCAACGAACTTATCCGCCAGCTTCTCAACCTTTTCCCGCATCGGGGCCGGCTTTACCCATTTTACATCCCAGTTGGTAACCTGTTCGTAAACAACCTCGTCGTCTTCGCTGATGCCGGCCTTCTGCCTGCTGGACGGGTCAACAATATCGACCTCGAATTTCTCGTGAATCGCGGCCACCATCTGCCTGAATATCATGCACTGTTTTGACCGTATATCTTTTTCAATTTCTCTTATCTGTGCGTTAAGCGCCTTTTTGCCCTCTTCGCCGCCTGCTCCTCGCCGCACAAACCGCTCGGTTTTAATGACAACGCCTTCATAACCATTAGGCAGTTCAAGCGAATCGTTCTTCACGTCTTCGCCGGCCCTGCCGAATATCGCATGCAGCAGTTTTTCTTCCGGCGTAAGCTCGGTCTTGCCCTTCGGTACAACCTTGCCCACCAGGATATCGCCCGGCTGAACCCTCGTGCCTTCCTGCACCACGCCGTGCTCGTCAAGATTACGCAACGCTTTTTCGCTTACGTTTGGTATGTCGTTGGTGAATTCTTCCTTGCCTAACGGCGTCTCGCGTATCTCGGCGTCAAACTCATTGATATGAATACTTGTGAAGCTGTCGTTCCTGACTAATCTTTCGCTGACAATGATAGCATCCTCGAAGTTGAATCCTTCGTATGACATAAACGCACAAAGCACGTTCCTGCCCAATGCAAGCACGCCGTTTTCAGTACCGCCGCCGTCGGCCAGCGTCTGGTCTTTCTCAACCCTTTGCCCAAGTTTGACAATCGGCCTCTGGTTAAGACACGTCCGCTCATTCAAGCCGAAGAATTTCTCCAGCTTGTATTCATCTGTATGATTAATCACAACCTTAGTGGCGTCAACCGCGGTAACTGTTCCCGCCTTTTGCGCCCGCACGACCATACTCGAATACCGCCCAGCCATCTCCTCCATACCCGTCTGAACAAGCGGCGCCTGGCACTTCAACAGCGGCACCGCCTGGCGTTGCATGTTCGAACCCATCAGCGCCCTGTTCGCGTCGTCGTGCTCAAGGAACGGTATCAGTGCAGCCGACAAACCCACAATCTGCTTAGGCGAAACATCGACATAGTTCACCTCGTCGTGTGTTACCTGTGCAAGCTCGCCCTGCTGTCGTGCCAGCACCATACCTTCCGGTATCCTGTTTGTTTCCGGGTCAACCGCGCTTGGCGGAGCAAATATCGCTTTCATTTCCTCGTCCGCCCGCAGGAATGCGACGCTGCCCGTAACCTTGCCCTTTTCAACCTTGTAATAAGGCGACAGCAGGAACCCGTATTCGTCAACCGTGGCGAATATCGCCAGCGAGCTGATAAGACCGATGTTTGTGCCTTCCGGCGTCTCTACCGGACAAATCCTGCCGTAGTGACTGATATGAACGTCGCGAACTTCAAAGCCCGCGCGTCTTCTGTTCAAACCGCCAGGCCCAAGCGCCGACAAACGTCTTTCGTGTGTCAACTGGCTAAGCGAATTGGTCTGGTCGACTATCTGGCTCAGTTCGCCTCGTCCGAAGAAAAAGTTTATGCTGCTCGATACGCTCTTCGAGTTGACAAGGTCCGCTATCCGCAATGGCTGCTCGCCTTCCTTCATCGTGCTCATTCGTTCCTGCACGGTCTTGCGAAGCTTCAAAAGCCCCTTGCGAATTTCGCCTCCCGCCAGCTCATCAATTGTTCTTAGCCGACGGTTGCCCAAATGGTCGATATCGTCAACCTCGCCCTTGTTGTTCCGCAGCCCGATTATGTAGTTCACCGCATTGATGAAATCCTCGGCCCGCAACGTCATTTCGGTAAGGGCAACATTTTGTCCAAATTTGCGGTTCAGTCGGAATCTGCCCACTTTGCCTAACCGGTACCGGTTGACATCAAAGAATTTCTCATCGAAGAATTGTTTGGCCTTTTCCTGGTTGGCAGGATTGCCGGGCCGCAACCTGACGTAAAACTTCAACAACGCCTGTTCGTGACTCTTGCAGTCGTCTTCCGCAAGCGTATTGAACACCAGCGCATCACACGACCCTTCGACTACCTCGATTTTCTTTATTTCGCTTTGCTGAATAATCGAAACTTTGTCGCCGATTTGTGCGCCGGCTTTTACTATTATCTCGCCGCTTTCGGTATCGACGATGTCTCGCACCACCCACATATCAGGCGTCAGCTTGTTCTTCTGCACCTCTTTGGTCTCGTAGAACCGCCTGATTATCTGCTCGGTCTCGCTGAAATCGGCGCTTAATGCCCGCAGGAAAATCGTTGCGGGAATCTTGCTTGACTGGTCGATTTTCACAACCAGAACGTCTTTATGTGTAACGCTGATTTCTATCCAGCTTCCGCGTTCCGGGATGATTCTGCCCCCGTGAAGTATGCGGTCGCCTTCTTTGCTCTCTACAAGGAAATCAACGCCGGGACTCCTGTGAAGCTGGCTTACGATAACCCTTTCGGCTCCGTTGATAATGAACTCACCGCCGCCAATCATGACGGGTATTTCGCCGAGGTATATCGCCTGTTCGGCTATGTCCTGTCCGTCCTTGTTGCGAAGCCGGCAGGTAATCTTCAGCGGATAACCGTACGTCAGGCGAAGCTGCCTGCACTCGTTTATGTTGTACCTCGGCTGCTCAAGCTCATAGTAAAGGTACTCCAGAATTATCCCTTTATCGTAGCTCTCTATCGGGAAGGTCTCGCGAAACAGCTCTTCCAGGCCCCTGTTCGCACGCTTCGTAGGGACTACGTCCATTTGCAGAAACTCTCCGTAGCCCTTCCTCTGCACAACAACAAGGTCAGGGATTTCGACTTTCTCCAGCATTTTGCCGAAATTACGAACTTTCAATTCAGCCATTTTTCAGTCCCGAATTAAACGGCAATCGTTAAATTGTCCGATTTTTTTATTTCTAACCCTTCCGGGTCACAATCAATTTTTAGGCGATTTCCACCGTTGCGCCGGCGCTTTCGAGCTGCTTTTTGGCGGCCTCTGCCTCGTCCTTACTTACGCCGGTCTTTACCGGTTTCGGTGCGCCGTCAACGAGGTCTTTTGCTTCTTTGAGGCCCAGTGATGTCAATGCTCTGACTTCCTTGATGACCTGAATCTTCTTTTCGCCGGCCGCTTTGAGGATAACGTCAAACGTGCTCTTCACCGGTGCTGCCTCAGCCGCTGCTGCCGCCGGGCCTGCCATCATTACCGCGCCGCCTGCTGCCGGCTCTATGCCGTACTCTTCCTTAAGATAATCGCCAAGCTCCTTGGCCTGCATCAGCGTCAGCTTCACAATCGCATCGCCAAGTTTCTTTGTTTCGTCACTGAAGCTCTTTGCCTGTTTTGTTTCTTCTGCCATGTTCGTTAAACTCCTATATCAATTCGCCCGATGGTAGCCGGAACTACGCCGTCCCGTTTAACCCCGAAAATCCGGGGGCAGCCGTCTGAGCTGTTTGTATCCGTTTCGAGCCGCCCTTTATGCGGCCTTGGTCTCCGATTTTTCGCTCTTTTCTATAATCGTTTTTATGCAGCCGGCGATTCTTCCGGCAGGTCCGCCAATCGCCCCGGCTAATCTCGCGGCCGGCGACTTGGCCAACATAATAATCCTGCCCTGCAATTCCACCCGGCTCGGCATCTTTGAAAGCCCCGATGCTCCCTTGTCATCCAGTGATGCGCCTTCGAGATATGCGCCTTTTATATGAATCGCCTTGACCTTGCCGGTCCAGACGCTTAATTCCTTTGCGACATCGACTATGCTGTCGCCGCCGTATGCGACCACGCAAGGCCCGACGAAAAGCGACGACGCTGATTCCATCTTCAGCTTTGTCAGTGTCCTTTTCATAAGGGCGTTCTTGACGACCAATAGTTTAATGCCCTTGCTCTTGAGCGCGCCACGCATTACGTTATTATCAACACCGTTTACTTTCTGCGTGCTGATAACGATAAAATCGGTAACCTTTTCGTTAACGATTCTTTTTTCCAGTTCTGAACACAGTAAATCTTTTACGAACTTGCTCATATTTTCACCTGCCTGATTCTTTCACAAACACGTCATGCACAGCGAATCTCTGCGCACAACCAAAATTCAAATCCGCCTATACGGCAACCAGCACGCCCGGGCTCATCGCCGCGTGAATGCTGATTTTCTTTATATAAGTTCCCTTTGAGCTTACCGGCTTAATCCTCTTGATATGCGCTATAACCGCGTCGATGTTGTCTATCAGTTTCTGCGCGTCAAAACTCACCTTGCCTACCACAACGTGAACGTTTCCGCCCGTGTCGTTTTTGAATTCGACCTTGCCTGCCGCAAACTCACGCACCGCGGTAGCGACGTCGGCAGTTACCGTGCCGTTTTTGGGCGAGGGCATCTTGCCCTGTGGGCCAAGAACCCGGCCCAGCTTGCCTACCTTACCCATAACCTTCGTTGAAGCAATCGCCACGTCGAAATCCGACCAGCCGCCCGTTACCTTTGCAATAAGTTCGTCCACACCTACCTCAATGGCGCCCGCCTGCTTGGCTGCGTCAGCGTCTGCTCCCTCGCAGAACGCAATGACTTTCTTTTGCTGACCTATCCCGTGAGGCAGCGATAGCGCGCCGCGTATAATCTGGTCCGACTGTTTCGGGTCGATACCCAGCCAGAATATTAACTGGACCGTCTGGTCAAACTTCGTTGAGTTAAACGTCTTAACCTTTGCTACCGCCTCAGACAGAACAACCGGCATATCGCTGGTCTTCTCTGCATCTTTGCGGTATCTTTTACCTCTGGTAATCGTCATAATTTTATTTCTCGAATCGCCTTTGTTTTACTCTTTTATTAATCCACAACTTCAACACCCATACTGCGAGCTGTCCCGCGGATAATCTTCTCCGCCTGCTCCAAACTGTATGCGTTGAGGTCTTTTATTTTCGCCTGTGCAATCTGGCGAACCTGCTCGGCCGTTACCTTGCCGACCTTTTCCTTGTTCGGCGTGCCGCTGCCCTTGGCAACGCCCGCCGCCTGTTTCAGCAATACCGCCGCCGGAGGACTCTTCACCTCGAAGGTGAACGTCTTGTCCGTATATACGGATATCACCACCGGCACAGTCGTCCCGTTCAGCTCTTTTGTCCGCTCGTTGAACTGCGAGACAAACTGCCCGATATTGACGCCGTGCTGGCCAAGCGCAGGTCCAATCGGCGGGGCCGGGGTCGCCTGCCCACCGGGTGCCTGCAGTTTTATCTTAACTAATAATTCCTTTACGCCGCCTTTTGCTGCCGGTTTTTCCTTTGCCATTATTCAACCTCAAAACACGCCGCACTTCTTCGCTGAACAGGCCTTATGCCTTTTCTATCTGCCAATATTCGATATCCAGCGGAGTGCTTCGCCCGAATATTTCAACAATAACCTTTACAATGCCTCTGTCCTGGTCAATCGCCTCAACTGTTCCCTCGAAGCTCTCGAACGGACCTTCACGAATCTTAATCTGGTCGCCCTTCTTGAAATCAACCTTGATGCTCGGCGCCTCTTCGGGCTTTTCAACTTCCTGCATCATCTTGGCGACATCGGTATCCCGCATCGCCGTCGGCACGCCTTCTGTCCCGACAAAATCGCCTACGCCGGGAATCTCTTTTATCACAAACCACACTTTTTCCTGAACCTTCCCGTCTTCGGCGGTATTCATTTCCATAAAAACGTAGCCGGGGTACAGCTTTCGCTTGTGAACGGTCTGCTTATTGCCGCGCACCTTCTTGACCCTCTCGACGGGAACTTCTATCCTGCCGATAATGTCCGTCAGGCCGGCCGCGTTGACCTTCTGCGAAAGCACCTCTTTGACGTGCATCTCCTTATTGGATGCAACTCTCAACACGTACCATTTCATTAAAACGCCCCGACTCAATTACAAAAAACGGCTTAAAACGGGTTTATGCCCGCGTTTTTACTGCACTAACCAGGTAACGGACAACTGTAAAACAAAATCCGCGACGCCCAGCATCACCGCCAGGATAATCACAACCGAAATCACAACAATCGTCGAAACCGTTACTTCCTGTCTTGTGGACCAGTTGACTTTTTTCATTTCGCCTTCAGCGGCAATCATAAAATCCGCGATGCTTGGCCTGTTCATCAGCCACATAATCAAAACCGACAGGCCGATAAACAGTCCGACAGGCACCATCGTCGAAACCCACAGGCCGATATCCGCCGCATCGAGCGTTCGATAAAGCGAAAAACACCCTATCGCCACTATCAGCGCACCGCTCAGGACGGTAATCATCCGCGTATATTTGCCCTGACCTCTTTTATATACACTCATCATAATGCACCTGATTCCTTGCCTGAACGCTCTTTCGCCATCCCTGCCTTGCCCGCCCATAACCTCAATGCTTTATAAGGATAAAAGCGGTAGCTTTCGAGCGTCGGCGACTGGCCCACACCAGGCCAGAAGGGAATCGAACCCCCAACCTTCGGTTTTGGAGACCGACGCTCTGCCAATTGAGCTACTGGCCTATCATTGTCTCTGTACCAACTCGTATTACTTACGCTTCAGCTTATGAGTCGTATGTTTTCGCTCGAACTTGCAGTACTTCTGCAGCTCCAGTTTCGGAGTGCCTTCAGCGACGCTGATATTAGTCCTGTAGTTTCGCTGCCCGCAGTCCTTGCATTCAAGCCAAACAAATTCTCTTTTACTTTTCTTAGCCATACGACCCTGCTGTATCGTCCTTTATTCGTTCACTAACCGATAACCTTGGTTACAACGCCGGCGCCGACGGTTCTGCCGCCTTCACGAATGGCGAACCTGAGGCCTTCTTCCATCGCGATGGGCGATATAATCTCGACTTCCATAGCGATGTTATCGCCGGGCATACACATCTCAGCGGGCTTGCCTTCTCGGCTCTGAATGAGCTTGACGGAACCTGTTACGTCAGTCGTCCTGAAATAGAACTGCGGCTTATACCCCGGGAAGAACGGGGAATGTCTTCCGCCTTCCTCTTTCGTCAGGACATAAACCTCAGACATGAAATGTGTGTGCGGCGTAATGCTTCCCGGCTTGGCAATGACCTGTCCGCGTTCGAGGTCTTTCTTTTCGACGCCTCTCAGCAGCAATCCCACGTTATCGCCCGCCTGTCCTTCATCGAGTGTCTTGTTGAACATCTCAACGCCGGTAACAACCGATTTGCGAATATCCGGCGAAAGACCGATGATTGCTACTTCTTCGCCGACCTTCACGACACCTCTTTCAATCCTGCCCGTGCCGACCGTGCCCCTGCCCTTAATGCTGAATACGTCTTCAACGGGCATAAGGAACGGCTTATCAATCTGTCTTTGCGGAATTGGAATATACTCATCCATTGCCTTGAGCAGTTCAACAATAGGGGCACAAGCGGGGTCATCTATTGACTTGGCGGCAAGGGCCGCGGTTGATGAACCGCGAATAATCGGGGTTGTGTCGCCAGGGAATTCATATTTATTCAGGAGGTCTCTTACTTCCATCTCGACCAAGTCAACAAGTTCCTTGTCATCGACCAGGTCAACCTTGTTCAGGAACACCACAATTTTAGGCACGTTTACCTGACGGGCAAGCAGTATGTGCTCGCGTGTCTGAGGCATCGGGCCGTCATAAGCGCTGACTACCAGAATCGCGCCATCCATCTGGGCGGCGCCGGTAATCATGTTTTTCACATAATCGGCGTGTCCGGGACAGTCAACGTGAGCATAATGACGGTTTTCCGTCATATACTCGACGTGCGCGGTCGCAATCGTCAAAATCTTTGTCGGGTCTCGCCGGCCCTGCGACTCCGAGGCCTTCGCTATGTCATCATAGCTCTTAAACTTCGACAATCCCTTCAGTTCCATTACCTTCGTCATCGCCGACGTCAGCGTCGTCTTGCCATGGTCGACGTGTCCAATCGTGCCGACGTTGACGTGGGGCTTAGTTCTCTCAAATACCGCCTTAGCCATGGTTTTACAAACCTCCTATCATTTGTTTCCTTTTTAGTTTCGGTTTACTGTCCTACGCTGTTTTAAAATTTACGTTTTTATAAAATCAACTCACAGCCGGTCCTGGCCACCAAGCCAACACGCCGGCCTGAAAACTCTGCACTTAGCTGCTGATGGGATTTGAACCCATGACCTCGTCCTTACCAAGGACGCACTCTACCAACTGAGCTACAGCAGCAGTTTAAACACAATTTCTGCGCCGCGCAAAAACACAGGCAGGAACTAAAAATAGTCCCCGCGCTCGGCCGCAGGCCTCTAAAACCACGCCGTCTTCGCCTTAAACCCGGCCTTTGACGGCTCATACTCCGTTATTAAACTAATGTGAGTAGGGTAGTTTACAAAAACCTGGGGCATTCTGCAAACACAAAAAATAAAAAAATAATATTTTTTTTACCCCTCCCTCTATCCCTCCAGATTTCCAGACAGTTCTTTACCCCCTGACCAACGCCGATATCAGTATTGTTATCCGCCTGTATTTGGGTCTTCAGCAAAATCAAACCGTTTACTCCATCGGGCTAAGTTTTGACGCCACAAAGGCCGCTGATCGGATGCCTTGACCTTCCGCAGCGATTTCAAAACCATATTGGGCTCTGCCCCCCCTGACGGATTATCCAGAAACGCATCTATCGAGCGAACAACCGCGCTGTCGCCACCTAAGTCCTTTTCCAGTAAGCAATTACCTACAAGCAGGGCCGCTGCCTCCAACTTTGGCCAGCGCAAATACACATTTATTAATTGCCCTAAAATTATTTCCTTTTGCTCTTTGGTCCTGGCAGATTCCCGCAATTTACCAAGATACTCCGCTGCCTGCTCAAATTGCCCCGACTTTGCGTAAAGCTGGGCAAGTTTTTCCCTTGCGGCTTTCACCATATCCGCCCTGTTTTCAGCAGCCGCCTTGCGTTCCGCAAGCTCAAAAAACGATACATACTGCTCATCTGGCAACTTCCCATTTACCGACTGGGAATCAAACTTGCCGACCCAGCTTTCAATAACATTAGTATCGCAGTTGTTAAATATCTTCAGCATCGCCTGCCACGCCGATTTACCTTCCGAATTAGCCCCCACTTTGTCCCACAACCACAAAAGGTCGTCTTTACCTCCTACGTCCCCCGCAAGGTCCATAACCCTGTCTCTGATTATCTGGCTTTTGTCATTAACAAAATCTTTTGCCAGCAACTTTAGCGCCCTAGGCTTATCAACGCATATAAGTCCGTCAACTGCCGCCTCTCTTACCAGGTCACTCTCATCGTTTAACGCCTGTTCAAAAACCGAAGCAAATCGCTTAGCTGACTCCGGCTTATAAGCGCTCTGCCCGCACAATCTCGCCATCGTCCCTAACAAATCACCACGCAGAGTGCTGTTGCTGTTTTGCTTTTCTCGGCTGTATCTCTCCACAAGCATATTCATATACCTGGCGGCATCGTCATCCGAAAGTCCGCCCGGCTCAATCAATTTCCTGATTACATCCGCTCCCCTGTGCGCCTTTTTAGCATCCTCATCATTGAGGTATTCGACCGCCCATTCCAGCGTCTGCTTTCGAAGCTCAGGAGAAAGCTGGCTGCCAGATGTCGGAACAAGCGCATAATGACACGCAGCCCCAAGGGCAACAAATAACTCCGTCTTCACTTCTTCGTCCTGCTCAACCTTGAATTGTTCCGCCAGCCGTTCCGCTGAGCTTAATTCGCCCGTCAGCGAAAGCAGCTTCGCCGTCGCAAGACGAATGTCCCTGTTGTCGCCGGAAACCAGCTTTACCAAAACCGGCCCAAGCTCCGCGGGCAGTTTCGATTGCGTCCCAATCCGCCACTGCGACACCTTATCCAGCGCCCACAGCCGAATCATAGATTCGGAATTGTTCAATTGCTCTATCAGAAATTTGCCTCGCTGCCCATCGTCGCTGATTCCCTCATATATCCTGTCCAGAGAACCTAAATAAAGCTTTCGCCACTGGTCACGTTCCTTCTCCAGGTCGTTTACCCGTGATTCCTGCCGAATAAGCCAGTCGCGCTGAAATTGCTCCATTCCTCTCGTTCGCAAATCACTCAATATCTGCGCCCGTCTCCTCGCGTCTCTGCTGACGGGCACGCCTAACGACTGGAGCGCATCACTTGCGGCGATTGAGATCTGCTTATCCTTGTCCTCTACAAGCTCGGCTATCCGCGTTATAGCTCTTATATCGAGTTGCACCTTCATCGCATATATCGCGTTCAATCGTGCCTTGACGGGCATCGATTCGTCCTTTGCCATTGGCTCCAGAACATTCACTATCGCATCATAATCGAAAACCAGCAATGCCTCTGCTGCGAATTTGGCGAGATTACCTTCCTCCGTTTTCAAAATATTTGCCAACGGCTCAATAAAATCATTCTTGTTCCTTATCGGCCGCCTGGTCTCCCTGCTGACTGTCAGCGCCCTGCAAACCGCCATCCTCGCCTGCTTGTTTTCCGATTGGTTTAACGCTTCTATCAGTATCCGCCTTGCGCTGGCGCTATCGCTAAAAAGCATCACCATCGCGGCGTCTAAGCGAACATCATCCGTTGCCCCTCTCAGCAACGCCTCCTGGTTTACCTTCAGTTGCGTATCCGTCTCACCGTTCGACAATGTTTCCGCCGCCGGCGCTGCCGTATTACCAACTTTAGTCGCCCCCTGCTCGCATCCCGCCAAAACCAATAAAACCAGCACCAGCAAATATGCTCGTTGTATCATTATTACCAACACTTTCTTGAAGTGGCTACTCGTAATCACGGCCTTTGACCCCGATGATAACCCAATATAATCACATACGTCAACCGCTGATTCTAAAATAGTCCTATAAAATCTACGGCCGCGGGTGATATTTCCTGTGAATCTCCCGCAATCTCTCATTATCAACGTGCGTGTAAATCTGCGTCGTCGATATATCCACGTGTCCAAGCATTTCCTGAACGCTCCGCAAATCCGCACCACCCGCCAGCAGGTGTGTCGCAAAACAATGCCTCAGTGTATGCACAGTCAAATTTCTCGGCATACCGGCGCGTGCCGCGTATCTTTTTATGAGTCGCCAGATTTCGATACGCCCCATAGGCCTGCCTGTTCGGCTAAGCAGTAAAAAATCCCCGCTAAATGACTTTGCCAGCTTAGGCCTCATATTTTTTAAATACTCCAGCGTTGCCGCCGCCGCAACCCTACCAAGCGGTATCACCCGCTCCTTGCTGCCCTTGCCGATACATCGCAAATACCCAACGTCAAGATTCAAATCCGCCATTTTCAAGCCCGCAACCTCACTGGCCCGGATCCCGGTTGCATAAAGCAATTCAAGGATTGCCTTGTCGCGCAGATAATACTTTTCCTTCGGCGAGGGCGCCTCCAGCAAATCCACTACCTGTTTTTTGCTGCATATTACTGGCAGCCGCTGCCAAAGCTTAGGCCCGTCCAGAATCCCCGTGAAATCATCCTTAACCAGCCCGTTTAGCTTGCCAAACCGCAAAAACATCCGAATCGCCACCAAACCCCTCTTTTGCGATGCCTCCGCCTTGTTATCCTTTGCCAGTATCGTCATATATTTCTGTATCAGGGCGGGCGTAATCTGTTTAATTTCGCCAACCTTGCTCGATTTACAGAACTGCAGGAAATCTCTCAAATCCCGCCCATAACCCTGAATTGTGTTGTCAGACAATCCCCCCTCGACTGTCAGGTAGCTTAAAAAATCCCGAACCGGCCGACCCAATGGCAATTCATCAAGTTTGCTTGTAATTGTCTGTGTCTGGACTGAAGGCATAGAAATTCCGCGCTAATACTATTATCAACTTCATCGACCATTATTCAAAAAACCCTTTAACACCGCTTGCCTCTTGCAATATAATCTTCCGGAGATGCCGAACTGGCACAATGACTGAGGTGTTAAAAATGAATAAATCGATACTGAACAAACTGCTAACCTGCTCGCTGCTCTTTTGGCTCGCCGGCTGCGAGCAAAACAAATACACGAAAACAATAGAGCAGCTCTGCTCGCCTGCCGCGAACAAAACAGCCGCAATGACAACAGCCGAACAAGTGCTTGCCGAGATGCACTTCAGTATTGAAAAATTTGACGTTAATGCGGGCTACATAAGAACTACCCCCTTGTCGGGAGCGCAGTCATTCGAGTTCTGGCGAGCCGACAGCGTCGGCTCATTCAACCGGACAGAAGCCGACATGCAAAGCATCCGCAGGGCAGTCGAAATCAACATAAGCGAACAGGCCGGCCAACTGTGTATCGATTGCAGAGCAACCACACAGCGATTAAGCCTGCCCCAAAGTCAAACCGCGACAGACCAGCAAACTGCAATGTCTTACCAACAAAGGGACGCAAAAAACCCCAAACTAACCCGCGAGCAAAAAGCAAATTTGACATGGACGGACCTCGGCAGAGACAATCAATTAGAAACAGAGATTTTGAAACGCCTCGAGAAACAACTCGCCGCAACCAAAAAGGAACCAAACAAATGAAAATTCTCGTCGCCGGCGGAGCCGGGTACATCGGAAGCAATATGACGGCAATGCTGGCCACCGAAGGGCATCAGCCGGTCATTTACGATAACCTCAGCAAGGGACATACAGCCGCGATAAAAGGATGTGAGCTCGTTAAAGGCGATTTGGCGGATTTCAATCTGCTGACCGCGACCCTTAAAAAACATAAAATCGAAGCCGTGATGCATTTCGCCGCGTTCATCGAGGCGGGCGAATCTGTAATTAATCCTCTTAAGTACTATCAAAATAATGTTTCCAATACTCAGGTGGTCCTTAGCGCAATGGAATCAGCGGGTGTCGGAAAATTTGTCTTCAGCAGCAGCGCGGCGGTTTACGGAATGCCCGACAAGCAGCCCATTACGGAAGATTTGTCCACGCATCCCATCAACCCATACGGCGAGACAAAATTGGCCGCTGAAAAAATGTGTCACCATCAGGCAGTCGCGGGCAAACTGCATTTTGTTGCTCTTCGATACTTCAACGCCTGCGGTGCAGGACAAAATTGCGCCCTCGGCGAAGACCATAAGCCCGAATCGCATTTAATCCCGCTGACAATTTTCGCGGCTATGGGCAAATTGGATGCAATCAAAATCTTCGGCACCGATTACCCCACCGACGACGGCACCTGCGTCCGCGATTATATCCATATCGAAGACCTGTGCTTTGCGCATCTTCTCGCGTTGAAAAAACTCGATAAGCAAGCCGAATCGATTTACAACCTTGGGATAGGAAAAGGTTATTCTGTTCGACAAGTCATCGATACCGTTAAAAAAGTTTCGGGGAAAAACTTCAAAGTCATCGAATCGCCTCGCAGGCCCGGCGACCCCCCGGAACTTGTCTGCGATTCCGCCAAAGCCAGAACCGAGCTCGGCTGGCAGCCCAAATGGGAAACCATCGAAAAAATCATCGAGTCCGCCTGGAAGTGGCATAGCAAATATCCGAACGGATATGCCGAATAAAGGATACGTGCGAATGAAAGAAATAAAACGGAACGTTATCCGCTTCCTTAGAAAATATCAGATGGATTACCTCGATGTCGATATCGACCTGGTGATTGATTCGTTTTTGTCCGAGATGCAACGGGGATTGGCGGGTAAAAAAAGTACGCTCGATATGATTCCCACATATATCGAAGTCGGGGCTGATGTCCCCACGAACAAACGCGTAATCGTAGTTGATGCGGGCGGCACGAATTTCCGGGTCGCAACCGTTTATTTCGACGACCAGAAAAAAGCAATTATCGAAAACCTTCGCCTCTACAAAATGCCCGGCGTGCAGCACGAAATTGGTAAAGACGAATTCTTCAAAATTATGGCGGGCTATCTCAAGGATGTCGCAGGCGCAGCACAAAATATCGGCTTCTGCTTTTCGTACGCTGTCGAAATGTTCCCCAATAAAGACGGCCGGCTGATACGATTCTCAAAAGAAATAAAAGCCAAAGACATCGTCGGTCAATTCATCGGCGAAAATCTCAACCGAGCGCTTTCATCTATGGGCCTCGGAGGCGACAAACATATCGTTCTGCTCAACGATACCGTCGTCACACTCCTCGCCGGCGTCGGCTACCAGAACCGCTCCTTCGGCTCATACATCGGCTTCATCCTCGGCACGGGCACCAACACCTGCTATGTCGATAAAAACACCAATATCAAAAAGACGAAGAATCTCGACCCCTTGAAATGCCAGATTATCAATACCGAATCAGGCAACTTCGGCAAAATCAAACAGGGCAAAATCGATGTCGCCTTCGACAAATCCACAGTCAACCCCGCCATCCACAAATTCGAGAAGATGATTTCCGGCGCATACCTCGGCTCCCTGTGTCTGGCCACCATTCACAAGGCCTGCGATGACAATCTATTCTCAACAGGCGTCGCAAACGCCCTTTGGCAAATCTCCGAACTCGACACAAAAGATATGAACGCCTTTTTGCTCTATCCCTATGGCCAAAACCTTCTCGCCGACGTAGCAAAGCAGGGTAACGCCGACGACTCTCTTACCCTATATTATATAGCTGACCGCCTCACCGAACGCGCCGCCAAACTCACCGCCATCAACCTCTCCGCTATGGCAATCAAATCGGGACAAGGAACCGACCCCTCACGCCCAATCTGCATCGTCGCCGAAGGCACAACTTTTTACCAGATGAAGGGCTTAAAGAATCGCGTCGAATTCTATCTCAAGCAATACCTTGAAAATAAACTCGGGATTTATTACGAGATTATCAGCGTCGATAACGCCACCCTCATCGGTTCCGCAATCGCCGGTTTAACAAATTAACACCATTTATACGGAGAAAACAAAAATGGAAACTTCGACAGTAACTGGGATACTTCAAATGGGGTGCCTGCTTATTATGGTTCTGCTGGCTCTTGGTGTTTTAATTCAAAGAATTTTAATGAGAAAAGGCACAAGCGCAAGGGCAATCCAATTTCTTGCTGTAGGTTTTATTTTCCCTACAATTTTGATTCTCGCCTTGGATAAAACGATTTCAGCAGAAACCACCGCAGCCATCCTTGGTGTCTTGGCGGGTTATCTCCTGTCAGATATCGGAAGATATGAACCCAGAGAAACTACCGGCAAAATCAACGAAAAGAGTGATTCAACACAGAAGTCCTCATAACCAATTTTAGGAGTATTTCTTTCTAAAAATCCGGAGTGGAAGTCCTGTAAATCAATTGTTACATATTTGAAACCGAGGGATTTCAACTTCTCGACAATCTTTGTATTGCCTGAAGGCAGAGGATTATAAATCGTTGTCTAAGATGTGGCCGAAGCGATATTTCTTGGTGCGCAAATAGTCGATATTGTGGGGCGTTGGGTCCGCCTGAATAGGAATCTGCTCGACGATTTTTATGCCGTAAACTTCGAGCCGATTGATTTTCTTCGGGTTGTTGGTGAGAATTTTAATCTGCTTGAGGCCCAGGTCGCGAAGAATCTGTGCGCCTATGCCATAATCGCGCTTGTCGGGCGAAAAGCCAAGCTCGATATTCGCATCCACGGTATCGAATCCCTGTTCCTGCAGCTTATACGCATGCAGTTTATTTGTCAGACCGATACCCCTGCCTTCCTGCCGCAGATATACAAGTGCTCCTTTACCCGCCTTTTCAATCAACTGCAATGCGGCCTCCAGCTGCCTGCCGCATTCGCAACGCTGTGACCGGAACAAATCGCCCGTCATACATTCCGAGTGCACCCGGACAAGAATCGGCTCGTCGTGCTGAATTGGTTTGCCCGATTCATCCAGTTCGCCTACCCCACCCTTGCAAATCGCAAGATGCGGCTCAGGCGAAGAAAGCGATTCGTAAGCGATGAGTTTGAAATCCCCAAAATCGGTCGGCAAATGCACCGCCTCGACCCGTTTTACTTGTGTCTCCCGTTGCAGGCGATACTCAACCAGTTTGGCAATCGAGGTAATTTTCAGATTATGCTTTTTGCAAAATTCAAGCAGTTCCGGCACACGGGCCATCGACCCGTCGTCGTTCATAATCTCGCAAATTACCGCTGCCGGCTTCATACCCCCCAATCGCATCAGGTCAATCGCCCCTTCGGTCTGCCCCGCGCGAACAAGCACCCCGCCCTCACGCGAGCGAAGCGGGAAGATATGCCCCGGCCGGGCAAAATCGGCTGGCCTCGTTTTATCGGCAATCGCCGTCTGTACTGTGTGCGCCCTGTCTGCCGCGCTGATACCAGTGGTAATACCTTCAGCCGCATCGATACTAACGGTGAAAGCGGTATGCATCCGAGCGGTGTTATCCTGAACTTGCGGATGAAGCCCGAGTGCATCGCATTTCTCGCCCGTCAAAGGCAGGCATATAAGCCCCCGCCCGAATTTCGCCATAAAATTGATAATCTGCGGCGTAACCTTTTCCGCCGCGCAGACAAGGTCTCCCTCGTTCTCGCGGTCCTCATCATCCACAAGGATAATCATTTTGCCCGCGCGAAGCTCGTCAATCACTTCCGGTATCTGGCTAAAATTCACTGACATATAATTTGTCATTCCCACTAATACTAAAATTGTCATTCCCGCGCAAGCGGGAATCCATTTTTTCAACTACTGGATACCTGCCTTCGCAGGTATGACAAGTCATTTCGCTATATAAGGATTAACAGGAATAAGACGTTTGGTCAAGGGTTGGCTGCCCTTCGCCGATTAGCGGGACAGGTATTTATGAATATTCTGTGCGGCCTTTTTGCCGTCGCCCATCGCCAATATGACCGTCGCCGAACCGCGAACAATATCTCCCCCCGCGAATACGCCGGGGATACTGGTCATAAGATTTTCGTCGGCCTCGATATAACCCCACTTGTTAAGCTTCAGGCCCGGTGTCGTCTTTGTCAGCAGCGGATTTGCGCCGATGCCTATAGCTACAATCACAAGGTCGCAATCAATTACGAATTCCGAGCCGGGGATTGGCACAGGCCTGCGTCTGCCCGAAGCATCCGGCTCGCCCAATTGCATCCTGATACACTTCAGCCCTGCAACCCAGCCGTCTTTATCGCCGAGAACTTCCAGCGGCGCAGTCAGCATCTCGAACCTGATTGCCTCCTCTTCCGCGTGATGCACTTCCTCGACTCGCGCGGGCATCTCTTTTCTGCCGCGACGATAAACAATAATGCTCTCGTCCGCACCCAGTCGTTTGCTCGTCCGCACCGCGTCCATAGCGGTATTGCCGCCGCCAATCACGCAAACGCGTTTGCCCCGTATAATCGGCGTGTCCGATTCAGGGTTGTATGCCTCCATAAGATTAGCACGCGTGAGATATTCATTCGCGGAGTAAACCCCTTTGAAGTTCTCGCCCGGTATATTCATAAACTCAGGCAGCCCCGCCCCGACTGCGATAAAAACCGCTTCGAATTTCTCGTCATTCATAAGCTGCGGTATCGTTACCGTTCTGCCCACGATGACGTTTGTCTCGATATTAACGCCCAGCGCCTTGAGATTGCGAATCTCAGCACTGACGATTTTCTTGGGCATACGAAATTCGGGTATTCCATAAACAAGCACGCCGCCCGCCTTGTGGAACGCCTCGAAAATAGTTACATCGTAACCGAGTTTGGCCAATTGGCCCGCGCAGGTAATCCCCGCCGGCCCCGAACCGATGCACGCAACTTTCTTGCCCGTCTTCTTAACTTCTGTCTTCTGCCCTCCGTCCTCCGTTCTCTGCTTTTGCATCTGGTAATCCGCGACGAACCGTTCGAGCCAGCCGATAGCCACAGGCGCTCCGCTTTTGCATCGCACGCATAACACCTCGCACTGAATCTCCTGCGGGCAAACCCGCCCTGTTACCGCGGGCAAGTCGTTATCTTTGCGAATTAACTCCGCCGCAGCGAGAAAATCACCTTCCGCGACGAGCTTTGCAAAACCGGGTATGTCGATACCAACGGGACAGCCCTCGACGCACTTTGGATTTTTACATTGAAGGCATCGCTGCGCCTCGCGGATTGCGACCTGCTCCGCCAGCCCCAGGTTGACCTCCTTGAAGTCCCTGCTTCGTTCGATGCCGTTACGCTGAGGCATCTGCTGTCGCGGTATCGCCATCCGCTCCTTGGCGGTCAACTTTTTCGCTTCATTACTCATTCTTATTATGCGATTCTTTATTACCTTGTTCCCCTGACAACCTGTTAACCCGTGTTCTTCTCTTAGGTCTGTGTCTGTCAGTGTATTAAATCACAATTCATAAATAATAAATCATAGATATCTTACGTCTGAATCTTACATTTATGCTCTTCGTATTTTTTGTTTTCGTGGCCCTTGTAGGTTTTCAACCTGTCCATCAGCTCATTGAAATCAACCTTGTGCCCGTCGAATTCGGGGCCATCCACGCAGGCGAACTTGCGTTTGCCGTCGATTGTTACCCGGCAGCCGCCGCACATCCCCGTCCCGTCAACCATAACCGGGTTCAAACTTACGATAGTCGGGATATTCATTGGACGGGTCAGCTCCGCCACCGCCTTCATCATTATTACAGGTCCCGCACAGTAAACAGCATCCACTTTTGTCTGCGGGTTTTCGACGAGTTCTCGCAGTGCATCGGTTACGAGTCCCTTTTTGCCCGATGAGCCATCGTCGGTTATGACAATCAACTGGTCGCTCACCGAGCCGAGCAGTTGTTCGAGAATGACTAACTCTTTGGTGCGTGCACCGATGATGCTGATTATCTTATTCCCCGCCTCCCGCAACGCAACCGCCTGCGGATACACAACCGCCGTTCCCAGCCCGCCTCCGATTACCGCTACTGTCCCGTATTTGGCGATATGACTTGGCTGACCCAAAGGCCCCGCAACATCCGCGAAGTATCCGCCCTTTTGCAGCGTCGTCATCTCAAGCGTGCTTTTGCCGACGGTCTGCACAATCAGCGTGATTGTTCCTGTCTTGGTGTTGACGTCCGCGATCGTAAGAGGTATGCGTTCCGAATGTTCGAACGCCCGTACGATTACAAACTGTCCGCACAGCCGCGATTTAGCGACTCGCGGTGCCTTTATCTCATACCGGGTCACATTCGGCCCAAGCGTCCCTCTATTTACAATTTCAAACATAATTTTAGCCACAGAGCTTTTTAGCCACAGAGAACACAGAGGACACAGAGAATTGGAATTATAAACAGTGTTAATCCGTGTTAATCCGTGTCAAAAATCAACAGTGCAAATCAGTGTCTTTTCCCTTATCCAGATACTCTAAGCGCAAGAGAAAAAAAGAATTATACTCACAACGAGCTCATAACCCAAATTAAAAATGCAGGTCAAATCCATTAGAGGTTCTTATATTGCTACGTTTGGGAGATAAAGGTGGATACCTGCGATTCCTATTTCTTTCTTCGCAGCAATGTCGCACCGATGACTAACAATATCGCGGAGGTCGGTTCAGGCGTAAGCAGAAAAGCTTGGTCTAAGCCATTATAAGTTCCGTAACCTACAATCCATCCGTTATTATTTATGCAGTTAGCACTTTCCAGTATCCAGCCGGAAGAGGGGTCTATTAGATCGTTCAGGTTTATATTATTTCCCTGGCCCGTAGAATCAAAAAGGCATGCTTTTCGCTGACCGGAACTGTCAGAAGCGTATCCCACAACCTGATTTTCATTGTTAACAAACAAAGCCGCACTTTTTAAACCGCCGAGTGTTCCGAGGTCTATATTTGCCCCGCCGCCTGAGGCGTCGAAAATACAGGCATGATAATAAGATTGTAAAATCGGTGTATAGACGGTCGAATAGTCCGCCTGGCCGACAATCAGGCCTGAATCATTGATGGAATAGGCGATGCTATAATCGCCGCCGAAAGTTCCGAGGTCTATATTATTCGTGCCGTGAGGAACATCGAAAAGACAAGCATGGTAATGGCTCGGGTTGGGGTAATTACTAACACAGTCAGCCCAGCCGACGACCTGGTAGCTATTATTGATTGAATAGGCATAACTTGCTGAGCCCCCAAGCGTTCCGAGGTCATAACCCATAGGCCAAGTTTGTTCCGGCTTAGTAGAAACAATCGCATGCGAACCAGATTGTCCTACAACATACCCCTTGTTGTTGATGCATGAAGCGATGTTGTATCCCAGGTTTTTATTGTTTCCACCGCCTGTAGAGTCAAAAGAACAAGCGTAGTAGGTCCAGCCTAAACTGTCAATAGCATTGCCGACAATATTGCCGTTGTTGTTGATTGAATAGGCGCAACTTTGCGAGCCGCCAAGTGTTCCAAGGTTTGTATTGGCTCCTCCGCCTGAAGAATCAAAAAAACAGGCGCGACGGTTACTTGGCAAATCAACACTATTATAAGCATATCCGACAATCTGACCATTGTCATTAATAGATGTGGCTTTGCTATACTGATAACCGCCGAGAGCACCGAGGTCAATAACCTGCTGATATGCAAAAACGGGACTGCCCAGAACCAATAGAATTATCGCCGCTGGAAAAAGTGTGTTTTTTCCTCTCATAACTGTTTTTCCTGCCCTTACCGTATCCCGTAAAAAACCCACAGACAACCATTATTGAGCTACAGTCATCATCATCCCTTTTTCACAGGGTGATTATAGGGTATCGAGTTTTGGGAAAAATGTCAAGGGAAATTCCGGTAAAACCCGCCGTAACATACCCTTTTCGCATTCATCCACGGGTTTACACCCGTGGCTTTCTGCGAAGGCGGGTAAAAAGCCGGGGATTCAAAGCGGAAGCGATTTTTTGGTGCGATTCGGGCAGGCAAGCCGACAATAGAAGAAGCATATAAAAAAGCAAAAGTTAAAAAGAAAAAATTTCAGTGAAATCTGTGGAATCTGTGGCTAAAAACGATGGCAGAAACAGCAACAACACTGGTCGAGCTGGATTATAAAGAAAATCTCGGCTGGCGAATAGGCATGGTCGTCATTATCCTTATGGCAATAGGCACGGTATTTGTCTTTTCCGCGGGCGTCGAGGTCTCCAAAGGCGTCAATCTGTCACATTTCTATCAATCCGCCAACATGCGAAAAGCCCTGTTTTTCCCCTCAGCCGTCGCGGTAATGCTACTTGTGTCGCGTATCGATTACCGGCGATTCAATCTCGATAAGGGCCTGTGGCGTTCACCAATTACCTATTTATTCGGCATCAGCGTAATTCTACTGGTGTTAGTGCTCATACCCCATATCGGCTCGCAAATCAACCAGGCCAGACGCTGGCTAAGAATCCCCCTTGGCCCTGCCACAATCAGTTTTCAGCCATCGGAACTGGCAAAATGGGCGGTAATTTTCTCGCTCTCGGCCTTCTGCATCAAATACGGCGACCGACTTGCGTTCTTCAAACGAGGCCTTTTGCCCGTTTGTATCGTACTCGGCCTGGTAGTAGGACTTATCATCATCGAGGACTTCGGCTCAGCAGCCCTGATTGCAATGCTCGCCTTTTTCATATTATTGATAGGCGGAGCGAACTGGCGTTATCTGGTCGCCCCACTGCCCGTCGCCGCGATTGGTTTTGCCGCTGCGATACTCGCCTCGCCCACCCGCAGGATGCGAATCTTCGCCTTTTTGCACCCCGACCAGTTGACCGGCTCATCGAATTATCAGGCGAGCCAGTCGCTCATCGCTATCGGCTCAGGCGGATTTTTCGGCAAAGGACTCGGTATGGGCGTCTGCAAATATGGCCATTTGCCCGAAGACACTACCGACTTTATCTTCTCGATTATCGCCGAAGAAATGGGACTGGTCGGCACCTTAACAGTCATCGCGCTTTTCATCATACTTATAATTTTGGGAGTTATGGTAATAAATCGCTGCAAAGAACCCTTTGGCAAACTGATCGCGACAAGCATCGTTCTGGCTATCGGCTTTCAGGCAGCACTGAATATTGGTGTCGTTACCGTCGTCCTGCCCACAAAAGGCCTCCCGCTGCCCTTCGTTAGCGCGGGCGGAACAAGTATGCTCCTGTCCGCCGCCGCCGTCGGCGTACTTTTGAATATCGCCTCTCAATGCGAAAAAACACAGCTCAGGGAGGACGCATAATGGCAGGCAAAAGCATCTTCTTCGCGGGCGGAGGAACAGGCGGACATATTTACCCCGCGCTGGCGATAGCGGAGAAAATTGCCGAGCTTGACCCAACCGCAAAAATCCATTTTTTCATCAGCAGCAGGGATATCGATAAACACGTCCTGTCAAAAACCGCCTTCGAATACACCGCCCTGCCCGCAGTCGGCCTTTCAATCAGGCCGGACAGGTTTTTAAATTTCTGCAAAATGTTCCTGGCAAGTCAAAAAATCGCAGCCGAAATGATAACCAAAAGCGAAAATCCGGTAGTAGTAGGCGTAGGCGGATTCGTCGCCGCGCCCGTCTGCCGCGCGGCCTACAAATCAAAAACTCCACTCTTCCTGCTTAACGTCGATATCATCCCAGGCAAAGCCAATAAACTCATCGGGCGATGGGTACAACGCATCTTTGTCCAGTTCGAGGAAACAGCCGAATACTTCGGAAAGCAAAAAACAAAAGTAACCGTCACCGGCTGCCCACTGCGAAGCAGCTTCAACAACCCGAATCCGCAAAAAGCAAAAGACGCCCTCGGCCTCGACTACAGCAAAAAAATCCTCCTCATAACAGGCGCCTCAACCGGCTCGCAGAACATTAACAGAACAATTTGCTCGCTGCTGGAAAAATTATCGAATTATGCCGACAACTGGCAAATAGTGCATTTAACAGGCAGGGCAAACTTCGACCAGGTCAGCGCCGGCTACGCCAACGCCCCCATAAGAAATAAAGTCGTCGATTACTATGACGATATGCCGAACCTGCTCGCCGCCGCCGACATTGTAATAGGCAGAAGCGGCGCAGTCAGCGTCGCCGAATACGCCGCCGCGGCAACGCCGAGTATTTGTATGCCATATCCCTATCATAACGACCTGCACCAGTACCTCAACGCCGGCAAACTCGTCGAAGCAGGAGCCGCGGTTATCGTCGATGACGTCGGCGACGACAAAGACAGGTGCGAATGGCTCTGGGAGGAGCTTGAGCCGCTGCTGAAAGACGAAACTGCACGTCGGCAGATGAAAGACGCCTGCAAAGCCGTCGCCCGAAAAAACGCCGCTAAAATAATTGCCGAAGCGGTTCTTGGCAGATAAAATTTAACAAGAAATATAACGGCATAAAAATGAAACTGGGAAAAATAATAATCCTGGTCGCGGGCTTCATTTTCTTCTTTCTGGTGTCCTGGCTTTCCCTGTTTATCTGGGGACACAACCCCACCCTCGTCACCCTGTCGCCTTACTATGTTAATGTCCCCGATAAACCGCTGATTTCAGCCAAAGTGTACTCGCTTAAAAAGGGCGAATACCTGCTTGTCCTTACCGATACTAAATCAGGTCGCCGCGAAGGATATTGGTTCTGCCCCGACAAAGGCCGTATAGGGGTCCCGTCTTTCCCAACCTACCTGCCATTGGGCAACTACGCCGTTATCAGCAAAAACACATTCGACAGCTTTACTTACCTCAGCGCATACAACGCTGACTGGGAAAGAAAAAACAACAATATAATCTTCATAATCAAAGGTCCCTCAGATGCAGTACGCCTGGCCAGGGGACTCTCGGCCGAAGACCTGAAACGCGAAATTTCCTACGGCACGAAGATTATTATGAGAACCAGGGAGTGAAAATAAATTTCACTTTCCTTTTTATGGACGATATCGATGTAATGTGGTTTATGCTTCAGCGCCGGACAATAACTTTTGATGTTGACAATATATGGTCGATGATTAGGATGATGCCACCGGCGGGAAAATACCCGGCGAAGCCAAACAGCATTTTCTAATATAAAAAATATATTATAAATCTTGGAGGTCACTGGTATGTTACTATTATTTTTAAGAGTGTTTTTTGTGGTCATTATCATCGCGGTTTTTCTTGTGAACCTGACGGGGCAGGAGATTACCTCGGAAAAAGGCCGGCTGGATTTTTACGCCCTGCTCTGGACCGGCCTGGCAATGGTGATTATAACGTTTGTTATCGACATCCTGACGCCAAAAAAATCCCTGGCCTCACTGGCAGGCGTTTTCTTCGGGCTTCTCGTCGGTATAGTCGTAAGCTGGGCGCTGGCGCAGGTACTCGATATGGTTGTTGATATTTATCGCATCGGGCTTACGGCAACGGTAACCAGCGCACTGAAGTGGATGATGGGAATATGTATCTGCTTTCTTATTATCACCATCGTCATACGCACAAAAGACGACGTCCGCTTCGTGATTCCATACGTCGAGTTCACTAAGCAAACCAAAGGCGCACGCCCCTTCGTCCTCGACACCTCCGCCATCATCGACGGCCGAATCGCCGACCTCTATAAGAGCAAGCTGTTCGACGCCCCCCTGATTGTCCCCAGGTTCGTCCTGAACGAAATTCAGCTCATCTCCGACTCTGCAGACAAGCTCAAACGAAACCGCGGCAGACGAGGCCTCGATATCCTCAAGGAAATGCAGACGAGCTCCTACATCGACCTAACCATCGATGATACCGCTGTCCCGGATGAAGAAAGCTTAAAGGGTGTTGACCAGAAACTCATCCCCTTCACCAAAAATTGCGGCGGACGCCTTGTAACCACCGATTATAACCTCAGCAAAGTCGCTGCTGTTCGCGATGTTGACGTCCTCAACATCAACGACCTCGCCAACTCACTCAAAACCATCGCCCTGCCCGGTGAAAATATGAAGGTCCGCATCATCAAGCCAGGCGAAGAGCCGCAACAGGGCGTCGGCTATCTCGACGATGGGACTATGGTAGTTGTCGAAGATGCACGCGGCAAAATAGGCAAAGATATCATCATCGCAGTTACAAGCGCATTGCAGACCTCCGCAGGCAAAATGATTTTCGGAAAATTCGAAAACTTCACGGGTCAATAAAAAACAAAAGATGTGATTCGGATTTGCTGTTTAACCCCCGGGCCTGCCCGGGGGTTTTTTATTTCAACAATTTCATCAACGTCGGTACAATCTGGTTTTCTGTGACGGTCGCTATTTTCTTCCCTTTGCGGTAAATGAACGCCTTGTTTTTAGCCGCGCATACCGCCAAATCCGCGTCCGCCGCCTCCCCTGGCCCGTTCACAATACACCCCATTACCGCAATTCGCGCCGGCCTGCCCTGAGCGAAGCCGAAGGGTTTATCGATACCGCTCACCGCTTTTTTCACCTTGCGCGCAAGCCCTGCTATATCAATCTCGGTCCTCGCGCACGTCGGGCATACTATCAACTGCAATTTAGGCGCAGGGTACAGCCCCAGCGAAATCAAAATCTGCCTGGCAATTCCCGTCTCGATAACCGGGTCTCCCGCCGCGCTCACCCGTATTGTGTCCCCTATCCCTTCTGCCAGCAACACCCCCAGAGTTACCGCCGACGGCACACACGCGTCCTCAGGCAGACCCGCGTGCGTCAAACCCAGGTGAATCGGGTAATCGAATGTCTCAGATATCCGCCTGTTTATTTCGATTGTGCGCACCGCGTCGCTGCTTTTGGCACTCAGAACGATTTGGCCAAAGCCGCGATTCTCAAACAGCCGAACGTAACCCTTCATTTCCTTCAGCATCAGCGCGACCCGCCCGCCCGAAACAACATCGGGTTTGCGAAGGTCTCGAATGCTCGCCTCGTTGACGCCGATGCGAATCGCGACCTTGTGCATCTTCGCCGCGTCGATAATCCTCAGTATGTCGCCGCGATTCTTTATATTACCCGGGTTGAGTCGAATCTTCGCCGCACCTGCCTCAATCGCCTCAATCGCTCTCTCTACGCTGAAATGAATGTCGGCTACCAGCGGGATTTTCACTTTATGAACGATTTTCGCAAATGCAACTGTATCCGCCCGCGTCGGCACCGCCAGCCGAACCAGCCCGCAACCCGCCTGGATCAGTTGCTCTATCTGCCTAACACATCTCGCCACTTCCGTCGTCGGCACCTTTGTCATTGATTGTATCACAACCGCCGACGACGACCCAATTTTGACTCCGGCTACATCAACCGTCCTCGTTTTTTTTCTTTTAATCATATCCCAAATTGTATCTTGTTATATTTCACCAATCAAATTAAAATACCACTATGTATTCGATACTTCTCGACATAATTGCTGTCATTGCGTTAATATGCGCGGCCTACCTCGGCGTGGGGCTGTTTATGTATTGTATGCAGCCGCGCTTCCTCTACCAACCCATTCGCCAAATCTCCTGCACCCCCGTTAAGTTCGGCCTCGATTTCGAAGAGGTCTATTTCAAAACCGCCGACCGCCTCCTGCTCCACGGCTGGTTCGTCCCGGCGCCAAACGCCAAGTTCACCGTCCTTTACTGCCACGGCAACGGCGGCAATATGATGCACTTCCTCAACACCGTTAACTTCCTCAACAAGCTCGGACTCAATTGCTTCGTCTTCGATTACCGCGGCTACGGTGAAAGCCAGGGAGCCCCTTCCGAAAACGGAACATACCTCGACGCCAGGGCCGCCTACAGATGGCTCACAAAGAAAAAAGGTGTCGCGCCGCAACAAATCATCCTCTTCGGCTGGTCCCTCGGCGGAAGCATCGCTGCCTATCTCGCAACCAAAGTCAAATCCGCAGCTCTCGTAATCGAAAACGCCTTCACATCATATCCAGCTATTGGCCAGAAATTCTACCCCTATATGCCCGTAAAATGGTTCGCCAGGTTCAATTACCCTACTATCGATTACGTCCGCAAAGTTACCTGCCCCGTCCTTGTCATTCACAGCAAAAACGACGAAATTATCCCCTTCGAACTCGGCCTTGAGATTTACGACGCCGCAAATGAACCTAAAAAATTCGTCGAAAGCTTCGGCAGACATCAAAGGCGTTGTCGACACGTACCCGGGAAAACCAAAATAGGCGACGCTTACAAAAAGGCCTGGACTAATTGGCTCACATTCTTGAAAGAATCTATCGATATTGAAAACGCCCAGCAAAAATACGCGTAATTGGTTAACCCCCCAGGTCTGCCTGGGAAGTTAAAATACAATGTAAACTTCGCGTCTTTGTGGCTTAGTGGCAAATTAAGGAAATTCTTATGAAACGCAATACCTTTCACAAAATTTTAAACCCTATTCTCGTCGCGTTCTTTATCAATCAGGCGATAACAGTCCTGTTTCTTGACGAGTTACCGCGCTGGGCGTTCCAGGTTTTCCACAAAGCCGGCGGCGGCATCCTGCTCGCCCTCATCGCCCTGCACTTCATACTCAACTTCAACTGGGTCAAGGCAAATTACTTCGCAAAATAATTGTATGTCGTGGCTTGCCCGCCGCAGGTGCGATTTGCCGGGATATCGCAACAATTCGAATCCAAGTGCAATATTATCAGGTTCACAAGCGTCAATAATCGAAGAGATAAACGGCTTATTACTTTAAACCGCTGATTGCGGAAAGGATGGACAATATGAAAATCGATTGCATAAAAAAAACGATTGCGATTTTGGCCGCACTGACTTTTGGTTGTGCCGTAGCTTTTGCAGAGCCTGCCCCGGATTCCAATTCGCCCGCGCACGGGAATAAAGGTCCGGCTGCACAAAGGCCTGTTCGCGACTTTTTGCAGGAGCTTAGCGAGAAACTGAATCTCACGGACGCACAGAAGACCGCCATCAAACCGATTCTGGCGACCGAGGCCAACGAAATAAAGGCCGTTAATCAGGATGCTTCGCTTTCAAACAAGCAAAAAGAAACAAAAATCAAAGAAATCCGGGACAACGGTAGAGAAAAGATAAATGCGCTGCTGACACCGGAGCAGCAGCAAAAATTTGCCGAAATGAGAGGCCCGGCGGGCAACAGAACGCGAGAACAACTTCACAATCGCCTGACTATGCTCGCTGAACAACTGAACCTCACGGACGCACAGAAGGCCGCCATCAGCCCGATTCTGGCGACCGAGGCCAACGAAATTAAAGCTGTCTTGCAGGACAATTCTCTTTCTAAGGAACAACAGAAAACCAAACTCTCTGACATCCGGGAATCTTCGGACAAAAAAATAAATGCGCTCCTGACACCCGAACAGCAGGCCAAATGGGCAAAAATAAAAGAGCACGCAAAACAGGAGCGTAATAAAAAGAATACGCCGGGCGCATAAGCCCCCTGGTTTGCCCGCCGTGCTCTGTGGGCGGGTTTACCCATCCGGCATCTATTTCGTGGTTTAGTGGCTTAGCGGCAAAAGTTGATGAGTTAAAATCTTGGGTTTCTGTTCCTGATGAGGCATCTGCCCCTGATGTACATGACAGCAAACATCATGGTTATAGATACTCAGGATACGCGTGCAGTTCGGAAACATACACTTCCTGTTATCAGCCGAAGTTTTTAGCATTTTTCCCATCGTTACTCCTACAGGTAATTCGCCAGACAAATATGAAAGGCCCCCCACGGGTGAGGCCTTTCTTTCGCGTTAATTTACAGCAGCTTGTTGCGGAACTACGTTTGTCGCGCATGGCCCTTTTTTGCCCTCGCCCACCGTGTACTCGACCTTCTGTCCTTCGTCCAGGTTCGCATATCCGGCTGTCTTGACTTCCGAGTGGTGAACGAAAAGGTCGGCTCCTCCGTCGTCAGCGACGATAAACCCGTATCCCTTTTCACCATTGAACCATTTCACTGTTCCTGTACTCACAATAATACTCCTTGGCCTTTTAATCGGCCTGCAATTTATAATGTGCCTCTCACATTTGCTGTTGGAGGATACCCTTGAAAGGCGGAAAGATATGCTCTACATAATACCTATTATACGGCATATTCCCCCGCCCGCAACAAAAATAATAAATTTTTATTCAATATTCCCACAAATCGCCTTTCGTAGCGCAGCGTAGATTCCGGCACATGCTGGAACTCTTCTCGTAAATCGCCGCGGTGCCGTCTAAAAATTATTTCTTTTCCAACGCTTTCTCTGAAATAAACGCTTTCAATAGTGTATAATGACTATGGCAGGTGAATGTCCGTAGAAATCAGGCAAACCGCGTTAGTGACCGTTTATATCACTAAAAAACTGGCAAAATAACATATATACTGGATAAAACAATGAGTAACGAAAAGCGAATTATTGCTCAAATAGAGGCATATATCCGCCAGGGAGGCGGCGAATACGGCGATTGGTATATAGGTCTGGCAAATAACCCCATCGACCCCATCACAGAAGCTTCACGCCTTCATAAAGTCCAAAACCACAGATTTACATACATCGAAACCATATCGCATCAGGTCGCCAAATCCGTCGCCGATTATTTCCTCAATGTCTGCGGCACTGACGGCGATCTTAGCGATATTGATGCAATCCGCACCTGCCGGGCGCTTTATATTTACAAAAAAGCCGCTAACCTCCTCACTTCACCTGAAGTTTGTCCAGCGTAGGTGCGGTTTAGCAGTCGCCGGCACGGCGACCGATTTTGGCGAATCTTCGGCAGTAAATTTTTATAGGTTTTTGCTGTGCAAGGTGTTATGCTTGTAGGGTATCGGTCTATGGAGATCGATGGCTATGCGTTTGAATCGTATCAGGTGTATTTATTTTCCCGCAGATAAACTGGAGAACTCATGCCGGATTTTGTTACAGGCGTTATTAAAAGGACATCCAAAGGCAGTTTCGTTTTGCGTGACCCGGCTCGTTCATTCAGGCCCGCCGCCCGCGATGTGGTTATCCCCGCTGCACTGATGCATAAATGCTCTCTCGTTGAAGGCGCGGAAGTCACCGCAACTACCCGCGTTGACCGGGGGCTTACGCTGCTTGAAAATGTCGTTTCCGTTTGCGGCCTCACCGTAGAGGAATTCAAAAATCGCACCCCCTACCAGAAGCTTACCGCCGTGTCCCCCAATCAGCGGTTCGAGCTTGAAAAATCAGGCGAGCTTTCGATGCGCATCGTCGATCTTGTCGCCCCCATGGGTAAAGGCACCCGCGGCCTCATCGTCTCGCCCCCAAAGGCAGGCAAAACAACCCTTCTTGCCCAGCTCGCCAAAGGTATCCTCGCCGACGACCCAAAAGCCAAAATTATCATTCTCCTCATCGACGAGCGCCCCGAAGAAGTTACCCAGATAAAACGCGGCGTCGTTGACGCGACCGTTGTCGCGTCCTCAATCGACCAGACCATCAACGACCATGTTGAACTGGCTGAAATTCTTCTGGCGTATATTAAAATACAGCTTGAATGCGGCCGTGATATTGTCGTCCTTGTCGATTCCATAACCCGTATGGGCCGTGCGTTTAATCGCAAAGGCACAGGCACAGGCCGAATGATGTCAGGCGGCCTTGAGGCAGGTGTTCTTGAAATCCCTCGCCGCTTTCTCGGCATGGCCCGTAAAATCGAAAACGGCGGCTCCGTTACAATCATCGCCACCGCCCTTATCGATACCGGCTCACGAATGGACCAGCTCATTTTTGAAGAATTCAAAGGCACAGGCAACAGTGAAATCATCCTCTCCCGCTCGCTTGCCGAGCAGCGTATTTTCCCTGCTATCGATATCCCCGCCTCGGGTACACGAATGGACGAGCAGCTCTGGGGCAAAGCTGATAGCAAAAAAATCGCCAACCTCCGCAGGGGTTTATCCGGCCAAAATCCCGCCGATGCTATTAATACCCTCACTGCTGCCCTGCGAAAATATCCCACCAACGCCGAACTGCTAAAAATTATACCAGGGTAATTTACTTCATCATTCAATACTGGGTGTTGGATATTGGTTATTGAACATTTATCTGTCCTCTGTCTTCCGTCATCTGTCCTCCGCTACCCGCCTACGGCGGGGGATAGGCATTAGCGACATCGCGAATAGGCAAACTGCCCATGGCTCGATATCCATCATTGGACGATACTATTTTATATATAGCGCATCATTGAAGGTGTGGAAACACATAACGCCGAAAGGCCTTGATAAAGTATTTGTGCTAAGCAAAGGAGCTTAAAATGTCGGTTTTAACCTTACGAACGGGCAGGTCGGCTGGGGTCGGCGAAAGCATAATGAGCACAATCGCTTATGTATTTGGTGATAATGTACGACCGGAAATAACTCCTGCAAAGATTGATTCTTTGTCGAAGGCTCGCAGAGACAAGATTACCAGGGTTCGCCAACAGCTCGCCCATGGCACATACGACCTCGATGAGCGATTCGATGCCGTTCTCGACCGTATTCTTATCGACATCACCCCTTAGGACGATAGGAAGGTATTATTAACTTCATCATTCGATATTGGGTGTTGGATATTGGACATTTCTAAAAGGTTTCCCCGCCTCCGGCGGACTATCGACTGCTCTATTTTCTCCCCAAGCGCACGACTTAACTTTACCCCGTGAGATAATTTATTTCTATCTCATCGGGGCTTGTTTTCTTCCCATTTTCCCGATATACTCCCACCTTATGGCAGGAATTTAACCGCCTGTGGTGAGCAACCTGTAGTGAGCGAGGTCGAACTATGTCGAACCGCCGGAATCGGCTCATGGAGAGAATCGTTCCATAGATAAGACCCGAAAAATCAGGAATTGACATTATGGAATACAAATTCAAACAGATTAAACTATCTCCCGCAGAAAAGCTGTGGCTTACCGAAATACTGAAGTTTAATTTTTCAAAAGTAGACGTAAAATTACTGAGAGTAAATCTATGGGAAAAACTTCCAAAAGATTTTGATCCCGATAAAATGGATTATTGGCTTCTTTGCGATAACCATCTTACTTTAATCGGATTATGGCATGTTGACCCCCAAAATGCTTTGTTTGGTCATACCACTAAGATTGCTGAAATTATAAAAGATTTAATTAGAAAGAATCCATCAATTAATGAAGTGACGTCCGATGAAATAGCAGTTTTGGCAGGCATAACTGAGAGAGAAGCCGAAATTGCGTTAACGCTACTTTGTGATCTCGGTAAGTTTTTTGGGGGATCATCGAGACCGAGTACGGATTACGGTTGTAAGCAAGCATATTTTTCCCAAAACGATCATCATGCGTATGATAAATTCATGAATTATAAAAATCTTGAAGAAGAAATGGAACAATATTACGTTAGATGCGCCTTTCCTTTAAGGGGCAAAAATACAAGGAAGGATAGAAGTATGTTTCAGCAAAATACCACTGCTTCTTTTCTGCAACCTGTTACTCAAGATACTTGGGATAATATTTACGATGATTTTGGCATTAGTAAACGTACCTTTACCAAAAAGATAAATTTTATAACTGATGAATATAAAAGGATGATAATTTTTCGAGATATCGAACAATCTTATATATTGGTCAAAAACAATTTTTATAAGCCAGCAACACTTCTTGCCGGCGGCGTAATTGAAGAATTATTAAGACTATATTTAGAAAGTAAAGGCTCAAAACCCTCGAAAAACAACTTTGAAAATTATATTATTGCCTGCGACAACAATTTAAGATCTGCGACCAGCTGTTTATCGGATTCAGTGCGGCATTTTAGAAATCTTGTTCACTTAGAAAGAGAGGAGAGTTCAAAGGATACCATTTCTAAAACAGCAGCTTTTGGTGCTGTTAGCGCTATATTTACAATTGCCAATGATTTCAAAAATATTGAAGCCCAAAATGGCCGCCCTTAAAAAGTCATGAAAAAACAAATCGAAAATATTGGATTAGCCGGCAAACTCATTAAGACCTTAAAAATGGAAGGACTTAGAGGTTTGGCGCAGGACTACATTGAACTGGGTATTGATTCAATGCTTAAAGAGGGCCTTGTAAAGGATATTCCAATAATAAGCACAATTGTGAACCTTTCTAAGGTCGCCTGTGGCATCAGAGACAGTATCTATTTCAGTAAATTGTTACTTTTCTTGCAAAAAGTTGCTGATACGAGTCCGTGGGAACGGGAGAAGTTTATAGAAGAAAACTGTAAAGATGAACGGTATTTTGAGCAAAATATTCTTCTTATTATCGAACAGGCCGACCAGATGGAAAAAGCAGCCTTTATTGGCAAAGTGTTCAAGGCTTGCATTTTAGGCCAGATAGCTTACGAAGACGCTATTATGCTTTCATCGATGGTTAACAAAGCTATGTGGAGTGACATAGAAGAAATACTAAAAAATAACTATACGTATGATAGACAAATGAGGTTGTTCAATTGCGGCTTGCTGTCGCTTGATTGGATGAAGAAAATAGAACAAGATTTGAATAAAAACCAAATTCAACGCGTTGCCTTTGATGGATTAAAGTTTAATGAAAATAAACACACAAAGATGTTAAAAGCCGTAGCCTGCTTGTAAATTGTGAATGCTATTGCTTAGGAAAAAAGGAAATAATGTGACCAGCAGCCGTTTTTCCCCGCCTAGTTTTTTTCGAGCCACAAGTCACGAGCCACGATTCCCAGCTCCTCGCTTCGCTCTCAAATTAACTCCGGCCCCGTTTTATTTTCCAACTTCCTTATCCGCCTGCCTGCACTCGCATGTCTTTGGCGGGCACCCCTCCTCCGTCAATGCTTGTCCGAATCTCGTTTCCTTCGCCAAATACTTGCGGAAGTTTCCTGTGAAAATCCACGCTAACCGTTTTTGCAACAAGCAAGATGAGGAGGACAGCGAGAACCATGTTCAGAAGCAGTTTAGCCCTTGCAGAGCAGGTAAAGTGGCTGACTTGAAGATACGTCACAAAGAGTGTCTGCCCAAGAAGTAACAGTATCACTAGTCCGGCGGGCAGCGTAAAGGCGTTGCCTGGGCGGAATATGATCATGTCCAACGCTTTCGATTCCCATACCAACCCAATATACCCAAGACCTGCCATATGCTGCTCCATCTGCCGGAGGTACATGGAAATGAGGCCCATCTTGCCATTGATGGCAATCACTTCAAAGAAAAGGACGAAGTAGACCGACGTGGAGGCCAGCGCGAAACCGGAACTTTGGCGAATCCTGGCCAGGTTAAAGACATAGATGAGAACAAAGAATGCTTCGATGGCTAGGACAAGTAGAAACAGCCGCATCTCTAGATTTAGTACCTGTTCCTTGCGGGAAACGAATTCCTGAAGTAGTGCTTGTTGTATTTCCATTGTTCGTTTTCTCCTATAGATGGTGAGTAGCTGCATACCAGCAGAACCCAACGAAAACAACTGTCAAGACTAAGGCGAAACTCCAAACTTTTATTGGTTGAAAAATTACATCGCGATCATGATAATGTTGACAGCAAATGAAATACCAGACCGCCTGTAAGGAGATAAATCCATGAATAAGAATCAAGATGGCAATAGCGGGATACCCAAGAACGGCAGATTGCTTCAGGAGGAGCGGAACATTGACGAGTGTCAACGAACAAACAGAAATAGTCAATATGAGGAATGCCCAAAGAATGAAAACGCCGGTCCTGGCGTTAATTGCCACGCCTTTAATTTCACCTCTCCAATCATCCCAACCGAGAACATCGACATCGTGAAGTGTGCTTTTCTTACACCTGTCGATTGGAACATTTTTCCCCGTCATTGGCAGCAATTCGCAGTCTAACTTAAGATGAATAAACTTAGCTATAGACATGCACCAACTACTTTGCGCAATACCATGCAACACGATACACGCATTAAGGAATATGAACAGGAACGCGATCCATACAGAATGGTAGTCCTTGGAAAGGATTAATGCGGAAAGATCGAGCTTGCCTGTTGCGTGAAGGCCAATAGCTGCGTACACAGCACTGATATAAAGCGAGACGGTACGATCCAAGCGTTTGTTGTAGTCCAGCAGTTCAGTAAGGTAGTGTTGCTTTTCATCTGTAACAATTTTTAACCTAGCTTGCTCGTCAGCCATTTTGCCTCCTCATATTTTTTCTACAAAACGCTTTATCGGCTTGGTTGTTGCACATGTAGGAAGCCACCGAACTGATAATTATCGATTATAACACGGATTTTAGCCAGTGCAAGAATAAACAGTGGAAATTCGCAGTTCGCCCGCCGTTCGTCTGGCGGAATCGAAAGTCACCTTACGGCGGGATGATAGTATTTGATTCCTGCGGCGAGTTCACTGGCAAACGACCGGGATAATTTGGTCTGTTGGGCTCATTTCAATCAACCGGGAACCGAGAGGGACAGCCACCTGTTTTTTGTTTCAATTTTCGCGACAAAATTAACTCCGGCCCCAGTTATTTTTACCTTTTGCTTTTTGATTTGAAGTTGAACTGTCCGCTGTACGCTGAACGCTGTCCGCTGACTACACAACCGGGTAGCCGAGTATTCTCTCATACGCCCCAAGATACCCAGCCATCATTTTATTAAGGCCCCAGTTATTCCGGGCGTCTCTCATAATTCTTTTCACCTGTTTTTCCCACTCCTGCTGGTCTTTCCTGAAGAACCGATGATTCTGCACGGTCAGCTCCAGCCCATACCACAGTCCGCCCGCGTCGTAATTCTCGAACAGCACCCCATTGCCCACATCCTCCGCCCCGCCCATTTTCCTCAACTGTAAAGGTACAATCTTATCATGAAACCCGCCCGTATTGCGGTTGGTTGCTGTCGCGCCGAATAGGTTCCCCACCAAATCAATCTGCCCGAACGGCTCATACAGGGATGCCCCGAATACGTCGCTTGCCGCCGCGTAGCCCAGCGCGCTGAGGTCATCATTAAAAGGCCAATAGGTGATTTTCCCGCCCGATGCGCACGCGATTCTCCCCAGGATATCCGCGTCGCTCCTGTCGTCGCCGACCGGGTTGCCGACGACCGCGATTTGAACATCCGGATGCTCGATTACAAACCTCAAAGCGATATCCTCGAGCAGCTCGATTCCCTTCTGAACGCGGTCCAGCCGGCTTGGCCAATACAGCAGAATCGCTTCCGGGTCAACTTTCAGACCGGTTTTCTTCTGGAATTTGACCAGATTGAGCTTTTTCGCTTCGATAACGTGGTCGTTTAGCCCGAATGTTTTCGCGAGTCCCGGCTTATCAACCTCCGCGTTTTCTTCCTGGTTTTCCGGATACACCGAGGGCGATATCCCGTTGGGGATTGAAAATGCGCAGCCGTATCGGTATTTGGCTTTGGTTTCTTTCCTGACGCTCCACGGTATGAAGTTTCTGTCTAAGAAGTAATCATTGATTGTTTCAAAGAGGAACCGGTCGCCGACGTAATTTACCAGCGCCGCATTTTTTATCGCGCTGGCCTGGCAATCCACACACTCCCTGCCGAAGTCGCTGGCGACGTATAAGTTGCTCCACAGCTCGCTCAAATTCACCCCGCCAAACATCTCCAGCGGTATATACCCCGTATGGCTGTTATGTAAAGTGTGAAGGACGGGGATGCTGCGGAGCTTTGCGAAGGCGGTGATGATGCCGCCCGCCATCCAGTCGTGGGAATGAATGATTCCCCTGCCCTCGTGCTTTGAGAGGATTTCACCGATGAGGAAGCGTTTAATCTGCCTCTGGAACTCGGCGGCGGTCGCGCGGGGGTCGCCATCGTAGGCGCTCATATAATTTTCGAAGAGGGAGGAATCGACAAATTTTATCTTGTCGCGGGGCAGGTGGTATAAGTTCTCGATGTACTCCTCTTTGCTCATCCCCGAATGCTCCATAAACTTTCTCTGGAGATTGAGCGTGATAATGTAGGTCTTGACGCCCCTGTTCGAAAGCCCCCTGCATAAGGCGGCAACTACTTCGCCCATACCGCCTGATTTGCCGGAGACGTATTGGGCGAAATCGCCCAGACCCTTGGTGGGCAGGCGGTCAGTTTCAGGACTGATGATTATGACAGGTGTCCGGGTGTACTTTTTCAGGATAGTGAATTTTTCGAGAGACCTGGCGAGCATCCAGAGCTTGTCGGTGATAGTTCGGACTGTTTCGCTGATTGTGCCGTAAGGGCTGAAATAGGAGTGGACTGCCTGGTCTGAGCCGGTGCTTTCGTGGAGAAAATAGAGATGGTCCGAGGTGGTGAGGTGTCGCCATTTGGTTTGTAACTCGCCGCCCGCGGTTTTGGCCTTTTTTTCGAGGGATTGAATTCGGGAGAAAAATTCCTGCTGGGTATTATTGCCCAACCAGCCGAAGGTGTCTCTGGCGGCGTCTGCCCAGGAGGAGGTCGATAAGCCGTGGATATCGACAGTGGGACAATCGGCAATTTTGAACAGTTCGGCAACCTCGGTGGGGTTTGCCATTCTGACGCTTTCGTATTTTGCCAACTCGCTGGGGAGCTTTTTCCAGAATTCGAAGATGCCTTTGTCTTCCCAGATATGTTCACCGATGTGCTCATAGTCGTAGCCGAGGAGGACGGCTTCGCCGTCGATTTCGGCAATGTTTTTGGCATAAAGCTCGGCGGGGACAGGCGTATGCGGAAATCTGAACGCGATGTCGTCGGATAGCTCCCTGTTTCTGGGGATGACGATGAGATTGCCTGTTTTAGCGCGGAAGACGGCGTTGGGTGAGACGAGTTTGCCGTTTTTGCGGCCGAACATATCGTTGCGTTTCTCGCAGAGCATCGCCTTATATCCCATATCGGCGACGACGTAGGCGATATCGTTATTGAACATCAGCTCGGTATTTCTGAAAGAGGCGGGCTTGATGCCGAAGAGGTCTTCCATTTTGCCCCTGTGGAGGGCGACCTGGTCTCTGAATTCCTGCCTGTGCACGTCGGCGAACAAGCTGGAAAGGGAGTGATAATAAGTTTCTTCGAGGAACTCGACCTGATTTCTGCTTTTGCCCGCGGTAAGCAACTGCTGAAGGCAGGTAATTACTTCGGGTTTATACATTTCTGCCTGTTCGAGGAACGTGCCGGACATGCTGAATGTAATTTTGAAGCTGGGATTTTCCTCGATGAGTTTTGTGAACATCATTGTTGCGGGCAGATAGCATTTGTGGGAGACCTTTTCAAATACCTCCTTGTTCATCTCGTCCCAGACGAACTTTTCCCTTGACGGGTGCAGCCGAAACGGCTGGTGCAGTTGAAAATAAAATGTCGCTATCGGCATTTTCCACCTTTTTTCGACATTAATCGCAACCCTGGTCCGGCCGACGACGCGCTCCGAACGCAGCCGAACAGGTTTAACTAAACGAGCTATACAGCCCAAAGTGATTATAATCCATTGTCGCAAAAAACGCAAAGGAATTGGGCTTTGCGGGGACTTTGTTAAAATGGGGAAATTCAAAGAAGCAAACTCGCCGTGATATTTAAGAGCGGCATCATTATAGGCCTTTGCGGCGTCGATTGATGACACGTATTTTTATTTAGCCACAAAAAGGTACAAAAAAATTACCACAGAGGCCGCGAAGAACGCAGAAACAACTCGTTTATAATTGCTGATTGATGATTTCCGAAACGAGCCCTACGCTTCGCTTCGTGTGGGATGAGGAAAAGCAGAAAACATTATTTTGCGTTATCGTCGGCTTCGGCGGCGGGGATGCGGAATTTGTCTATAAGACGATTGAGCTGGCGGCGGTCGATGCCGAGGATTCTTGCGGCGGCGATTTTCCGGCCTTTGGTGTATTCGAGGGTCTGGTTAATGACCCTGCGCTTTACATCATCGAGAGTCGGCAACTGGTCTTTGGGATAAGAAGGCGAATCAGCTATTATGATTTCGAAAGGCATTACGGCGGGCTGGATTTCGGGGCCCTCGGTGAGGACGTAAGCACGCTCGATAGCATTGGCAAGCTCGCGGACGTTGCCGGGCCAGGCGTAGTTAATCAGAAGGCGTTTGACGGATTCGCTGAATGTTTTGGGCGGCTCGTTGTAGAAGGCCGACTGGCTTTTGAGGAAGTACTCGGCCAACTCGAGGATATCTTCTTTGCGATGACGAAGAGGGGGCACCTCAAGCCGAACAACATCGAGGCGGTAATAGAGGTCTGAGCGGAACGTACCCTTTTTGACCATATCCTGCAGGTCTTTGCAGGTAGCGCAGAGGACTCTGACATCGACGGGGAATGTTTTAGCAGAACCGAGGGGCGTTACATGGCGTTCCTGGAGAACGCGGAGGAGCTTTGCCTGAAGCTCGAGGGGAATTTCGCTTATTTCATCGAGGAAAATCGTGCCGCCATCGGCTGCCCTGAAGAAACCGAGCGTGCTGTCAACAGCACTTGTAAATGCACCTTTAACGTGACCGAATAACTGGCTTTCGAACAACTGGCCTGTAAGGGTAGTGCAATCGACGGGGACAAAAACGCGGCGGGCGCGGCTGCCCGATGAGTGAATTTGGCGGGCGACCATTTCCTTGCCGACGCCTGTTTCGCCTGTAATAATAACCGGACATTCGCGGGTGGCAATAGCCCTGATAACTTCCATTACGGAGTTGAACGCGGCGGAACTGCCGAGAAAATGATTATGTGTGCGAGTATAAAATGGCGGCATAGACGCAGAATCCTGCTGTCCGTGCTTGCCGCTTCCATCCTGGAAGCTTAGCTCTTTTGCGCCAGGAGGCACCTTGCGCGAACTTTCCTTCATTACTTATCGCCCCATCTCCAGTGCAGACACATTAACCCTTGCACCGCTGCAAAAACACGATTTTGGCGAGAATACCCTGCGTGAAGATGAGGGCACTCTCTCCCATTTCTTCTTCAATATCTTATTATACGTTACTTAAAGAGCAAAGTCAAAAGAATTATAGGACTTTTTGTTTTTTTAGCCCAGATTAAACGCGGAACAAGCAAAATTGGCATGATAGGCAAGTCGAAGCTTGAGGTCTAAAAGCAGCCCAAAAACAGCTAACTTCTTTTGCCACAAGAGGTTACGGCTAAAGGGCAGCGATTATTCAAGTGGATGGCAAAATAGAGGACAAGCGATGCTATTTTAAGGCCAAATTCAATATACTACAAAGCCCGTATGAAAACGGTCATTAGGCGGCAAAGGCCATCAGCCCCCTACTTACCAAGCAGTTCGAAGGGGGAAATATAATCCCCATGCTGCTGGGCGGCAGATTTGAAGCGTTTTCTGGCCTCGGCAAAGGTATCGAACAGAATTTTGGGAGTATCGGGAACTTTCTGGCGATAAACCTTCTCGACACGGTCGAGTTTGGCGAGGTTTTCGAGGACACGAATCGTGAACTGTTTTTCGTAATCGTCCTTTGTGAACTGGGTTTTGAGATGCTTTTTGAACAGCCGGGCCAGGTCCTCATATAAGGGTATAAAGCCGGTCGGCGTTTTGATTGCATCGACATCGCCATTGACGCGAAGCTCCGCCCAGAGAATCCAGACGAGCTTGTCTGCCATAGTATTGAGGTATTTGCCGTCTTTTCCACGGAGGAAGTAATTGACGGAGAAGATAAGGGGCGGCTTTTTGACGCCTTTGGCAAAATCGAGATTGATTTGGACATATTTGCCGAGCGGTATCGAAACGAAGTCGAGATTTGACATAAGATTGAATGTTCTGACACCCTGCTTGCCAAGAGTCGCTGCTGTTGTTTCCGATTCGAGGGCCGCGCCTTTGAGAATGATTCCTTCGTTCCAGTCGAAGGCCTGCTCAACCGGATTCCATGTGTCACTGTCACGTCCACCGTAAACCATGCCGCCGACGGGGACACCGTTGGGGTCATTGAGTGCGGGGTCGCAGTTGTCGAGGTCAGGGATGCTGAGGGTATAGCGGGCATTTTTGTGAGCGGGCGGGATGGGGTTGCCCTCGTCATCGGATTTACCGTTGAACCATGCGCCGGAGAAATTGGTGCCTTCGGGCGGTATTTCACAACCCATACCGAGCCAGTATGGTTTTTTATTCGCGTCGAGCAGGACGTTGGAGAATATTACCTCGGTCGGGCTTGTGAGGACTTTATAAATGACGGGGTCGTCATTTTCGCTGACGTCCTGGATGATGCCGAAGATGCCTTTTTCGACGTTGACAGCACGGATTTTGCCGTCTTTTTTGCGGAAATAGGCAATGTCATCGCCGACAATGGTTTGGCCCGGGAGCATCGAGGTTGAGGTTTTGCCGCAGGCGGAGGGAAATGCGCCGGTGAAATAAGTAACTCGCCCTTTTGGTCCGTGTGCGCCCATAACGAACATGTGTTCTGCGAGCCAGCCCTCTCGTGAGGCCTTCTGGATGGCGAGTCGCAGGGCGAGTTTTTTGAGGCCCATGGTGTTGCCGCCGTATTGCGTATTGACGGAATAAACCAATTCTTCTTCGAGGTCGATATAAACGCGGCGAAGATTATAGTTTTTGCTGATGCCGTTTTCGAGCTCACCTTCGGAGTGGAGAAACCTGAAAAAACCGTGGTTTTCGCCGAGTTTTTTGAACTGTTCGTAGCCGGGGCGATAGAGAAGCGATTCGCTGTGAACGACATAGGGCGAGTCGGTAATCTGGAGGCAGGGAATCGTGAAATCGCAGTTGACGGGACCGAGTGTCCAAAAAGCGATAATCATTTCTCTGCCTGTCATAATGTTTTTAAGGAGGTCGCGAATTTCTTTGGTGCCTGCCTGTTTTTCGACGGATTTGAGCGATTCGCCGAGCGATGAGCCAGCGGGCAGGAGGTATCTTGTGCTGAAGGTATCGCGTCCCTGGTCGTTGATGCCGTCGAAATGGCAGGTGTGGCCCTTGATGCCGAGGGGAATTTCCTCGCCGTTTTTGACGGCAAGGGCGCGGATATGCGCTACGTCCTCCGGCGAGTCGGTGCAGACATAGACAGAAGCCGGATTTGTCAGCTCGATAGCGTCTGCGATGAAATGGTGCATCTTAGGGTGGTCAACCGCAACTAATCGGTCATAGTGTTTGCCGTTAACCCTGTTTTTTAAAATATCTTTTACTTCACCAGCCATAGTGCCTCCATAGCGTTTTTTAGTTCAAAAAATCGAAGGAGTATAAACCGCGCTCCTGCAGGCCGTCAACTTAAATTTTCTTCGAAAAATGGATTTAGGGTGCGATTCGAGTTTGCAGGTAAAGCCACTTGTGGAATATAAACCCGTAGGAGTTGCCATCAAAATAGCTTTACGGGGTGGGTGTAATTTGTAATGAAGCCCCAATTGTTGTTAATATGGGGGTTTCTATCCCAAGTATCTTGGTTAATTTACTTGATTTTGGGTAATCGCTGTTATATAATAAACAGGGGCTTGGGGAGAGTGTTATTATAGGGCCACACCAGAAGAAGGTGGAATTAGATTCGCATTAGGAGTAGTGGTGCGTCGTTTTTTTACTAACCAATAAGGAAAGGGTGAGAGAATGAGAAGAATAGTTGTAGCATTGGTACTGTTGGGAATCGGCGTTGTTTCGGCGTCTGGCTCCCAGCAAATGGCAATATGGGATTTTGGTCCCAACGCCGCCGGTTACACCACAAATCCAACGGCTGAAAACCTGGTTGTAGCGCCGACATTAGTGCTTTCGGGCGGAACACTTGACCCGGACGGCAAGGACGGCGTGGCATACACGGACGCAGCGGGCGTTTTACATGCAGCGGGTCAGTCGGCAGGATGGGATGAGATAAAGGTAAGCGGCGACAACGCCAGATGGATTGTTACTCTCAATACGACCGGCTGGACCGATATCGGCTTGCGATTCGATTACAAAGCGTGGAGCTCCAAGACCAACTCATTCGATATTGATTATCGGCTCAATGACACGGATGCGTGGACAAATATATTGAACAATACACCAATCACCGGAGGAAGTTCAGGATTCCTCAGTTTCTCGTATTCACTTGCCAGCTTAGACGCTATTGAGAACCAGTCGGTCGTAGAGCTGCGGTTCAATGACTTCGACAACCATGGCAGTGGCAAATTGGCGTTCGATAATTTTGAACTGACTGGGACACAAATTCCTGAGCCGGCAACAATTGGATTGTTCGGGCTCGGTATTACGGCAATTATCCGCAGACGCCGGAAATAGCCCGTTTATACATTCACGACGGAACCTGCCGCGTTACGCGCGGAAGGTCGTTGTAATTGTTTGCGCATCGTGGTAGCATCTGTATCATCGTGGTATTCGTAATAAGCGATACTGATATGTCCGGAGAATTAAGCGATGGGAATAAAGAATTTAGAATTGAGAATTGAGAATTCAAAATCACATCTCCTGATTTGTAATTCCAAATTCCTGATTTTTATCTGTGTAATTTGTGTTTGCGGCATCTGCCAGGCCAGCGGGTTGGAGGGGATGGAGAAATCGGTAGTGATGATACGCAGCGCGGGGCAGGAATTCGATTTTGTAACGCCGTGGAAGCCGAAGGCGATTGCGCAGGGAGTGGGGTCGGGGTTTATCATCGGGGATAATAAAATACTGACCAACGCGCACAACGTGAGCAACAACAAATACATTGAGCTTCAAAAAGAAGGCGTGGCGAAACGGTATCCCGCGAAGGTGGCATTCATCGGGCACGACTGCGATTTGGCGTTACTGGCGGTTGAAGACAAGAGCTTTTTTGATGACACAAAAGCGCTTGAGCTGGCGGAACTGCCGAGCGTAAACACGGCGGTCGAGACATACGGATTCCCGATGGGAGGCAGACGCATATCCGTAACAAAGGGCATCGTCTCGCGGATACAGGTGGACACATATTCGCACACGGGGACGGATTCGCACCTTGTGATTCAGACGGACGCGGCGATTAACCCGGGTAACTCCGGCGGGCCTGTTATACAGGACGGCAAGGTTGTGGGCGTGGCGTTCCAGGGGCTGAGGCAGGCGGATAACATCGGGTATATGATTCCGACGACAGTGATAAGGCATTTCCTGACAGACATAAATGACGGCAAATACGACGGGTTCGGGTCATTAGGCGTGATGCGGTACCCTGGGCTGCATAACCCGGCATACAAGGATTATCTTAAAGTGCCGGCGGACCAGCAGGGTATAGTTGTGATTGATACGATAATGCACAGCTCGGTCGAATCGATTTTGAAAACGGGAGATGTGCTAACGCAGATTGACCAGTACGCAATCGACAACGACGGGAGAGTGGAAATATACGGGTTGAAGCTCGATATGTCGGAGGTCGTGGAAAGCAAACAAATAGGACAAACGGTAGAGCTTGCATTTTACCGCGACGGGAAACTTACAAAAGCAACGGCGACGATTGCGCTGAACAGGCCTGTTTTCGAATTCGCGAGGCAATACGATATCGAGCCGGAATACGTTTGTTTCGCGGGGCTTGTTTTTGTGCCTGCGACACGCAATTATCTTGAAACATGGGGAGCTGAATGGATTAAAGATGCGCCGTTTGAGCTGCGGTACCTGTTCCGGGATTCGATGAAGCTAAACGAGGACAGGGCAAGAAAGGAATACGTGGTGCTTTCGGAGATAATGCCGGATGAGATAAACGCGTATGCGGGTGAATTCACGAGCCAGGTGGTCGAGAGCATAAACGGGACAACAATCGAGGGGCTTGCGGACGTGTGGAAGGCGTTCGATAAGCCGCCTGAGGGTTATTACACGATTACGTTTATGGGGATTGACCGGCCGCTAATACTGGACGCAAAAGAGGCGCACGCACAGCAGGCGAAAATACTCACAAAATATGATATACCGCAACAGACGATGCTGCCTTCGACTGGTTCCAATAAGAGGGAGGTGCAGCAATGAGAATGAATTTAGAATTAAGAATGAAGAATGAAGAACTTAGAATTATGAGATGTGACCCCAGAGTTTTAATTCTACATTCTAAATTATTAATTTCACTTTGTGTCTTTGTGTCTTTGTGGTTGGCGGGAACATCGGCGAGAGCGGGAGAGGACCAGACGCGCGAGGCGATGAAGGGGTCGATTGTATATCTGGAGATTTCATCATACGGGTATGACCAGATACGGCCGTGGAAGAATACAGAGGTTCAGCAGAAAAGCGGAGTTGGCTGCGCGACAGGGCCATACCAGGTGATAACGCCAGCGTGGAACCTGACGGACGCAAAACTAATCCAGGCGAAAGTGTCGGGACAAAACGAATATATACCGGCAACGATAAAGACAATCGATTACGAAATGGACCTTGCGCTGCTGGAGCTCGAGCCCAACGCGATGAAAAAACCGTTGAAGCCAATAAGATTCGAAGACAAGTTTCAGCGGGGAGCGAAGCTGAACTATTACTGGCTCAACGCGAACGGAGAGATAACCACGGGACAGGGATATATGGACCGGGCGGAAATGGCGCGTTCGACGGTTTCATACGAATATTTTTTGAATTTGATAGTTACGAACACATCGCAGGAAACGGGCATAGGGCAACTTTACTGCGAGGTCTCAATGCCTATAGGAATCGCCTGCTGGAACGACGGCACCAACAAGGCGGGGCTTGTGCCGGCGGCGATAATCAACAACTTCCTTGCCAGGGCGAAGGACGGCAACTATCCCGGAGTGCCTGCAGTAGGGTTCACGACCGAATCACTTCTGGACCCGACGACGCGAGCGTATCTCAAGATGCCGGCGACGATGAAAAACGGCGTGCAGGTTGCGAGCGTGTATAACATAGGCACGGGCAGCCCCTCGACTTCGCTTGGGACAGGCGATTCGCTGAAGGCGGGCGACGTGATTCTCACAATCGACAGTAAAGAGATTGACGCATACGGCAAATTCCAGTACCCGGCATACGACCGCATAATGTTCCATCATTTAATCACAAGCCACAAAGTCGGCGACGATATTGTTTTTGATATATGGCGCGACGGGGCTAAACAGCAGTTGCACGTACAGGCGAAAAATTTCGGCGTTGGCGAAATGCTTGTCCCCTACTACGAATACGGAGAGCAGCCGGAGTACGTGGTTACGGGCGGATTTGTTTTTCAGAAGCTGACGAGGCCATTCATGACGAACTGGGGCAAGGACTGGGAAGGCAAGGTTACGCCTCATTTGCTGCATTACTTCAAGGATATGGCGTTTAAGCCGACGGCCCAGCGAAGGGAGATTGTAATACTGAGCTATGTTTTGCCCGCGCAGATAAACCTCGGTTATACCGACCTGGCCCAGATTGTCGTGAGCAAATTTAATGGTATGCCCATCAGCCGATTAAGCGACATCGTCATGGCACAGAAGCTAAACCCGGGCGCAAAATACGACGTCGTGGAATTCGAGCTGGATAACCCGACAGTGGTTATACCGCGTCAGCAGTTGCCACAGGCGGACGCGATGATTGCGACGAGTTACGGGATTCGCAAGGCGGTAAACGTTAAACAATAAAAATAAAATAAGGACGTGCAATATGTGTCAGACCTGCGGATGTTCGCCCTGCGAGCTATGCGGGGCGCCGATAGAGGACGGGGTTTGCAGCGGTTGCGGCGAACCGGCGGAAGAATGTGTCTGCATACCAAAGAAAGAGTAAAAGACGGAAGACCCTCCTTCGCTAATGCTACATAGGGCAAGCAGACGACTGAGGACCGAAGACGGCGAGAGATAGCGTTTCTTCGCTAAGGGAAAGCAATTCAATTTCATTGACAGTATTTCGTTCACCGGTTACCTTATTTGACTTATGAAAGTTCTATTAAGCTGGCTTAAGGATTATGTTGATATCGAGCTCTCGGCACTGGAGGTCGCGGAGATTCTAAGCAATCGCGGGTTCCCATACGAGGGTATCGAGCAGCTCGACAATGACGCGATAATCGATGTTGAGGTAACGAGCAACCGGGGCGATTGCCTTGGGTATATCGGCGTCGCGCGAGAGCTTGCCGCGGCGACGGGTAAGAAATTGAAACTGCCGAAGGTCGAATTGGCGGAATCATCGAAGCCAGCGTCGGAATTCGCGAGCGTTGAAATTTGTGAGCCGGGGCTGTGCCCGCGTTATACGGCTCGAATCATCGAGGGAGTCAAGGTTGGACCGACGCCTGACTGGATGCGCAAACGGCTTGAGGCAATTGGGATGCGGAGCGTCAATAACGTCGTTGACGCGACGAACTACGCGATGATGGAGACGGGCCAGCCGCCGCACGCATTTGATTACAAAAAATTATTTGGCGGAAAGATAATCGTCAGAAAGGCAAACGCAGGCGAGCAAATCATCAGTATCGACGGCTCGAAATGCGAATTGACTCCCGATATGCTCGTAATCGCTGATTCGAAATATCCGGTGGCGGTGGCGGGTGTTATGGGAGGACTTGATACGGAAGTAAGCGACGCGACAACGACAGTATTGCTTGAGGACGCATTTTTCTCGCCATTGAGCGTGAGGACAACGTCACGCAATTTGTCGCTGCCTTCGGAGGCGGCGTTTCGGTTTTGCAGAATCGTGGATATCGAAAATATCGACTGGGCATCGAAGCGAACCTCTCAATTGATGATTCAGGTATCGGGCGGCAAGGCAGCCAAAGGCGTTATCGACGCATATCCGGGAAAGCCAAAACCAAAACAGGCGACGCTGCGGTTGGCGCGATTGAAAAAACTGCTTGGTATCGATGTACCGAACAACACGGTAATCCAGATTCTGACAAGATTGGGTTTCCAACCACAGCAAAATGGCGAACAGATAATCTGCTCGGTGCCAACGTGGCGAAGCGATGTTTACCGTGAGGCGGATTTGATTGAGGAGGTCGCCCGCGTATATGGTTACGACAAGATACCAACAGAAAACGCGATAACGATTGAGGTTTCGCCGACGGATACACGCAAAAAGACAATCGACGCGATAGGGACATACCTTACGGGATGCGGCTTTTACGAGACGGTAACAATCAGCTTCATCGACAGCAGGGACGTGGAGCTATTCGCTCAAAACGAAGATAAACGGCACTTATCAGTCAAGGACGTTACGAGAACGGGAACGAATCTTCTCAGGCAAAGCGTTTTGCCTTCACTGTTTGGCGTAATCAAGACCAATCACAACGTAGGCAACACCCCCTGCCGGCTTTTCGAGATAGCAGACACATATATCCCGGCAGAAGCAGGAAAATTACCCATTGAAAAGACACGCCTGACGATTACCTGCGACAGCGATTTCAGGGACATCAAGGGCGTTGTCGATGGGCTTTTGAAAACTTTAGCAGCGGACGCGGTGGTCAAATTTGAGCCCTGTGAAATTAACTGGGCACAGGCGGGCGTAAAAGCCATCATCAACAACAAGCAAGTCGGCTTAGTCGGTATGGCGTCGCAGCAAGTCCTTGATAGATTCGATTTCAAACACACAACGATTTGCGGAGCGGAGTTAGACCTCGAACAATTACTCTCGCTTCATGCCGGCTCAATAAAAGTGAAGCAATTGCCCAAATTCCCCGCGATAAAACGAGACCTGTCGCTATTGGTAAACGAGGACGTTGTCTGGGCGAATATCGAAGCCGGCGTAAATAAGAAGGCCCCTGCTGAATTAGAGGAATTGCAGTTTGTTGATATATTCCGCGGCAAAAGCATACCCGAAGGCAAAAAGAGCGTAACGCTTTCATTATGGTTCCGCGACGCAGATGGTACACTGACCCACGAGACGGTTGACGGCTTCCAGGCCAACATTCTAAAATCGCTGACTGAATCCATTGGCGCAGAATTGCGAACAGCGTAACTTCAAAAATTGCTGCAAAAAAGCGCAAAATGTTTTAGATGCGGATAAAAGCATACCCTACAATTAAAACAATAGAACACCAAGATTTTACTTTGTGTCTTCGTGCCTTCCGGCATAAGCCGTCCCTTGCGGGAGTGGTAAAAAATCAGTAAAATTCTATCTCCGCCACAGGGCGGATAATCTGTGGCTTTGGTGTTTTTGGAGAAGAAACGAATATGGTGAAGGCGAACGCGATAGTAGCACAATCGGGGGGGCCGACGTGCGTAATCAATTCGAGCGTGTGCGGGGTGATTCAGGAGGCGGCGAAAACGAAAAAGATAGGCAGGGTATTGGCGGCACACGATGGCATATTAGGTGTTTTGAAAGAAGGGATATTTGACGTATCGGCAGAGAAGGCATCGGTAATCGAAGCATTAAAGCGGACACCCGCGGCGGCGATGGGGTCGTGCAGATACAAACTCAAATCCTTAGACCAGGCACAATCGGATTTCGACCGGGTGCTGGATGTCTTCAAGGCGCATGAGATACGATATTTTTTCTACGCGGGCGGCAACGACTCGATGGATACGGCGGACAAGGTGAATAAATTAGCGGCGCAACGCGGCTATGAGCTTGTCTGCATCGGGATACCGAAGACGATTGATAATGACCTGGCATATACGGACCATTGTCCGGGATTCGGGAGTGTGGCGAAATACGTGGCGACCTGCGCAATGGAGGCTGGGCGGGACAATGAGGCGTTATCGACTTTCGATACGTGCAGCATCGTTGAGGTGATGGGAAGAAACGCCGGATGGATTGCGGCGGCATCGGGATTGGCGACAAGAGAACCACAGGACGCGCCGCATCTTATTTATATGCCCGAAGCGGTGTTTACGTTTGAGCAGTTAGTCAGGGACGTTAAAGAAGTTTACAGGGAATTCGGCAGAGTGTTTATCATCGTGGGCGAAGGACTCAAAGACGAGAAAGGCAATTACATTACCGCGGAAACCGCAGGGTTCGGCAATGACGCCTTCGGGCACGCGCAACTGGGCGGGGTGGCGGAGATGCTGAAAACGATAATCGAAAAAGAGGCGGGGATAAAGGCACGCTGGAATAAATTAGGGACACAGCAAAGAAGCGCGATGCACTTCGCGTCGCTTACCGATATCAACGAGGCATATATGTGCGGTAAGCATGCGGTGAAGGCGGCGATGAGCGGGGTCAACGGGAAAATGATAACCTTAGTGCGTGAAAAAGGCGCGAAATACAAGTGCACAACGGGGTTTGCGGAACTGAAAGACGTGGCAAACGGGGAAAAAAAAGTGCCGAAGGAGTTCATAAACGAAAAGGGCAATCATATTACCGAGGCGTGTCGCAAATATATCGGGCCATTGATTAAAGGCGAAGCGCCGATAACGGTCGGAAAAGATGGATTGCCTGTTTATGTGCGGTTAGCAAAAAAATGGGTGGAGAAGAAACTGCCGAGTTATCTATGAATTTGGGCAAATATTCATTCGGGATTGGAGACAGGTTCAGCAGACAGGGCAAGGCACAACTGGCGGCGATGATTGAGGCAGGCAAGGCCGGCGTCGAGGTAACACCTGTCTGGAACAAGTCGCATCGCGAGCATACGATAATCGGAACAAAGCCGGCGGCGGTTCGCGCGGAGGCGGATGAGGCAATGAAAGCAATGCTTTGGGAAAAAGCGTATTTCGTTGACGCAGACCATATAAATCTCGGTAACGTTAGCGGGTTTATTAAATATAGCGACTTTTTTACGCTTGATGTCGCCGATTTTATAGGTCAGTCGACAGAGAAGGAAAATATTGATAACTTTATCGACGGATGCGTCAAATATATCGACGGTTTGTCCGTGCCTGGGATTGAAGGGAACCTGATTGCTACTGAGGATTCAGTGAGGGCGATAGCGAACAAGTACCTGTGGGCGGTGAAAGAGGCGAGCCGATTATACAGGCACATCGTACCCAAAAAAGGCGTGGGAAATTTCGTTGTCGAGATGTCAATGGATGAGACGGATACGCCTCAGTCGCCCGTGGAACTGTTTTTCATTCTGGCCGCCGCGGCACAGGAAAAAATTCCTGTCCAGACGATTGCACCGAAGTTTTCAGGCAGGTTCAACAAGGGAGTCGATTACGTCGGCGACATCGAGCGGTTCGCGAGGGAATTCGAGCAGGATTTGGCAGTCATTGCGTATGCGGTTGAAGAGTTTGGTCTGCCTAAGAACCTCAAATTGAGCGTTCATTCAGGCAGCGACAAGTTTTCAATATACGCGGCGATGAACAAGGCCATCAGGAAATTTGACGCGGGGCTTCACGTCAAGACGGCGGGGACAACGTGGCTTGAGGAGCTTGCGGGGCTGGCGATTGCGGAAGGCGAGGGGCTGAGGGTTGCGAAACAGATTTACGCGGAGGCATTTTCACGGATGGATGAGCTGACGAAGCCATACGCTACGGTGATTGATATCGATAAGAGCAGGTTGCCGAGTCCTGAAGTGGTCGCGGAGTGGAACGGGAAGCGATTCGCGGAGGCGCTGCGGCACGACCAGTCCTGCGGACGATATAATCCGGATTTGAGACAGCTTTTGCACGTCGGGTACAAGGTCGCGGCGGAAATGGGAAGAGAATTTACCGATGCGGTAGCTAACTGTGAACGTATAATCGGGCCGAATGTAACTGAGAATATTTATCAGAGGCACATTAAGCCGATTTTTATCGACTAAATTCGGGGATAAATTATGAAAGCGTTATTTGATTTGACGGGTAAAGTGGCGGCGGTAACAGGTGCGGGCGGGGTGCTTTGCAGCCAAATGGCGAAGGCACTGGCCTGCGCGGGGGCAAAAGTCGCGGTGATGGATTTGTCTTTAGAAGCGGCAAAAAAAATCGCGGATGAGATAAATGAAGACAGCGGACGGAGGACAGAGGACAGAGCAATCGCGGTGAAGTGTAACGTATTAGACAAACGACAATTGGAGGCAGCGAATAAAAAGATTGTCGTGAAGTTCGGTAAGGTGGATATCCTGATAAACGGCGCGGGCGGCAATAAAAAAGACGCGACGACGTCGGAGAATTTGGCGTTTTTCGATTTGCCAGCGGAGGCGATTCGCGGGGTATTCGAGTTGAATTTTATGGGGACACTGCTGCCCTGCCAGGTATTCGGCAAAGAAATGGCGAAGAAAGGTTCGGGAGTGATACTGAACGTATCGAGTATGAACGCTTTCAGGCCTTTGACCAAGATTTGCGGGTATTCGGCTGCGAAGGCGGCGGTGAGCAACTTTACGCAGTGGTTGGCGGTGCATATAAATCAGAATTACTCGAAGGATATACGGGTTAACGCGATTGCGCCGGGGTTTTTCGTGACGGAGCAAAACAGGTTTTTGATGACTGATGAAAAAAGCGGGAAACTGACGCCCCGTGGAAAGAGTATAATCGAGCATACGCCGATGGGGCGATTTGGCAAGCCGGAGGATTTGGCGGGGACGGTGCTTTGGTTAGTGAGCGACGCGGCGAAGTTTGTTACCGGGGTTGTTGTGCCGGTGGATGGCGGATTTTCGGCGTTTAGCGGAGTATAACTTTTACGGGAAGCATAAACGTCTGATGTGGAAGGGTCTCGACATTTATATTTGAAAGGTCAGGCGATAAACTATGGCTGAAACTTTTATGTCCGAAGATTTCCTGCTTCAAACAAAAACAGCCCGTATTCTATATCACGAGTACGCCGAGCAGATGCCGATATACGATTACCATTGTCATTTGCCGGCCAAATTGATTGCCGAGGACTATAAGTTCAAAAATCTAACCGAGGCGTGGTTGGCGGGCGACCACTACAAGTGGCGGGCAATGCGAACCAACGGAATCGACGAGAGATACTGCACGGGCGAAGCGACCGATTTTGAAAAATTTCAAAAATGGGCCGAAACCGTTCCGAAGACAATCCGCAACCCGCTGTTCCACTGGACCCATCTGGAATTAAAAAGGACATTCGGCATCGCCGAGGAGCTCCTCAATCCTGATACCGCAAAAGAAATCTACGATAAATGCAGTCAAATGCTGCGTTCGCCGGAATTTTCCTGCCGGAATCTGCTGCGAAAGGCAAATGTGGCGTGCGTCTGCACCACCGATGACCCGACCGATACCCTTGATTTCCATAAAAAACTCAAGGCCGACAAGTTTGAAATACCAGTTCTGCCCTGCTGGCGACCTGATAAAGCGATGGCTGCGGAGAATACCGACGCATTAAACAAGTGGATTGATGCACTGGCTGCCGCGGCTGATATTGATATTATAGTCGATTATCGCGACTACATCAAGGCGTTGAGAAAAAGACATGAATTTTTCCATATAAACGGCTGCAGGATAAGCGACCACGGACTTGACACCCCTTACGCCTCGGACTTTACCGGGTTGGGGCTTAAAAAGATATTTGCCGCGATTCGAGCAGGCAAAAAAATCAAGGAAGAAGACGTTCTGATTTTCAAATCGGCGATGATGTATGAATTCGCTCTAATGGATTACGAAAAGGGCTGGGTTCAGCAATTACACCTGGGCGCACTGCGGAACAACAATACGCGAATGGTTAAAACAATCGGTCCCGACACGGGTTTCGATTCAATCGGCGACTTTGAAATCTCGCGCCCATTGGCCAGGTTCCTCGACAAGCTCGACTGCATTAGGAAACTTCCCAAAACAATACTTTACAATCTTAATCCGGGAGATAACGAGCTTATCGCCGCGATGGCGGGCAACTTCCAGGATGGTTCCTGTCCCGGCAAGATTCAGTTTGGCTCGGCCTGGTGGTTCCTTGACCAGAAAGACGGGATGCAAAGGCAGATTGAAGCCCTTTCGAACCTGGGGCTTCTCAGCCGGTTTGTAGGAATGACGACCGATTCAAGAAGTTTCCTGTCTTATCCGAGGCACGAGTACTTCCGTAGGATATTGTGCAACATTCTTGGTAACGACATTGAGAACGGACTAATACCTCCCGATATTGAATTGCCTGGCGGTATGGTACGGGACATCTGTTACAACAATGCGCGTAGTTATTTTTCAATGCAGACGAATGAATAGCCAGAACCACTAACGGAGATTTTTTTGTGACGGACGGCCAAACGGATAAAGAAGTGACCGCGTTATCGGTCGGCTGGACGCGCTGGGGTATCTGTGCGCTGCTGTTTTTCGCCACCACCCTCAATTATATCGACCGGCAGGTCATCGGTATTCTCAAGCCGGAACTGTCAAAGCATTTCGGCTGGAACGAAATCGATTACAGCAACATCGTTACCGCCTTTCAACTCGCTTATGCCTTCGGCTACGCCGGCGCCGGCCGGCTCATAGACCGGATGGGCGTCAGATTAGGGTACGCCCTGGCGGTCTTTTTCTGGAGTTTGGCTGCGATGGCACACGCCCTGAATAAGTTCATCCCTCCCGAAGCGAAACTGGGCGACTGGCTGTCATCGGCATCACACACCACGCAAAGCTGGCTACTGGTGATTCCCGTAACGGTGCTCGGATTCAGCGCCGCCCGTTTCGCACTGGGGCTGGCTGAAGGCGGGAACTTCCCCGCGGCAATCAAAACGGTCAGCGAATGGTTTCCCAGGAAGGAACGGGCGCTGGCCACGGGCATTTTCAACGCGGGCAGCAACGTCGGTGCGCTGGCTGCGCCATTGATGGTACCATGGCTGACGGTCAAGTTCGGCTGGCCAATGGCGTTTTTGGTCACCGGTTTGCTGGGCTTCTTGTGGCTTGCGGCCTGGCAACTGTATTATCGAAGCCCGGAAAAACATCCGCGTCTTTCTGCGAAAGAACTGGCTTACATCCGCAGCGACCCGCCAGACCCCGTTGTTAAAATTCCCTGGTTGACATTACTGCAATATCGCCAGACATGGGCATTTGTAGTGGGAATGTTTCTCAGCGGGCCAATATGGTGGTTCTGGTTATACTGGGTTCCGGATTTCCTGCACAAACAACACGGATTGAACCTGATTCAGTTAGGCCCGCCGCTGGTGGTCATTTACCTGATGACGGATGTGGGCAGTATCGCCGGCGGGTGGTTCTCCTCGTGGCTCATCAAGCGTGGCTGGACGGTAAACGCTGCCCGCAAAACAGCTATGCTGGCCTGCGCGATATGCGTCGTTCCGGTGTTCACGGCATCGAGTACCTCACATCTGTGGGTTGCGACTTTACTAATCGGCCTGGCGGCTTCGGCACACCAGGGATTCTCGGCAAATCTCTACACGCTCGTCTCCGACACTGCGCCGCGTCAGGTAATCAGCTCAATCGTGGGCATCGGCGGTATGGCTGGGGCAATCGGCGGCATGTTCATTGCCAAGCTCACCGGGTATATTCTCGAATGGACGGGCCAGTATCATATATTGTTTGCCATAGCGGCCGGAATATATCTGGTAAATGTGCTTATCATCCACGTAATAAATCCACGTCTGGAACCAATGGAATTCGCTGCCCCGCAGGTAGCATAGGCACTTGAACAAGTGGGGTAAAAAGATTAGCGTATAGCAGATAGTTTTGAGTGTTTAGTTTTGAGTTGTTTGAGATTGTTTCGGTCTCGATACTTCAGCGTTATTCCGGGAAGGTAAAAAAACAGTGTGAATCAGTGTTAATCAGTGTCGAAGGAGTTTTAATGGCGGATGCAGCGGCAGCATTGAAGGAATTTAAAGTTACGAAAAAATTTTTCGTCGGGATTGATTCGGACGGTTGCGTATTCGATACGATGGGGATAAAACAGCGGGAGTGTTTCTGCCCGTGGACGGTGGCGTGTTTTGGATTGCAGCCGGTGGCGGAGGCGGCAAGAGAATGCAGGGTTTTTGCGGATTTATTCAGTAAAACCCGTGGGGCGAACAGGCACAAGACGCTGAAAAAGATTTTGTCGGAATTGCTGCCGAATCACCCGCACGTTAAGGAGAGGGGATTCAAGGTGCCGCAACTGCCGCATTATTTCGCGTGGGTGGATGACCCGAAGAGCATCCTGAGCAATGACGGATTAAGAAAGGCGATTGAGGCGGCGAAAGACCCGGTGGTGAAGAAAGAATTAGAGCAGGCGCTGGACTGGAGCAAAAAGGTGAACCAGGCGGTAACGGATATCGTAAAGGGGATACCGCCCTTCCCGTATGTGCGGGAGAGTTTGGAGAAGATACAGCCGGCGGCGGATGTTATAGTGGTATCGGCAACACCTGGCGAGGCGCTTGTGCGGGAATGGCAAGAGCACGATATCGCCAAATACGTCGCGGTCATCGCGGGGCAGGAAATGGGAACAAAAGCCGAACATCTTGAATATGCGACGAAAGGCAGATACGATAAGAACCATGTCTTAATGGTGGGCGACGCCCCGGGCGACCTGAAGGCGGCAAAGGCAAACGAGACGTTGTTTTACCCGATAGTGCCCGGTAAAGAGACGGAGTCGTGGAAGCGGTTTTTTAATGAGGCATTTGACAGATTTCTCAAGGGACAGTTTGCAGGCGGGTATGAGCGGAAGCTGATAAATGAATTTGAGAATTCCCTGCCGGGCAAACCGCCGTGGGAAAAATGATTCGCCGTCTCCAGTAAGGGACGCCTTACGGCGGAGCACGCGGTAAAAAAGGTGTGATATGGTAATTGAGCGACAATATGCGGGCGGGGTAATAAGCAAAGAACAGATGCAGGAGGCGGTGGCGGAGTTTTTCGGGCGACGGAGATACTTCGGCAAAAGCATACTTGTTATCGTCCCGGATAATACCAGGTCCGGCCCCGTCGGCGGGGTGTTCAAAGCCATATTCGATTGCATCGGTAATGACGTAAAAAAATTAGACGTGTTAGTTGCGCTGGGGACTCACCCGCCGATAAGCGAAGAGCAAATTTGTGCTCGGCTGACGATGACGCCGGAAGAGCGCAACGGTAAATACAAGTCGGTAAAATTTTTTAATCACCAGTGGGATAACCCCGAGATGTTCAAATTCGCAGGCAAGATACACGCCGACAAGATTGAACGGCTGACCAAGGGGCTTTTCCGCGAAGAGGTTGAGGTCACGGTTAATAAACTGGTTTTTGATTACGATGAGTTTTTTATCATCGGGCCTGTATTTCCGCATGAGGTAGTTGGGTTTTCGGGTGGGCACAAATATATCTTCCCGGGCGTTGCGGGACCTCAAATCATAAACTTTTTCCACTGGCTTGGCGCAGTGATAACGAACCCCGCAATAAACGGCAACAAGTGGACGGCAACTCGCGAGGTCGTCGAAAACGCGGCATCATACATCAAAACGCCGCATACGCTTTTTGCGCTGGTGTCAAACAAGGAACAGGTCAAAGGCATATTCATCGGCGAATGTGTTGAAGCATGGGAAAGGGCGGCGGATTTGTCGGCGAAAGTGCATATCGTCTATAAGGACAAACCCTACAAGACGGTGCTGGGGATAGCGCCGAAGATGTATGACGAGATATGGACGGCGGGCAAGGTGATGTATAAGCTGGAGCCGGTGATTGCGGACGGCGGGACGCTGATAATTTACGCCCCGCATATCAAAGAGGTTTCGGTAACGCACGGCAAAACAATCGAGCAGGTCGGCTATCATACGCGAGATTATTTCCTCAAGCAGTGGGACAAATTCAAGGATTATCCGTTAGGGGCGATAGCTCACTGCACACACGTTAAAGGAATCGGCACATATAACAACGGCGTGGAAAAACCGAGAATTAACGTTGTTTTGGCAACGGGCATAAGCAGAGAGCGATGCCAGAAGATAAACCTGGGCTATATGGACCCGGAACAAATCGACATCGCAAATTACGAGGACAAGGAAGACAAGGGAATTTTAGTTGTTCACAACGCAGGCGAGACGTTGTATAGATTATCGGACGGGAGTATCCCGAGGATAAGGGAGTAAACACCTGGATTCCCGCTTCCTTCGACAAGCTCAGGACAGGTTTGCGGGAATAACAGATACATAGAAAGGAAATCATAAAATGACACAGGCAGATATCGCATTGGTCGGGCTGGCGGTAATGGGCGAAAACCTGATTTTGAATATGGAGAGCAAGGGGTTCACCGTAGCTTGTTACAACAGGACGGTTTCGAAGGTCGATGATTTTGTAAACGGGCGGGCAAAAGGCAAGAAGATAATCGGTTGCCGCTCAATCGAAGAACTAACGGCGAACCTGAAAAAGCCGAGGAAGGTAATGCTGATGGTCAAGGCGGGACAGGCAGTGGATGATTTCATCGAGCGGCTGCTCCCCTCTCTTGATAATGGGGACATAATTATCGACGGCGGCAATTCGCATTTCCCGGATACGATTCGCAGAACCAAATACGTGGAGAGCAAAGGCAAGCTGTATATCGGCACGGGCGTATCGGGCGGCGAGGAAGGCGCGTTGCGCGGGCCGTCGATTATGCCGGGCGGTTCGCCGGCGGCGTGGCCAAGCGTCAAACCGATATTCCAGTCGATTTGCGCCAAAACGGAGAGTGGAGAGCCCTGCTGCGAATGGGTCGGCGAAAACGGCGCTGGGCATTTCGTGAAAATGGTGCACAACGGCATCGAATACGGCGACATGCAGTTGATTTGCGAGACGTATCATTTGATGAAAGAAGGACTGGGTTTGAGCAACGCCGAGATGCACAAGGTTTTTGCCGAGTGGAACAAAAGCGAGCTGAACTCATACCTGATTGAGATTACGCGGGACATTCTCGCTTACAAAGACGAGCAGGGAAACGAGGTCATCGATTTGATACTGGATACCGCGGGGCAAAAGGGAACAGGCAAATGGGCGGTTATCGCTGCGCTGGATTCAGGTCAGCCATTAACGCTTATCGGCGAGGCGGTATTCGGGCGGTGTTTGTCGGCTTTGAAGGATGAACGGGTAAAGGCATCGCAGGTTTTGAAAGGCCCGAAGGCGCAATTCAAAGGGGACAAGGCAAAATTCATCGATGATTTACGAAAAGCGCTCTACGCGTCGAAAATAATAAGCTACGCGCAGGGTTATCAGCTTATGCACGCAGCGGCGAAGGAATACGGCTGGAATCTAAACTACGGCGGCGTCGCGCTTATTTGGCGAGGCGGGTGCATTATCCGCTCGGTATTCCTGGGCGAAATAAAAAAGGCGTTCGACAAAAATCCGAACCTCGAAAATCTTTTACTCGACCCGTTTTTCAGGAGAGCAATGACAAAGGCGCAAGTTTCCTGGCGGCGGGTTGTTACAACAGCAGTCAAACTTGGCATCCCAATTCCGGCAATCAGTGCGGCGATGGCGTTTTACGACGGCTATCGTCATGACCGACTGCCGGCGAATTTGCTGCAGGCACAGCGGGATTATTTTGGCGCGCATACTTACGAACGGGTAGATAAGCCAAGGGGCGAGTTTTTCCATACCAACTGGACAGGACGGGGCGGCGATACAAGCTCATCCGCATATACCGTTTAACCAGACCTGTTATTTGCGAAAAACAGCATCAAGGACTTTTATCCATTTCAGGGATAATCCGGAATATTTATGCTTTGTTCTTTTATTACCGGCGAACAAGGATAAAATAATTACGTATTGTCACGTAACAATTGACAGGTTTCAACGCAGGGTTAACCGGTTTGTAATGTGCTATTGCTGGAGGTATTTATGCGCACTGCAAAGATTCTCTTGGCATTTCTTGTTTTGGGATTAGTAATTGGCTGGCTTATCTGCTTTCTTGCGCCGCAATTGTGGCCCGAATACACCGCGGAGACCTTTATAAGGGTCCTGCCAGGCACAAAAAAGGGCTCGGTTGTTGCTCTTATCAGAAACAAAAACACTTTGGAATCTGTGATTGACAGGGATAAAATTCAGCAGACCTACTGGTTTGTGGAACTTGGCGAAACCAGAGATAAAAGATTAACAGCAGGTGTGTATGAATTGAAAAAGCGGTTTCGCGCCAAGGCAATGCAGGACGGAGACCTTATCAGGATTTCGATGACCTGTCGTGATGGCAAGGATGCCGAAACCTTGTTGAACGAATTGGCCGATACTTTTCTGAAAACACAACAAAGCGCAAAGCGAAAACAAATCGCAACTAATCTTATGTTCCTCGACGAAAATCTGACTCGCATTGAAAAAGACCTCGATTCGGCCGAAAGGACGCTGGATGATGCTCGTCGCAGATATGGTTTTACTGACCTGGAGCAACACGACTATCCCCACCCAATTACTGTCCGCCTGATACGCCTTCAGAACGAGGAGGATGATTGCGCCCTCGATATAAACCAGCTTCAAACTCATCGCGACGCGCTTATGGGCCAGCCGCAGCAGATTTCATCTCCCGGGAAGCCAGACCCGAATACGACCGCTGAGATAAAGGACCTGGAACTTAAAATAAAATTAATGCAAAGCCGACTGGCCGGACTCAGGAAAATGCGGGAAGAAACAGAGAAAAGAGAGGAAGAGCTGGTCACTGCCAGAGCACAATACGCTCAGAGACAGTTTATCAGAGATGACAGACGCAGAGCGATGGGTTCGGTTCGAGCGAAGATTGAAAAATTGAGGGTTCTCTCAGACAATGCTGACGTAGCGGGGCTGCAATTGGTTGACTATGCAAAAACGCCGTTGAAGGCGGATGTTTTGCCCTGGCAAATTCCTGTTCCCATAGCGGGAGGAACGGGTCTTCTTATCGGGATTATCTGCGCGTTATTAACCGGCAAGACAAGGAAACCTAATTAGCAGGATTAACTTTATAATCCTGAAGGTCAATCTTTGGGTTTCTGGTTGAAGAACCGCGAGTGGTTTTTCATAATGTAGGCCATTATGTCGGTCCTGCTGATGATGCCGACGAGTTTGCCATGGTTTAGAATGGGGACGCGACGGAAACTGTTATCAATCAGACAGTCGCAGATATCAAAAAGGGGTGTGTTCTGTTCAAACCCGATAACTCCGGCTGTCATGTACTCCTCCACCAGACCGGGTTTTGCGTTTGGGTCATAAAGCAGCTTGAGCATATCCTTTTCGGAGATAATGCCGAGCATGTTCATATATTCATCGACAACGGGCAAACCCGTGACATTTTTAGTGGCGAGTATTTCCATCGCCTCGTAAACCGGGGTTGACGTCCTGACGGTAAGCAGGCCGGATTTCATAACGTCTTTAGCAACAACTATGGCAGGGCAGGACATCGGGGCATCCTGTTGAACACGCGGCCTGAATTTATCTTTGTTGGCCCTGATAAGGTCGGCCCTGCTTATGATTCCGGCAAGCCGGCCCTGGCGCATCACCGGAACTCTTCGGAAGCTATTTTGCATAAGGCATCGGCAAACATCAACAAGAGCATCCTCTTCATCGAATGTGAATATTTTGGTTGTCATATAATCGCGGACGCAACCTTCGACGAACTCGGTATGGTAGAGCAGTTTAAGGACGTCTTTTTCAGAGATAAGGCCGACGAGACCTGATTCATCAACAACGGGCAGGCCGGTAACATTCTTTTTTACCATCAACGCGATGGCCTGGTAAACGGACGTTTTTTTATCTATTGTGGCCACGCCGTATTGCATTACGTCTTTTGCCTTTGTTTTTTCCTGCTCGCATTGAAGCGTCGCGGTTGCGTTCGAGTTATCCTCTGCAAAATATTCCGTCGTGGCCATCATTCAATTCCTTAATATAAGGTCAGGCATTTTATGCCCGTTAAATTCATAGTTTGGATTTTTGGCTGAAGAAATGCTCACGGTTCTGCATTATGTAAATAATAATGTCCCGTCTGCTGATAATGCCCGTGAGCTTTCCCTTTTCGAGAATCGGGACCCTGCGGAAATTGTTGTTAATAAAGCAGTGACAAACCTCGAAAAGCGAGTCGTCCCAGTCGAAACTCACCACTTCCCTTGTCATACAGTCCTGCACGAGACCCGGTTTGGCATCGGGGTCGCATAAAAGATTGATAAGGTCTTTTTCGGATACGATGCCCACGAGTTTCATCGAGTCATCCACGACAGGAAGGCCTGTGATGTCGCCCACGGCGATAAGCTCCATTGCCCTGTAAATAGGGCTGTGCCTGCTGACAGTGAGCAGGCCGCAGGTCATAACGTGCCTGGCGAGGAGAAAATTGGGGTGGGCCATTGTTGTGTCATGTGGCACAGCGGGTCTGAATCTGTTTTTGTTTGCCCTGATAAGGTCGGCTCTGGTTATGATGGCGACGAGTTTGCCGTTGCGCAATACAGGGACTCTGCGGAAATTATTGCTCATCAGGCACCGGCAGATATCAACAATGGTATCTTCCTCGTCAAAAGTCAGAACATCCGTCGTCATATAATCGCCGACGCACCCGCCGATAAATTCGGTATCATAAAGAAGCCTCAAGACGTCTTTTTCGGAAATAATCCCGCGAAGCCCCGTGTCGTCAACCACGGGCAACCCGGTGATATTGTGCTTGACCATCAGGTCTATAGCGTCATAGACGGAGGCGTTTTTATTGATTGAAACAACTTCGTATTGCGAGATATCTTTGGCTTTGGTTATTTCGCCGGTCGCTGACTGCGTTGTCGCGATGTTCGCAAAATTATCGACACTTAAGTGGCCCTTGGTCGCCATAATGCTTCTCCTTGCAAATTTTCAAAATCGGCGATTCCGGAATTAATACTCCGGCAATACATTGCCTTCTGGTTCCCCAATTCCGTTACCCAGGACCATACTTAAAAATTCCCTGATGGTTTATCGGCTCGAAAAAGAGCTGGCTTTATCGCTAATTTACTGTCTGTGATGGGATTTAAGCAAAGATTAAAGGACGTTGTATTCGGCCAAAGGCGCCGCCGCCGTGATGGAGTAAATCAGCCGGCAAGTTGACTTAAATAGAATCTTCGTGTATATTCCGGCAAGCAAAAAAACCTGTTTTGAGGATATTTATATAGGACCTCTTATGGATTTGTTCTGGAAAATAATGATAGCGGCTGCGGCGCTTGTCGCTATCGGCTGGATTGCGTACGGAATATGGGAATGGCGTGAACGCAAGCTCGAAAAAGAAAGGCCAAAAGTCAGGTCTGAGAAATACCAGCAGGCATCAAATTCGGTCGCGGATTACGCCAAGAAGCTGGCCGAATTCAAAAAGCCGACATATAAACGTGAAGACGCCCCCCCCACAGACACCAGACCGCCCCAAGAATAAACGTCAACAGCAGGATACTTTGCAACGTAGCTCGATTAATCTTTAGCGGCTTTAGCGTCGTGAATGGCCGGTACAGGTTTAAGATATTCGAACAACTCGAATACCTCCCCCGACGCCCCCGTAAAAAAAGCTATCCTGACACCGCCCATCATGTTCGGGTCATCTATAATCGGAGTGGAGAAGCTGACTCCTTTGGCTTTGAGCTTGGCGACAACAGTGTTGATATCCTTGACCTCAATGGCAATATGGTCGATAGGGCGCGATGCTCTCGATTTCATTTGGTTAGCATCATCCGGCTCAAGAAGCTCGATTATGCACGAGCCTCGGCGAACCAGCCCAAAACCATACCCCGAATCCAGATGTGTCCTGTGAACCACTTCAAAACCGAGCGTATCAGTATAAAAAGTCAGCGCCTTGGACATATCACTCGTAAACACGCATATATGCGCAAGACCGTTTATGTCGGGAATATTAGTGTCTTTAGCGTTTGCGAATGAGGGTTTATTAGTAATTGCCATAGTTATAACCACCATAAAAATAACAATAAAATCGTTCACGTTCCGTCTTGTGCGCATCCGGGCAACTCTTTCAAAAAAGGTATGCGGCTTAACGATTCGGGAACACAATTTATGCGATTGAATCATAACTTATGATTTTCTGCGTATAAAAAGGTCCCGCTTTTAGGGCGGGACCACAGGTTTTTCGTTCGGCAAACCGTTTTAGGAAGGTTTAACGTCTGTCGCTTCCGGGCCTTTCTTGCCCTGAGCGAGAGTGTATTCCACCGCCTGACCTTCTTTTAGCGTCCTGAAGCCCTCGGCAGCAATCTTGGAGTGATGAACAAACACATCCTCGCTGCCGTCGTCGGGAACGATAAAACCAAAACCTTTTTTCTCATTGAACCATTTTACTTTACCTGTAGCCACGTGTTTCTCCTTTTAACCCATACCGCCGGCTCCTCGCTGTTTCGCGAAGGCGCTTTTGCGAGGATTGTTTAAAAGCGCCCTTTACACGGTGACAAAATAGCTTAAGACCTTTTGTAATTCAACAACTTTTTTAAGGTTTTTTTTGCTTTTCAGGCGGCAGACAGGGGGCATTTTATCCCCGATTAACCGGCCAAATATCGCCCGCAGCCGTCGTTTTCATATCATTTTAGCCGTCAAATCGGGGTTTTTCCTTTACTTGGACGCCACCGGCAGGTATATCAGTAGTTCTAATGTGCTAAAAAGCTTGACATTGCAACAACTTTAAACTAAATTTTCAGGTTTGGTTTTCGGTTTCGGTACCGATACATGTTTCTTTAATTAAGGTTTTTGGAGGTCTTTGTGGCTAAAGAGTTGGCAAAAGAGTTGATTAGTGCAGGCGTCCATTTTGGACACAGCGCAAACAGATGGAACCCCAAGATGGGGCCTTTTATTTTTGGCAAACGCGGGCAGATACACATCATCGACGTTCGCAAGACCTTGGCAGGCCTGGTAATCGCCAGGAAACTGCTGGTGGACGTCGTATCCTCGGGTAAAGACGTCGTATTCGTGGGAACCAAAAGGCAGGCACAAAAGGCGGTTGAGGCCTCGGCGGAAAAGTGCGGTATGCACTTCGTCTCGGACCGCTGGCTTGGCGGAACACTCACGAATTTCAGGACGATACGCTCGCGCGTCCAGCGGCTCGAAGAACTGGAAGGGATGCAGGAAGCAGGCACGCTCGAATCGCAGAGCAAAAAGCAGGCGTCCCGGCTCAAACGCGAGCTGCGCAAAATAAAAAGCAATATGGACGGTATTCGCAGAATGAGTCGGCTGCCGGGCGTCGTCGTTGTAGTTGACTGCAAAAAAGAATACCTCGCCCTGCGCGAAGCCCGGAAACTTGGCATAACCACCATCGGGATTATCGATACGGATTGCGACCCCGACACAGTTGATGTGGTCATTCCGGCCAACGACGACTCGATTAGAGCGATAAGCTTGCTCTTAAACGAGCTTGCCGACGCGGTCGCCCACGGCAAGACAATGGACACAATCCGCAAAGACGTCGCAGCAAAACCCAGGCACATCAGGTCAAAAAGAACCGTCATGGCACGTGCGGATAAGCCGGAAGCAGAGCAGGCCCCTGAAGCAACAGGCGAAGCTTCTCAGCCCAGTGGCGGACAGGCACAGTAATAAAAAAAACAATAATACCGAAAAGGTTTTTTAGCAGGAGTTTTCGAAATGGCGGAAATCGCAACAGCACTGGTAGTTAAACTTCGCAAGATGAGCGGCCAGGGTATGATGGACTGCAAGAAGGCGCTCGAAGAAGCAAACGGCAATATGGATGAGGCAATGGCAATACTGCGGAAAAAAGGCCTCGCAACCTTGGCCAAACGCGCCGAACGCGCAACTACCCAGGGCTTAGTTGTCGGCAAAATCAGCCCGGACGGCAAAACAGCTGTCCTTGCATCATTGTGCTGTGAGACAGATTTTGTCGCCAACAACGACGATTTCAAAGCAGCGGCGGAAAAATTAGCCGAATACGGTATGGTTTGCGCCAAAAACAATGGCGCAGGGAATATCCTGGAAACAGCCGTAGGCGGCAAAAAATTCGGCGACGTTATCACGGAATTGGTAAGCAAAACCGGCGAAAAAACCGAGGTCGGCGACTACGCTAAATTCAATCTCGACGGCCCGGGCCTTATCAGCACTTATATCCATTTCAATAAAAAAGTCGGAACGATGCTGGAGATTTCCGCAAGCGACGCGAAAGTAGCATCATCAGACGAACTCAAGCGGACCGGCGCGGATATTGCGATGCACATTACCGCGACAAAACCGCTTGCCTTGGATAAATCGGGTATCGACCCCAAGGTAATCGAGCAGGAAAAGAGTATTTACGCCGACCAGGTGAAAAACAAGCCGGCAAATATCGTGGATAAAATAGTCGAAGGCAAACTGAAGAAATTCTTCGAGGACAACTGCCTTCTTGACCAGAAATTCGTAAAGGATGACACAAAAACAGTGGCGCAGGTCCTGGAAGAGGCCGCCAGGTCGGCAGGCGGCAAGGCAACGCTGAAAAAATTCGTGCGTTTCGACGTCGGGTAAGCGGTCTGCCGGATATATTTTCGCCGACCCGGAAGGATGCGGGGAACGAAAAATGCCAGCGAGCAAATACAAGCGGGTATTGCTGAAATTATCGGGGGAAAGCTTTTGCGAACAGGGCGGATTCGGGATTGACGGCGAGCAGCTCGAATCCATAGCCAGCAGGATTGCCGAGATTAACAAGCTTGGCCCGCAGGTCGCCGTCGTTGTCGGCGCAGGAAACTTTATCCGGGGGGAAAAATTCGCAAAAAAGACATCGATACCGCGAAATACCGCGGATTATATGGGTATGCTCACGACGATTATCAACGCCTGCGCACTGCAGGAAACGCTTGAAAAATTGGGGACGACAACTCGCGTGATGAGCGCAATAGAGGTCGAGGCAATGTGCGAGCGGTTTATACGCCGAAGAGCGCTGAGGCATTTCGAGCAGGGAAGGGTTGTCATACTGGCGGGCGGAACCGGCAACCCGTTTTTCACAACCGATACCTGTGCAGCCCTGCGTGCCGCCGAGCTTGAGGCGGATTTGCTGATTAAAGCGACCACGGTTGACGGCGTTTACAGCGATGACCCCAAGAAAAACCCCGGTGCGAAGCTTTTTGAGAAGCTGTCATACCAGGATGTCCTCGAAAAGAACCTCCGCGTGATGGACCATTCGGCCGTAAGCTTGTGCCGGGACAATAAAATCCCCATCGTAGTTATTAACATCTTCAAAACCGGCAACCTTAGCAAAGCCATTCGCGGCGAACCGGTAGGAACCGTGATTTCTTAATGGATGGAGACAAGATATGCCCGTTAAAGAGATAATGACAAACAGTGAAAATAAAATGAAAAAGGCGGCGGACGTCCTGCTGGACGAGCTTAAAGGCGTTCGCACGGGCATGGCATCGACGGGCCTTGTTGAAAATATAAGGGTCGAGTATTATGGCAACCCGACGCCGCTGAAGGCGCTTGCCGCGTTGTCAACGCCTCAGTCGGATATGATTTTAGTCAAACCCTTCGACCCCGGCTCAATCAAGGATATCGACAAGGCCATACTCGCCAGCGACGTTGGTTTGACGCCTATGGTCGATGGCAAAGTCATTCGCCTTAATGTGCCGGCACTTACCGAGGAGCGAAGGAGACAAATAGTGCATCAAATCAAGGGCTTTGGTGAACAGGCGAAGGTCAGCGTCCGAAATGTCCGAAGAGACGAAATAAAAACCCTTGAAAAAGAAGAACAAGGCAAGCTGATAACCGAAGACGAGATGGAAAAAGGCAAAAAGCAGCTTGACGATATGGCCAAACAATATACCGACAAGATTGACCATATGGTCAAGCACAAGTCGGATGAAATAATGCAGGGTTAGAATCAGAATTGAGAATTTAGAACGAAAAATTAAAAATTCAAAAAAAACGACCGCTGGAGTGTTTCTCAATTCTTCATTCTCAATTCTTAATTGTCAATCGAGGAATGTAATTTAGATTTATTCGATTTTGGGGATTATCCTATGGAAGCTTCGGAAAACAACACAACAACAAAGAAAAAAACCGGCAAAAAGATATTAAAAATCACGGCAGGCGCAGTGGTTATTCTGCTTTTGCTGGTGATTGTGCTGGTGGCGTTCATTGTCCCGGCGTATGTCTCCAGCGAAAGCGGACGTAAACTGATACTCTCGAAAGCCAACGCCTCAGGCGCGGGGGCTATCGACTTTACTAAACTGTCAATGAGCTGGCTCAAAGGTATCAGCGTTACCAATATCAGTTTCAAAAACGCCGACCGGGGTCTTTCAGTCGCCGTAAAAGGCGTCTCAACCAGACCCGATTACGGCGCGCTGCTGGCCGGCAACCTTTCCTTCGGCGAAACGGTAATCGATGAGCCGAAGGTGGAAATAGATGTTGATAAAATGAAACAAAAAGCCGCCGAGACGCAGAAGACCGCTGCTAAACCAGCAGCCAAAGGCAAACCCGAAACCTCTGCCGGCGTGCCAATCAAAAAAATGGACCTCGTCGTAAAAGACGGGGACATAAAAATAAAAGATAAACGCGGCACAGTCGAGGTCTCGAAGATAAACACCAAAGTGGCCCTTCTCGGGCCCGGCGAAAAAACTACTCTCACCCTGGACGCCAGTATCGCCGGGCAGGGAGCCGCCTCGGCGGTGAACGCCCGCGGCGACCTGACTCCGGGTAAAAACTGGGACTTAAGCAAAGCAACCGCAAATATTACAGCCGACGTGAACAATCTGAGCTTGAGCCAGTTGGAATCCATATTGGCTCTCGCGGGCGTCGATGTAACCGCCAAGGGTACAGTTTCGGCGCATTTGAAAGGCGAGATGAAGGATGGTGTCGTAGAAAACGCCGGCCTGGATGTACAGGGCAGTTCCATCGAAATAACCGCCCCGCAGCTTAAAGGGGACACGATAAAAACCAACGCCCTGAACGTCACAGTGGAAATCGGCCAGCAGGGAAATCTCGTTAACGTCAGGAAAATGAATATCACGACCGACTGGTTCAGGGCCGACGCCAACGGAGCATCGCCGATGTCACTGGCGTCTGTTTCGGAATTTATGAAACAGGGCTCGAAAAACGAATTGCAGGCGAATCTCGAATGCAACCTGCCCGATGTGGCGGCGATGCTACCCAAAACGCTGGGCCTCAATAGCCAGACAAAATTAACGGGCGGCAAGCTCGTCGGCAGCGTCCAGACCGTTAACGAAACGGGCGTTAAAATGTTGGCCGGACAGGTAAGCGTCGAAGGTCTCACCGGCACAATGGACGGCAAACCAGTGTCCCTCTCCGAGCCGGTGCTGGTACAGGCGAAAATATCCGCCAAAGGTGAAAATATAAAATTTGAAAAAATCGGCGTGTCATCATCTTTCGCGACCGTCAACTGCGACGGCACTGCTGAAATATTTAATTACGATACGCAGATTGACCTCGCCAAAGCCGCCTCTGAGCTGGGACAGTTCGCCGACATCGGCAAATACAAGCTCGCCGGGCAGTTCTCAGCCAAAGGGCAGCTAACCAACAACGCAAAAACCGCGATGCTTGCCTGCTCGTCGAAAATATCGAATCTGCGGGTAAATCCCACCGCTGATATAGCCGTCAGTGAGCCGAATGCCGCGATTGATGTAACCGCCTCGCTTGACAAACAAACCAATGTTCTGCTGGTAAAACAGTTCAAGGCAGACACAAGCTTAGGACAGTTCAGCGTCAAAGACGGACGCCTCCCTATGGGCGCAGATGTTAAAGAGTCGATTTCGTTTACCGCGTCCGTCAAAGGCCTCGACCTCGCCAAAGTCCAGCCATACCTTGTAATGACAAAGGCGATTTCGAAAGACACCGTGTTCGGCGGTATGGTTGATTCGAATATCACGCTCAGTTCCAAAGACGGCAGCTACAAAATCACCACCGATTCAACAAAAATCTCAAACCTGCTCGTAAAAGCCCCCGGTAAAGAGGCGTTTACGCAGAACCCCGTCGCGATTATCCTCGACGCGGAAGTGAACCCGACGACAAAAACCCTTGTTGTCAATAACGCGGAGATTACAAGCCCCGACATAAAAATCAAAGCCAGCGTCCAGCAGAAAATCGAGGGACAAAACAGCTCCGTACAGGGAACCGCAAAGCTCGACTTCGACTGGAAGGCGATTACGGGAATACTCTCGCCCTTTATGCCCGCTGACCTGAAAATCGAAGGCAAACGCCAGGACTCAATCAGCTTCGCCAGCAAATACCCGACTAACGACCCCAACCAGATGCTCGCGAACCTCAACGCGCAGGCCAAAGTCGGCTTCGACAAGGTCTCCTATATGGGCCTCAAGGTGGGTACAACCAACGTGGATATAAAAGTAGATAAAGGTTTATTGACCATTCCGCAATTTACCTCGACGGCCAACAACGGCCAGCTTAATTTCGGCGGCACAGCCGACTTCAAAAAGAACCCCGCTATATTCAGAACGCCGGGCCAGATGCAGATTGTCAAGGACGTGCAGGTAAACAAGGAAATGGCAGACAAGGTGCTGGCAAAAGTTAACCCAATTTTCTTCGGCGTATCGAGCATCAGCGGCAACGCCAATTTCCAGTGCGACCAGCTCGCCGTCCCCATAACCGGAGGCAAACCCGAAGACGCCAATATCGCCGGCACAATTTCGCTTACGCAGGTCAGGATGCAGTCCTCCGGTCTGTTTGGCGCGATACTCAATGTAATCGGCGGTTCGCAAAGCGATTTGGTAACCCTTCACCCGACGCCCTTCACGGTGCGAAACGGCTTTGTCAAATATACGGATATGGAGATGGACCTCGGCAACAGACCCATTTATTTCAGCGGAAGCGTTCCCGTTGACCCCAACAGGGAAATCAAAAGCTTCAGCGTAACTCTGCCTGTTACCGCCCTCGGCAAAACGATGACAACCGGCCAAACAGCAGGGTCGGGCAGGATAACCGCTTATATTAAGGGAACGCCGAATAAACCAAAACTCGACGTGGGAAAAATGCTCCAGAATCAGGCCGTACAAACGGGCCTGGAGATTTTGATGGAAGGCGCCAAAAGGGGAAGATAACCGAATAACCATTCGAGCCGGGAGGTAATAAAGTATGTTCGATAAAATATTGTCAACTCCGACCGCTCAAGTCGGCAGAGTCGGAAGATTTATGATTTTCCAGATTAAGCTCTGGATTCATTGCTTTCGGCTGCTAAAGAAAAACCGCTCGGACCAGCAGGCGGCAGCGCTATCCTATTACACAATGTTCGGCATCGTCCCGCTGGCAGTCGTTATGCTGATGGTCTTCCAGTTCTTCCCCGCTTACCGGGACGCCGGCCAGAACATCAAGGACTACGTTTACACGCAGCTGCACCTTGCCACAATCGAATATCCCGACCCCGCGAATCCAAATTCCAATATAAAGCTCACCGACAATCTCGACGCAATCGTCGCCAAGGTCTTCGCCGGCTTCAACCAGGGAACAATCGCGGTCCTCGGGGCCGTGCTTATCATATTCGCCGCATTGATGATGCTTTTGACAATCGAGGCGGCCTTCGACCAGATATGGGGCGTCGGCATAAGCAGGAGCATTCTCCATAGAATCGTCAATTACTGGGCGATTTTGACCCTTGCCCCCCTCCTGCTGGCTACAGCGATTTACGTCGCCACAAAATATGCCGCCATCAGCCAGATTCAAAAAACCGTGCTCTCGCATACCGCCCCCGCCGTGGTTTCATACTTCGCCTCGGTCGCGGGATTTTTCCTGCTCTATCTGCTGCTTCCAAATACCAAGGTCAAAATCCGCGCCGCCATCTGGGGAGCAATTGTCGCGGCGATTGTCTGGACGCTGGCCAAATGGGGATTCAAACTCTACGTAATAAGATTCATCCCATACAATCAGGTTTACGGAGCATTGGGATTGATACCGCTGAGCGTATTCTGGATTTATCTTAGCTGGCTAATTGTTCTCTTCGGCCTGCAGCTCACTTATACCACCCAGCACCTCAGCACACTCGACGCCGCCGAAATCGCTTCCGCACAAAAACAGGAAGAATATTTCATCGCCAGCGATTTGACCATAATGAATATAGTAGGCGAAATCGCCTCCGCATTTAAGGCAGGCGACGGCCCGGTCGAAGCAGGAACAATTGCCGCCAAACTCAATATGCCGCCCGAATTCGCGAAAAAAGTCCTGTCGTACTTGGTAGCAAGGGGTATTCTGGCGCGTGTATCCGAACCGAAGGATGGTTTCCTGCCCGCCAAATCCCCCGATGATATGAAACTTTCCGAAATCGCCGCCGCCATTGCTGTTGCCGGCTTTGGCCAGTCAGCCGATGCGCTCGCTGGATTGCGCAAAGTCGCCCAGTCACAGCACGAAATGTTCTCGCGGTTTAATGTTACGCATCTTATCGGCGGCAAAGACGACACAGCAGGTTAAGCAATCAGCATTACGCAGGCCTTGTAGAGAAAAAATAAACCGAAGAACACCATCGCGCCGGCACAGACCTGCATAACCCGCCGCTGAACTTTCGGCCCAAACAACGTCGTGCCGTGAAAACTCGCGAATGACAACGCCGTAACCCACATAAAATCGACTAACCAGTGAACAACCGCGAATAACACAAAAGCATAAAGACCGAATTTCGTCGCGTTGGTCGCCAGCCCCAGGCCCACCGTCGCCCACCATAGCAGAAAATACGGATTTGATATTGTAAAGATTATGCCCGCCCAAACCGGCTTATCTTTCCTCGCCGCCGCCTCAGCACTCACAGGATGCGACGCCGTTTTGAACATCCCGTATGCCATGTAAAGCAAAATAAGACCGCCCATAATACCAATGACGATTTGCGCCGAGGTCTTTTGAAAAATCGTCCCCAGGCCCAAAATAATCAGAACCATCAGGGGAAACTCGATGATACCGTGTCCGACGGCCAGCAATGACCCCGCCCAGCGGTTGCGTGTCCCCATCGTAATCGCCGTCGCCGTAACAGGCCCCGGCTGCATCGCACCCGATATCGAAATGATAAATACCTGGATTAAAAAAAGCGCCAACGCCATTGCGTATCCCGATTATTCCCCTATTATTTTAACCAGCGCCCGTTTTTTCCGTTTGCCGTCGAACTCGCCGTAAAATATCTGTTCCCACGGTCCAAAATCCAGTTTGCCGTCGGTAATCGCGACGACAACCTCCCTGCCCATAATCGTCCGCTTCAAATGCGCGTCGGCGTTGTCCTCGTAACCATTATGGTGATACTGTGAATACGGCTTTTCCGGCGCAAGTTTTTCCAGCCACGTCTCGAAATCCTGATGCAGCCCCGGCTCATCGTCATTGATAAACACCGACGCCGTAATGTGCATCGCGTTTACAAGACACATACCCTCCTTGATGCCGGATTCAGCAACGCACTGCTCAACTTCACCGGTGATATTGATAAAGTCCCTGCGATGAGGCGTATTGAACCAAAGTTCTTTTCTGTAGGTTTTCATAATTTTCTGCTCCAGCCGGCCTGTTATTTGCGGCATTGTAGCAGGTTTTTGGAGACCGTGGAATAGCGTTCCTACATCCGTAAATTCAATTGACCTGAACGGCCTAATCTGTGATTATATTCCCCGGGTTTAACGACCTCATTTGTTGCGGAGGGGTTGTTAGGGTAGAAGATTGTCTAATAAGGGCCAAACGAGTGGCATATAGTCAGCAGATAAACATTGAAGACACAGTTTTAGTGCAAAAATGGCGTAAGGGCGATGCCGGCGCCATCGAAAAACTCGTCTGCAAATACCAGGGCCGAATCTATAACCTCATCCTGAAAATCTGTTCAAATCCCAACGATGCCGCGGAACTTACACAGGATACGTTTGTCAAATTAATAGAGAACATTGATAAGTTCGAGAGCCGAAGCTCCTTTTACACCTGGGCATTCAGAATCGCGGTCAACCTGACGCTGAACTACCGCAAAAGAAAGGCAACCGTAGGGTTTACTTCGCTGGACGCGGAAACGGCTTCGGACAATGAACAGGCCAGGCAGGGTCTGGCAGCGATTTTATCGGACGATAAGTCGCCTGACCCCGCCCAGGTCGCTGAAAACAAGGAATTGTGCGACCTGCTCCAAAAGGGCATAAGCAAGCTCGATGACGAACACAGGACAATTATTGTGCTGCGGGATATTGAAGGAATGGATTACGAGCAAATAGCGGAAGTGCTGGGCACAGAGTTGGGTACGGTTAAAAGCCGGCTCAGTCGGGCTCGCGCCGCGTTGAGGCAGATTCTGGAGGCCTTATGAATTTTGAACAAAATCCGAAAATTGAGGAGCTGTTGAACGGTTACATCGACGGCGAATTGTCGGCTGATGAACGTTCGCAGGTAGAACGCCTTATAAGCGAAAACTCTGGGGTAGCACAACGTTTACATCAGCTCGAAAAATGCAAGACACTTGTAAGCTCATTACCCCCTGCCGAACCGCCCGCCGCGGTGGTTGCAGGAATTAAAGAACTGATTCGCAGCCATCCGACAGTCACAGCTGCCTCCGAAATTGAGGACCAACGAGGGGTAAGGCACCTGTTCATTCGTCAGGCCCTGGCGGCATCAATAATCATCGGCGTCGTGGGTATTATGGCCGCGGTGGTGTATAAGATTGTCGGACCGGAGGAAACCCCCACGCCAATCGTCGCGATGAAATCTGCGCCGGCAATTAAGCCAGCTACGATGCCAGTAGCTGCAAAACCGCAGGAAACGGAAAAAGCTGTTGTTGTTGCCGCTGCCGAGGACACTACGAGCGTCGGCATGTACTCGCTGCAACTGCAGACCGCCGATTTTGCCGCGGTTGACGCTTATGTAAATAAACTCCTCGAAGAAAGCCCCTGGCTGCGATACGAAGCGACAAAAGACCAGCCGGGCAGAAGCGAATACAAAATACTTTGCAGCAGAGGCGGCCTCGAGGCAATGATGAGCGATTTGGCAACGGTGTGGTCAAAGTTCGACTCGACAACACTGATTGTACACACCGATAATCTCGGCCAGTATATAACCGTCGCATCGGTGAAGCCGGAGCAGGTTGCCGATATTGCCAGACAGGACACAATCGATAATCGTGTAAAATTAGCGAAGGATTTCGCGGTCGTTAACAGCGTTTCGCAGATTATGCCCGAAGAAAAAATGTTGGCGATGACCGACCGTTCACTTTCAGACCTGACCACTATCCCCAAGCCGGTCCTGACCTCGGGCGATAAGAGCACTGTAACCGCTCCCAAAGGCGCATGGGACAAGATTCAGGTCGATTTGAATATCATCGTCGCTGGCCACAAATAAAAACCCCGCTCTATTTTTAAGAATCGACTGTCGATTACCATTCGATTATCGGCTTGCAAACCGACCATCAAACTAACCTGACAATCGCCGCTCAAAAATAGGGCGGGGTTCAAACTACCATAGATTGATTCAATCCGTTATTCGAGATTCAATGCCTCAGCGAACGTGGCGAGGTTATTGGTCCACTTTTGTGCTTCTTCCAGCTCAACCTTGTCTTCTTTAACCAGGCGGGCGAGGTGTCGTTCCATCGTAATCATCTTCTCATCGTACCGATTGGAGGTCTTGGTCTGGAGCTGCGAATATATCTGCTCGACCTTGCCCGTCCTGATGAGGTTGGCGGTGGCGTAGTTATTGTTGAGAATTTCCATCGCCACGATTCGGCCTTTGCCGTCTTTTCGCGGGATGAGTTTCTGACTGATGATATATGCCAGGCCAAGCGAAAGCTGGTTTCGCACCTCGTTTTGCCTGCCGGGCGGGAAGTAATCGAGTATGCGCATTATTGTCCCCGCGGTGTCCCTTGTGTGCAGCGTCGAGAAAACCAGGTGTCCCGTCTCGGCGGCCATAAGGGTCATCGCGATTGTCTCGGCATCGCGCATTTCGCCGACAAATATGATATTCGGGTCCTCGCGAAGCATCGAACGCAATCCGTCGATAAACGAATACACGTCCCTGCCGATTTCACGCTGCGAAATGATCGCTTTTTTCTGCTCGAAGATATATTCGATGGGGTCCTCGATGGTGATTATCCGGCAGGCCTTTTCTTCGGATATGCGGTTAATCATCGATGCGATTGTCGTCGATTTGCCGGCCCCGGTTACGCCCGTAAGCAATACCAGGCCGTGCTTGCGATTTATAATGTCTTTCCATAAATCATTGGGAAACCCCGTCTTTTCTACGGGCAGGATATCCGCCGACAGCGCGCGGATGGCCGCGCAGATGCCGTCGTTTTCTTTGAAGACGTTGATTCGAAAATGTGTCCCGTCTATACGGTATGAACAATCGACGCTGTGCAGCTCGCGTAATTTATCAATGCTCGCCTCCGACAAGAGCGGCAATATCAACTGTTCGGCCATTTCCGGCGTAAGGTCCGGGCCTTTGAGCTTTTCAAGGGAGCCATCGACGCGGTACGCGGGCGGGGCGCCGACCTTGAGGTGCAGGTCCGAAACCCGCATCGTACCCATATGCTCGAAATAGACCAGCATATCCTGGATGCTCAACTGCCCCATATCCTCGGTTGGGTATACGTTTTTATTGACTTCGTGAACGACTGCCATTTCCCGCTCCTTAAGAAAAACCATATAAATTATAAGTTCCGGAATCGGGGTTTCCAAAAGCCGGCAAGCACTAATATAGGCAAGGGGTGTATCGGCAAAAAACAGGTGTCTTATAAGCTGAATTTGGCAGTTTTGAGGCGTTTTTTAGGACGGTTATCTGGCCTTGACGAGCCATTCGTTGAGGTTCTTGGCTAAGATTTTGACGTCCTTTTTGGCCATTATGTGGCTGATAATCGCGGGCGGTATTTTGAGGTTGACCATTGCCTTTTGCGCACGCTCCCACAGCTTGGCTCGCTTAGTGTCATTGTCCGCTAAATAAAGTTCGCTGACTAATTCGCTCAACTTGCCAAGCGAGATTGCGCTGAGATTATTGTAGTAATTCGATATTACGTCTTTTTGATACGCTGAGTATTCCTGTTTAGCCATTGTCTCGTTACCCGTCTCTCGTGTCTCGTCGCTCGCCTGCCCTGCGTAGCTTTAGCGAAGCAGGGTTATTAGTCATTAGTCGTTAGTCTGTTGTCTTTCGTCTTATGTCTTGTTGGCACAATTCTGCCTCAAATCACCGGGGAAATCAAGTGTTGGCTGGTCGTTTTTTTAGACGCTGATTGCGCAAAGACCGCAGAGAATCTTTTTTCAGACACGGATTAACACTGATTTACACGGTTTTTCTTATTAGTTGTAAGTGTAGGACGGGGTTTACCCCGTCGTTTCCTTATAATTTTCCCGCCGGCCTTTCAGTTTTGAAAAATAGGATTGGTTTCGAATAATAAAAAACGGTTGCTGTCTCAATCATTATTCAAATGGCTACATATATTATTTAAGATACATTTTTTGCTGGTCCAAAAATCTCCCTTGTGCTTGGCCAAGATTATCAAGTGTGCGTTGCAACTGTTTACCCTTCTGCTGTAAAATTTGCGTTAGTTTAGATTTTTCAAGAGATAAAAAACCGAGGAAACACAACCTTGTAATCTCATGAAGCTTAGAAAATGCGTCTGGGCTCTTAATATTTTGAAGGTTGGGCGGAGCAATATGTGAACCATGAATGAATCTGCTACGCCTATGTGTGTACTCATTTTCAAGCCACTTTGCCATGTCCTGCTTAAAACCAAATGTAGAAAGGTAAACTGTAATTCTCTTTGCTAATGTTTTGGCCTTATTGCTGGTTGGCTGGAACATTGCCTCAAGGGAAGCCCACAATCCCAAATAAGATAGTTGTAAAGAATACGAAAATCCTTGTGTTACTTGGGAGAAATAACTAAATGCGCTCTTGATTCGACTCTCATCACTTGACCGACGTATTTCTAAAAGTTCCTTGGTAATGTTTGTGGCTATCTGGATGTCCTTTTGTGAATAAGATAATAATATGCGATTATACGGCGAGGTTATATGCCACAGAGTCGGACCTTGTATTGGCTCATCGTCGCCGCCAAATCTAAAAATGCCACCTACTGCAATACGACAAGGTTTTTGGAGACGGAGTGCGGTTATAAAGGTCGAGAAAAGTGCTTGGGGCTCGAAATCAGGATATTGGTTTATATTGCCATTATCATATCTCAAGCAACAATGCACTAATCCCACCCCTGGTAGGGTATGGCCAGGAAGAACCATATTTACCAGACCTGCATATTCGAGTAAATCACGCTCATTGTTTGACAAAGAAGAACGTTTTGGGGTGAGTAATTCCGATGGAGTCCTATCAAAATACAGATTTTCGAGGAGCTTTAGTGGTAGTTCGTCACCATCAAAATCATAAGGCAATTCCGTAAAAAGGAGAAATACGTCACCTGTTTTATAAGATGGCTCTGTCATATTCCATAATCTATATTTATTTTATTTCTCAATCATTCTTCACTCGCGATTCTACCGACAAAACCTGCCCGAATACAATCATTTTTACCACGAAGTTCACGAAGGGCCACGAAGGTTTGCTTTTTATTTTTAATAAAACAGTGTTAATCCGTGTGTTTCGGCCATTTTGGCATTTTTATCCGCCTGCGGCGGATTGCCAGGCGGCAATATAATTGACGCTGTGGGCGAAGACGAAACCCGCGGCAAAGCCTGCTTTCCAAGCGGGCTTCGTCGAGAACACACTACTGGCCGAAAACAGTGTCTAAAAAACAGCGAAACCTGCGCAATCAGCGTCTAAAATAGACCAATGTAATCAGTGACACGAAGCAAAGCGTAGAGCCCGTCTCGGAAATCTGTGGCAAAAAACGCCTTAACCTCTGTCGCCATGGTCACTTACAAATAATAGCGGGGACATTCGCCCTGCCCATTTTTGACGTAACATCTTTTACGCCAAGGTTTTAAATTCTGGACAAAAACAGTTGTTATCCATTTTCGCGCAAGTCGAAAACCCTTAGATGCGAAAAAAATAAAATTTTTTTACTCCTTGTTCTATAAGGACTTATCGTTTTTGACCCCATCAGGAAATACCTTGGTTTTCGTCAAAAGCGCGCAAGTTCGCGCCATAGGATAGAGGGGCATCATGTGATGCTTCCTGAGGTGTTTAGCCCTCGGATTTATCCGGGGGTTTACCCTCCATAGCACGAAGTGCGACGGAGGGTTATGAAAACTCTATCGAGTATCGAGTATCAAGTATCGAATATCGAGTATCGTTTGAAGAAGAGGAGATAAAATGACAACTATCCAAATCAAAGTTCCGAACTGGTTAGACCTTATTTTTGCTTGGCCGGCGATAGTTTATCGGCGGTGGAAGTATGGTGAGGCGTTCCGAAGGATTTATCTCGACGAAGGTTTGTGGGCAATCGTGGATACGGCAGATTACTATCGTTTTGCCCGATTCAAATGGTGTCTTGCTGGAGGCAAAGGCAAATTTTATGCCGCGAGGTGCCAAAGAATTGGCCCTGATGATTTAAAAATGGTGAATCTGCACAGGGAGATTACCAACGCCCCCGATGGCCTTCTTGTTGACCATCGCAATAACGACGGACTCGATAACCGAAGGGACAATCTGCGTTTGGCGACATACTCACAGAATAATATCAACCGCCGAAGGAACAAATCCAACTCCCTCTCTCGATTTGTCGGTGTTACTTTTGATAAACGAAGAATGCTATGGACCGCGAGAATCTACTTCAACAGAAAATGTATATATCTCGGCCGCTTCGACTCCGAAATCGAAGCCGCCCGTGCTTATGATAAAGCTGCTCTCGAATACCATAAGGAATTCGCCCGCTTAAACTTCTCGGAGTGAGATGACAAACCCGCTGCTCCGTCTTCCTTTTCGAGTCACGGGGTACAAGTCACGAGCGACAAAATCTGCCTGCCCGGCGTAGCCCCTTGGGCGAAGTCGGGTCCTCAGTCCTCCGTCTTCTGTCTTGCGTCTTGGGTCTGTGGTCTTGTGTCCTAACTGTCCGCTGTTCGCTATCCACCTGTCCTGAGCAGTGTCGAAGGGCTGCCCACTTATTTGGCCGGATTTACACTGGTATTAGGGTTGCGGTTAGGTATAATCTTGTCAAAAATGCCGGTCAGGATGGCCGTAGTGAATAATCATTGAGGATATGAGCGCAAAGACATCAAAACTGATTTTGATTGCGATTGCACTGTGTGTGCCGGCCGGTTCGGCATACGCGATGGATAACACACTGGCCAAGGCCTTCGCCGAACGCGACGTTCAAATCACCGCCAACGAATTAACCAGTTATCACGACGCCAACGGCACGGATGTTATTGTCATCAATGGAAAGGTCTCGATTGCGGCAGGCGCGGATACGTTCGCGGGCGAAAAGGCAGTCGTCTGGGTGAAGAGAAACCCCCAAAGCAAAAAAATCAGCGTCTGGTGCTGCGTCTCGGGCAGTATCTCCGCGAAAAAAGGCAACGGCACCCGCATAGTCGGGCTTAACTGGGAAACAATCGAAAATGGTGGTTCGACAGGCTCACCACAAGGTAAATCAATGGTTATCCGTTTCGAGGCGACCGGCGAAGTATTCGTCACGGCAAAGAAAATTGAGCAGGCAAACGTCCGGGGCGGAGAATTTTACAACTATGCGTTCACCACGACCGCCAAAACATATAAAAATTTCGCGAATGAATGTGCTGCGGTTTCGCCGGTGACAGTCGCGTTGGCCGCCAAGGCGAATCGCCCTGCTGCCAAACCACAGGCAGCGACTGCCGCACAGGGCCAACAGGGCTTTGGGGCATTTGGATTCATTGACCAGCTTTTTGGCCCCGCCAAAAAACCGCAGTCGCCCGTTGAGAATATCCCGCAGCAGGTAAAAATACGATACCCCGTAAATTTGGCGCCGGCCGGCGAGCAGGAGCCGAATATCGAATGGGGTAGTGCGACATCGCCCACCGCGGACGGTTCATCAAAGACCGAGGAATTAGCGACGGTAATCGGGCGATTTTACCTGTGGCAAAAACAGGACCAGCAAGGCCGATTGCTGGAAATGCAGGCGGACAACGCGGTTGTATTTTACGCCGGCGAAAAAACCGGCGCGGGCGAAGAATCAGGCGGGGTAAAGGACATCGGGGCAAAAGGGGCGATTAAAGCAATTTACGTCCGCGGCGACGTAGTTATGACCGAGGGGCTGCGCACGATACGAGCCGACGAGATGTATTACGATTTTGAGAACAAAAGAGGTCTTGCAATCAACGCGACGATGCGAACATTCGATGTCGAGCGCGGGGTACCTATATATGTCAGGGCCGCCAAAATCAGGCAAGTGGCGGAGGGCGAATTCACTGCCGACAACGTGGTCATAACAAGCAGCGAGTTCGCGACGCCCCAGGTCTCGCTCGATGTGTCGAACATCATCATTACCGATACGACAACAATAGACCAGCAGGCGGGCCAGCCCAAAGACAGCGGCTACGATGCGCAGATGCGGGATATCCGGCTGAAAGCTTATGATACGACAGTATTTTATTGGCCATATATGCGGAGCAATCTCGAAAGGCCGGACACGCCCCTCAAAAGTTTGCGCATCGGCAACGACAATATCTGGGGCACAACGATAGAGTCGCGATGGTTTTTATCTCGTCTTCTCGGTTTGCGCGAGCCGGATGGAACCGATGGAACATTCGATTTGGATTACCTCAGCAAACGCGGCGTCGGCACGGGAATGGATGTGGATTACCAGCAGGATGAACGGCTGGGGAAAATCACGAGCTATTTAATCGACGACAGGGGCGAAGACCGATTGGGACGGGTTGCCTTCAGGCGAAACCTCAAGCCGCCGGAAGATTTGCGGGGAAGATTCAGCTGGGTTGACCGGGAATTTATGCCGTATAACTGGCAGGTTACGATGGGCATCGATTACGAATCGGATGAAAACTTCCTCGAAAGTTACCGCAGGCGCGAGTATAACACCGGCCCCGACCGCGAAACGTATATACATCTCAAAAGAATCGAAGACAACTGGGGTCTTGCGTTTTTGGCCAAGGGACGGATTAATGATTTCGCCGACGAATTGGATGAGGCGCCGACAGGCGAATATCACCTGACGGGCCAGTCGATTTTCGACGACAAGATGACGCTGTACAGCGATACTTATGGCGGACGCTATAGACAAGAAATAGGCAAGGACCATACAACGGTAATGGATGAGGATAATTTTGGGTTTGGTACGCATCGGACCGAGGTTGATTTGCCGATGTGGGCCGATAAAACGGTAAAAGTAGTGCCGTTTGCCGCGGGAACGGTTGGCTATGACGGACGCAGCGGGTTTGACAGGTCAAGGGTCGATGGCAGCGACACCGGCAGCGTCGGTGAGAAAACCGTCGGAATCGGCGAACTCGGAGTACGCAGCTCAACCGAGTTCTGGAAAATATATCCCGACGTCAATAGCCGATTGTGGGACTTAAGCGGATTGCGACACATCGTAACGCCCGGTGTGACCACTTCGATTTACGGGGTAAGCGACACGACAGTCAAGCAGCACAATACGGCACAGGTAGAGCTGACACAATTATTGCAGACAAAACGCGGTCCCGATGAACATATTGTGGACTGGATGCGGCTGAATATGGGCATGACATGGTTCGCGGACGACGACAAGAGGACGTCCGATTCGGGGCCATACAGATATTTATGGAATAATCCTATGACGCCGCTGCGGACGTTAGCTGCGCCGGGGATATTGAACGGCGACCTCGGCGAGGGACTTAAGAAATTCGAGACATACGGGCCGGCGAGAGATTACTTCGATACCGACTATATGTGGCAGATAAGCGACACCACGGCGTTATTGAGCAGCGGGTATTATGACATTCACAGCGAGAGGGTTGAACAGTTCGATATCGGGTTTTCGCGGACGAGATCGCCCGACCTGAGCTATTACATCGGCACCAGGTACCTGCGTGACATCCAAGTGCTGAACGAGCACGGTTCCAACGCCTTTGTGTGCGCGGTAAGCTATGCCCTCGACTCGCGATACACCGTTGTTTTTTCGCAGCAGTATGATTTCGAATACAGGGCAAACGTTGAAAGTGAAATAACGCTCATCAGGCGTTATCACCGGATGTACTGGTCGATATCGGCCAGCACGGACGCGTCGCTCGACAACCGGTCGATTATGTTTAACATCTGGCCGGAAGGCGTGCCGGAATTAGTATCAGGCAGCAGACGATACTCCAGCTTAAGCGGCCCCGGCGGGCAGTAACTATGATTTCGGGACGCATAAGCCAACCGACCAAAACGGGTAAGTTCGGGCGAACAAACCTTTATCACCGAGTGTAAAAACTCCACGCACTAACCACTTTGCCGGCAAGATTATTTGAGGTATAATGGCGGGTGATATGAGGCGACAAAATATGAAATTTACGAAAATGCACGGTATCGGCAATGACTACGTCTTCGTGGATTGCTTCCATGAGCGAGTAACGAATCCCGCCAAAATCGCAAGAGAAATAAGCGACAGGCACTTAGGCATCGGGTCTGACGGCCTGATTCTGATTTGCCCATCCAAAAAAGCAGACACCCGAATGCGAATCTTTAACGCCGACGGCTCGGAAGCGGAAATGTGCGGCAACGGAATCCGCTGCGTCGCGAAATACGTCTATGAAAGAAAACTTGCCAAAGCCCGCGGGCCTGTTGCGATGGGCAACGGGACAAAATATCCGGCGTCGCTCAAAATCGAAACCGGCGCCGGCATACTGACCGTCGGTCTGGCTTTGCGAGATAAAATCGTGCAGAAGGTCTGCGTTAATATGGGCGAGCCGAGATTCAGGCCAAAAGATATACCCGTGAAACTGGCCGGCGAAAGGGTTATCGAACACAAAATCGAGGTCGCCGGGGAAAAATTGCCTATGACCTGCGTTTCAATGGGAAATCCGCACGTGATATTTTTCTGCGATGAAGTCGCTGCGGTCGAGCTTGACGTAATCGGCCCGGAGATTGAGAATCATAATTTGTTCCCCAAAAGAACAAACGTGCATTTTGTGCAGGTCAGGAATCAAAATGAGTTTACAATGCGAACCTGGGAGCGAGGCAGCGGGATAACGCTTGCCTGCGGAACCGGCGCCTGCGCCTGCGCTGTCGCCGCTGCTGTAACAGGCCGATGCGGCAGGTCATCAACCGCCCAATTGCCCGGCGGACAACTGCAATTGAACTGGTCAACCGAGGACAACTGCGTCTATATGACCGGGCCTGCCGTAGAGGTCTTTACCGGCGAGTGGCCTGCAAAGTAATACCCCACAGGGAAGCAATAAAAGAAACGAGGAACAACCCCGGCGAGCCGGGGTTGTTCCTCTGACATATATTGATTAACGGCGCACGCGACAATATGTCGCACACCACCGATAACGGTTATTATGACCGTTTTCTTCTTGAAATCAGAGCTGCACCAAGACCAAACAGGCACATCGTCGCCGGCTCAGGAATACCGGTCTCATCGGCCAGCAGTTTTACTACTGTGTTACTGGACGACCAGTTGGACTGGTAATCACTGATATTGGTCGGGCTAATATTGGTCGTGGTAGCCGTCAGGCCGCCCTCAGCCCAGAGTCCTTCGGACCAGGCATAGCCGGGGAGAGACCAGGAAATAAGCTCCATAGGGACAGAACCATACAGCTTGCTCGGGTTTTCCAGTATTTCGCCTTCTTTATACGTCCAGCCGGGCCAAAACTGTCCGGCTGTACTCCCAAGAGAAGTGGTTTTTGACGTATCAGTCATAGCATAGAAATTTACGGTAAAACTACCACTCGAAAATGTCGCGGAGGCCAGACCGTTCAAACTGGTGTCGGTCATGCTGTCAAACGTGGCATCAACATTGACACGGAATTTAGTATTTCCCGTCTCGTAATACAATGTCGCAACGCCGCCATTTGACCAGGTAAGCTGGTGGGTTGCGGCGTTATAGCTGGAGTGAACGGCGAGGTTGTCTATCTCAGAAACCTCGACGTCCATTGATTGAACCGAAGTCGGAGCAGGTGCAGCGCTCGCCGGGACAGTTATTACAAGAACTAAAAACAATAATACAATTACATGTTTACTCATCACGCTCTCCTCTTTCAACAAAATTATCACCCTTCTTCTTAAAATCCCTGACACGTATCGGGGATATGTTTACCTTCTTCTGCGAATTAAAGCCAATCCTCCAAGCCCCAAAATGGCGATGGAAGCCGGTTCAGGAACAACACCAAAACCGAATTGAATCGTCGGATGGGCGCAATTATAAATCGAACTACCCAGAGAGTTGGAAAAATCAGTTACGTTGGGCGTGCAACCTTCAAACGTGAAATCTATGTAAAAATCGCCCATAGACAAACCAGCATCATTGAGGGACGAATTTGACAATGCGCCGCCGGTTATGTGAAAGAATGCCCGACCAATGACTGTGTTTGCCGGGGCTTGCGATTCCGGAGGCATCTCCCTGAGTTCCCACTGGGACGTCACTACGGCTGTTATAAGGTCGCCGGTGGCGCCTATGGAGGAAAAATCATTCGCATACAAATCGCCATTGATAGTCAATGTAGCGCCTGAAGCAAAGATACCGTCTGCAAGCCCTCCGCTTGATTTATCCTGCAACAGATTTGATTGCCCCATAGCAAAATCGCCATAGAACATATAGTAATCCGGATCGGTCTGGCCCTGGGAGGTAAATGCCAGTGTATCAATCTGTGTGTTGCTTGTCCCACCCGCAGAATTGGGTTTAAAGTAGTGGCCGCTGCCGTAGTACCAATCAGTCCCTGTAAGAGTGCCCCCGATGTCCTGAATAATCGCGGCGAACGAAGCGCCTGCGAAAACAAATACTACCAGCGCAACCGTCAACAGCGCGGCTTTAGCGTGTCTCATTCTCTGCCTCCTCACTTCTTCTTGCATTATCACTCTCTTCCGTGTGCCACAACCATCCCTGGTGGCAGCATTTCAATTGTTATAAGACTAACGGGTAGTTTTCCGCTTGTCAAGTAAAATCCTACTATTTTTTAAGGATTTTTCGCTCTTTATTGGAGCAACAGGTTAAGAATCCGAACATCCTTGAAATTTATAATGCCATCCTGATTAAAATCGCATCGGTCGTCATATAAGTCAAAGGTGTTAGGGTCAGATGAGTTTAACTGGCCGCCAAGGGCCATGTTAAGCAGCCGTACGTCTTTAAAATTGATTATGCCGTCAAGATTGGCATCGCCCTGCTTCGGCGTCCAAGCAAGTCCACCCGGTCCATAGGCGATTCTCATAAGTGGGTCTCCGATAAGGACTTCCGACCAGCTAAGATAAGGAATAGCAGTGAAAGCGGCTTCGACGAGGGTCAAATCCGCCTTGCCGGTGCCAGTGGTGTCGGCGAGGAGGTTATAAAACAAAAATTCATTATCAATAGCGGCATCTGACTGTGGTTCAAAACTATGGCCGATGGCGGCCGTGCCCCCCATGGATATGAAATCCACTAATTTACCCTGCGAAGTCGGCGATGTATTCACATCAGAGAACATCGTTACTCCGTTAAAACTTTCGATAGAGGTGAAAACAGCCCCGTTTACGACGTTAAAAAGCGGCCCGCCACCCGGGCCGCCCGCTAAAAGATAATTAGGCGGATTACCTTCATCGCCATTTGTGCCGTAGGTTGCCAGCAGAATTATTCCCTGCGGGTTGACCCTGCCGGGAGTGGCTGTCGCATAGTCGTTCAAGTCCGTCTGGGATGTGCGAACTGCGCTTCGCCGGTCGAGCATCACGCCCACCGTACCGGTTGAGACCGGAAATCCGCCAATGTTGAGGATTCCTTCGGTGGGGTCGCTGTCCGTCAGCATCATATAGCCATTGATATAGTCCTCTCTGACTCTGCACTGGTCGGCATTAGGCGGCTGGTTGACAACATCGCTGTATTCCCAGTATTCCACACCGGAAGTAAGATTGAACGTGCGGTTGTAGTCGAAATTCTTGGTTTGGCCGGGCGCATCGTCAAAAACAGCTACTGCCTGTGCCGGATTAACACCGTATAATGGACTTGAGGCCCTTTTGGCTCTTTCGAGCATCACTCTAACAGCAAAAACGGCACTTTTGCCTTGTATCTTTGGCCCATCAAGCCGGGCGGTCAAATACATATCTCCAACATTAAATCTGCGGTCAACTGTGCCATAGTAATACGTGGTTATGAAAGTGGGCGGTTTTCCCGGCTTAGGCGGAAGCATAACTCCCTCCATTTGCGGATTTTCAACCAACGGAGCCAGCAGGGAAATCGCATTTGTCCAGCGGAACTGCTTTGTGCCCGGAGGCAACCTCGGAAACAGCGTCATACTACTGTGATAACCCTGGTAGGGGTTAACCATTCGATTAGTGCGCGGGAAGCTGTTGGCGTCATAGTCGCAGGTCCACAGGCAGGTAAGTTCGGACTCGACGGACGCTGCATCAATGGAAGATTCCTGATTAATGACCGTGTTATAATTTGAACCGGCGGGATAGACAGCATCAGAGTAAACAGTGTCCAGGATGCGATATGGCATACCGGCGGTGGTGATTATTACTTTGACCTGTGTGATTCGATTGGGATAGTTGGAATCAGCCAGGTAAGCCCGTAATGGGCCGGCGATGAGCTGATTGTACTGCTGTCGCGTTATGATTTCATCGGCCGGGGTCGCTGAGGGACCGCTGGAATCAGCAAGACCTGACAAACTGAGCACCTGCGAATCGGTGATTTGAGGATAATACTGCCGATACATTTTGGCGATATACCGGCTTGTGTTGCTGTTCTGGTTTACAAGAATAACCACATCCTGCGGTCCCAACTGGCCATAGGCGTAAGACGAAATCAGCAACACCAAAAAGATGATAAACCCTCCACAGGTACCTCCCGGCACACTCTGCCCTGCGAAGAGTTTTCTCCTGCTCAGCATCCCTTCTCCTCCTCCAACCGCAGGAAACCGCAATCCGGCGGTCAAAGGCAAAAACCCGGCCAGCTAACTGGAGTGTAGGAGCTGATGCTTAAAATCAAGACAACAGACAGCAACCAGCCAAAGCAATTACTATATTATTTTCGGCGTCGCAACGCGAACGCCGCTGCAGTCGCTAATAAAACTATACTGGCAGGTTCAGGGTTGATTGTAAAGACATGCTGGGAGCCCGCCGCATAAAAGTATGTGCCGCCGTATGCAGTATTATCACTGTTGTCAAATGTTGTGCCGGCGCTGTCGGCGAGGATGCCGAACCAGCCGGCGCCTTCATTCATAATGCTATAAGCCGCCGAAGACGCCATAGGATTCAGGGCCGCTTTAATTGTAAAGCTGCATATCTCGGAATAATTGGCGGCATTATCGATATCATTGTTCACACCTACGCCAATCAACGAGGGCGCACCGGTGACAATCTGTGACACAGCAACTTGTCGAACCTCGCCGGTAACTGGATTATTCAATGAAGATGTCTGATATGCAGGCCATGACGTGTTGGGATTAGGCGCCAGAACATTCAAAGATGTTATTGAGATTACATTGGTATTGTCAACACTAAGGTCAAGCTGCCACGTATCCAGACCTTTGTTGGGTTTCTCTATACCGGCTGGAGTATATATCCATGCCCAGAGGTACACATTGGTTGTTTCGCCAGGCATAAGGGACGTTTTATCCGCAGTCATTTTGAAAACCAACGTGGGATTCGTCAAAATCGGACCAGCAAAAGACACAGAACTCAGACAAAACAGTGTCAATATAGGTAATATGGCAAGGCGGAAACTCGATTTGCTTTTCACCATCATTTTCCTCCACCCAACTAAAACAAACATTTCTTGCCCATTATCGAGGGCATTCATCACCCAAGGCCTCATCCATGGCCTTCCCATTAAAAAAGAACTAGTCCACTATGCAATTGTAACGCAAATTGCCTAAATGTCAACAATAAAAAAAACTAAATTCTCATTTTTTGCGTTTTGAGAAATTACCCTCAATTCAGCTATCTGATGCCTCAGTAATAACGGCCTGAAGGTCAAAATTCCCTTTTTCTAAGCTTCTATAATAGAGGTTTACCCATTTTAACACCTACCAGACCGGACTAAAAACGGATATGTTGCTTTTTGTCAACATCAATGCTTGACAAAATCAACACAATCCTTATTATTGATGTTGTAACTCATCTCAAACTTCAGGATAGCTCAGGGGCAGGGAACGCCCAAAAATGGAACCGGGTAAAACGATGGCTGAAAAGACAATTCTCGTGGTGGACGACGACAAGGTAATCCGCGATTGCCTGACCGAGTTTTTGAAGACCGAAGGTTTTAAAACGGGCATCGCCGCGACGGTCAAAGAGGCGTCGGCGGAACTGGAAAAACAGGACTACGCACTTGTCATTACCGAAATCAACCTGCCCGACGGCGACGGCTTTCAATTGTTAGATTTAGTAAGGCATAACTATCCGCAGACGGTTGTCGTGGTCATCACGGGTTATGGCACAATCGAAAGCGCAGTCCGGGCAATCAAGACGGGGGCTTATGATTATCTCACCAAGCCGATTAACGACGATGAGCTGCGCCTCGCGGTCGCCCGCGCGATAAAACAACAGTCACTTATCAGTGAAAACGTCAGTTTGCGCTCACAGCTCGAGCAAAGATACAGTTTGGACAATATACTCAGCCACGATTACAAAATGGCAAGGATATTCGAGTTAGTGGAAGCCGTCGCGGACAGCAAGACAACGATTCTTATGACGGGGCCTTCCGGAACGGGTAAAACGATGCTCGCCCGCGCGATTCATCACCGGTCCGGCAGACGCAAAGAGGCGTTTGTCGAAGTGAGCTGCGGCGCGCTGCCTGAAACGCTCCTCGAAAGTGAACTCTTCGGGCACGTTAAAGGCAGTTTTACCGGCGCGGTGGCGAACAAGAAGGGAAAATTCCTGGCGGCGGACGGGGGAACGATATTTTTGGATGAGGTTGGCAATGCGTCGCCCGCGCTGCAGGTGAAGTTATTGCGGGTGCTGGAAGACAGGCAGTTTGAGCCGGTAGGAAGCAATAAGACGATTACGGTTGACGCAAGGATTATATTAGCGACGAACAGAAATCTCATCGAAGAAGTCAAACAGGGAAGATTCAGAGAGGATTTGTATTACAGAATCAACGTCGTTACGATAAATCTGCCTGCGTTATCGGAGAGAGTGGGGGATATTGCGCTATTGGCCAAACACTTTTTGAAAAGATACAGCGGACAGCACAACAAAAAGAAACTGGGAATAACCGATGAGGCAATTGGATTTCTGGAACGATACCCCTGGCCCGGCAACGTGCGAGAGCTTGAGAATGTGATTGAGCGGGCGGTGCTGCTGGGCAAGGGCAGCTTCGTAATGCCCGACGATTTGCCGGCGGTCATAAGGCAGGAACAGGCCATCGGGCAGCAGGAGTATAAGGCGGTGAGTTTGAAAAAGGCGGTCGCTGAGCCGGAGAAAAATATCATCCGGCAGGCACTTGAGGCGCATAAGTGGAACAGGCAGGAGACGGCAGACGCGCTTGGCATTAACCGCACGACGCTTTTTAAGAAGATGAAACGCTACGGGCTGTATGCCGAGGCGGAGCGATTGGGGCTTATGTAGTTTTAGCCACAGAGGCCGCTGGTTTTTTAAGCCACAGAGAACACAGAGGACACAGAGAATTTATTTTTTAAGACGCTGATTGCGCAAATAAACGCTGCTTTTGTTCGTCCTTAGCTTTCCACTTTCACCAGTTCGTACATTCCGTGGCCGCTGTTGCGGAGTTTGCCAAGGCGGCACAATTCTTCCCAGACCTCGCGCGGAAACTGGTTTGGCGGCTGTATCGCATAAACGCCCTTGGCCCCGCTCGAAAATGGCCCGCGTCCCAAACTCGAATCGTCATCGAGCGCAGTGAGTTTGAGCCGTTTCTTGAACGCCTTCATCGCGCTCTTGAGCGTCTCAGGCGGTATGTTACTTATCGGCTCCGGCACGCCTAGCCCTTGCTGCTGGTTATCTGTCATATCTGCCTCTCGTAGCGATTCGACTCTGATAAAGTTTATTTGGCGGTCTTGCCGGAGTTATTTGGCTCTGTTTTAGCCGCGTTCGGGTCGGCCTGCCCGACCTTAGTCGCTTCCGGACCAAATACGACAACATCATCAACAAAGAAATTGACATCCTGCGGCGGGCCTTCGAGGTAAACGTCTAATGTTGTCAAAGTCCCGCTTGCGCTAAGTGTGAACTCTCCTGAAAGTTCGACCCATTCAGATTTGCCCACCGGCGCCTTGGCGACATTCTTATATACGGTGCCCTTGTCGTCGGCCTGCTCGATGGATATCGTTACGATACGGTAATCTGCGTTTTCCAGCCGAACCCACGCTGAAATCTTATATGTCTTTCCATTCAATACTTTGCCGAGCAGGGACTGTTTTATGCCCTGCCACTCCGCGGTCCTTCCGGACACCTTTGCGCTTTTTGTGCCGCTGTGAACGGGCGTTGTTACCGCCTCGATTTGGCACGACCTGCCTTCCCAATCTTCGATACCGTTTTCAAAACCGGGATTTTTCAGCACGTTGGCGTCGCCTAATGCGGGCGCGATTGACACAAGCAAACTCAAAAACAGGCAGGAACACAAATGCTTAATCATTTTGTCAACCCTCAATAAAAATTAACTAATAGTTGTTATCGCTAGACCTGGCATGAGGTTACTTTTATCGTTTGAATATGTCAAGGGGCTGCATCACGCGGATAGTGTGTACGGAGGTAGTTTGTTGTTCATAGCAAAAGGATACTCGATACTCGATACTGGATACTAGATGCTTGATACTCGTGGCCCGTGACTCGAAAAGAAAAATTTGGACCCCAGATCGTAGTCTGGGGTCTCCGCTGCGCTACGAAAGGCGGGTAAATCTTGTTGGAAACTCACCGCGAATATCGGTAGAATCGGAACCGCAGATGACACCCTTCTTCGCCGAAGCGGCTACGAAGGGCAGGCGGATTGACACTGTTCAAAGAGAAGTAAAAAGGTAAAAGGAAAAAGGTGAATTCACACCGTCCCCAGTTATAGGGAGTGATTAATGGATTTGAATCACAAGATAAAGGAAATTACGGAGATGTGGGGAGCGGACTTTTGTGGCGTGGCCGATTTGTCAGTAGCCCATGATGCGATTCTGGAACAGGGCGGCCAGGAGATAGCAGCGTATCCACGGGCAATTTCTGTTGGGATTGTGCTGCCTCATACAATTGTTGACCAACTGCCTCGCCGTGCCAGTCGGGCAGTTGCAGTAAACTATCGGCACCACTGCTATGAAGTTATAAATCAACGCCTTGACCTTCTTGCTTCACGTATAAGTGGTTTGATTCAACGAGATGGTTTCCGAGCTTTACCTCTCCCGGCGGCGAAACAGGTAGATGATGAACGACTCTGTGCGGCGTTTTCGCACAAACTTGCGGCGCATTTAGCCGGGTTTGGCTGGATTGGTAAAAGCTGCTTATTAGTAACGCCCCAAGAGGGGCCGCGAGTGCGTTGGGTAACAGTTCTCACCGATGCTCCGTTGCCCGTGACAGGCAAGCCGATGGAAGAGCGGTGCGGCAGTTGTAATGAGTGTATAGAGATATGCCCCGTCCATGCCTTCACGGGGGAATCTTTTCGCGAATCTGAGCCGCGTGAGAAACGGTATGATGCCGGTAAATGTAATCGATACTTTATAGCAATGAAGAAAAAAGACCCTGAGCTGGTGGTATGCGGCTTGTGCTTGTATGTCTGCCCACATGGAAAACATCGCAAATAGATGTGAGAAAAGTATATGAAGCAGTTCAATCCTAAACAGGAAAGGATAAACAATGAAAAAACGTAAATTAGGAAAAAGCGGACTGGAAGTTTCGGCTATCGGGCTGGGCTGCATGGGGATGAGCTTTTCCTACGGTCCGCCCAAAGACAAGCAGGAGATGACCGCGCTTCTTCGGTCAGCCGTGGAACGCGGCGTCACATTCTTCGATACCGCTGAAGTTTACGGCCCGTTCACGAACGAACAACTCCTGGGCGAAGCTCTGTCTGGCTTACGTAAACAAGTGGTAATAGCCACCAAATTCGGATTCAAACTTGACCCCAACGGCGGTCCGAAATGGATTGGACTGGATAGTCGGCCAGAGCACATCAAGCAGGTCGCCGAGAGTTCGCTCAAGCGGCTCAAGGTCGAGACAATCGACCTGTTCTATCAGCACCGTGTTGACCCGGACGTGCCAATCGAAGACGTGGCGGGAGCGGTTAAGGAGCTGATTAAGGAAGGCAAGGTTAAGCACTTCGGCCTTTCTGAAGCGGCAGCAAAAACGATCCGGCGAGCTCATGCCATCCAGCCGGTCACCGCTGTCCAAAGTGAATACTCGCTGTGGACGAGAACGCCCGAGAAGGAAGTGATACCGACCCTTGAGGAGCTCGGAATCGGCTTCGTTCCATATAGCCCTTTAGGTAAAGGTTTCCTTACAGGTAAGATGAACGAAAACACAAAATTCGATAGTTCTGATTTCCGCAGCATCCTGCCTCGCTTTACGCCAGAGGCCCTCAAGGCAAATCAGACATTGATTGAATTGCTTAACAACATCGCAGAAAAGAAGAGGGCGACCGCTGCTCAGATTGCGCTTGCCTGGCTGCTTGCCCAAAAGCCATGGATTGTTCCGATTCCCGGCACCACGAAACTGGCACGCCTCGATGAGAACATAGGGGCGGCCTCAATTAAACTCACGCCGGACGATCTTCGTGAAATTGAAAATGCCTCTTCAAAGATTAAGGTGCAGGGAGACCGGTATCCTGAGAATTTGGAAAAACTTACAGGTCGTTAAATACAAGCGATAAAAAAACGCCAAAGGCCTCATCGGCGGCGAAAATTAAAGTTATGGCACGATGAAAAAACAGGGTTTCCTGGTTTTGTCAAATGAATAACCACCGAGAGAGTTAAATAGTTAGAGATTATCAAAAGGGTTTCTCTATGGGTAATAATTGTTCACAATGCGGTAAGTCGCCAGCTATTTACCAAATTGCTGGTCATCCTCTTTGTCTCGATTGTGCTTATAAAGCTGAGCAGATTAACAATATGAAACTTACTCAATGTATGCGTGATATTAACTGGCTCATGGGGCAAATGGAATCGTCGGTCGGTATGCCAGGGATTTGTGGTCCGAGATATGATATTCCTAAGCCGCCTCCAGTACTTAACAGTGGAGATATGACTTTTAATAATATAAACATACAAAAAAGTACAATAGGAGCAGTTAATACAGGTAACATAGGCCAGATAGATGTTTCTTTGAGCAACATAAAAAATGGTGGCAATGAAGAATTGGCATCAATACTCAAGGAATTTACCGAAGCTCTTTTGAGAAGTGTGGAATTATCCGATTCCCTAAAGAATGAGATTTTGGAACATCTTTCTTTTTTAGCAGGGCAAGCCACTCTTCCGGAACTTGGAAGGAAGAAAAGCGTTATTCAAACACTTTTATCAACAATTGAACGTATTGTTTCTAATGTTCCTGCTCTTATTGAAATATTTGAACGATTAAAAGGAATGTTTGGTTCATTATAATAGTCTTGAATTAACACAAAACTAATCATCGGTTGCAAATAGTGGGGTACTATCATGAAAGACGTATACTATCGTACAGATATTCTATTGTTGGATGTAGTCGGATTCTCAAAGTTACCCAATGATAAGCAACTTGCCACTGCCATTGTGATAACCAAAGAGCTCAAAGAAACCATCGGACTTCTTACAAGACTGACTTTCGTCCAAAAAGACGAGGTTGTCCTCGGGTTTATCCCTACAGGTGATGGTTTTTATGTTATTCTTCATCCAGCATTTGCAGGGTATGGCATATTTTTAGCGATTTCTCTCCGGTCTTCACTTCTTCTTGCTGCCAAGCGGGCAAAAAACTTGTTTTCAGGAATTAAAACGGCTGTCCATCTGGGGGATGCATTCCCTTTCGAAGACATCACGGGTAAAACCAATTTTGTCGGAGATGGATTAAATGATTGTGCACGGATTCTAAATGCAAAAGCCGATCAGTGCCCGGCCCCAAAAATTCCTGAAGATGATAACTATGTGGTTATCTCAGAGTCAGCATATAATCAGTTCGAGATAACCTACCCGGTATCAGAAGATAATAAAATTTCAAAAGATAATAAAGTTTTCTTGAACACAATTGGATTTAAAAAAAGCGATTTCTTTAAGATTACGGATAAACATAAAAAAGTACATGTTGCTTGTTTTATTGAATGTAGCCGACATGTTGCTATACAACCTCCGCCACCGCCAGACATTAAAGAACGTATGGAGCGTTTCAGACAGAAATTAAAATAAGCAGGCCCAAACTCATTTTGTCAGCCCGGTGTTTCACGGGAGAGGCGAGCGAAATAGATATGCCAAAGAAAAGACATTCAGCGAGTAAGTATCTGCCGAGAGGTTTGAACATACTCTATGAAGACAAGGACATCCTTGTGGTGGATAAGCCGGCGGGGCTGCTGACCGTGGGGACGGACAACAATAAAACGAGGACGGCTTACTATATGCTGACCGATTACGTGCGCAAAGGCAATCCGAGGTCGCGAAACCGGATTTTCATCGTTCATCGGCTGGACCAGTCAACATCAGGTGTACTGGTATTCGCAAAAACCGAAGAGGCCAAATTCAACCTGCAATCACAGTGGAAAGATACGGAAAAGAAATATATCGCGGTGGTCTATGGGCAGTTGGCTAAAAAAGAAGACGTTATTACATCGTACTTAGCTGAGAACAAGGCCTACGTCGTCTATTCCACAAAAGACACTACAAAAGGCAAGCTGGCACATACCGCTTATAAGGTGCTTAACGAGAGCAGGGCGTTTAGTTTGCTGGAAATCAATCTTCTGACGGGCAGGAAAAACCAAATCCGCGTCCACATGGCTGATAAGGGGCACCCGGTCGTGGGCGACGGCAAATACGGAAAGTCAAAGGATGGCTTCAGGCGATTAGCTCTTCACGCCAAATCGCTCTCCTTCAACCACCCGATTACCGGCAGACGGATGACTTTTGAAACCAGAGTGCCGAATTATTTCAATGAGCTGGTTGAGAGAAGTTAGTTTTGAGTTCTAAGTGTTGAGTTTTGAGTTATGGATTCCCGCGTTCGCGGGAATGACCCTCCTTCGTTAAAACTACGGAGGGCAGGCAAAAGAAAACCCCGTCATACAAAAAAATAACCCCCCGATAAATCGGGGGGCTAAATTTATTCGGTACCAAAACCTTATTTTATCTAAACCTCTACGCGATTTTGCGGACGGTTTTTTTGACGATGTCCTCGTAATCCTTAACTTCGTTGATGGATTCGAAGCCGACGACGACGGCATCAACGCAGCCGAGGTTGAAGACGAAATCGGCGCTTTGTTCTCGCAGCTTGCGGTCATCGCGGAATTCGCCCTGACCGATAAGTTTCATACCGACGACGCCTTTGCCTGCGTCGTGAATTTTACGGATAATGGGGACAACTTCCTCTGGTGAGCCATCCATATCCGTGCCTGTGGCGTTGATTCTTGTGTGGACGGATTCGACCCAGGGTTCTTCTGCGGCGACTTTGAGGGCGTCCATAGAGTGACAGGAGACGCCGAGCGCACGGACTTTGCCTTTTGCCTTGGCTTCGCTCATTCCGTCCATATACGGTTTGAGGGTCTTGTTCCAGTCGGGCGCCATCATGCAATGGAGCAGGAGCAGGTCGATGTAGTCGGTGTTCAATTCCTTGAGGAAGCGGTCGATTGTCACAAGCGGTTTTTCTTTTTCTTCGGCGGGCGGGTCCCAAACCATCAGCTTGGAAACGATGGTGAACTTGTCGCGGGAAATGCCTTTGAGGGCGGGGATGATATAGGGATGCGAGCCATACATATCGGCACAATCGAAGAGGCGGCATCCGCGGTCATAAGCTTCTTTCAATAAACCCTCGAATTTTTCCTTGCCGAGCCGGGTCTGGTTCGAGGAGTGCCTTCCGCCGTGCATACCGGTGCCGCAGCCGACGCGTGTAACTTTGATGCCGGTTTTGCCGAGGGAAACAACTTCCCAGGGGTCGAACATTTTAACCGGGGCTTTGGCGAGGTTCGGTTCCGCGACAGAATCGGCGGCAATCGCCAGTTTGGATTTGAGAAGCAATCCTGATGCGCCGACGAGTGAGCCGGCAAGAAATTCACGACGTCCGATGCGTTCCATTTTTCACACTCCTGAAATTATGATTTGCAGTTTTTTTTAGCCACAGAGAGCACAGAGGACACAGAGAACTGAATTATAAATAGTGTCTATCCGTGTTTTCTCATACAGCACCTTTTTGTTTATATAACCTTTAACGGATTTGGCCGAGCATATTTCGCCATCGATTGACATGTCCATCTTCGTCGGCCTGGTCCTTTTCAATCATCTTTCTTGTTTGTTCGTCCCAATCGACGGTTTCAAGGAGTTCAGCATAATGTTTTACGGCCTTGGTTTCAACCCAAATACCGGTTTTTAGAATAGCTTTGGGTCCGAGGAGTCGCGAGACGAAGCCAAAGACAAAGCCGACCATCCAGAAGGCGGGCCTCAGGATGGCGGGTTTGAAGCCGTATTCGCAGAGTTTGACCTGGAAATCCTGGAGATGGGTCATCTCGTTGCACATCGCGGCGATAAGCTGGCGGTTCAGTTCGGATGGAGCCCTGGTGAGCTGGGATTTATAGATGCTGACGGCCATCGTTTCGAGGGTGTGAAAGGCCTGAAGGGCTTTTTTGAGGGTTTTCAACTTCGCGGGGTCGGCGGGTTTGCTTCTGAGGTGAACATCGTGTGCCGTCATCTGCGGGCGTATTATTTCGACATTGTATTTTTGCCTGTTCTCGCCGATCATTTACCGCATCCTTTCGCGTAAGTCGTATTGATTATCCCAATGAGCAGGCGATTTGTCAAATGCGGGAATCCAGACAAAAACCTTGCGAAAACGAGTCAGTTTTATTATCGTTCAATGTTTGTTTTAGCAGTAAAATTTGAAAGCAATAAATTATTCGCAGGAAAAAGACAATGGGTGAAGCGGTAAGAGTGAAAGGCGTGAGCGAGCTCGATGAGCTTTGCATTGATACGATAAGATTTTTGTCGGCGGACGCGGTCCAGAAAGCCAAGTCGGGACATCCCGGTATGCCGATGGGTTTGGCGCCGGCGGCATATACTTTGTGGATGCGACATCTGAAATTCAACCCGGCGAATCCGAAGTGGTTCAACCGCGACAGGTTTGTGCTTTCGGGCGGGCACGGGTGCATGCTGCTTTATTCGCTGCTGTATCTAACGGGCTACGATATGACGCTGGATGACCTGAAGAATTTCAGGCAGTGGGGCAGTAAGACGCCGGGGCATCCGGAATACAAACCGGATTTGGGCATCGAAGCAACGACAGGGCCGCTTGGGCAGGGGATATCAAACGCGGTAGGTATGGCGATTGCGCAGAAATACACGGCTAATTATTTCAACCGCGAGGGTTTCCCGGTTGTCGATTACAAAATATATGTCACTTGTGGCGACGGCGACCTCGAAGAAGGCATATCAAGCGAGACAAGCTCGTTGGCGGGACATCTTGCACTCGATAATCTGATTGTAATATACGACGACAATCATATTTCAATCGACGGCGAGACGGGTTTATCATTCACCGAGGACACAGCGAAGCGATACAAGGCATACGGGTGGAATGTGATTGAGGTGCCGGGCGACGGGAATGATATGGCGGCGTTTGAAAAGGCGCTGAAAAAAGCGAAACGGACGAAGGACAAGCCGACGATGATAAAATTGCGCACGCACATCGCATTCGGTTCACCGACAAAACACGATACATCAGAGGCGCACGGCTCGCCATTGGGTGAAGATGAGATTAAAGCGACCAAACGGGCATTCGGATGGGACCCGGAAAAGACGTTTAATGTCCCTGAGCAAGTCCTGCCGCATACCCGCACCGCCATCGACAAGGGCAAAAAAGCAGAGGCGTCGTGGAACCGATTATTCAAGAAATATGAGACGGCAAATCCGCAGTTAGCGGAGCAGTTCAAGAATGCCATTGAAAATAAAATCACTGTCGATATCAACTCGCTGCTGCCAAAATTCGACGTAGTGAAAAAAGGCAAGCCCAATGCGATTGCGACGCGTTCAGCATCTGGCAAGACGCTGGACGCACTTATGCCGCAAATGCCGTTTATTCTGGGCGGAAGCGCAGACCTGACGCCATCGAATAATACGCGATGGAAAGAGGTGAAGGATTATCAGCCGAATTCGCTCGATGGCAGATATATTCGCTTCGGCGTTCGTGAGCACGGGATGGGCGCGATTATGAACGGCATCTCGGTAAGCGGACTGACACGGGCGTTCGGCGGGACGTTTCTGGTATTCAGCGATTATATGCGAGGCGCGGTGCGGGTGGCGGCGATATCGCATTACTCGACGATTTTCGTCTGGACGCACGACAGTATCGGCGTGGGCGAAGATGGCCCGACGCATCAGCCGGTGGAGCATTTCGCTGCGCTGCGGGCGATACCGAACCTGCTGACTATAAGGCCCGCGGACGCATACGAGACGGCTGCGGCGTGGAAATTCATTTTGCAATACCGCGGCGGGCCGGTGGCGTTATTGCTCACTCGCCAGAATCTGCCCGTTATCGACCAGACCAAATATGCGCCGGCGGACAATCTCGCCAAAGGCGCTTATACGCTGATTGGCGAGAGCAAACCCGATGTATTGCTATTGGCGACCGGCTCGGAAGTTTCTTTGGCAGTCGAAGCATATAACAAACTTTCAGCCGAAGGGATTAAGGCAAGAGTGATTAGTATGCCCTGCTGGGAACTATTCGAGAAGCAAAGCAAGGAATATCGTGACTCGGTGATACCGCCTGACGTGAAGGCGAGAGTCGCGGTTGAGGCGGGCGTTGAGCTTGGCTGGCATAAGTGGATCGGGGACAAAGGGATTTTTATTGGTATGCATTCATTCGGCGCATCAGCCCCCTACAAGACCTGCTATGAGAAATTCGGGATAACAACAGACGCAGTCGTCACAGCAGCAAAGAAGCTGCTGGGTAAATAGTCGCAAATACAGCTATTACAGACACTTAAAGAAGGCGGATCGCGCAAAACGGCCCGCCTTTTTTATTCCTGAAATCACAGCGATCAAAAACTAATACTGTTATAAGGCAGTTTTTAGTTGCCCCTACTTGCCCCTTGTTGTCCCACCTTTTTGTGTGTGTCGAATGGAGGGCAAGTTCGTTATTGAGCTAAAAACGGTACTTGTCATTACTTGCCATTACTTGTCATTGGTTTCTGTGTGTGAAGGAGGGCGAGCGACAAGTTGCCTATTTTAACACTTTTTAGACGCTGATTGCGCTGGTTACGCTGTTTTTTTTAGACACGGATTAACACAGATTCCTTCGGCAAGCTCAGGACAGGTAACACGGCTTTTTAACCACCGAGGGCACGAATGGCTTGACCATCCCTTTCGGGAACGGGAGTGGTGAAAAGTATTTTGCCGTTAAAATTTATCCGCCACTGGTGAAAGGGCTTGGTTTGGGTAGCAACTTGTCCGCCGTTCGTTTGGCGGGCCAAGTATTTGGTAGGTTAATGTGTGCAATTAAGCCGGGCCTTACTAAGGAATTTCTTATAACCGATTTCTCACGCTAACAATGCCGTCATGTTACTTCTTGAAGTTCGAACGTTGTAATTTTACTAATTCGATAGAGCGTGCAATCTGATTGTTCTGCAGAAGCAATGTCAAACAGAGCCAAGTTTTTGCCTTCTGCGAATAAGCTATTGTAAATAATCCCGTCATAATTGTTGGCCCTAAACAGTTCTGCTAAGATTTGAGTCGGAACATATTCTGCTGTATCATCCGATGGGCTAACTGGTTTTGAAAATGACCAGTCTATCCATGACCATACATATTTTTCAATTTCATCTTGGCTAAGCTTTTTAAGGTGAGGAGGATCTGTATCCGAGAATAGACAATGAAAACCGGGCCCATTTAATTTAAAGATGTTTTTTGAGCAATCAATAAGTTTTAAATCACGTACAATGTTAAAACGAGCTACAGAAATAAGCGATCCGGGCCAAGGCCGTATTTCCTGAACAGCGGTATGTTTTTTTGTAGCCAGATATAGATATGGAATTCCCTTAGGATTCACTCTTCCTTCTTTTGCTCTATCAACTAAAGGTTTCATTCTTTCTGGTGGATAAGGAACATATTCTTTGATTCCGCATTGGGGTCCATCACACTCCGCGGAACCCAATTGGGCTCTCCAAAGCTTCCTACTTCTGCGAAGCGTTTTCTCCCTCTTCTTACTTGTCACAAGAACAGCATCAAGGAACTCCTTTGACTGTGTAGTATGGAAATATCTGAGTTTGCTTGTAACGTCACTTTGAAAACACAGATAGACCAGTTCGCCTTTGAATGTTTTTGGGCTTTTGTTTTTTCTTATATTCATTAGCTCTACAAAACTACCATCGCCGTATCGAAAAGAGAATCTTCGCCTTATTTGTTGATTGCTATAACACCAGTGATGATTTTGGCCAACTGGACACAACGACATTTTAATCTGCTGATGTCATTGTTGTTAATGTTAGTTTTATTGTTGTGTAAATAAATTTCCCCCAGACTATTTATATCTAGGTGTACCGCATTGTTAAAGCTCTTGTATAGTTCAAGCGATATTTCACGCCTAAATTCGATCGGCAGCTTTTCCAGTAATTGTGGATAATTAGGCATTCCGTCAATGTCCATCTTGGCTTTTTTATTTTCAAGCTCTTTTATCTGTTCATTGATTTTATTATTCTGAGGATCAACAATCTTCCACTCCTCCAACACCTTAATATTTTGTGCAAGAGTACTTTTCTCCCATCGACGAATCTTCTCGTCAACCGTTTTTTTGTCCTGTTCTTTGTCCGTATCATCGGGACATTGTAGGCACCATATAAATTTGACTGCAAGTTCGCACAAGCATCTCATTAAAGCCATTGCCGGAAGCACGTAGTTTTTGTTTAATAATAGAAATATAGCATTACAATAGCATTCAGCGCCGTCTAAAACAGTGATACACACCGCATTTTCTCGATTCTTGGTTTCTATCAAGACACGAGTTTTAGCAAACATCGATAGCAGTTCTGCATCTTCTTCCGACACAACTTCTCCTTTATGCAATTAACCTTACCCTTACATCGAGCTTTCTCACAAAATCACCATCATGTTATTACTTACCGGGCCAACTGGTCGATGGTGATTCATTTACTTTCTGGCTCCAGCGAACACCTGATTTCTCAAACTCGACGTAACCCTGCTCAATTTTAACGACCTTTACGCCGTCTATGTTCTGGCCCACGCTGACTACTTTCCCGTCTACAACAGCCATAGGGGTTCCCTCACTAAAAAGTATTCCGTCTACAATGCCGTGAGTGTCAGGTGGAACCGGAACCAGTGTTGGTTTCGGTAGCGATATATTCTCAACAGTATCCCGTGGCAGTCCTGCTATATACCAAGCGGCTCTCATAGCCCCTTCCTCATCAATGGAACCCTGTTCTTTAAACTGCCGGATTGCGGCAAGTTGTTGTTTAGCTGTTAATAACTTCGTCTTTTTGTCATTATATTCCTGCTGTAATTGCAAGAGCATATCAACTCTGTTTTGTTGTGGTATTCCATTAGAATTTTTTATCTGGTCCCATTGGGACAAAAAGACATTACGCTCATATAACAACCGTTCGTCTATAATTGAATCAGGAGTAATCGTAGGAGTGTATTGCCGGACAGTTCTTTGAGATCTGGCTGCTTCCGGCTTAATAGGCACATTAACTGCCAGTGGAGTATTAATAGAACCTCGCTCTTTATTTGATAAATCAACAGTATTCCTTTGAGAATGAGGCGAATGATTGGGTTCAGCAACAATATGGGTTGATTTCAGGTTAGGATTCCTACCTTGCATCGAGCCGCCAATGTGGTAACTGGCAGCGGCGACAAACGCGATCGCTACGGCGGCAAATAACAGAGATTTAATTTTCATTCATTGCCCTTCCGGCGAAGCGGTGCATGTCAAATGCTGGGGTTTATCTCGCCAATCAAAATACGTCTTTTTATGCAATAGTTATTTCGGCTGGAAACAATAGTCACTTAAACAAGCCAAAGGCCGATAAATCGAAACACCCTTCATTATTAGAATTCCTTATTAAGTCAGCCGCGCTTTCGGACTTTTATCGAAGCGGAGTTATTTATGATACTGCTAACGGTGTTTTAGAGGCCCAAAGTCCGGTAAATCGAAAATGAAACGTCGCATTTGAAGCTTGAAACTTCGAATATCAAGCTTGATATTTGAAAAAGCAAGCTTGAAACGTTGAATATGAAGCTTGATATGTCGCATATCAAGTGTGAAATGTCTCGGAGCAAATATGAAATGCCTCAAAGCATATATGAAACGTGACAAAGCAAATGTGAAATGCGACGAATCAAATATGATAATAAGCTTCGCTTATGTGAAATGCCTCATTTCATATATGAAACGTTAAAAAGCATATATGAAACTCCGAATATCAAACTTGATATTCGAAAGATAAAGCTTGATATGTCGTGTTTCAAGTGTGTTCCTTCGCGTTCTCGGACGTGAATTTCATCCCGCAAATTGACTATGTTGCATATCAAGCTTGAAATATCACGGAGTAAGCTTGAAATGTTGTGGAGCAAGTCGCCTGCGGCGAGACTAAGCCAAGGGCGTTCGTTTAATGCGATAAGAGCAGCATAAGTACACCGATGATGACGCCGACGAGGGCGACGGCTTTGTGGCGGATTTGGACCTCGCCGAAAATAAATGCGCCGCCGAGGAAGGAAATCACGACGCTTCCGCTGCGGACAGCGGTTACAAGCGAAATCATCGCCCCCTGATAACCAAGCGCTTTGAAGTAGGTGATATCAGCAACAGCCAGCAAAGCCCCGATAAGGAGGATACCCCAGCGCCATTTGAAGGGAGTATGTTTTGCGCGGACCGGCCACCAGAAAACAAACAGGACAAAGGTCATAACGGGAACCGCGTAAATCATAAACCAGACCTGGACGCCTACGGCGGAAAAGCCAAGCGTGTGGACGAGGTATTTGTCGTAAAGTGCGCTGCCAGCGCCGATGAGGACCGAAAGGAAAAGAAGGATAACCCATTTATTAGTATGAAAAACGATGCCTTCGCGGCTGCCGACGAGAGAAAAAATATAGTAGGAGACAAAAAGCACGCCAAAGGCGGCCCATTGAAACGGGGTGAGGCGTTCGCCGAAGACCAGCATAGCGCCGAGCAGCGTCCAGGCGGGACCGGAAGCTCCGATTGGGGCGTATATTGAAATAGGCAGGTGCTTGACGGAAAAAAAGCCCAGCAGCCAGAGCGAGACGACGATAAGGGCCTTTATGAAACAACAGAAATGGGCCAGCGGGCCAAAAGGCGGGATAAATATCCCCAGCGGCGTCAAAAAGTGAGGCGAAACCGCGGAAAGCACGATAATGGGCAAAAGCAACACCGCCTCCACCAACACCGAAAAGAACAACAGCGGTATTACGGCATTATTGCGGATAGCCCTTTTTCTGCATACGTCATACAGCCCTATAAAGACAGCCGAAAGGGCGCTAAGATATAACCACATATTGCTTCACCGAATAATTAAACAATCCGACTCGTCAGGGCGAAGGTCCCTGCCGGAGCACGGCACGAAAGGCGGTATTTCTACCATAATAGAATATCGTTTGCACACTAAAAAATCTGCAATGATTCCGGGGACTGGTTTAATGGGGCAAATAATCGTAGAATAGCTGAAAGCTCTGCGTATTATTCAGGATTTATGGAGCTTGGGCACGACAATTTGATTAGTGAACTGAGCCGGCGATTAGGCACTACCGGGGGGGTGGTAAAAATCGCCGGGACGTGGGGGTCTTTTGCGCGCCTTTTGGCGGCACACCTGTCAAAGCAATTATCCCGGCCGATTATTTACGTTTGCCCGCATATTGATGACGCGGATAACGCGGTTGATGATTTGCAGACGTTCGGGGCCGACGAGGTTCAATTACTGCCTGCGTGGGAGGGCGAGGAGGAAATCGCGGATGCGACCGATGAGATTCGGGCGGAGCGGTTGAAAACCGTCGCTCGTGTCTCGTCGCTGGTGACTCGTGAAAAGGATAAAGGCATAATTATTGCGACATCGATGCAGGCGATTTGTCAACCCGTACCGAAACTATCGGCTATCGAGAGCGGTTCGCTTGTGCTTCAAACCGGCAAACAGACAACACCTGAAGATGTAAGCGCATGGCTGATTGATAACGGATTCGAGCGGACCGACAAGGTTGATTTGCCGGGGCAATTCGCCAGACGAGGTGGAATCGTCGATATTTACGCGCCGATGATGGGGTTTGCAAATGAGGCCGGCCAGACACAGGCGCTGCGTGTAGAATTTTTCGGCGACACAATCGAGAGCATTCGCACAATTGATTTGGATACACAGGTATCGACGCATCAACTGTCGGCGGTGAGTATCGTATCGGCAACATGCGGGGACAAACAGGAACAGCGGGAGCTATTCCTGAATATACTGCCTGCTGACACGATTGTAATTTTGGATGAGCCGGCGGACTGCCAGGAGGTGGCAAAGGTATATTTCGAGCGGGCGGAGCAGAAAGACCGGCTATACAACTGGCCACAGATTCATAAATCGCTTGAGCGATTCACACAGCTTCACATTTCCCGGTTCGCGACTGAAAACCCGGACGAATTCATCAAATTGGATATAAGGAGCGTACAGCAGTATCAGCACAAGGCGGCATCACTTTGGGCGGGACATAAGGAGGCGCTGGCTGAATTAGTCGAGCTTGCAAAACATCAGGACGTGCTGCTTTACTGCGAAGCGGAGGCGGAGATTGACCGGGTGAGCGAAATCATCAGGCAGGAACATAGTGAGATACCTCCGAGATTCAAATTGCTCAAGGGATTCATTCATCAGGGGTTCGCGATGCCGTCGCTGAACACGACGGTTCTGAGCCATCACGAATTATTCGGACAGTTTGCGCTTCGGCGAAGACAGAGGCCGATGCGTGCGACGACGCCGATTGATACGCTGGAGGATTTGCAACAGGGCGATTACGTTGTGCACAGCTCTTACGGCGTAGGAAAATTTTTAGGTATCGAGACCATCAGGGAGAAAGACGACCAGGGAGAATACCTAACAATAGAATATGACGGCGGCGTCAAGGTGCAGGTCTCGGTGAATAATATCGGGCTGGTGCAAAAATACATCGGCACAAGCCCGAAACGGCCCAAATTGTCGAAAGTCGGGTCGAAGCGGTGGCAAAACCAGAAAGAAAAAGTAGCGCAATCCGTCAATGACCTCGCGGTTGAACTACTGGAGCTTCAGGCCAAACGGCAGGCGATAGGCGGGTTCGCATTCGCGGCGGATTCGAATTGGCAAAAAGAATTCGAGGAGTCATTCCCATACCAGGAGACTCCCGACCAGACGACCAACGCGGCGCAGATAAAGGAGGATATGATGCAGCCGACTGCGATGGACCGGCTGCTCTGCGGGGACGTGGGTTATGGCAAGACGGAGCTTGCGATGAGGGCGGCGTTCAAGGCGGTCGAGAACGGCAAGCAGGTCGCTGCGCTTGTGCCGACAACGGTGCTTAGCATCCAGCACGCCCGGACGTTTACGGAACGCTTCGCGGATTTTCCGGTTGTAGTCGAATCGCTTAACCGATTTAAGACAACCGCCCAGGCAAAGGATATTATTGCCCGCACAAGGGCAGGTAAGGTCGATATTTTGATTGGGACGCATCGGCTGTTGAGCGGGGACGTGAAATTCAAGGATTTGGGGCTGGTGATAATCGATGAGGAACAGCGATTCGGCGTGGAGCACAAGGAAAAGCTCAAGAAGCTGCGAGTGAACGTTGATATACTGACGATGACGGCGACGCCAATTCCGAGGACGCTGCATATGGCGATGTTAGGCCTTAGGGACATAAGCTCGCTTGCGACCGCACCGCTTGACAGGCGGAGCATCGTTACAAGCGTAACTACTTACAACGATGAGCTGATACGAAAGGTGATTATCCGGGAATTTAACAGACAGGGACAGGTTTTCTTCGTTCACAACCGGGTCAAGTCAATCGAAAAGAAATGCTGGGAAATTCAGAAGCTGGTCCCCGACGCCAAGGTCGCGATTGCACACGGGCAGATGACCTCGCACGAACTGGAGAAGGCGATGATTGCGTTTGTGCTGGGCCAGACCGACGTGCTGGTCTGCACGACGATAATCGAATCGGGGCTGGATATCCCCAACGCTAATACGATGATTGTCAATGACGCGGACCGGTTCGGCTTAGCGGAATTGCACCAGTTACGAGGCCGGGTGGGCAGATACAAGCACAGGGCATACGCGTATATGCTTCTCCCCGCGTCGAGACCTATCACGCCAATCGCATCGAGACGGCTGAAAGCCATCGAGGAGTATTCGCACTTGGGCGCGGGTTTCAGGATTGCGCTGCGGGATTTGGAAATTCGCGGGGCGGGAAATATCCTCGGCGCGGAGCAGTCGGGGCACATTCAAATGGTCGGCTATCAAATGTACTGCGAACTGTTAGCTAATGCCGTCAAACAAATGAAAGGTGAGCCGATTGAAGGGATACCGACCGTCAACATCGATTTGGGGTTCGCGGCATACATAACCAAAAACTATATTCCGGCGGACAGAATCCGGCTGGATGTGTATCGAAGAATCGCGGTGGCGAAAAACGCGGAAGAACTGAAACATCTCGAAACGGAGCTTGCGGACGTTTATGGCCCGCCGACTGAGGAGGTTAAATCGCTTTTGAGTATCGCCGGGCTTCGAATAGCCGCAAGCGAGCTGGATATAAAGAGTATCGTGGCGCACGGCGGGAACCTGGTATTTTTGTTCGCGGCGGACGCGGACAAACACGCAAAACGATTGTTTAAAAATATTGCCGGGAGATATACTGTCGCCGATGAGACAACGGCATATCTGCATCTGCCGGAAAGCTACTTCGAGCAGCAAACGCTTATAAATTTTGTCCGTAAAATTTTGAGAGGAAAAAAACAATGACAAAAACGCTTATAAGATACTGCTGTATTACAGCGTTGATGGGGCTTACGGGAATTGTTCTGGCAATCAGCCCGTCGGAAAAGCAGCAATTGGACAATTTCAAGGTATCAACGCTGAAGGGGCTTCGCGGAGTGGCGGTCAAGGTGATAATTGTGCGTGATGACGCGAACATGCTGCCGTTTCTCAAAGAACAGACCCTCCAGGGTGAAGTCGAGGTTGCTCTTCAAAACGCCGGCATCGAGATTGCCAGACCTACTCCGGAAATGGGGCTTTACGTGGTGCTGGTCAAAGTAACGGCGGCGAGTAATGACAAACTGAACATTGCGATGCACGTTCAGTCGTCGCTCTTGCAGATTGTGAATTTATCGCGAGACACGACCATAAAAACAGAGGCCCTAACCTGGCCATCCTTCGGGCAGAGCAGGTTCGGCGTCGTTTCGGTCGCAATCGTCAAAAGCGCCATCGAAAAAACCGTCAAAGAACAGGTAAAGGACTTCACCAATGACTGGAAGGCGGCAAACCCGAAACAGCAACCATAAAACAATTTGGTATTGTAATCTTGCCATTAGTCAATTAAACTTTGGCCGCGATATAAGTTTGCCACGAAGGCACCAAGACACAAAGTTTTTATAAATTTTTCTTCGTGACTTCGCGGTTAGAAACAAAGGTTAAGGCCAACGGAATGGCAAGAAAAAGACAAAGAGCTGCATCGAATCAATGGTTCAACTTTACGCGCGACTCGTACCTTGAGCGGACGAGCCGGCCTGTTTACGCAATCGTTTATCTGCTGCCCTTCATAATTTTTTACGAATTAGGCACAATCTTCATCAATACCGACGTGCTGAGCCAGACGCAGGTAAGGGTGATGGCATTTGTCTGGCTGCAGGAACTGCTGCGGCATCTCGGCTTCGGCGGCAAATTCCTCTGGGCGGCGCCGGCGCTGGTTGTTGTCGTCATACTGCTGGCATACCAGCTTGTTTCGAGAAAGCGATGGTGGGTTTCGTTCGGCGATATGCTGCCTATGACAATTGAGTGCGTGCTGTTGGCCATACCGCTTATCGTGCTGAGTTTGTTTTTGAATAGCGCGGGCGCACCAAAACACGGCAGGATTAATGACATTGTGCCAAGGGCGATTGTTGTGCAGTGCGCAGCCGAACAAAACGCGGCGCAGGCAAAAACAAAATATCAACACCCAAAGGCAATGGTAATCACGAAGTCGAAACCACAATCATCGCTGCTTGCTGATATTGTTACCGGCATCGGCGCGGGCATTTATGAGGAATTGTTGTTCCGGCTGATACTGATATGCGCGATAATGCTTTTGCTGCAGGACATTATTGGAATAAATCAGCACAGCGCCGTAATCATCGCGGTGCTGATATCGGCGGCTCTTTTCGCCGCACATCATCACATCGATTTTCTGACCGGGCGGGCAAACCAGAGCGACTTATTCAACTGGTCCGAATTCGCATTCCGGACAGCGGCTGGGGTTTATTTCGCGGCGTTATTCGCAATACGCGGCTTCGGAATTACGGCTGGAACGCATGCGTTTTACGACATAATCGCAACTTTGATTAGCGCGATTATCTTCCAGCGATAAAAATCACCAAAAAATCCTCTCGGCAGCAAAATTTTTTGTCGAAATTTCACTTCTGTTACCCGTTTAAAACCCGTGGTTTGTGTAATAATCGTCCTATAAGTGAGAGAAAAGGCCCTATCAATACTGATAATGGGCTTGAATTTTACGCTTGTTTTGTTGTATAATGAGGGCGTGGAACGAGATTATAACATATAGATTTGAGGCCCGACAAACTATGGAATCTCCGCAAGTCAATGTGGCAATCGAGGAATTATCCTTCAGCTTATTCCAGAGACCATTGCATCCTGAACTGTTCAATATCTACGCCAGCAGACGACTCAAAAGCGAGAAGTATGAGGCGTTAATATGGGTTACGGGTTGCACTCACGTTATCAGCGCATTCGCGGGCGACGTATGTCTGGCTGAAGTCATCAGCACGCCAACCCAGATGCTGCCCGAGCGAGGCCTGATTGAGCGTTTCCAGTTCCACGGCCCCCGCTCGCACAAATGCACGCTTAGCAAAAACGTCAGCTATATGACCGATTTCCAGGTTGAGCGTCTCACGCCAGCGCTGTATCGGCAGAGCTTTACCGACCTCGAAAGATTCGGCAGAGACCGCGGTGTGTTCGTCCGGTTCCCTGAGCTTGAGATAGACGGCCTGCAGCCCTTCTGCTACATAGATTTCGAGGCGAGAAAAACCGAGATTCACGTTCACACTTTCGCCGCGTATCCCGACCAGATAGCGATTGTAAAAACACAGTCGCTGTTCGATTTCCAGTAATAGTCGGAGTACCGGCTTTGAATTACCTCCCGCGAACAGAATAAACAATCCCGCTCCGCGCGCGATTTTCGCAAGTTTATTTTATGCCTGCTGCCCGGCGGCGTGTGTTTTGAGGGCATCGAGTTTTTCGCGGATTTCCTCAGCCATTCGGCTGTTCGGGAAATCGCGTATGATTTCCTCGCCCGTATTAACCGCCTTGGCCCATTGCCTGCCGGATACGGCCAACGCAAACTGCACGCCTAGGTTATGCAGCTTTGTGCGGAAGACGTCCCTTGCGCCTTCCTGGAGGGCAAGGCCCTCGTTGGGCGTAAGATACTGGTCAAGCTCACGAAGGATTTCGATACTCCGGTCGGTTACCTGGCGTTTGACGGCGTCATCCCAGGCGTTGAGGAGTATTTTCTTGCGTTCCTCTTTCTTTTCGAGCAGCCGCTGTCTCATCGCCAGGGCCTTGTCATTAAGGGGGTATTCCTTTATCAGCAGCTCAATCTGGGCGCTTGCCTTTGCCCACTGATGGTCGTCAAGGTGCTTTCCGATGTGGCTTATTATCTGGTTCATTCTTTCAGCGTCATTGGCGTCGCGGTATTTGTCGGCCTGCAAATGAAGCTGCTCGGCGAGCTTTTTATAGCCGGTTTTGTGAGCTATTTCGTCGATGATTTCGTATGCGGAATCAAAGTCCTTCTGCTGCAGCTTGTCAAAGACGGCATCCCGAAGCGTTTGCATATCGTTGTCGCGGAAGGCGATTGTCTTGGCCATTTCACTGACGTGCGTGCTGATGTTGACCTGATTGACGGCCTGACGAAGCTTTTCCAGCTCATCGGCTACCTTGTCCGTTTTCGCGTTGGTATTGTCAATGAGATCAAGCATTTTGAGGGATGATACGAAAATGACTACCAGCGTTATCAGTGAGAATAACGCCACAAGCAGCCCCAATGCGCTGGTAATACCGGCCGACTCCTTCCCAAAAACGCCGGCGAAAACCGCAACCAGCACAACAGCCGCGATTACGCCGTAAACGATAAACAGGTTCTTGAAATTCGCCAGCGGGTTGTTTTTTCCGTGCTCCATAGCTGTTCCTTAAAAATAAGTGCTGTCAGGAAACTGCGTATTCATTATAATCCTTTTCCGGCGGCCTTGTCAACATCGTCGGAAACAGGCAAAGGCAGATATACCGGTTTAAAGGGAGGTATTGAAAATGGAAATTATCAAACAGTTGACTTTAATCACAGTCCTGTTGGCCGGAATGACAAACTCAGTCAAAGCAGATATTGACCCAAACCAACAAATCGTAGTAGCAGGCAATAACAAATTTGCTCTTGAGCTTTACGGCAAACTCGAAAACCAGCAGGACAATTTATTCCTGTCGCCCTACAGCATATCGACGGCTTTGGCGATGACCTACGCGGGAGCGAGAGGCCAAACAGAAAAACAGATGGCCGAGGCCCTCTGTTTTGCCCCTGTTCAAAACGAGCAGTTTCATAAGGTGTTCGGCGAAATCATCAAACAATTGAACGCTTCGGGCGAAAAAGGCGGCTATGAGCTTGTTGTGGCAAACGCGTTATGGGGGCAAAAGGGCTATAAATTCCTTCCGGATTATTTGACACTTGTCAGGGAAAACTACGGGGGTAATTTGCAGCAGGTTAATTTCGCGACGCAGGCAGAAGAGGCCCGAAAGACAATCAACGCCTGGGTGGAAAGCAAAACCAAAGACAAGATAAAGGAGCTAATCAAGCCGGGGATACTCGATCCGACGACCGAGCTGGTTCTGACCAACGCTATTTATTTCAAAGGCAAATGGGCAACCCCGTTCAAACCCGAACGCACACAGGATTCGCCTTTTGTTCTTCTTGACGGTCAAAAGGTAAATGTCCCAACGATGAACCAGAAAGATAAATTTGGTTACATGGAAACCAACGACATTCAGCTATTGGAAATGCCTTATGTAAATAACGATTTGTCGATGGTCATTTTGCTTCCTAAAAAGGCCGATGGCGTCAAAGACCTCGAAAAAGGACTCACAAGCAACGTAATCGCCAGCTGGATGGCCCAACTTCGCAAACAAGAGGTGCAGGTCTTTATCCCCAGATTCAAAATGACAAGCGAATTTGAGTTAGCCAGGGTGCTTGGTGCAATGGGAATGCCGGACGCATTTTCACGCAATGCGGATTTTTCCGGTATGACAGGCAATCGTGACCTCTTCATATCGAATGTGCTTCACAAGGCATACGTCGATGTCAACGAAGAGGGAACCGAGGCGGCGGCGGCAACAGCAGTGGTGATGAAAAGGATTTCGATCGGAGAACCGCCGCCGGTTTTCAGGGCCGACCATTCGTTTATCTTTTTGATTCGCGATAATCAGACAGACAGCATCCTGTTCTTAGGCCGGGTGGAAAATCCTGTGTCGAAAGACAATTAACTTTGCCGGCGTGCCTGATAAAAGCAACAGGGCTATCCAGGCGTTCCTGTCATTGCCTCAGTGATAAGTATATGAGCCGCTTCCGCGTCTTTCATATAAAAACGCAACCGGGCTCGACGAGAGCGATACCACGGTATGGGAGAAATTTCTGACACAATTTCCAGATACTTGCCCAGCAAAAAGTTTCCGCCCACACTTATTTCCCCGATAGACTCATTATCTTCCAGTTTTCCTTTATCCTTGAACCATAAACTGTTTTCCAATATGAAAAGACGACAAAGGTAAAAAACGAGCAAAACTCGTCTGTCTGTGATATACAAACCTGCCTCACACAAAATGGGTATCGGAAAAAAGATTCGGTAACTGGGAAGGGACTTACCCGATGCAAACCACAACCACGGTTTGAAGAGAAGAACTTTCTCCCCGGGCAGAAGCTTTGGCAGCATATTGAAACTGTACCTGACACCCATGAATAATCCCTTTCTGTCATAATATAGTAGCCGGAAACCCCGCCACTGTCTATTCATCTCAATTTATCTTTTTGATTCGCGATAATCAGACGGGCAGCATCCTGTTCCTAGGCCGACTGGCCAACCCTGAGAGCTAAACAACCCCTGTTTTTGCTACTGAAATGCGGTGCGTGTTGCTTTTTGTAAACATTGGCGTTGGCATATTGCAACCTTATGTGGGATGGCACGCCGGCAAGGTATAAGCGAAAAATGACAGGAAAGCCGTAAATTCAGACCATTGCATAGCTGTTGCTTTTTGGCAACTCCCTGCCCCAAACCGCAAACAGGTTGCACTCGTGAATAATCAAACAAAACTCAAGGTCAATACAACAAACGCCGGTTTTGAGCCGTTTTCGCAACCGGATAAATTATCACAACAAATACAGATAAAACCTTGTAACGAGTACGTGTTTTGCACGTATAAAATTAAGACAGTGCCAATGACGGAACAGCAGGCAACGCTGATTTGAGATTTTGCGAGGGTACTGATATGGATGAAGCACGGCTGGCAGATGAGCTGAATGAACTGGTGAAGCAATTCGGAGGCGCCGCAGACCCCACATCGAAACGCCTCGAAGTCCTTGCCAAAAAGGCGGAAGTAAACCAAAAAGAACTCCAGGCGAGCGTCGATTGCCTGCGGGAATCGCTCGATTACCTGCGGGTTTGCATCAAATACCTGCTTTTGGATATTGAGGCCACCCGCCGGGAAAACGACTACCTGCAAAAGCTGCTCAAGGATAAAGACCGGGAAGAGTAACCCCGCCGGCCGCACAATTATCCTTTGTGAGCAATAATTACGTTTTTACTTTTCCGCAATCTGTCTGTCTATTTGCCGGATGGCGCCACAGGCATCGGCTGGCCCGGGGCCATTTGACGCGGGGACTGCTTCGGCATACCTTGATTCATCTGGCCGGGCTGCTGTTGCATCTGTTGCTGCATAATCATCTGAAACGCCATCATCATCTCGGAAAGGTGCTCTTTGGGTAAGGCGAAATCAATGGCTAATGAGCCGTTATTGATTTTGGCCGCAAAGACAAGATTGCTCTTGCTTGGCACATCGGGCATCGTAAACGGCATAGGCGCAAAGGCCTGCATCATTTTCATCAGGCGCAAATAGTTATAGGTAACTATGACATCCTTGCTGTCGGCGTCCGGGATAACGGCAATCGCCTTTTGCATCTCCGAGCAGACCTGCGCGGGAGTGCCTGCCTTTACTTCGTCGATGAGCTTGCAAACGGCGTTGGGGTCGCTCGATATCCTGCATACAAACAGGCCATTGACAATAGCCCATCGGTATTCAAAGCCGCCGCCATACATCTTATCAATCATTTTGGCTTCTGGCAAATTGGTATCGATATATTTCATAGACAGCTTCGCGACGTCTATTGAAACGCCCTTGTAATTTTCTGCACCGTGTTTGACGGTAAAGCTGGTTTCCATACCCATATTTTTGTAGAGGTCGCCAAATGCGCCGCCGGTCCAGAGCTGGATAAATTCATCTCTAACTTTGTTAAACCGGTTAACATCCTTTACCTCAAGGACATATTTTGCATCGAATAACGGCTTTGCGTTGGGGTCAACCTTGAACGAGCAAACAATAAAATCGCCAATTGAATCAGCGGAATCATCGAGGAGCTTTTTGGTTTTAATGATGTTGGGGTCATTGGCGTCTTTTCCTGACATTATCGCCATAAGGTCAATGCACTTGGCGTTGAGTTTCTTATAAGCGGAGTGATTTATCCGCGCGACTAAATTCATCGCCGCGCCATCCTCGGTATAGCCGATAAACGGGTTATTCTTGGCGGCGCCATCAGCAACGAGCATCCCGGCCATTTCGGTCCCGGGCAGGGCATCCAAACCAACCTTGAAATTTAACACGGCGGGTCTGGGATTACAGGAAAGCGTAATCGACTTTGACTGCTGCGTAAAATCTTTAGCGTAACCGGCGAAGGCATTCGCGAGGCCAGCCATAAACGCCGGGCTTTTCTGCAACTGTGCCTTTTGGGTTTTCATTGAATCAATCTGTGCATCAAAGCTGGCAATCATCGGACTGTTGGGGTCTTTGGCAGCCATCTGTTGTTTGGTCTTTTCGAGATTATCGATATTGGACTGGATACTCATTCCAGGGTCGGACAGATTTTTTCTCATTTCCTCCAAGCTGTCGGAGATTTCCTTTTTGTAAATCGACGAAATTTTCACCATATTCGCGTAGGCCCATACCGGCTCAGAAGACGATTGTTTGACCTGTGCGGCATCGAGAGACGACGCTAAATTAGTCGCTTTTGCGCCAGCGATTGTCGAGGCCATAGAGCTGAGTTTGCGGTAATCTTTCGACATCAGCGCAAACGAGTTGACCTTTTTGATGAAGAACTGTCCTGTCGCTCCCATTCCAACGGCTGATATGCCATTGGCATCGGATGGGCTGACGTGGAAGTTAGGGTCGGTAAGCTGGGCATAATCAGTAACGGGCAGCAGAATGTACAAATCCGGCTCTTTGTCGCCTGATTCGGCTGTTGCGAAAGCCGCGAAGGAGCCGTTGACGTCAAAACCCTTAAGTTCGAAGTTGCCGAACATCATACCGAGCTGGCCTTTAATAAGACCTCCGGTTGACACCGGCATCGGTGAGACGCCCATAAGATACTGGTCGAGATTGCCGGTGGCCTGATTGAGATTGTTAATCCTGACGCAGAAAATGGAGTCCGCGGGAATTATACTGAGCACCGCGTCGCCTTTGTCGGCCCCCTGCACAAATGCCGGGACGCATAAAGCTAATATGATTGCTGCGAGTGTTGTTAAAATCGTGCGTCTGAACATTGTATTGCCTCCCTAAATAATTGTTTTATTTTTTATGTGGAAAGGTTCAACTTCGCGGTATTTATACACACAAAACTGATGTCCTGCAAGAAAATAGCGGATAATTCCGGCATTAGAAACTAAGCCGACTCGTGTAATAGCTTTACTTAATTTTCCTACTGCCCGTAAAGCTGGGCAATTTCTTCGGCACTCAAAGCCCGGTTGTATATCCGCACATCGTCAATTATGCCGTTAAACCAGCCAGGACCATTGCTCCGAGTCCACCTTATGCCAATGAATAGCGGCGAATTCTGGCTAATATCCGCATTGGAGGTAAACTGCTGGTCCAGAGAACCATCCACATAAATTGCGTGACTTGTTCCATTTTTCGTGTAAACAATTTGGTGCCATAAGCTATTGAGAGTTGGAGTGTTGAAAGTCACACTCCTGTACCCGCCCTGGCTGTTATCGCCAATTTCTATGTTCGTAGAAGACAAGGTGTACCATGTGCCATAACTACCACCATTGTCACGATTGGAAACCAAAACTCCATTTGTGGATGTTTGCATCCACGCACTTACGGTTATATTGTCATAGTTGCTTGGCGCGCTTCCGCAGTCAACGTAATTGCTTGTACCATTGAAACTCAATGCCCCACCAATCTTGCCTGTTGTCCACGCTGCTCCATAGATAGCTCCATTATTGGTGCCGGCGGAATCATAAGCAATAGCCCCTGTTCCTTCGTCAAATTTCCACCTCGCAACAAGATTAGGGTCAGGTTCGGTCCTGGCAGTCGTAAAACTCCAGACATTACCTTTTGCCATACAACCGGCTACCTCATCGATTCGCCAGTAGTAAGTAGTATTTAAATCAAGGCCGTTTTGGTCGTAATTATTAGTATCCCAGTAAGCGACATCCTGATTGCCCATATATACATTAGGGACCGTTCTATCGGCCCTATCTACCCCATTGAAGTCGGTGCCAAAGTAAACGTCGTGTGATGTGCTTTTTACCCCTGGCGACCACGCCAATGTTACATGCCTATTTATATCTATCGCATGGTCGGCTGGATTAGTATTAGCGGCCGGTAGAACATAACAATTCAACCACGAGGAAGCCAATTCAAAAAGGTCGTAGATATCGACCTGGCCGTCATTTGTGATATCGCCATTGCCGGGGTCATAGGGGTCAGGCGTCTGCAGCCAGTTATTAGCAAAAATCGCATAGTCAATAAAATCGACGAATGCATCTTTGTTAAGGTCGGGACCAATAACAGGGGTACAGCTATAGTGGTAACCCAAATCGACGATTCCAGCATCGCCGATTCCGTCTGTTCGGGTTGTCCCCGTATCCATTCCGAGGTTCGCTGCCGTATCACTTCCGGCATTAACGCAAAGACTGTTTGTTGCCTGACCTGAGGCAGTCTGACTGAGGTAGTAATCCCCAAGAGGGCCGGTGACAAAACGCGGGTCGGTGTTTATATTGCCCGTGCCTGAGTAACCGCTCTGGACATCACTATATGAAACATATACTGTGCCCCCTGTCATCGACTGATAGATTTGATTTGGATAATTGTTGAAGAGTATGCAGTTAGAAACATATATATTTGCATTGCCAAGGAACTGGCAAGCTCCGCCATTTGTGGTAGTTGTGTTGCCGTAGAAAGTGCAGTTTTCGATATTTGCATGTGTATGGTTAGCATAAATACCACCGCCGCCGTAGGCGCTGCCCATCGCAAAGTTGTCGATAAAGAGGCAATTCTTGATTAGAGGATAAGCAAGCAGGCAACCAATAGCACCGCCTCTGTTATTAAGCCAACTTGCGTTGTTTTTAAACTGACAGTTCTCGATTGTCGCATAACTGTCCTGCCAGCAGCATATTCCGCCGCCAGAGTCATACGTTGCCAGATTACCTGTAAACGTACAGTTGGTGATGAGTTGATTTCCTTTGTTGTTAAATATGCCTCCTCCGAACTGGGCAGAGTTATTCAGGAAAGTGCAATTATCAATTACTGAATTACTCGGATAAGCATATTCACCGAGAAGAATGGCTCCTCCGTAGGAAACGGCGTGATTGTTCATGAATACACAGTTACTAATGGTCGGACTTGAGCTATAACAATGGATGGCCCCTCCGCACTGGTCTTCCCAACTGGAACCACCAGCATAGCCGTTTCGTATCGTAATCCCTTCAACAACAGCGTTGGCATTTTCCCCGCTGTCGAAAGTAAAAGCCCGGCTGATATTTTCACAGTCAATAATACAGTCGTTAGGGCCATTTTCGCTGCGTACTGTTACGGCCTTACCGGAGTAAGTAATGGCTCGATTTCCGGGGCCGGTGTAAGTTCCATCGCTCAACCAGATAGTGCCTCCTATTGGCGCAGCATTGACGGCGGCCTGAATCGTGGCATAATCGGCCGGAACATGCAGGCCGAACGGCGGAGCTGAAGTTGTGAGTGAATGGCATTGGCCGCCATTGTCATCAGTGCTCAAATTGCCGGCGATGTCATTGACGTCAATGGCGAAATAATAGTAAGTTTGGCTAATCAGACCCGGCAGATATATATCGTGTTTCTGGTTGGGGGTATTGCCTTCGGAAATTATATTGCAGAGATTATTGCAGTTCTGTCCGTAACGTATTCGTGCCGTGGCCGGCTCATTGGTTTGGAATCGGACCATCGCGCCGCTGCTGGTGACATTGTGAACCGCGATATGCGAAATATTCGGCGGCACACAATCTATGTTCGCTGTATTCTGGACTATGTGAGGCCCGCTGTCGCCGAAGTTCAGGTCGGTATATGCCGCGGTAATGATTTCTCCGTCCGATACTTCCAACAGGCCGTCGTTCTGGCTGACGGCGCTGCCGGTAGTCGATATAGTGCCATTGAATATCCATGGCTGATTGGCATCTTCAGTTAGTGTGACAGTTTCAGAATCCCCGTTTGTTGTGGTTAAAGTAAGATGTTGCGTTCCTGTGCCGCTAATATCAAAATCGTGAATTTGTATTTCTACTACATCATTGCAGGAATATATCGTCCGATTGAATTTAACCGTTGCTTCGGAGTTGAACCGCAACGATTTGTACGCATTAATCCTGCCGCTGCCGAGACGACCGGCGTAAGCCGGATTTGCGGCGGAGATATCATCTGCGTTGTCAAACAGACGAGCGAGAATTTCGTCACGGGATAGAACAGGATATTCAGACAACATCAGGGCAAGAAGGCCGCTAACATGGGGGCATGCCATAGATGTTCCTGATGCATACGTTGTATATGCATCGTATGGCGTTCCCATCGAGGTCCCGGCAGCTCTCAAAGACAGCACATTCACGCCTGGCGCAGAAATATTAACCAAGGTGCCATAATTGGAGGAAGAAGCTTTATGGTCACTTGAGTCAGTGGATGCAACAGATATGACGTGTTCCATAGATGATGGGTAGTGAGGATAATAATATTGTCCCTCATTACCCGCGGCAGCAACGATTATAACTCCCTGGCTGTAAGCGTAATTAATCGCATCCTGCAATGTCTGGGAAAAGTCGTAGGTACCCCAGCTATTCGAGATAATATCTGCTCCATGGTTAACAGCGTAGTAAAAAGCGGTTACGGCATTGGAAGTAGAACCGCTGCCGCTGCTGTCTAAAAATTTTAAAGCCATTATTTTTGCGTTCCAGCAGACGCCCGCTATGTCTTTACCATTGTTGCCTTTTGCAGCGATGATTCCTGCGCAATGTGTGCCGTGGCCGTGGTCGTCGAGGGGATAATTGTCGGAATTTACATAATCGCGGCCATGGTAGCCATTTGCGTCGGTCCACATATTGTCGCTAATATCTCTGTGGTTGTAGTCCACTCCTGTGTCAACTACTGCAACAATTACGGAATTGCTTCCGGTGTTGATGTCCCACGCCTGCTGTGCGTTAATTTTTTGTAAAGGCCATTGGATAGAGAAATCGGTGTCGTTGGGCTGCAAATCGATAGTAACCGTATAATTCAGCTCTGCGTATTCAACATCGGGAGAGCGATTAAATGCTTTTACAACTTGTTCCAAGGGCTGATTGTTTAACGCTTCAACCTTAATTTTATAAATTCGGTCTAATTCCGGCACCCGGGAATTTTTAGGCGCTCTTTTTTGCCTTTTCAGCAATCGCAGTTCAGTATCTTTCAGCTGCTTAATGTTACTTTCCTCAAGACGTTTGTTTAGGATTTGTATTTGCTTGAAGTCTCTAAAAACCGGTTCCATGCGGTTAACGCGAAATTGGTTTCTGACCTTGTCAAGAGAGTCGCCCAGTGAGATTTGTTCCGGTGGCATTTCCATTCGAAGCCCTTCATCCACTTTGTCTGCTGTCTCCCTTCGAAACTTGACAAGGATTTCATCAGGAGCGTATAGCGGTTTGGCCGGCTCAACCGGTCTTTCTTCGTAGATATTGCTGTCGGATACCGAAACATTTGAGGTATTGGGAATACAAGAGTCGCTTGGTACGGTTATTGTTGCGGCGCCTAGAACTTTTACCTCTTTAGCTGTTAATAGTCCGGAAGCACAAAGAACCAAAGCCCCCAAAAACGTCAATTCGACCACTCTCCTGTTCATTGTTATTCTCCTTACACCTTAATGGTATAATCTAAACTAAGAAGCAGGCAAAATCAAGAAAAAACACCCGAACTGCGTGATGCCGGGCTGAGCGGCAAAATAGTCGAAAATAGTCAGAAAATACGTCACCAAGGCACTTATTTCGAGCGAAAAGACGTATTTAGCCAGAAAGTCAAGCACTGATTTGGTCGATATCAAGGCAGGATTAGCAGGGTATGATCCGGTAAATGAACAAGGTAACCTATACGGCAATAGAATATAGAAGGAAAGTCCTGTGCAACAGGCAGCAATCATTGACAGAACGAGCAAACAGAGTAGAATGGTAACTGCGGAGAACAGAAGGAGCAAAGCTTTTATTATCCGCCTGCGGCGGAACAAACTTTGAATAATGCTATCTGAGGTAAATGATGTTTGAGCGATTTACAGACAGGGCACGAAAGGTAATGGCGCTGGCAAACCAGGAAGCACAGCGTTTCAACCACGAATACATCGGGACCGAGCACATCCTTCTGGGTTTGGTCAAGGAAGGAAGCGGCGTCGGCGCAACCGTTCTTAAAAATCTTGACGTGGATATAAAGAAGTTGCGCCTGGAAGTTGAGAAGCTCGTAAAGAGCGGCCCAGATATGGTTACGATGGGCAAGCTCCCGCATACGCCCCGCGCCAAAAAGGTAATCGAATTCGCGATAGAGGAAGCTCGGTCGCTGAATCATAATTACGTTGGGACAGAGCACCTGTTGTTGGGCCTGCTGCGCGAGACCGAAGGCATCGCGGCGCAGGTAATGATGAACCTCGGACTTCGGCTGGAAGACGTTCGCCAGGAGGTGCTGAATCTTCTGGGAGCCGGCGTCGATACGAATGAGCCGACGGGGCTTGATATGAAGATGGGCGGACCTGCGGCGGCAATGGGTGGAAAACCCAAGAGCAAGACGCCCGCGCTCGATAGTTTCGGCAGAGACCTGACTCAACTGGCCGTTGACGGCGAGCTTGACCCGGTCATAGGCAGAAAACGCGAGATAGAGCGATTGATTCAGATACTGTGCAGACGCACCAAAAATAACCCGGTGCTGCTTGGTGAGGCGGGCGTGGGCAAAACGGCAATCGTCGAAGGATTGGCCCAGCAGATAATCAACAAACAGGTGCCGGAGATTTTGAAAGAAAAACGCATCGTCGTGCTCGACCTTGCGATGATGGTCGCGGGGACAAAATACCGCGGTCAGTTCGAGGAACGAATCAAGGCAGTAATCAACGAGGTCCGAAGGGCCAAAAGCGTGGTATTATTTATCGATGAACTGCACACACTGGTCGGCGCGGGCGGCGCGGAAGGCGCAATTGACGCGTCGAACGTTCTCAAGCCGGCTTTAGCCCGCGGCGAGGTGCAGTGCATAGGCGCGACCACTCTCGATGAATACAGAAAGCACATCGAGAAGGACGGCGCGCTTGAGCGGAGATTCCAGACGATTATCGTTGAGCCGCCTTCGAAAGACGAGACGGTCGAGATACTCAGGGGATTGCAGGACCGCTACGAAGCGCATCACAGGGTGCGGTTCACTGATGAAGCATTGTTCCAGGCGGTCGAAATGTCAACGCGATATATCACCGGCAGATGCCTGCCCGACAAGGCGATAGACGTTGTCGATGAGGCGGGCGCGCGAGTCCGGCTGAAAAATATGGCCCCCCCGCCGAACCTCGCGGAGCTTGAGAAGAAAATCGAGAATCTCCAGCGTGAAAAAGACGAGGCGGTCCGCAACGCCGACTATGAACGGGCGGCATCGCTGAGAGACGAGGCACAGCAGATGCTCAACGACAAGACACAGATGCAGAAGAACTGGTATGAGGAAAACAAAGAGGCGACAGGTATAGTTGACACGGAAGTAATCGCCGAGGTCGTGAGCAATATGACAGGCGTGCCTTTGACTCGATTGGAAAAGAAAGAAACGCAGCGGCTGCTTGAGCTTGAAGCAGAAATACACAAACAGGTTGTTTCGCAGGATGACGCTGTGGCCGCGGTTTCCAAAGCGGTTCGTCGAAGCAGAAGCGGAATGAAAGACCCGAACAGGCCGATGGGATGCTTTATCTTTTTAGGCCCCAGCGGCGTCGGCAAAACGCTGCTTGCGCAGGCGCTTGCGGAGTTTATGTTCGGCGACAAAAACGCTCTTGTCCGGCTGGATATGAGCGAGTTTATGGAAAAGCACAACGTCAGCCGGCTCGTGGGCGCTCCTCCGGGATACGTCGGCTACGAAGAGGGTGGTCAGCTCACCGAAAGAATCAGACGCAGACCATACGCTGTGTTGCTGCTTGATGAAATCGAAAAGGCGCACCCGGACGTTTACAACATACTGCTGCAAATAATGGATGAGGGACGACTCACCGACAGCTTCGGCAGAATGATTGACTTCAAGAACGTCGTCATCATTATGACCAGCAACATCGGCGCGGAGTTAATCAAGAACAACACCGGCTTCGGCTTCGGCAAAAAGACGCCTGAGGCCAACTACGAAAAAATGAGAGATATGCTGCGCAAGGAAGTCGAGCGTCATTTCAGGCCCGAGTTCCTCAACCGCGTCGATGATATAATCGTCTTCAAGCCGCTTTCGAAGGAGAACCTGCAAACGATAGTCGATTACGAGCTTAGCAAGGTATTCAAACGGCTGACCGAGCACGGTTTCAAACTCGAACTGACCGACCGCGCCAAGGAATTCATAATCGAGAAGGGCTATAACCCAGAATTCGGCGCAAGACCTTTACGAAGGGCAATCGAGCATTACATAGAAGACCCGTTGTCGGAAGCTGTGCTACGAGGCGAATTCAAGGGCAAGAACACCATCAAAATCGACGTGCTTGATGAAGACCATCTCAAGCTCGAAGGCATTGAAGTGCCTCAGCCGGAAAAAAGCGACGAGAAGGCAGTCGTCTAAATCAAAACCCGGACGTAAAACCTCGCCTGAAAATACGCTCAAAAGCGATCTTGAGGCGTCATTTCAAGCTCCATTCGGGTTTGCTGCGGCGAGAGAAGCTTGTCGAAACTCGCCTTGTCCATCCACTCGATACGGCCGTCATATTGAAGCACAATCACGCCCGGATGGGAAAAAAATGAATGATAGTCCTTATTTACATAGGCAAGAATCGTTTCCGGCGGCGAATCAATTGTTATCCACCTCGCCCTGTAGTTCAGATTACCGAGACGTGGCTCCCCAGCGAAGGTTTTTATAATCCCGTCCACATACGATTCAGGCGGTACTGAACCGTTTTTTCCCCTGTATTCCATGACTGCCTTTTGAAGCTGTTCCATCGCCCTCGTCGCTTCGGAGCGATTCACCCAGTTTTTCAGTTCTATCATCCCAAGAACTGCTGCGGCAGTAATCAAGATTACCAATGCGAAATTTGTCAGAACCCATTTCTGTTGTCTGTTCATAACCTACCCGTCTATTTTTTACCCTGAGGTGAAACCTTTACTCGCCCGCCTTCAACAATCAATCTGCCTTCTGCGAACAACTGAATTGCTTCCGGATAAGCGATACACTCCTGCTCAAATACTCTCGCGGCCAGCGTGTCCGGCGTATCGTCATCCTTCACAGGACAGCAACGCTGAACGATAACAGGCCCGTTGTCGTATTCGTTGGTGCAAAAATGCACGGTGCAGCCGCTGACTTTGCAGCCGGCCTTCAAAACCGCTTCGTGAACATGATGTCCCCACATACCCCTGCCGCCGAAGCTTGGCAAAAGCGCGGGATGTATATTCATCACCCTGTTCTCAAACCGGGCAGGAATTTCCCAAAGGCAAAGCCAGCCGCCCTGCACAACAAGCTCGACCTTAGCGGCGACCAGCTCCCGTTCAATACATTTGCTGAACTCATCTATATCGGGATGGTCCTTTGTCCGAATGATTTTAACGTCGAGACCGGTAGCTTTTGCCCTTTCGACGCCGGCAACGGCTGAACGCGAGCTTATAACTACAGCCACCTCGGCATCAAGCTTACCCTGCTTGATACAATCAACAATGTTTATCAGCGTCGTGCCACCCCCGCTTATCAAAACGCCGAGACGCACGGGCTTTACTTTTTTTGTTTTTTCAACCTTCATTTCAACGTCTTTTTTACCATCCAAGGCGCGATTTGCAAGTCCATCGGCTTTTTTATTGTCCTCCCTGAAGATATGCCTGACCTGCCAGCTCTCGAATTCAGCGAGCATTTCGACGGCACGGTCGAAGAGCGGCCTTATCTGCTCGCTTTTCACCTTGTATTGACCGTTTATCTGTCTGACTAATAATTCACTGTCACTGTAAACGGTGATTTGTCTTGCACCGAGAGACCTGGCCGCCTCAAGGGCCTTGTGAATAGCGGTATATTCGGCAAAGTTGTTGGTTGCTTCGCCGAGGAAAAACGCCTTGGCCTGTAATTGCTTTCCCCGTGAGTCCGTAAGTACAAACGCCGACGCGGCAGGACCCGGATTACCCCTGCTTCCCCCATCGATATGAGCGATTATACTCTCTGCCAATGTATTGCCCCTACAATTTACTTTGAATTGAGAATTTAGAATAAAGAATTTAGAATTTAAAACCCGGCCGACGTTTGTCTTTCTGAATTCTTAATTCCCAATTCTTAATTCGTTTATTCCTGCGTGGAACCGAGTACCAGTATTCGCGTGCAGTTGGCACAGCGGATGATGTCATCCTTGGTCATAAGCTGGTTAACGCACTCATTGGTAACACCCATAAAGCATCCCCCGCAGGTATAAGCGCCCGTCCTGCCCTGGTTCTGCTCGATAACCGCGACCGCTTCGCCGTCGTATGTATCCGCGACGCGTTTGAAAATCTCAAGTTGCTCAGCCGGCACGTGGCTGGCGGCCTCGTCCCACTCCGACTGAATCTGGTCTGTCTCGGCTTCGTACTTGGTCGCTAACTGCTCCGACTCTTTGCGTACCTGTTCGAGTTTTCCTTTTTGCTCGTCAATCTGCTGCTGAATCTTCTGTACCTCGGCGTTATCAACCTCGATATCCTTCATCAGCTCGAGAATCTGCGACTCAATTTTGGAATTGTCCGCCCGCGTCGTGTTCAACTGGGTCAATACAGCCGCGTATTCCTTGTTGGTCCGGGCGGTATTCAGCGACGCTCTGAGCTTGGCGATATCCGCATCCCGCGTTTTAAGCTCGAGTTCGAGACGGTCTGATTGAATCGTGGTGAGCTGGATTTCTTCTTTCTTTGCTTCGAGGCCGTTTTGAAGTGTGCGAATCTGATTTTCCTGTATGATGACGTTTCTTCTGCACCTGGCAAGCTTCGCCTTGGCCGCCCGAAGACGGTTCTCCACGCTCTGGAGCTTTATCAGCGCCTGTAATACCGAACCCATCTATTACCTTTCAAAATTGCGTACCGTATGTTCAGCCCTGTGATTATGCGCGAATTCATCGATTGCCGCAACCGGTTTTATTGTTTTTTTTCACCGGACCTCGTGTTGTCCGCCAATCTCAAATTATCAAAGATGAATTAGAATTTCGCCTCGCCGCACCACCAGTCCTCGCCGGTAACCGGAAAACCGCGATTCGACACCTCACAAAAGTTCTGATATACCCGCCCGGTAAAGAATACCGACGGCGGATACCTGCGGCACTCACCACGCAGCACCTTTGCCCCCTGCTCTGCAAGCTGACTCCACCACTTGCAATCCTTGCAAAATGTATAAGTGTGTTTCATTTCCTCTCCCCGAAACGAAATTTAGCTATATTAATTTTTCAATCAAGCAGCAAAACATAAATTTGGGCAACTTGATTATAGGACTATTCCGGCGAAAAAAGCAATGGGAAACCGGAAAAATTCTTCTACAACACCAATGGCTTTTGGGGCTACGCCCACAAGCCGCGACAGAGTTGCTCGATGTCTCTGGCAACAATATCCGCTATTACCGGGTCGCCGGCAGCATTAAAACCTTCTGAGAAGCCATATCTGCTCAGGAATGGCTTCTTGTCAGCCGGTGCAGAACCTCCCGGCCCTTTGCGACGCCCGGCTGTCAACCGACGATGCTCCGCCATTATGTCTTCGGCAAGGTCAAAACGCGGGATATCAGTATTGCTAACGCCATCGCCTTTGCCCGCCGAGCCGGCAGCGCCGGGTATTATGTCCTTGGCTCGCAGAATATCAGACCTGCGAGGGGTTTTGAAGTCATCGGCTTGTCTATCTTTCTCGGCCATTCGCTATTTATCCTGTCTATGCCAACTTATCCATTTTAACATCAAGACTGGTACAATTCAAGCGGGAATAGTGAAAGGCAATTAAGGGTAAAATAAGGGCTTGTCTTTTGTAGCGCAACAAAAAAGGGCCTACCCTCCACGCAGGCCCTCGTCAATCAATCGGCTGGACTTATCCGCCCATACGCCGTTAGGCGTCCCTTACGGGAGGCGGGATTATTCACTTTGTGAATCTTCGGCCTGCCGGGCAGGTGACTTTACGACTTTCGATATAAATCTGAGATTTTTAGCTGTTTTGCGCCGGGGCTAAGGAGAACTGGGCAAATTCGCCAAGGGGATAATTTTTCAGAAGGGTATTTATCTCGGCGACGGTAACCGCCTTAATCGCTTTTACGTCCTCTTCTATTTTGCGATACCGGCCAAGATACGTCCAGTTGAAGCCCAAATCGACCAGTCGGCCCATTGGTATCTCGTTTTTTATCACCAGCGCACTGAGAACCTTGTTTTTCGCTTTGGTAAGTTCATCTTCTGTCGCGCCGGTTTTCGTCAGGTCGGCAAATATCCTGCTGATGATTTCCATCGCTTTGGCGGTGTTTTCGCTGCTGCATCGGATATATGTGTAATTTGCGCCTGTGCCGTCCATCGGCGCGAAATCTAATGACGCCGTTTCGACTATCGCCTTATCCACAAGCTCCCAGAAAAATCGCGACCCGACGTCGTCGCCTGCAATCATACTCAAAAGTGCAGCCGCAAATCGTTTGTCGCTCTGGGCGCTTACCGACGGACTCACAAGGCAGACGTGCTCGCGGGACAGGTTGGTTTTTTCAAGCCGTTTTTTGTCTCTTCCGCCGCGAGTATCGGTAATTTTTCTTCCCACGTCAAAGCGTTCCCAGCCGCCGCAGCCGGCCTCGACCATATCGCGAATCGCCTCCCACTCAAAATTGCCTGCGAAAGCCGCGACCATATTATTCGGCGCGTATCGCTGTGAGAAATATCCCCGCATCTGCTCGGCTGTCATCGCGTCTATCGATTCAACGCTTCCCAGAACACTGTGGCCGCAGGGATGCCCCGCGAAATAAAGCTCCCGGCACCTGTCCATAACATCGAAATTGGGCTGGTCCTTGTACATCGCGATTTCTTCTTTGATGACATTCTTTTCCATGTTGAAATCTTCTGTCCGCAGCGCTGGTCTCATCATTTCTATCCAAAGCTGCGTAATTTCCGCCAGGTACTCCGGCAGAACAGCCGCGTAAAAAACGGTGTTCTCCTCGCTCGTAAAGGCGTTATATTGCGCCCCGGTTTTATCGAAGGACTCGTTAACCGCGAAGGGACTCAGGCGTTCAGTGCCTTTGAAGACCATATGTTCGAGGAAATGCGACACGCCGTTGATTTTCAAATCTTCATCGCGTGCGCCGGTCCTCACAAAAAAACCGACGGCGGTCGATTTGGCGCTCTCGTTTACCTCGCCGATAATCGTAAGTCCGTTTTTTAATTTGTGGCTTTTAAATTCCATACCGGTATTACCCAACTTTTATCTCCCTTGGGCCTATCGTCACGACCGTAAAATCCCTGAAGCGATTTTCGCGCAGGAAATTCAGCACCGAATCAACGCTTGTCTTGTCGATTGCTTTTTTGATTTCGTCCAAGGTCCGCACCTTGCCAAGCATATAGTAATCGCCCGCGATTGACCCCGCCCTGCTGCTCGATGACTCGCTTTGCATAACCAGCGATGATTTCAAGCCGACTTTGGCCCGCTGGAGTTCCTCTTCGCTTATACCATCGGCCAGACGATTGAATTCCGCGACTATCACATCGTATGCCTGCTGCGCCTTATCGGGCGTCGTGCCGGTATAACAGGCGATCCCCGCTGATTCCTTCATCGCGTGGTATTGTGCGCCGACGGCGTAGCAAAGCCCGCGTTTTTCCCTGACCTCTGTAAATAACCTCGCGCTCATCCCGCCCGACAGCACCGCCACGGCAACACGAGCGTTATAATAATTTTTGTCCCGCGCAGCAACCGTCGGCGTCATAAGTCCGATGTGAACCTGCGCCCCGTCATTGGGAATATGTTTATAGCGCCCGCCCGCTGCGCCCGTCTTAAGCAACCTGAACCGGCGACCGTCTTTTGCACCAAATATCTTTTCAAGCTGGCGCACAACCGCGTCAAAATTGTACTTCCCCGCAACCGAAAAAATCATCCCAGCGGGATTAAATCTCTCGGCGATAATTTTCTTGGTCGTTTCAGGCGTAAGCGATTCGAGGTCCGCAATCTCGCCCGCAGAGCTTCTGCCTAACGGCTCAGGATAAAACTGCTCGCGAAGTTTCAGCATAACCTTATGCCGGGGGTCATCATCAAGCCCCTTTACGCCTTCTATTGCCAGCTGCCTGGTCGGGACAAACTGCTCATCCTCAAGTTTTGGTTGAAGTATTATGTCGCCATATAAATCAATAGCCGCAGCCAAATTGCTCGCCTCCAGAGCCGCTCCGATTGAGATATTTGCGCTATCAACCCCGGCTGAACGCTGAAGACCCAGCCCGTCGAGGGCGTCGCCCAACTGCCTGTTGTCCCTTTGGCCCGCGCCGCGGAATATCCAGTCGGCTATCACATTGGCCGCACCACAGCAGCCCGCAGGCATAACCGATGCGCCGGCAGGCAGCACAAATCCAAACGCCACCGACTCCACAGCTTCCATCCGCTCACCGAGCAAAACAAGCCCGTTGCTCAGTTTATGTTTGTCGATTTTTTGTTTCATATCTCAATCCATTCCGCAAAAGTGCCGGCGATTGTAACCGCCATCAGCCCCTTTATCAATCATCAATCCATGCTCGCTTTGGCGTTGATATTATTTACCCCGACCGGTATGCTCTTGTGCTTATGGAAAAAATAAACGCGGTCATCTTTGATTGGGGCGGGGTCTTAATCGAGGACCCGGCGCCGGCATTATTCAAATATTGCGCAAATGTGCTCGGCGTGGACAAAGAGCAATATGTAATCGCCTTCGATATCTGTATGAATGATTTCCAGGCCGGTGCAGTTACCGAACAACAATTCTGGATGAATATGACTAAACGCCTCAATGTGCCGATGCCTAAAACGAATTCCCTCTGGTCCGACGCATTCGCGCAGGCGTATAAACCGAGGCAGGAAATATTCTCGCTGGCGTCCCGACTGCGGCGGGCCGGCTGCAAAACCGCGATATTGTCCAACACCGAAAAGCCCGTTGCGGAATTGATAAATAAACTAAAATACGACGCGTTCGACGTAACAGTCCTGTCCTGCCTCGAAGGCACGGCAAAACCCGGAAGAAAAATTTACGACCTCGCTCTCGCCCGGCTCAATGTACCGGCTCGTCAGGCCCTCTTTATCGACGACAAGCCGGAAAATATCGACGGGGCAAAACAGGCCGGGCTTCAAACAATTCTCTTCAAAACAATCGAAAAATTCAAAAAAGATATAGCCGGTTTTTTCCCAAATGTTGTATAATGCCTATAAGCGGTAACAAAACAGCCACACCGAAAGTAAAAAGGACGGGTAAAATTATGTCGCACAAAATGACTCGTCGCGGCCTCATCGCCGGTTCAATCGTTGGAGCAGCCGGAATTATGGGGCTGGAAGAAAGAATCCTTTTGGCCGCAATGCAGGACGGCAACGACCCAAACGCAACAAAACCGCCCCCCGCAAATGCAGCCCAAATCCCCACAGGCAAACTCGGCAACCTGACAATCAGCAGGATGATTCTGGGAGGCAATCTCATCGGCGGCTGGGCGCACGCGCGGGACCTGATTTACGTTTCTAAATTATTCAAGGCCTATAACACCGAAGAGAAAGTATTTCAGACACTGACATTGGCGGAGCAATACGGCATCAACACTATCCTCATCGACGTCAGTCAGATGGATATAGTCAACAAATACAAAAAACAAACCGGCAGCAAAATCCAGATGATAGTAAATGTCAAGCCGCCAGAAGAAAATCCGATTGCCAATATTGACGTGGCTGCGGACAAAGGCGCGTCAACGATATATCTGCACGGTGCGTCCGGCGATTCTTTCGTGAAAAAAGGACGAGTGGACCTTATACCAAAAGTGCTCGAACATATAAGAAAGAAAGGACTAACCGCCGGCGTCGGATGTCACTCGGTTTATGTTTTGCAGCAGTGCAGAGACACCAAAGTCGAACCTGATTACTGGGTCAAGACCTTCCACCACGACAAATACTGGTCGGCTCATCCTAAGGATAAACGCGAGCCGTTCAGCGTTGACGTCAAACAATCCGACAACCACGATGAAATCCACGACAATATGTTCTGTCTCGAGCCACAGGAAACAATCGACTTTTTCAAGACCGAGGAGAAGCCCTGGATTGCCTTCAAGACGCTGGCCGCGGGCGCAATACTGCCCAAAAGCGGCTTCAAATACGCCTTTGAAAACGGCGCGGATTTCATCGCCGTGGGTATGTTCGATTTCCAGATTGCCGAAGACACAGCCGCTGTCCGGGAAGTACTTGAAAAAACAACGCAAAGACAACGCCAGTGGCGCAGTTAAACATCTTTAATGCGATTGTTTTTCGTCGGTCTCGTTTTTGTGCCGATGTTTGAACTTGGATTTTAACTTTTCCATATACTTTTCGGCTGCCGCCCTTTGTTTGTCGTTCAAAAACTTCCTGAAAACAAACTGGCGAATCCCCAGAAGTTCCATACCGATTAAAGCAAGCCATGAGCCGGGCGTAAACGGCGTCAATAACGCAAAAATCCCATAGATAATCAGAATGACGCCAATTACTTTTTTAGTTATTGCCTTCATTTTCCCCGGCGATTATAAACCAGCCCGCACAAACGGTCAAAGTTATTGCCAAACGGCGCTGTTGTTACTATAAAAAGAGAAATGAACCATCACCTGGCCATTTTGAAAAAGCAGTATTTGGACGCAATACTGGCGGGACGCAAAACAATCGAGTCGCGTCTATACCAGACAAGGCAGAAATGGCTTTCACAAATAAGCGCGGGCGACAAAATCTTCCTCAAGGCAAGTTCAGGTCCCGTTATGGCGACGGCAATAGTTGACAAGGTGAAATACTACGAGAACCTGACAGCAGAGCAGATTTTAGAAATGCAAAAGCAATACAACCGGCAAATCCTCGGTGACGAACAACACTGGCGCCAAAAAACAACCTCGCGATACGGGGTTCTGGTCTGGTTAAAAGACGTGCAGCCGATTCCTCATCTATCAATAAAAAAATTCGACTGGCGTGCCTGGGTTGTCCTGACGCCACAAGAAAATTTCGGATTGCTCGCCTCCAAGTAACCCGATTAAAGAATCTTCTCAAGATGAGTCCTTAACGAACGAATTGCGTTGCCTCGATGAGAAATAGTGTTTTTTTCTTCGGAGGTCATCTGGGCAACGGTCTTATTCGATTCCGGCACGAAGAAAATCGGGTCATAACCAAAGCCATTCTCGCCCATCGGCTTATCGATAATCAACCCCTCCAATTTCCCAGACGTCTCAATCAAAACCTTTTCAGGAGCAGCCAGGCACAGGCAGCATATAAATCGAGCCATCCTTTTTTCCTTTGGCACGCCTTCCAGAAGCTTTAAGACCTTGTCCATATTCTTATGGTCGATAAGTCCTCGATTTGCCTCTTTGACGCCGGAGAATCTTGCGCTTTTCACGCCCGGCTGTCCACCCAACGTATCAACAACCAGCCCCGAATCATCCGCAAGAGTCCAGAAGCCGGTCGCCTTAGCGTAGCCGATTGCTTTTTTGCGTGCGTTCTCGGCAAATGTTTTGCCGTCCTCCTCAATCTCACCTACGTTGAGAAAATCCGATAAGCCAACCCATTCGATATCGCCTCCGAGCATCTCTCGCAATTCTTTGAGCTTCCCCTGATTCGTGCTGGCTACAAGTATCCTGCGTTTCATTGAGACACTATCCCGCTCAGCTCATTAGTTTTTTCACCAGCGCACGCTGGAAGTGCAGGCGGTTTTCGGACTGGTCAAAGATAATCGAATTCGGTGATTCGACAACTTCATCGGTGATTTCAAAGCCGCGATACGCGGGCAGGCAGTGCATAATCTTTACACCTGTGGGCGCGGATTTGAGCAACTCGTCGTTGACCTGGAAACCCTTGAAGGCCTTGATGCGTTTTTGCTTCTCGGCTTCCTGGCCCATACTTACCCAGGTATCGGTATAGACGACGTCCGCGCCGGCGACCGCCTTTACAGGGTCGTTGGTAATCGAAACGCTGTCGGCCTTTATGCCGTTTGTTTTTTCTATAACGCCCCAGTCAAGTTCGTAACCCTTGGGCGAAGCGACAACCAGTTTCATTCCGAGTTTCGCAGCCGCAAAGGCGAGCGATTGAGCGACGTTGTTGCCATCGCCGATAAACGCAATTTTAACGCCCGTCAGTCGGCCAAGATGTTCCTTTATCGTAAGCACGTCCGCCATCGCCTGGCAGGGATGCGACAAATCGGTCAGCGCATTTATCACGGGAACCGTCGCGTATTTGGCGAGTTCGACAACGGTATTATGCGCAAACGTCCGCGCCATTATGCCGTCAACATATCGGCTCAAGACCCGCGCCATATCCTTAATCGGTTCGCGTGCGCCGATGCCGCCCACGTCTTCGGGGCGAATGAATATCGCGCTTCCGCCCAAATCGGTCATCGCGACCTGAAAGCTGATTCGCGTCCGCAGTGAGGGCTTCTCGAAGACCATCGCCAGCACTTTGCCTGCCAGACAGACGTCTCGCCCGCCGCTTTTATAGAGCTTCTTCAGCGAGTTGCTCAAATCGAGCAGTTCGTTTAATTCTTCAGTCGAACAATCGCTTATGCACAAAAAGTGTCTCATTTTGTTTCGCCCATCACACTATCCAGAATACTTATCGCCTCATCTATCTGCTCTTTTGTAACAATCATCGCGGGCATAAAACGCAGCACGGTATTGTTCGTGCAGTTAATTCGCAATCCCCGCGCGAGGCACTTATCGACTATTGAGGCCCCCGGCGAAGAAAGCTGCACGCCAATCATAAGGCCTTTCCCGCGGACTTCCTTTATGATGTCATATTTTTCGCCGAGCTGTTCGAGTTTTTGTTTCGCGTATTCGCCCATCTTCACCGCGTTTTCGATGAGGTTATCTTCTTCAATCGCCTCAACGACGGCGATACCGGCCGCGCAGGCGATACAGTTACCGCCGAATGTTGAGGCGTGCTTGCCGGGGACCAATTTGGCAGCGAGTTCCTCTTTTGCCATCATAGCACCGATTGCGACCCCGCCGCCCAGCGCCTTTGCCATCGTCATAATATCCGGCTCAACATCATGATACTGATACGCGAACCACTTGCCCGTCCGCCCCATCCCGGTCTGCACCTCGTCGAATATCATCACCGCGCCTTTTTCATCGCACAACTGGCGAATCGCCTCGACGTATTCTTTCGTCGCGACGTTAATGCCGCCCTCGCCCTGAATCGGCTCAATCATCACCGCGCAAACCTCGTCGGTGAACGCTTTTTCGAGTGCCGCTATGTCGTTATAGGGAACATAAACAAAACCGGGCAGCAACGGCAAAAAGCCCTCGTGATACTTGGGCTGGGCCGTAGCAGTAACCGTAGCGAACGTCCGGCCGTGGAAGCTGCCTTCGGCGGTAATGAATTTGTACTTGCCCTCGGCTGTCGCCAGACGCGCTAATTTCAGAGCGCCCTCGTTTGCCTCTGCGCCGCTGTTGCAGAAAAAGCACTTTCCCCCGAAGCCGCGTTCACTAATCAGCTTCGCCAACTGGCCCTGCTGCTCCGAATAAAACGTGTTATCGATATGCAGAAGCTCGCCCGCCTGTTTGCGAATCGCATCGACCACTTTTGGATGGCAATGGCCTATTCCGCTGACCGCCCAGCCGGGGAACATATCGAGAATCTTGTTGCCCTCGGCGTCGTAAAGATAACATCCTTCACCCTTAACAATCACACGCGGCAACCGTTTATAATTCGCGATTACGTATTTACTGTAAAGCTCTATCGTTTCCTGCGTCGTCATTTTGTTTCTAAATTCTCCATTCTCAACTCTTACTTCACTATCTCAGTTCCAACGCCTTTGTCGGTGTAAATCTCAAGCAAAAGCGAATGTTCAATCTGGCCGTCGATAATATGCGCCTTTTTGACGCCCGCCTCAAGAGCGATTAAACACGCCTCGACCTTGGGGAACATCGCGTCGGTAATAATTTTCGCGTCAATCATTTCCTTAATCTGCTGCTCATTCAAGCTCGACACCCAGCTATTGGGGTCTTTTATATCTCTGCGAATCCCGTGGGTATCGCTGACCATTACTAATTTCTCGGCATCGACCGCCGCCGCGACTTTGCCCGCCGCGGTATCGGCGTTGACGTTTAGTGTCCCGCCGAACTGGTCCATCGCGACCGAAGCGATTACCGGTATCGTCCCGTCGGCGCAAAGCGTTTTCAAAAGCTGGCCGTTGACTTCATTAACCTTGCCCACAAAACCCAAATCTATTTTGCGTTCGTCCGCCCCTTCGAGCCGCAACTGCTCGGCAAACAGCACGCAACTGCTCAGCGTATGAAGCGCCATCGTCCGGCAGCCCAGCTCACCCAGCACTTTACATACCGGGTCATTTACGCTGTGAACCAGCGTGTGTTCGACTATCCGCAGCGTCCGTTCGTCGGTATAGCGTCTGCCCTGCACCCAGACCGGCTCTAAGCCGGCTTCGTTCATCGCGCGGGTTATCGCCTTGCCGCCTCCGTGAACGATTATCGTCCGGATGCCGACCGTTGACATAAACGCCACGTCGGTCAGCAGCTTCTTTTGCAGACATTCGTCGTCCAGAACGCTGCCGCCCAATTTCACCACCACAATTTTACCCCGGAACTTGCGAATATACGCCATCGCCTCAATCAGTCCCTGAGCCTTGGTAATAGCTTCTTCCACGCCTTGGTCTCCAAATAAATCAGTGTGCGTAAAATTGTAAGTTTATGATTGCTATAGGCACACGTCAATCAGCAATTTCCGCCAATATAAGCTTTTGTATTACCCGACGCCGATTCCGATACCCGCTCTTGACGCTGCGGCCCGGCCTGACTAATATCTGCGAACCAACTTTTTGATTCCGTAAGGAGAAAAAATGAACCGTCTCAAAGGCGTTATCGGCTTCGCTGTCGCGTTTATCGCCATTTGCGTCGCCATATACATATATACAGGCAATAACAAACTTGCCCCCTTTAAGGAATTTCGAAGCGACGAAGGACGATTCACCGTCCTGATGCCCGGCAAACCCGAAGTCCGGAATGAGGCCATGGATATGACATTTGGGACGGTGAATACGATTACGTATATGGCCGGCTCAAGAAAAATCGGCTGCGCCGTCGCTTATACCGATTATCCGGCGCTACTCATAAAATCTACCGACCCCCAAAAACTGCTCGAACTCGCAAAAGACGGGGCTGTTAAAAACGCCGGCGGCCGGCTCATCAGCGAAACCAGTATCGATTTTCACGGTCTGCCCGCGACAGAGTTTCGTACCGAGGTTCCCGGCAGGGCCTTCACCGCCGCCAGGCATATCCTCAAAAGCCCCCGTTTCTATGAGCTTGTGTTTTTCGCTCCCGACGATAAAGGCCACGAGCAGAATATCTCGCAATTTTTTAATTCATTCAAAATCGACGGCGTAAAATAACAAGTATCGTATACTTCAATCACTGACTCGGAACCAATGCTCATTTACTTTAGTCGTATGATGCCATCGTTTGGCAGTTTTGGAATCCTTGTCGATAAGACCGTTAGATCTGTACATATACGCTATATGTCTTGGCGGCGGGCCAATTCCACCAACAGGAAATTCTATTGTGAGTGTACCATCGTCTTCACGATATGCAATCGGCGGAATATATGAAAGATGGGGCCATCCGCCCGGCGTATTAAAATCCCCATCAGGCGTTATGCTACCTTCGATTTCCGCTACGGCTCGCTGATATTGCGGCAGATGCCCCTCAAACCTTTTATGGCACAAGCTGTCTGCCAGCCAGGTTAGGGGAAAAGTCACGAAGAATGCAACGATAATCAGTACCAGAGGTAAAAAAGCCCGCTTTCCATGACGCTTCCATAAAAAAATTACTGCCACCAAATCAACAACCAAAAAGAAGAAAAACGCCAGCATTGTTAAAAGTGACACAAAGACACAAATAGTAGCTGCAATGGGCGTAACAACTGGTATTACACATCCGCCAAATGCAAAAAGATTAAAACCGAACGATGAAATCGGAAGCAATATTGCCAGAACAATACTTACCCGAATAAGTGCCTTCATTTTTATTTCCTGAAAGATGCGTGTCATTCAGGAGCGATTATACCTGCCGAGGGACGAATTGCAAAGGGACTCTGTGCTGGCGGAGGTGGAGTGTAACGTCGATAATGGTTTTTAGGACGATTAGAATAATCAGGACGCCAATGGGAGAACCCATCTTGAGAGATAAAATGCCGCCGACCAAAATAGCGACGTGCATAACGAAAATGCGGGAATAGGGCTGGGCCATAAGGTTATTAGGGCTGCTTGTTTTGTATTCGCCCGCGATAAGGTAATTATGTACAAACGACACGCCGTGACTCAGAAATAAAGAGCCAATCGTGTATTTCATATCGTTTGGTATGGTCGTCCAGCAGTGCCGGATTACGTTGACGAGCAACTGCACAAAAACCAAAAAACAGGGCCATGGATGCTGGCCTATACCAAGCGATTTGTCAGCGTCGCCTTTGCCGAACAGAGAGAAAATGATCAAGCCGTGGACGGCGACGAAGCCACTGTAATGAATTATGAAAAAGGGAATCAAAAAGAGCTTGCCGAGATTCGCTATTGGGGGCTCGACTTTGGCGAACACGATTTTGAAGATATTGTAAAAGCCGATGATGAGGTTTTCGGCCCAGTAGAGCAGGACGATGTTGAACGCGTCCCAGCCCAATGCGACAACGCCGTATATGGGCAGCATATTCGCAATAACCAGAGCAATGACCGGGATGTTAGTAAGCTGCTCTTTGAGCGGTTTCATTTATTTACATTCGACTCCTGCCTTATAATTAGTTTGCCGGCCGGATTTTAAGCGAGCTGATAATTTTCGGCAATATGTTTTCAAAGAAACGAACCCATTGAACCGGACCGCGTATATGTTATGAACGATGACCACGGGCTGCGGTAATTCTCTCCTCTCCTCCCTCCTGACCGCAGCCCAATCTTTTTATAACTATCCGTTCCTTAAGCGGTTATACGCGAACCTTGTCAGCAGCCCACAAATGCGAAGACTCCTTGAATCGCGTGATTTTGGGCATAAGATTTGCGGGTCGAACCGAAAAAAAGGCGAAAAAAACCGTATTTTTTCCGGAAATTTCCCTTGTCGAACCCGGCTGATTATGGTAAGATAGTTTTGTTATGTTATTGAGGCGAGAGTTTGCCGAATAGTCCCCACACCGCTTAGGCAATATGCGCTGTTCTTTTTGATTTTTGTACCAACAACAGGGCTGGGATATCTCGCTTTCTCCCCTCCCTCCGACCCAGTCCTGTTTTTTTTCTGCGCCGAAAGCGGCCTTTCCTCGCTAATTTTCAATAAATCCTGTGTCCCGTTCTCGCGGTATGTTCGAGATTTATGAAAAAATAACGCAGGGCGTCGATTGGGTGGTCGTAAACACCGTCTTTTAGGGGTAATTCATCACCAGTCGGCGTATCAGGGTAGTGATAGCAGGTCAGAGCTTCTATCAGGCGGGCACACTTGGGCGAGACAATAAATCGGCTTTTGCCCGTGCCATCCCGTATCGCCCGGCGGATTGACTCGATGCCCTCTGCGATTCCACTTCTGCGATAACGAACATTTATCCCAAGTGAGCGCAACTCACGAACCGCGCTTGTGCCGGTAACGTCGTTTGCTCCCGCACCCGCCGGGTCGCAAAAGGTCGCGATAACTCGTGATTCACCACCGGGGATTCTGGCCTTCAACTCGGCCGCGTGAACGTCGATTGTCGCGCGAGAGCGTACATATTCATCAATCACCCGCACCACGCCTTCGCTATCAACCTGAATCCAAAGGCACACAAACGGGTTGGCAAAACCAAAATCCAGCGAGCGATATAAAGGCAAATTCGCATCATATTCGACAGGCCTGACGTGAGTAGCGGCATCAAACTGGTCAAAGACAACATTTTCGAGATTGGGTTTGATACACAGCATTTCGGCCTCCCAGCCCGCCCTGCTGCTGCGTCGCATCTGCGTAATACAGTCGTCGATTTTCAAATAGCCCCTTGCCTGTTTTGCCCTGCCTTCGCAATCACCCCACAACAAGCACTGCGAACAGTTTCTGTCGGTGCATTTTTCGATTGTCTCCCAGATGCACCATTTGAAAACGGGTGTGCCGATTTTGGCAGCCGACGAAACGATTTTCTGCATAAGGCCGTACGGTTTGTGCATTGTGCTGATTGTTTCCATACCGGCGATAATACTGTCCGTACTTTGCGTGGTGAATTTCGCGGCGTTGAAGACATCGCTATCGAAAAGCTCGACCTCATCGCAGCGTAGTTTTTGAATGTGCTGACCCCGGACGCTCGCCTGCGATTGTGTGAGGACATCTACCGCCGAGCCATTGCTGAATCGACAGCCGGTTTTGCGAATTGGTTCAGCCAAAAACTTATCGAAGCCAAGCCGCAGAAAATCGGTGAGATATCGATACATCCTCCCCGCCTGCTCTTCGGAACCCGCCAATATCCGCACCTGGCAATTGGGCTTAAAAACGCAATCCAAAAGTGTCGCAACAGCCGCAAGGTCGGTCTTGCCTCCGCCCCTATTCGCCCAGACAACGCAATCAGCGTTTGCCAGCTTGGGATTTGAAAAATCGCAGTTGAAGCCGTGCCACAGATAATTCAAGGGACTATTATGCTCCGGGCAGATTTGTTTATCCGGCACGTCAATCCCCAAAAATACCTTGATATAGTTTTTCAGGTCATCTTTAGTCGCCGGCCTTGCTCGCCTTAGCGATTCATACAAGCGGGAAACACTTTGGGTCTGCGCATTAACCGGCAGAATGATACCGTTAGTCATAGTATGCCTCCAAATTCCAGATGGGGAAATTGAAAATTTGTGATTTGAATCTTAACTAAATTTAGCTTTATTCCGCGTCGATTTTTTTGATGCGGGTAAGGTGGCGTCCGCCGTCGAATGGGGTATTGAGCCAAAGCTCGACTATCTCCAGCGCCTCTTCAATCGCAATCATGCGCTCGCCCATCGCCAGCATATTAGCGTCATTGTGCGCCCTGCTCAGACGTGCGGAACGTAAATCCCAGCACAGGGCACATCTCACTCCTTTGACCCTGTTTGCGACCATTGCTTCGCCGTTACCCGAGCCGCCAAGTATGATTCCGCGGTCGTATTTGCCCGCGGCGACCGCCTTGGCCACAGGCCTCATAATATCGGGGTAATCGCACGGCTTTTCGGAATCCGTGCCGAAATCGTCAACTGTATGTCCCTTTTCGATAAGGAACTTTTTTATGATTTCCTTGTATTTGTAACCCGCCTGGTCGGCGCCAATCGCTATCTTCATCTATTTTTTCCTTTCCGTTCAATTTATCAGATGGACGATTATAACGAGAATTGCCCGCCGGCTCAAAAAATTTCCGCCTTATCCATTTTGGCCTGCTGAAAACAAAACGTATATTTTAATTGAAAGAATGCCCCGCTCTGTTTTGGGGGTTCGGCTTGCCTCGCCGAAGGGTGTGGAAACCGACGAAAGCTGCGGCCCAAAACAACTGCTGCGGCTTTCCCAGAACAGGGCGGGGTCAAAACTAAAAGTTTTTTCGTAAAGAGAGACGATGCCCTTTTGGAAGAAAGTGAGGGCAAGATATTTCGGGCCTGCGTCTCTCTTTTTTTCGTTTCGCATCGTCCCCACCCGATAATCATTCCATTCAAATTTTCTACAAATCGCTTGCGATATTTTTTGCTTTTGCCGAACCCTGTCATATACTTTCTACGGAGGAAGCTGATGATGAGACCCGCGGGTCGAGGCATGAGGCCTCAAAAAAAGCTAAAATTAAGAAGGCGATAATTGGATAAGGGAGACCGCCCGGCACATTAAATGAGCCATAAAGGAGCGTGTGTCTCCCTTCGCTTTATGCGCAACCAGGCGTCGCCAATGCGGCCGAAATCCTGCTGCGCATTTTAGTGATAGCGGTACACTTTGACTTTCTGAATGCTGTAACCGCCGGGCGAAAATCGCCAACCTCTGCCGGAAATAATCTCGTCACCGTTAAGCCGTCTGCCCGGTATCCATTTGCCGTCAATAAATGTGCCTTCTTCGACGGCTGCAAGACCAACTGTATCAGGTCCCGGCGCGATTGTCGCAAATGTAACCATCAGACCTTTGCCGACCGCAAGAAATTCATCCGGCCCGGTCGAAATTACAATCCCAGCGGCGACGGGGCCTTCCGTCGGCCCGCTCCCCCATCGTCTCAGTATCCGCAGTTCGAGGTTATAGCCGCCCAACTGCACTTTCTCAACATAGTTGGGATCATCAATCGCAACTCCCGTGATTGTCCCTTTGCTCTGGCCTTCAAGGATAAACGGCGCAAGCCCGGACAGGGCGCTGTAGCATTTGGCAAGCTCGCTGTTTGGTTCCGCTATTCTTTCGATGCCGAAGGGCGAGAAACCCATCAAGTTGCGCTGCCCTAAAGCATAAAATATGTTAATTACGCCGTCTTTGTCCCCGCGGGTCTCAGGTATGAACAGGGGATTGCCAAGCCTGCTGAATTTTTCGCAGCGTTCCTTGAAGTCCGGCACATAAAGGTCCGGACAAAGCATATCAATATGCGGTGCAGCGGCTTTCCAGATATCCATAACTTCCGACAGCGGGCCGCCGCTTGGAAATTCGCCGGGCTGAGGACATCCTTCCTGGTCAAGCCATGCGTTTACATACATCGGAATCGGATATTCGGCCTTGCCTGCCTCGGCTACCTTCTCGATATATTTGGCGTATTGCCACGCCATAAAAATTTCATCTGTAAATGACGAGCGATTCCGCCAGTCCTTCTCGTGCGGTTTATTTGCGCCGAAAACCTCTTCCCATGTTCCTGAAGTTTTAAATCCGCCAGTCTCCCATGCATTATGAATCTCAGGCAAAAGCGTATCTTTGTGCTTTTGGAGATAATCCATAAGCTCTTTTGGCACGGGCTTTGAATATGCCTCATTCGCGGGTTTACTCCTGTCGCGTGAATCGCCGAGAACGCCCGATTCATTTTCCACCTGCATCATTATCACCGTGTGCTGCTGGCCATCGACTTCTTTGATATGCCGCATCAGCGCCGCAAACGCCTTGGCATCCGCGTCTCTGGAAGCATCGCCGAAAGTAGAGAGGATTTCGAGGGCATTGCCATCCGCGTTCCGGGCACGCGGAAAACGGGTACAATCGGTTTTGACCCAGACGGGTACATAAGTTGATACGCCGTTTTTCCAGCTTCCGAACCAGAGCAGCACAAGACGCAGATTATAGTGTCTCGCGTCTTTTATCAGGTCATCCACGAGTGAAAAATCAAATTTGCCTTCTTGTGGCTCTATCAAATCCCATGAAACCACGGCCAGAACCGTATTGAGGTTCGCCTCAGTGAGTTTCGGCCATATCGGCTTCATATATTCAGTGCTGGATGAGCTGGAATTGTGCAGCTCGCCGGCAAGCATAAGAAACGGCTTGCCGTCCACCATAAGCTGAGTAGCGGCGCCCTGCTTGCTGAGATGAGGCATGGTATCGTCTTTGTCAGCGCCAATGGCCGGCGCAGATAACATACCCGCAATAACTAAACCAGAGATTACGAGAGCGTAACAACTTGCCTTCAACATAAAATTTCTCCTGACGTTTTTGTGCTTATTACCGAATCGGTTCAACGCATCAGCCGAATTGTATTTTGCCGCACCTGCCTTTGTCAATTTCATTATATCAGTCGCCGGTATTTGCGGATTCTTCACTTTGGGCCAATGCCGATAATAATCTGCTCGCTAATTCAGGCGGCAAATCAGGCAGCTTCTCCGCTTCAGGTTGCCCGTCGGGGTCGGGCCTGGGCTCCACTTTTTGCCGGAGATAATTTATAACGTCCAAACAGGCCTTGCGAGACGTTTCCTGATTCTCTGATTCAGTCAGCTGAACCAGTTTAGCCGCAGCCACATTAGCGAACCTCGCGATTATCAGCTCGCCTCGCCTGTGAGCCGATTTGACTCGCCTGTCAAATTCATCCGCGAAATTATCCTCCGCCAGCCATTTATCGTAAACGCGTTTGTTAATCCTGTGCTTTTCAAAAATCTGCTGCTCATCAAGCTCCGCTGCGAATAAATCATCGATTACATCGCGTTGTTTTTTTGTGAGCGGTTTTACATCCGGCATTTTTCACCCTCCATAAACTGGCTTGCTATTTCCGTAATCGCCCCGGCACGACGCTGGGCCTTTGTCATTTGTGTCCTGTCCGCTGCACACTGTTCGCCTGCCCTGAGCGAGGTCGAAGGGCTGAACGCTGCTGCCTCAATCGCATTTTCGATAATCCCCCGCTGCTGCTTTGTCACAAAAAACACAAGCGGTATGGCAAATTGCTCCGCCTGGGCCTTGAGTGGCGTAACAGTCAGTTTAAGGTTTGTCAGCCGTTCAATTTGCTTAGCGGTTTGAGGGAGCAATTTGGCAAGCTGGGCTGTCCCCATTCGCTCCATAAGTTTTTTCAGCAATTCTATTTTCTTCGCCGGCGTGTCCGCCCCGGCCAGTCGATTCAGTGTCGTCAGCAAAATGGCCGTCTGCTCATCGTCAACGTCCCAGACAACGCAATCCGCTTCCTTACGCCCCAGTTGCTCCAGGGCTTTTACGCGATGATGGCCGTTGATGATTTCGAAATGGTCTTTCTCTTTGGGATGAGGCCTGACGACAATCGGCTCATAAAGCCCCGTCCGCTCAATATTGCGAACCAGCTTGCGAAACGTCGCATCACTCATCACGTTCGGATTATCGGGATGAGCCAGCAACTTATCTATTCGTATCGACCTTATATTCGCAGACATAATTCCCTCCTGAAGTTTGAATTTAGAATTGAGAACTGAGAAAAAATTTCTAAACTCTAACTTCTAAATTCTCAATTCCACGTTTATGTTTTTCCACAGGTAATACACAGGCCTGTCGGTGAGTTTGTTGAGGACAAATCTTGTGCGTTCGATGCCGGGTGGCATAAGCCGTCTTTCGCCGTAACTCTGAAGGAATCGCGTCATCTCGTCTTCGATAAATTGTGCTTCGTGACTCGTGCCCCGTGACTCGGAATACGAACGACGAGTCACGAGCGACGAGAGACGATTCTGAACAAGCCCCGAATCAATCAAATCCTGCTCATCGATACCGACCGCACTGAACGCCTCAATCAGCCGAACGCAGGAAGCGGAAATTGGGGCATCGTATCGCGTCAATCCCGCCTTTTCGAAAAACGGGTTCGCCCTGCCCATCACCGCCAGCGCCTCGACGAAGGGGACATCCATAATCGGCATCGTTTCTCTGACCAATCGCACCGCAAGCCCCAGCAAGCGAAACCTCGGCTCGATAATCACCCTGCTGATTGTGCGGATGTTCTTGTTGATGAGTTTCAACTGCGTGCTCCTGTCCAGCCCCGCGAAAATCCCGCCCGTCGCGATATTTCGCATCTGCGCCCCCGCCGTCGGCATCGAATAAACAATCACGCCCACCGTTAGGTATCCTGCGGACACCGTTTGCCCAGCCCTATTTTGCTGAACTTGCGTCATATCTAATCCTTGCTGTATATCTTTGAATAGGCCTGCGCCCTTTTTTATGGTCGCTTTATCAAAATAGGGCTGGGTCGCCGTGCGGAATTTGCCCTTCAGCGCGAAAATCGCCGCGTATGGCCCCATATTCGGCTCGCGGTAATGATAATGCGAAAGCGATTCGTAATCCGCCCTCGTCCCGGGGACAATTTCAAGATTTCTCGCCACAGTACACATTTCCATTTTTGCTTTTTCCTTTTCCACCCGTCTTCTGTCCTCTGGCATCTGTCTTCTGTTTTTTACTTTTTACCTTTTACTTTTTACTTTTATATGTGACTTCCGCTTCTCCCGCGAAACTCTTCACCACCAGCACGTCCGGCTGCAAATCCGCCAATATGTCCTCGTGGGCCGACGCGAGAAAAAACGTAACGCCGTTGCGCCTCGCGAACCTGTGAACGTTATAAGCGATTACGCCCGCGGTGATGCGGTCCAAGTTGCTGCAGAATTCGTCCGCGAATATGAATTTTTTGCCTGACGCCAGCGCACATGCCAGGCGAAAACGATATTTCTGCCCCTCGCTCAAGTTCGCCGGCACATTCAGCATGCAAAACACATCGCTCAGCCCCGCATAGCTCAGCAGCGATAACCCGTCAATCGTCCCCTTCCCGCCCACACAATCTATCGCCGCCCTGTCCGCAGGCAAAGCTATCTGCTCGATGACGATTTTATCATCGTCCGCTACCGCCGCCTGCATTTCCCGCAGCAGCACGCTTTTACCCGCCCCCGAAGGCCCGGTTATGTAAACAATGTCCCCATCATTGACCTCGACTGTGCATGCGTGCGTCGTACGCTGGTCTTTAAGCCGGTCGATTCCCACGCCGAACATCCGCATCACTGTCGTAACTCGCTCGCTTTTTTGCGGATTAACATCGAATTTTTTCTCAACCGATATTCTTGTCATTCGATTCCCCTTTCACTTGTTTCACGTCAGTGTCAGTCAGCGTTGCGGTCAGTGTGAGTTCGTGTTACCGTCGTCAGCCGCTGAATTTTTTTCATCGTATTCCTCACCTCGTAATACGTCGTTTCGTGCCTGTCCGCTATCTCCTTCATAGGCAGCCCGTCCACAAAATAATCCCTCGCCATTTCAATCTGTTCCTGCGTGAATTTGTCCCGGCTTCGCAGGCAGGTAATATATTGCCCGTCAAGAAGCCGGCGAACCAGCTTGTGAATCCTTCTGGCAACATTCGCCTCATTGACGCCCGCCAGCCGCGCCATTTGGTTTAATGTCCCCGTGCCGTTCAGATACATCTGCACCAAAGCGCCGTCTTTGCCCGTCAGCAGTCCCGCCCTGCATCGCAGAAGGTCGATTTTATTCGTGGCTTCTGTCTCTTCTCTGCTGATGGGATTAACTTTTTGAAACGCCCTGCTCCTGGCCATATCACTTCTCCTTTCTCCTCACAATCCGCAATTAAAAAATATCCTCTTCCGCATCCGCAATCCGCAATCAAAAATCATCAATCCACCTGCACTCCGTCCCCTTCGGCTGCATTTCATTTCCGAGTCACAAGTCACGGGCCACGAGTCACAAAACCTGTCTTTACTTCTGTTATGTCAATTCGCCAACACAGCCATTGATTGTTATATAGACACCTAACAAAAACCCAATTTTATATCTATCGTCTCAAATGTCAAATTGTTTTTAATAAAAAAACAAATATATTTTACTGTTCACTATTTACAAAACAATGGAATTGCTAAAAAACCCCGTTTTTAGCCCAATAACGAGGATTTTCAGGGATTTACTTCAAAAAATGAACTCTGTAACTTTTTTTGTCTTTCGCCTAATTTTATTGCGAGTTTTTCAGATTGACATGGGCAAAAGTGGAGTTTTAAAACCTATACCCGACTTTTTCTCTTTGGCTGTTATCCGCGAAAAGGTATAATGAAATCGCTTTTAGAGGGTGGGGCAAAAGGCAATGGCAGATTATGGTTTAACAAAAAACGTCAAATTAAAACGCTTGGTTGCGTAGCCAAGCGTTTAATATTGGAAATCTCAGATAAAACACATCTGTCCTGCGGGCAAGGTGATTTGGTCTTAAGGCCTTGCTTATTTGTGTGTCGGTAAGTATAAGTGAACTGCTGACGGCCTGTGGCGTATCTGCGATGGAGAAGGCGAAAATAACCAATTTTTGAAAAAAAATGAAAAAGTTTTTACTAGCAACATTGTTGATGGTTTTTGTTTGTGGTTGTGCACCTCTTACATTTGAGCAAAAACGTGAGTATGGGTGGCTGTCGGTTGAGGAGGGGCGCAGGTGTACTGTAGAAGAGCATCCTGAATGGGAGAACACAATTAAGGAAGAAGTGTTGCGTGGTAATATTGTTAAGGGTATGACATTGGAGCAAGTCGAGGCAGCAACAGGTCAATATTCTCGTTTGGTTAATGGTTATCGTGAGCATGTTAATAACGGAGAACGCCTTACTTTATTGCATACGGATTCATCGGGATATTCAACTTATCGTATGTCTGCACGTGCTGCATCTGTCGAAGGTCGAACAATAAATTATATAGAAAATTTTTATGATGAGTATTACCTTTATTTTTATCAGGGCAGGCTGGAATACTGGTCTTATGCTCCTTACCGTTAAGGAATGGTGCAAAGTATGGTGGTATCCGTGTTCTGATAGCGCAAACCTTAATCTTGTTACATAAAAAATAAAAATTTTCCAACATCATTACTTTAGTTCCCACAACAAGTTACAGCTAAATAGTCCCAGTTCGTATTTTTCAGATATTAAAGAAAAACCAGTCTCGGAGTATAAGTAGTAATGAAACATGAAAATTCATATTCAAACAAGAAAGGTATGAAATGATTGTTGGAGAACCTTTAAAATCCAGGATAGAGAGATTTTTACGACATTTCAGCGAACCGTACAAAAAGGTCGAAAACGTGTCTACGAGAAATAGAGGCTCCGTAGAAGAACGTTATATTCCCACGATCATCCATCTTGAAAATGATGCTAAAACGAGAATCATGCAAGTTTTGGAAGAAAGCTGGTATGAGAATCAAGGCCATGGCAATGTAAAAAAGTGGGGCGGAGCGGCCAGAGGAATTGCAGAATATCTTTTGATGCCGATTGAAATGGACCAAGTACAGATTGACGTGGCTGTTGACGTAGTGGTCAGGGTAAGCCGGTGGTACCACACAAACAGTGAATGTGGCCTTTGGAAACGATTTATACCTTACGCATCTCATGTTGTTAAATTGACATGGGGGGATATAGAGCAACTGTATGACGAACCATAGCTATTTCTGGAGCAAGTTCTCGAACCCTGCAATGTATCGCTTCTCGGCCTTGGTGCGGTGATAGTGAGAAGGAAACGCTGAAAACAAGCCCTTATAAGTAGTTCCCGTTGCTTGTTCAACAGTGTAAAACCGCCTGCCCTGCCTGTCCCGAGCGTAGTCGAGGGAAGCTTGTCGAAGGGCTTGTTCAACCGCATAAATCTGTGTTAAACCCGTGAGATAGGCAAAGCCGCTATCTCACGGGTTGAATCCGTTTCTGAAACCTTTTGTGCTTTTTTGCGGCTAAAAAACAGTGTCATCTGTGGAATCTGTGGTTAAAATACTCTGCATGGAAGGCAAAAAACCATCCGATAGCGCCGTTGAGAGCAGGTATCTGTTGATGCCTAATCAGGCGAATCCCTACGGAACCGCTTTTGGCGGGGCGATTGTGGCCTGGATAGACATGGTTGCGTCAATGGCCGCCCAAAGGCATTGCGGCAAAGAGGTCGTAACAGCAAGCATCGATTCGCTCTCGTTCAGAGAGCCGATTCGCGTCGGCGACCACGTTGTGCTCAAGGCCTGCGTTAATTATGTAGGCCATACCTCAATGGAAGTCGGCGTTCAGGTCATTCGCGAAGACCCTTACGACGGCAAACAAGTCAGGGCTACCACGGCTCATCTGACTTTCGTCGCGCTTGATAAAGATAAACACCCCTGTCCCGTGCCCCCGATATTGCCCCAGACCGCGGATGAAAAAAGACGCTACGAGAACGCCAAACTCCGTGTCCAGGCCAGGAAAGATTTACTGACTAAAATCAGCCGCTGATGTCATTCTTGCGCCACGTCGCGCAATTGAAACGATGTCGGATTCACTTCGGTCTCGATCTTCCAAACTAAGCGGTCATTGCCACCGGTTTAATCAGCTTTAACAAGCAGCTTGACAGGACCAAGCAATCCTGATTCCAGCAGCGGAGAATCTTTGTTATAGAATTTCCAGCTCGTAAACGTGTATCGACCCGCAGAGGGACGCGGCTTGCCCTCGGTCAGCCATGCGGGAATCTCCTTCAGCGGCCGGCCTACCGATTGCTTGGGGCCGCTCTGGTCCCAGAATTGTTCCTCGCCCCATACGCAATCGTCGGGCTGCTGTTCGTCGCCAATCAAACGATTCGGCCAAAGATTTGTCACTCGCACTTCGAGTTTGTTTTTGCCCGGACGCAGCGCCCTGGTCGCTTCCACACGATAAGGCGGCTTCCACGCCACACCGAGGCTTTCTCCGTTCAATCGCACTTCAGCCAGGTTCTTAACATCGCCGAGGTCAAGGAACAGCTTCGCGGCTTTATTCGTCTTCGGCGATTCGAATTCCTTTTCATAAACCGCTGTGCCTGAATAATACCGGATACCCGCTTCGTCGCGTTTAGTCCAGTCGGTCAGAGTTTCAAATGTCACCTGACCCGGTCCGCCCCAGCAGGGGTCAAACTGCGCCGTCCACGCTCCATCGATTTCCTGTACCGGCTTGAATTCATCCCAGTTATTTCCATCCGTCGCGCCGTGTCCCGGTTTTCGGAACACAACAAACACCGATCCTCGCGGCTCAAATTTAATCGCCAGCTTCGTCAACCCGCCCTCGCTGCTGAATGTCCGGGCGTCGCGGATTTCACCTGTCGCCGCGTCCCATAGTTCGGGAAGGCGACCTTCAACACGGAACGCACAATCCGCAATACGCTCGTTAGGTTCCTGGTTTGAGACGAAATAGACATCGGCATCGCTGATACGCCTATGAATCCACATGATTTTCCCGGCGCTCGCATGAAAGTCAGGTTTCACATTCAGCAACTTTAAAACATCGGCGACTGATTTACCGGAAATAACCTTGTTCGTGTCCCAGATTTCTGCGGTAATGCGATGCAATTCCTGGTCGCATGCCGGATAATCCTGAAGACTCGGCGAGGATGTCGGTTTCGGGCCGACAACGGTAGCGCCCGCGCTGACAAGTTCGCGGACTTTACGGGCGACTGCCGGCGTCATAGTGTTACGATTCGGCAAAACCAGCAAACGATAGCTCATCCCCGACGGAAGCATCAGACAGCCGTTGTTCACGGTCATAGATTTCAGGAAAATATGCTCACTGCAAATGTCACCGTTATAGCCCGACGGCAGCGCAGGCCCCGACGGGCCTCCCCCTTCACTCAGAAAACAGATATCGCCGATGAAACGTCCCTCCTGAAGCAGGTACTGGCACCGCGCCAGATAAGTCAGCCATGCGTCAGCTTGTCCCCACCATGTTTGTGTGCGGCCAAATTGCGTGCCCCAGTATCCCATCGTCATCCCGGGCCGGGCGTTCAGCCATGGCTGATGCGCTGAAGTATGCAGAATAAACTGATTTATTCCGAGGCAAAAGGCACGGTCCCCCGTGGCTTTGAGCGCATACGGGTCCTGCTGCCATTTGGCGTTCTGCGGCTGACCCGTAAACGCCTCAGAGCCAACAATGCGAATGCCGGCAATGTGTGCGCTGGACGCGACCGGTTTCAGTGTATCCCATCCCCACGGGGCAGGACTCTGCCAGAATTCTCCGGCCACCTCGTCAGCACGTGTACCCACATCTGCTGTGTCAAATGGTCCGTAGTAAGGCTCAACAGCTAATTTCAAGCCGGGATATCTATGCACTCGCTCCGCCATATAGCCATAATAATTATCGGCAAACAGCTCAGCGATGGTCAGCTTCCAGTCATACTTGAAACGCGCCGTCTCCCGCTGGTTATCCACAACGCACTTTGTCGCCGTCACCAGCCACGGCACCGGGTCGTAGCCCCGCCGTTTCTGAAATTCTTCTCGAAAACTCGGCGACCAGTTTTGGTCGCCAACTTCGTAGCTGTCTATAAAAACTCCTCTCAGTGATTTACCCAGGGCAAGGCCGGCATTTTTCAGAACCTCCGCCACGTAACCGTCGAAATGCGCATCCACGCCCTGACGGTCGAGTTTGTCACATTCCAATCCCTCGGCACCGGGCGGAGCCGGATTGCAGCCCTTGCCCGTGGTAGTGCGGCCAAAGCGCAATATCTTCCACCGACCTTCGGGCGCATCCCACTTCAGCATACCGTTGACATCCATCTTCCCGCTCAGGTCAACTATCTGAGAGATTTGCACCGGATTGTTTTGGTCGGGCACCGCCAGCGTCGCGATATCACGATAAAAATTCCACTTGGCGTCAACCTGGGCTTGCGGCAGCACCGCGTCGAACAGCCCCGGGCCGGTGAATATCTGCTCGCTCCACACAACCTTCTGCATGGATTTATCAACCGTAATCCACGGCCCCCCGCTGGACGACCAGCCCGGACAGTTATGGAAACCAAGTTCAAGTCCCAACCGATCGGATTCCGATGCCGCGAATCGCATCAAACTCCACCACTCGTCGCTGCGGAATTTCACGGGCGCATCAATCGGCAATTGCCCAACGTGAAAAATGAACGCCCCTCCCAGGCCGACCTTCTTCATAGATTCCAAATCGGCCGTGATCCCCTCTCGGCTCACGCAGCCGCTCATCCAGTGCCACCACGTCTTCGCCTTGGCCGATTCAGGCGGTGACCGGAACCCATCGTCGAACTCTGCCGCCCGCAGTTGCGACGCCCCCTGAATGAAGATAAGCCCAAAAACTGCCGCCCATATAATATAAAGCCAGGAAAGTTTTTTTCGTTGAGTGCGCATAACAGCCCCTTCTTGTGTTTTTCTTTACATCGCATTTTACATACGTTGACATCTTACCCAGGTAAATCCGCCGCATAGTATAACTTATTCATATCCGATTGGATAAACAGAAAAATGCAGCCGGCTGGCACAAATAGAACTCGATTATGGAACGATTCTCGAACCCCTTCCGCTTTGATTTCCCCCGCAAATATGGTATAATAATACCAATCGCTTTTTGGCTCCTGTGGGCTGCAAAAGGCAAAGCGGCTATGAAAAAAATAAATGAAATTCTGATACTTACCGCCTTTCTTATCGCGGTCAACACGGGATATTCTCAAACCATCGCTCCCCCTTACCAGGTTGGCAATTGGCCCGAATTTCGGACAGCCGCGGTAAGTTATACTTTTGATGATGGCTGCTCCAATCAGTTTGATATAGCAGTCCCGATGTTCAATGAGTTTGGTTATAAGTTGACGCTGTTTACCATTACAGGCATGTCGCCCAACTGGACCGGCCTTCAAAGCGCCGCTTCCCAGGGACACGAAGTCGCCAGTCATACCGTTACGCATCGTGATTTGAACACATTGTCCATTGCGGATCAAACAACGGAGCTGGCCAACTCCCAGAGCGCCATTAACTCGCATGTAACAGGCCAGCAATGTGTCACGCTGGCTTATCCCTATTGCTCGCCCAGCAACCAGCCGCTTACCGCGCAATACTATATCTCCGCGCGACACTGTCAGGGATTCATCGAAGCAAACACCCCGGGAAATTATTACCAGGTAAGTTCGTTAATTTGCGGCCCCCAAGGCTCGGTGCTGACAGCGGCGGACTTCAATTCAAAATTTGCAAGTGTCGCGTCCACAAAAGGATGGTGCGTATTTCTCATACACGGTATCGACAGCGACGGCGGATATTCACCGCTTCCCTCTACAGTCCTGCGGTCAAGTTTACAGTATCTTGATGCCCGCAGGAGCACATTCTGGGTACAAACTTTTGGAAACGTCGTGCGCTATGTACAAGAACGCAATGCCGTGACCGTTGCCGAATCGTCTAATACAGGCGACAGCATTACTTTGCAGGTAACAGACGCTCTCGATAACACGATTTACAATTATCCGCTGACCATGCGCAGGCCTCTTCCCACAGGTTGGTTATCTGTTAAGGTTTCACAGAACGGCCTGCCGGTAAACGCGAGTATTGTGAAAATCAATTCAGTAAAATACGTTATGTTTGACGTCGTGCCGAATGGCGGTGACGTTGTCCTCTCTAAAACCCTCTACGGCGATTTTACTGACGGTAACACCGTAGATACGGATGACCTTGCCTTTTTTTGCGACTACTGGCTGGTCAGCGATTGTAACCAAACTGCCGCCGTTGACCTCGACGGAGATTGCATGGTCGATTTCTACGAATTTGCCTTCCTCGCCGGAAACTGGCTCCAAACCCTGTAATAGGCCGTTATAAACCGTTCCTGTTACTGCTTCAATAACCGGCCTGTTTGCCTGTCACGCTTTCTATTTCAACTTTTATGATTATCGTTTTCCTGACGGCTTCCTCCGGATATTCAAATGTATTGGCTGAAAACTGACGCATAATAACATTAAGGGCCTTGCGTTTGGATTCAACATCCTCCACAAACACGGCTTTGCCGAAGCCGATAACGCTTTTGTATTTCAATCCCCACTTGCATGGCCGGTCGGTTTTTACAAGTTCGTTATCTATATCGACCTCGAAGCAAATATTATTATTCTTTCTGATTATCTCCAGCTTTTTACCTTCCGGCCCACAATGAATATACAAGGCATTGTCTTTATAGCCGAAGCAAACCGGCACCACATAAGGGCAATTGTCCTCGCACAAACCTAATCTGCACACCGTCGCCCGCCTCAGTATGTCCTCAATCGCGGCGACATCCTTTATTTCCTTTTCTTTTCTTCGCATACCCGCCCAATCTCTGAAGCAAAAACAGTGTAAATCCGTGTCTAAAAAAGCAATTTTTTTAGTAGTTCCATCGGCATACCCATAACGTTTGTCATGCTGCCCTCGATATGGTCAACGAAAGGGTCGTTGTCGCTGATGGAATACGCGCCCGCTTTGTCGCACCAGATGCCGCTCTTGATATGCTCGGCAATCTGGGCATCTGTCAGTTTCTTCGGATAAACAACTGTTGTCTCCGCTTCGACTATTTTCAGATTGCGCGATTTACAGACAAGGGTAAGGCCCGTGATAACCTTATGGGGCATGCTGAAGAGCATTCGCGTAATCTCTTCGGCGTGTTCCGCGTCGCGTGGCTTGCCGATAATCTGCCCCTCGAAATCAACGACGGTATCCGCGCCGATTACGATTGAATCCGGATACTTGTCAGCGACGTCATCTGCCTTGGCGAAAGCTAATTGTTTGGCGTATTCGACAGGAGCGATATTTTCAGTTGAGAAAATTGATTCATCGATTTGTGAGACGACAACGGTAAATTTGTAGCCGGCTTCGGCAAGTAGCTGTTTACGCCGAGGCGACGCCGATGCCAGTATGATTGTCTTAGAATGAATATCCAATTTTAATTTTCAGTGAAATCTGTGTAATCTGTGGTTATCTTAACCGTACCGAGTATGTTATTTTTCGGCAAAAGATAAGGTATTCTTTTTCGATTTTATCATAATCGCTGTCGATGTAATGCTCGAACAGCACCTTTCCGATTTCGCGGTTCCATTCGACGGTTATCGGTATATTTCTGTCGGCGGCGATTTTTATATCCTCCAGGGACAAGGGCCACTGGCCATTGAGGCCGTCGAAAAGCAGATTTTGATATTTGCCCAGCCGTTTGCCGTATTCATCTTCACGAAGAAAGCGGACAAGGGCGTACGCCTGGCTGTAAAAGGCGGCGACGGCTTCATCGTTTTCGACAACAACCTCGCCGGGGTTTAACGATATCAGGGCCTTGAGAGGTATAACGTCATCTTTGAGGAGCGTCTGTTTGAGTGAGCCGAGGCGGTAGCCGTTGCGCTCCGGCCTAAAAGTGAAAAAACCCCTATCGTATTCGGTTATTTCGAACTGCATCGCGATGCCTTCATCGAGCCAGCTTGGCAGCCGGTATTTGAACAGCCGCGAGTTGAACTGGTGCCAACCCTCGTGGCCGAGAACCGAGAAGGTGCGCTCCCGCCCGATGTTATACGCCACGCACGCCCCATTTAGATAATAAGCTCCGGCTTTGATTTTCAGGTACATCCGTGCCTGCGGGCCGGTGAAATCTTTTGTGAAGGCCTCCCACTGCTGACGATTGGCGAAGAGGTAAACGGTTAATGGGGCCGAGGTCTCGACTGGCTTGGGCAGCTGGCTTTCATAGCCGCGATATGCGGACTCGACGAAGCCGGGCACCTGCGACAGCATCAGCGGGTCGAGAAAAGTAGTGTAAATTTCATAATGGGCGGTAGTGAGCTTGAGCCCCGTGCCGAACTGGCTTTCCCATAAGTCGATTGTTTTAAGAGTGGGAAGCTGTTTATTTTTCAGGTAGGCAGCCATACCCGTGGGGGTATTTATGTCGTCGGCCAACGATACGCCGGCAAAGCAACCACAGATTACGAAGACGGAAGACAGAAGACGGAGGACTGAGGACAGTGGAAATAAATTGCTTCGCTCGCTTTGTTTCGCTCGCAATGACATTGTGAAATTATTTTGACAGTTTTTTTTCATATCATATATACGTTTGACTAATCACCCTGGCCGACACTAACTTAAACATTAACTGACATTAACTTCTGCTTTTTCATTTTTACTTTTTACTTTTGGTATCATATATCTTTGAATGGTGCGCCGAAGACCTCCGCGGAGAAGAGGAATACATCGGTTTTAGTGTCCCTCCAGGCGTCTTCTGGCAGGCCTGCCTTATGAGAGCAGCAAGAGGACAGGAATTCTTCTTTTGACCACCCCGTTTCCGTCGCCACCTGCGGCAGAAAACATCCCGAGAGATGACCGCGTTTTATGTAAATGCCGTCGATGCCGAGGCGAAGGGAAAGCGGGTTGGCGGTTTTTTTCAGCTCGGATAGGACCGATATTTCGATATCGAGATGGGCTAGGTCGTCAGGGATAATCGGATTGTCGAAAAATCGCGGGTCGCCTGTAGCGGATGCCTTGGCCATTTCGACAACCATATTGACTAACGGTCTGTCGGCGACGAACTGGCCTATACAGCCGCGAAGCTCATCCCCGGTTTTGAGGGTAACGAAACAGCCGAGGTGCAATGCGAGGTCCGGGTCGTCCGCCTCGACCACCGGGATGCGTTTGCCCGTGATAACCGCCTCGACGGTATCGCGTGCGACTTTCAACAACGCATGTTTCTGTTCCTCATTCATAGTTAGTCGTTAGTCATTAGTAATTGGTCGATAGTTATTAGTCATTGGTAGCAAGGCATTTGATAAGAGCCATTGTCATTTTGCTGATTTGTTCAGTTTCGTCTATCATAACATCGATAATCTTTTCTGGTGCATATTGCAATCGTGATGCAATTACAAGCTGTGTTGTAAGTTCGGCACAGCTGCCAAGAGACACGTACAAGAACTGTCTGTATTCCTTATTATGAAAACGAGCAAAACCCTCCGCCATATTCGACGGAATGGATACCGCCGACCTGCGCAATTGGCTGGTTAGACCATAAATCTCATCTTTAGGAAAGGCCCTGGTAATATTGTAGATTTCCTCTACCAGTTTCATACTGCGTTTCCAGATTTCAAGGTCCTGGAAGCTTTTTATCTTCGCTGCCATGAATTATCACACCAACAACTATCGACTATCGACTACCAACTAACGACTATTCGACATCCGCTGTCGAATAAACGCAATCGCGCCCGGCATCAACGAGATGACAATAATGGCCATAATGACAATTGTGAAATGGTTCTTCACAACGGGAATGTTGCCGAAGAAATAGCCGCCGAGGATAAAACTGCCTGTCCATGCAATCGTCCCGCCGACGCTGTAAGTGAAGAATCGCAGGTAATTCATTCTGCCTATCCCCGCGACAAAAGGAACGAATGTGCGGAAGATGGGCATAAAGCGTGCGATTACGACGGCCTTCCCGCCGTGCTTTTCGTAGAACCGATGGGTTTCATCGAGATGCTTTTTACTGAGGATTCGCACGTTTTCCTTGTGGAAAATCTTCGGGCCTACCAGATACCCTATCCAGTAATTGGTATTGTCCCCGCAAACCGCCGCCGCGAACAAAAGAGGCCACATAAAGCGTATTTCAAGAACGCTGTCTTGCATCGCAGCAAGAGACCCGGCTGCGAAAAGCAGCGAATCGCCAGGCAAAAATGGCGTCACGACAAGCCCCGTTTCGCAGAAGATGACAATAAAAAGAATCAGATAAACCCACGCGTGATACTGCGAGACGACCGTCTCGAGGGTTTTATCGAGGTGAAGAAACAATTCGATTAAATTAATAGTCGCCAACATTTCCATCCCCTAACAATATGAAAAATCAGCTCTGTTGTCAACCTCGCCCCGTGAGATAAGGTGTTATCAAAATGGGAGTAATGTTATCCTGCCCCGGTTTGTTGCTTGTATCTCTGGCTATTGCCTGTTATCTCACGGGGTGAATCCCGCTTAAATATTGTTCCAGACGCCCCTTGATATATCTTTTTCCCCACGAGCTTTTTAAATATTTCTCCCTCTTTGTGGCATCCTGTTGATTGATGCAGCCCTCCCAGTAGATTAATTCCAAAGGTGTTCGTCTCTTTGTTGATTCTACCTGCCCGTTATTGTGCTGTTCTACCCTCTTCCGCACGTTGTTGGTGTATCCAACATAAAACTTCCCGTCCTTTTCAGACCGCAGAACATACACATAATAATATTTTCCCATATCGTCTTAGATTCTACACTCCCGTTTATCCTTTTCAATATCTCTTCCGGCCTCTTCCGGGAAATTCAAACTGGCGAATTCCTTATGATATATTTTTGCAGCACGGTCATAAGCACGGGCGGCGGCGATTTCGGAATGGAATTGGCCGAGGGAAATTTTTTTGCCGTCAACGGTGATGTTCGCTCTCCAACGTTTTGTATCCTTACGCCAATACACGCCCTTGAAAAGCGAAGTGAGACCGGTCCTTAATTTTCGCCTGTTGTACATATTTTGTCTTCGAGTAGCGAGCCGGAGATTGGAACGGCGGTTGTCGAGGCCACAATGGTTGATATGGTCAACAAACAATCCTGTTGGGGAAGGCAAAACTTCCCTGTGCATCCAAACGAGGGAATACTTTTTCGAGCCGGCACGACGGGCGTAACGGACGGCATAAAAAGTGGTCGCATTACGCATGACATACCATTTGAATTTATTCAGACGTTCGTAATCTTTGTCGCTAACGGCGGCGAATTTATGTTTTGGCAGGGGGATACGCCGAAAGGCATCTTTGTAAATAATTAATCGAAGCCAATACAATAGCGGCCAGCAGTTTTGTTCAATCAAGACCAGGGTCTTAAAACAGTATTCAAACATTTTCTCATCCTCCATTGGAAAATCCTAACATATAAACAAATCCTAAACTCTAAACACTAAACCCTAAACAAATCCCAATGACCCAAAATGGAAAATCCTAAACTCTAAGCACTAAATCCTAAACGCGTTGTTTGGTTCATTCGAAAATTCGTATTTGGTGCTTGTTTAGAAATTAGAAATTAGTATTTAGAATTTTCGTCTGTTCTCATTCACAGGTTATGCCTGCCTGAGTTACCCACGAGGTCCCTCTATCCTATGGCGCGAACTTGCGCGCTTTTGACGAAAACTAAGGGATTTCCTGATGGGGTCAAAAACGATAAGTCCTTATGAAATAAGGAATAAAAAAAAATTGGAATTTTTGAATCTAAGGGTTTTCGACCTGCGCGAAAATGGATAACAGTTGTATCATACAACTGTTTGATACATTTGTTTTATAGGACAGTTGGTATCCAGAATTTAAGCCGATATAGGGAAAGAGGTTACGGCAAAAATGACCTTAGAAAAAGACGTTAAAAATGGCCTAAAAAATGCGCGAAAAAAGCACAAAAAAGAGCCCCTCCTCAGGGGGGGCATAAATCTGTAACTGCTTATATTTTCCGAAGTTACGGCAGTTTTTTAATGTCCCTATCACCATTGTTTTTAGACGCGGATTGCGCAGAGAACGCTGTTTTTTAGACACTGTTTTCGGCCAGTAGTGTGTTCTTGACGAAGCCCGCTTGGAAAGCAAGCTTTGCCGCGGGTTTCGTCTTCGCCCACAGCGTCAATTATATTACCGCCCGGCAATCCGCCGCAGGCGGATAAAAATGCCAAAATGGCCGAAACACACGGATTCCTTCGACTACTGCTCAGAACAGGTAACACTGCTTTTTGATAACAAAAATACTTCGTGGCCCTTCGTGAACTTCTGGCGTAAGCCATCCCTTCCGGGAGTGGTAAAAGTGGTAAAAATGATTGTATTCGGGCAGGTTTTGTCGGTAGAATCAAAAACAATTAAAAGGAGAAAACCAGATGAGTCATCCAAATGTATTTATTATTGAGTCCTTAAGTCTAGACAACGAAAAAAATGGTTTACATGAAGGCAAAATACTTTCGAATATCCTGAATTTCAGAAAAAAGGAAAGCATTTACTATTATATCAGAACAAAGAAAGAACTTCTTAAAATAATACATGAGTTTGAAAAAAGCGATTTTCGCTATCTTCATTTTTCATGTCACGGTAATAGAAAATCAATCGCTACAACATTTGACAGCATACCATTTGATGAACTTAGTGAAATGTTAGGCTCTTCAATAGATGATAAAAGATTATTTTTTTCTGCTTGCCTAGCAGTTAATCGCCAACTTGCCTTAGATATATTACCAAATAGTAAGTGCATATCAATTCTAGGGCCGTGTAGAGAAGTTTATTTTGGCGACGCAGCTATTTTATGGGCATCATTTTATCATTTGATGTTTAAGGAAAATTCAAAATATATGAGTAGAACAGCTATTATAAGGAACGCTCAAAATATCGCTAATCTATTCAGAGTCCCTTTAAAATATTATTATCGGAGCAGCATTAAGGAATATCGGCTAAAACTAAAATATATTGAACCAATTGAACCTAATATAAACGAAGATGATAAAAAGGATCAAATAGTCTAACATAGAAAGGAAAAGGGGGCATTATACAAAAGAAGGCTAGTATTTTATGGTTAACCAGAATAGTTGTCCCTTGAAAACCGAACGGTTTAGTAATAGAATTGGGAAATAAAAGAAACGAGGTATTAGGGCATGATAAGGAAATAATGTGATAGGTAAGAATAATGCCAAACAACAATACAAAATATGTTTATATTCCGATTGCGATCTCGTTATTAACCCTTTTTCTTACTCTTCTTTCTTCGTATCTATTGGTATCTTTTCAGCTTTCCAAGCAACACCAACTCTGGGTCAAACAAAGGGAAATCATCAAGTCCGATGATATACAGGCAAATAAGGTTCGGCTTGTGAATGATTTGGAAAAAGCTTTTATGAACTATGCTGCTGTCGGGAGCAAATGTGATCTGTATACCCTTAAAGAAATCGAACTATATGCTAGGGGAGAATACCTCGATGATACCAAAATACTCTTTATTGATTCATATTGGGGATTACGCCCCGATAGTAAAAAATTAGATGAAATCGAAGAGCAATCCGAAAATGGTCTCTCTAATTTATTTGAGGCATATGCGCAACTCAATTCATATCTTGGTTTAGTACCAACAGTATTTAGCAATAATGCGACAGATAAAGCCACGAAAGTAAGAGCGGATTTAGCATTAAATTTTAAGAGCCATTTTCTTGATCCAAATCAATTCGATGAGTTAGTTCTTAAGCAGAAAAAGACTGTAGCTGAATACATTAAAACTGAAAATATCGTCCAATATAGAAATTCTTCTTATAATTTAAATTTACGCAATGAAAACGAAACATTATCTGAAAACATGTGGGAACTATTAGCATATTTGCGTGCCGAATTCGAGAACTAGTAAACCCTTAATATATCCAAACGATGAATAGCAATCTTAGCACTCATTTTCCCCAGCCCTGCGCTTCGCGTTCAAATCCGCAATTGATGCGAAGTTTACCCGCCGTTTGTTTGGCAGACAATCTCCGCAACTCAAAACTCAACACTCAAAACTAAAAACTCTCCGTGAAATCCGTGTAATCTGTGGTTCCAATTCGCAATCACCTTGTCTTATATGCCCAACTGTCCAATTGTTAATCAACCGTGTTTTTCAGTATTAAAAACGCCATTTTTGGTCAAAACTTGACTTTTGGCGAATCCCCCCTATAATATAATGGCTCGATAACCCTTTTCTGATAATTCAGCCCACCAATTTGTTGGGGGGTTTTATTGTTTTACGAATTTACCCGCCATCCGTGTGGCTTCAGGTGGGGTTATTTTGTGCCATTGGAATTTCGACTATTGGAATTTGTTTAGGATTTAGAATTTAGGATTTAGTATTTCCTTGCTATGCCGACTTTTGACACAACCTTAATTTCGCGTATTCAGCAGGCCAATGACATTGTCGATGTCATAGGCGAGCACCTTTCGCTCAAACGCAAAGGTCGCGAAATGGTGGGCCTGTGTCCCTTCCACGAAGACCATCGCCCAAGCTTCAACGTCAACCCGACAAAGCAAATCTTCAAATGCTTCGCGTGCGGCGCGGGAGGCGACGTCGTCAAATTCATCCAGATGCGCGAAGGCCTCTCATTCCCGCAGGCCCTTCATCGCTTAGCGGACCGCGCAGGCATAAAAATCGAACCGCTACGACCCTATACGAGTCACGAGTCACGAGGCACGAGCGACGACACCGACCCGAATGAGATTGCACGCGCCAACGCCTGGGCAGCCAAATACTTCGCAGCCAATCTGGCGCATCCCGAAAAAGGTAAAGACGCGAGGAAATACGTCGCCGATAGACAACTCTCCGATGAAAGCGTCAAGAGCTGGCAAATCGGTCTGGCGATCGGCGCTGATAATGATTTGTTGTCGGCTGCCCGCCAAAAGAAAATACCGGATAAATTGCTTCTGGCAGCAGGACTTGTCGTCGGAGCCGGCTCATCGCTATCCGATAAATTCGTCAATCGCCTGATGTTCACTATCGCGGATGTTACGGGCAGAATCATCGCCTTCGGCGGAAGGACGCTCTCCGGTGAGGGAGCGAAATATATCAACTCGCCTACCACCGCGTTATTCGACAAGAGCAACGCGCTATTCGGCCTCGACCACGCACGCCACCAGATGGTCTCATCCGATACGGGCGTCGTTGTCGAGGGCTACACCGATTGCATTATGGCGCATCAATTCGGCGTTTCAAACGTCGTCGCGACTTTGGGGACAAGTTTCACCGCGGGACACGCTCGCATACTGCGCAGATACGCCAAAAAAGTGGTGCTTCTCTTCGATAGTGACACCGCGGGCCTCGAAGCAGCAAACCGCGCGCTGGGCGTCGCGCTTAGTTCGCGAATCGATATAGGAATCGCAAGCGTCCCACAGGGTAAAGACCCGTGCGATTTCCTTCTCGCGCAGGGCAAAGAGCCATTTGCGAAGCTCATTGCGGACGCAACCGATGTTTTCGAGTTCAAGTGGACCCGGCTCAACGCCAATCTCGGAACGCAGCCCACAATCGCGGGCAAAAAGCAGGCGGTGGATGAATACTTAGACGCAATCGCTACCGCCATCAACGCGGGCAACCTCTCGCCAATCGAAAAAGGCCTCATCGTTAACAGGGTCGCGAAAGTTATGTCACTCGACGCCAGAGAGATTCACAATGAACTGAATCGCAGGGCCAGTCGCGCAAGGACCGCTTCATCGTATTCCGGCGCAGCAGACGAGGCGCATGCGCCTCTGGATTTGGGCGAAGGGCTTTCCGCCAACGCTCAGCGTGAAATTATTGAAGTGCTTTTGGCGCATCCGTCGATGTTTGATGACGTAAAAGACAAAATCTCGCCTGCGAATTTCGATGTCCCTGCTTTGCAGCAAATCGCGCAGGCGATTTTCCAGACGCTTGGCGAACAACCTCGCGCGGCGTTGTCGGTCATCTGTTCAGCCGTCGAAGACACGCGAATCGCAGGCCTTATGACCACGCTCGAACACGATGGCGCGAAAAAAGGAAACTTCACCAAACGATTAGCCGACGCGTTGATTGCTTTGGAACACACCGAACAACAGCGGGATAAAACCGCGAGCGCCAAAGGGGATTCTGTTCTGGATGCCTCCAAAGAAAACCGTCGCAACATGGGAATGATTTGATTTTGTAATTATTATTACTGTCAGCGTGAGTCAGTGTTTTCAGTCCGTGTTAGTCAGTGCTTTTTAAGGAAAATGATAGTGGCAAAGAAAAAAGACACCCGTAAGAGTAAAAATCAGGCCTCAGCCGATAAAATTCGAGCTGATGGGGCCTCGCACGCAAAACCACAAACACCCGGTGATGCTGAAGCAAAAATCAAGGCGATGATTGAAAAGGGCAAAAAGAAGGGCTACCTCACTTATGAGGAAATGAACGCTGATTTGCCCGAAGACCTTGTAAGTCCCGCGCGACTCGATACGCTGCTGACTGCGCTCGATGAAATGGGCATCAGTTTGATTGATGAGGCGGATGTTGATAAACACGGCGCTCCTGCAGAAATCGCCGAGGAGGATTTCGAGCCGGTGGAAGCGGAATTGCCCATCGAGCCGGTCGCTGAAGAAGAGCCCGTCGTCATCGAAGAAGATAAACTCATCGAAAAGGAAATCGTCGAGTCCGAGCAGGGGCGCAGAATCGACGACCCCGTCAGGACGTATCTTACGCAAATGGGCGAAATCCCCCTGCTCAACAGGGAAAACGAAATTTCACTCGCTCGTAAAATCGAGGTTTCGCGAATGACCTTCAGGCGCAAAATGCTCGAAAACGATTATTGCGCCAAAAACTCCGTCGAAATCCTGCAGCAGGTCCAGCAGGGAGGCCTCTCTTTCGACCGCACGATGAAAATCAGCACCGCCGAGAACCTTATCCGGAGCGTCATCAAAAAACGCCTGCCTCAGAACCTCAAGACCATTAACGCCCTGCTCGCGATGAACCAGACGCTCTTCAAGGAATTTCTCCAGCTTGGCGATGATTCCCCCAAAGCCGTTCCCGTCCTGCGCCGCCTTACGAGAAACCGCAAACGTATCGCCACGCTCCTCGAAGAGCTTAGCTTGCGCACCAGCAGGATTGCGCCAGTGAAGGAAAAACTCCACGGGATGGCAACAAAAATGCACCAGTTGCAGACCAACATCGCCATCGGACCGACACAGGATTACGTCAAGGAAGATATCGACGCAATGAAGCTGGAGATTGCCGGCATTCAGGATCTCGTCTGCGAAACGCCCGCCCAGCTTGACAAACGACTCTACGTCATCGAACGCATCTTCGTCCAGTACGAAAAAACCAAACGCATCCTCTCCAGCGCAAACCTGCGCCTGGTCGTCTCCATCGCCAAAAAATACCGCAACCGCGGCCTCAGCTTTTTAGACCTTATTCAGGAGGGGAACACGGGGCTGATGCGGGCGGTGGATAAATACGAATACAGACGGGGATATAAATTCAGCACATACGCCACGTGGTGGATAAGGCAGGCGATTACGCGGGCGATAGCGGACCACGCACGCACGATTCGAATACCGGTGCACATGATTGAAACGATGAGCCGGCTGAGGACCGCGGGCAAGGTGCTCACGCAGCGACTCGGCAGGGAACCAACTATCGAGGAAATCGCCAAAGAAGCAGTGATGAGCATCGACGAGGCACGCAGGGTGCTGAAAATATCGCGCCACCCCATCTCCTTAGACAGGCCCATCGGCGACAGCGAAGACAGCAACTTCGGCGACTTCATCGAGGATGACGCAGTCGATTCACCCGTCTCAACCGCCACCCAGGCAATGCTAAAAGAAAGAATCGAGTCGGTGCTCAAAACCCTGTCCTACCGCGAGCGGGAAATCATCAAACTCCGCTACGGCATCGGCGACGGCTATACCTATACGCTCGAAGAAGTGGGCAGAATCTTCAAAGTTACCCGCGAACGCGTCAGGCAGGTCGAGGCGAAAGCCATAAGGAAACTCCAGCACCCCGTCCGGGCACGTAAACTCGAGGGCTTCCTCGACCATAAAAATCAAATGCCCATCCGGCCATTATCGAAAGACCTTGTTACACAGTAGGTGGAAATCGTTCGATTGGGTATTGTACACCGACTCTCTGGCGGAAAATGGTGAGACGGGGGAAAGCCCATAAAGATAGGCTAAAAAACAGACCTAAGACGCCAGACATAAGACCTAAGACGCCCCTTTGACTGGTTCGACTATACTCACCACAGGTCGCTTCGCTTGCTCAGAGCTGGTAATCACCCGCCCAATCCACCACGTCGCGTATGTGCTGAATTTGTATCCCCGGCGGTATTCGTATTTATCCGCTGTCCGCATAAGCCCTGTGTTGCCCTCCCGATTGGTTTGTGCCTTCCTGATTCGGTTTGTGCCCCGACTCACTGTCAGGATGTGTAAGGGCCTATAAATATGGGCTAAATGGCACAGAAAACAGACCTAAGACGCCAGACATAAGACACCAGAACCAAGGGGCGGAACCACAGGATACAAGGGGGTACAGAAGGCGATCCCACCTTCGCTTACCCTCCGCCGCACTACGTGCTATGGAGGGCAGGAGCTTCCACCTACGCTAAGAGCTACGATGGACAGGCCGGAGGGTGAATTTTTTAAAATTTTTGCTTGATTTGGGGCGGTTTGTGGTATAATATCGCATTCAAGGAGGATATCCCAGCGTCCCTCAGGATTATCCTCAAATTTAAGAACAGTGAGGGGCAAAGTTTTAGTTTGTGGTCCGCAAGGGCCGAGGAGTTACAGTGAGTACAGGCAAAGTAAAGTGGTTTAACGGCAAAAAAGGGTTCGGATTCATTATCCCCGATGATGGCGGCGAAGAGCTGTTTGTTCATCATTCGGAGATCAAGATGACCGGCTACGCCGACCTTAAAGAAGGTCAGGCGGTGCAGTTTGATATCGGACAGGGGAAAAAAGGCCCCTGTGCGGTCAACGTAGTGCCTCAATAATTCACCGAAAATTAAACCGGAATAAAGGCCTCGTCTGAAAAGATGGGGCCTTTTTCTTTTAACCACAAAGATACTGGATACTGGATGCTGGATGCTCGATACTGGATCCCCTGTTGTGAGGCCAAAGTAGCGACTTCCCGGGGACGGGCGGGGGGATGCGGAAGTGGGTCCCCTGTTTCAAGCCAGATAAGCAGATTCCCGGGGAGAGCCGGGTGGATGAGGAACAGGATTGACGAAAGCTAAAAACTGGGGTATTGTGGGGTCGGGAAATTTAGCCACAGAGAGCACAGAGAATTCATTTTTTTGACACGGATTTACACGGATGGACACGGCATTTCTTAGGCCCAGAGGGCGGAGTCCTTCGACAAGCTCAGGATTAAATTTCAATAAGAATATAAGATTTGAGATTTCAGAGTTCAGATTGCCGAAGCGGGCACTGCGCTCCGCTACGAGTGAGAGGGGAGAATTTCAGGACCAAAGAGAAGAAATGGTGTTGGAGATTTTCTTTTCAAAGATTTCGATGAGTTTTTTGTTTTCGTTGACGATTTTCTGCTCGGATTCAATTTCGGCGACGATTTGCTTTTGCTCTTCTAAGGATGGAAGTGGGAGTTTCATGGCTTTTATATCAGAAGATTTAATACCGGCTTGATTCACTGCTTTCTGAGCGAAGGACTTCGCTGTATTTACGAAAGAAGCCGATTTCATTATATACAAAGCATACAGTGGGATTATCAGATCTTTATTCGGTCTTAAACGAATGAGATTGATTCCGTGGATGACTTTTTCCTCAATATTTGGCTACATTGCTATTTTGGCCAGGTGTTCGATGCTGTTAATATGGCTAAATAAAATATCTCCATATTGCATAAAATAATTCGATTCCACATCATCGGAAGTCCATTTCGTTTTTGCCAAATTGACTTCGGCATTAGAAATCGTTTCGATACGAGTGACTCTATACTTACCTGAATTCTCTACTTGATTTACATTCTTTCCATTCCTGATTTCTATGAATACGCTATCTAAGGCCACCATAGGCCAGTCGGGGTTGATTTTGATTGATGGTTTGTAGTTTTCGACAATCTGTTGAGCACCGTCGATGATTTTTTGATAGCCGTTGATTTCGGCGACGATTTTTTCCTGAACTTTGAGAGGGGGAAGGGAAATTCTAAATTTCCTAATTAGACTTTGCGAAAGATTTTGTTGCGCCCCACCAGTTGCTTGGAATTTGAACTCCTGCTCTTTTCCTGTAAGTATCCAGAATAAGTATTCAGGAATTACAGGTCCGATTGGGAGCAAAGCGCATATAGCTTGATTGATGGCGCTCTCGAACTTCAGTAGACCAACTTGACCAGCAGTTGCACCATACATAGCGATAAGAATGGAATCGACAGGGATGATTTTTGCAGACGAATTCTTTAGTCCGGCTTCAGTAATGAACATTTCAGATTTATATATTTTGTTAGACCTGACTTCACCGCTACGCAACCAAGGGATTGAACCGTTTTCATAATATTCACGTTTATTGGTTTCTGGAGTACCGCCAGTCATTGTCTCACAAATTTTTCCCAATTCAACCATCGGCCATTTACTTGTGAGATCGTGTTCAAATTTTATGTACCTGTCGCCGGAGAGGTTATAGTCGCCGGATTTGGCAATTTCGGATTTTTGGACGGCGAGGGCAAAGGGCGAAAGAACAGATTTGGGATTTGAAAGCTCAGATTTAAGATTTGAGAAGTTACTGATTTTAGATTTATAGATGTTGAGAAATTTAAGGCCGGCGGTTAAATCGTTTTTGTCGATTTCTCGTCTTTGTGCGCCAAGATCGAAGCCGTCGTTTTCAATCTTTACAAATAAGATCCTGTCTATTTTTTTCGCAAGGGATTTATCCATAAACAGGATACTGGTTTTGACGCCTGAGTAAGGATTAAAAATGCCTGCGGGAAGAGAAACGACCGCCCAGAGGCAATTTTCGACGAGCATTTTACGAAGGGCTTTGTAGGCGTTCTGGGACTGAAAGATAATGCCTTCGGGGACGATGACGCCTGCACGGCCGGATGGATTAAGGTGTTCTGCGATATAATCGACAAAGAGGACTTCGCTTCTTTTGGCCTGAATTGAAAAACGACTATGAGGACGGATGCCGCCTTTGGGCGACATAAAGGGGGGATTAGCCATAATGATGTCAAAGGTATCCTGCCAGCGTTCTTCTGAGGTAAGGGTATCGTATTCGACGATATGCGGTTCTTTGAAGCCGTGGAGATACATATTTACGAGCGAGAGGCGGACCATATCGGGGGAGATGTCATAGCCGACGAAGTTATTAAGAAGGCGTTTTTTCTGGTCGGGGTTGAGTTTTTGATTATTGGCGGTGATATTTTTATAGGCGGAGATTAGGAATCCGGCGGTTCCGCAGGCGGGGTCAAGGACCGTTTCATTAAACTGCGGGTCAACGACTTTGACGATGAAGTCGATTATATGGCGCGGGGTTCTGAACTGGCCCGCATCGCCCTGAGAAGATAACACTGAAAGCAGATATTCAAAGGCGTCGCCCAACTTTTCGCTGTGGTCATAAGAAAAGCCGCGAATTTCCTTCAAAAACATGCGAAGGGTTTCCGGGTCGCGGTATGGCAGATAGGCATTTTTGAAAATATCCCTGAAAAGCTGCGGGATATTGGGGTTGTGATTCATTTTGGTAAGGGCTTCGCCATAGAGGTTGAAAAGCTCAAAGCCGCTTATGCGGGGGTCGAAGATGCTGGACCAGGAATATTTTTCAAATTCGCCTCTAAAGAAACTGGCCTTGCCCCCTTGTTCGACAGACCACTGGTCCATATCGTCCATAAACTTGTAAATGAGAGCGATAGTGATTTGTTCGACCTGTGATTTAGGGTCGGGGATTTTGCCGACAAGGATATCCCGGCAGGAGTCGATTTTTCTTTTAGTTTCAGTGTCGAGCATAATGTCTTAAAATTCCCTGATACGTATAAAATTTATTAAAACTTATTGAATTTTATCATTTTACCGAGCAATCTGAGATTTGAAATCTAAGATTTGAGATATCAGAGAACAGATTTGAAATTTGAGATATGAGATTTGAAATTTCAAAAATCATTGTTCCTCCGGCGGATAATCCTGCGGGCGGGCTTTTCGCACAGTTTCTTCGAGCCGTTTTTCAAATGCTTCCCTGCTTTTATTTCCCTGATAAACAATGCGGACCTGGTCGTTTAAGTGTCTTTGACCTTTGATGTCGCTGTTTTGCAGGTCATTGGCCCAGCCGCGTATCTGGCGAGAGCAGGATTCGGCTAAAGATTTGAGATTTGAAATTTCCGAAACGGGCTCTGCGCTTCGCTGCGTGTCAGATTTCAAATGAGCGGCTTTAGGGAAGCGTTCCGTGAAAATCAGCATTGAGCGTGTTTCGCCGCAGGAGCCGCGTGCAATATAAAGAAAAGCTAACAATTCCGCAGTTGAGCCGCGTTCGAAACCTTCGGCAATGTTATTTGAAACCGAAAGCGACGCCCTGCGAAGTTGACTCCGAAGGTCGCCGGGCTGGTCGAAGAACCTGTCTTCCGTCAGAATATATACACGAACGGCCAGATCCATTGCCGCCTGCCAGACAGGCAAGTCCTCGAACCGCTCGTATTTCATCATTGGCTCCTTTCAAAATTTAAGATTTAAAATTTGATATTTGAAATTTGAGATCTGAGATTTAAAATTTCGATTTCCTGCAAATTACATAAACTTATTTAACGGCACATAATCCTTAACATATTCTGGTATTATTTTCCGCAGGTTTTTATTTAATATTCTGAAATCATCGCCGACAGGACTTGTGGCAAAATCGGCGAAGCGTCTTGATTCGATAATCTCACGAACTTTAGGGTCAGCAACGTAGGCCTTGAGGAAATTTTTCGCGGGAAGGACGTGGTCGCTGTCGGGTTTGTATATTGAGATAAATTTCTGGCATTCTTCTTCGAGGAGCTGGTCTTTGGTTTTGAAGCCAGAGATAAGGCCGAAGATTTTTTCGAGGATTTCGCGGAGCGTGAGACGTCTATCGAGCTGGACGGCCTTGCGGAGTTTTTCGAGGTTGAAGAAGTCCTCTGGTTTTTCGAATATATTCTGGAGGATATAATCTTCGGCTGCCTCAAAATCGCCCTGTTCGACTTTTTGAGATACAAAGGTGTCTTTCTTGACGGTCTGCTCAAATTTGCCGAAAAATTCCCTGTCAACGCGCATACCATCAAGGCCAATGGGTGTTTCGACAAGGGTTTTCAAGGGGTCGATTTTGACGTTCTCGTATTCGGGTTGCGTTTCCCCTCCCCCTTCTCCGCCGCCTCCGTCAATGGGCGGCAATTCGATAACTTCGTCGTATTTGTATTTATGCTCGAAGTATTCGCAATTAGCGAAGAAGTCAAAGAGCTTGAAACGTTCCTTTGGTTTGGAAATAAGTTCAATATCGCCGGATGGGGTTCTCTGCTTGTATTCGAAGGTGAATTTTCTTGTGCCTCTGCCTTTAATCTGGACGAAATCCTGCGGGGAGAAAATCGGGCGCATAAAGCACAGGTTGAGAATATCTTCGCAATCGTAGCCGGTGGTCATCATACCGACAGTAACACAAACCCTTGTCTTGCTGGATTTGTAAGAGTCGAGCCATTTCGTGTGGCCGTTGAGATTATTATTGGCGAAATTTACGGCGAACTGCTGAGAATCAGTAATTCTGCTTGTTACCTGTAAAGCAAGGTCGGAATTGTATTTTCCGGGCCAGAGCTTGAGGGCCATTTCATTCAATATCTTCGTTATTTTGGCGGCGTGATCCTGACTGACGCAGAAAATTATGGTTTTGCCTATTTCTCCGGTGAGCGGGTCTTGAAGAGCTTTTGTCAAAAGGGTGTCGCAAAAGATTTTATTGGTTTTTTCGGAGAAGAACTTTCTTTCAAAGTCCTTATGAACATAGATTTTTTCTTTTTCCTCGCCATCCTGATCGGTAATAATCACCGAATAACCTTCATCGGATAAAAGCTGAGTTGTTATTTCGGTTCTGGCATCTACGACGATGGGATTAATCAGGTATTTTTCACGAACACCATCGACAAGGGAATATCTAAAGGTCGGGTCACCGGATTCACAGCCGAAGGTTGTATAGGTATCGAGGAGGATTCTGCGTTCGATTTCACGGGGGTCACGTTCGTTTATTTTTTTTATGTTTTTTAGATAGTCCTTTGGGGTGGCAGTCAGGCCAAGCTTATAACCGACAAAATACTCAAAGACAGCCCGGCTATTGCCGCCGATGCTGCGGTGGGCTTCGTCGGAGATAACAAGGTCAAAATCGGTGGGACTGAAAAGGCGTTTGTATTTGTTATCCGAGATAAGAGACTGAATTGTGGTAACGACAATTTCAGCGGAATTCCACTCTTCGCGTTTTTGCTTATAGATTACGGTAGTGAAATCATTTTTAAGGTACTTTATAAGGTTTCGATGTGCCTGGTCTTCAAGCTCTAACCTATCGACAAGAAACAGGACACGTTTGGCATTTGAGGTTCTCAGGAAGAGTTTCATAACAGCGGCGGCAATCAGCGTTTTGCCTGTCCCGGTTGCCATTTCAAAAAGGAAACGCGATTTGCCTTTGCCGACCGCGTTCTGAATTGAGCGGACCGCATTAACCTGATAAGGCCGGAGAAGTTTCAGGCCATTATCTTTGAGGAATGTTTCTCGCTGGGTTTCATCGAGCCAGCGGGGATCGGACTTATAATCAGGTTTTTGGGTGAGAAGGATATAATCCTGTTCGACAAGCTCATTTATCAGGGTATTTGGGTTTGGTTTGAACCGATTTTTGTGGTTAATGGATCCAAGGGTAGGAAATGAGGTTATGATTTCGGGATTGCCAGTTTCAATATCCCAGAAATAATGAAGATTGCCGTTTGAAAGGATAACGAAGCGAACCTTTTTTCCATTGGCATATTTTCTGGCCTGCTCTTTTCCGTCAAGCGGATCTTTTGCTTCGCTTTTGGCTTCCAAAACAATTATGGGGAATTTGTCATTGTCGAGAAGCAGGAAATCAACAAAGCCGGTGGTCGTCTTTTCAAAATCTTCGCCGTATTCATTGAGACGGGTATTGGTGATTTTTACGTTTGCTTCAAGGGCTATGTTTGCCGGCCCTTTGTCTGTATCGAAGAAACGCCATTCTGCTTCTTCGAGCAGTTTGTTAATCTTTATTCTGGCTTTTGCTTCTTTTGCCACGGATGCGTTGAAACTCCTCGTAACAGTATTCTAAAAACCTGTTTTGTATTGTCCATCAAAGGTGGTAAGGAGTCAAGGGGTGTTTGTGTTCGATGCTTGATTCTCGATACTGGATGCTGGATGCTGGATACTGGATGCTCGGCAGAAAAGTAACCCCGGCGCAGACCCGCCTACGGCGAGGTAAACCTTTCAGGAATGTCCAATGTCCAATATTAAATGTTGAATTGCCGGCAGAGGCGGAGGAGGGAGGGGGAAATTGGTTGAACAATTCGATATAATGTTGGTATGCGCGAATATTATGTGTATATACTGGCGAGCAAGAGGAATGGGACGCTATACGTGGGAATGACGGAGGACATAGCGAAACGAGTTGTAAGGCATAAGGACCGACGAGCAAATCAGTTCGCAGCAAAATATGACGTTGACAAACTTGTGTATTATGAAAAGCATAAAAGTCAGGAAGAAGCAATCAAAAGGGAAAAACAGGTGAAGAAGTGGCGGCGACAGTGGAAGCTGGAACTGATTGAAAAACATAACTCCGAATGGCAAGATTTATTCGGAGAAGCGATAAATACTGGATCCCCTGTTGTGAGGCCAAAGTAGCGACTTCCCGGGGACGGGCGGGGGGATGCGGAATCGGGGCCATGCACCCTAAAACTACTTGTTGCGGGAGTGAATTTATAGTATAATTTAATTTTTGAGTAATTTGTTAGCGGGGTTTCAACTCGATTAATACGCTGTATCAGGAGAAATGAAGATGAAGAACGGAAGATTGAACTTAATTGCCGTAACAATTGTTTCCGCACTGGTTTTGCAGGGCTGGTTTGCCGGTCAGGCGATTGGTGGGCAGGCGCCCGCCTCAAAGACAGCGGCTGAAGTCAACGCGACGAGTCCGCAGGTTAAGGTCCAGCCAAAGGCAACGGCTGAATCCAACGCCGTTGAACCCAACGGGCCGCCGCCCAAAATTATTTTCGAGCAGCCCACCCACGATTTCGGCTCGGTTGCCCCGGGTTCTGCAAATCCATGCAAGTTCAAGTTCGCAAACAAAGGCGAGGGTGTTCTCAAAATAAGCGACGTTACCAAGACCTGCGGCTGCACGGTCTTTACGCTCGACAAGAAGGAATATGCCCCAGGAGAAGATGGGGTGATTGACGCCATGTACAACGCCGACAAGGGCAGCGGCATCAGAACGAGGCATCTTTATGTTATGTCGAATGACCCTGTTAACCCGCGAATAGAGCTGACCATCAAAGCCACTATCACACAGAAGATTGCTTACGAGCCGGAGAGGCTGGAATATATGCTTAAAGGCGAAAAGGCCGGGACTATGGATTTGACCCTGCGAAGCGTCGATGACCAGAATTTCGCGATTACCTCGTTCGGCTCCACCGGCGACGCTGTATCAGCGGATTTTGACCCGAACAAAAAAGCTGTAAAATTTGTGCTTAAAACCAAAATTGATGTGCAAAAGGCAGGCACCAACAACAACGGGCAAATAGAAATTAAGACCAGCCATCCGGAATGCCCCACGGTCAACGTTCCTTTCAGTGTTTTAGCGAGATTAAAGGTTGACCCGCCGGCCATCAATATACTTAACGCTGAAGCCGGGAAAGCTGTCGAACGGGAATTATGGCTGCTCAATAATTACAACGAAGAATTTGAAATCGCCTCGGCGACATCCAAGGAAGGTATCATAAAAGTTACCGGTCAGGAAAAAGTCGGAACTCGTTACAAGTTTAAACTTTCGGTGCTCCCTCCGCCGATAGCAAACTCGGGGAAGATGTTTACCGATACGCTCACGATAACCACGAAAGACGGCGACAAAGTAGAAGTCATCTGCCGTGGTTTTTATCAGCGAAACTAAAGGCGACACAAACTAAACCGTGGCGGTAATGACGGGGAAAATAGTTGCTATCTGTCTGATAGCTGCGACAACGGTGTTCGCGGCGCCAGGAGCGGGTACGACACTGCAATCCCAGGAGTCTTCAGAGCAAGCTGCCCGGCAAACTATTACTATTTTCTTCACGAGTAACGAGCTTGGCGCGATGCAGCCGTGCGGCTGTTCAGGCGGACAGCTCGGCGGTCTTGACAGGCGATATGCCATTTTTAATGCGGTCAGCCCTCAAAACCGTCTCATCATCGATACCGGCTCACTGGTCGAGGGGGCGACCGAGCAGAGCCAGATTAAATTCAGCATTATTGTGCAGGCATACACGCAGCTCGGTTACAACGTAGTCAATCTAACCGGGCAGGATATTCTCATCGCCCGCGAGGCAGGATTTCTCGATGGTCTCAGTTCAGCATTCAATTGCATAACCGCCGGCAGCTCCGATGAAATAAAAATGCCTGCCAAATTTACCAAGAGCTTTACTTTGAACGGCTCATCTGTTGAAGCGGCCGTTGCTGCGGCGGAAACCGATGACCAGATTGCACGACTGCCCGACCTGCTGGCGTCGCCTGCGGGGTCGCCGCCGGCGGTGAAAATCCTGATTCTTAACCAGGCCGACGCAAAAACAATCGCGACCGTTGCGGAAATGAATCTCGTCGATTTGCTGATAGTTCCAACGCAATCCGACGAGCCGACGCTGGTTGGCAACGCCAATAGCAGCCCATTAGTAATATCGGCGGGCCGGATAGGCAAATACGTGGGCAAAATCCAGGCGAGATTTGACGCAGCGAGACAGAAACCTCGATTAGTGTTTTCTTCGGTGCCTGTTACGGAAGATATACCGCAGTATCAGCCGCTTGTTGAGCTTTATAAGGATTACCAACGATTGGTGAAAGACGCCAATTTAGTCGAAAGGTATCCGCGTTTTGTCCTGCCGGACAACCTCGAATATGTCGGCTCGAAATACTGCAAACTGTGCCACGACTACGAATACGAGAAGTGGATGACAAGCAAGCAGGTTATCATACCCGGATTGAGTAAACAGGCGTCGCCGGACAGCAGGCACGCCGGGGCCTTTGCCACACTCGAAAAGGTCGGCTCGGAATATGATCCCGAATGTATCGTTTGCCACGTTGTGGGAATGCAATACCAGACCGGCTATGTCTCACCGGCGAAAACGCCTGAAATGAAAGACGTCGGCTGCGAAAACTGCCACGGTCCCGGCTCAGAGCACGTCAGGTCGCTGGGCGCAATCGAAACCTCCGGCCCAATTTCAACTTGCAGCGACTGCCATACCGCCGAACATAGCGCGGAATACACCTCCAACCAAAATCAATATTTCGAGAAAATCGTGCACTGGAGAGAGCCGGTTTCGAGGGTCAGGGTCAAAGAGCCCAACCAACCCGCAAAACATAACATTCAATAACAAATCCTTTGCCAGGTTTTTCAACAGCCGCGGAAAGGGTGCTTACGCCCTTTATTATACTGAAAAACGATGTTTTATAGGACGGTTGCTCCTATGGTTTAACCTTTCTTTTTAGTGTCAGAGAACCCCCGAATCGTCTTCGATAAATCAGCCAAAAGTCCGGTGCGTAAAGTCAGGAAATATGGAACTTTGGGGTGGTTTCGTTGTCTAATTTAGAGTGGTTATTTTGTGCCTGGAGCTGCCGGGGATATTTATTTATGGCGGATTGAGGCCGGGCCGGAAAGACAGGTAATAAGAAATATGGAGCGAGCTATGGGATTAAAGCTAAGGCCTGCCGGTTGGATTAGCAAATTCGGTTTAATCGCGGTCGTAATTTTTGGGAGTTTAGGACCTGTGGTGTCTTCGCCGGCAGCGGATACGGCTTCGCCCAACGAGACGGCCACGTCCAGTACCGACAGGTACAGGGCATTTTTACTCAAGTACATCTCACCTCAGCAGGGCAAGCAATTTCTAGCCGAGGCGAACATCACTAATATCTCCCAGGTAAACGACTCCAATACGCTGCTGGTTACGGCAAAGCCCGACGTTCTTGTCAAGGCGGCGGCTTTGCTGGCTATGGTGGATTCACGCGAAAAGTATGCCGTGAAGGTCTTGCTGCCCGCCTCTGACGCGAACCGGATGCCGTCTGCGGACGCGATGGCTGCTGAAATCGGAAAAATATCCATAGGAACATTTTATAATACACCAGGCGGGACCGGGTACAAGGCGATTATTGATACCCACGAAGACAAGCTTATTGCTATTGCCCCGGTCGCGGTTATGGATAAGCTTGTTGAGTATGCCGACGTGGTAAAGCGAGCCAGTCCCCTGCCTGACCTTGAGGATGGTCTTGCTTCTGGGTCCGTTGCGGAATCAAGCCAAGCCAACCCGGACAAGGCGTTCGACGAGCTTTTAAATTCCTTATCCAAAGCCGAAAGTAATGTCAAATCGAGCAATGCCGCAAAACAAAAGACCTCGCCTAAAGCGGAGACCGTCACAATCAAGTCCAAAAAACAATCGGCTAAAGACGATAAAAAAACAACGGGCAAAGAGAAGAAGGCCGCTGAGCCAAACCTTGAAACAGCAGCGTCGGCAGAGCCAAATAATGAGGAAAAAGTTCAAAATCAATACGAGCCCATTTATGCCGTCAATGCCAATGAGACACTCGATCTTGCGCTGCCGGATAAACTCGATGTTATCCAGCTTCTCGACCTGGTGGGCAAATACCTTAACCTTAATTATGTGTACGATGAGAGCAAAATAAAGAATATGTCGGTCAATCTGAAGGTTCAGGGGCCAATCAAGGTAAAAGACCTTTACCCGCTTGTTGAATCAGTTCTGAAGTTTACGGGCCTTGCTATGTCCCGCAAGGGTAATCTGGTCACAATAGTCCCTATCGCCGACACTCTGGAAATAGACCCTGCCATAATAGAGTCCGACAGCGGCCAGGTCAAGGCGGGCGATGTTGTAGTAACCCGTGTTTTCCAGCTTAATTACATCGATACCGCCAGCGCCAAGGCGCTGCTTGAGGGTATGAAGCTCGGTGCGGTAACGGAAATAGCCGCGCGGGGAACGATTATTGTTACCGGCTACGCGTATCGAATGAACAGGGTGGAGCAGCTTCTCGATGTCGTCGATAAGCCGGGCAACCCAAAGCAATTCAAGTTCAGGCAGTTAAAATTCACAATGGCCAGCGTGCTTGCCCCGAAGATTAAGACGCTTGTCGAGCAATTAGGCGATATGTCGATTGCAATAGCCAATACTCCCGCGGCCACTACGCCTCAGCAACCAAGGCGTCCTCCTGCTGTTCGCCAGCCGACGCCGGCTCAGCCGACACCGACAGTGTCGTCCGGTTCCGTAAAATCGTCGATATATCTCGACTCCGACGAAAGGACCAACCGTATTTTGATGATAGGTCAGGAGGAAGAATTGGCCGTTGTTGAGAAACTCATCGATACCCTTGACATTGCCCAGCAGGATATCCGTTCACTGCGGGTGTACGAAATCCAGCACGTTGACGCCGAAGATGTAAGAAAGAAGCTTGAGGAGCTTGGCATTATTGGCGCCAGCCGAACACCGAGCACGGCCACATCCGGCAGGATTACCTCAAGAACAGCAACGGCCGCCGCACCCGGGCAGCCGGCCGCACCGCCGACACCTGCTCCGGCTGTGAGCGCAAGTCCGGAAGGGGAATTGCCCACCGAAGAGATGCAGGTGGTGGTCATAGAATCAACTAATTCGCTTATGGTCAACGCCTCGCCTGAGCAGCACGCATTAGTTGCGACTATTATTTCTTATGTTGACAGCGAGAGCGAGCAGAAGTCGATACCTTACAAGGTTTACCCGCTGCAGAATCAGTCGCCTGACCATATCGCGGAGGTTCTCAAGAAGTTACTCGAGGACGTCATAAAAGATAAAGAGGGCAAGATTGAAAAGGTCGTGAAGAAAACCGAGGAGGATATTATTATTGTTCCCGACGCCAATACCTTCTCGCTGATAGTTTACGCGAACAAAAAAAATCAGGACTGGGTGGCGGATTTGATAAAGACCTTAGACAAAAGAAGGCCGCAGGTTCTTATTGACGTAACACTGGTCGAAATCACAAAAACAGACAATTTCGACCTCGACCTGGAAATGGCAACCAAATTCCCGACAATGGCAGCTGGCAAAACTATGGATTTTTTGCCCGCTCTGCTTGGTGGAGCCGGTGATTCAAATGGTTTTCTTGGTAAGAAGAGCAGGGCTGAAGCGTTTGTTTCGGGAGGTCAGGGGCAGGGTTTTTACAGCGACGCACATATCCAGGCGCTTCTTACCGCGATACAGACAAAAAACTACGGGCGTGTTCTGGCCAAACCCAAAATTCTGGTCAATGACGGTCAGGTCGGCACAATCAAGACCACCGATACCATCAATGTGCCAATAACGGGCAATACCATAGTGGGCGCTGGTTCCGCATCCTCCGGTGTCGTCCAGACAAGCACAACTTACCAGGCGTACAACGCCGGTATTACGCTGACGATTCAGCCCAACATAGGCGAGGGCGACCTGCTGCTGCTTATTGTCAAGCTCGACAGGTCGGACTTCGGCACCCAGACCGGTGATGCCCCTCCGCCCTCCGTTGCGAGCACGGTTGACACAATCGTAACGGTTCCAAACAATAAAACGATAATTCTGGGCGGCCTGCTGAAACTTAACCAGAGCAAGGGCGGCAGCAAGGTCCCGCTTCTTGGGGATGTTCCTCTTGTGGGCGCCTTGTTCCGCAACACCAGCGACTCGGTTTCCGACTCAAAACTATATGTATTTGTAAAGGCCAACATCCTCAGGCCTGAAGCGACATTGGAAGGGTTGTCCGAGATAGAGAAGATTTCCGAAAGAAATCGCGCCGCGTTTGAGAAAAACGAAGAGATGTTTCAAAAGTACGATGACGTGCCTGGGATAAAGCCCACGCCGGTAGACCCGGAAAAGGTGCTTGACGCTGAGTAGCCGTGGGAAAATGTTAAAGCAGTATTCGTGAAATGTAAATGAAAGAGCTTTTAATACAAACCGCGAAGCGGACCGGCATAGTTGACGCCGAAGTTCTGGCCAAATACCTGGAGGAGAGTTCCGCGGGCCAACGCATCGACGAGGTGCTGCTTGCCTGCCCCAATTTTACAGAGGAGCAGGTTTTGCGTTTGTTCGCGGCGGCGCTGGGAAATGAATTTTTTTCCGAGATACCTGCCAAGCAGGTGCCGCCGGAATTTATCCAGTCCGTCCCTGCGACATACGCCCAGCACCATTCATTGATTGGGATAAAAAAAGAAGATGACAACGGCGAGCTGACCGTTGTGCTTTCCAAGCCATTAGATATTGCCGCGCTCGATAACATATCGAAGATGACGGGTATGTCTGTTCGAACGGGTGTTGCCACTCGTGCCGCCATAACTTCGGTTATCGATGTTGCATACGAGCAGCGAACGACTGTAATAGACGATGTGGTGGAGGAATTGGATTCGCAAAACATCGACCAGATTGCCGATGAAGTCGCCGGGTCAGATGACCTGCTGGACGTGGTTAATCGTCCGCCGGTTATCCGATTAGTCAACGACATTCTTTTTCGCGCCCTGCAGTTAAGGGCAAGCGATATTCACGTCCACCCATACGAGAACAAGATACAAATTCGCTATCGTATTGACGGCATTCTTTACGACACTTTAAGTTTGAACAGAAACGTCCTGCCTTTGATTGTTTCGCGTATCAAGGTTATGGCAGGTATGGACATAGCAGAACGAAGAATGCCGCAGGACGGGCGATGCAGCGTCCGTCTCGGTCAGCGGGAAATTGACCTTCGCGTCAGCACGGTTCCCACAAGCTTCGGTGAACGATGCGTCCTGCGTATTTTAGACAAAAGCTCAGGCATACTTACGCTGAATCAGCTCGGACTTTGGGAAGATGACCTCAAGAGATTTGATAAGCTGCTGAATCGAACGCACGGCATCATTTTCGTAACAGGCCCGACCGGCAGCGGCAAAAGCACCACGCTTTACGCCTGTCTTAATCGCATTAATTCCGCGGAAAAAAACGTTATGACCGTCGAGGACCCGATAGAATACCAGCTCGAAGGCATAAGCCAGATGCAGGTCGCCAGCAAAAAGGGCGTTACCTTTGTTAACGCACTGAGGCACATCCTGCGACAGGACCCCGACGTGGTAATGGTCGGCGAGGTTCGTGACGCGGAAACAGCGAGAATGGCGATACAATCATCCCTTACGGGCCACCTTGTTTTCAGCACCCTTCACACCAACGATTCGGCAGGCGCGATAAGCAGGTTGCTGGACCTGGGCGTGGAGCCGTATTTAGTCAGCTCTTCATTGATTGCCATAATGGCGCAGCGGCTGCTGCGAAAGGTCTGTCCCGATTGCAAAAAGGAATATAAGCCGGCGCCTCACGAGCTGAGAGAGCTGGGGCTTGGAGATTCGTCTTCGGAGGCCAAATTTTATATCGGAGCCGGATGCGACAAATGTTTCCAGACCGGCTACCGGGGCAGAACGGGTATTTATGAGCTGATGCTGGTTAACGAGGAGATACAGAATCTTGTTTATCAAAGGGCCACCGCCGGAGCAATAAAAAAGTTCGCGCTAGACGCGGGATTACAAACGCTGAGAATGGACGGTGCTCGAAAGGTCCTCGCGGGAACAACGACTGTTTCCGAGGTGCTTAGGGTTACACAAGCCGATGTAATGTAAGGATTTCGGTTATGCCAAGATATACATACACAGCGATAGCCGCGGACGGAAAGAAGGCCAAAGGGACTGTAACGGCCGAAAGTCCTTATGCCGCCCGCAAACAGTTGCGCGTTCGCAACATTCATCCGACCGCCATAACCGAGCTTGGCGCGGCTGAAGAGGGAAGGTCCTTTATCGCATCGATTTTCAGCAGGACGAGCAAAAAGAACCTAATCGACTTCACGAGGCAAATGGCCACGCTTCTTAACTCAGGGATAAAACTGACCGAGGCGCTGACTGTGCTGACTATGCAGGCACCTGACACGAGATTCAAGGCCGCCCTTACGGATATCCGCGACCGCGTGATTACGGGCGAATCGCTGACCGACGCTATGAAGGATTACGACGAATATTTCGACATAATTTACATCAGTATGGTGCGAGTCGGCGAGGTTACCGGGTCGCTGGGGCCTGTATTCGCCACCATCGGTAATTTTATGGGCAAGCGCCAGAAGGTTGAATCGAAAATCGTTACCGCTATGGTGTATCCGGCGATTCTTATGACTTTTGCCGTTATTATAGTCCTTATTCTTACCACGTTTGTCATACCCAAAATCGGGGCTCAGCTTGTCGCTGCCAGACAGGAGCTGCCCTGGATAACCAAACAGTTAATGAACACAAGCTACATTATGACAAGCTGGTGGGTATTGCTCGTAATCGCAGGTATAGTGGCGGCTATCTGGGGAGCAAGGCGGTTCTTCAAGACGCCCCGCGGCGCGTTTGTGCGGGACAAATTCATTTTGTCGCTGCCATTATTTGGTCCGCTTATCAAGCAGAGAGTGGTTTCGCGTTTCGCATCTACTTTATCAACGCTTCTCGGTTCGGGCCTGAGTATGGCTGAGTCGTTCCGCGTAGTCGGCGAGGTTACGGGTAACACACTGATGAAACGGGCAATCGACCAAGCGAGAGAGAGAATTCTTGCGGGCGCGGATGTCGCGACACCTTTGCGTGACAGCGGGGTTATTGACCCGTCTATTGCCCATATGGTAACAGTGGGCGAGAAAAGCGGCGAGCTTGAAAGTATGCTCAAAAACATAAGCGATTCGCTCGAAGAATCCACTGATATTGTTATAGAACGATTGAGTGCCATCATCGAACCGGTAATTATTGTTTTTATCGCTGTAATCGTCGGCATCATTGCCCTTGCGATATTGCTGCCGATTTTGAAAATCTCAGATATAGCTAAGTAAAAAATTGGAGACATTTATGACTACGAAAGAATCATGCACACATTTCAGCGGCAGCAGACGTCGTTTCGCCGCATTCACGATTATTGAGGTTATGGCCGTAATTCTGATTATCGGTATTCTGGGAAGCATCGTCGCCGTCAGCGTCGTCGGCAAAATCGACAGGGCGAAAGTTACGTCAACCAAAGCCAACCTGAAGATGCTTCACGGCGCAGTAATTCAATTCAAAATGGATACGGGCCGATACCCAACTGAAGAGGCCGGCCTGCAGGAGCTTATCGAGCAGCCCACTGATGTAACCGGCTGGAACACGGGCGGCTACCTCGAAACAACGTCGCTGCCTAAGGATGCCTGGGGACACGATTTCGTGTATCAATTGTCCCCTGAAAGCGGCAAACCCTTCGTCATTATCAGCTATGGAGCGGACGGTGAGGAAGGTGGCGAGGGAATCAACGCCGACCTTCGCAGCACGGACGCCGATTAGCAGAGGGCAGAATACGGATGACGGAAGACAAAAGACAACGGACAGAAGACAGAAGACAGAGGCTGAATGTCTGTTATTCGTCCTCCGTCCTCCGTCACCGGGCTTTTACGCTTGCGGAGTCGATGGTTGTTATTATTATCGTCTCGCTGCTGATATTGATGGCGGCAACCAATCTGAAGGGCGTTATTACCAAAAATTCTTTCAAGGCCAAAAGCCAGGGGCTTGTCTCTGCCCTCGAATCCGCAGTTACGAGCGCCGGCCAGAGTAACAAAAGATACGAAGTTATTATTGATATCCCTCAGCAGAGCTATCTTCTGCGTGAGATTTCATCTTCCAATCTGGCAGACGTTCTTGATGAAGAAATAATCGCCCAGGAGGATTTCGGCAACAACTGCAGGATTTCATACGTTTTGTTTGACGACGGGCAATATACAAACGAGGACAAAGCGAAGTTTCGGGCAAGCCGGGCGGGATGGCAGTTCGGCGGCATAATCGTGCTTATCGATTCTGAAGGGCAGAGCTGGTCGATTGTTGTTGACCGGATGAGTAATATCGTTCGTTTACAGGAGGGCGAAGCGCAAATCGTCTGGCCAAGGAGAAAAGATGAACTGCCGTTCTGAAAACAGAGGACAGAAAACGGAGGACAGAAGGCAGATGACCCCGCTTCGCCCAAAGGGCTACGCAGGGCAGGCAGAAGACAGAAAACGGCTGACCGTTCTCCATCCTCAGTCCTCCGCCTTCCGTCATCGGGCATTTACGCTGATAGAAAGCATGGCCGCTGTTACCCTGCTGGCGTTTATCGGCATAAGTGTCTGGGTAGTTCTGGAGCGATGCACGGCTTCCGCAGCGGACTCGATTCAGCGTATGCGTGCCTTTGAAATGGCCCGCGAAAATATGGAACAGATACTTGGTTTGGATTCCGTTCAGGAAACGACCGAATACGGCATAAGCGAAAAATTCCCGGACATCCGCTGGCAGACCACCATCGAGAGTTTTTATGAACCGGCGACATCAAATATGTGGGTGCGCGCGGTATGCTCGGCGGAATATACCGATACATCCGGCGAGCCCCAAAATGTCGAGCTAATCAACTGGCTTACCAAACTTAGCAATACGCAGATGGCGCAGTTGACGCAAAAGCTGGAACTCCAGAAACAACAGCTCGCCAAACATATCATCGCGACGGAAGAGCTTGCGGCGGAATTTGCCGGCGTTACTGTCGAAACCATAAGGCAGTGGGTAAAAAACGGTATGCCGATGACGGACGCAGGCGAATATCTTAAGCCGTGGCTGGACCTGTACCTGCAAACCGACGGCAACCCGACGGAAGAGGATATGCAAAGCACATTGACAGAATACCCGGAATTGTCAATTACCAAGCCAAAGAAAGCGACTGCGGACAAGGCGACAACACCAACATCGGATTCGCAGAAACCAGGGGAGCCCGGGTCGCAGGCGCAGCCGGGTAACGATTCATCGGATGCCGAACAGACGGCTCCGGACGATAATAATATAGACCCGGAGCTGAAGAAACAAATAGATGATTTATTACGAGGCTCGTAGCAGGCAGTTTGTAACCGATATGGAATCAATCGATAATAAAACGCGTTCTTATAAACGGGCTTTCACGCTCGTGGAGATGCTCGCCGCCCTGACCGTCGGAACAATGGTGCTGCTGGCGGTTCTGGCCCTATATAACAAAGGGCAAAGCGGCTCGGCCGCGGTTATCAACAAGCTGGAAAGCAACCGTCTGCCTCGCGAGGTTTTTCAGCGAATAGCCGAAGACCTCGACCGGGTTGTGGGCGAAGGCCAGGGGACTCAAATTGATATCTTAAACAAACTGCAGGACGGTTTATCTGCCGCAAAACTGGAAATATTCAGGCCGATTAACGACGCCAAAGACCAGCAGCAAACGCTTGAAAAAATTGTCTGGCAAAGCAGCATTGACCCGGGCAGCGGACTGCTTACCTTGTATCGAAGCCATTCCGGAATCGCGATGGAAGACGCACTGCTCGACAACCAGAAAGAACCGTGGCAGCGAGAGGTTTTTGTGCTGATTTGCAGTGGTATAACTTTTTTCAAAATCGAAGTTCCCAAAGGCGAAACGCCATTGGACCGGTGGACGGAAGGTATTCCGCCGGCGGTCCGGATTACAATGTCATTTGCTCAGCCGTATAAGACAGTAAGCGGCGTCTTTGACGTTCCCGAAGAGGAAAAGATTGTTCGCACTATTGCTGTTGACAGGACCCGCAGGCCCGCATTTACCATACCTGCTGATGTCAACCAAGCTGATGCCAACAGGTCAGGCGACGCCAATAAACCGGCAGATATCAACCAACCCGCAGCAGATGCCAACAGGCCAATAGGCAGTGGCAATGGGACAGGCAGGTGAAGAAGGACAAGAATGATTTTATGAACGGTTGTTCGCAAAATCACGATAGCCGAACCACACAAGGGGCCGAACCGTCGGTTCGTACAAGCGGAATTGTGCTTCTGATGACAATGGTAGTGCTGCTGGTTCTTGTGACGCTTGGATACACTTTAGCCAGCCGGGTGGCGTCTCAGCGGCACAGGGACAGTTACATCGTCGATTACACCAACGCCTGTTACGCCCGTGATTCGGCGTTAAAATACGCATTGGCCGCACTGGAGGACATTAACGACATTAAGTTGATTTCCCGTCCCAATGAGCCGGATTTTTCCGACCTTTTCCATCTCAGCGAGCAGGAGTATAGCCAGTTGGTTGAACAATGGGCGGTAGAACTTGCCAAAAAACAAGCGGATTCGGAGGGCCTGGACAAAGGCGGAAGTACGGCAACCTCTCTTGAAGCCAACGACTCAAACGGGAAATATACCGCTGATTCGAACATAGCCGAGGTAAATGACATTAACAATTTAAAGATACGGGGGCCTTATGGTCCGTCCTGGCCTTTTGTGACGGAGCCGGTGGAATTTGACATCGGCTCGACGCACATAAAAATTGAGACCGAAGATGAAAACGCGAAATATCCTGCCGGGTGGGCCATCATCGATAATGAAAAAGTCCAGCGTGAGTCACAGGCGGGCATGCAGACCTTCTTTGAGTGGATGGGATACGATTCCGACAGGATAAAAACCGTCGGGGACCAGTTAAAGCAGATAGCTTCAATAAAACCGTTCAAGGTTGAATTCAAGCCGGTTGTACAAAGGGCGGCCGTAACAACCGGAGCCCAAAATCCCGCCGGGCGAAGCGCAAGAGCGAATAGAACCGCTTATAAGACGACAGCGGTTTCGCCGACGGATTCTATGGTTATTCAAACCGGAGATTTTTCGAAACTCTTCCACAGCTCCCTGCTCGACCTGCAAATACTCGCCGAACCCACAATTACAAGCGAAACCAGAAAAGAGTCGGCGCTGAAGTATATGGGATTATGGGGGACGACCCAGGTTAATATAAACTCGGCGCCCAGAAATGTTCTGGAAGCCGCATTTACATTCGGCGGCGATGCCCAGCAAATTACCGACGAAATCATAAAAAACAGACGCGAAAAGCCGTTCGAAAATATTGAGGAGCTTAAAAAAGAGCTGTTCAAGTTCTCCGACTCAATCGACAAATGCAACCCATATATTACCACGAGCAGCAACACGTTTTCGATACACGTTACGGCGGTAAACGGCGCAGCAAAGGTCTCGGCAATCGTGGTTGTGATGAAAAACGGCGGCAAGATTCAAAAGGTCGCTGTTTTTAGCGGTTAAACGACGGATAGGATATAGCGGGGAAAAATTCGCTATACATTATACGCCAGAGGTTAAATGCAGTAAGGAGCTGACTTAAAGTGCAACCCGGGAATTTTTTGGGAATATATCTGGCCAAAGACCGCGCGACGGTTGTTTGCCTGGACGTGCAGGGCCGTGAGAGAAAGCTCGTGGGCTGTTTTGGTGTTTCGCCGGAACAATCCGAACAGCCGACTTTCCAGTCGCTGGCCCAGCGCATCGCGGCCGTATGCGCCGAAAAGCAGATTAAATTTGCTGAGGCAGCGGTTGCCCTGGACTGCGCGATGTTTATGCAGCACAGTATCCACAGCGAGTTCTCCGACGTCAGGAAAATCACGCAGACAGTCCGCTTTGACACGGAAGAGGCCCTCGGCACCGACGCGACGAACGTCGCAATCGCGTTCAAAATAAATTCGACCGACCAGACCGGCGCGGACATCAGCGCCTTCACGGCGCAAAAACAGATGATGTCTGATTTGCTCGGCGCGCTGCAAAGCAATAACATAGACCCGTTCAGCGTGGAGCCGGACGTAAGCTGCCTGGCAAGGTTTGTCTGCCAGAGCGCGTCTTTGTCTGGCGACGTTCGCCCGTTGTTCGCATTTTTGTCCCGGAGAAACGGCTATTTTATCTCGCCCGTTTCTTCGCCCTGGCAGGGGATATCCCCGACGCCGGCAACCTCGATGCGAACGTTCCTTCTGAGCCCCTCGCAAAACAGGAATGAGATGCTGACAAAGCAGGTTTCAATGAGCACCGCGCTGCTGCAAACCGCCGGGACTGCGAATCGTCTCGAAATTTTTGATACAGCAGATTCGGTGAACTGCGACGACATCGCCAGGAAAATTGCCGTTGAAACCAGTCGTATTGACATAACAGGGTTGGCGAAAGTATCCGCCGACGCAATCGCGGACTGTCCCGATGCCGTCGAATTCGCAATCGCTTACGGCGCGGCGATTGCGCAGCTCGACGGGTCTCACGGCACCAATTTCCGCAGCGATTTTATGCCCTACCAGGGCAGGAAGCTGCGTTTGCAGCAGACACTTAAGTTTTTTGCGGTTGCGGCAGTCATTCTTATGTTCGCCGTCGGACTATACGGCCTGATGCAGGCGGTGCAGTTCAACCAGTATCGCGCCAAATTGGGGGCGAAATTTGCGAAGGATTTTTCGGCGGTAATGTTCGGGGAGAAGATGCCGAGCAAAACAAAAGAGGCGACGAGAAAAATCTCCACGGCGCTACGGCGTATCAAGGAGGCGCAAAAAGGTTTTTCTCTTACCGGTGAAGAAGCCGTCACGGCCAAACTTGCCCTTGTGCTTGCGGCATTGAACAAGTGCGCCGCGACCACGGGTCTCAATATCGAGACCGTTACCATAACCGACAAGATGATTACAATCAACGGCAACACGCCCAGCCCGGAAAATACCCTGAAGATGTTCGATGCCCTCAAAAAGACCGGCTTAAACGTTCTCCAGCAGCGTATCAGCACCGACGGGGGTCGCAGCACCTTTGGCGTAACGGTTGAACCCACCACAAAGCAAGGCGGAGGCGGCCAATGAAAGACATAAAAGAAATATATAAAAACCCGATGTTTTATTACATACTCGTTCCTTCCCTGGCGGCGCTTTGGCCGGCAATTATATGGGGTGTTTATCTTCCCGGCGCCCGTGCAAACTATAATAACGACGCAGAGCAGTATCAGAAGTCGCAACCGCTAATGGAGGAGCTTATTGCAGCCGACCCGGAGCGCCTGAACGCAACCAAGGGGAAAGAGGCGTCAGCCGGATTCGATTACGCGACCGCCGTCCAGAATGCCGCTGAATTCTGCTCAGTTTCCGCCAACAACTATAAACTGTCTTCGGGCGTGATTCTTAAATCCGAAGGGCAGAAAACCCAGTCCGCCAACGTTTCGCTGAAGGGCGTGGAGATAGCAAAGGCCGCCAGGTTCCTGTCCTCGATACAGCAACACTGGTCGGGCCTTCAATGCACGAAGATAAACTTCAGAAAAAACAAGGGCCAGCCCGACGCATGGGACGTTGATTTGACGTTCAAGTATTACTATTGATGCGACGTCGCGGGTTCAAAATCGGATGCCGGGCGCTCGCCGTTGATTGATATTATTTTTGCGCAAAAAAAAGCCGGGGCCTGCTTTTTCAAGCAGGCCCCGGTTTAATACTAATTTGCAACCTTTGCTTCGCTGGCAGAAATTATTTCTTCCTGCGAATCAAAGCAAGACCGCCGAGTCCAAGCAGAGCCATTGTTGCCGGCTCAGGTGTCAACCTAAGGTTGTCAATGTAATAAACTGCGTTTGCCATGCTGCCATCGTGCGAATAGCTGTTCTGGTAGAGGATAATCTGTGCCCAACCAGAGGGATTACCGTTCTTTAATCCATTGTAATTAAACGTAACGGTTTCTGTGAAATCCGAGCCCGTGCCGCCTACGCCGCCGCCCCAATACCAGGCGCCAACATCTGCCTGCTGCCAGCCGGTGGAACCGCTGTTAACAACAAGACCAAACTGGAAGCCGTTATCGCCTGACCAGTCCGAACCCTGTACGGAGACGTCACAAGATAATGTTGTGTAGGTGTCAAAAGCTACAGAATTAACGCTATTGCCGTAAGAATCTGGGAAGCCCTGAACCTGGCCAATGAATCCCCAGCCTACAGAGCCTACTGAAGCAACGCACATTGAGCCGTCTGTAACGCCAAAGCCCGTCATACCGCCAATAATTGTCGGACCCCAGCTACTGATGTCTCCGCCGCCGTCTTCCCAGCTCTGGCAAAGCCAATCGCCGTAGCTAACTGATGCAAATGCTAATACTAAACATACTGCTAAGATTCTACTCATATTCTTACTCCTCCTTCTTCGGTTGTTATCACTTTTTTCGCTCGTTATTCCCCAGCAACAAGCCAGAGATTTCGCTGTTCTCGACAAACTCACTCTCTACTTTGCTTTTGTCTCGAACAACAACAAGCACTACAGTTTGACTTTCACCTTTTTATAACCTTGTGCTTGCCTAACGTTAAATAAAGCGACAACTTCTTCACTACGTTTATTCACTTTTCAATTGGCTGCACCCTCCTCTCACGAGGGAGCCATATCTACACACTTACGTGGTAACACTTTACAATAGTGAGAATACCACAAACACCCTATGTATGTCAAGAGAATTTATTATAGGATGCAAAAAATATTATAGGCCTCGCCGTGCTGCGTAACTGCTGTGTTATCAAGAAGTTATGCGACGCAGTATTGTTGTTAATTTGGGCAATTTTCGTTATTCCGTAAAATGTCAGTATCAATACTGAAACGCTATCTCTGTTTCCACAAAAAACAAAGGCCTGTCCCGACTATCAGGACAGGCCCTGTTTTAATTGTTTCTTACGGACCTGACTACTTTTTCCTGCGAATTAAAGCAAGACCGCCAAGTCCAAGCAGAGCCATTGTTGCCGGCTCAGGGGTCAATTTTACATTGTTCCAATAAGTAACATACGCATCAGCCTCTGTAGTCGTATTCTTCATACCAAACGCTATCTGCGTCCGATTGGTGGTACTGTTCACGCCAAATGCTATCTGCGCCCAATTGACAGTTATGCCTTGATATACTAAGTTGCTGTAGTCAAGGGCGACATGCATTGTTTGGTCACCATCCTGGACGCCCCACGGCGCAAGATTCTCGTACTGCTGGGACACCGTTATGTCGCCATCGTAGTTGATTTCAAGAGCCACCATTGCTGTGTTCCAGGAACAGGTTCCCCAGTCAGCGGCTAAACGGGTAATATCAAACTCGATTTCGTTATTGGCCGCGACATCGTCTGCCGTAAACGGTACTCCTGAGTCCCATGTTGCGAAAATTTTACCCCAATGGAATCCGGGGGCAGGGTCCACCTGAACCCAGTCGCCAAGCTCGACAGAGGCATAGCAGGAAGACACCAATACTAATGCGAGACAAACAGAAATGAGCCCTCTACACATAATCTACTCCTCCTCCTTCATTAGTTATTCACCCTTTTCCTAAAATCAGTAAAAATACCGATTCACTTAAAGAGTAAAGGCCTGCCCCGACTATCAGGACAGGCCCTTTTAAATCATTTCTTTAGGACCTGACTATTTTTTCCTGCGAATTAAAGCAAGACCGCCGAGACCGAGCAACGCCATTGTCGCCGGCTCAGGGGTTAATCTGCAGTAGTCAACATAATAAACCGCGTTTGACATGCTGCCATCGTGTGAATAGCTGTTCGCATAGAGGAGTATCTGTGCCCAACCAGAGGGACTACCGTTCTTTAAAGCTTGGTAATTAAACGAAACGGTTTCCTGGAAATAATCTTCGCCATTGCTATTGCCGCCCCAATACCAGGCGCCAACGTCTGCCTGCTGCCAGCCGGTGGAACCGCTGTTAACAACAAGACCAAACTGGAAGCCGTTATCGCCTTGCCAGTCCGCGCCCAATACGGTGACGTCAAGTGACACTGTTGTGTAGGTGTCAAAAGCAGCTGCAAAATCACTCGGTGCATCAACCTGGCCGATGAATCCCCAGCCTATGCCGCATACTGCAGCACCGCAATATTGGCCGTGTGTAACGCCAGGGCCCCCCTGTCCGCCAATAATTGTCGGACCCCAGCTACCAATGTCTGCGCCGCCATCTTCCCAGTCCTGAACAATATATTCACCATAGCTAACTGAGACAAGGAACAATACCAGACAAATAGAAATGAGTCCTCTATTCATACTCTACTCCTCCTTACTTCTTCTTTAGTTACTCACCCTTTTCCTTTTTTACTGATTTACCCCTGCTCTCTTTTCAGGGATATTATTTTTTCCTGCGAATCAAGGCCAGACCGCCAAGTCCCATGAGGGCCATTGTTGCCGGCTCAGGGGTTAACCTCAGGTTGTCGAGATAATAAACCGCGTTTGTTATGCTGCCATCATTTGAATAGCTGTTCTGGTAGAGGATTATCTGTGCCCAATTGGCAGTACCCGTCTTAAACGCATTGTAATTAAATGAAACGGTTTCCGTGAAATCTTGGCCGTCGCCGCCCCAATACCAGGCGCCAACATCTGCCTGCTGCCAGCCAGTCGAATCGCTGTTAACGACAAGACCAAACTGAAAACCATTATCGCCTGCCCAGTCCGAACCCAATACGGAGACGTCAAGGCTTACTGTTGTGTTTGCCGCGAAAGCAGCAGCATTGGGAACATCTACTTCGCCGATGATTCCCCATCCGATAGGACAAACAACAGCAACGGGGCCTGGTGGCGGCTCAATCGGAATAATTGGTGGACCCCAGGTATGCATTGTACTCAAGTCAAGCGGGTAGTCGCCGTAGCTAACTGAGACAAGGAACAATATCAGACAAATAGAAATGAGTCCTCTGTTCATACTCTACTCCTCCTTACTTCTTCTTTAGTTACTCACCCTTTTCCTTTTTTTACTGAGTTACCCCTGCTCTCTATCAGGGATATACCAACTCATCGTTACTCAATCAATTTTAACCACCTCAGCCGCTAAATGTCAAGGAAATTATAGGACGAAGCATTTTTTTTGGGGGGGCAATGCTGCTATTGTATAACCATAGTATTACCAAAGGATTATGCGTGATAAAGACGCAAATAAAATTGTCTATTTTGCCGGCTAACGGCACCAAAACCCTGCTTTAAGGATTATTCTGCCCGGTTTAATCCTGGGGGTAAATGATAATCCTGTCGTGAATGATAGTTACCAGGTCGTCTTTGCCGTCGCCCGTAACATCGGCAACCTTCATTTGTCGCGGCTCGACGCCTGCCCCTTGCGGTCTACCTTCGCGGTAGGTCTTGTCCTCGAATGTCTTGAAGCGCATCGCCGGGACGGGTTTGCCCGCCGAATCAAGAGTCAATATCTCAATATGATTATGTTTGTATTCAACCATAATGATATCGGTCCGTTTGTCGCCGTTGATATCGCCGGTGGTGAAATTGCCGTAGGCGCCATCCTTTATCTTTGTTTCATAGCTGAATTTTTGTTCGAGCCGATAACGATTTGTTTTAGCTCCGGGCGGGATAACCAGCCCTAATTTTTCGCCGTCGAACAGCAGGATGTCATCGGGGCCGCCGCCGGTGAGGGAGGCGATTAACATTTTGATACCCGATGCCGGGTTCCAGGTTCCGACGTCCAGCTCTTTGTCGAAACGGAATGTTTTATCTGTATCGGGGGTAAGAATCTGGAGTCGGCCCTTTTGGCCATCCAATAACAGTATTGCCTTAGTGTCTTTTGTGCCGTCAACCTTCATTTTTGCAGCAGCGACAGCCGAGATACGATTTTCGGCACTTTTGGCGTTATACTGGTCGAGGACTGTCCATTCACCATTGGTGAATGTCATACTTCTGGCGAAGTTATTTTGCGCTACCAAAAGCTCATCACCAGGTTTACCGTCCACGTCAGCGGAGTAAACCGAGCGAAGGGTCGCTTCTTTTATCAAGCTGGTCTGCGCCTTTGGGGAATCGACAATCTCGAATTTTCGTTTTTGGGTCTGGCGAACGAGTATGGGCAGCTCATATTTGACAAATATAAGCACGTCTTTTAAGCCATCGTGGTCAACGTCCATAACCTTGATACCCTGCGGATTCGTCGCAAGCTGCGGAAGCTCGACCGCGAGGGTATCGTTGGCGTCGGGTTTTGCCACGTTATAGATTATCCGAAGCGACCTTGTGTCGGACTGTGAACGGGAGACATATACGCAATCAGCCGACTTGTCGCCGTCTATATCGCTTAATTCCATAGCAAGCGGCTCACCTGTCAAATCGACGGCTTTCGGGAAGGTCAATCGTCCCGACTCGAATTTACTTATGCCGATTGTTTTTTCCTTGATGCTCAGGACGCCAAGCTCAGCTTTGCCGTCGCCATCAATGTCGGCGGCTGATAAGGCATCGGCGTCTGCCAAACTCGGGAATCTGACGGGTTCGGCCAGTCCTACGCCGGGTATTTGCCTGTACAATACGAGTTCCGCCGCACCGGGGTCGCTGATAACAACATCGGCGAGTTTGTCGCCGTCAAAATCACCGACTACGAGGTCTCCTTTTTCGCTGCCCTGCCCTGCCGCAAGGGGATAAAACAGCACGGGCCAGTCATCGCCATGCGAATTGTCCGCGACCAGTTTATAGTCCACCAGCCGCCTGCTTATAGCGTCAATGGCGACTATATCTTTACCTTCTTTGCCGCCCATATCGGCAAGCTCCAGCACCAGAGGCATTTCGGATAACAGGCGTATTTCGGGCCCTAACTGGCCATTTTTCTGCCCGAGGCGGACGTGGATGGGTCTTTCGGCATCGTCGGTAACAAGCAGCAGGTCGTTTATGCCGTTGCCTGTGAGGTCGCCGACCTCAGCACCGATGATTCGAGCCGCAGCGGGATACTTGACCGGCTCGCCGAGAGAACCGTCTTTTTTCTGGAGCAAGACGTATATGGCGTCCCTGCCGACAACAATCAGGTCTTTTCTGCCGTCGTTGTCTATATCCGCACAGATAAGGGCGTTCTCATTGGGCAGTGCGTCGTCGATATTGATACGTTTCACCGGCTGCCAGGTTAATGTTTTCGATTTGTGTTTTTCCTTTTGCGGTTTCTGTAACAATATATACAGGCCTCGCGGCTCGCCATAGTACGCCAAATCAATCAGCCCGTCGCCGTTGAGGTCGCCGGAAACCATACTGTATATCCGCTGCGAGACGGGCACGGTTTGCCTGACAAATCGGCTCGGGCCAACCAGAGCGTTGATATCGATATCATTGGGGTCAACCGCCACGTCTTCATCCTGGGGGCCGATTGAATCTTTTTGAAGCAGAATCTCTATCGCGGCTTTTCGGTTGTTAGCCACGGCGATATCGTTCCGGCCGTCGCCGTCAAAATCGGCAATTTGTAAATTCTGAATACCCCAGTCCAGCTTGATGATTTCCATCTCGCCGAATCCGTAGTATTCGCTGATGCCGTTTGCGTCCGGCTGATTAGCGTCCCGAACCGGCTGCTCTTTAACGGGTTTGCTTATGCCTGCCGTTGCTATCATAAGGCATAATAATATGATTGTGCCCTTAATCGTTCGCACTGGAAACCTCCACGCAATTGATTATCTTCAAATCGTTTCCTTAATCATCAATTATCAATCATCGATTGTCAATACTCTGGCACTGAACGGCTTGCTATGTTATTCTTATGGCACATTATAAAAGGTAAAGGATTACAGGTATGGCAGAAAGATACGATTGCATAATAATCGGCGCGGGGCCGGCCGGATTGGCGGCCGGGTTATACGCTGCGAGAGACCGGTTCAAAATGCTGCTGCTCGAAAAATTCGTTCCGGGCGGGCAAATCAACAGCACCGACAGAATCGAAAACTACCCCGGCTTCGAGCGCATAAGCGGCTACGAGCTTATCGAAAAAATGCAAAAGCAGACCGTCGCCTTCGGCGGCGAAATCAAAACGGGGTCGGAAGTAACCGCCATGAAGAAATTAAGCAGCGGCGACATCGAAATTTCCTGCGATAAAGACAAATACCTCGCCCGCGCGGTCATACTCACCCCCGGCAGCGCTTATCGCAAGCTCGGTATCCCCGGCGAAGACAAGTTTCGCAACACAGGGGCGGGCGTAAGCTATTGCGGGACCTGCGACGCGCCGTTTTTCAAGGGCAAATCCGTCGTCGCAATCGGGGGAGGCAATACCTCGCTGGAAGAAACGCTGCACTTGTGCAAATTCGCCGCAAAAGTAACGCTGCTTCACCGCAGGGACGAATTCCGCGCGACCAAAGTCCTGCAGGAAGAGCTTATCGCGAAGACAAAAGAGCCGAATACGAATCTGCTGGTCAAATACAGCACTGTGGCGACCGCCATCGAGGGCAAAGACAGGGTCGAATCCGTCCGGCTGAAAAACGTTAAAACAAGTAAAGAAGAAAGCTATCCCTGCGACGGGGTTTTCATTTTCGTCGGGATGGTTCCAAGTACCGGGTTTCTCAGGGGTTTTGTTGACTTGACCGACGAGGGTTTCATCAAGTGTGATTTCGCGTATCTGCGGACGAGTGTCCCCGGGGTATTCGCGGCGGGCGACTGTCGGGTAGGGGCCGCGATGCAGCTTGCGACGGCCACAGGCGACGGGGCAAACGCGGCGATAATGCTGAAGAACTATTTCCGCGATTCAAACTGGTGGAGCCAACCGGCGGTTGGGGGACTTTGAGTTTTGTTTAAAGCAGCTCATCAATTGCCGCGGCGAGGTCTTTCTTGCTGGTCAGGCCGACCCATTTCTTCTGGACCTGTCCGTCTTTGAAAAGGATGATTGTTGGTATCGCGCTGATGCCGAATTCCATAGCGCTATCTCTGGCATCGTCGGTATTGAGCTTGCAGACCTTTGCCTTGCCTGTGTAGTCCTTCGCAAATTCCTCGATGATTGGCCCCATCATTCTGCAGGGGCCGCACCATGGCGCCCAGAAATCCACCAGCACGGGCATGCCCGCTGTATGAATCATTGCATCGAAATCCGTATCGGTAAGCTCAACTACATTGCCAGCCATTTTTGCTTCCTTTCCAAAGTTGGCCTTTAGGTTAACCGGATTTTATAGAGTCGGCCAACCGCTGTCAAACGCTTATTACGTTTTTTGTGTTTATGATTGTTCTTTTGTTTGGCCGTCCAGCGGTTCCGGTTCGTCGGCTGTCTGTTTTGATTTGTCTTTCGGAGGCAATTCCGCAATAGGTATAGGCAGATGCGATTCCGTTTGTGCTTCTTCGGCGGGCTGCTCGATTGTCGAATTATCCGCTGGCGGTATTTCCACTATCGGTATCGGCAGTTGCGACCCCTGCTCTGTTTCGGTTATTTCATCAATTGCAAAATCCGGCTCAGCGGGTAATTCCTCAGCCGGGGCAGGTGTTGGCTGCTGTTCTATCGCCGCCACTGCCTGCTGGCTGGCTGCTTCCTCTGCTTCGATTCTCATTATCGCTTTACGAACGGCCTCTTCCGGCGGCGCATCGGTCAGCGCACGCAGGGATATTTTGCCTGTTTCCTGGTTTTGTTCCACCCAGATTAACTGCGACCTGATAAGCTCCAGTATGGCCAAAAACAGTCCTACCAGCACCAGCCGGCTGTTCCTCGGCTCGAAAATACGCTCGAAGCTAAGCTGACCTTCTTTTTGCAGCCGATGAAGAATTTCTATCTGGTACAGGTCAATCGGCGTGTCATCAACAATAAGACGGGTATCATATTTGGCGCCGGTCGCCTCCATAATTGCATCGAAGGCCTCAAGCAGATTCCAGACGCTTACCTGGTCGAGGTCAACAGTCGGCTCGGCGTTGGGCTTGAACTGCTCGATAACCGTATCAGGTCTGGCAAACCGGTCGCCATGTTCCTCGGCTGATGCCGCGAGCATATTCGCCGCGTCTTTGAATCGCTTGTATTCTAAAAGCTGCCTGATAAGCTCGGCACGCGGGTCGGCAAGGTCTTCTGCCCCGATTTCCTCTCCCTGCGTCTTCGGCAGAAGCATAGCCGATTTTATCTGCATCAGCGTCGCCGCCATTACCAGGAAATCGCCCGCCACGTCGATATCGAGCTGTTTTAGAATATCGATATATCGAATATACTGGTCGGTGATTTTCGCAAGGGGTATGTCGTAAATATCAACCTCTTCCTTGCGGACAAGGTACAAAAGCAGGTCCAAAGGCCCCGCGAAGATTTCAAGATTTACCCGATAATCAGCCACTTACTGCTCCTCCTGCGGGTCATAGGGTTCATCCGCCTCGTCCGTTTCATCCATTACTTCATATTCTTCCGGCTCGTGACCTTGTTGCTGATCCTCAAGTATCTGTTTGGCTTCGTCAGCGTCTTTTTCCAACACCTGCAGTTTGGCAGTTATAACAGTCGGAGCCAAACAGGTATTGGCGGCATTCTCGCCTATCACCACGGCTTTAATGTCAAAATCCTCAAGGACTTGTTTCGCCATCTCGGCCTGCATCGAATCCATATACTCGGCTATTGTAACAAGTTTATCTGCCATAATACTCACCTAACCCTACAGCTTTTCGTGCATCAATCAACGTTTTTACCGCGACGGCCCTCGCCCGCTGAGCGCCTTTTGCTAAAATCTGTTTAAGGTAATCCGGGTTACTCTCAAGCTCGGTTCGCTTTTGCCGGTAGGGCCTGAAGTGTTCTACGATAAGCTCGGCTAAACGTTTCTTTGCCTCACCGTATCCTGTGCCGCCTTTGCGGTATTTGTCTTCCCATTGTTTTATTTCCTCGGCGGAGGCAAAAAGTTTCAATAACGCAAAAACGTTACACTTATCCGGATTTTTCGGCGCCTCAACCGGCGTTGAGTCGGTAACTATTTTCATAACTTTATTTTTTATGCTCTTTTCCGGCTCGAACATTTCAATTGTATTGCCGTAACTTTTGCTCATCTTTCGGCCATCGATGCCCGGCACGACCGCCACCGATTCTATAATGTAATCCTTTGGCAGGACAAAAGTTTCGCCGTATGTATTGTTGAAGTAGCCCGCGATATCGCGTGTAACCTCGATGTGCTGTTTCTGGTCGGCGCCAACGGGGACGAGGTCGCTTTTGAATATAAGAATGTCGGCCGCCTGCAAAACGGGATACGCAAAAAGGCCGTGATTGGGGCTTAATCCCTGAGCGACCTTGTCCTTATAGCTTGTGCACCGCTCCAAAAGGCCCTTTGGCGTAATACACGACAGCAGCCAGGTCAATTCCGTAACTTCCGGCACATCCGACTGACGCCAGAATATCGTTTTTTCAGTATCAAGACCCAGCGATATGTAATCCATAGCGACGCTAAGGGTGAATTCGGAGACGTCTTTAGGCGAGGGGTTGCTCGTCAGGGCGTGATAATCGGCGATGAAGAAAAAGCAGTCGTTGTCTTTCTGCATCTGTATATGCTGCCTCATCGCGCCGAAATAGTTGCCTATATGCAGCCGACCAGATGGCTGAATGCCAGAAAGTACTCTCATAAAGTTGAACCGCCTTCCAAATTCGTCTTGTGCCTTGGGTCTTAGGTCTTATAATAAAAGAGGGTATCTTTCCCGGCTCCCAAAGTCAAGAGTTTTGCATTCGCATATGATACCCGGGGTTGCCGCTTTCGGACAATATGCTCATTGGAATGGTAAAAAAATGAGCGACTTCCAGCAGATGGTGCTCGGACAAGAGACAGCTTGGATTAAGTATTTGGCAGGCGATAAAAAATGAGGGAAATCAATTTAGATAAAAGTCGTTGTATTGGAGGCATAGTTTTATTTGGCGGCTTCTCCCTCTTTTGGGTATTTGGTTTAATCAAGATTGGCATTTATGACAAAGACGAATCTTTCGATAAGAACTTACTGTTTATAGTTCCTGCAATAGGCTTTTCGTTGTGGTTAATAAAAAGCTTCTTTGAATACCTTATACCCTTTCTGCGGTTTTACAATTTAAGAATAGAAATGTTAAGAGACAAATTAATTCTTAGAACTGACACGAAAGAATGCGAAATCCCTATGACTGAAGACACAACCGTAGTGTGTTGTATGGATGGATGGTTAATAGTATGGCCGTCTAAAAAAGGTAATGGCATAATTTTGCTTCCGAGAGGTTTATTAGGAGACAATTTCCTCGAGTTGTGTTTTTATTTTCAGGAAAATGCGAGTTATATCCCGTCTCAAGACATAATACCTAATACCAAAGGAAACCCATTACGTTCTCAGGATTTAGACTATTACCAGCCCAATGTGGATTATGAGGCGGCTGAAAAAGAAAAGAAAAAGCTATTAAAATCGTTAAAGATTAAAGATTGGATTCTCTTAACATGGAATCCCTTAAAGTATGCTAAATGGCCTGCTTAGCAAGAAAGGAAATGGGAAAATTGATGTGCCGGCCAGACAATCGAGGAATCGAGAATCGGTTCGTATTCCCAATCGTTCAAATAATCCTCAACCAAGACAAAGGTAATGTAAAGAGCAGAAAACGCGACAGGGGCCGAGAAAGCCCCTGCCGCGTTTAGGCGCAATCGCGTTTATCTCCCCGGCCTGTCTCAATGCCCTTTACAAGCCAGGATTTTCTGATGCCTGTTTGTTAATATCACTCAACTTTTAGAACGGAATTTACTCCGCCGTATGGGTTGGGTTCCGTGGCTTCATTATAAGGGTCCTGCTGCCAATGGCCATCCACGATAAATCTGTAATGGTAGGTCCCTTTTACGAGCGGTACCCTAACCTGCCATGTGCCGTCGCCTGATTTTCTCATAACGGTCTTTTCGGGCTGCCAGTTGTTAAAATCGCCGGCAATTTGAACGCTGTGTGCCTGGGGATAAGACGCTACGAAAATAACGCTATCTCCGACCTGGCACGGACCAAGCGGTTTAGTGGCGCTTACGGCTGAATGCCCGGGGCTCATGATTGTTGAAGACATTGTTGTCGATGCTACTTTGTCTTTTGAAAATTTTGCTGTTTTCATAACTAAGTCCTTTCAGAAAAACATAAACTATTTGCAACGTTATCATTACTTGTTTTACTCTGCCGTTCGGCACTGAGTTCGTATATACGGGACGGTTTTTTAAGAATCGCTTCGGAGCAGCTACGGTCGAGATTATCCAGGACGTTCATAAAATTGATGTAGGCGTCATAGGGCGAATTGTAATGGTTGAAGTATTTATGAACGTCGCCGTCTGCGAACCATTTCGTGCACATATAATAGAAATGGTCTGAGGTCTGTAACCTTCTCCAGATGTCGATAATGCCAGGGTTTTCGGTGTTTTTGACTTTGTCTTCGAGACGATACAGTTCCGCCAGCGCGTTTTCCTGCATAGAGTTGCCCCGCCATGCGGAGAGGTCCCGCTCAATATCCGCCCAGCTTATGGTGTAAGGCACATCGATGGTATCGACTGGCGGGTAAGTGCGTATTACCTCCGAAGGCGTTTTGAAGTTGTTATCCGGATACCTGAGGATGGCCTGGGGCAAATGCCTTAAAAAGTTGAAAATGCCTGTGTCCTCCCACTGGTGCTCGCCGAATGTTTCATAATCCATAAAAAGGTTGACGACATTTCCGCAGCCGTTGACTGCGTTAATCCAGGCGGCAAATTTATCGGCGGTAAGCGGCCACTCGCTCCAGTCGCGGTTAGAAAACCGAAATGCGATATCATCGCTCAGCCGGTAATTTTTCAGCAGGAGTTTAAGCCGGGTGGGGCCGGGGGGACGGTAAACAAAATTCGCATTCCTGTAACCGAGAATGTGGTCGGCGCCTTCGGCGATTATCGCATCGAAGCCACCAATCTGGTCAACGATGGGAGGCAGGCCATTGTTATAAATAAGCTCGGTGTTCCTGAAAATACGTGGTGTCTGACCAAATAATTGTCTGATAATCCGCCTGTGGGCCTTTACCTGCTCTATAAACTCATCCTTAGAATACAGAGAAGCCAAACTGTGGTGATAAGTTTCGCCGAGAAATTCCACGCAGCCGGTGCCGGCCAACTGCTTGAATGTGATCAATGCCTCCGGCGCAAACTTTTCGAGCTGCTCAAGCAGAACGCCTGTAATACTATAGGATATTTTAAACTTTCCCCTGTGTTTGTGAATAAGCTCCAGCATCAGTTTATTTGCAGGGAGGTAACATTTGTTGGCGACCTTCCTGCATATTTCGGCATTCTTATAGTCGTCTAAGTAGTTATCGCTGTGGTCAAAAACGGTATAATGCCGTAATCTTTGCGGCTGATGAACCTGAAAATAAAAACATACCGAAGCCATTATTTCTTCTCCTTACTTTTGGCCTGCTCGATTACTTCCTCGTATATATTCTTCACTTTCATTGCTGAGTCCTCCCACTTAAACTTGCAGGATTCATGAAAGCCGTTTTTGCTGAGATTTGTCTTAAGCTGCGGTCTTTTGAGGACAGCTATCATTTTGTTGGCCATTTCATCGATGTCCCAGAAATCGACTTTGAGGGCATGTGTTACCACTTCGGCAATTCCGCTTTGCTTGCTCATAAGAACCGGGACGTTGCGATTCATTGCTTCGAGGGAAGAAATTCCAAACGGCTCGGAAACAGAGGGCATTACGTAGAGGTCAGCCATTTTATACGCCCTGTTAACATCCTCCCCGGTCAAAAAGCCGGTGAAGAGGACTTTGTTTCCGATGCCCATAGAAGCCGCAAGCTCGATAATTTTGGGCATCATATCGCCGGAGCCGGCCATAATGAATTTGACGTTGTCGACAACCTGGAGGACTTTTTTGGCAGCGGCAAGGAAATACTCCGGGCCTTTTTGCATTGTGATTCGTCCGAGAAACAGGACGATTTTGTCTTTCTTTTCCGCCGGGATATGACAGATGCCGTCGCCATTGTGCTCAACGGCATTGTAAACGACTTCGACCTTCGCCGATGGGATTCCGTAATGTTTTACTATTGTTTCCTTGGTTAAATTGCTTACGGCAATTACCTTTGAGGCAGCGTGCATACCCATTCGTTCGATGTCGTAAACGGCCTGATTGACGTGCTCGCCGCTTCGGTCGAACTCCGTCGAGTGCACGTGCACAACGAGAGGTTTGTGATTTTGGCGGGAAACCGCTTCCCCGGCGGGATATGTCATCCAATCATGTGCGTGGACTACGTCGAAATTCTCAGCTCCTGCGATTATCATCGCCTTTTCGGCATATTGATTGACCGCGTCGAGAATATTGCCGGTATAATTGTCGGGGCCGAGCGCCACGCCCGCATCGGCTATTTCAAGCAGACTTCTTCCTGATTCGTAAGTGTTAAAGTTTTCATGTCTGTGAGAACCGACGCCGGCATAGGGCCTCAAGTTTGAAGATATGACATGAAATTTCATGTTGGTGAATTGCTCGGACTGGGTTACAGTCCGGGGGTCATTGGTGCCGATGGTTCTAACTGAGCCGACCGGATTACCCGTGCCCCGAGGCAGAACGAACGTAACTTTTATGCCGAGCTTGTCCATCGCCTTTGTCAGGCCGTAACAAGCTGTTCCCAACCCGCCGCTTATTTGGGGGGGGAACTCCCATCCTAGCATAAAAGTTTTCATTGCTGCTGTCCTTTCTGTCCCTGGGCATACATGCCCCTGTTCTCATTTCATGAATTTTTATCAATGTGCATAAACCTTATTTACGGAAAAACCTGGATAGCCGGGCTGCTGCCTCGGGATTTTTTGCAGCCACTGCCCATTGCAGTTTTTATCGCCACACCTGAACCATACAAAGGTTGTGCCGTTTTCACATACCCTTTCTGACTCGGTCATTTTGCCCCCACATTCCGGACACAACTGGTGGTTCTGGGCCCGCATAATCATTGGCAACAGCCCGGCGTTATTTTCGGTTTTCATAATCGTCATCCCCACTATTCGATGCGATCGTAAATTCTTTAATAATATTACCGGTTAAACCTTATTAACGTTGGAGATTCTACTCTGGCGCTCATTCGAAGGTATATAGGCATATTGCTTAATTAAGGTATCGCAATTGCTCACTATTGCAGGCAGTGATAACAGGGCGATTGATAACGCGGGATTGCGTTGCTGTGCTCGCAACGACGTTGAGGGTGCGTTTGTGTCTGAATATTACGGTTCCGGCTGCGTTAAACCTTCCTGAATCGCATATTTGGTAAGCTGGGCAATGCTGTCTATTTTGAGCTTGTTCATAAGGTTGAGGCGGTGAACTTCAACGGTTTTTGCGCTGATATGAAGGCGTTTTCCGATTTGCTTGGTGGCGTTGCCTTCCGTTAAAAGCTGAAGAACTTCCCGTTCTCTCTGTGAGAGTATTGAAAAGGCGGAATCTTTGGTATTAGCGGGCCGTCGCATATAGTTATCGACGACGACGTCGGATATAGCGGGGCTGATATAGGTTTTATTGTTCATCACCAGCCGGATGGCATTAACCAGCTCGTCGAATTCGCAATCCTTCAGCAGATAGCCGGCTGCGCCCGCCTTGAACATTTCTATTATGAAGTTTTTGCTCGAATGCATCGACAGAGCAATAATCTTGACTTTGGGGTTCTCTTTGACAATCTGACGTGTTGCCTCGATGCCGTTGAGGTCCGGCATACCGATGTCCATTATTATGATATTTGGAGAAAGCTCTTTGGCAAGCTCGACGGTCGTCCGGCCGTCTTTGGCCTGGGCAATCACTTCCATATCTTTCTCGTTTTGAAGCAACTTACTGAGGCCGTGTCGCAACATCGCGTGGTCATCCGCCAGGATTATTTTAATGCCCATAATAATAGTCCCCTTTCATCAGGATTTTACTCGATTTTCAAAGGCGCTGTCAAGGTTATATGAGTTCCTTTGCCTCGTTTTGATTCGATTACGAGTTTGCCTCCTATGTGCCTGAGTCGTTCACGAACACTAAACAATCCAAGCCCTTTCGATTTTTCCTTCGGCGCAGATACATCAAAACCTTTGCCGTCATCTTCTATGGTTATTTCTATGTCATTTTCGACCCTGGAGAGGACAACTTTGACAAGTTTAGCCCTTGCGTGTTTCGCTATATTTATCAGCGTTTCGCGGATAGAACGATACAACAGCACTTTCACCGGATCGGTCAACGGTTTATGCGCATCACTGTTTTGGAATGAATATTCAAGTTTGTGCTCTTCGCAAAACCGTTCAAGCAACTCTTCTATCGCGATTTCGAATCCGAGGGTGTAAAGCGTCGGCGGACTAAGGTCAAAGGTCAGTGTTCTTGTCTGTTTAACCGCCTGGCTGATGTTATCGCTGATATTTTTCAGAGATTCGACAATATTGGGCGGGGCAGATTTTTGCAGGATTCCCAGCTCTCTTTTTGAAAAGGCGAGTATCGGGCCAAGCGAATCGTGCAGGGCCGTGGCGATTTCGTGCCGTTCACGTTCCTCGGTGAGTAGAAGTTCGGCGGTAAGAAGCCGGAGCTGTTTCTGGTCGGCGATAACCCTTTCCTGGGCGAGTTTTCGTTCGGTGATATCGCGGAAAACAATTTGCGCAGCCGGCCTGTTTTCATAGACAAGCGGCGTGGCGGCAACTTCAACATCTATATGGGTTCTGTCAACACGCAGAAATATATTTTCCCTGAGGGGCAGGGCCCTTTGCTTTCTGCGGAGAAACTCCAACTGCCTGTGCGTGCGTTTCCTGTAGTCGGGGTGAATAAAATCAAGAATCGACTTCCCGATAAGCTCCGCAGAACTTTTAGCACCGAGCAATCTGGCCGCAGCGGTGTTTATAAACACTATTTTGTCGTCTCTTTCGACTCCGATGCCTTCAGGAGAAAGTTCTACGAGCTGACGATAACGTTCCTCGCTTTGGCGCAGCTCTGTTTCTATATCGAATCTGTGGACGGCCTCCCCGATAAGCATCGCCATATTTTCTATGAATTCCACGGTCTGGGCCGGTGTTTTGTTTTCCTTCTTGTCGGCAAGATGAATCGCTCCGAGCACTTTGTCCCTGTAACGTATGGGAACAACGGCAAGAGAGGCAAAGCCGTGACGAATACAATAGCCGCGATATCGTGCCTTTTTCTGTTCGGACAGCGAATCAAAAAACTCAAGCGTATTATCGCAGCGGAAGGAACCTTTCGATGTCATTATCTGTGCATCCTGGGATTCGGGTTTCTGCGTAATGACCCGCATACAGGCGCAGGTATCTGTTTTCAGAGAAAGCACGCTCTCCGATAACAGGAATTCCCTGTTAAAGCCAATATGGGATTCGTACGGAATCAATCCATCCGAATTAGTCAGTCGGATACCTACGCATTGACAGCCGCTCCAGTCGCGGACAGCTCTGACAACCGAATCAAGATATTCTTTTCTTGCGGGTTTCTGGGCGAACAGTTCAAGCAGGACGTTTGTAATCCGCTCGCGTTTTTCTATCCTATTATGTTCAGTAACGTCACGGGCGGCGGCAAAAACACCCTGAATCTGCCCTGCTTCATTCTTATAAAGCGTGGCATTATACAGGACGTCTGTTGTATGGCCCGATATATGCCGGATGGTGAGCGGATAATCCTTAACCATACCTTCCGCAAGAACCTTTTTGTAAACTTCCTTTGCTTTTTGGGGTTCCGTAAAGTAATCCGAGAAATCGCTGCCTACCAGACCTTCGCGGGAAAGCCCCGTCACCAGCTCGGTTGCCCTGTTGATATCGGTAATCTTTCCTTCCGGGCTGATTGTAACAAGGGGGTCAAGAGATGCTTCGAGAAGACCGCGTGCATACAGCGACGTGGAACGGGATGCCTCTTCCGCACGAACCCGCTGCATCACCTGTTTTTGCAGCTCCAGCACCATTTCGCCAAGCTCGGCGGTTCGTTCTTTGACCCTTATATCCAGTTCATCGTTTGCCTTACGGAGCGCCTCCTCGGCCAGTGCGCGTTCCGTGATGTCGCGGATGTTGCACTGGACTACTTTCGTGTGATCTACCGTGTATACGTTACTTACGAATTCCACCGCTATATGACATCCGTCTTTTGTTTCGAGCGGCAGGTTTTCGTAGCATACGTATCCCCTCGTTTGCAATTTCAGGAACGCTTCTTTTGATTCTACAATGTCTTTGAAAAGACCAATCTCCCAGAGCTTCTTATCTAAAAAATACTCGCGAGAATAGCCCAATATATCTTCTATGAATGGATTAACATCAACTATTTGCCCGGAGTCCGCATCAAGAATTAGTATCCCGTCACGGGCCGCCTCAAACAGCCGGCGATAACGGAGTTCCGAAATCAGCAGCGCGTCCTCTGCGTTTTTTCGCTCGACGGAATAACGAATAACACGGGTTATGGTTCGTCCGTCGGTCTGGCCTTTTACGAGGTAATCCTGAACGCCTGTTCGCACGGCTTCGACGCCCATATTCTCGTCATCGACTCCGGTAAGTACCACAATCGGCAAATCAGGGGAGATGCTCCTGACCTCTCGAACGGTATTAAGGCCGGAGCTGTCGGGCAAGGTCAAATCCAGCAGCACTGCGTCGGGATGATTGTTTTTAAGATGTTCTTTGGCCTCGTTCAGCGATTGAACCACGCTGATGGAAATATCTTCGGCGCCGCTTGACAAAATGTTTTCCTGCAACAGCACGGCGTCGGAGGCGCTGTCTTCCACAAGCAGAATTTTCAATGAGTTGTCTGACGTCATATTCTCCTGGGTAAAGTCACAACCGTTAGCCAGAATTGCTCGATTGATTTGACCACCTCAATAAAATGCGGGAAATCCACTGGTTTTGTAATGTAGCAGTTCGCGCTCAATTGATAGGATTGCAATATATCCTTATCGGAACGAGACGTGGTAAGAACGATAATGGGAATTAGTTTGAGGTCCGGGTCATTTTTAAGCTCAGCGAGGACTTCTCGTCCGTCTTTTTTAGGCAGATTGAGGTCGAGCATAATAAGGTCAGGCCTCACGGCTTTGGCGTATTTACCCTGCCGTCTTAAAAAGTTCATTGCCTCAACGCCGTCTTCGACGTGGTTTAGCCGGTTGGCAATCTTGCCCTCCTTGAGGGCCTCGATAGTCAATGCGGCATCGCTGGGGCTGTCTTCGACCAGCAATATCTCAATAGGTTTTGATTCTGAAAGATTCATCCAGTTAGACCTCCTTTATATGTTTTTAAAAAGTTCGGCCTTATTATATCTCATTTTTAGACGTTTCAAGCTCCTTCTATATCAGGAACAGTAAAATAAAATGTGGAGCCGTGTTCCTGCGTGGATTCTACCCATATTTTACCCCCGTGTCGTTCTACAATTTTCTTGCAGATTGACAGTCCGATACCGGTTCCGGGGTAAGTTTTACGGGTATGCAGCCGCTGAAAAATCATAAATATACGCTCAGCGTATTGCGGCTCAATACCGATTCCGTTATCGCGGACGGCAAATCGCCAGCCGCCATCCTGATGGACGGCGCTGACGTGAATTTGCGGGGCCTGGTCGCTTCGGAATTTTATGGCGTTGCTGATGAGGTTCTGGAACAATCGTGCAAGCTGCAGGTCGTCGAAATAAACGGTCGGCAAATCATCGGCGGTAATTTTTGCGCCCGATTCCTGTATGCCTGCCTGAAGATGCGCTAATGCCTCGTCGAAGGCCTCTTTGGAATTCACCTTCAGAGGTTTTTTACCCTGTGTGCCGACGCGTGAATATTCAAGCAAGCCGCTGATAAGCGACTGCATTCGTTTGGCGCCGTCTATGGTGAAATTCATATATTCGTTTGTTTTTTCGTCGAGGGTTTTTTCAAGGTTTCGCCTGAGCAGCTCAACAAAGCCGGAGACCGCCCTGAGCGGCTCCTGTAAATCGTGGCTGGCCACATAAGCAAACTGCTCGAGGTCTTTGTTCGACCTGGCCAGCTCCTCGGTTCGATTTTTAACGAGGTCTTCGAGATGCAGCCGATATTGTTCCAGTTCGGCTCGTGCCCGCTTGTGTGCGGTAACATCGACGCCAATCTCCATAATCAGAGGTGAGCCATCTGTGTCGGTGAAGGGATAATCGTAGATATCATAATTTTTGCCGTTGGGGCCGGTCCACTCCCGGAATTGGCTCTTGCCGGTTTTCATAACATTATATGTTTCACAGTTCTCGCAGGGTTCAGTGCGGTTGAACATAAACTCGTAGCATTTTCGTCCGTTGTCATCGCCGAACCAGTCGCGGAAGGTGCGATTGGCGTATGCGACGTGATAATCCGGGGTCAGCAGCACCGCGTAAGCAGGCATCATTTCGAGAACATTTTCAAACCGCTTACGTTCGGCCTTAACAGCTTCCTCGGCCTTGATTCGGTACTGGACCTGCTTTTGCAGCTCCACCACCGTTTCATCCAACTCGGCGGTTCGCTCTTTGACCCGAATCTCCAGTTCGTTATGTGCCTGTCTAAGTTGCTGCTCGCTGTTTTGCAAATCACTGGCCTGTTGTTCGGCCTTTTTGCGGGCGGCCCGGAGAATCTCGCCTACATAGCCGACAAATGCGCTTGTCAGAACCACAATAACTATTCTGGAGATACTGGGGACGTCAAAATCTATGGAATACAGCGGCGGGATGAAGTAGTAATCTATCGCCAGTGAACCAAGAAAGCCCGTCAGGATTGCGGGGCCCATACCGGCGAACATAGCCACGGCGACCGATACGGGAAACAGCGTGACATACGGTACGCCGGGGCCGATTAACGGCATCAAGGCAAACCGCATAAGAACAATTACCGGCACTGCCAATATCGCGTAAATATAACGTGAGAAGTTTTTCATAAATCCAAATCACCCTGTTTCGGGAAGTTCGATATGTAAAGTCCGGCGGCCCGTATAAGCTCATGCCCGACCCTGCCTGGGGCTTCTTTGCGAAGTGTCTCAACTGCCTCGTTTTTTCGTTTTGTGCCCATAAAGGCAACCTAAAATCATTTGGCCGAGTGAAGTAAGGCAAAGAATCACTATATTATGCCAAAATACCGCAAATAATCAATAGCTTCGCCGCAATCCTGCCCCCGGAATATAGGGGAATTCAGGGATTAGAGCATCATCAGACGGCTAATCCTGTTATCGCTTATGGCTGGGTGTTTTCCAGGCCATTCTGCCGGCAAAATTTATTTAAGAAAGTGTTTTCGAACTTTTGCCGCAATCTGCGGGTCAGTCATTTCGTCAACGGTTTCAACGCCAACTATACGCCCAGGGAGTCCTTTGCTTTCAATACGCTTTTTAAGCTCCCCCTTTGCCTCGCCAGGACCAAATATCAGAATCGATTCCGCATCATGAATAAACGCAATCACCTCGTCATAATATCTGTCGAGATGGCCCATAAATCGTCTGTCCTGCCGGTCGTCTTCTCCGTAATCTCTCCCGGAATGCGCAGCCCAGCCGCCGGAGAGCTGGGCATCTCTTTCAAGTTGCCCTGATATCTGTTTCATCTCCTGGCCTTTATCTGTAACGGTTACGATAACGGCCTTTTTGTGGTCAATCCACAAACCCACTTGTCTTTTCGCAGATTTTCCCTTAGTTTCCGTTTTTTCCACTATCAGGTACTCCTTATTGCATGATTATTTAAGAAACATTCAAATGCGCATCTGGGCAAAAATGTCTATCCATGGTCAACGGTGCCGTATTCATTCGTTGAATTAGCGGCAATTTCTTTCATTTGAGGGTAAATATTTTCTAACATCTTACGGAAATGAAATCCATATATCGAAAGGCGAACAGCCAGCGGCAAACGACGGGGGTTTTTGAGCGACCATAGTATAAGCATCCAGTAGTACATCTTGCCCTTCTCTATTATACCAATTTGCCACATTGACCTGAAAAACGCCTTGATGTCGCAATATCGAATTTTAAGTTTTTCCTTGCTGCTGAACTGGTAGTTTTTAAGAAATGTTTTGATGCGTTTACAATAGTATTTCTGCGAGTAGATAGTATTCAGCACTTTAAGATACCCACCCAGAAGTTCGTGAATATCCATCCTTGGAATAAAATTCATTGTGCAGTCCATGTTGTCCCCGGTTGCCGGCGTTGTTAATCTATTTTCGCTCATAAGCTTTTTATAGAGTTTCGTTCCGGGAGGGGCGTTGAGCAGCCCGACCATCGCGGTAACTACGCCGCTGTCCTGAATTAAACTTATCAATTTGTCAAACACGCCCGGCTTATCATTGTCAAAACCGAGAATAAAGCCGCCCTGGACCTGTATGCCAAACCGCTGTATTTTCTTAACCGCTGCCACAATGTCACGTCCGGTGTTTTGCATTTTGTTGCATTCAGCCAAACTCGACTCGTTCGGAGATTCGATGCCGATAAATACACTGTTGAAGCCAGCTTTGGCCATCAGGGTCATAAGCTCCTCGTCATCCACCAGGTCGATAGAGGTCTGTGTATTGAAGGAGAATGGATTTTTTCTTTTATCCATCCAGTTTATGATTGCCGGGAGCAATTCGTTTTTCAACTGCTGGCGTTTTCCTATAAAGTTATCGTCAACAAAAAAAACGTCGCCCCGCCATTTATGGACATAAAGATTTTCGAGCTCATCGATTATCTGGCTGGTTGTTTTTGTTCGCACCTTACGGCCCAGCAGGGCTGTAATATCGCAAAAATCACAATTAAATGGACATCCACGGGAATATTGAATGCACATCACGGCATATTTTTTCATGTTAATTAAATCCCATTGCGGGATTGGCGTACTTTTAAGGTCGGGTCTTTCGTGAGTAGTATAAACCGGCTTGGGACATCCTTTTTCAAGGTCGCTCAAAAAAGCAGGCAGCGTGATTTCCGCTTCATGCAGTATGAGGTAGTCAATATTCGAATAGGACTCGGTAAAAGCAGTAAACAGCGGCCCTCCGGCAACAATTTTGGCGTTCAGTTTTTTACAGCGTTCGATAATCTGGGCGACCGATTTTTTCTGAATCACCATACCTGTTATGAATACGTAGTCCGCCCATTTGATATCCCGGTCATACAGGGCGGTTACGTTCATATCAATCAGTTTTTTCTCGAAAGATTCCGGAAGCATTGCGGCAACAGTGAGCAGTCCGAGAGGCGGAAGAATCGCCTTTTTGGAAACGAACTTCAGGGCGCTTTTCAAGCTCCAGAACGTGTTTGGCACTTCCGGATTGACAAGCAGGATTTTCAATTTGTTACGCATAGTCATACACAATAATAACAAAGATAACACTTTTTAAAATCAATGTAAATTCAGTTTTAATGTCAGACCAAAATAATCCTGACTTGCTAATACTCACTTTTAGCAACATTTTTATTTTGCTTATTTTCTATTTCTACCGTCCTGCTTTCCTTGATATTGCCGGCTTTGGGAAAAGTGAACGTGGCATTTTTTTGAAGTAATGCATATCCAAATTCAATCATCGTAGTGTTGCCAAGTTTAGTCACATTCGGCGGCGTTATAAACAAATTGGCTATAGTCCCCTTGATACAACTGAAGAAACTCTCGGATTCTTCTGTATCGCTGATAGACGCCACTTTTATTTCCATGCGGGGAGTTCTTTCGGTCTTTTTGAATATAAGTGAATTCACCCGAGCAACTATCCGGTTCGACCTGTTTTCGTACTTATATTGTCCGTCTTTTGGCTTAATATCATAAAGACCGATGGTTACGGGGCTTTTGTGGCCTCTCGCATTGAACTGCATGTCCACCTCGGTAACGGTCTCGGTAGAGCCGGTTACCGTTCCCTTAACCTCGATACAACCGAACCCCTCTCCATTAAATTTGATATAATCAAGCATATCTGTCAGCGACTCTCCTTTTTTCAACTCATCGGTATGTGCCGCAATCATCCCAGCTGGATCAAATGTGTTCATATGAAAACCACTTCCCAATGTTTCAAATTCGCAGGCCAGATAGAAGGATTTTAAAGTGATTTTTTTTTCATACGAGATTATACCTACCTGCTGCTCATTATTGACGCTTGATATATTGTCAACAAGTGTAGGGGCTATCAGCGGAACAAAATACATAAAGGAGCCTATAGGGTTTTTTATAAATCTTTTTTTACTATAACTCATTATCATAGTGGGGCCGTTGCTGTCCTTGGCAGCATCATTGCCGTCCGCCAAATACTCACTGTTGCTCATTTGACTGTTCGGGTCAGAACTTAACACCACACAGGGCGTCAAAAGAAAAACGCAAACGAAGATTACTGCAAATAAAGTGATTAGGCGATCATTTCTTAAGAATACACGTGAATTTATCATATACAGTTGCATTGCTTACCCTTGATGCTGAACAAACCACGCTTTGCTATTTTAGAAAAACAAAGACGGGCACACTCCGCAGCTGTCGCGTTATTTGTGCCCGTCACTATTTTTCTCGTCACGTCCGGCGCCCGCACAGCAGATATAGCAAAGATCACAGTTATATGTTGAGATGTAACATTATATCCTCACCACTGTTTTTTTTGATATATACTACAGTTGCGTCAATCGCCTAAACATTCTACCAATTAACGCCATGGCATCCATTCGCAAAAGCTGCCACCGCGAAAAGGACGATTACCAGGACATACTTGTAAATTGAGTTTAGTTTCATGTTAAATATCCTTTCATTAGCATCGTAATTGTAAATTAGTTTTAGTTTCATACCAACGATTCAGCACTGCTCGACATAACACAGCAAGGCCACATTCAAATATTTACTGCCGCTCTTCGTGCCGCTCTTCATGTGACTCCGAATCTTTGTCCATGTACCGATCCGACCGTTCCTGCTCCGATTCCCGCTCCAATTGCTCCCGCTCTGATTGCCTATCCTGCCACCTGTCATCCCGCCGGTCGTGTCCTTCGCTTTCGCAGCCGCCGCACATAATGAACAGAGTAAGAACAGACATTGTAACCAACAAAATCTTTAACCTTGCCATACAATTCTCCTTATCTCTGTAAAAAACCATACTTTACTCTGTCACTGCGAAAACTTAATTTGCACGAATGTCGCGACATCGCCCTGTGGTAAAGTGTGCGACTCTCTTTCGAACAAACTGTCCTAGACCTACGGAGAGACGACCTTCACGGTAAATGTCGTCGAGGTCGATTCTCCGGTTTTTGGGATACCCTTAACGGAAACGCTATACTCACCGAAGGCAGCGTCCTTCGGCACTGTAATCTTGATTTGCACATCAGGTGTGTCGCTCGCCTTGATAATAACGCTGGTCGGCTCGACACTTATGCCTTTGGACGCTTCGATTTGCAGCTTAACATCCTGCTTAAAATAATCGCCCCTCTCCAGCGAGACAGTAACGCTTTGGACTTCACCCTGTTTGAGCTTCGTGTCGAGAGTTGGGACGGCAATTTTAAATCCTTCGCCCTTGACAACGCTGCCGCCTCGTGGGCTGCTCGATTGACAGCCGCACACGGCCACCAGAACCAGCGTTAGCATAATCGTAATTACAGTTTTCATTTGCTATTCCTTTCTTAAAACAAAAATACATTTCAAACCTAATCCCTCAGGAACAGGCGTTAAATCCATTGTCAGCCTGCTTCAAATTTCTAAAAACATACAAACTCATTACTCAACGACAAACGCCG
>JBEKTD010000002.1:0-463417 GCA_049516395.1 Sedimentisphaerales bacterium | reverse complement strand
AATTTCGAACAGGATATTTTGCCAGCCGTTGACATAATACCCCCCATCCCCAGAGAGCGGTACACACCCCGATTGCAATGGCTGTAAAACCAATGAAAATCATAATAAGAAACGAGAAAAGAGTTCGCTTTTCTTTTGGTCGCTATTATACGTTACGAAACTTGTTTTTAAAGCTCTTTATATTGGTTCGGCGGGGCAGTCCGCCTCCCGTAAGGGATGCTGCGTATGCGGAAGATAAAGCGCCACCCTACAATGTTGCCTGCAAAGAAGAATTACGCCCGTTGTAGTTTTGAGAAGCCCTAATCACGTGATTTTTTAAACGGGCGGGGTTATAATGGTATCCTGTTTTTGCATTTGCTGAACAAGTTTTGAGGTGCTGTTTTTGTGCATAGACGTATAGCCATATTGGGCTCGACAGGGTCGATAGGAACGACGGCCCTGCGGGTTATCGACGGGCTGAACAATTTGCCCAAAGATAAATCGCCGCGGTTTGAGGTTGTTGCTCTTAGCGGACACAGCAATATAAAGCTGCTGGCGGAGCAGGTGCGGCAATACAGACCAAAATACGTTGCGGTCAGCGATATTGATTACGTTGAGCAATTTCGCCGGCTGGTCGAAGGTCTGGATGTTAAAATCCTCGCAGGCCCGGAAGGACTGACTGAAATAGCTGGGCTTGAGCAGGTTGATACGGTTCTTGCGGCTGTTGTGGGGGTAGCGGGTTTACAGGCGGTCCTGGCGGCGGTACGCAAAGGCAAAAGGGTCGCGATAGCGAATAAAGAGCCCTTAGTTATAGCGGGGCATCTGATTACGACGGAGGCGAAAAAGTACGGCGCGGAACTGCTGCCTGTCGATAGCGAACATTCGGCGATATTCCAGTCGCTTTCGGCGGGCAGACACGATGAGGTAGCCAAGATAATCCTGACGACATCCGGGGGGCCATTCAGGAAGGCGAACCCGGCGGGAATACCGGACGCGACTATTGAGCAAGTCTTGGCACACCCAGTTTGGCGTATGGGGCCGAAGATTACGGTGGATTCGGCGACGATGATGAACAAGGCGCTGGAGATAATTGAGGCGAGATGGCTTTTTGACGTGCCGGCGGAAAAAATAGAAGTTCTGGTTCATCCTGAGTCGATAGTCCATTCGATGGTGGAGTACGTGGACGGGTCAGTAATAGCGCAGCTTGGGTGTCCGGATATGTCTTTGCCGATTCAATATGCGCTGACGTATCCCACGCGATTGCCCGGTTCGGCGAAGAAGCTCGACCTTAGCCGGCTAAAGGCACTGACGTTCGAGAAACCAAACCCGGAGGTGTTTCCGGCGATTCAGATGGGTTTTGAGGCCGCGAAAAAGGGCGGGACGGCAGCAGCGGTATTTAACGCGGCAAATGAGGCGGCGGTAGAACAATTTCTCACGGGTAATATAAAATTTGGTAATATCGTGGAACTTGTCCGGCAATGCCTGGACAACTGCAACGCAAAAACTGACGCGTCGCTCGAAGAATTGTTAGAGGCGGATACCTGGGCAAAGAAAGAGGTAACTGAATGTCTGAAAAGCCAGAGGACAGGGAGCAAAAAACAGAGAATACAAAACACTCAGCGCAAACAGCTTCACGGCTGATTCTGCTGGTTGCGGTGGTGATTGCGGTCTGTGTTTTTATTATCCGCAATTTCGGCGTTTCAAGGAATATAATATTAGTGCTGCTTGGCTTCGGGGCAGTCATTTTAATTCATGAGCTTGGGCATTTTGTCGTCGCAAAACTGTGCGGGATAAAGGTCGAGGCGTTTTCTATAGGTATGCCGCCGATTTTGTTCGGGATAAAGAAGGCAGACCGCGGCTGGCGGATACGCATCCTGCCTGAGCTGCTTAAAAGCGAAGGGGAGAATTCCGAGGAAGGTCTTTTAAGTTTCACGGTGGGCAAAAAGATTCTGCCCGGCGAGACCGAATACCGGGTAGGGTTGATTCCTTTAGGCGGATTCGTCAAGATGTTAGGCCAAGAGGACGTGGGGCCTGTGAAGACAAACGACGACCCGAGGTCGTTTTCGAATAAGCCGGTGTTGTCCCGTGCGGCGGTGCTGGCGGCTGGAGTTACATTCAACGCGATAAGCGCGGTGATTGTGTTCATGATAGTATTTATGATAGGTATCGGGCTTATGGCTCCGGTAGTAGGTAACGTAGTGCACGGGTCGCCCGCGGAGAAAGCGGGGATAAAACCCGGCGATGAGATAGTCGAGATCGCCGGCAACAGCAGCCGGCTGGATTTCAGCGACATTATGATGGCGGCGGTGCTTTCAGGAAAAAAAGAGTCGATACCACTAAAGGTTCAGCGAGCCGACGGGACAATCGATGATATTTCGATAATAGCAGAACAGCTGCCAAGCGGGCAATTACGCGGTTTCGGGATACAAAAACCATTGACGCTGAAATTGGCGAAATTGCCGCCGCAAGACGCCAATCTTTTGTTTACGACGACGGGTTTGAAGCCTAGCGACGTTGTAAAGGCAGTCGCAGGCGTAGAAGTCAAAAACAACTGGGAGATAGAGTCGATAATTGAAAACGCATTCGAGCCGAATATTGCGATTCTGGCACAGAGACGCGATTCGGCAGGACAGGATAGTATTGTTGAGGGCCGGGTGTCGCTGAATTTTGCTCCTGCGAAGGATTTTGTCGGTGAATCCGAAGCCAATCTCGCCAATATCTGCACGATGATTCCGCGGATGAGGATAGCGGCTGTATCTGAAGAAACAAAGTCATTGAAGAAATGGCTGACTAAGCTTTTCGGCGGGAAAGACACTAAACCCGGATTAAAATCCGGCGACATATTAGCGGCGATAGCAGAAGTTGAAAACCCGACATTTTTTGAGCTGCGGGAAGTAACAAAACAATATGAAAACAAGCCGCTGCCCGTAACAGTGCTCAGGACGGATGCCAATGGCGTTGAAAATCGCCTGACAGTATCGGTGATTCCACGATGGGACACCGATACAAACCGTGTTGTAATCGGCATAATACCCGAGCTTGACGCCGAACATCCCGTAGTCGCCAAGACAATCGCAACGGAACGGCATCCGAACGCGGCGGCGATACCAAGGGGTGCGACGATAACAGCTATTGACGGTGTTGAGGTTAAGAATTTTTATGATATTGCACGTCAGTTGAAACGTAATTCAGGTCAGCATGTTACAATTGACTGGCGGCTTGATGCCCAGAAAGCAGGTAACGCCATCATTGACGTGAGCGAGAAATGGGACGTCGTCCGAGCGTACGCATTCACGGAACAATCGCTGCCATTCGTGGAGATGGAACGGCTATACAAAGCGGACGGGCCTATCGACGCGATAGGTATGGGATATAAACGCACAAAGACGTTCATCCTCCAGACATACGTTACATTGCAGCGGCTGATAGGCGGGCTTGTAAGCCCCAAACAAATCATGGGGCCGGTGGGCATCCTGACATTCAGCTATAAGATCGTTGCTGCACAACCGTTTATCTATTATGTATATTTCCTCGGCCTGATAAGCGCAGCAATCGCGGTGATGAATTTTCTACCGGTGCCTCCCTTTGACGGAGGGCTTACAGTGCTTCTGCTGGTCGAGAAAATAAAAGGTTCAGCAATAAGCGTGCGAACACAGGAAGCAATCGCTTATGCGGCGTGGGGAACGCTAATCGTGCTTATAGTGTATGTTACATACAACGACATTTTGCGACTTATTTTTGGGTTCTTTAGCTGACGAGAACAATACAAGGACTCATTTATAAATCAGAAAGGATTCTGGAAGTGACTATGACGATTGATAAACCCGCGGCGACGGGAAAACTTTCATCGGAGGCATATCACAACAACCTGCAGGCGGCATTGATACAGTTTGACCCCGAAGTTCACAAGCTGATAACAAAAGAATACGAGCGATTGCAGGGGACGATACAGCTTTTGGCGGCGGAGAACCAGTGCTCGCGGGCCGCGCTTGCCGCGCTTGGGTCAATCCTGCAAAACAAGACCTGCGAAGGGTTTCCGGAGGCCCGGCTTCACGGCGGCAGCGGTGTGATGGATGAGGTTGAGAAACTGGCGATTGAACGCGCCAAAAAGGCGTTCGGCGCAAAATACGCGAACGTCCAACCGCATTCCGGGACAACGGCGAACCAAATTGTCATAACCGCCCTGCTTAAGCCAGGCGATAAAATATTGAGTATGGCAACAAGCCACGGTGGGCATTATTCGCACGGTTTTATAGATTCGATTACCGCGAGATTTTTCGAGATTGAAAGTTATCACGTTAACAGGGACACGTTTCTTCTTGATTACGATGAAATACGAAAGCAGGCGAAACGATTCGGGCCGAAGCTGATTATATGCGGAGCAAGCGCCTATCCCAGGGCAATTGACTTTGCCCGGTTCAGGCAAATCGCCGACGAGGTTGGGGCGTTATTACTGGCGGATATTTCGCATTTGTCAGCGCTGGTGATGGGAGGCGTTCACGCATCACCAATCGATTCCGCTCATCTGACAACCACGAGCACCTATAAGCCCGGCGGGCCGAGGGGCGGGCTGATTTTGTCGGGAAAGGATTACGACCGCGGGATTAAAACAGCGAGCGGAGAAATTCCGTTGTGGCAGTTGATAGAAAAGACGACGTTCCCCGGTGTTCAGGGGACGCCTTATTTCAGCAATATAGCGGCCAAGGCGGTATTTTTCAAAGAGGCCATGTCGGAAGAGTATAAAACGAGGCAAGTCAGGGTCATTGAAAACGCAAAACGGCTGGCGGGCATATTGCTGCGGAAAGGATACGACGTTTTGACGGGCGGGACCGACAATCATTTGATGCTTATCAACGTTGCCAGCAAATCGCAGAACCTGACGGGTCTCGCCGCCCAGCAGTGCCTCGAACAATGCGGGATAGTCGTCGACAAAATGCTTTTGCCTTATGATAAAAACCCGAAAGGCGTGAGCGGGATACGTTTAGGCACACCGATAATTACGAAAAACGGTATGGGCACAGCTGAAATCAACAAAATAGCTGAGCTTGTCAATATGGTGCTAAGTAATTTGAAATCGTCCCGCCAGACAATCGACCAGTCAGTCGCAGACCGCGTCAGGAAACAGGCGAGAGAGCTTGCCGCAGAATTTCCTATCTGCTGACACAGTTCCGTATTTGTAACGGCTCTGGCGTATTTGGCCCGTGTTGTTATAATAAAGGCGTATTTCGGGGCAAAGCCCGTCATGATGTTTCGTTTATAATTGAGCTCGTCTTACGAAGACGGAGTCCCCAAAAAACCGACGGAAGCCAATGGCAGATAATCGATGAAGCTTATAAAGAAAAACATGGTTGCGAATTTTGCCGGGAATATGTGGCAGACCCTGATTGGACTGATTTTTATCCCGCTTTATATTAAATTTCTTGGGATGGAATCCTGGGGGCTGATTGGTATTTTTGCCGCGATACAGAGCATGTCAGGTATTTTGGACCTGGGTATGAGCAATACCCTGAATCGTGAAATGGCCCGCCTGTCCGCACTGCAGGACCGGGAACAGGAAATGCGTAATCTTGTCCGGACGCTGGAAGTTATTTACTGGAGCGTCGCTGTGTTTGCCGGGATTACCGTAGCGTTATTATCGCCGGTTATTGCGCATCACTGGGTCAAAGCGGAGCAGTTATCCAGCACAACCGTCGCACAAGCGCTTTTAATGATGGGATTGGCAATAGCCCTCCAGATGCCGATCGGATTTTACTCCGGAGGGCTGATGGGGTTACAAAGGCAGGTTCTGCTTAACGCAATCACTATTGTTATAAGCACATTGCGCAGCGCCGGCGCCGTCCTGATTTTGTGGCTGGTTTCTCCAACAATTCAGGCCTATTTTTTATGGCAAATAGTCGTCAATATAATAAATGCATTTCTTTTGGCGATGTTTCTTAAGCGCCGACTCTCGTTTGGCGACAACAACGCAGTTTTTCAAAAGCAACTGCTCGATGGGATTTGGAAGTTTGCCACCGGAATGAGTGGAATTGCCATTCTCGGAGTAATTCTTACCCAAATGGACAAGGTGATATTAAGCAAGATGCTCCCGCTTAAAATGTTTGGTTATTACACCCTTGCCTGGACAGTAGCGACGAGTCTTGGTGGCCTCTTCACGGCGGTATTTAGCAGTATTTATCCGAGATTGACGCAATTAGTTTCTATTAACGACCAAGATGAACTGAAACGACTCTATCACGAAAGTTGTCAGTTTGTGTCGGTTCTGATTCTGCCTGCTGCCATTGTTATTGCCTTATTTTCCAAAGAACTCCTCCTTTTGTGGACACAGAACCCAACAACGACAGAGAACACCCATCTCCTGGTAAGCATTCTGGTTTGCGGCACGGCCATTAACGGAGTAATGAATCTCCCCTATGCGCTACAACTGGCATTTGGCTGGACCAGATTATCCGTTTTTAAAAATATAATCGCGGTGATTATACTTGTTCCGCTAATTATCTATATGACAAAGCACTATGGTGTGACAGGCGCAGCCAGCGTATGGGTAATGTTACATACGGGACTTTTTTTCTTTGAGATCCCAGTAATGCATCATAGATTATTGCGTAAAGAAATGTGGCGATGGTATTTGCAAGATGTATGCCTTCCGCTCGCAGTATGCATATTTGTCGCCGGCATTGGTCTAATATTTATTAGCGTACCGACGTCTCAATTTATGATGCTTTTATATTTGATGATCGTTTCGGCCTTAACACTCGGAACAACGACAATTATAACCCCTGTAACAAGGACGTGGCTGTTTATGCAGTTATCAAAAATCAAATTTATAAGAAACGGAAGAGCGTTTATTCCCAAAACTCGGGCATAAGAGGGTCTAATGAAACGCTTAACACTGGTAAATGTCAGTAAAGGTTTTGAGCGAGGAATTCTTCCCCTGGGACTGATGTCCATATCGGCTTATTTAAAGAAATATGGTAATTTTCACAACATTCGCCTCCTGGATTCAAATTGCCAGGATATCTATCAATCCTTTGAGCCCACCGACATCGTCGGTATCGGTGCCGTTACACAAGATATTAAAAATGCGATTCATTTTGCAGAATTTGTAAAATCAAAATCAGACATACCGGTGGTTTTGGGCGGAGTACACATCTCCACATACCGTAAACTTCCCGAACCCTTTGATGTGGGCGTCATCGGCGAGGGCGAAGAGACCATGTTGGAACTGATACAGCTGTCGGATTTTTCTAAGGATAATCTGAAATGGGTAAAAGGCATTTGTTATAATGAGAAAGGCACGACTGTTTTTACCGAACCTCGGGAACTAATAACCGACCTTGATAAAATTCCAATACCCGACAGGGATCTGGCCAACCTTGATTTTTATCTGCAAAAAAGACAGATTATTCCATACCATAAGGGACGTTCATTGACGATGATAAGCAGTCGGGGATGCCCGTTCAACTGCGTTTTTTGTTCGACCAGACTTCACTGGCAAAAATTCAGGGCATTTTCAGCTGAACGTGTGATTGAAGAAATTGAACTTCTTATACGAAAATATAATGTTGAGATAATACATATATTTGACGATCTCTTTATCGCTGACAAGAAACGGTTATCGAAAATTCATAAGTTTATAGTCGAGAGAGAAATTAATAAAAAAGTAAAATTCATGTGTTTAGTCAGGTCAGATATGGTTGATGATGTTACCATGAAAATGCTAAAAGAGATGAATGTTGTCATAACCGGAATTGGAATGGAATCCGGTTCTCCCGATATGCTTGAATATCTTAAGAGGCGAACCACTACCATAGAGGATAATCGTCGCGCTATCGAACTTGCCAACCGCTACAACATTCCGACCATGGGGTCATTCATGTTGGGAAGCCCGGGGGAAACTGAAGATGAGCTGCTTGAAACGCTAAAATTTATCCGGAGTTATCGCTACTCTCCTTTTTTGAGTCCGTTATCCTATATTTCTACCGCTTTTCCAGGTACAGAATTTTGGAATTATGCAAAAGAGAAGGGGGTTGATGTCGAGGATTTTGATCATATCGTCATGGATATACCCAACAACCCTGAGCCACTGAAAAAGGCCCCGCTTCTGACAGATATTCCTCTGGACAGATTTTTTACCATTGCCCGCCTTTTTGCAAAAGAAACTGCATATGGAGGAGTTAAGCGGCACATTTTTTTGCCTAAAAACCCTTTCAGTTTGATTCGGGCGTACCTTCTGGGTATTCAAATAGAGAGAAGTATCGTTAGAGGTATTATTGAGGTAACAAGGATTATGTTGCATTTTATTAAGTATAAACGTGCTATGCCCAGGGTGAAATAATCATAGTTAAAGAAAAAAGGTATGAATAAAAAAATTCTATTTGTTTCTCACAAAAAGGCTCAGTGCGGCGTATATGAATTTGGTAAAAGCATTACCGATGTATTACAACATTCAAAGCGTTATCAATTTATACGAGTTGAATGTTCGTCCTTAGTTGAATTGCAAACTGCAATTGCCAAAAATGCTCCTGTCGGTATTATTTACAATTATTATCCATCGGTATTGCCATGGGTAGCAACCAAAATTGCCCCTAAGCTTTACAAAAATAATATCGCTTCTCTTTCCATCCCTCAGATCGGCATCATACATGAAATAACGCAACGTGTTGCCGATGCAGCTACTAATTATAAGAAGAGATTATTATTTGGCGGCGCATCCCATTTAATCAATTCATTGTTTGATTTTTATATTGCGCCGGATCCCACGCTGTTGCTAAGAAATCCTCTTGTCTATAAAACAGGAAGGATGATACCATCGTATCAAAATAATTTTCCGGTCCCTTTAAAACCTGTTATCGGCAGTTTTGGTTTTGGTACTCCCAAAAAAGGATTTGAAAATATTGTGCGATTGGTTCAGCAGGAATATGATGAAGCGGTTATCCGGTTTAATATTCCAGCCGCAGATTTTGGTGGTGACAAACAAGGTGTTCGCGCACGAGGCATTGCAGAAAAATGCAAATCGCTGATCACCAAGCCCGGCGTTCAGTTAATTGTTACTCACGAGTTCATGGACGACAAAACCATGTTGGATTTTCTGGCACAAAATACGGTTAATGTATTCTTATATGAACATGATATGACAAGCGGCAAGGGGTTGTCGAGTGCGATCGATAATGCGATGGCAGTGCAAAGGCCCATTGTTGTTTCGGATGGCGTAATGTTCAGACATATATTTGATGTTGAGCCTTCTGTATGCGTTACGAAAAATGATCTGAAAACAATTATTAAAAACGGTTTTGCTCCCTTAAAAAAACACTACAACGAATGGAACGCAGAAAACCTTTTATGGGAATATGAACGAATACTGGATTCTATTTTCGTAAAACAACAAACCTCATCAAAATCCCGAACGGGCGTTCTCAAAACACTACGGTCAAAATGGAACAGGTTGGTATCAATACCGGATACAACGTTCACGTGGTTAAGGAATTCGGAGAAAGCAACAGAGGACACTATGCGGGTTGACAGTTCCGTGCGATACCAGCCGATACATATTCCCGCGAATGTTTCATTAAATCGTATTTTGGATGATAAAGCCCGCGAATTATACACGCCTGTAATTGATACATTAACAACGCTTGTGCCAAAAACAATGGCCAAAAAAATCGCTCGAGCCAATGTGCAACAGGCGTTTGTGTTTGATACTGTATATCGTTATCTTTCTCACTATAAAAACCCTAAACTGCTGTGTGTGGGATGTTATGAGGATACCGCCTCAATGAGCTTGATAAAAATGGGACACACGGTTGAGGAAATCGATCCGATGATAAATTATTATTTACAGGAATATTTTACAAAGCCCACTACAGTGAAAAATTCATACAATATTATTTTTTCAACCTCAGTAATTGAACACGATCCAGATGATGTGTCCTTTGTAAGGTGTATTACTGATTTGTTGGCGCCCGGCGGCGTGGCGATAATTACCTGTGATTATAAAGACGGATGGAAACCGGGCGAGCCTAAACCGGATGTTGATGCGAGGCTCTATACAAAGCATGACCTGAGAGACCGTTTATTGCCACTGATGAGTAATTGCCATTTGGTGGATGAACCGCAATGGGATTGTCCTAACCCCGATTTTAATTACCTGGGAAAATATCAATATACTTTTGCGACGTTTGTTGTAAAGAAAAATGAGACGTAAGATTTGGATGGCGTGGATGATACGTAAAATAAAAGCAAAGAACCAGTTCCTAAAAATATCGGTACTTTTAACATTTATATGTTGGGTCATGGCACAAGGAATTAGATAGTTATGTCTCACATCTCGCTTTCCATATGCATCCCCACGTATAACTTCGGCAAATTTATCGGGGAGACTCTTGAAAGTATAATTTGCCAATTAACTGACGATGCGGAGATTGTAGTACTCGATGGAGCATCTACGGATAATACGCCGGATATTGTGCGCCAATTTCAAGCGAATTGTCCAAACCTGATGTATCATCGACTCGATAAAAGGGGTGGAATTGATCGCGACATGGCAAAGTCGGTTGAATTGGCTAACGGCGAGTATTGTTGGCTGTTTAGCAGCGATGACGTAATGAGACAAGGCGCAATCGCAAAGATACTCAGTCAAATTAAACACGGACACGACCTGTACCTGTGTCAGCATACGAATTGTAAGTTGGATATGAAGTTTCATAGCGAGCATCCTGTGTTGAGATCCAATAAAGAGATCGTGTTTAACCTTGCCGAGCAGTCGGACCGGCGACGGTATTTCAAACTTGCACAGACTACGGAAGCGTTTTTCAGTTTCATGGGCGGGATCATCATAAAAAAAACGACGTGGGACTCGGTTTTGATAAATGAGATGTTTGTGGGAAGTTGCTGGGGGCATGCGGCAAGGATATTTGAATTGATGCCGAGGGGGCTTACGGTAAAGTACCTTGCCGAACCACTTCTTGATCGTCGCGGGGGCAACGATTCTTTCGTCGATAAGGGTGTTGTAAATCGCTACAGAATCGCAATAGACGGTTATCATAAGATAGGAGACGTTTTCTTCGGGCATAAAAGTTTTGAGGCATATCATATACGAAGGGTGATCCGCCACGAGTTCGCCATGTGGAAGTTTCTGCTGGTGAAAGTATTATGCTGGGAAAATCCGTCTCGTGAAGACAGGAGTATGCTCGATGCACTCTTTTGTAAAACATATAGCGACGTTTCGCCACTCTCTGTTTTAAAATATATTATCTACAAGACTTCCCCCAATTGGCTGCTCGCTAAAGCAAGGAACATTTGCATCAGGATAACGGGGCGTGGGAAAGGATCGTAATGCCGGAGTTTGTAACGCCATGACCAAACCTCTTTTATCCATCTGTATTGCTACCTACAACCGTGCCGAGTACATTGGAGAAACGCTGGAAAGCATCATCCCGCAAATAACTGATGAAGCTGAAATTGTTATTGTTGACGGTGCTTCAACGGACGATACGGGCAACGTGGTTAAACGTTATGTTGAAGGTTGCAGGCAGATCAACTATATACTGTTTCCTTCCAAGGGAGGCGTTGATCAGGATTTCTGTAAAGCAGTTGAATTCGCAAAAGGCGAATACTGCTGGCTATTTTCGGATGATGACCTGCTGAAACCCGACGCCATAAGCACTATACTGAAGGAAGCCATTAAAGGGTATAGTTTGATTGTTGTAAACGCTCAAGTTATGACCAGCGATTTTTCGAAAATCATAGAAAAGAAACGCCTTCTGATAGACACAAATGAAGTATTCTCTTGCTCCGAGATAGAACGGCTATTTAACCGTACTGTTGAATACATGTCATTCATCGGATGCGTTGTAATAAATCGCGATTTGTGGATGCAGCGAGAAAAAAACGGTATTTCGGCACTGAATTTATACATGTCGGCGTGACCTTTCAGGCGACTTTACCTGCTGGAGCACTGGTAATGGCCGAACCGTATATTACGATCAGATACGGTAACGCCCAATAGACAAGGCGGGCATTTGAAATTTGCTTGTTCCAGTGGCCAAATCTCCTTCGTTCGTTTGTGCATATTTCTGAGCAGAGCAGACAAGAATATCAAAAGACACAGTCATGGCATCGATTACGAAAGATCGTTATCTATCGGGCAATGGGATCATACTCGTTAAAAGAGTACCAAAAATGGTTTGCATCAGCAAATTCGTCCTTCTGGTGGAAGGTCGTTGTACTATTTATAGCGGTAATTCCGGCTTGTTTTGTAAATCTGTTCATGCTATCATACCTTAAAATGGCGAAAAAAGAACCATTGCTCATTGCTGCTCTTGAGAGCAATGAGAATAATATTATGAGAAGAAAAGGCCGTTGACAATCTCATAAATAGAATAAAAGGAGGCGATATGCATTTGATTCACAGGAAAAGTTGTAGGGTTTGTGCTTCCACTGCTCTGACACCCGTAATAAACCTTGGCGATCAATACCTGCAAGGTTCATTTGTCAAACCAGGCAAGGAAATGCCTCCCATGAGAAAAATTCCTCTGTCACTTGTCCGGTGTGATCCTACCAAAGACGAGAAGGCCTGTGGACTTCTGCAAATGGAACATACAGTGCCACCTGAAGTTTTATACTCCGCCTATTGGTATCGTTCGGGAACGAACAATACAATGAAAAAGCACCTCAAGGGTATTGTTGAAGAAGCCGTTTCGATGCTTAATAAATCGAGTGGTTCAGTCCTTGATATTGGGTGCAACGATGGAACACTATTTAACTTCTACCCGGAAGGATTCCGAAAATACGGGGTTGATCCATCCGATGTTGCTCAGGAGATTGACAAAAAGACGGCGACAGTTATTCAGGATATATTTCCCTCGGATGAGCTTCTGAACTGTTTACAGGGAACAAAAATGGACATTATTACCTCCATCGCGATGTTTTACGACCTGGAGGATCCCGTTGCGTTTGCTAATGGCATAAAAAACATCCTTGCACCAGAAGGCATCTGGATTTTTGAGATGTCCTATATGCCTATGATGCTGAAAATGACCTCATACGACACGATTTGCCATGAGCATCTGGAATTCTACAGCCTTGCGGTCATTGAATATATTCTAAAAAAGAGTGGTATGAAAGTCCTCAACGTGACGCTCAACAACATCAATGGCGGGAGTTTACGCTGCTACGCAACACACATCACAAACTTCAAATATAAGAATGAACAATACTTTCGAAATATCCAGGCGATGCACAAGGCCGAGTTCGACCTCGAATTGGATACGGATAAGCCCTATAAAAATTTCCAGGACAGAATCAACGTTCACCGGGATGAATTAGTCGCTTTACTAAAGAAACTTAAGGCAGAAGGTAAAAAAATTCATATCTACGGCGCATCGACCAAGGGTAACACCATCTTGCAATGGTGCGGTATCGACAACAAAATTGTCGACTGTGCCGCAGAAAGAAGCCCCGAAAAGTATGGCGCCCGCACCCTGGGTACGGATATTCCAATTGTTAGCGAGGCAGAGTCGCGCAAGCTGAATCCTGATTACTACCTTGTGTTGCCGTGGCATTTCAAGGATGAGTTCGTCGAACGGGAACGGGAAATTCTGGAGCGAGGGACACAACTGATATTCCCACTTCCCAAGATAGAGGTCGTTTCCAGGGGAAAGGCACCTGGCCGGTGAAAGCACTAATATTCGGCGCCAATGGACAAGACGGATACTATCTGTCTGAAGCTTGTCGTAAACGACAGATAGAGGTCATCGGTGTATCACGGAGCGGTCCCTGGATACGCGGCGATGTCGCTTCGCCTGAAATTGCAGAAAAGCTTATCCGCAGTCATCATCCCGAGATGATATTTCATCTTGCAGCATCCTCAACAACCAAGCACGATGCGATTTATGAAAACCACGCCACCATCGGCACCGGAACTATTAATATATTGGAATCTGTCAAGCAATGGTCTCCGGGCAGTAAAGTATTCATTACGGGAAGCGGATTACAATTTGTTAATAATGGACAACCGATATCCGAGACGGACCCCTTTGACCATAGAAGCTCTTATGCAGCAGTCAGAAACTATTCGGTGTACCTGTCGCGATACTTCCGCAGTATCGGCCTCCAGGTGTATGTTGGATACCTTTTCCACCACGAAAGTCCCATGCGTGGAGCACAGCATGTTTGCCAGAAAATTGCTCAGGCAGCGAGACGAATTGCTGAAGGAAGCGAGCAAATTATTGAGTTGGGTGATCTTTCAGTAAGGAAAGAGTGGACGTTTGCTGAAAATGTCGCAGAAGGTATTTTAACTCTCATTGCGCAGAATAAAGTATTTGAGGCGACTATTGGGTCGGGTCGGGCATATTCCCTCGAGAATTGGCTTGACGAATGTTTCAAGCTAATTACTAAGGATTGGCGACGTTATGTCAGGGAGAAGAAAAATTTCAAGGCAGAGTATCAGATATTGGTCTCCAATCCCGCGACAATCAACTCGTTAGGATGGAATGCCACTACAACAATAGGTGAATTAGCAAACATTATGATGAGTCATCAAGATGCAAAGTAATTTATTTACAGTTGAAAAGAATGTGAATCCGAACAGAAATATGGGCCGAAAGCAAGGAACTGGAATACCGCATCGTCACGGCAAACAAAGCCGGCGACGGCCCCGCCAGAAACACAGGGATTAAGGCGGCAAAAGGTGACTGGGTTATAATGCTGGAGTTTGTAAAGTCATGACAAAACCTCTTTTATCCATCTGCATTGCTACCTACAACCGTGCTGGGTACATTGGAGAAACGCTGGAAAGCATCATCCCGCAAATAACTGATGAAGTTGAAATTGTTATTGTTGACGGTGCATCAACGGATGATACAAGCAGTGTGGTTAAGAGTTATATTGAAGTTTGTAAACAGATTAATTATATGCGGCTCCCGTCTAAGGGGGGGGTTGATCAGGATTATTGTAAAGCAGTTGAACTTGCAAAAGGCGAATACTGTTGGCTCTTGCCGGATGATGATCTGCTAAAGCCTGGCGCTATAAGCGCTGTGCTCAATGAAGTCTATAAAGGTTATAGCTTGATCGTTGTAAATGCTCAAATAATGAATAGAGATCTTTCGAAAGTCATAGAGAACAAATGCCTTCTGATAGATACAAATGAAGTGTACTCAGAATCTGAGATGGAACCGCTATTTAATCGTGTTGTTTCATACATGCATTTCATCGGATGCACTGTAATAAATCGCGATTTATGGATGCGGCGAGAGAAGGAGCGTTATTTCGGCACAGAATTTATACATGTATGTGTGATTTTTCAGGCCCCTTTGCCTGCTCCGGCATTGGTAATTGCCCAACCGTACATTACGTACAGAAACGGTAACGTCCAATGGATACAGCGAGCATTTGAGATTTGGCTGTTCAAATGGCCGACCATCCTTTATTCATTTGCTCATATTTCAGAGCACACCAGGCGAGAATATCGAAAGGCGCCGTCTTGGCGTAGATTGAGAAAGATCATTATATACCGGGCTATGGGCGCATATTCACTAAAAGAATATCAAGAATGGTTTGCATCAAAAGATTCGCCCTTATGGTGGCGGTTCGCTACATTGTTTACAGCTATAATGCCGGCTTGTTTTGTAAATATGTTTCTGCTGTCATATCTTAAAATGATAAAGAAAGAGGCGCAATTGATTGATTGCCTTGAGAATAATGAGAATAATATTATGAATATTGTAAGAAGGAAAGGTCTTTAACAATCTAATAAAGGAATTAAAAGGGGGCGATATGCATTTAATATTTCGCGAAAGCCATCGCTTACGCATGGTCCAACTTGGATTGGGGTGTTGACATTTCCCGCCGCTGGATTAATGCGGAAACGAATATAAAATCTGGTAACCCTTGACGGGACAACGGGAGTCTATATAATATCCAGTATGGAAGAATTTTTGAGAAAATTTTTACCGAGGCCTGTCCTGCTTCTGCTAAGAACGGTTATGTTCCATTATCGGAGGATCTTATACCGATACGTAGCCCGTCCCAATAGGCCAGGGGAGACCGGCAAGGCCAGAGAGCGGAGGATAAGAGAAAAATTCTTTGAAAGGTTCTGTGCAGGAAAAGGCCTTGATGTTGGGTATGGTGGAGACCTTTTGTCAGAGAGTTGTCAAGGTTGGGACATTGAGCATGGAGATGCTCAGATATTAAAAGGGCTCAAAGATTCAGAATTTGATTTTGTATATTCATCGCACACGCTAGAGCACGTTGACGATGCGAGCGTGACCTTGAAGAACTGGTGGAGGGTTATCAAGCCGGGAGGGTATTTGATTCTTTATTTGCCGTACAGGGACCTGTATGAAAAAAAGAAGACACTGCCAAGCCGGTGGAATGACACACACAGACGTTTCTTCCTGCTGGACAGAGACGAGCTGCCAGATACGGTAGGCGTAATTCCACTGATTGAGAGAGCTCTTTCAGGTTATCAGATACTTCAGGCAAAGGTGTGTGATGAGGGGTATGAGGATATGGGACCTGAAAAACAAAGCAAGGGCGAATACTCTATCGAATTAATTGTCAAAAAAAGCTGATTTGCCCGACTCACTGCCATCCCTTAATCTTGTTTTGAATAAATTACTTGCTCGCCAGAATCTCCTTGACGGCTTCGAGGACCTCCTCTACGGTGATTTGCTGCATAGCGGAGTTGACGTTTATGTTCCGTAACGTTACGTCGTCAATCCGCTCGGAGTCGGCAGGTTCTTTGTAGATGACTTTAATTCTTCCTTCGCGTCCGAGTGGAACGCGCAAACTCGGCGCAACAGGCCCAAACAGCGCCACCGTCGGTCTGTCGAGCGCAAAGCTTATGTGCATAGGCCCGGAATCCGCCGTGACAAACACATCGCAGTGCTTTATTACCCAGAAAAGCTCCTCTATCGAAAGCTTGTTCACAAGATTATGCACGTTTTTTGACGCCTCGTAACCACTTTTTTTGCCGACCACAAGGACCGAACCATTCAGCTTCGCAAGCTCGACCTGCAGTTCGTCGAATTTTCCCCACTGGCGCCACGGCATCCCGCAGAAAGGATGAACACAAATAAGCGGCCTTGGTAAATTATCCGGCAGTATCTGCCTGGGATTGGCTGGTTCGGGGACCTGGAATATGGAGCCGGTATCTGTTGTATCCGTTTTCTCAATGCCGATTTGGTTCAGGAGCTTGACGTTCTGCCGGACCGCGTATTCGCCGACAAAATTGTTGTATATCCAGTATTTGCTGCCCATACCGGCAAGCAAGAGTTTTCTTATGGGATTCGGCCAAAAAACCACGGTCAGGTCAAATCGTCTCCTGCGAAGCTCAAAAAGCAGCTTCCAGAATTTACCCAGCATAAAGACAATCACCTGCCGCCACTGATAACCTTCCAGTTCTATATCAATGGTTTCGTCAACGCTTTTCACAAGCCGGCATACTTCATCACCGCCCAGATTATAATGCACAAGAACGCTCAGTTTGGCGTTTGGGAACTTTTGCTTTAAGGCCTGAAAAGCCGGCGCATCCATTACCACGTCGCCTACTCCCGACGGCACCATACACAGGATACGCTCGGGCAATAAGGCACGACCTCCGCAATTCGTCAGCCACCGGACGTTACCGCCGGGAAAAAGAAGTCGAATCATGCTTTTTAATCTGTGCAGGTCAATCACTTTAAGCCCCCAGCCCGATTACAGGTTATCTTTAATGACAGATGCCAAAACCGCGTTTATGTTACTGTCATACAAGGAGTTATGAAAAACGCGATGCAAAAGTACCTTCTAAGCTCACAACCGATATTATTTGACTTACAACACCAAACAGTGTAAAAACAGTCATATTAAGAGCAATCGGCGACTAATTGCAACGGTTTTTTCGCTGATACGTTATGAACAAAGCAACGGCAGAAATGGAATAATTAGTACTTCGAAACGTAGTTCCAAGATTTAATGTCCGGTTAGAGGTATCAGAATGAAGGTAGCTTTTGTGTATCCGAAAAAGGGCGGCATTTTTCCGAGGATGCCCATCAATTTGTCAATATATCCCCCATTGGGGATTATATACTTAGCTACCGTGTGTAAAAATAATGGGATTGACGTCAATCTTATCGACCTGACGTTTGACAGGCATTGGTCTGCTTATGAAAAACGAATAAGAGAGCAAAAGCCCGATATTGTGGGTTTCACCGCCCTGTCACCATTTTATGATGATGTGCTTACAGCCGTGGCAATTACAAAAAAAGTTGTTCCAAATGCTAAAATAATTATCGGCGGCCCTCATGCAACCGCACAACCATTAGAAGTGATAAAAAATGATTTTGTTGATGTCGTGGCTGTGGGAGAGGCGGAAAATAACATTGTACCGTTATTGAACGCACTGCAAAACCAGGGAGAACTCAAGAATATAAAGGGCATACTTTTTAAGCAGAATGGACAGATTATACAAACTGAAAGAGACGAGCATGTTGACCTGAATACACTTCCGGTGCCGGATAGAGGATTGCTCCCGACGATCAAAAAATACTTTCGCCAGATACCGCTTTTCCCGAATGTGCCGCCTGTTGGTATTATTATCGCCAGCAGAGGTTGTCCGTTTAACTGCACATTCTGTCAGCCAATGCTAAGGGAGATGTTTGGAAGGAATGTGCGTTTCCGAAGCCCTCAAAGTATTCTGCAGGAGATTGATGAATTAGTCAAAAAGTACAAGGTCAAAACGGTGCTATTCACCGATGACAATATGACAATCAATAAAAGGTGGCTGTTCGAGATTTGTGACGGTATCAAAGAGAGGAACTATAATCTGATAATTGGAGTTCAGGGCAAGGCGGACACGTTAACGCCGGAGATTGCGGAAAAACTAAAGGCGATAAATTGTCGGAGTATGTCATTTGGAGTCGAATCAGGCAATCAGCAAATCCTGGATATTGTTATGGACAAGCACCTTACTATCGCCGAGATAGAACGGGCTTTTGAGATTTGCAAGAAAAATAACATTGTAACGAACGCATCGTTGATGATAGGCACCCCGGGCGATAACAAGGAAACGATATTGGACACGGTTAAATTACTTGAAAGAATAAGGCCTAACTCCATAGATCTTCATTATACAACACCAACGCCAGGTTCAAAAATGTTCAATGAGGTGGAATTTGACAAGTCCCATGAGGATCGCTGGAGCGCTGGGGCCATTAAGCTCGAAGGTATAACCCCGGATGAGCTTTCTGACATGTTCCATCAGATACAATTGCGTTACAGACAAGTGAAGGAACGCCCGCCTCTTAACTTTTTGTGGGACTATTTTTGGGGGACAATGAGATACGGTTATAATTTCCTGTCATTGTCCGCTCAATATGCGTACTTCTGTCTGGATAATTCGGTCCTGGTCTATCGGCTACTGGGGAAATGGGTTTTCTCTCTCAAAGGCAAACATTAACTTTTTCTTTAGCGGTTCCTGGACATCCAGTAATTAAACACAAAAGCAAGCCATAACTGTCTGGCGTTATCTGCCCTGCTGACAATATGAGTGTTGAGCATTTGTTGGACATAATCGTAGTTTAACAGGTTATGCTCGTAATATTTCCTGTTAGTTAAAAACTCACGGATTAAATCGCTGTTTTTGACCCAAGCGCTAACAGGAACTGTAAACCCCCTTTTTGTCCTATGCACTATTTGCCGGGGCAGATATTTATCGGCTATTCTTTTCAAAAACCATTTAGTCGTCAGGAACCTGATTTTGTATTTATCAGGCAGCGACAGGACCAGCGGAACAAGACGATAGTCCAGATACGGCACTCTGGCCTCAAGCGAAACCTGCATCGAGGCGAGGTCAACTTTTTTAAGTATGTCTTCGGCAAGATAGTTATGAATGTCGTTCAATTGCACCGAGAGCAAGCTGTCTTCGCTGCCGCAGGGGATAAGCTGGTCATCCGGAATAAGACAATTGCTCAACAGGTCTTTCCTCGCTGCCTCGGTGAAGGTCGCCATCCAGTTAAGGTGTCGCCTGTTGCAGCCCGCGTCGAAATCACGCAGGAATCTTTTCATCTTAAAGCCGAGGGTGACTTTTTTGTCCGAGGGCGGAATCATATTCACAAGAAATCGGGACAATCCGGCAACCGGGGCTGGAATGAATCTCGCCAGTTTATAAGCCCTGTAGGTATCATAGCCGCCAAATACCTCGTCGCCGGCGTCGCCTGACAGTGATACCGTAACTTTTTGCCGGGTAATCTTCGAGAGCAGATACGTCGGAAAAACCGACGAGTCGCCAAACGGCTCATCCATCGCGCCGATTATCTGCTGAATAATGTCCTCGTTGACGTCCATATATTCGTAATGATGAGCCGTTTTGATGTGCTCGGCGACAATCTGTGAGAAATTAAGTTCATTGTATGATTCATCTTTGAAGCCGATCGAGAATGTGTCAAAATCCTTTTTGTTCTTGGCGATTATGGCGGAGATAAGCGATGAATCGAGGCCCCCCGAAAGGAAACTCCCCACGGGCACGTCGGCAATTAACCTCTTCAATACGGCATCGCTGAGAATTCCCTCGACCATTTCCAGCCGGTCATCAATGGCAATATCCTGACGCTTAGCTATTTCGGCTTCGAGGTCATAATGTTTTGAAATGGTCAGCTTTTTGGTATTCAGGTCGAAAAGAATACTGTGGGCGGGCCTGAGTTTCCGACAGTTTTTGTAAATAGTCAAATCGCCGCCGATATACTTCTGGTAGAAGAAGAAATTCACGCCAGCCGGGTCGGTTTCAAGGGCAATATGGTGTTTTCTGATTGCTTTTAGTTCCGAGGCGAAGATAAAACGCCGGTCGTCGAAATAATAATAAACCGGCTTTATGCCGAACCTGTCGCGAGAGATAAACAGCGTTTGTTTGTCCCTGTCATAAATGCAGAACGCCCACATACCGTTGAATTTTTCGACGCATTTGTCGCCCCAGCGGTGATACGCAGCCAGGATAACCTCGGTATCCGTACCGGACGTGAATCCGTAACCAAAAGATTCGAGTTCTTTTCGTATTTCCTGGAAGTTGTAAATTTCGCCGTTGAAGACAATCGCCAGGTTCTGAAAATACATCGGCTGATGGCCTTTGGGGGACAAATCAAGAATCGACAGGCGCGTATGTCCCAGCGAGACATTGTCATCGAGATATGTCCCGCTGTCATCGGGGCCGCGGTGTCGCATTGCCCCGGTCATCGCCTCGATTGCGGCGTTATCTTTCCAGTTAAAGCCGGCTATCCCGCACACTATTTTTTGCTCCTGTTGACTGTTTGGGAGTAAACTTCTGCCAGTGTTTTGCTTTCAAAGCCCATTTTCGTCATATACCGCAAAATCGAATTCAGCCGACATAAATACATCTTTTGGCCGAGCTTTGTTCTCACAAAAGGTGTCTTGCCGGGCAGAACTTCCATTGAGTGGAACATCATGTTGAGTACGGGCGAGGGATAGTTTCTCGCAAATTCCGCGACAAGCGATTTCATTTCTAAGGCGGTCATATGCGTAGGCCTCAGCCAGCGATAAAACATCCACCTGCCGGGCAAAAACGGCAATCTCTTGCCCGAAACAGTAATAGGTACTTCCAGAATTTTGCCATTGCCCGGCGAATAATAATCCGTTTGAGAAATAAAATACGGCTGCTTTGGTGCCCGCGAATGGTCCGGCCCCCCCTGCCGAGTCCAGCTTACCCCCGGCGTTACCGAGCTATCGACTTTGTAGCCCAGCTTTTCCAGCGCCTTTATCGTATCCAAATCCGCACCGTATCGGGCCGCCCTGTAGGAAACTGGCCTGACGCCCAATTTCTTTTCAATCAGCTCGGTCAGATTTTTTATTTTCGCGGACTCGATTTCTGCATCATAGGCGAAACAAGGAAATTCATCGCTGGTAGTTCCGGAAATATCCTCGTGTCTTCTTTGCGGCTCGATGTATTCGCTGTGCAGATGTGTCCCTATCTCGGCGCCGCGAGCGATTTCATCTTTCAGCGTCCGGCAGCATTCGTTGTTTTCAACCACCTCAGGCGAGATGAAATAGACCGGCCTTATGCCGAACTTGTCCCAGATTGGCCTGAGAATTGAGGGAATCCCGAAGGTTATGGATTCAAACGTCAGCGGCCGCGAACGCTTCCAGTGGACATCGCAATCCGGCTCAGTATCTATCGTTATACAAAAAATTCCTGCCATTATATTTTCGCCGATTATTTTTTACTGAGGACTCTATGATAAAGTTTTATATACCCCTGCGCCACTCTGTCCCAGCCGAATTTCCCCGCCTGACTCCTGGCGGCGGCGCACATAGTTTTATACTGCTGCCGATTATCAGCCAGCCTGATTATGGTTTCGGCAAGCATCTCCCCAGAATCATTTCCAACAACAATACCGTTGTCCGAAATCAGTTCTTCAACTCCTTCACACTTCGTAGTTATTATCGGCAGGCCCGACGCCATAGCTTCGAGCATCGCGTTACTCATTCCTTCCTGCATACTTGCGCTGACGAACATATCGTGCTGTCGATAAACGTCGGGCATCTTTTCGGTTTCGATTCTGCCTGTCAGGTTGATGATACCAGTCAGGTTTTTTTGCTCAACGAGGTTTTTTAATTCGTCAAGCAGTCCGCCGCCGCCCGATATTGTCAGGCGGACATTTTTGCCTTGTTTGTTTAATATCTCGACTGCCTCGATGAGCATTTCGAATCTTTTTGTTACCGACAGCCGGCCTACCGTGAGGAGTTTCGACTCGCCGGACAATTCCTTGTTAGCAACCGGATGAAATTCGTCCAGGTCGATACCGTTTGGAATGATATCTATATTTGCCGAGGGTAAAAACCTCAGCGCCCTGTTCTTCAGGCCATCACTGCACGCCACAATCGCCGAAGCTTTTGTCCAGATTCGTTTCAAAAGCGGCCCCAGCAGTTTGTATTCGAGCTGCAGTCGTGCATGCCCGCCGGGGACATCCGAGCCGCGAAGCGAGATTATATACGGCAGACGATTGGCTGTCCTGTAACAAAGCCAGCCGGTGGGCAGACCGAAAAACGCGTGAACGAGGTCGTAGCGGTTTTCCCTGAGTAAACGCCGATAGGGCGTAGTGGCTTTGAGAACCCATTCGACGACCTCAATCTTGCGCCAATAGTGCAGATTTTTCTTGTGCACGCCGATGGCATAAAGCGTAACATTCTCCGATAGTTTTTGAATCGCAAAACCGGGTTTCGGCGCTGACGCCAGCACATCCACCTGTAAATCACTTTTTCCGGCATACTGTTTGAGTATAGCCAGATGGGCCTGCCCCGCGCCGCCTCCGATGGGCGGAAACTCATAATTAATCATCAGAATCTTCATCATTTTATCGCTGGTTTATCTTCGTCAAGTCTCTAAAACGATATCGTAACAAACATAACTGTTCTTCGTCAGATGAACAATAACAATAAAGGTTTAGTCAGAGGGTAGTTGCGGATTCGCGGTTTCATCGGGCCTCATAAGGCGAAAAACATTTACAAATCCCCTATTCGTGCCAATTTGTGTGATAAACTTGTAAGGCCCGATATTTTCTGGCTTCTGGAGAATGGCAATATTTTTGTCGAGATTTGCTCCTCGGTAGTCCGCGTGGTCGGTGCTGAATCCTTCACGCGTAGCCCATACGACGTATGTAATGCCTTCTTTGTAACAGGCCTCAACAAATTCCGTCGGGTTGTCGGCCGTTGGCAGTCCAACAACGCGGTCGGCATATTTACGGGCGAATATCTCCACTACGCCCGACATATAAAGCCCCATTTTTTCGCCCGGTTTGGCATTGGTAACGAACCAGTCACCCAGGAGCTTGAACTCCACTTCTCTCTGCCCGTCACCGAGGGTATAGGCAAGCCCGAACTGGTTAGAGACTAAAACTAGGCATAATAATGCGAAGATGGCAAACTCCCGCAGCAGATATCTGAATTTATGAATGTATATGCACACGGCAAGAATGAGTGAAACGACTGCCATCGCAACATAAGGCACTGAAACGGAAGTCGGGCTTATCGAAGCTAATCGGGACAGATAGGGGAAAAGACCGACTATCCATACAAAGGCAATTATCAATATCATCACCTGCAGTATAGAAACTAAGAAGCGGGGAACCCGGTTATCCTTGTCTATCAGTTTCCATATGTTCTGCAACCCGAACCAGCTTATCAAAATAGCTATCCAGAATAGGGGCACATGGTATCTCAATAGTGGAGCCGGAAATCTCGAGTGGACAACAAAATAAGGCACGAAAAATATAAGCAGCGCCAGTATTTTCCATTGCCGTTTGCATAATCCATAAATACAACCGAAGAAAAAACCGACGGCCGCGAAGACCATACTCAGCTTCGTGAGCGTTTCGCCGGAATCACTTTCACTCCCCGGATACGGCATTAACAATGGCTGAAACCCAATTCTCCACTCCAGTTTCATATGAAGCACCAGCCCAACCTTGTCCTTGAAAGACCCAAGCAGCAGTTTCGAGTATTCCGAGTTTTCTCCAAAAATCTTAAAATAGTGGCTGCTCGAAGCTTGTGTATTCCATTCCAAAAACGTGGCCAACATCCAGATTCCGAGGGGCACGAACGCCAGGGCCGAATACAAAAAGGCGCGAATCCGCTCTCGTCTGACCTGGGCATATATCATATCCATGACAAAAGCGGCGATAATCAGCGTTGCTCCTTCGTAACGGGTTATGCTCGCTATCGAAGCGAAAAGATAGCACCAGTTAGAACGTCTGAAAATGAGATAAAAAGTAAGCAACACAAAGAACAGTAGGGTTGTTTCCACAATGGGTTCCGTCAGCATATACAGCACCCAGGGATTCAATATGGTTATAATTGCGAACCATACGCCGGATTTGCCTATGATTTCCCTTCCGAGCAGCCATAAAAGTATGAGATTAAAAGGATGAAGCAATGCGTTAAGCAGCCAGCCCGCGGTGAGGTCGGGATATTTCCCACCAACCAGATACGAAAGCCCGACCTGAAGTATACCAAGTACCGGAGCCCGTTTGAAACTTGTGGGGGCATGCAGAGACAAAAGTTCCTGACCTGTCCTAAAAAAATCCGGAAAATCAGAAATAGGTATTATTGTATGGCCAAAATACAATATTGATTGATAGATGCCGAAGCATAAGAGCATTGCTGACAGAAAAAACGTGAAGTATCGTTCCTGCCTGGCAAATCCCTCGGTATTTAACGAACACCTGTCCTCAATATGTGAGGTTTTTTTTCTGACAGCTTCTGTCCCGACAGTTTTTCCTGCGTGCCTTTTCATTATGTTTTCCGCTTTTTTGTTGTTTCTGTTGCCGACCTGTCCGGCAGCAGGGACAATCCTTAAATAGCTGACTTAGCTCCGGTCTTCGCGATATATCGCCAGAATATCAATAGTTCCTTTTGATGGAATACACCTGCGATAGCTCGCTGCGTCTATTTTCCTAATATTGCCGCTGGTGAACAATGAATATCCCAGAGAGCCGAAATAATTCAGGTAGATCGAGAAGTCGATATTGTTTTCTTCCATCACGTATAATCCGACTTCGAAAATTACGATAGGCTTGAACTTTGCAATGGCCTTTTGGGCGCCTTTGAGGACTTCGTACTCATGTCCATCAGTATCTATTTTGACAAAATCCAGTCTCTCAATTTTGTTTTCTGCACAGAAATCGTCCAGCGACAATTTGCCGATGCCCTCGGTCGACTTTATCGTGCCCCGGTGAATACTATGTCTGCCGTTTTCTACAGTACCTCCGACCTTCCAGCTTGCATAGGCCTTAATGTTTGTTTCTTTACATGTCCTCGACGACACAAAGCTTTGAACGGTTACAATGCGTTTGGCAAGTTCTGGATTAAGCTCCAAATTTCTCTTCAGCTTCGAGAAAGCATAGTAAGTGGGTTCAAATGCATATACCTTGCCCGAAGATACAGCTTTTGCATATTGGAGTGCCATTATCCCAAAATTAGCTCCGACATCGAAGATGACGGCGTCTTCCGGCAACGATATGTGTTTATTGTCGGAAACATTCCCCTGAAATTTGCCGAACGCAAAGACCGACAAATCTATGCCTTCTGACAAATCAACTTCGTATTTGATGCCGTTTCGAACAATAATTCGCCTGTCTTCACGAAATATAAGATGCACCATATAATAAAGCATCCGGCCCAAAAACAGCTTAATCCGGGTTGTTGGTAAACGATTAATTAACATTCCCATAAAAACATCCAAAAACGGTTAGCTTCTCAATAATTAATACTGGTTGATACTGACAGTAATATAGTTCTCCAGGTAGCTCATTCAAAGCCAATTTTTTTATAGGGTAACAATCCCGGTTGATAACTAAACTCAACGCGGTGCTGACCGGGCGGTACCCGAACAGATTTAAAAGTTCCGAAGAGTAATTCCATCTTGGCTGGGTTGCCGTCCACATAAACCTCCCAGCCATAATCCCAGTTATCAATAAAGCTCAGGTATCCGGCAACCGGCGTGTTTATTTCCCAATTGAGTTTCTCACCCGTATAGGACAACAAATGTCCTGCGTCACGATAACGCTCCTCATCCGCAAGGAATGCCGTAATTGTGGGATGCTCTATGGATTCTGAAAAGAAAACTCTTCTGGCATCCGCTACCCCAAGCAGCACTTTTAACGCTTCGAGTTCGCTCTTGTGTTCCTTAAGAAATCTGACGTATCTGCTGAAGTACCAGTTGTCTATTATGCCCGCACTAAAAACCGGCGACAAGGCAATCGTGAAGTTGTTATCAATCCGGGGATATCGGAATGAGGACTCATTAATTGCCGCTATATCCAGCGTAAAACGGCCTGGCTGGTATGTTCCTTGATGTGTCCATACGTGCGTCCCAACGGGTCGCATCTCAAGAACCGCCGACGCCAGTAGAACAAGCAATACCACACTAAAAGAGCGGTTGGAATCTGGTCGAATTCGCCTCGAAAGAAGTAAAATAGCGCAAATGCTGACGAACCCAACAATTCCATAGACGATGAACTTTATGCGCTGGGGCGTGAACTGCTTGTGATACTCAAGCCAGTAAGGGTGGTAAATATTATTAAGGTATAAGTACAGCTGGGTGCCAATAACAACCGCGTATATCACTACCAGTGACGCAGCCAGGGGCAATACTTTATATTGCTTTTCGACGGCTGCGGTTTTGCCCGAAATCATTGATTCGAACGACGCATAAGCAAGTGATAACAGCCATGCAAGAATTGGTACAAGTATAATGTTTATTCTTGGCCAGACGCGAAGGATAGAAAAACCGGGCATATACTTCCACAAAAATATAAATAAATAAGAGTCCTTTCCGTAACTAATGTAAGTAATAGTCCCAATCCAGATGATGAAAAATAATTTAGTACAAAGCGCGCTGCGGTTTTTGGGAATTGGTATAGGCGTTTCTACGCAGCTTTTTTCTTCGCCGTTTCTATCGGCTGCTTTGCCGCTGACTATATACAAAAGGATTATCAAAAGCCCCGTTATGCTGAAGAAATTCCACCCGTCCTCCATAGCGGCCGGGGGATACATCAGCGAGCCGATTGTGTCTTCGAAAGTAAATGTGTGTTCTGTCGAAAAAGCAAAGTTTGTTCCGCTGCGGTCTGTGGTCTGTGGCATAAGTTGTTTAAACCCGAATAGGTATGGGCTGCATATAAGCACAGCGGCAATTCCCGCCAAGACCATAGCCGGCAATGCATGCTTCCAGTTGACTGCCTCCGGGCCAATCAGCCGGAAACGCAGCTTGTTTATGAGAAAAACCAACAGGTATGGCACAAATAGAAATATGGCATAGTAAATATAGTATGGGTACCCTCCCGTAAGAAGACATACGAGAGAAAAAGTCAGCAAAATCATGTTTAGTACCGTTTTTCTCCATGATTTGCTTACTAAAATATTTGTCATAGCATAAAGCACCCAGGGATACCACGCCGCCGAATGAACGGCGTTGGGAAATCTCATTATTTCCGTCATTCTGAAACTTACCGACATTACCAGGGTCGCGAAAAGCACCGCCCTGATGTTAGTGTTGATTTTTCTCAGCCACACAAAAAGGCCGAGTGCGAATATCGAGATGCCGAAAACCGTAAAAAGCTGATGGTCAAGTGGACTGTAGCCGCCGAACATTTTATACCAGACTAACAGCAGCAGGTTGAAAGGATAGAACGGTTGCGCAAAAGGATTTGTGTAGAATGGGAAACCAGCCGACTCCGAAGGAGACCAAATCGGAAAATGACCGCCGGCGAGACTGGCCAGCAGGTAAACCTTGTGCCTGTAATACAATGCAATAAAATCATTGCCTATAGCAGTGTATGTTCCATTTATTGGAATGATATAGCGAAATAAATAAAGGAAAGGCCAGAGGAAGGCAACCACCGGTAGCACAATTCCTGCACATATTGACGTCTGGCGCAAGTCACCTTTTGCGGACTCGGCTGTCACTTTATGCCGACGTATCGGCTCGATTCTTCTATTGTATTTCATTTCTTTTCAAAACCTTGCGTGTCAAGCTTCTTGCATTTGGTGCCATACACATTCAAGCAGTTGCTCCAATGCCAGCAGATGCCGCGATATAACGGCAATCTGGTATAAGAACAAACCTTTGCAGACATCAAAAATAAACACCTTCATCTTCTGGCATCCGGGTATTGTCACTGCTACCTGCGAATATTTCTTTCAAATAGGAATCCTTCTTTCCCGAGCCACTTTATTTTTTTGAACGCTATCCAGCTCATTTTCAGCAAAAGCCAGCCGTGCCTGAACCTGCTGATGTTAGTTTCGCCATAGGTCCTCGCACGATATCTCACAGGCACCTCAATTACCTTGAGGTTTTGCTTGACGGCCCCGAATATGAGGTCAAAATCTCCAAATGGGTCAAAGTCGCCGAAATACGAGCGGTTAGCTGCGATAATCTCGTAATCGCTTTTGCGAATCATTTTTGTGCCGCAGAGCGTATCCCTGAATCGCTGGCCAAGCAGCCACGTAAACAGCGACCCGAAAAACTTATTGGCCAAAAGGTTCAAAAATCGCATCGCCTGTTTTTCCATCGGATATACAAGACGCGAACCGTTGATATATTCGCCTTTGCCGTCGCGGAGAGCTGCGAAAAATTTCGGCAAGTCCTCAGGTGGAGCGGTAAGGTCAGCGTCCTGGATTACAAACACGTCGCCTGCCGCGGCGGCAAAACCCTTCCTGACCGCGTCCCCTTTGCCTCGGCCTGCGCCCTGACGTATCAGCCGGATTTTGCGTTCGGGGCGTTTTTTAATCTGGGTCTCTATCTCATCGACTGTGCCGTCGGTGCTGTTGCCATCAACAAAGATTATCTCGGTTTCGCGCCCCATATTGGGTATGCGTTTTACGGCATCCTCGATATTGCCCCGCTCATTTCTGCAGGGCACTATCACCGACACCGACAAATCCGAATCCGATTTTGGCTGCGCGGAACGTCTCGCTATGACCAGATTGACCATGTTGAACATTCGAAAAATCGGCAGCAGCGAAAGGACATAATTACACAATGCACTAATCAGCCAGATGCCCTTTGGGAGCAGGACGAACGAGTCAGTGCGGATGACATCGAAATTGCCGAGATTAAGCAGGTTAGCGATATCCTGAGGAGGCAGCCAGTTCTGGTGCTCGCGAGGTTTGCGAATGCCCAGTGAGGAACCCATCCGCAATACCCATTCCCAGAGATAATTGTAATATGTAACCACAATCCTGGTGTTGTCATCTGTGAGCGGACGAATCCGTTCCAACACCTGCTGAATATCCTTCCATTCGCCTAATGAATTGCATATCAGAACATAATCGAATTTCTCGTTGAGCTGGAATTCGTGCGGGTCTGCGGCGATAAAATTCAAATGCGGGAACTGCTTTTTGGCCAGCGCTATCGCCTCTTCGCTGGCGTCAACGCCCACGCCATACGCCGGCTTCACCGCCGCCAGTAGGTTGCCGCATTCGCAACCGATGTGCAAAACCCTGCTGTTCGGGCGAATGACAAATTTGTATATCCTGTCGAGCCAGCCGTAGTAATAGCTGTTGCGTCTTCGCCACTTCAACATATCGTTATCATCCGGCTTGACCGGTCCGTTGATTTCGCTTGTTTGTTCGCTCATAGATACATCGTTACGCCTGATTTCAGTTATTGTTCTTTCGTCTCGACCAGTGTAGTTTTCAGTTTGAAAACGACCTCGTCGCCGAATATCTGCTCTATCTCGTAGTGCTTTCTTATGAACTTTCTGAATTTGCCCATAACCTCGAATCTGCGTGCTTCATCATCGCCGAACCGCTCGCGGGTCATCTGGCCCCACTGTTTTTCAAACTCAGCCACAACCTGCGGGTCGGACGGCAAAAACTGCGGCTGCCCCTTGGCGGAATAACCCGCGATTGGCCAAAGCTCGAACTTAAACCGGTCCAAAGGCAAATGCTGCTTGCGACTGTCCACGATATATTTCGGCATCTCCCTGCCAAACACACTGAGAAGACCATCGACCACCTGCTCGAGCTGTTGAGGGGACCTGGTGTGCATTTCGCTCTCAAAGGCAACCGGTGAGCTGCTGAATCTCTGCGCCGAAAGATATACCCCCGGGACCCAGCCCCAAACGTATATCTTATCCGTTGGCGTGGTTCGGCTGCGTATGTATTCGCCTGCCTGCTCCCAGTACATCTTTGCCCCAAAACTGCGCCGCTGCGATATGTCCTCCCATCGCTGAACGTAACCGTTTCGCTTTTGGGGGTATTTCATCCCCGAATACGGGCTTCTTGGCAGACCGAAGAATATGTGCCAGGACATAACCACCATAAGGACAAACCCGGCGATGCCGGTGACGACCCATTTGGTTTTGAATACGGCCCCTGTGAGTTTGTCGCGATATACAGCTATTAAATAACCGCCAGTCATCGCGCCTGATGCCGTAAGCGGAAGATAATACTGCTCGTATGACGCCGGGCTTATCCAGACAAAGGCCATATCGAGCAGCCACCAGACGGCAAGCAGGAGCAGGAAACGGTCGTAACCCGCTTTGTTGGATGATGATTGCGTCCCGTGAAGCAAACTATGAATCATTTTGCCGATTCCCGCGATGATAGCACCAAGGGCCAATGAGACAGGCAGGCACAGGGCAAGGTAATATCGCAAAACCTTAGGCCACTGGTCTGAAAACGGCATTACATTCTTCATATTTGAGACATAATCGCCGGCCTGCTTAGCCGCAGCCGATGCCTTTGGCAACAGTCCAACAATCGCGTCCCATACAAAATAGAACGGCAGTGCTATCTGGACGTGCCAGCCGATTATCCAAATAAATAACGGCGATATCGACGCCGCCGCCCCTGCCAGCAGCAGCATAATATCAATGCCGGTCTGCTTCCGGGTCCTGTGCTTGAATATCGGCTGGGCAATCACAAAAAGGCCCATTGCCCCGATTGCCGATACGCCGGTCTCCTTAAAAAGCGGCGCCCAGACGGCGATTGCACCCGACAGGAAACCAAGCCACCACCCCCCGCCCAATTGCCGCATAATCAGCAGGCTTACTGCCATCACCATACACGCTATCATATACTGCTCTTTGACGTTGCCGAACTTGGCGATAAGCGGCGATGACGTATAAATCGCAGCGACGATTACCCCCATGGCCGCCGGCAGTTTGCCGAACATCCTCCTCATCGCGACAAACATCAGGATAAATGCGCCCGCCAGCATAATGGTCTGAATCAGCTTTGGGCCAAATTCGCTGAACCCAAACAGCCGGACTCCGAGCATATTAACCAGTAGCGTCCCGAGGGCGGCACTGGGGTCTTCATCAACACCGATTTTTGCACCATTGAGAATATGCTGCGCAGAATAAACATTGGCGGCACTGTCGTAGGGGTCGGGGAAGTTGAACTCAAAATATCGCCCAAGCATAAATGGAATGCCCGCCAGAATCGCAATCAGAATAATTGAAAATTTAGAGCTTAGAATTGAGATTTCTGAGTTTGGAATTTTACTGTTTTTCTTCATTCTTCATTCTCAGTTCTTAATTCATTCGAGGGTTTCACGAATCACGTATGTAGGCCGATTCTGCGACTCGTGGTACGTCCTCACCAGCAATTCCGCAAGCAAACCCATCAGGATGAACTGAACGGTGGACATAATAAGAACTGCCGTCAAAATCAGCAGCGGATTTCTGTTCATCGGAAGCTCTTGGGCGGCGAAGAACTTCTGATAAACCATAATCAAGCCCATAAGCACCGCTCCCAATGCGCTGGCGAACCCCAACCCTCCAAAGATATAGATGGGTTTGGTGGAAAATGAGCCGAGGAATTTGACGGTAATCAGGTCGAGCATTACTTTCCAGGTCCGCCCCAGTCCATATTTGGCGACGCCTGCGGTTCTGGGCCTGTGGTTGACAACCATTTCGCAGATTTTCGCCCCGCTCCAGCTTGCCAGCACGGGGATGAACCTGTGCATTTCGCCGTATAATCTCGTTTCAGCCAGTACCTCGCGTCTATACGCCTTGAGCGTGCAGCCGAAATCGTGCAGTTTCACTCCGGTAATTTTCGCGATAAGCCCATTGGCCACTCTCGAAGGTATCAGACGCGTAATGGCATTGTCGTGCCTCTTTTTGCGCCAGCCGCTGACAACATCAAACCCTTTATGCAGTTGCTCAATCATTTGCGGAATATCAGCGGGGTCGTTTTGCAGGTCGCAGTCGATGGCAATGACTATCTGGCCCTGCGAATGAGTAAAACCGGCGCTGAGAGCGGCCGTCTGGCCAAAGTTCCTGCGGAAACGAATGACCCTGACCTTGTCGTCGGCCTTGTGCAGTTCGGCCAATATCCCGAAACTGCCGTCGGTGCTGCCGTCGTCTATGAAAATCAGCTCATACTGGTACTTATTGCCAAGGGCCTGCGTAAGCTGGTCATATAATGCCCTTATGTTATCCTGCTCGTTCAACAACGGGATTACTACGGATACCTCGATCGATTGTCCGCTCATAATCTTCTCCGAACAAAATTTTGGTTTCGTAAATCCCTGTTATATTAACAGTTATGCAAACACCTGTAAAGTAACGCCTTGCCCATCCCGCCGAGGCAAATGTTTGACTTTTCGCTCATCAGGGTCTATCATGTGGGGTTGCTTTAATATGGTTCCTTGATGAAAGGTCGTGTTTTATGGCAAAGAAGGTGGTTTTGGAACGCAAACCGTTCGTGCTGATTATCCGTGACGGCTGGGGCTACAACCCCGACCGCAATGAGGATGCCTATAACTCCGTAAAATGCGCGAAGGTCCCCACCGATACCATGCTTATGAGCGAATATCCCAACACTCTGATTCATACTTATGGCGAATACGTAGGTTTGCCCGACGGCACGATGGGCAACAGCGAAGTCGGACACCAGAACATCGGGGCGGGCAGAATAGTGCCGCAGGAATCGGTGCGATTGAGCCACGCCATCAAGGACGGGTCGTTTTTCAAAAACGAGCAATTTGCAGATTGCGTCAAATTTGTAAAAGAACACAAAGGCAAAATACACTTTATGGGCCTGTGCAGCGACATAGGCGTACATTCACTTCTTGACCATTTATACGGCCTGCTTGAGCTTGCAAAAAGAAACGACCTCAAAGACGTATTCATTCACGCGTTTACCGATGGGCGGGATTCACCACCCGACAGCGGCGCCGGCTATATCGAAAGAATAGAGAAAAAAGCCGCGGAAATAGGCGTGGGCAAAATCGCCTCGGTGATGGGCAGATTTTACGCGATGGACCGCGACAGCCGATGGGACCGCGTCCAGAAGGCATACGAATGCCTGCGGGTAGGCAAAGGACTCAGGGCAAAAAGTGCTGCCGAGGCCATAGTTAACAGTTACGCAAAACAGGTAACAGACGAATTCATCGAGCCGACGGCAATAGTCAATCAGGATAACGAACCGATAGGAACGATAGCCGACGGCGACGGCGTGATATTCTTCAACTTCCGCGGCGACAGAACTCGCGAAATCACCAGGGCGTTCGTTATGCCCGACTTCAAGGAATTCCCGCGAAACACAAAGCCGGATATTTATTTCGTATGTATGACCGAATACGACACGACGATTCCGGCACCAGTGGCGTTTACTAAACCGCCCAAGATGCAAAATATCCTCGCGGCTTACTGGAGTTCGCTGGGGCTTAAGCAGTTCCGCTGTGCGGAAACCGAAAAATACGCGCACGTAACATTTTTCTTCAATGACTACACAGAAAAACCATTCCCTGGCGAAGACAGGCAGATTGTGCCTTCGCCGAGAGTGCGGACATACGATTTGAAGCCGGAGATGAGTGCGTATGAGGTTGCCGATGTTGTTCTCCAGCGGTTGGACACAAACCAGTATGATGTTGTGGTAATCAATTTTGCGAATCCTGATATGGTCGGCCACACGGGCATACTCGAAGCGGCAATCAAGGCAGCCGAAACGGTTGATGCCTGCGTGGGTAAAATTTTGGCCAAGGTAAAACAAATGGGCGGTGCGGCGATAATTACCGCGGACCACGGCAACTTTGAAAAAATGATAGACGGCACCCCCGATAAGCCGCATACCGCGCATACCGTCGGCGATGTGCCATTGATTGTTTTTGACGAGAAATATAAGGGCAGAAAGCTTCGTTCCGGCGGCATTCTTGCCGATATCGGGCCGACGCTGCTTGATATGATGGGCTTGCCCAAACCGGAGGAAATGACCGGAAGAAGCTTGCTGGAAAAATAGCGGATAGCGTACAGAACGAGCGGAAACTCTATCCGCTATACGCTAAACGCTATATTGTGGGCGGGAGAAAAATGGGCCGGATAGTCGTTCTTGACCAGAATATGGTAAATATGATAGCCGCCGGCGAGGTAATCGAAAGACCCGCCAGCGTGGTCAAGGAATTAGTCGAGAACAGTATCGATGCCGGCGCGACAAAAATTACCATTGCCGTGGAGGATGGCGGCAGAAAGTTAATCTCGGTAACAGACAATGGCTGCGGAATGGATGCCGAAGACCTCGTCAGCGCATTCGAGCCGCACGCCACAAGCAAAATCAAAGCAAGCGACGACTTGCGGGCGATATCGACGCTGGGTTTTCGCGGCGAGGCGCTGGCAAGTATTGCGTCGGTAGCTATGGTTAAAGCCGTCAGCCGGACAGCGGAAGAGCTTTCCGGCAACTGTGTCGAAATCGATTGCGGCGACAAAACGGGCTTATCGCCCTGCAGCGCAGATGTAGGCACGACTATTCAGGTGCGGGACATTTTTTACAAATTGCCCGCCCGGCGAAAATTCCTCAAAAGCGCAAATACCGAGATGACCCACATCGTCGAGCAGTTCATCAGAATCGCCCTTGCCAATACTGATATCGAGCTTTCGCTGACACATAACGGCAAAGAGCAATATCGGCTATTGGCCGGACAGGGTCTCCGAGCGAGAATTGCAGAATTATTCTCGCAGGAGGTCGCGGAAAATCTTCTCGAAACCGAAAGCGATGAAAAGGGTTTGCACATAGCCGCCCTTTTAGGTAAACCGGCAATCGCAACCACAAGCAACCGGCTGCAATACATATTCATCAACGGCAGATTTATACGCGATAAATTCATCTCACACGCAATCAAAGAGGCGTATCGCGGAGCAATCGACCCAAGCAGGTTCCCCGCCGCGTTTATATTTATTCGGATGCCTTACGAGGATTACGACGTCAATGTTCACCCGACAAAAATCGAGGTGCGTTTTTATAACGCTAATCTTGTTCATTCGCAGATTCTCGCGTGCCTGCGTGAAAAACTATTATCTACCGACCTCGATACCCTCGCAAGCGTTCCGCAGCAATCCGCCCCGCCTATTCGGCGCGACGGACGAATCGCGGAGGCAATGGAGGAATTTTTCAAACGTCATCGACCCTCAGGCCAGCGACAATTGGATTTCGTCGCTCGAGACTCGGGACCCGTGACTCGGGACTGGGGAAACGAGCGACGAGAGACGAGCCACGAGCGACGGTATTTGCAGATTCACGACTGCTTCATTATCGCTGAAAATGACGATGGTTTTGTCATTATCGACCAGCATGCGCTGCATGAACGGATTATGTATGAGCAGTTGAAAAGGCGCGTGCGAAACAATCCGCTCGAATCACAAAAACTCTTAGTGCCGGAAAGTTTCCAATTAACCAAAGAACAATCAGATACGCTCGAAAACAATTCGCAGCTTTTTGAAAAACTTGGAATCGAGCTTGTCCCCTTTGGACCAAAGACCATCGCCATTCAGGCATTTCCAGTGCTTTTGGCGAAAGCTGAGCCGGCGGATTTTCTCCGTGATGTAATGGATATGCTTGTCGAAAAGGCCTCGACACTCGACGCGGACAGCTTATTCGATGAGGTTTTGCATATGGCTGCGTGCAAGGCGGCAATAAAAGCAGGACAGAAACTAACCGACGGCGAGATTGAGCAACTCATCGCCGACAAGGAAACGGTTGATAACTCCAGCCATTGTCCCCACGGCAGACCGACCGTGATTAAATTTACCGTGGCTGAACTCGAAAAACAGTTCAAGAGAACCTGATGAAAAAAGAATGGTATGCCCATTTCATATTGTTCTATATACTACCTATATCTGTAGTACTTCTTACAGGCCTACTCGCTCCATTAATATGGTCTATTACAAAACACAATCCAAACCCAAACGCAACTCAAAAAAGTTCTGAACAGATTGTAGTCCTTTCGCCTAATTTAACCGAGATTGTTTTCGCTCTTGGACTGGGAGATAAAGTCGTCGGTGTTTCAAGCGACAGCGATTGGCCTGTTGAAGCGAAGCAAAAGCCGAAAATGGGGACATTCTGGCAGCCGAATACCGAGGCGATTATCGCCGCAAAACCCGATTTGGTCATATGTGAGTCATTCCTTCAGCATAAAGAGGTCGCGGAAACGCTGAAAAGGGCAGGGTTGAATGTCCTTTCTTTGCATGTCGAGTCAATCGAAGAGCTTTATAATGCGATAACACAAATCGGCCAGGCCACCGGCTGTTCCGATAAAGCTGAACAGTTGGCCGCGAAAATAAAAAGCGAACTCGACCAAATCCGGGCTAAAGCATCCTCCGCAAGAAAGGTCAAAGTCCTCTGGGCAGTGCAGACGGAGCCGATGCGGGTTGTGGGCGTAAAAACATTCGTAAATGAGATAATAGATTTGGCGGGAGGACAAAACGTCATCGAGCTAACCGGCGACCAGTATCCATCCGTCGGAACAGAAACAATCCTGACCAGCGGCGCGGAAGTGATAATCCAGTCGGCTATGGGGACAGAGGATATTGCAAAACAGCAGGAAACAGCCGAGAAATTCTGGAGCAAGTATGCTAATCTGCCCGCGGTGAAAGATAAAAAGGTTTACGTCTTAGAGGCCGACACGGTACTTCGGCTGGGGCCTCGCCTGCCGGATGGTGCAATGGCTGTAGCAAAATTGCTGCACCTGGAACTGTTCTCACAACCGAAAAACCTGAACAAAGGAGACCAAACACACAAATGACTGAGTTGCTGACACCAAGACGTTTAATCAGCAAAATCGCCCTGTGCTTGGCAGCTCTGGTCGTCGTGATGTTTGTATGCTCGCTTGTGGGGACACAAAAAATATCTCTCTCGGCGGTATTGGCCGGGCCGGGTAATGCGCCGGGCCAGAATACCGATTACGATATTTTTGTCCGCGTTCGCATCCCGCGGATAATTCTCGCCGCGCTTGTCGGCGCGGCGTTAGCCGCCAGCGGAGTCGCTTTACAGGCAATCCTGCGAAATCCCCTCGCGGAACCATATATCCTCGGCATATCGAGCGGCGCGGCACTCGGCGTGATGACCGCTGCGATTGCCGGGGTAAGCTGGTCATTTCTGGGCGGCTCACCGATGGCAGCGATGGCGTTTTTGTTCGCTATAGGCACCGTCTGGCTGGTCTGGTTCACGGGACATTTAGCAGGCGGTTCAACTGTAACCAGTTTGCTACTGGCGGGCGTGGTCATCAACGCATTTTTCTCCGCGGTTATAATGCTGATGACCTCCCTGATAGATAGCGAGCAATTGCGCTCCACGATTATGTGGCTTATGGGCAGTATCGGTGAAAAGGACTTTTCCACACTGTCAGCCAGCGCGATATTCATAATCACCGGCATCGCTGCATTATTTTCAATCAGTCAAAAGCTAAACGTTCTGGCGTTCGGCACCGGCGAAGCGCGGTCGCTCGGCGTCAATCCACGCAAGATTACTCTAATCGCATTTGCTCTCGCGTCTTTCATAACCGCCGTTGCTGTCGGATTAAGCGGGCTGGTTGGTTTCGTCGGATTAGTCGTTCCGCATTCGGTTCGCCTTGTATTCGGCCCCGACCATCGTCAGTTATTACCCACAAGCGCGCTGCTCGGCGCGGCATTTGTTGTCATTTGCGATACAATCGCCCGCACGATAATCGCCCCGGCCCAGTTGCCGGTAGGCGTGATAACCGCAATCATCGGCGGACCAGTATTTTTAATCCTGCTTTCCAGATACAGCAAGAAAGTGGGGGTTTTGCGATGAGCCCCGTTAGAAATAATAATTCCCCAAATATCTCACACTCCTCGGCAATTTCTAACGGGGTGAGCATCTGCATACAAGTTGAAAATCTTGGTTTTTCTTACGGGCCGCAAGCCCAGATACTAAAGAATCTCAGCTTTGAGATTCCCACAGGCACATTTTTATCAATAGCAGGCCCAAACGGCGCGGGCAAAACGACACTTCTCAATCTGCTATCGGGCCTTCTCAAACCAGCTTCCGGCTCAATCGAAATCGACTCGGAGCCGACAACCTCGTACTCCGTCAGGCAACTCGCAAAAAAAATCGCCGTCGTGCGTCAGGAATTTGTGCCGGTTTTTGAATTTTCCGCGGCACAGGTTGTTTCAATGGCCAGAACGCCCTACTTGGGTGCGCTGGCATTCGAGACCGACGCCGACAGGGAAGCGATAGCTGAGGCATTTGAGATGACCGATACCGCACGATTCGCCGACAGGCCTCTGGGGCATCTCAGCGGCGGCGAACGCCAGCGAATATTCATCGCACGGGCGCTGGCACAGCAAACGCCTATTTTGCTCCTCGATGAGCCGACGAGCTTTCTGGATATGAAACACCAGGTCGGCATTTATGACCTGCTGAAAAAAATGCAAATCGAGAAACAAAAGACGATTGTGTCGGTTACGCACGATATTAATTTGGCCGCACAATACAGTGATATGATTTTGCTACTATCCGCCGACGGCGGCTACAACTTCGGCCCAACGCGTGAAATCCTCACAACCGAGCGAATCGAAAGCGTCTTCGGCGTCCGGACATTCTCCGCTCAAATAGGCCAAACCAGATTCTTTTTCCCGTTAGGCAGGTTCACAAAAAATCATTCGTCCTAATCCTGTTTCCAACTGCTTCGGACAATCGCGATATACGAATCGGGCGTTACATAGTTTTATCCGAGCCGCCGTAAATGAACCGGATTTCACCAACGTTGGGAACAATCGCCAGGGGAAATCTTGGTAAGGGTTTGAAACCGGCGGGCCAATATACAAAAATCGCTTTGCCGACGAGATAATCACGGGGAACAATCCCTTCGGCATAAACTTCCCCGTTGTTTCCTTTGCCCGGACGAGCCCACCACCTGCCGTCTTCGCTGCGCGGACTGTTGTCGCCCAGCATAAAAAACTGGTCGGCTTTGAGCGTCAGCGGGTTGTTCTCAGTTGCCCTGCCACGTTCATTATTGTTGGGGTTCCTGCCGGTATAGTGAATATCCCTGAACAACGCCAGGTGAGAAACAGTGATTTCGCCCGCGCCGAAAATCTTCGCCTCCGGCTCAATTTCCGTTCTTCTTTCCCCAACGTCATTAGGGCCGCGACCAAGGTCATTAACCAGCTTTTCATCCCCGAACTCAAGAACCAGCTCGTGGTCAACGTTGGCAAACCTGAACATCTTCGGACTGTCAACCGCCGGCGAACCGGTCGCTTTGGTGGCCAGCACGTCTTCCTTGCCGTTGGCAAGCCGCGATATTGTCATCTGTCCCGAAAAATCAACTTTTCCAGTGTATTGTATCCCATATTTACTCAATGACGCCCCCGCGAAGCCCTCAGGCCTGCTCGTATTGACTAAAAACCGAACCATCAGGTCGCTGCAATAGGGCATAAATTTATAGTCAAAAAGCTCATCGTAAGCGTACGTGGCCCTGAAATCGTTGCCTTGCGTCGTATCATAAACAAGCGAATATTCCTCGTTTGGGTCTCCGCTTAGCCGGAAAATCGTCGGACTGGCGTCATCCACTCTCCATTTTGTACCGTCCGAGCCCCGGAACGGCTGCCGCCACTTGTGCCCGTTGAACGTCGGCTCATCCTGCCTGGCCGGCTGGTAATCATTGCCGTAAACAGGCATCCACAATTCTTCCTGCACCTTCGCCGGCTTCCTGCTTATTTGCCCGTTGATATACACGTCTCCGTCGATTATCTCGACCGTCTCGCCGGGGCGGCCAACCAGTCGCTTGATATAATTTTCCGTCGGGTCAAGCGGGTTTTTGAACACCACTACATCCCACTGCTTCGGCTCCTCGAACTGGTATATGCACTTCAGCACCAGTATCCTGTCGCCGCTCGAAGGGGCCATATCGCCCGCCGTTATCTGATAATAACCGCAGCTCGGGCAGCGAGAATATTCCTGCCTGGTCGTCCCCCTGAGCCGTGCAGGCGCGTAAATATTTTGTCCGTAGTAGTACTTATAGCCGCACTGCGTGCATCGCATCGTGTAATGCGCGCCGAGCAGCGTGCTGGCCATACTGCCCGTCGGGATACGGAATGCCTCCATTACAAACGCGCGAAATACAAACGCCAGCGCAAAAGCCGTTATAAGCCATTCAAGTGTGTTGGCTATCTCGGCCGCACGGCTCCTCGATTTTATTTCCATATCCTTCGCCATAAACTTTCAGCAGATATCCCCGTCGTCGGAAATCAAGGGGGCTATTATGCGGCCAATTCGATAGCAGGTCAACTATAACCACGCTGCCGTTTTGATAATAATACCGGCCAGGATATCGTCATCTGTTATTGCTGCTCCTGGTTAACGGTTTCCTTTGCACGCTGCACCGGATTCGTGCTCCTGGCAGGACGTTCGGTTTGGGGCTGGCCCTGCTGCTGCATACCGCCCGTCCTGGGTGTTCTACGTTCGCGTTGCTGTTGGCGCTCTTCCTTCGTTTCATTCTCAAGTTTGGTTACCAGTTTTTGCAAGCGGTCCTGCCTCTTTTTCAACACCAGGTCAATTGCCTCTACGGTGTTTGCGTCGTTTGTTTCCGCTGCGACTTTTCGTAGAAATCTCAATTCCGCGACAACGACATTATTCATCGCCTGGGCAAGCTCCGCTTTTTTCTCCTGTTTTCCAAGCCACTGAGTATCTTCGCTACGGGCAGACATATCGATACGGTCAATTTCCCGCTTGAACGAGTTGAAATCGTTTACGTCGGGAACATTTGTATCCGCAGTCATAGCGGGGGCGGCCGTCGGCGTCTCCGCCGGTATGGGTTTGACCGGCGCATTCACCGGCGCACGGTTGGGCAGTTTTGTCACATTATTTGTATCTTGTGTCGGTTTTTTCGTATCAACCGTCCCTTTCGGCGCGTTCTGATTAACGCCATTATCAACTTCCTGACCTATCTCCATCGTCCCGACTGTCTCCACCAAAGTCCCCTGCCCATACGCCATCCGTAAATCGCCTGGTCCGACAAGACAAAAACATAAAATAAAACTCAGGAATATTACTGATTTTTCATAATTTATCAGATTCACAATATCTACCTCTCTTTTCCGGCATCTCATATTCCATACCTTTCGTCGGGCCCGCGTCGGGGCAGTTAAATACATCTCATACTCATTCTAAATTTCCTCGGTGCTTGTTATGCCGATATGCTGCATTATTCTATCAAATTCTTCGAGCGAATGAAACTCGACGACAATCCTTCCGCATTTTCCGTTTTTGCGGGTTTCTATCGCCACGTTGGTTCCAAGCTCTTTGCTTAGCCGGCTTTCGAGGTCTTGGATATGCACCGGCCTCGTCCTGATTTTCATTTTCTGCGCATCATTTGCGGTCAAGTATTGCCTAACCAGCCGTTCAACTTCTCTTACGCTTAGCCGGCCTGCCATCGCACGATTCGCAAGTTTTCGCCTTAATTCATCGGTCGGCAACGCCAGTATCGCGCGAGCATGCCCCATTGTGAGCTGACCATCGATGAGCATTTGCCTGATTTCAGTCGGTAAGTCCAGCAGCCGCAAGTAGTTAGCAATAACAGACCGGTCTTCGCCCAGACGTTGAGCTGCGTCGGCCTGCGTTAGTGATAACGTGCTTAAGTATCTCTGATAGGCACTTGCCCGCTCAATAGGATTCAGGTCCGCTCGATGGATATTCTCCACCAGGGCCAACTCAAGCATCTCATCATCTTTAACGGGCCTGATAATCGCAGGGATTGTCTGAAGCCCCGCTATTTTTGCCGCCCGCCAACGCCTTTCACCCGCTATCAACTGATAACCAGAACCCATAGGCCTGACAATCACCGGCTGAATCACACCCTTTGCCTTGATTGACTGCGCTAACTCCGCCAACTCCTGTTCGTTCCAAAAAGAACGAACCTGATATGGATTTGCTTCGATTTCATCAACTTTTATTTCTCGAAACAAACCATGTAACTCCTTATTTGGCAAGATGTTAGCGTTTATTTCGGCTATAGGAATCTGTAAGGGAGATTCGTTTGCTGTCGTGGTTATAGGACCCAACAGTGATGCCAGCCCCCTGCCGAGATGTTTGGGTTTGTCTGTCTTCTCAGTCATTATTTCGCTCCTTCAATAATCTGATTTTTCCCTGTGCCAACCCTAGCTCCAGGTTATTTCACACACCATATTCTTATTCAGGGCTTCACAAAATATTTCGGTGTTTGTAGCGGAAACTCTCCAGTGATGCCAGAAAAAAATCGCTCGTTATACAAAAAATTGTTTCACGTGAAACAATTGCAGGAGGGCAGCATCGCCCGCCCTAATGTAACCGTGCAACCATTGAAGCAGCTGATTTTTAACTTTTGATTAATCGAGTGAGGTTAAATATAAAGAAAGAGTTGGAATTTGCCAGCATCACCAGTAACGCCGCAACTGCACAAATCCATCAATAGCAATATTTGCCCCTGTTCGCCTGCACAAGTTTTCATACCCCCGGAGAACATTCAAGCTCCCCTTTTTAAAATATCAAAGTCGCAAAATGCGTATCTATCTTCATTTAGCTTCGTCATTGAGGCACCAAGAATAATCGACTGTCCATTCTCCATAGACATAGCAATAAGAGATACCATTCGCATCTTTTTAAAAGCAATGTTTCACGTGAAACACGCCCAAAAATCTTGATACTTGAAAAATGGGTTTTAAAATTGTTACTTTGAATTTGATTTGTTGTATTTACACCAATAATGTTTTGCTGTTTATCCAGTCCCATAAAAACAGCCCTTAACGGTATCGTTTTAGGTAATTTGGGAAATCAAAGGAGCTTTAGGATAAGTTTTTTGAATCGGCTTCGATATTGAACTTACATCGAGCGCCAGCCGACAGCGAATGGCTCTTTGGAGTCGTCCGGGGATTTACGAGAGGCCGATTGCTCTATCAGCACTTCAACGTGCCGCTGTTTTGGAATAAAATCTTCGACACATTTATTTGAAAACAGGGCCGTAACCGTCTTTTCGAACCCCAGAATAATGGCGCACAGCATAATCGCCTGGGTGATGCTGCGAGGAGCGGAAGGGGTGCTGATAAAATACGCCGTCGCTGATACGGCAAGCAGCAGAAGCACTATTGTTTCCATAATAGCTTCTAATAATCCTATTATTGGGTGGCGGACGTAAAAATAGCCGCCGCCGGGAAACGCCATCGACAGTATCGTAGCCCAGGACTTTTTCTTAAATTCCAGGGAACAGTTGGGACAGGCGTAATAGTCCTTTATAAGCGGCTTGGTGCACCTTGGGCACAAATGCGTTCTTTCCATTGTCGGGCTTGATTGCCCCTTGAGCGGCATATCCCTTAGCAACTCCCTCGTTTTCTTTCTGCCGTTTCTGCCGATGCAGCGGAACCTCTCCGTTTTGCCGCTCTTGTATTTTATGATAAGGGTCGTCCATCTCAGCCGAATAAAGCGACAATCTGCATATAGTACTTGCGCAACAGACCACCGGTGCCGCAGATTGCGTGTTGTTGGCACATGAAGCATTCGCCTGTTTGTAATGGCAAACAAGGATCGTTTTAACGGCTGAAGCAGAAGACCCGTAAGCAACTGCTCGACGAAAGTTGCCGGTGAACAGCCGGATATGACGTGCAGGATTCTTTCGCCCGGTTCAAGAAACGGCGCAAGGAAACTAAGTTTGGCTAAAAGTTTTCGCTGATGTTTTTCAATCCGTCGCCCGTAAACACCTTTATGGTCCGAAAATAAAACGGCTGTATCCACAGCAAGACCATATAGTTCCTCCTTAGGAGCCTTTCGGGTAAGATTTTGAGCAATATCAACTGTCTGGGTAAACATTCTTTAACCCCTGATTGTTTGTTGCTATATCGACGAAAGGGGGGATATGTATAATTGGTAATTGATGATTAATGATTTGAAAATGACAACCGCGACCGATTTATCCGTGTATTTATCAATAATCAATCGTCGATAATCAATTAAGATATGGTTGTTTTGGGACGGTGGTTAGTATGCGGGCTGTTATACAAAGGGTATCGAGTGCGACTGTCGATGTGGCCGGGAAAGTTGCAGGCCAAATCGGCAGGGGGTTGCTCGTGTATTTAGGTGTGGGAAAACCCGACGGCCAAGCTGATGCTGAGTTTATGGCCGAAAAAATAGCTAACCTGCGGATATTTGCGGACGATGCGGGTAAAATGAATCTCAGCATACAGGATATAAACGGCCAAGTCTTATTAGTCAGCAATTTCACGCTTCAGGGCGATTGCCGCAAGGGTCGCAGGCCCGGATTTGACGGTGCCGCCGAACCGGCGATTGCCGAACAATTGTATGACAAAACGGCTAACTTGATTGCCGATAAGGGTTTGGAGGTCGCCAAAGGGGTTTTTGGCGCAAATATGCAGGTAAAGAGCATAAACGATGGCCCGGTAACATTTATCCTGGATAGCGACCGTTCGTTTTAGCAAGCAATAAAATCCTCACGAAAAACCATTTTGGGCAAAGTAGGGGGTTCTTATTGTCGAAAGAATTTGGGTTTGCCCGGCGGAATTTTAGTTGTGGGGCGACGAAAGATTCATATAATCTTGCGCCCGACTCCAACGTAGATAATATCAGCGGAAAGGCCTGGGTCGGGTGAGCAACGCTGAATTTGAGTTATCATTGAAGAACGGACAGGTTAATAAAATGGCAAAGCGAAAAACCAATAAGACAAGTAAAAGCAACAAGAACGGCCTGACAGCGGCAGAGATACAAAAATTCAGGGAACTGCTGCTCGCCAAGCGCAGTGAGTTGCTCGGCAATGTCTCCACTATGGAAGATGAAACTTTCAAAAAGGAGCGAAGCGAACTGTCGAGCATGCCTTTCCACATGGCCGACGCCGGCTCAGATAACTTCGAACAGGAATTCGCCCTGGACCTGATGGACAGCGAAAAGAAGATGCTCAAGGAAATCAACGATGCGCTTGGCCGTATCGGTGAAGGGACATTCGGCGTTTGCGAAGGCAAGGGCGAGTCGATTTCCAAGGCCCGGCTTAATGCAATACCCTGGGCTCGCTACTGCGTCGCCTGTGCGGAAATGAAAGAGAAAGGTCATCAGTTTGGCGGTGAAGCTGATGAATCAGGCGAGATTCCACCTTACGAAGCCGGCACCGAACCGGAATCCGACGAAGAAGAGGAAACCGAACCGGAAGTGGAACATGACAGCGGCGCAGAGTTTGAAGCTGAAAGCGACCACGAAGGGTAAATAATAACTATCGCTAAACAGTCCTCTTAATACTCAATAAGTCCGTCTCCCCGTCTTGCCTGAGTCGTGCGACTCAAACTTTTGTGGTCAGCAATTTTGCTTTGCCCCGCTTAACCTCTATGGTCTTTATCTTTGTCTTGTGCGTTTTATCCCGCAGAATGGCCGTCGGCTCGCCGCCTATGGCCCGCAGCTTGGCATATCTGTTTTCCAGCAGCGTTTCTATCTTTGTCCGCTTTAGAACAGCAAGGGTCCTTGTAATGTATTGCTCAACATTATAAACGGTATCGTGGATATTTCGATGAGCTCCGCCCAATGGTTCGGCTATCGCTTCATCGACGAGCTTCAACTTGAGCAAATCTTTGCTTGTCAGTTTAAGCGCTTCGGCTGCCTCGGGTGCCTGTGAGCCGTCACGCCACAAAATGCCCGCGCAACCCTCAGGCGAAATCACCGAATAATACGCGAACTCCAGCATCGCAAGCCGGTCTCCGACGCCGATGCCAAGCGCGCCGCCCGAACCGCCTTCACCTATGCAGATACAGATTACAGGCACCGGCAATCGGGACATCTCAAATAAATTGACAGCTATCGCCTGTGCCTGGCCACGTTCCTCTGCGCCGATTCCGGGATACGCGCCGGGAGTGTCGATAAGCGTAACAATCGGTATGCCGAATTTCGCGGCGAATTTCATCTTGGCTATCGCCTTGCGATAACCTTCCGGATTGGCGCAGCCGAAATTGCACGCCATTTTTTCCTTCAGCCCGCGCCCCTTGTTCTGGCCCACAACCAGAACTTTTTCTCTGCCTATCTGGCCGAACCCCGTAACCATTGCCCGGTCGTCGCCGAAACACCTGTCGCCGTGAAGCTCGCGGAAATCCTTTACCATCAGATTCAGATAATCCGGCAGCAGGGGCCTTTTTGGATGTCGCGCAACCTGCACCGTCTGCCATGCGTTGAGCTGTGAATAAACGCGCTTCAGTTCGGCCACCTGGTCAAGTTGAATCTGGCGAATCTCCGCGGAATAATCAATCCCTTTTATTGAGCTTAGGCGGCGCAACTCCTCCATCTGGCTGTCGAAGTCCGCCACTTTCTGCTCAAAATCGAGGTAGTCGCCGCTACCGATTTTTTCAGGATTTTTATCCTGCGCTGTCGCCATTCGTTCCTAATCTGTCCTAACTTACAATATAAGCACACAAGTGCGATTATTTGTCATTTGATATCTATCGAGCGGACACCTATGGTAGCATGAACGCGACCCAAATGAAAGAAAAAAATTGACACCGACACCTGTCAGCGGATAGCGTGTAGTGGATAGTGGATAGGTTTAACGACTCGACTGGGTCAGCCAAAACTGAACGCTGTACGCTACCCGCTGTTCGCTAACGTTTGTAAGGTCTTGATTATGCAGCACTTAAGAAAAATAACAGTCATCGGGTTGGGTTTATTGGGCGGTTCCGTGGGTTTAGCCGTATCGCAATCGCTCTCCGGCGTCAAAACTGCGGGGTTTTCCCACAGACCAAGCACCCGCGCAAAGGCGCGCCGGCTAAAAGTGGTCGATGAGGTCTTCGACGACATAAAAGCGAGCGTCAAAGACGCTGATTTAGTCATCCTCGCGACACCTATAGGCAACTTTGAGGACACCTTCCACCAAATCGCCGATGCGCTGCCCGCCGGTTGTATCGTAACAGACGTCGGCTCAACCAAACTAATGCCGCATCACTGGGCAGCCAGATGCCTGCCAAAAAACGTTCACTACGTCGGCTCGCACCCAATCGCCGGCTCCGAACAAAGGGGCGTCGAGTTTTGCAGGGATGACCTTTTCTATAAGGCACTCTGTATCCTGACTACTTCAAAAAATACAGATAAATGTTCCGTGCGAATCGTGAAAGAATTCTGGTCAGCGCTGGGTTGCTTCGTTAAAATAATGACGCCCGCCCAACACGACCGCATTTTCGCCGACGTTAGTCATTTGCCGCACATTACCGCAGCAGCGCTGGTCAATGCCAGTAACGCCGAAGAATTGAAATTCGCGGGCAAGGGTTTTATGGATAGTTCGCGAATCGCTTCAGGCCCCGCCAATATCTGGGCGGATGTACTGATGACCAACACTCAAAATATCACTCGCGGAATTGACCGGTTGGCCGCGGAGCTTGCGAAACTAAAAAAAGCGATTCGCGCTGGCGACAGAAAAAGGATTGAGAAGCTGCTCGACGCCGCAAGGACAAAACGCAGCAAGCTCGTAGAATACAAAATGAACAGGAAGGAACTGATTTAATAAAGCGTGACAAAAAAATGATCACCCCCGGCCGAGTCCTTTGTTTCACAATATTGTTAACAGCATTTCCCTTTCGCGCTTCGGCGGAGGAATTCACCAATGCCATCCACGCGTTTCTGCAGCATCGCATTGAAGTTGAAAAGCGGGATGTCGGCATCGTCGTCGGTATCGTGGACGAGAATGGCAGCAGCATTGTCAGTTACGGGAAAATGGATAACGGCACCGACCAGGATGTAAATGGCGATACTCTGTTCGAGATCGGTTCCGTCACCAAAACATTTACCGGGCTGTTGCTACAAGACATGATTGAGCGCGGTGAGATGAAGCTCGATGATCCCGTGGCAAAGTATTTGCCCGCCTCGGTCAAGATGCCGACCCACAACGGCAAGGAAATCACCTTGCTCCAACTGGCCACTCATACCTCCGGGCTTCCAAAGATGCCCGACAACTTCGACCCCAGACGTGCGGATAATCTCGCTGCTGATTATACCATTGAGAAGTTGTATGCCTTCCTGTCCGACTACAAATTGACCCGTGACCCGGGAGCGAAGTTCGACTATTCCAACCTGGGAATGGGGTTGCTGGGTCATGTCATCACGCTGAAAGCGGGGATGAACTACGAATCGCTCGTGGTGGAGCGGATTTGCAAGCCGTTAAAGATGAACAGCACGCGGATTACGCTGACGCCCGAACTGAAATCCTGCTTCACCACCGGTCACAATGAATTCGGCTACTCTGTCCCGATTTTGGATATTGGGGTCCTGGTGGGCGCCGGCGCGTTGCGCTCGACGGCCAATGACCTGCTGAAATATGTCTCGGCCAACCTCGGCCTGACGCCGTCCGGTTTGACCCAGTTGATGGAAAAAACACATGCGGTTCACTTTCAATCCGCAATTCAAAACATGAACATTGCTTTAGCGTGGATGGTTGATTTTGATGCACAGGGAAGGGAAATCATCTCGCATGACGGAGCCACGGACGGCTTCAGCGCGTTCGTCGGTTTCGACAAGACGCGGCGGCGAGGCGCGGTGGTCTTGTCTTCTTCGATGGACTGGCCTGACCCTCGCGCTATAGGCAAGTTTTTACTCGAAAGCGAATGGCGGTCGGACCTACGACCAAAGGAGACAAAAATCAGCAGCCAGCTTTACGATTCGTATGTGGGGCAATACAATGCAGATGGCGCGAGCTCCCAATCAGGCATCGGTATTCGGCTTGAAGGGAATCGGCTCTTCGCCCAGGCCACAGGACCAAAATCATGGCCGGTTAATGTATTATTGCCGCCTATCGCCGACGAATTACTGCCGGAATCGGAAACCCGCTTTTTTGAAAGGTTGAGCGGTCGTCCCATGACCTTTTCTAGGAACGTTTGGGGCAAAGTGACCTGCTTGAAAATGGACTACCAAGGCAAAGTATTTTCTTACAAAAAAATATCCAATGAGCCGCCTAAGATACCTGAATCGCCCAAACCGCGTGTTGCCATCAAGCTGGACACAAAACTTCTTGATATCGTCGTCGGCCACTACGAATTTGCGCCGGACACCGCGCATCCCACTGGAATCAAACTGACGATCTGGCGAGAAGGAGAGCAATTGGTCGGGCAATCCTGGGGCAAGGATGTTCTCCAAGGTGCGTTCGATATTTATCCCGAATCGGAAACGAATTTCTTCATCAAGACTGATGGTGTGCAATTAACCTTCATTAAGAATGACAAAGGAGAAGTGACGGCGATAATCGACCATGGAGCGGGGTTTCCGGATCTCAAGGGAAAGAAACTTAAGAATTTATCTGAATGATTTTGGCCGCCGGCAAGATTACCGGGATCAAGACCCAGTTTTTCCCAGTACTTCACGTTTCTTGACGGCTCAATCGCTCCGCCGTATAATCCGATGAACTTTCAAACCTTATCATTAAATTGTGAGGTAACATCACTGTGAAACAATGGCGATTTGAGGTATGCAACAAGGCGGGTTTCCCCGACGTGCAGGGGGCCAGCGTTCTTACTGATATAAAGGAATTCGGGATAAACGCTGTCGAAGCGGTGCAGTTCGCCCGCGTTTATCTCATTGAGGCGGACTTCGAAAAGGACTTCGCCGACCGGCTTGCAAAAGAGCTTCTGGCGGACCCCGTTTGTGAAGAATATTACATAGGCAGAAGCGGCGCACCGGCAGGACTGGCAAAAGCAACTTTGATGGAAGTGCATCTCAAAAGCGGCGTTACAGACCCCGTCGCGGAATCCGTAACCAGCGCAATGAACGATATGGGCATAAAACCCGATAGCGTCCGCACCGCCAGAAAATACGTCCTGCTCGGAGAATTGAACAGCAAACAAATCGACACAATCGCCAAGAAAATCTTAGCCAACGACTGTATCGAGGTCTGCGTTGTCGGCAACGATACCGAGCCGCCAAGCCCGCATATCAAACCATACGAACTGAATTTAGTCCACCTGCCGATACGAGACCTTGATGAGCAGGGGTTAGTTAATCTCAGTAAAGAAAAAGACCTGTTTCTCAACGCAGTGGAAATGAAAACGATTCAGGATTACTTCAAACGAATCGGCAGGGAGCCGACGGATATCGAGCTTGAAGCAATCGCGCAAACCTGGAGCGAGCATTGCGTCCACAAAACACTCAAAAGCAAAGTCGATATGGAAATCGACGGCCAGCATATCCAGTTCAATAACCTGCTAAAAGAAACTGTTTTTAAAGCCACAAAGGATTTAAACAAGCCCTGGTGCATAAGCGTCTTCGCCGATAACGCGGGCGTAATTGATTTCGACGATGAATCCGCGGTTTGTTTCAAGGTCGAAACGCACAATCACCCATCCGCACTCGACCCTTATGGCGGCGCAGCCACGGGCATAGGCGGCGTCATACGCGACCCGATGGGCACAGGAATGGGCGCAAGGCCAATCGCCAATACCGATATTTTCTGCTTCGGCGACCCAAATATGAAGCTCGAAGATGTTCCCAAGGGCGTCTTACATCCCAGACGAATCATGAAGGGCGTCGTAGCAGGCGTTCGCGATTACGGCAACAGAATGGGTATCCCCACCGTCAACGGCGCAATCTATTTCGACGACAGGTACATCGCCAACCCGCTGGTCTTCTGCGGCAACATAGGCATAATGGATAAAAATAAATGCTTCAAACACCAGCAGGCGGGCAACCTCATTATCGTAGTCGGAGGCAGAACGGGCAGAGACGGAATTCACGGGGCGACGTTCTCATCGGGCGAAATGACCCACGAACACGAAACGATTTTCTCGCACGCAGTGCAAATCGGCAACGCCATCACCGAAAAGAAAATGTTAGATGTCCTCATTCAGGCAAACGAACAAGGTTTATATGAGGCAATCACCGATTGCGGCGCAGGCGGATTATCGAGCGCGGTTGGTGAAATGGGTGCCGATTTGGGCGCGGAAGTTGACCTCGACAAAGTCCCGCTCAAATACGCGGGCCTCAACTACACCGAAATCTGGATTAGCGAAGCGCAGGAGCGAATGGTCATCGCCGTAAAGCCAGAGAACCTCGACGCGATAATGAAAATCTTCGCAGGCGAAAACGTCGAGGCCACTGTTATCGGCACATTCACAGGCGATAAAAAACTGAAGCTCCGATACAAAGAAATTCTTGTCGGCGAACTCGATATGGAGTTTTTGCACGATGGCGTCCCGAAGTACTCCAGAAAAGCTGTCTGGGCTTCACGGGGACAGAAGACAGAAGACAGAGGACAGGGGACGGAAGAAAAAGCAAGCTACAATGAAGAGCTTCTCGCAATTCTCGGCTCCTATAACGTCGCGAGCAAAGAATGGGTAATTCGTCAGTATGACCACGAAGTGCAGGGTGCGTCGGTCATCAAGCCCCTGACCGGCGTCACCAATGACGGCCCCGGCGACGCGGCTGTCATAAGACCAAAATATAATTCCGACCGCGGCGTCGCGATAAGCTGCGGAATGAATCCCTGCTATGGGGACATCGACCCGTATTGGATGGCTCTTTCAGGGATAGACGAAGCAATCAGAAACCTTGTCTGCGTCGGCGCAAAGACCGACCGCATCGCGCTACTGGATAATTTCTGCTGGGGCGACTGCACAAAACCGGAAACATTAGGCACATTAGTGCGCGCGGCCCAAGCCTGCTACGACGGGGCAATCGCGTTCGATGCGCCGTTCATCTCAGGCAAGGATTCTCTCAACAATGAATTCAGGCGCGACGACGGCACACGAATCTCTATCCCAGCGACACTGCTGGTCAGCGCGATATCCTTAGTCGATGACGTCGGCAAGTGCGTAACAATGGACGTCAAAAAACCGGGCAATCTGCTTTTCATCGTGGGCGAAACCAAAAACGAGCTTGCCGGCTCACATTATGAAAACTTAAAACTCAAAACTCAAAACTCAAAACTGTGGAATGTGCCACAAGTTGACCTCAAATTAGCACCGAAAATCGCAAAGAGGATTGCCGAAGCAATTGCCAAAGGACTGGTCGCCAGTTGCCATGACTGTTCGGAAGGGGGGCTGGCGGTTGCGCTTGCCGAAATGGCATTTGCGGGCGGACTGGGTATCGAAGCCGACCTGCGAGGACTGCCAAAAACCAAAGATTGCAGCCAAACCAGTACCCAGTTGTTCAGCGAGTCGAACTCACGATACATCGTAGAGGTCGAGCCGGAAAACTATAACCCCTTTGCCAAACTGATGTTAAATCTGCCATTTGGCCAAATTGCAAAGGTAACTGACACTAAAAACTTAGTAATAAAGAACATCCGAGGCCAAAAAGTCATTAACGCCAAGATTAATTCGCTCAAACAGGCCTGGCAAAAGACTTTTGCATGGTAAGCGCGTAAAACCATTAAATTTGACAATTTTTTCGCTCTCGGACGAAAAAAATTTTGGTTCTGCCATTTTTTCTCTTGACGCAATTGCCCATCTTATCTATATTACCAAACCCCTTGTTATAGGACGCACCAAATGATAAAACGACAATGAACAAATGCCCGCTTTTAAGAGTAGATAGGGGCATTGTTCGATAGGTCCCGGTAAATCGGGGTTTGTAGTGTCATGGAGGTCATCTCGGGGTGAGGTGAGCACACGCAACGCTTTGCTTTTGCCTTGGAACATTCAGGCAAAGTATATGCGTAACTCTTTTCAATATAAGAAGTTAGGCCTATATATCGCTTTTTGCGGGCTTTGGTGTGCGCAGCTATTTTGAGGAGCGGTTTTTAAAGCCAAAATCGAAGCTATTCACACTTAGAATCTGGGCAAGACAGGTAAAGCTGTGTATGTCCTAAGCCGATAAATTCAAGGATATGAAGAAAATAAAGACAGCATCTTCGGTCATTTCCCTGCTTGCGTTATGCGTCTGCGCGGTTGGTTGCGATGTCAAGTTCTGGGACCCCACCCAAGTCGGCAGATTTAAGCCAGTTCCGGCAGTGAACGTGATACTTGATTCACTGGGCGTGGCAGAGGAAACGTCCGCTGCCTGGGAAGCCGGCGAGGACCCCAAACCCGCCGATGTCGTCGCATACGATACCGATTACGTCTTCGGCCCCGGCGATGCTGTCAACATAAGCATTTTTGAGCTGTTCCAGGAAGGCGCTTTGTATTCAAACCAGTTTGTTATTACCGAAACAGGCAAATTATCTATTCCGGATGTCGGAGTGGTGAACGCGGGCGGGCTGACCGAATCACAACTGGAAGAGGAAATAAAACAGATTCTCTCACCCAACATCCTGAAATCGCCTTCGGTAACAGTAGTCCTGTTCAAATCCCAAAGCCGGCTGTTCTCTATTCTGGGCAATGGCGTTCCGAAGCCCGGCCTATATGATATACCCCGTTACGATTATCGGCTGGCGGATGCACTGGCAATCGCGGGCGGCATAAGCCAGTTCAATATAAGTTACATATACGTGTCCAGACCAATTACGGGCAAAGAAACGTCAGCTGAAACGGCCCCGCCTTCGACAGAAACACCCAAAGCAGACACCGAGAAAGCCGCCCCGCCACCAGCAGCCCCACCAGCCGAGAAACCGGACGAAATGCTGGACGTAATCGCTCCAATGGCAAATCGCGGCGCAGGCAACAACATTGTCATCGCCTCAACGGAAATGGCCACAGCCAACGAGCTTGATGAAGCCGCATTACCAGAAACGTTACAGGAATCCGAGGGTAGCAATCAGACAGACCGTCGTCCGGTTTCCCCCACCAGCCCTCCATCATCTGCAAACGAAGGCCGGATTGAATGGATATTCCAGGATGGCCGATGGATTCCGGTACAGGTAGGCGAGCCCCAAAAACCTCAGGAACAGGTTGGGCAACCCAAGCAGCCGCCACAAGCTGCCAAAGAACCTGCTCCTGCTACGGCCGGCTGGGAGCAAATCGGCTCCGGAGGCACACAGAGGCGAATCATAAGAGTTCCCGCAGACAAACTCCTTGGCGGAGACCCTCGTTATAATATCGTAATCAGACCAAGCGATACTATTCACGTGCCTGTTGATATTATTGGCGAATTCTGTATTATGGGCAACGTAAATAATCAGGGCTTTGTTAACATAACGGGCCGGCCTATGACGCTGAAAATGGCTATTGCCTCAGCGGGTGGTCTGGGACAACTGGCGTGGCCAAAAAATTGCGAGGTCGTCAGAAGAATTGGCAAGAAACGTGAAGAAATCGTTATGGTGGATCTGGATAAAATCGCAACGGGCGAACAGCCGGACTTCTTTATCAAACCAAACGACTTAATCAACGTCGGGACACATCCATCGGCCAGATGGCGGGCGGTGTTGCGAAATGCCTTTAGGGCGACTTATGGTTTCGGGTTCGTTTATGACCGTAACTTCGTCAACTAAACGAGCCGCGCAGCAGTTGATTGTGTTTTAAGCGGCTGGATACCGAAAATGGCCTCAATCGCCGGCCGATTATGTGAAAACTCGAGGATTATGGCGGACAATATTGTTACATCCACAACCGAGTTGCGGGAAACCGCTTCGGCACCAAAAGAGCAGTGGCGGCAACTCGGAGTGCACACATATATCCGGATTGTGATAATCGGAACGCTGCTTTACTGCCTGTTTAACAAAGAAATAGGCGGCATCATTAAGCAATGGGTGACCGACCCAAGCTGGTCACACGGATTCCTCATCCCGCTTTTCAGCTTATACTTCCTGAACCAGTCCAGGCAGGAAATCCTCAATGCCCGAACCAAACCAAACTACCTAGGGCTGCTTTTGCTTGTGGGCATCATCTTATTTTATGTTTTTAACACAGTCAGCCGGGCGGGATATGGATACTTCAGACAAATATCAGCGGTTGGTGTGCTTGGGGGAGTGGTATTGTTCCTCGGCGGCCGACCATTAATTAAATATACGTGGCTGCCAATCACATACCTTATATTCGCGATACCGCTGCCGGATGAAATATTAAGAAGCGCCACGATACCAATGCGTCTGTGGGCGGCTACGGCTTCAACCGCGGCACTCAATTTGATACCAAAAATGGACGCTATAGCCAACGGGGTCGTAATAGACATCGTTTACAAAGGCAAGGCCCTGGAACCGCCCCTCGACGTGGCAGAGGCGTGCAGTGGCATGCGCCTACTGATGACGTTTTTTGCCTTGGGTGTGGCAATGGCGTATTTGCACTACAGGCCCGCATGGCAGCGACTCGTGCTTTTGGCCAGTACTATCCCAATAGCAATTCTCTGCAATATTATAAGGGTAACCATAACCGGTCTCATCTATGTGTTTTGTGACCCGCAATATGCACAGGGAATCTACCACGACCTGCTGGGAATGGCTATGCTCCCGATAGCGTTCGGGCTTTACGGAGCGATTGCATGGTTTATGTCAAACTTGTTTGTCGAAGACGATGAGTCCAACGTTTCGGATGTTATCGTCAGGCGTAAAGCATAGGAGTCCGAAGCAATAAACGAAACTAAAATAACAATGACAACGCCGAAGAATATACGAGAGACGATTAAAGCCAACTACCTGCAGCCGGCTTTTCTGATATGCGTCTGTCTGCTGGCAATAACAACTGTAAGTATGTCGAAGTTCTCCAGGCATTACGAGCCGCTGCCCCTGAAAAAATCCCTAAGCGACCTTGACAAATCCAATCTTGCACCATACAAAGTGGTCGAGAAATCGAAAATCGAGAACCAGGATATTCTTAACACCCTCGGGACCGAAGATTATATTCAGTGGGCACTGGAAGACACAAGCGCCCCGGCGGAAAGCAAAACGCGGTTTTGCACGCTATTCATCACTTACTATTCGCTGCCCGACATAGTGCCGCACAGGCCCGAAGAATGTTATATCGGGGGCGGCTTGCAGGGAATAAAATTCGAAACAGTTATGCTCAAAGCCATAAACGGTGTTTACGAGCGGGATATAAAAACACGTTACCTCGTGTTTGCCGACACAAAGTCGGATATCCTAACCGGCGGAACATCTTCCTTCCCGATTCTATACACTTTCCGCGTCAACGGCAAATACGGCGACAGGTATGATGTCCGAAACACGCTGAACTGGAATTCATTCAGCAAATACTCGTACTTTTCAAAGGTCGAATGGAAATTCTATAATATCGCCTCCGGGCGGACAATTTATCCGAACAAACAAGAGGCGATTGCGGCAAGTGAAAAATTGATGTCGGTTATTTTACCGGTTCTGGAAAAAGAACATTGGCCCAGCGGGCACTGGTAATCAAAAACGGATTTGCTTTGCCGGTTGACCAGATGACATTAACAATTTTAAAAATATAAGGAGCAAAATTCGATGGCAAAAAAACGGCTAAACAAAAAATTAGCGATGATTGGTTCCGTGCTTTTTGTGTTTGTGGCGATCGCAGTCATTGTAGGGCTTATATATCTAAGCAGAAGAAATCCGCAGAAATTCCTAAAATACGGCGACGAGGCAATCGCAACGGCCCGCCAGACAACGGACAAAGAGCAGCAAAAGAAAATTTATAATGAAGCCGAACGAAATTACAGAAAGGCCTACGGTTACTCCAAAACCGACGAACTAAAAGTTGTAGGTCTTCATCGCCTCGCGGATCTTTATATAGAAACAGAGGACTGGCGTAGCGTTATGGGGTGCTGGACCCAGATTGTACGTCTCGACCCAAAGGACATAAACGCAAGATATAACCGGCTGAAATATCTTTACATATTCGCGCAAACAGTTTCCGGAGGGGTGTGGCAGGAAGTAGCTGCGCAGGCCGGTGAGTTTATAGAAATGATAGAAAACAGCGCCACAGCGGAACTCGCAACAGAAGATACATCGAAACTGGAAATCGAAGCGTTTAAACAGAGCGGAGAACCGGTGCATAAATTGGGGCCATATTTGCACCTGATGAGGGGACAGGCCAATTTACAGATTGCGATACTTGGAATGGTAACAAACAAGGAAGAAACGCTCAAACAGGCCGTTGCCGACCTTGAGAAAGTAAAACAGCTCGAGCCGGAAAACATTGATGTGTATCGATATCTTGCGCAGGCGACGGCTTTCAGAGGCGAGATGGAAGCATCGAAAGGAAACCTGGAGGCGAGAGCTAAAAGCCAGGAAGAGGCAATCGAATTGCTTAAGGAAGGGATAAAAGCAACAAAGGATGACGTAAAAGCATACATTAATTTTCTCAATATGAAGCACAATTTTAGCTTTGCTCAGGCCAGCACCGTGTCATCCGACCAGAAAAAGCAGCTTTTAGAAATGGAACCGGAGTATTTGTCACTTACCGCTAAATTCGGTTCCAAAGCGGAAGTGTTTTCGGCGCTTGCCGCTTTCTATTCTGACTACCGTCTCGGTCCGGCTTATCTCGACAAGGCAATTGAAGCGGCAGAAAAAGCTGTCGAACTCGACAAAAATGACGTCGATTACGCTGCAATCACCTCAAATTTGCACTTAAGAAGGTTTCATATAAAAAACCAAAATACCGACTTGAACAAGGCAATTGAGCTTACGCAAAACGCTCTTTTACTTCCTGACACACAGGAAACAACGGGTCCCAGGTCTGACGCGAAGAGGACTAATCGATTAATAATGCTCAGCATACTCGCCAGCATTTATATCGACCAGATAATGGATGCAAACGCGTCACTGGGAGAATCTGAGGGACAACAATTATTGACGAATGCCCAACAGATGGTCAGGCAGATTGAGCAGCTTTATCACAGCGGCGATGACCCGCAGGTAGTTAAATGGCAGGGCATGGTCGAGCTTGCCGCCGCTCGACTCAAACAAGGCGACCTCGCGCCTGCCATCCGAAAATTATACAAAACTTATACGCAGCTAAAGGCAGCAGGGCGTTCGGACCCGCGCCTTTCATACCGGCTTGCAAAAATATTTGCTTATGGCATAGAAAACGGCGCGGTTGGCGAGTTTCTCGCCGACGCTCTACAAAATGGAATAGAGACGGCCCGGCCGGAGTCGCGACTGGAATATGCCGAGCTTCTCCTCAAAGCCGGTATATGGAAGGCGGCCCTTGCCCATATCGATTTGTTCGAGGAAAGATACGGAATCACAGACGGAAGCCGGATATTGCGAACGCGTGCATATATAATCGGCAGAGAATTTGCAGAGGCGGAGCGTTGTCTTGACCAAATACCGCAACATGACCTTTCATGGCGGCAGCTTAAAGCAGCTATTCTCGAAACCAAGGGGACGGTATTACGCACAATTATCATTAGCCGAGAGGAAAAACCGCGAACCAGCACGGTTCTGATGAATGCCCTTTCACAAAAGCCGCAGCAGCAAGAGGTTGACCAGCGTTCAACCGAACAGATTGCGGCAGAGATGAAAACCCTCGCATCGGCCTTTATCGAAAATATGGATGCTATGCTCTCAGCGGACCCAAATTCGCTGGAAATTGCCTCAGCCGCCTCGATGTGCGATGACACGATAGCAAGCGGGAACCTTGACCAGGCGAATTTGATAATAGAAAAGTATTTGAAATACCAGCCGGATAATGTAACTGCGTTGTTTTACAAACGGCTTCTCGCCGAGCCGACCCCGGCAAAACTCCCTCCCGAAAGGGCTATGCAGCTTAAAGAGGATGTCCTGACCGGCATCGCAGACCCTCTTAAGCGAGCGCTCTCCCTGGGTATTTTTTACGCAACTAACAACGATTCCAACAAGGCATCGGAGCAACTCAGAAAGCTTGTCCCTCCACCCATCGGCACCGGCTCGCTCCAAGCAGACGATGGCTCAAAACGTCGAGCAATAACATCTTTGTTTGATATCGGGTTGGAAAAAAAGGACTGGGATACTATCGACAAAATCCTGCAAATAGCCAGGCGAGAAAATTACGACGATTGCTCAGGGGACTTTTTCGCGGCTCGAGCCGCTCTTGCGAAAGAACAATATGAAGCCGCTCTTACAAGCATAGACAGCGCATTGTCGCAAAGACCCGTTTTCGGGTATGGCTATCTGCTGCGGTCCCGCATCAACTCCGCACTGGGCAATGAGGCGGCCGCGCTTGCCGACATAAGCATGGCAGCAAAAACCACCCCGTTGGACAAGACCATTGCGAAAGAATATGCCAATCGGCTGTACAAACGCAACCAAGCTCTCGGCGATAATGTATCGACATCACAACTGGCCGAAACCAAGGGAGCTTTGGACTGGGCGATGGCACTTAATCAGGGCGATGTGCAACTAATGAGTTTCTATGCGGAATACATAAGCGAAAACGACCCGAATCGCGCGCTTGCGCTGCGGCAGAGCTTGCAGGAAAATATGCCGAGTATGAAGAATGCGCTGCTGCTTGCCCGGCTCGCCACACGGCTTGGTCTGGACAACACTGATACCCAACGTCGGCAGGCGCTGCTCGCAATGGCATTCTCGGCTTTGGAACAGGCGAAAAGCTATGACCCCCAGAGCCCTGTCGTACTCGAGAGTTACGCAGAATACTATCGACAAACGGGCCAGCCGGAAAAGGCGGAGCAGTTATTGAAAGGAACGAAGGAATCGCAACTGTTGTGGCGGCATTATATAAAGACGGGACGATATGACGATGCCCGCAAATCTTTAGAGCAGTACTATCAGACCAACCCCAAGGACGTAAATGTCCTGGAGGGATTGTTATTTATTGCGGAAACAACCGGCGATAAAACTGCCGCGACAAAATATGGCGAACAACTGTTATCCGCCACGGAAACATCTGAAATTCATCTTTTGGTGATCCAAACTTATCTTAACATCGGATTGATCAAGGAAGCCGAGCAAAAACTGGCAAGTTTCAGGGAAAAATACCCCCAGGAAGGCAAAGGATTACTGCTGAGCTCATGGCTTTCTATGAAACAGGGACGGCTAAAAGAGGCACTGGAACTGGTAAACAAGCGACTTGAGAGCAACCAGGGCGACGCGACCGCCTGGCAACTGCGCGGACAGATTAATGGTATTATGGCGGATTACGACCAGGCAATCACGGACCTTAAACGAAGCAAGACCCTCCTTGACGCAGCAACGACTCGTATTATACTCGCGAGGGTTTATATGAGGGCCGGGCGCATCGATGACGCCGCTATCGAGCTTAAAAGCTTGGTCGAGGACCCGCAGGCGCCAGATGAAGCAAGGACGATGCTCGAACAAATTTACTTACAAGCCGGGCGAAAGGAAGCCCTTGAGGATTTCTACCCGAAAATTCTCAAACAATTGCCCGAAAGCGTTTACTGGTATAAGCACGCAGCCGGGTTTGCAGGCGGCGCAGGCGATTTTGCCGGGGCGGAACAATTATATGAAACCGCACTGAGAAAAAGTATTGAACAGGGACGACCGGACGCTGACGCTCTTGGCGGATATCTGCGAGCAATTACGGCTGCCGGAAAAATGGACAAGTTGTTCGAAGAGGCCGGCAAATACATTGATGGAAACCTTGCCCCGGTCGCGTATCTAAAAATGGCGGAGGGCAAAATGAAACTCGGCGACCGCATCACTGCTGTGCAGTATTGCAAAAAAGCTATCGAAAAAACAGGCAACGATGATGCTATGGCCGTGCAGATTCTTGGAAAAATTTACGGACTAATCGGCGAGCAAGAAACAGAACAAATGTGCAAGCAAAAGCTCGATATGCAGCCGGAGTCGCTCCCGGCAAACTGGGCTATGTATAACCTGTGCCGACTTAAAACCGACTACAGCAAGGCACTTGAATATCTCGATAAATGTTTTAAGACAATCGGGCCTGACCAGCCACAATGGCTCAATTACACGATGCAAAAGGCCGAAACGCTGATACTCGCTTTCAGCAAAACTTCCGATAATAAATACCTTAAGGATGCTGTCGGGGTCTACGAAAGTCTGTTGGAAAAAATGCCGACTAATACCAGTGTTCTGAATAATATCGCGTACATCCTTGCTACTAACAACCAGGATTTAGACAAGGCGCTTGAATACGCCAAGCGGGCTCATGAGATACAACCAGACGAACCGGAATACCTAGATACTTATGCCGTTGTGCTCTACAAAAAAGGTAAATATGCCGAGTCATTGCAGTTCTCGCAGACATCGATACAACAGTATGAGGCGAGACGGCTGTCGCCGCCCGCAGAGGCGTATGAGCACCTGGCACAGGCCCACGAGCAGCTCGGTGAATTGACACAGGCACGTGCGGCTTATGGGCAAGCGCTGGATGCCGGCGGAGACAACATGCAGAAAGCAGACAAGGAACGAATAAATGCCGCAATCGAACGGCTCGGAAGGAACAAGGGCGATGACAAAAAGTAACAATAACGCCAAGACAATGATTTGTTTTGATATTATGAGAATCGACTGACAAATGGCAGACGCAGGACAAAAACCGGTTGCAGTAGAACCCAGGATGATGACTCCGAGGCCGGCTATGGCTGCGCGCGGGGCCGCCGAAGGAATGACGCCGCGAGAAATTCTCGCCATACTGCGCCGACACTGGCTTATGATTTTCCTGCTAACGATACTCGGCTTTGGGTGTGGCGGAGTGAGCTGGTTTTTGTTTTCAATATACGGGCCAGAGTACACGGCGCAAACTTTTATCAAGGTGCTCCCTCCCGTCGAGAAAGACCCTACTGCAATACAAGCCATTACTGTCGGACAGGACATCCAATACGGTTATCGGCTGTCGATGGCTATGCAATTGACGAGCCAGAGTATGCTCCAACAGCTCATTGACAGGGACAAAATCCAACAGACCAAATGGTTTAAAGGTTTCGGCGACATAAAGGACGTCCGTATAAGAAAAGCCGTCAAGGATTTAGAGAGAAGCTTCGGTGCCAGCCCACAAAGGGACGGCGATTCAATCGTAGTTTCGATGACCTGCGAGGATAAAGAAGAATCGGCACTTATAGTCAATGAAATGGCATCTCTGTTTGTCGGCGGCCAGGGAGGAACAAAACGTAAAGAAGTGGCGGAAAAATTATCCCGGCTCGATGACGAGCAGGCTCGCGTTCAAAAGGATTTGGATTCGGCAGAGCGGTCGCTCGACGACGTTCGCCGCAGATACGGGTTTACCGATCTTGAAGAGCATGCATTCCAGCCAGTGATCGAACTAAAGCTCAACGATCTGGAAAACCAGGCAAATAAGCTGGAAATGGATATCAGTCAGACGCGGGGCGCTATCGAAACTCTCGCGGTACAAGCACAAGGACCCGTTCAGGTGCAGGTTGAGCGGCAGGCGGAAACCGACCCCGTGATGCTTGGATTATCGCAGCAACTGGCGCTACAGGAATCTACGCTGGCAGGCGCGCTCGCGCGATTCGGCGAAGACCACAGGGTCATTCGACAAATCAAAGAATATATCGACTCTATACAACAGGAACGGCTCCGTCGACAGGCAATAATAGCCGAACAAGTGAGGCAATCAAACCTGAAAAATGCCCAAGATCAGCTTACAACACTTGAGGGCCAGCTCGACCAGCTCGAAAAAATGCGTGAGGCGGCCGCAAAACAAAAAGAAGAGCTTGACCTGGCGCGGGTACAGTTCACGCAACGCGTGAAAATAAGAGACGAAAGAAGGGTGATGCTCGATACAATTAAAACCCAGACGGAAAAACTTAAGATAATTCACGACGACCCCGAAACGCCCACAGTTCAACTTATGGGCCTCGCACCTGAGCCCCTTGAAGCAAGTTTTCCGAAATGGCAAATCTTTTTCCCCGGCGGAACATTTTTAGGGCTGCTGCTTGGCATCGGATTGGCCTTCTTAATAGAATTGCTCAATGACCTTGTTCGAACGCCCAAAGACGTGGCAACACATTTGCATATTCCGCTGCTTGGGATTATACCTGACACCGAAGAGGACGAACAAGTTGAAGGTATTGAACCGGCACTCGTGGTTCGCCAGGCGCCAAATAGCATCCTAAGCGAATCGTATAGAAGAACGAGAACAAATCTGAAATTGTCGGAACCCGGCGGAAAAGCCAAAGCAATACTAATCACCAGTGGCGGAGCCAAAGACGGCAAAACCACCGTGGCGGTAAATCTTGCCACAACACTCGTCGCCGAGGGCAAAAAAGTTTTGTTGATAGACACCAATCTCCGGCGACCGGGCCTAAACGTCATATTTGCCGGCGAACAGACCGCAACCCAGACAAACGCAGGATTGAGCAATCTGCTGGCGGGACAATGCGACCTGCAGCAAGCGATACGCCCAAGCGGGATGGAAGGATTAACCATTATTGAATCAGGGCCGATGCCGACCAACCCGGCGGAAACATTGGGAAGCGAGGCAATGCAACGGTTAATCGGGCAATTACGCGATAATTACGATTATGTGATAATTGACGGGCCGCCCGTGCTACTGGCAAGCGAAGCAAAATTACTGGCAAAATATGTCGATGGCACTATACTGGTATTTAATGCGGCAGTAACCAGACGAGGCACAGGCGTGCGAACTATCAGCGAACTAAAACAGGTAAATGCCACAATGCTTGGCTGTGTGCTGCTTGGAGTCAAAACGCTAAAAGGCGGCTACTTCCGGGAAATGTTCCGCTCGTATCAGGAATATCAGGCGTTTGAGCCGGCAAAGGCATAAAACGCTACTCAATACTAATGACAACGATCAAGTATCGAGGGGTTTTAAATGGATAAGTTTCTGGTTACCGGCGGAGCCGGATTCATCGGCTCAAACATCTGCAATAAACTCGTCTCGCAGGGTTGTTTTGTCCGCGTAATTGATAACCTGCTTACCGGCAAAAAGAGTAACCTCGCTGGTATTGCAGACAAGATTGAGCTCATAGAAGCGGATATGGGTAATGCGGATGCTGCACGGGCCGCGATGAAAGGAATCGACGTGGTATTGCATGAGGGGGCGTTACCATCGGTTCCCCGCAGCGTTGATGACCCTGCCGCCACACACAGACATTGCGTCGATGCCACTTTTACGCTGCTGATGGCCGCGCGAGACGCGAAAATAAAGCGTTTTGTTTATGCCGCCAGCTCCTCGGCATACGGCGACACGCCGACTTTGCCGAAGGTTGAAACAATGCCCGTCAATCCGCTCTCGCCCTATGCGGCGGCAAAACTAATGTGCGAATACTACTGTTCCGTTTTTTACAAGGTTTTCGGCCTTGAGACAATTTCGCTTCGATATTTCAACGTCTTCGGCCCCCACCAAGACCCGACAAGCCAATACGCCGCGGCAATACCGGCATTCGTAACTTCAATCCTCAAAGATGCGCCGCCTACTATTTACGGCGACGGAGAACAAAGCAGGGATTTCACCTATGTCGATAACGTCGTGGAAGCAAATCTTCTTGCTGCCCGGGCAAAGCAGACCAAGGGTGAGGTCATTAATATCGCCTGCGGAGAAACGATAACCGTCAACGCGATTATCGATATGATAAACAAAATCGTCGGTAAAAATGTCAAGCCGACGTATCTCCCATCCCGCAAAGGCGACGTAAAACATTCGCTCGCCGATATCACTCAGGCAAAAAAACTGATAGGTTTCAAGCCGGTCGTTTCGTTCAAAGACGGGCTGAAAAAAGCAATCGAATGGTATCGCGTAAACCTGGTGTAAGGATTGATGATTGACTATCAGTTGCCTTGCTTGCTAAGTTGCTCCGCGTCCTGAATTAGTTCCTGTCTGCCGATTTCTTTCTGCGGTTTCAGGTCAAACGACCACTCATATGAATCAACTATTCGGCCCGGATAAAGGACTTGAGTTACAAAATCAAATGGGAAAAGGTCGTGCAAGGGCGCCTGTAGCTTGCGATGCGCCTGGAGGGTTTCGCAGCCCTGTTTGCGAATAGTGATATTATAATCACCATACCAGTTGAACGACATTGTCACCGGCGAGACGCCTATCTCCTCGTCATTCAGGAAAACCTGTGCGCCGGCTGGATTAGTGTTGATAGTGAGTTTGCGCTCAACACAACCAGCCACACCAACCAGTAAAACACACAACAACAGCAATGATTTATTCATTCCCATATACGAACCCATTATAACCCCGAATATCAAATGAGAAAAGACCAAACTGCTCGAAAATTCAAGGTCCTATAAGCACAGGCATAGATTGGTATTTAAGATTGACCATCTGCAAAACAGGGTTATTTTGTATTCAGGCGGATGGGCAAATTGGGCGATTATTATAAGAGCAAAAGAACTTGTTTCATAAGTGCATAATTCCTTTGTTTTTTGCCATTGCACTCAGAAATCCTATGATAGGAACCGCAATATATAAACTTGGCGAAGAAGTAGGCAACATCGGGCAATTAAGCAGATTCGTCTGGCGTTCAGCCGTGACCAGCATGCAAAGTATTGCCAAAAGTGATACTTATCCGCTGATATGGGCGCAAATGCTGCTGATAGGCGTTTACAGCGTTCCCGTCATTATGATAACGGGCGCATTCGTTGGTATGACGCTGGCGCTTCAGGCCTACGACCAGTTGGCGGGAATAGGGCTTGAAGAACACCTCGGAGTCCTGATAAATATCTCGGTAGTTAAAGAGCTTGGGCCTGTTTTGGCGGCGGTTATGCTTGCGGGCAGAGTCGGCGGCGCGCTCACGGCTGAATTGGGCACGATGAAAGTTACCGAGCAGATTGACGCCATCGAAAGCATGGGAACCGACCCAGTCAAATACTTAGTGGCGCCGCGCATGCTGGCGTGCCTGCTCCTTACGCCGGCGCTCATCGTTTACGCGGACCTGCTTGGTATCATCGGCGGCTGGTTTATAAGCGTCATTCACCTGCATATCAACGCCAAGGCATACTGGAGTTTCAGCGCATACGGCGTCGATTTGTGGGATGTCGGCTGTGGCATCACTAAAGGATTTTTCTTCGGCGGCGCCATGGCGGCTATAAGTTGTTACAAGGGTTTTACCTGCAAAGAGGGGGCACGTGGAGTGGGACAGGCCTGTACAGAAGCGTTTGTAATGAGCTTTATCTCGATACTGGCTCTCGACTTCGTCCTGGTGATAATTTTTAAGGCACTTTACGGCTCTTTCTGGCCTTTGAAAAGCTTGGTATAATAATAAGTCATCAGGCGGCTCGCCAAAATACGATGAATACTGAACAACAAACAACCAACAGCGAACAAACCGGCGTCAAACCCAACGACGGTCTAATCGTTCTAAAAAACCTCACCAAGAGATTCGGCAATAACATCGTCCTGGATGATATTTCGCTGGTGATAGAAAAGGGCAAAACCACCGTCGTAATCGGGCCAAGCGGCTGCGGCAAAAGCGTCCTGCTGAAGCATATGATAGCCCTGATGCGGCCTACTTCGGGCGAGGTATATTTCAAAAGCCAGCGAATCGACAACCTCGACGACCAGTTGCTGACCAGCGTGCGGGCGCACTTCGGGTACCTGTTTCAGGCAGGGGCCCTTTTCGACAGCTTAAGCGTTGCGGAAAACATAATGTTCCCCGTCAGGCAGCACTGCCAGATAACACGTTTCAGCGCCGTCGAAGAGCTTGTGCGAAACAAGCTCAAAATGGTCGGCCTCGACGGGCTTCAGCATTTTTTCCCCGCCAACCTTTCCGGCGGCCAGCGAAAACGCGTCGCCCTTGCAAGGGCTATAGCGCTTGACCCGGAAGTTATCTTATATGACGAGCCGACAACCGGTCTTGACCCGATTCGGGCGGACGTGATAAACGAGCTTGTCCTGAAACTCCGAAAAGAGCTTGGCGTAACGAGCATCGCTGTAACGCACGATATGAAAAGCGCATATAAGATAGCCGACCGCATTGTTATGCTCCACCACAGCAAAATTATCGCCGACGGCGACGCCGATAACATCCGCAGCCATCCCGACCCCGTCGTCCAGCAATTCATAAAGGGCGAAATCAGTCAAAAGGAGCTTGAGCAGCTTCACAAAACAAGTGCCGGCTCTTCTGTACGCCTGCCCTGTGACGTGGAAGATTAACCATAAGTTATTGATTATTTCCTACTGATTATTGATAATTAGACAAGTGAACCCGCAAACATTCGATAATCAATTGCGTGACCTTGCTCGCCTCGTCAAAGGAGAGGTGTTTACTGATGTTCTGCATCGCGCCGCTTACAGCAACGACGCGAGCATTTACCAGATTGTGCCGACCTGCGTGGTCTGCCCGCGTGACGCCCAGGATATCGCCGCGGTCGTCAAATACGCCAAAGCCAAACAAATACCTGTTGCCGCCCGCGGGGCGGGCAGCGGCGTGGCGGGTGAATCACTAACCAGCGGCATACTGCTCGATGTAACCCGTTATATGAACGGCACTATCGGTATTGAAAACGAGGGTGAGCTGGTAACTTGCGAGCCGGGTGTTGTCCTTGATGAATTAAATAGCTATCTCGCGAAATTCGACAGGAAAATTGGGCCTGACCCGTCAACGGCTAATCGTGCCGTCATAGGCGGATGTGTCGCCAATAACGCAACGGGGGCACACTCGCTGCAATTCGGCTACACAGGCGATTATGTCGAAAAAGTCGAGGCGGTCCTCGCGGACGGCTCAATAGTCGAACTGGTAAACAATTATCAGCCAAAAACCGATAGCGATAGCCGAATTGATGAGATTGCCAAACAGTGCGTTTCGCTGCTGGCGGGCAAAAAAGACACAATCACAAATGCGCTTCCCGCAACCAAACGCAATCGCAGCGGATACAACATCGCGGGGGCATATCAAGATGGCAGGGTAAATCTTGCACGCCTGATGGCCGGCTCAGAGGGAACGCTCGCAATATTCACCAAAATCACGCTTCGCACCGTGCCGTTGCCAAAAGCCAACGGGTTGCTGCAACTGGAATTTGATTCTCTGGACAAAATGGCAAAAGCCGTCCCGATTATCGTCGAGACAGGCGCGTCTGCCTGCGAACTGATGGATAACCGCCTGATTGCGATGGCAATTGAGCACCTGCCCTCATATAGGGATGTTCTTCCCGCCAACGCAACAGCCGCATTGCTTGTCGAGCACGTCGGCGAAACGCCCGAACAGGTAAAAGTAAAAATCGGAAAGACCGATTCCGCCATCGGCAATCTCGCGAGTAATCGAACGGTTGTCTTCGATGAGCAAACACAAAAGCGGATTTGGAAGGCACGCAAAGATGCCGTTCCCCTGCTCGACCGGCGCAAAGGGCGACAAAGGCCGTTGCCGTTTATCGAGGATGTTTCGGTTGAAAACGATAAACTCGCGGAGTATATCGCCGGGTTGCAGAAGATTGGGAAAAAATACTATATCGAGATGAGTTACTATGGCCACGCAGGCGACGGCGAATTACATATCAGGCCTTATCTCGATTTGGGCGAGCAGGGCGATATCGATAAAATGACGCAAATCGCCAACGAGGTCTTCGCCCTCGCCTGGTCGCTTGGCGGGACGGTCAGCGGCGAACACGCTGTCGGATTAGTCCGTGCGGCGTTTCTGCGAAAACAATACGGCGACGAATTTTACAATCTGCTTTGCGGCATCAAAAAGATTTTCGACCCCGCCGGCCTGCTTAATCCCGGAAAAATAATCAACGATAACCCCAATGTAATGGTCGAAAACTTAAAGGCCAGCTATCATATAAAGAAGGATAAAACATTCGCGGAATCGGGCGTAATTTTCGCCGACGACGAAATCGCTCTTGAGCTTGGGCAATGCAGCGGTTGCGGCGTCTGCAGAAGCAGAGAGCAACAATTCAGAATGTGTCCCCTGTTCCGCACAACAGGAGACGAGTTGGCGAGTTCCCGCGCCAAAATGAACGTGCTGAGGTTCTGGTCAAGTGGGCAGCTTAAGGAAGAATATTTCGACTCCCCGGAATTCCGCCAGTTCCTCGATTTGTGCGTCAACTGCAAGGCCTGCTCAATTGAGTGCCCGTCGGGCGTCGATGTCTCGAAAATTATCGCAGCTGCCCGCGCCGAATATGTCCGCCGAAAAGGACTGCGTCTAACCGAACGGCTTCTCGGCCACAATAGGTATCTTAGTATGCTGGCAAGCACATTCGCCCCAATATCGAATTCTTTAATGCGCCTGCCGATAACTAAGTCGCTTCTCGAAAAGTTAATCGGGCTTGACAGCAGACGCAAGATGCCCAAATTCGCCTTCGGCTCATTTTCCCTTGCCGGCCGGCTCTACCTGGAAACCTGCAAACCAAGCGAAATGCCCATTGATAAAGTCGCGTACTTTTTGGATTCATACGTCAATTACAATGACCACGAATTGGGCTTCGCTGTTATAGATGTCCTGCGACATAACGCGGTCGAAGTGACAATCCCCAGGCAAAGACCTGCGCCATTGCCCGCAATTGTCTATGGCGACGTAAAAACCGCGAAAAAAGATTTGTCTTACAGCGTCAAATACCTCGCGGCAGCCGCAAAAGAGGGCTACAAACTTATTTGCTCCGAACCAAGCGCGGCATTGTGTCTCAAACAGGAACTGCGCTATTACGTAGAAGGCCCGGATGCACAAATCGTTTCCGAAAATACCTATGAGTTGATGGAATACCTCCGCGAATTGCTGCGACAGGGCAAATTAAACAAGCCCAAAAGAACGCTACTGCAGGGATACGTTTATCATACACCCTGTCATTTATTCGCAACCGGGGCATACGGGGCGAGCATCGAGTTGTTGCAAAAGTTATGCAATATACCGGTGGCCGACCTCAATGCGGGCTGCTGCGGCTTGGCGGGGACATTCGGGATGCAAAAGAAAAATTACGAGCTGTCGGAACAAATTGCCCAATCGCTCAAAGATGCGCTGGAAAATACGCCCGCGCAGTGCGTCCTTACCGAGTGCGCCGCCTGTGGCATGCAGATTGAGCATATAAGCGGAAAACGTGCGATTCACCCGATAAAAGTTTTAGCAAAGGCATACGGACCGACTCGCGAACACAGAGCCAGATAAAACATAAATTAACAGGTAAGCAGACAATCGCAATAACCAAACAGCCGGGTGCTATTGGAAAAAAGAATTTCAGATGTTAAAGAAAACGATCTTAGCAGTGACAACTTTATTTTTCGCATCGGTCTGTATGGCAAACGAGAATGTCAGGTTTGTACAGGATACCAACAAAATAGACATCCTCATCGGAGGCAACCTGTTCACGACCTACCGATATGGCTCTGGGCTGACCAAGCCGATTTTATACCCGGTTAAAAGCCCTTCGGGTATTGTGCTGACCCGCAGCTTCCCGTTTGAGAATATACCGGGCGAAAGCAACGACCATCCGCATCAAACCGGGATATTCTTTGCTTATGACAAAGTTAATAACGATGGCTTCTGGAACAACACGACCTCACCGCCACAGATAAAACACATAAAAACCACAAAGATGGATAGCGGTCAACTTTCCACAATCTCGCACTGGGTCGGCAAATCAGGCAAAACGTTGCTCGAAGAAAAACGGGATATGGTTTTTTCCGCTGAGGCGAATCAATACACTATCGATTTCAATATCACCCTGACCGCACAGGATGAAAAAATTGTCTTCGGCGACACCAAAGAGGGCATGTTCGCGATTCGCGTGGCCGACTGGTTAAGCGAAAAGAAGGGGACAGGCAACTATCTCGACTCAGATGGCAATATAGGCGAGCCGAATATCTGGGGCAAAAAAGCCACCTGGGTTCGTCTGGAAGGAACCAAAAATGGCAAAACAATCGGCATTGCGATTTTCAATCATCCGGCAAGCGACTGTTACCCAACCTATTGGCAAGCAAGAGGTTACGGTTTGTTTAGCGCCGACCCCTTAGGCCAACTGGATTTTCTGAAAGGCCGAAACGTCGAAAACCCCAAGCCGTTAAATTTCACGCTTTACCCAGGCCAAAGCGCACTTTTAAGATTCCGTATGATTATCTACGAAGGCCAAAAATCCGCCGAGCAACTTGAGCGGGAGTTTCAGAACTTCGTCAGGCAGTGATTTGCCATTGACTAAAAGGGAAGAAAATGAGCGAGGATATGAACCCAACCCCAAAACCATCTAAACCGAAGGTCCGTGTGCGATTCGTCAGATGTTTTCTAATAGCAGTGATAATCGTCGCTCTGTCAACATCCGGCGTTGTTTATTTCAATATTTATTTACCTCAAGGCGCAGGGCCGGCCGGCCCGAATGTTCCCTCCGAACCATTTAGCCACATCTGGCGAGAGCAAAAGGTAATGCTGCTTGGAATCGGGGACAGCGTTACTGACGGGTTTGGCGCACGCAAAGGGTTTTCATACTTTGACCGGCTGGTTAAAAACCCTGCCGGCGACATCCCGGATATGCTCGGCAAAAACCTTTCATTGGTTTTCCCAAATCTGGAATCCAAAAAAATAGCGGTCTCGGGCAGTAATTCATTTGACCACATTAGCAAAATACGGGCCTTGCAGCCGCAACCGCACGACGTTTTTGGAATTGTAGTAATGACTACTGGGGGCAACGACCTTATTCATAACTATGGACGCAAATCGCCAGCAGAAGGAGCAATGTATGGGGCCACCTTTGAGCAAGCCGCGCCATGGATAGATAATTTCCAGAAAAGATTGGATGAAATGATAACACGATTAAAAGAACTGTTCCCCGGCGGATGCCAAATCTTCCTTGCCAATATCTATGACCCCAGTGATGGAACAGGCAATTCAAACACATGGCTGACTGGGCTGCCTGCCTGGCCGGATGGCGAAAAGATACTGAACGCTTACAATAAAATTCTGGCGGATTGTGCCGCAAAATATGAATACGTTCATCTGGTGGATATACACACCGCCTTTCTCGGCCACGGAATACATTGCCGGAAGTTTTGGATTAAAAATTACCGCTGGAGTGACCCGACGTACTGGTATTGTATTAACATCGAAGACCCAAGCGAACGCGGTTATGATGCAACAAGACGCCTGTTTCTTAACGAAATGGTAAAAATGTTTGCCGGAAAAAACGGCTCCTGACCCATTTTATTCCGAATTGCAAAGCCAATCAACGCATGGCGAATAGCGGATAGCAACGCGATAACGTTACACACTACCCGCTACACGCCAATTCGCGATAGTATCTTACTTCTTTTCTTTTTTTCCAGCCGGCTTGCTTTGGGCTTTACCTTTTGGCTTGGCCTCACCCTCTGGCTTGGCTTCGCCTTCTGATTTGGCTTTGCCTTTTGGCTTGGCTTTACTTTCCGGTTTGTTTTCACCTTCTGGCTTTGCTTCGACTTCCGGCTTGGATTCCGCTTCCTGCTCCGGAGCAGCTTTCTGCTCCTGAGCTTTCAACTCAGCAGCTAATCTCGCGGCTTCCTTGGCGGCTTCTTTCTGCTGTGCCTTGAATGTCTCCGCGTCAATGCCTTCAGGAACAACAGCAACGCTCACCGTAGCGGTCAAATCGTCCGCAAACTCCAGCTTGACGCTGTATGTGCCGACCTCTTTGATATGCTCGTGGAGCATAACCACGTCGTCGGCAACCTCAAGGCCCTGCTCTCGCAGGTTCTTTGCGATATCGTGCCTGAAAACCGAGCCGAACAGATGACCAAGCTCGTTGGCTGCCGCGGCAATGACCGCCTCGGCGCCGTCGACGGCCTGAGCCGCTTTTTCGAGCTGTTTGCGCTCAAGATTACGCTCTTCGGCTCTCGCCGCCTTGGCCTTGGCAATTGACTTTATATTGTTGTCCGTAGCGGCTTTGGCAAGCCCCTGCGGAAACAAAAAATTTCTCGCGTAGCCGTCGGCGACCTCAACAACGTCCCCGAGCCAGCCCAGTTTACGAACGTCACTAACCAGTAATACTTTCATTTACACATCTCCGCGTAAAAAATTTCGTTTGTCGTCGCTCGAGCCACAGGGGCACGGGCAACGGGGCACAGATTCCGGGTTATGCGCAAAACGGCAGAAGCGCCATAAACCTTGCGCGTTTGATTGCGTTTTTGACCTTGCGCTGACAGCCGGCACAGTTGCCGCTGCGCTTGCGGGAATATATTTTGCCGCGATGCGTCAGTAACTTCTGCAGGGTCTCGATATCCTTGTAATCCACGTACTCTTCGCGTCGCCTGCAGAACCTGCACTGGGTCTGTTGCGGTGCCGCCAGCTTACGGGTGTCTGACCTGTCATTTCTTCTTTCGCCTCGTTCGCCTCTTCTGTCGTCTCTTCTTTCGCCATATTCCGCCATATTTTCACCTCTATGAACAATTTTTAGTTTCGAGTTTCAAGTTTTTAGTTAGTAACAACTAAAAACTCAAAACTAAGAACTCAAAACTTTTTCTTTTCACTTAAAATGGTATATCGTCTGCGGGAGGATGTGCTCCCTTTACAGGCCCGGAGTTGTCCGGCTCAACCTGGCTTTCGGGCCCGGGCTCGCCGCCTGCTCCCGCCTCACCACCGGCACCGCCGCCAGCCGGCCCGCCGAGAAACTGGAAATTCTCGACTACAACCCTGTGCCTGCTTCGCTTTGAGCCGTCCTGCGCCGTCCACTGTTCGAACGACAACCGGCCCTCCACAAAGAGCGGTCTGCCTTTGCGCATATACTTGTTGAGTGTCTCAGCGGGACGACCGAAGGCACGGCAATCAACAAAGCATACTTCCTCTTTGCTTTCGCCTTCCTTGCTGGTCCACTTGCGGTTTATCGCAAGCCCGAACTCAACAACTGGCGTCTGACTCGGCAGATACGACAACTGCGGGTCCCGCGTCAGGTTACCCATCAACATTACCTTATTAAAATTCGCCATAGATAACTCCTCTATTCTTCAGCGCCCTCCTCAACAAGAGAAGCGGTCGCTTTAAGTCAATGCTCGCAGGCGGATTACTAAACCTGCTGCTCAGGGTTATCCGCGACATCCGCTCCGGCGGTCTCCGGTTCGACTTTCACCACAGTGTCATCGGCAGCAACAGGGGCAGCAGGAACATTCACCGCGGCGGTCGCCTGCTTGATGATATCTTCCTCAGTGAGGTGCTCCACCCTGAGAATCAGCGCACGCATAACGCGTTCCGAGAGCAGCACGTCCCGCTCTAATTCGTGGATTTTTAGCCCATCGGCCTTGAAGTAAGCGAGGATGTAAGTCCCCCGGCTGCACCTTTTAATCGGATAGGCCAGTGGTCTTTCATCCCATTTTTTCAGCGACACGATTTGGGCATCGATTTTGTTCAGCATTTTCGTAACGAGCTCGATAATGCCGTCCCAGTCCTTGGCCGCCTCGGCCGAATCAATCAGGAACATCACTTCGTAAAGCTTCTTAACTCCAGTTTCCAACTTAGATACCTCCAGCAAAATTTTTCGACTCTACGTTCGACATATTTCCATTTATTCTTCAAACCGGTTATGTTTTGTCATCGCGACTCCAATACCTTCTTCAAGCCAGCAAATTGCCGCTTCCTTAGCGCGTCCTATTCCCTGGTTTACCTGCTCGGCCTCGACCCGGCCCGGCTCGCCAAGCACATATTCCACTGCTTCGCCCATTTTGCACTGGCCTATGCCAACTCTTAATCGGGGCACGTCTTCGGTGCCGAGCTTTTCCACCACGTCTGCCAGACCGTTGTGCCCGCCGGCGGAACCTTTGGCCCTTAACCTTATCTGCCCCGGCTCAAGCCACATATCATCGAGCACTAACAGCACGTCATTCAAACCTATCTTGTAAAAACCCATCGCATCAGCCACCGGCTGGCCGCTGCAATTCATATACTGCATCGGCTTCAGCAGCAAAACCTGGTTGCCGGCATATTCGCCCCTGCCCAGATGGCCGCCGAAACTGTTTTTGTTTACCTCTATGCCGAGCACCCCGCCGAGCATATCAATTACCTTGAAGCCGACGTTGTGCCGCGTTTCGGCATACTTCTTACCAGGATTGCCAAGTCCAACTATCATCTTCATACCAGGCATAGTGCCGGCTCGCTAAAAACAGCCCTATTTCTTCTCCTCTTTTTTCTCTTTCTTCTCTTTTGGCTCCTTCGCCTCGGCTGCCGCCTCTTCGCCCTCTTCCGGCTCTTCCTTGGCCGCGGTTATAACCTCAGGAGCGGCAGGCATTTCGGCCTCAAGCTCTTCCGTGGTCTTAACCTCAACAACGATGTGGCAGGTCACGACGAGCAGTTCGGGCGAGCTTATCAGCTTGACCCCCTCGGGCAGTTGAATATCCTTCGCGTGAATCGCGTCGCCCAGAGCCATTTCCTTGACGGATACAACGATACGCTCGGGTATCTGGGTAACACGGCACTCGACTTCGAGCTTGCCGGTATGGATCTCGACCATTCCGCCTTCCTGAGCGCCTTTGGCTGTGCCCTTCGTCTCTATCGGCACGGTTACGCGAACCATTTCGGTTACGTCCACGCGCATCAGGTCAACATGAATGATGTCAGTCCCGACATAGTCGTATTGCACGTCCTTAATGAGCAGGGTCTCCTTCTTTTTGTTTATCTCGACCTCCATCAGCCGATGCCCTTGATGCAGTTCCTCTCTAAAGCTTTTGGCATCCAAAGTGATTGCGACCGGCTCTTGCTTATGACCATAAACCACGGCCGGGATTTGCCCTTTCTTACGCAACCTGGCTGCGTCCTTCGAACCCACACCTTGACGAATCTCGGCTTTTAACACCTGTGCTTTATCCATAACATCCTCACAACAAATCAAACTTTCTATTTCAAAAAGCCAGCTATCAACTAATGAGTGCTGAATAAGCTGCTGACCGATTCATTTCTGTGTATTCTCTTTATCGCCTCGCCGACCATTGCCGCCACCGTCAGGACTTTGATTTTCTTTAATTTAGCCGCCTCAGCGTTTAGCGGTATCGTGTCGGTAACAACAATCTCGTCGACAGGCGTTTCGCTCAGTTTTTCGGCCGCACCTGGGGCAAAAACGCCGTGCGTCGCCCCCACGTAGATTTTCTTGGCCCCACGTTCCTTAACGAGCGCCGCTGCGGAACAAATAGTGCCCGCGGTGGTAATCATATCATCACACATAAGAATATTTCTGCCCTGAACGCTGCCGATAAGCTCCTGTGCCTGCACCTGGCTGCCGCTGATGCGTCTCTTGTGTACAATCGCCAGGTCTCCGCCAAGCTGCGAGGCGTACCGGGACGCGATTTTGATATTGCCCACGTCGGGCGAAACAACCGTCAGGTTCTCAATCTTCTTGTCACGGAAATACTTGCTCAGCACAAGGGAGCCGGTCAGGTGGTCAACCGGTATATCGAAGAACCCCTGCAGCTGCTGCGCGTGCAGGTCAACAGCGAGAATCCGGTCTGCGCCTGCGGCGGTAATCACGTTGGCGACGAGTTTGGCCGTAATCGGAACCCGGCCTTCGTCTTTGCGGTCCTGGCGAGCATAACCAAAATATGGGATAACTGCGGTAACTCTTTTTGCGCTCGCCCGTTTGAGACAATCGAGATATATGAGCAGCTCAACGAGGTTTTCATCGACCGGGCTGCACGTGGATTGAAGCACGAAACAGTCCCTGCCCCGCACATCGTCTTCGACGCGGATGATTTTTTCGCCGTCCGGGAACTGCTCTATCTTGGCTCCGCCCACCGGCAGTTCAAGATACTCGCAAACGGCTTTTGCCAGCGGCTCATTGGAACAGCCGGAAAATACTTTTATGTTATCATTTAAAAACATCGTTCACTCCTTATCCCCGACGCCCATTGCCTGCTTCGCGGCGCTCGATATTCGAGTAGCCGGCCTCAAGCGTAACGCCATCGCCGATTTTCTCGCCGTTTCGCAGGTGCACAAACGGCCCGATTCGACAGTTTCGACCGATTGAGACCTTGCCGAATATGCAGCAGAACGGCTCAATAACGGTGTCCTGACCGATTTGCACCTTTGCGTCTATCCAGGTATTTGGCGGGTCAATGATTGTTGCGCCGGTTTCCATCAGCAACTTCTGTATTCTTCGCTGCATAATCTTGCCGGTATCGCTAAGCTGCTCCCGGCTGTTGACGCTGATTGCCTCTTCAGGGCGTACGGCGGTTACCGCCACGACCTTGTGCCCGCTTTCGATAATCATCGCCAGGGCGTCGGTAACGTAAAACTCACCCTTAACCCTGTCTGGCTGCACCTGCTGGACATATTCGAAAAGTATCTTATTGTCGAAAAGATAATAGCTTGGGTTGACTTCTTGGATTTTGAGTTGTTCAGGCGTGCAGTTTGCGTGTTCGACGATACCTTGGATATTGCCGGAGGCGTCGCGGACGATGCGTCCGTAGCCGGTCGGGTCTTCGAGAATGGCGGTAGCCAGCGTCGCGGCGGCACGCTCGGCCTCGTGTTTGGCAACCACCGTCTTGAGCGTCTCAGTTCTAATCAGCGGCCCGTCGCCGCAAAGCACCAGCGTCTGGCCTGCGAAACCCTTCAAATGTTCCCTGCAACACATCACCGCGTGGGCCGTCCCTTTTTGCTCGGGCTGAACTACCCAGGTTATGTCGCCTGCGTCGCTGAAATACTCTTTGACCTGCTCGGAATTATAGCCCACAACGACGTATATCTTTTCGACGCCGACTCCCCGGCAGGCATCCAGCACATAAGACAGCATTGGTCTTCCGCAGACCTCGTGGAGGACCTTTGGTATCTTTGTGTTCATCCGCTTGCTTACGCCTGCGGCCAGAATTATCGCAACTCTTTGCGCCATTTATCACTTTTCCAAATTACTTCTGAACAGGTGAGCAGTTGACCGCAGGCGAACTGACTACTATCTACTGTTCACCTGCTCTACTATTCGCCTGCTCTGTTGGCCTTCGGCCAACTACCCGGCCAGGACTCGAACCTGGAATGGGAGGACCAAAACCTCCTGTGTTACCGATTACACCACCGGGTAATCTTTCATTGACGATTTCCAATTGATTATTGATTATTTGCCGGCACCAGAAGCGCTCAAGGGCCGTTCTTTAATTATCAATCATCAATCTTCGTTGTCACGGAGGCCATTCCAAAACCGGCCTGACTGGGCGCCGCCGGAGGCCTGAATCAACTATGCCGTGATACTGTTGACCCACTCGCCCCGTGAGATGCTACTTTTTACTCAAAATCAACTATGAGCACAAAATGTGCTTATCTCACGGGGTAAACCCCATTCGACGGAGCTAATCGGCAGTAATATACCGTATCCGCCACGCCCCGGCAAGGGATTTTTTGAAAAAAAGCAGACAAATAACAGGTTGTGCGGAAAAAGAGGTCAAACGCCTTTTTCCATTTTTTCGTTGACGTCTGTTGGCTGGGCGGGTTTGCCTTCCGCTATTTTCGTCATCTGGAAGGTCGTAACCCTATGCGTGATAATGGGTTCCGGACCGGACATTGGCCTAAGCATCTGGTTCTGGGTAGTCATTTTCACTTTTTCGACCATATCCTGCGTCATCTTACTGTTGATTATCCGGCCTGTGGCATTCTCGATTTCAATCTGGCCTGCGCCATCGCCCGATATTTCTCTGCTTGCCTTCGTGGAAGCCGCTGCATCGTTTTGCGAAGCAAGGCGGCGGGAATCCGATGCTCGCGTATAGGCAATCTCGGGCTGAACGGTTAAATTGACGTCCACAACAGAAATTCCGCCTTGCCCTGCCGCGTTTTGCTGTCGCTCGCCGGCAACGGGGGTATTCAGCCGGAAGGTCTTCTCAAAAACTATATTTACATCCTCTACCTGCTCCGACTTGGGGGCATAGCCCGCGTCCGCGGAAGACAAAACCTCTTTGCGGGTCCATATCGTCCCTTCGTTATTTGAATCAGGGAAAACCGTAAACTGGTCTTCAAGTGTGCGTCTTACCACCGGTTCGTCAAATTGCCGGTCAATGTTTCGGCTGACTGTGTCCGCGCCGGGAAAATCGCCTATTTTACCCTTAGCGTATGTAATCAGGGACTGCAAGCCGTTGATTTTCTCTATATGCCCCTGAGGCGTTATTCGCAAATATACCGATTCGCCCAACGCCAGCTGGAATGGCATCGCCTGGATTGGTATCTTCAATTGATTTGCGTCGGAATCAAAATCTAATTTCTGGTCTTTCGACCGCAGCTTCATAATAACTCGCTTATACGTGTATCTGGTCCAGGCAGCGCCATTTTCATCGACCTCTTCCACATCCAGGTCACATTCGAGGTGTGTGGTTTGCTCCGTGGACCATTCGTTGCCGTCTATCGCTCGCGATATTTTCTGCTCGGTAACCGACACCAGCGAATACTTATCGCCGGGCACAAATTTGAACTTTAGCGAATCCGCCATAGCATTAGAACAGAGCATCGCTCCCACAAAGCAAATTAAAAATTTAGAATTTAGAATTAAGAATTGGTAATCGCGTCTCCCGGAAGGGATGGCCAAGCCTACAACAATTTTTAATTCTTCCTTCTCAATTCTCAATTCTAAGTTCTTCATTCTGACTTCTCCGTTCTTTTAGCGCCAAGCTGCCCGCAGGCGGCGTTTATTGTCTGGCCCATCTTCAGCCGGACGGTCGTTTCAAAACCGGCGTCTTCCAGAACCCCGGCAAAACGCTCTATCGCCTCCCGGCCGCTCGGTTTTAAGTTGCAACCTTCGTGAGGATTATACTCTATCAGATTCACGTTGCACATCACCCCGCGCCCCGTTAGAAATCTGCGATTTGTGGGAAAGTTCCGTATTGCGATTTTTTCTAACGGGGCGCGCAGCCGCTTAATCAGCATCTGTGCGTGAAGAACCGTGTCGTTGACGCCCTTTATCAGGCAATACTCGAAAGTTACGCGGTTCCGCGTTTTGTGCTGATAAAGCTCGACCGCCGCAAACAATCGGTCCAGCGGATATTTTTTTGCAATCGGCATCAACTTTGCCCGGATAGCGTCGGTGGGGGCGTTCAGCGATATCGCCAGCCGCGGCTGGATGTTCTCGTCGGCCAATCGCTCGATTCCCTCGGCAAGCCCGCATGTACTTATCGTCAAATGGCGAATGCCGATATGCCTGCCCGCCGGGTGATTCAGTATCCGAACCGCGTCGAGCGTCGCCTCGTAATTCGCCATCGGCTCGCCCATGCCCATAAAAACGACATTTGTTACTCGTCCTGCGTCGTGCGTATTGCGTATTGCGTTGTCGGCTCGCACTCCCGTAAGGGACACCCAACGGTGGACGCTCGACGCATCACGCACGACGAGATTTACCTGGTCAACAATCTCGCCTGCGGTAAGGTTTCTGGCAAAGCCAAGCTGGCCCGTCGCGCAAAATACGCACCCCATTCCGCAGCCGACCTGCGTCGAAACGCATAACGTCCGCCTGTCATCGTCAAATAATAATACTGATTCTATTCTTCCGCCATCAGGCAAGCCGAAGATGTACTTCACCGTCCCATCCGGGTCCGTCAATTTTTCGACGACCCGCAATGATGAAATATAGTAGCCCTCTTCGATAAGTTTGGCGCGAAGGGGTTTGCTCAAGGTGGTGATTGCGGAAATATCGGTCACGCCATGCACCTGAACCGCGCTGAAGATATACCCCGCCTGATACCTGGGCTGTCCAAGCCCCACAACAAGGCGTTCAAGCCCCGAAACCGTCTTCGATTTAAGGTCCTTGTCCACAGGGGGTATTCTACCAGAAAAAAGGGGGCAGGAATCGTTTTCTTAATAGCACTGAATTACTCTTCCTCTTTATCGACGGCGGCGTAGCCCTGCTGGCCCTCACTGACATACGACTGGCCCGCCGGCTTTTGTCCCGCCTCCGAGACCCGCTGTTTTTCCAGCTCGTCTCGCAATTGCTCCCAGTCCTCGACGCCCATCATAACCTCGCGTGCCTGGCTGCCCTTGTATTCGCCCAGTATGCCCAAAGCCGCCATTTGCTCTATCATACGCGATGCGCGGGCGTAGCCCACGCCAAGCCGACGCTGCAGCAGCGATACGCTGCCCCGCTTGCTGTCTAAAACAGTCCGCACGGCATCGTCGAACAGCTCGTCTTCTATCATTTCGGTTGTGTCCGCCTGACCAAGCTGCGTAAGCTCTGGATGGAACTGCGGCTCGGCGACTTCCTTGAGGTGCTTGACTATCCGCCTGACCTCGTCGTCGCTGACAAATGTCCCCTGGGCGCGAATCAGGTCGCTCGTCCCCGGCTTCAAAAACAGCATATCGCCCTGACCCAGCAGCGTTTCCGCGCCGTTCTGGTCGAGGATGATCCGGCTGTCCATCCTCGCGGCAACTCTGAAACCGATGCGCGTAGGCATATTGGCTTTAATCAGGCCCGTAACAACCGTCGCCTGAGGCCTCTGCGTCGCAAGCACGATGTGAATGCCCACCGCCCGGCTTTTCTGCGCCAGCCGAACGATATGTGCCTCGATTTCCTTGGCCGCCGTCATCATCAGGTCCGCAAGCTCATCGATAACTATCACAACATAAGGCAGTTTCTTGGGAATCTTCGCCTCCTCCTCGGGGCTTGTCGGCTCAAATCGCCTTATGACCTCCTCGGTACCAAGGGCATTGTATTCGCCGATATTCTTTACGCGGGCCTCGGCAAGAATGGCATATCGCTCGTCCATCTTGATTGTCGCCCACTCCAGAATCTGAACCGCACGCCTGGTCTCCGTAACAATCGGCGTCATCAGGTGCGGTATCGTATTGAAGGCCGTCATCTCGACCATCTTCGGGTCGATGAGAATCATCTTAACGTCGTCGGGCCTGCGAGTCAGCAGGATACCCGCGATAATAGTATTGATACACACGCTCTTGCCCGACCCGGTCGTGCCCGCAATCAGCAGATGAGGCATACTCGTCAAATCCGAAACCAGCGCCTCGCCCGACGAATCCTTGCCCAAAAACAGCGGTATCGCCATACTTTCGGGCTTATTTCCCGCCAAGCGGAGCAGGTCTTTTATGCGCACCTTCTCTTTTTCGCTGTTCGGCACCTCGACGCCGATTGTATGCTTGCCCGGCAGCGGCGCGACTATGCGAACCGCGCCTACACCCAGCGCACGGGCAATATCATTTGAAAGCGAGCTTATCTGGCTAACCTTTACGCCTGCCGCAAGCTGCAATTCAAACATCGTAACGACAGGCCCGGTCTCAGCCGCCACAACCCTCGCCGAGACATCGAATTCACTGAGCAAACTCTCCAGCGCAACCGCCTTGGCCTTGACGACCTTTTCCTGAACCGACGTGAAGTTATGCTCCGGCTCATCGAGCAGGTCCATACCCGGCATCGTGTAATCGGCATAACTTGGCGGCTCGTATGGCTCCGTGGATTTTTTAGGAGTAACCGGCTGCAATCTCATCAGGGCGCCAGCCGGAGCAGGCGCGCTTTCGATTATCGGCGTGCCGTGAATGGCGGATTCAACGTCGGTGTCCCTGTCAGGCAGCTCGTGTTCATTCTCGTTTGCCGCTTGGGCTTGGCCATCCCTTTGCTGGAAGGCATCCCTTCCGGGACCGGGAGTCAGTAACGATGGACGCAGCAATTCCGTCTTCTGTCTTCCGTCCTCCGCCTTCTGCCTGATGCTCAGCCGACGCCATATCTGACCGAGAACCCTTGATTGCTCCGACCCTGTCAGCCACTTCGGCGCAGCAAAACCCAGCATCTTGCGAACTACAAACCCAAGAGCGCCAAAAAATACCGCCACAACCTGGTCGGCCAGCAGCATCATCCCGACAACCCACAGGGTGCCCAGAAGTATAGCCGTGCCGAGTGTGGCAAAATGACTCCGCAAAAACTCCGCCGTAGCAACTCCCAGCACCCCGCCCGAACCGGTCGGGAAACCATAAACGCCGTGCTGCGTAAAACAATAAAACGTCGTCGAGGCCGCGGTCGCTACAAGCACGAGGCCCACGCCCCGCAAAACAGGCTGGTCGATTTCGACGTCAGCAACCTTGGCAATGGCAAAGTAAAGAGCGGCAACCAGCACGATAAATACGCCGGGACCGATGTAATACAACAAATAATAGGCAAATAACGCCCCTGCGTGGCCGCACCAATTGGCCGGCGGCGAATTGTTCGGATATACAAATTTGCTGGGCCAGTCGCCTATATTAAAACTCAGACAACTGCAAAAAAGCACCAAAAGACCCGCAACCAGAAGGCATTGCAGGGCTTTTACCTTCATCCTCTTGTCTTTCACCCGGCTCATATATAATAGCGTCCGATAATAAATAACGTCCGTGAAAATTACCACCGCTTACATTGCAAAACAACTATTGGTTTATCGGCAAGAACCTCGATTTTCTGTTGATTATCAATAAAAAAGCCCCGCAGCAAATCCGTTCACCGCAGGGCATAAAGACCTGTTTGTTTTAACCTTTTTTATTTGGGCTGAGCGGGCTGAGTAACCGTCGTCGCGGGCTGCTTTGGCGGCGGCGACTCGGGAATCCGGACCGCCACTCCCAGCCGACCAAGCTCACCGGCAACATCCGCCTGATTGGAGTTAACCTGGAAGCTGCGAATAAAATATTCCTTTGCCTGGTCCTTTTTGTTCTTGTGCAAATAATAATAGCCAAGTTGCCGGTTTACAGGCGCTGAATCGGGCGTCGCCTGGAGAGCGCTGGTGTAGCACTTAAGGGCATAATCATCCAGCCCCTGTTTCTCGAAGGCCTCGCCCAGCGATAAAACCTGTTCCGGCATTGAAACCACCTGTGTTGTATAATTATTTGCAAGCCAGTCGGCCCTTGGCTTGTCGCCTTTATCAAGCTGGAGCTTCACCATCGCGGCCTGAACTTCGCGATATGCGGGGTTAAAACCCAGCGCGAGATTATAATGCCACTCCGCCTTCGACCAGTCGCCTTGCGCGTGGTACAACTGACCAATCTCATAATGGGCCGTAGGATTTTCCCATTTCTGGTCCAGCTCCTTCTTCAACTCCATCATCCGTATATCGGAAGCCATCCTGGCATTCTGGTCCACCCGGACCGTATTGCCGTTCTTTGCACAGCCGGCAACAACCAACGCGCAGAGTGTAATCTCCAAAATTATTATCCGCACTTTAGCGTTCATTTTTTCGCCTCCATGACTTTTGTCTCGATACCTGATACCCCGACGCTCGACACCCACGAATTGAGCATCAAGCGCCAATGGTATTTTGTGCAACTATGTGTTGCTTTGCAAGAGAAAATTCGACTCGGAATACTAAATTTTTTCTCGTCCCCGCCCCGTTAGAAAAAACAGTAATACAGAACTTTCCGGCAAATCGCAGCTTTCTAACGGGGCCCGCCAGGCAAAATTAAATGTCAAGGAACTGGACTTCGAGGGCGTGGTCGCGAATGAAGTCGCGGCGCTGCTCGACGTCCTCGCCCATCAGGATACTAAACAGCCGGTCCGCCTCGCCCGCGTCATCGAGTTTGACGTTCAGCAGCGTCCGGGTGGCCGGATTCATAGTCGTTTCCCACAATTGTTCGGCGTTCATCTCGCCGAGGCCTTTGAACCGCTTAATCTCGACGCCTTTGCCGCCGATTTTCCTCACCGACGAGCAAACCTCGCCCAGCGAAGCAACATCGAAGTTTTCCTCGGCGTTTACCAGGTGGAATTTGGTCGCCAGCGCCTCGCCGCTGACCGCTCTTTCGGCCTTGAGGAGGAAATCCTTGAGGTCCAGGCCGAATTCCTGTTTTAATTTTTTCGCCTGCTCATTGATTCTGCTTACCTCGTGCAGCTCTTCCGCCGCGAAGGTTTCTTCGTCGTCCGCCTGTTCGTCTTTCTTTTTGCGGCCCTTCAGCTCATCGACGCGTTTTGTGAAATCATCCTTGTCGTGGAAGACCTCATCCTGTCCTTCGCCGTGGATTCGATACATCGGCAACCCCTTGCCATTACTGTGTTTGTGAACGAATTCCTCGAATTTTATGCCTCGTCGGGCAAGCACCGCGATACAGCGTTCCATATCAACAAGAATCTTCACCAGCTCGGCCAGCCGGGCTTCGATAACCTTTTGCTCTTTTGCGCCCTTTTTGCCGCCCATGTCTCTTATCGTAAGCTCGGTCCCCTGCAGGCCGCGGTCAACTAATCGCTTGTGCATTGTCGCCTCAGTCAGGATGTATTCCGATTTCTTCTGACCTTTGGCGTGGACCTCGTAAAGAGGCGGCTGCGCGATATAAATAACCTGCTTGTCGAACAACTGCGGCATCTGCCTGAAGAAAAACGTCAGCAACAATGTGCGAATATGCGCCCCGTCGATATCGGCATCTGTCATGAGAATAATTTTTTCATACCGGCATTTTTCAACGTCGAATTCATCGATTCCAATTCCTGTGCCCAGCGCGCTTATCAGCGTTCGTATTTCCTCGTGGGCGAGCACTTTTTCGAGCCGGGCTTTCTCGACGTTGAGAATTTTACCCTTCAGGGGCAGTATCGCCTGGATATTTTTGTCCCTGCCGCCCTTGGCGGAGCCACCTGCGGAGTCACCTTCAACCAGGAACAGCTCCGTGCCCGTTCTTTCCCTGTTGGCGCAATCCCAAAGCTTGCCGGGCAAACTCGAGCTGCCGAGCGCACCTTTGCGTCTGGTAAGCTCACGGGCCTTGCGGGCCGCCTCTCTTGCCGCCGCCGCCTGGATTGCCTTGCTTAGTATCCGCTTGGCCTCAGCTGGATGCTCTTCGATATAATGGCCCAACTGCTCATTGACTACTGTCTCGACAAAACTCCCGGCTTCGGGGTTGGTGAGCCGGACCTTGGTTTGTGCCTCAAAATGCGGGTCCGCGAGTTTCACTGACACTATTGCGGTAAGTCCCTCCCTGAAATCCTCGCCCGTCGCGGCCTCGCCTTCCTTTATCAGGTTATTCGCTTTTGCATAATAATTCATTGTCCGCGTCATCGCGGTTTTGAAACCCGAAAGGTGCGTGCCTCCGTCGATATTGCGAATATTGTTGGCGAAAACCAGCACGTTCTCCGCGTAACCGGTATTATATTGCAGCGCCACCTCACAACTCATCACTGCCTGCTTGTCTTCTTTTGCCAGGTAAATCACGTCCTTATTCAGGATTTCCTTACCCTCGTTGAGGTGTTTTACAAACGCTCGTATGCCTTCCTCGAATTTGAAGACCTCTTTTTTGCGGTTTCTTTCGTCTTTAAAAGTAATCTGTATGCCGGCATTAAGATATGCAACTTCGCGGATACGTTTGACAAGCGTATCATACTGGAACTCGATATCGCCGAAGATTTCCTCATCAGGCATAAATGATACGCAGGTTCCCTGTTTGGTCGTTGGTCCGACCTCGCGGACGGAACCCTTTGCGATACCTCTTCGGCATTCGAAGTGATAGCTCCTACCGCCCCTGAACACATCGACTTCGAGCCATTCACTAAGCGCGTTGACGACGCTGACGCCTACGCCGTGAAGGCCGCCCGCGACCTTATAGCTGTCATGGTCGAATTTGCCGCCCGCGTGCAGTGTGCAAAGGACGACTTCAAGCGCGCTTTTCTTGGCTTCCTTGTGTTCTTCGACAGGAATACCCCGGCCGTTATCCTCGACCGAGCAGCTTCCGTCGGCGTTTATCTGAATACTGATTTTGTCGCAGAAGCCGGCCAGCGCCTCGTCAATCGAATTATCCACAACCTCGTAAATAAGGTGGTGCAGGCCGCCTACGCCGCGGTCACCGATGTACATATCGGGCCGTTTTCGGACCGCTTCAAGCCCGCCTAAAATCTTAATTTTACTCGCATCGTATTTATGGTCTTGCATACCCTTATCACTTCTCCTCGCGATTAACCTGCAAGCATGATTTTCATTGCCCTAAGCTTTGCCTCGGGACATTCTCGCTTCAGGTGTTCGACAAGCTGATTGCTGCTGATTCTTAATTCATACATATATGACGGCGAGTCAACCGCGACCGTAAGCAGGCCCGCGGCAAGGTCAACTATCCGGCAACGCCTTGCCATTTCTTCGGGCAGCAGTTGTGCCCAGACCTCGCTTAGCCGGCTGGCCGCTTCGTAACGCTGTGTTATGCCCGTGCGCCGCGGCTCCATCACCTCGGCAAGAGCTTCCGCCAGCGGGGCGGGTTGTGACCTGCGCCCATATTGTGTTCTCGAATCCATTCGACAATCCCTTGTGAAGGCCTACGAAAGATTTATCGGCATCAGGACGTGCAGGAAATTAGCCCCTGCCTTAATAAGCCCCGGCGTATCCGGCTGACCCAGCTCAAGCTCGAACTGCGGCTCCCGAATGACGCGAATGGCCTCAGCCAAGAACTGGGGATTAAACCCTATTTCTATCGGCTCGCCCTTATAATCGACGACGACTTCCACTTCGGCGTCGCCTGTTTCCGGCGCTTTGCCGGAGAATACCAGCTTATCCTTGCTGACGGCCACTTTTATGCCTCTGGACTCCTCGCTGGTTAATAACGCCGCTCTTCTTACCGCGCTGAGCGCGACATCGGTTTGCAGCGTAACCTTTTTCTGGTAATCGGCGGGAATAATATCCTCGTATTTCGGGAAATTGCCCTCGACGAGATTCGAGCACACAACGACGTTCCCGCAGGTGAACATTATCTGGTTATCAACCAATTTGACGGCGACCTTGTCTTTTTCGCCCCCGGCGAGCTTTTCCAGCAGCGACATTGTTTTGCCCGGCACAATCGGTTTTGCCGCCAGCACCTTCTCGCTGGGATTCGAGGCGAGATTAACCCTGCTGCGCGCCAGCCGACGGCCGTCGGTCGCGACTAAGGTTAATTTCTTTCCCTTTATTTCCCACAACACGCCGTTAATTGCGTAACGGGTGCTTTCTTTGGCTGTCGCAAAGAGACACTGTGAAATACCGACCCGCAGGGCGTCGAGGGACACTTCAACATCCGGCTCGCCCTTAAATGCTGGAATGGGGGGATATTGTGACGCCTCTTGGCCGTAAATTGAGAAATGGCTGTCTGCCCCGCGAATTTCACAAAGACCTTCGGCGGACTTGAGCATCAGTGTTTCGTCTGTGCTCTCGCGCACCACCGCAGCAAGGCGAGCGGCAGGCACAACGACCTGCCCTGGTTCTTTGACGTCAACCGCGGGCAAAAGACAATTTATGCCTACTTCCAAATCTGTGCCGAATATCCTCACGCCGTCTTTTGCGGCGTCTATTTTGACGCAACGCAGGATCGGCTTGGGTGTCCGGTCCGGAACAATTGTTGTCAGTAACGCGAGCGCCTGGCTCAATCCTTCTCTATTAAATTGCACTTTCATTTGAGTGCCCCTCTTAAAAGTTGGTAATCAATCATTAATAGTTTTTAGTGATAAAAGAATACAGGAAACACAGCGGTTTCTCAATAAGTTTTAATGCGAAATTTACTCTATTTTTCTGAGCACGTCTGTGTGGGGAAAGATTTGTTATAGTTTTAATATAAGGAGTCTTTTTAGTAGTAGAATTCATAAGAATGGTGAAATTGTTGGTCTTGCGTGGCTGTAGTCACGTTACCCCTTGTCTGGTCGGTAGATATATTCAGCAACGCTCTTGAGCTGGCGGTGGATAACCTGTTACTTCTTGGCAGGCTATCGCTCAGTTATCTACAGGTGCTGATTTGTCGGATTTCAGGGCTCCTGTGGATTGTTATTTATTTCGACCACCCTGTGAGCGATTTTGGCAACATTTTTACGCAGGGCTGCTGGTGCTAACACCTCGACCTGATCGCCGTAGCTGAGTATCCACCAAGTTATTTCGCCCAGGCCATCAACACGGAGATCGATGGTTGCCGAGCCGTCCGGGTTGTGCGTAACCTGCTGGCTTTTATGCCAATTAACCTCGGCGGCGTTATTGGCGACTTTCGGGGCGAAACGCAGCCGCACATGGTACATTTTGCCTTCGGGTATCATCGACCAAGCGCAGCCAAGGTATTCGGCGAGGTCGAAATCATCGTTGCCGTCAACCTGTTCATCAAGCATCTCAACGCCGCGTATGTGGTTAAGCTTAAATGTGCGTATGGCCTTATGGATCGACGACTGGCCCACGAGATACCAGGCCCGCTGGTTATAAAGTAAATAATACGGTGATACCTCACAGGAAATTATTTTGCCGTCATAGAGAGAATCATATTTGACGCGCACCTTTTTTCGCCGTGCCGCGGCGGATTGCAGAAGGGTAAATATATTATCTAATCCCGGCGTTGTCGGCGCAGGCGCCTGTACCCCGGCTTTTATCGAGATTCGCGCCAGCGCGCTTTCGCAATAGTTTCGCACCCGCGGGGGCAGGCAGCCTTCAATTTTCATCGCTGCCAGCATTGCCGAATGTTTGAATGGCATTTGAATCTGGTTTCGCATTTTATGAACCAGCAAAAGCAGCCCAAGCGCTTCCTGCAGGTTGAGATTTATTGGTGGCAGGAATTGTTCGGGTGCCAGCGCATAGCCGCGACGAGAACAAGAAAGGATTGGTTGGATGCCAATCTCCTGAATTTCCCTGAGGTCGCGGAAAAGCGTGCGCCTGCTGACGCCGAATAGCTTAGCCAGTTCGTCGGCGGTGTAACCCCTGCCCGGCGCCGCACCTGTTTTTGACAGCGTCGTCAAAAGCTGAACGACCCTGCCTATCCTGCCCCGCGATTTTTCTTTAGGTGTGCCCGGTTTCATAATTCTTCTCTGTTATTCAAATAAAATGACCACAAGGCCAATATACTTGCTTGGCCCTATAATCGTCAAGGTTGTATATCAAAAAATGCTCCCTAAGCCGCTCATTTTGTGCCATCTTGCCTATTTTGCCATTGACAAAATAGCCCGTTGAATGATATAATAAACGTGAATCAGTAAACATTCTGGAATGGTCTCCCTCGGGGGGCTTGCCGGGTGGCAACGGAGAATATATAATGAAAAACAGAATTGTTGTGAGCTTGCTCGGCGTTGTTCTTTTGACGCTGGCAACAATGTCAACGGGCTGTGGCCTCTTCTACCAGCAGGGCAAAACTGCGGACGAAGTCAATAGAGACCATATCCGGATGTTGAGAATAAACCAGCAGGAGTTGATGTCGGATATTGACAGGACGATGCTTTGGGATAAACCCAGCACACTCACAGAGAAACAGTTGCCGTAAGCAAGGAACAACAGCGCGGGCACTTAATGGTCCGTGCGCTTTGCAGGAAGTTCTGAAGGGATGCAGACCCTCATTGATTATTTCAGACGAGTCGCCAACTACGATTGGTGGGTCGTCTGCATCGAATTATTTCTCATAGGCCTGGTTGTTTACTGGGCGGTTGATTTTCTCGAAGGCACTCGCGGTGAGCGGCTTTTCCGCGGCGTCACATACGTTCTCATCGCGGGCGTCCTCATCCTGAATCTTATTTCCGAACGTTATCATTTCGAGCGTCTTGAATATCTCTACAAGGGCTTCCTTATCGCTGTTCTTGTTATCGCGGTTTCGGCATTTCAGCCCGAACTGCGACGTGCTCTTATGCGATTAGGACAATCCGCGGGAGGCGGGTTCCTTGTCGGCTCCTCGCGCCAGGTCGTCCGAACCGTCGAGGAAATCGTCGGCGCAGTTACCGAGTTGGCCTCGTCGAAAACAGGCGCCATCATCGTTATCGAAAGACGCGTCGCGCTTGGTGAGTTTATCGAAACAGGCGTCCGTCTGGAGGCCAATGTTACCGCCGAGCTGCTCAAAACTATTTTTTATCCCGGTACCATCCTGCATGATATGGCGGTCGTTATACGGGGCGACAAGGCAATCGCCGCGGGCGTGCAACTGCCTTTGGCGGAACCCGGCACGGTCGATGGTTTCGAGCTTGGGTCAAGGCATCGGGCCGCGATAGGCATAACCGCCGGCTCAGACGCCCTGTGCATAGTTGTAAGCGAAGAAACGGGAATTATTTCTTTGGCCAGCGACGGCAAGCTCATCCGCAAACTTTCCGCCGACGAGCTTCGCGACGCACTTACCGGCGCCATCCGCTCACAGGCGACAAAAGTAAAATCCTGAACAGATGAGGGTTGTCTGATTATACAATGACTATAAAACGGCGAATATTGAGAAAAATAGTGGCTACGGTGTTTTTCACCATGCTGATATGGGTCTTTGCGGACCTTGCGCTTGATGAGGAGCTTACCGTCTCAAATCTCAAGCTTAGTGTTGCTAAATCCATAAACCCCGCGCTCTGGGTTACGTTCTCCGGCCAGTCATCCGTGCCGCTGGAGAAAGTTGTCCTGAAGGGCTCCGCGCGCAAAATCGCCGAGTTGCGCCAGCGGATAAATGCCGGGCGATTCATACGCGAGTTTTATTTTGACCCGGAAAACGAGAAAATGGCGAACCCCGGCGAACACCTTCTTGATGTGGCGGAATTTCTCAAGGGAGCAGACGGTATCCGGCAGCTCGGCCTTACCGTTACCTCAACGGACCCGAATACACTGACGGTCAGCGTTGTTGAACTGCAGAAAAAACAGGTTGTAGTCCGCTGCTTTGATGACAACCTGAACCCGCTCAAGGTCGCCAGTATCGAGCCGGCGCAGGTCGAGGCCTTTGTGCCCGCCGAACGCGGAGGGGCGGCGCTTGAAGCAAAAGTGTCGCTCAACAGAAGGGAAATCGAGCAGGCACGGCTGGCCCCGATAGAGAAAACGCCCATAGTTGAGCTTGCGCCGGGACAGACCAGGGAAGCCGCGTCGAGCGTCAAAATTACCATGCCCAAGGAGCAGGAACGCCTACAGGAATATCTCGTTACGAGTATCCGTCTTGGCGTCTCACTCAGCGCAAACCTGGAAGGCAAATACAAAGTCGAGCTTGTCAATCCCGAGGCGGTTATGGGTTCCGTCGCAATCAGGGCGACACCTGAGGCCAAACGGGCATACGAAAATATGCGATACCACGTCATTCTCGAAATAGACGACAGTGACAAGGACAGCCGGCCAGACAAATTATTACCTGCCGCCGGCGAGCCGGCCCCGGAAATCCGCAGAGACCTCGTTTACGATTTCCCGCCGGAATTTCTCCGCAAAGACGAAATTGCTCTCAATCAGTCGCCTGTGCAGGCGAGATTCCGCCTTGTGCCTATTGCCGCTGAAACAATCTCCGGCTCGCCGGTGCCGATTGTTCCGCCCGCGCGGAAATGAGTTTCTGCCATCCCAATAAACCGTTAAAATAATTGCAGGCGGTTGACTTTTTTGTTTCTTCGCGGCATAATTAGTAGTAGATAAAGCTATGCACGCATTAACGCTGATAATTGTAACTTTATTGCTTTTTACCCTGGCATACAGATTTTATGCCAAGTTCATCATCACCAAAGTCCTCGTATTCGACGCCAATCGCCCCACACCTGCTCATACGCTTCGAGACGGGAAAGATTATGACCCCACAAACCGATATGTTTTGTTCGGGCACCATTTCGCGGCCATAGCCGGCGCAGGCCCGCTCGTCGGCCCGGTTCTTGCCGCTCAATTCGGATACCTGCCTGGAGTCCTGTGGATACTTATCGGCGCAGTCCTCGGCGGCGCGGTTCACGATATGGTTATTCTTTTCGCCTCCGTGCGAATGAATGGCTTATCGCTGACGCAATTAGCCAGAGAGCATATCAGCAGGCCGGCCGGTATCGCCACGGCGTTTGCGGTTCTGTTTATCATAATTACCGCCCTTGCGGGCCTTGCCCTCGTAGTGGTCAACGCGCTTAACGAAAGCAGTTGGGCGACCTTTACCATAGTTGTAACACTGCCGGCTGCGCTTCTTGTCGGCCTGTATATGTATAAAATTCGGCCCGGCAAAATAGTCGAGGCCTCTCTTGTCGGCGTTGTAATTGTGGTTCTCGGCGTAGTATTCGGCGAGCCGTTGTCTCATACAAGCTTCGGCTCACTGTTTCTTTTTTCCAAGCCGTCGCTGTCGATAATCCTGCCTGTTTATGGTTTCATCGCCTCGGTGCTGCCCGTATGGCTGCTGTTGTGTCCCCGCGATTATCTCAGCTCATATATGAAAATCGGCACAATCGGACTTCTTATCGTTGGCATATTCGTGGTCAATCCGGTTATACGAATGCCCGCGGTAATGCCGTATATCCATGGCGGCGGGCCAATCATCCCCGGCAAGGTCTGGCCATTCGTCTGTATTACAATCGCCTGCGGAGCAATCAGCGGGTTTCACAGTTTAATCAGCTCAGGCACTACGCCCAAAATGATAAACAGCGAAGCCGACATCCAGTTTATCAGTTATGGGTCGATGCTGGCCGAATCAGTAGTTTCGATTATGGCGATTATTGCCGCTACGGTGATGATTCCGGGCGATTATTTCGCGATAAACGTCTCGCCGGAGGTCTTCGCTAAATTAGGCATGGCGACAGAGAAACTGGCTGATATGGAAAGAATGACGGGCGAATCGCTTGTCGGAAGGTCCGGCGGTGCGGTCTCTCTGGCGGCGGGTATGTCACTGATTCTTTCGGCGATACCGGGGATGAAGCACCTGATTGGCTACTGGTATCACTTCGCCATTATGTTCGAGGCGTTGTTTATTCTGACGACGGTTGACGCGGGCACGCGAGTGGCAAGATACATCCTTCAGGAAATGCTCAAGGTCGTTCACCCAAAATTGGGCAGCTCCTCCTGGATGCCGGCGGTCCTGTTCAGCGGCGGCGCAATCAGTTTTCTCTGGGGATACCTCGTTTATCACGGCGACATATCCACCATCTGGCCACTGTTCGGTGTCGCAAATCAGCTTCTGGCGACGCTTGCGCTTTTCATCGGGACGGTTTTCATTCTCAGGCATTCCCGTGTGTGGGCTTACGGCCTCATTACGTTTATTCCGGCGTTGTTTATGGCGGTAACCACCTTTGTCGCTGGTATAGATAATATCTTCAATAATTACCTGCCCAAGCATGACTTCCAGGGAAATCTCAAAGCCGTGCTTTCGATAGTGATGCTTGTGCTGGTGGTAATTATTTTCTTCGAGGCGATGAGGAAAATTTGGGGATTTTGGAAGAACGGCTTACAAAACGCGACAGAAACCTCGCCGACCGACACCGCACCCGCACTTCCCCTGGATATCCCGGATTAACCCTTCTCGAAAACGACGACAAAAAGTTAATATGGAAAACAAAAACGTTAGTTGTCCCCATTATCCTCTCGGATACGAACCTGTTATGAAAGGTAACCGCTATGTATAATCTGTTTAGTATGCCCCGTGTTGTAGTAGATGATTTCGCAGCCGATGCCGCACGTGCTGAGAGTAAGGCAGCATCGCTCGAATTGAGAGTCCGTGTGCTTGAGGCCCATCTTATCAAGGCTATGATTATCAACGAAACCTTGTGGGAAATCATGAAAGGAAAACTGAACCTTACCGATGACATTCTCGAGGACCAGCTCAGTAAGGTTGACCTTCGTGAAAGCACGTCAAAGGAATGCCCCAAATGCCACCATATGATTGCTCCGCATCACCCGATTTGTATCTATTGCGGCCAGGTCATCGATAACTCAATATTTACATAAGAAGAGAATGATTTATCCGCCGCACCCACACTTCCCTTGGATGCCCCGGATTAGTCCTCCTCGAAAAAAGACGACAAAATTATCCAGACCATGATAGAAAATAGGCTAAAATTAAACTAAGGGCTATATAGTGATCTTAGACCATGATATTACGGTGATAGGAATTTAAAGCAAATGGAAGACTCTGGTAAAAATAGACTAGATTTACGCGATTTGCTCCTTAAAGAATTTGATCAGGCCTGGGCCCAGTATCGACATCTCGAAAGCGAGCGTTCATGGTCGATTGGTTTTATGTTCACAATTATTTTAGGCGCTATTGGCTGGGCAATAAAAATTTTTAACAAAACAGAAAGCGTAAATGCCAATTTTGGTTCTATGATTATTGCAACTATCGTGTGTGTTCTCAGCATTGCAATATATGCAACTGTAAGAAAAACGCGTTTTGCGCTGCGTCATTACATAAAAGTCTGGCATTTCTTACGGAAAGAATTTTATGGGAGAAAATACCAAGAGCTAAACCGTAATCTGGATATTTACTGCAATAAGTCAGTCCAAGTCTTTGTAAGTTATGCTGTTATAAGTAATTGTATAATCTGGGCAGTTATAATTGGTAGTTTTCTTTTTTTGATATCTGGACTGATTTCCAGAGTAATAGGAGGGTGGTCACATTTTAGGTTTGTTAGATTTGATGGATTCCATACGTCTATTATTGCCTTTCTTGTTGCAGGGTTGCTTTTTTTAATGGCAAGGGTGTTCCATTATATTCAACGTGCTGAAGCCGAGGCCAAAGCTACGAAAGATGAGGGCAAATAGAATCTTTTTGCGGAAAATAGAATGGGAACGGAACAACTGCCGTTTTTTATAGGCAGGCAACCGTTTAACGTTTACGCGGCGGTCGGTTATTTTGAAGCCGCGTCTTTAAAACCAAACTTGACCATTTTAACATATCTGGTATTTTATCTGAAAAGCAGGCTCACCGGCGTAGCTGGGCTTCAGATGTAAATTGTTTTCAGGCAACAGACTTTTTTTCATGGAGATTTATCAGGATGTTTGACCTTGTGCCAATCTCACTAACTGGTTTCAATAAACTCAAGGAGGAACTGAGCCGGCTCGAGAAAGAAGCGGCTGAAGTGAGGAAAAGGGTTAGTGATGCTCGTGAACAGGGCGATCTAAGTGAAAACGGCGAGTTTATTTACGGTCGTCAGCAATTGGGCTTTCTCGAAGGGCGTATGGGCGAATTGAGGACGCAAATAAACCGGTCGGAAAAAATTGATTGCACGAAAGTTCAATGTGATCGCGCCGTGTTTGGCACCATAGTGACGTTATTGAATCTGAATACTCAGGAGAAGGTGACCTATCAATTGCTGGGCCCTAATGATGCTGATATTGATACGGGAAGTATTTCAATTCACTCACCGGTAGGCGATGCTATTCATGGGCTCTCGCTGGGAGACAAAGCATCAGTAAAGAACCCTCGCGGCGAGCTTCATTTTGAAGTGATTGGCATTGCGAAGTCACAAATTGAGTAGAACAGGTTTTAATAATGGGGACAGCAATCGCTTAACGTTTACGCGGCGGGCGGTGCTTGCCCTTGCCCTGAGGTTTTTTAACTGGTTCCGGCATCGGGTCGGAGGCCCTGTGCGACCGGACGAACAATTTTATGGGCACTTCGGCTACGGGCAGCAATTCACTTAATTGCCCAACGACGAACCGGCGATAGCTTTCGTCGAAAAGGTTCGGCTTATTGACGAACATAAGAATTGTTACGGGGTTAATTGCGACCTGTGTTGCGTAATAAATTTTCGGTCTGCCGAGTTTTGCGCCGCCGGGCTGCGTTTCTTTTATGACCTCGAAGGCCTTGTTGAGTTTTGCCGTCGGTATCCATGTCGTTGCCTGTTTGAAAAGCTCCGCGGCCAAATCGAGTACGCTTTTGACGTTTTTACCCTTGTTGGCGGTTGTGAAGGCAATCGGAGCGTGGCTCAAGCCGGGCAAAAGCTTTGTCAGGTAATCTTCATATTGGCTGGTGTCGGCGACATCCTTCGCAAGGTCCCATTTGTTGACGACGATGATACAGGCCCTGTTTTCTTCGGCGATTGCCTGCGCCAGTTTTTTGTCGGGCACCGATACGGGCGTGGTTGCGTCAATCATCAGCAGCACCACATCAGCCCTGCGCACCGAGCTTGTCGCGCGGACAAAACTGTAAAATTCGATGTTGTCGGCGAGCTTGCCTTTTTTCTTCACACCGGGGGTATCGATAACGACGATTGTTTTGCCGTCTTTTTCGAAGCGGATGTCAATCGCGTCGCGGGTTGTGCCGGGTTTTTCGCTGACAATAACTCTTGTATCATCGACCATTGCGTTGACAATCGAGCTTTTGCCCGCGTTTCGTTTGCCGACGATTGCGATTTTCATAACTGGTTCGACCGGCTTGGTCGATTCGAGATTTTTCACCCGGTCGAGGATTGCGTTTAGCAGCTCCTCTTTGTTGACGTTGTTTTTGGCGGAGATGCACATAAATTCGCCGAAGCCCAGTTGGCCGAATTCGCCCGCCTCCGGAAATTTGCTCGCGACATCGGCCTTATTCGCGACGCCCACAACCTTGAGGTTGTGTTTGCGGAGAAGCCACGCGATTATCCGGTCGAGAGACATAATTCCTTCGCGGACATCGACCACAAACAGGACCAGGTCCGCCGAATCGATTGCCCGCTGGATTTGCCCGTGGACGTGGCTTTCGAGGTGGTCTGCGTCAACGATGCCGTAGCCGCCCGTATCGACAAGTTCGAAATACTTTCCGTCTTTCTCGATGATTGTGCTGACCCTGTCGCGCGTAACGCCGGGCGTCGGCTCGACGATGCTTATCATTTTGCCCGCCAGCCAGTTAAACAAGCTGGATTTGCCTACGTTGGGCCTTCCAATTATCGCGACTACCGGTAATGACATATCTACCTGCTCAGTATAAACAAGAATCGAACCTGTGGAAACAAACGGGGGATTAATCCGCCGTTATCGCGGATTATAACAGAAAACGCGGACATTTACACCGAAGAAACCTTTTAGAGGTTTTCTTTATTGTAATTGCAGAAGAATTTCGAAGTCCTGCGTCGATATCGTCGCAGAGCCAACCTTCAAATTTTTCCAGGTCTTCGTTTTGGCCGGGTCTTTTACCGTTACCTTGTCGATTGCGCCGGCCGTAACTCCGAAGGGCGTGCCGTTATTGGAATACTTCGGGAACGCCAGGTAAGCATTTCCGATATGTCCGGCGGTTACGTTGCTGTTTATTATGCCGAACGGCTCTGCGACAATGCCTGTTATTTTCAGTGTTTTCAGGAGTCCGTTTGCGGCGGTGAAGTTGGAATCGATAAGCCGGCCGGCTGTTATTGTGCCAATCGCCACAGCCTTGCCGGTTGCCGCTTGGCTGGCTGTAAGATTACATTCCGATATGTCCGTCGCCTTTATTGTGCTTACAGAGTTAACCTGCCAGGTTCCCGACAACGTCGCATCCATACTCATCTTTTTATTGCCGACGGCCTTCAGCGTCCCGATGTTGCCTGTGATATTAGCGTCGAAATTTTGAGACGAGCTTGCCGCCCCGATAGTCCCGCAGTTGCCGACAACAGTCCAGTTTGAATTACCAAGCTGGCCTGTAATCTTCGCATTATTCAATGATACGCCCTTTGGGCTGCCGGCGCCGCTAAGGTTCACGTCCGCGCCGAAATTACCTGCTATGCCGCCCGCAGCGTTGCCGTCGATTGCCAGCGATGAAATCCATGGCGCGTTTAATGAGCCGCTCTTCCACTCTGTCGCCTGCAATGTCTTAATCGGCGTTCCGCTTGTCAGGGTCAGGTTGTTTACCCGTCCGAACTTCAGGGAGCAGGCGGCTTTCGTCGATGACGAAGAGCCGATATTTATATTACTGCTGCCCGATATGTCATTGAGGGCAATCATAGCGCAGCCGCCGTTAATGAGAATATTCCCGGTCAAATTGACGTTGCGCGCGTTTATCGTTTTGACTGGACCGTCGGCCTCGATATTGACAACATTTGTTTTGACGCCGGGCTGCGGCGTTATGGCCAGCACCGAGTTCTCGGTGGTCCCGCTAAGGATAACGTTTGCGAAGCTGCAGTCGCCCTGTATGTTGGGGTCGCCTTCCACAGTGGCGGACCCGCCGCCGGTCAGCGTGAACGTTACCATTTTGCTGTTGCAGTCCGCTATCTGCAGCAGATGGTTCTTTAATCCGCCGAATGTGCCGAACCCCGTGGTTATGTCAAACCACGTGTGCCTTCTGCTTACCTTGCCCACTTCTATTGTTATGTCGTTGTCGTTCTGCACCTCGTACCAGCGTCCGAAATCAAGTTCGGCAAACCATTCGCCGGGGTCAAGGTTCAAGGCGTTTGCTTTTACTGTATCTTCCCCATAGCTCTGTTCTGGCAGGTTGTTGTCAGAAGGACCGCTGAAGTCGAGCCGGATAGAATTCACATTCGAGTCGCTGCATTTTGTCCAGGCAAATTGAAGCGGGCTTACTACGCCTTCGGTGTCCAGCGGGTGTTTTATTTGGGGTCTTTGTGTCGGCTGGGCGATCGACCCCGGCTGGTTTGGAATCCCAAAATTAACCACCGTTTTATCGGAGGTATTGTCTGTGTAAGTTACATTTATAGTATATTTGCCGTCCGGGTAACGATTAAGCCCGTTGGCCTCATAGAACCACTCCTGGTATTGCCAGTGATTTATCCCGTTTTGGTTGTTGTGTGTTGCGTTGATGTGTCTTGAGGGGTTCTGGTTGCCGTCCGGGTAAGTTAAACCGTCCGGCGTTGTGAAGTTCACCCTGCTGACTGTGCTGTCTGCCTCGATAATAAAGCGAAAGTCGTACGTTTCGCCTATCCTGCCATCCTTAAGCCAGTGCGAGGAAAAGACGTTAAAGTCCTTTATGTCAACAGAACCATCTTTATAAGAAGGGGAGATATCCGCCCTGAGATCATTTCCGGTTTGTCCCCACTGCTGGGCAAAAATGGCAAAGTCGATGAAATCGACGAAGCCGTCGCAGTCGAAATCGCCTGCCAGCCCGAGACCGTCGCAGTTGCCGGTTACGGCGTTTTCATCGCTTGCGCCGGGGATATAGTCGATGCCCTGTTCTATCTTTACAAATTGAATATGTCTGGCGATTGCGTCATGCGCGGTCAAATTGATGTATTGCGGCGAAATGTTGGCTGAAGTACATACTATTGTTATCTGCCCGGTTACCGTCGTGCCATGCGGTATTGTATTGAAAGCAACCGAGACCGTGTGGGTCTTGGCATCCACTGTTCCGCGGACCTGCCCCGTTGTTGGAGTAACCGTGAAGTATGTTGTCCCTGCGCTGACATACACCTCGTAATTCAGCGTACCTGTTCCTTTATTCCAAACCTTGAAGGTCTTCGATGTGTCGTCCGTATCGAAGACAATTGCCCCTGTGCTCTTGCCTATCGAAGGTTTAGCCAGCCCTATTGCAGCAGATACAAGGATAACGCTCAAAATGACCGCAGACGTTTTCGTGTTTTTCTCCTTCCGATTTAACTAATCAAGCGCAAAACAGCCCCTTACCGCCTCCTTTCGGCTGCGTAGTTAACCGGGGAAATCCTTTTCGCCTCCTTACCTCGCACCCAACAAACCCCATACGAGATTATGGTTATTGTATCTTATTACACAGGAAAAGTCAAGTCAAAATGAGCTGTTTTTGTGGGATTACGCGGTTTTCGTAGGGGTCGTTTCCGTGAATTCGAACACCTGTTCTATGCCAACCCCGAATGCTTTAGCGATGCGAAAGGCCAAAGGCAGCGAAGGGGCGTATTTGCCCTGTTCCATCGCGATTATCGTCTGGCGGGTAACGCCCGCGAGGTCGGCCAACTGTTGCTGGGTCATTTCGCCTTTTTCAAATCGCAATCGGCGAATGTTGTTTTTCAGCTCATTTGTTTCCATCGCCCCTCCAGCCGTATTGGACCAGTATTGCTACCGAATGCACAAAGAAAGTAGCAAGACCTGCCGCCATAAAAATATTCGGCAACCATGTAACCGATATTGTTGCCTCAGGCCCAAGGATGAAGAACGGCAGCATACACGCAAGACCTGTGACTAAAAATGCTGCACAGAAGCCCGCCACGGCCGCGCGGTTATTGATTAGCCGGTCTCTCTCGTCGCACGTTATCTTACCTTTGTCTTTTTTGAAAATCAGAGACGCCAGACCGCCGAAACCGGCTATGCCTAAGAATGCCAGTCCGGCTCTGGCTATTGACCAGGGCATACCAATAACCCAAAACATGACCGCTACCGCAATCGCAGCAAGAATAACTCCTGCCGATATCCAAATTGCCATCCACCACGCCATTTTCTGAATTCTGTTCATAACTGATTCTCCTTAAACATGTAATCTATATCGCACATAATGTAAAGTAAACATTACTCTATGTCAAGACAATTTTACAATTTTTTGCAAATTTTTTTAGTTTCTTTCAGGGAAACGGTTGTATTTTTGCTAATCAGGCGCATTGCGATGGACATAACTCGTTGATTAATAAGCAGTTATAAAACTAATACCTCTGTGTTCTCTGCGAGCTCCTGCCGTAATGGCTTGGCCAAGGGAGCGGTGATAAAGAGTTGGGCAATTTGAGAGTGGTTTTCCGATATATGGGTTATGCAGCTTACCACGTCACAGACAAAGGTGTGCCCGTTTTGTGCAGAGACGATACTCGCGGCGGCGATTAAGTGCCGGCATTGTGGCGAGTTCCTCAATACCGCGAGGGCAAAAGCGATGCTCAATCAGCCCGGCCAGCAGGGCGGTTCCGGCGATGAGCAGCAAGCCGACGGGGATGATACATCGAAAGAGAAGCCGAATGCGGTAGTTTATTCGGGCGGGCCGACTTTGTGGGTGATGGCAATGGATTTTGTCAAAGGCGGGGCGATAATGCTTGCGGCAATTTTGATAATCGCCTGGCATATCGAACGCATTTCCTGGCTGCATCTTTCCTTTCAAAGTATAGCGGTAGTCGGCAAATATCGGGTGCTGCTGGGGCTGGGCACGATTTTTGTCATAGGCCTGATTCTTTTTTATAAGGCGTGGAAAATCAGGATGACTCATTACGAGGTCAGCCCCGACCGGATTGAATACGGCGAAGGCATCTTTGATCGCAAGGTTGATAATCTCGATATGTTCCGCGTGGTCGATATAAAGCTCCGCAGGAATGCCCTCGATTTGGTTGTCGGGGTGGGGACGGTGATATTGACGACGACGGACAAAAGCCATCCGGAGTTCGAGTTCAAAAAAATCAAAAATTCCCACGAGCTTTACGACATCATCAAAAAAGCTGCTCTTTCCGCCGACCGCAGGACAAACGTCGTTCATATGGAATAACCTCATCCCTCGATACTTGATGCTCGATACTCGATTTGTGGGTAGCCGTTTTCTATTTACAGCAGGGGTGGAAGGATTATTATTGCATTATGCCGGGAACAGCAAGTGTGGCTAATGATGGCAGATGGCCTCATTATTCCCATAAGGTCAAGATATTATTAAAAAAGCAGGAGAATTATGATTACGAAAGGGAAGAGAACGAAAGCAAAATATTGGGGCGAGTTTATAGTCGAAAAAGTAGTCACACTGGACAACCCAGTTAAATGTTTTAGTGCCGAAAAGGGCAAAGTGGACTTTAATCCAACAATTGTTAAAATTTCATGGGAGCAAAACCCTTCTGAAGACAAGCACGATTTATGGTTTCCTTATTGGATAACGATTGATGGTAAAGAAAAATACGGCCAGTTTGCCCCCATGATAGGCCAAAAGGCTTTTCTTCAATTATTGTCTAAGGCAATAGATAACGATTATTTTGATGGAATATTTTTGGAAGAGTTGGAAAGAAAAATATCTGATTATCGAAAACAAAAAGGCAAGGTAGAATAACGGGAATAATGTGGTCAGCGACCGTTTCGAAATAAGGTATGGAGAGATTATGAGAATTGTATTCATCGCGTGCGTAATCATTCTGTTTTCATTGACTTGTTTTGCGGCTGAGCCGTCAATGTCGAAAGAGCAAGTTAATGCATGGTATGCACAAACAAATTGGCTGGTCGGATGCAATTTCATTCCCAGCACGGCAATCAATCAGCTTGAGATGTGGCAAAAAGACACTTATGACGCCAACACAATCGACCGCGAGCTTGGCTGGGCACAGCAAATCGGCTTCAACACCGTCAGGGTGTTTCTGCATTATCTTGTCTGGCAGGAAGACCCGAACGGCTTCAAGGGCAGGATGGACGATTTCCTCGGCATCTGCGACAAACACAAAATAAGGGTGATGTTTGTTTTGTTCGATGACTGCTGGAACGGCAACGCGCAATTGGGCAAGCAGCCCGCGCCGAAGCCGGGGATTCATAATTCGGGCTGGCTGCAATGTCCCCGTTACGCCGAAGTGAATGATGTAACAAAATTTCCGATTTTCGAGCAATACGTGAAAGATATTCTGTGCTCGTTCGGCAAAGACAAAAGGGTGCTGATTTGGGATTTATATAATGAGCCGGGCAACAGTCATACGCCGAAGCAGAATACGCCGCTTTTGAAAAAAGTGGTTGAGTGGGCACGCAAAGCCAACCCGATGCAGCCGATTACTATGGGCGTTTGGAATCAGGACCAGCAGCATAAGGAGCTGAATGATTTCCAGATTGCTAACAGCGACGTGATTACGTTTCACAACTACTCAGGGCTTGAGAATATGAAGCAGGATATCGCCAAGTACAAGTTCTATGGCAGGCCTGTGATTTGCACCGAATACATAGCGAGAGGAATGGGCAGCAGGTTTGAAACGCATTTGCCTTTGCTGAAAGCCGAAAACGTCGGCGCGATAAACTGGGGTTTTGTTTATGGCAAGACGCAGACGATTTTTCCCTGGGGTTCCAAGCCGAATACCCCTGAGCCGAACGTCTGGCATCACGACATCTTCCGCAAAGACGGCTCCCCTTTCGATGCTAATGAAATTGAGCTGATTAAGAAATTGACGAAGTAAATATTAGACACGGATTAACACTGTTTTTAAGGAAATTGGCGGGGTTTACCCCGCCCTACATCTGGATTCCCGCTTGCGCGGAATGACCCTCCTTCGCCCCTAAGAGGCTACGGAGGGCAGGCAGTGGCGTAAGCCCTCTCGATGGCATACGCAACCTGTTACAAATCCGCCCATAGACAAAGTCACACTTTTTGTGTATAACTATCGCCTTGGTTTAGAACGGCGTATAAACAGAAAACAATAAATTCATAGTTTAAGGAGGCAACAATGAGTACGGGTTTGATGAGATTTGTATGTGTTGTATGTGTTTGTCTGGCGGGTATAAGCTATGCGGGTTTGCCTCAGGTGATAGGCAACTTTGAAGACAGCAATGACGGCTGGACGCTTCATTCCGAAGCCCCAGACGGCACGACCGCGCATTTTGTAAAGGAAAACGCAACGCTGGGCAATTACAGTTTGAAAGTTAATGTGCCGACCGGCTGGCAGAAGGCCATAACTCGTGATTTGTCAGACGATGCGAATCTGCTGGCGGCCCTCGGCAAAGCCGCAAAGTTACAGGTTGATGTAACGCTGAAAGCCAAGGAATGGAGCATCGGCTCCGGCTGGGTCAAGGCGATTGAATCTGTCGTGATACAGGATGATTTTGGCGGCTGGCAGCAGATAGACCCGACCGATGGGGACACCGGCTGGGACGGCCAGAGCGATAAAACAGTTACGGTTACTTTTGATATTCCCGCTCAAACCCCGCCGGATTTGACTCACGCGAGCATCATTCTGGTTACAAACTATGACGGCGTCGAAAAGGCAGGTCCTTTCTATTTCGATAACGTGCGGTTAGTTGGTGCGGGCGAGCCGAATAAGGTAAGCGAACCTAACAAGCCCGCCGAACCGAAGAAATCTGCTGAGCCGAATAAACCGGCAAAGTAGAAAGTAATAAAAAAGCGCAAGAATACAAGTGCACAAGCTCACAATAGCTTGTGCACTTTTGTTTCAAGGGCGAGCAATTTCTTTTTGATGTTGCGTCAACGTTAATCTGGAGAACAAAAAATGGTAGCTAACGCTGTTATTACCAGAATATTCGTTAGGCATAGTAGACCCCTCAATCCTTTATATTGGTAATAACTTACTTGGCTAATCAAACATAACAACACTTGGGGCGACACCGAAGCCAAACCGTTTACGTTTTCTTTTTCTTCGGCTTTTTGGCTTTCGGCTTTGTTTTCTGCTTTGGGGCAGACAAAACTTGCCGCAAAGCAGTTTCAAAGCGACCGTATTCTGTTTGTTTAGATTCTGCCATAATTATAACGGCCATGCTTTCATGGCTAAATCGGCCAATGTTTTCTGCCGTTGAATAATTGTATCTTTCGTCCATTTAGGGACATTAGCAATCTGGCTGGTCAAGGTATAAGGGCAACCTTTATATACTGCAAATTTCTCTTTTTGATTCGCACTTCTCAAGTCATTATTTGGTTTTTTCGGAAGCAAACAGAGGTTGCCTATACGTTTACAGTAAGCTTCGACCTCCTCTTCGGTGAATTGAGGCCAGTTGTTGCCGGGCTCTTCAGGCAACACGTGTTCAAGAGTCATTAACTCTTTATCGGAATTAGGAACATACCACGGTTCCGACTTGGACTGCGCCACACTCTCCATTGCCCGCAAATAATATCGAGCAAATTGTGCTTTAGATACTGTAGCTGCTTGGAAAGCTTGATTAAATTGTTCATCAGAGGGGATGATACCTGCAATTTCTTTATATACTTCTTTTTTCGTTTTTATATCACCTTTGAATATTTTATGAGCTACCCTTGCCATGTTGTCCTCAATGTTGCCGCTCCGAGTACTGGAAGCAACCAATAAGCGAACACCCAAAGAAACAAACATTTGAAATACTTCCGTAATTTCTTTTGGTTCAAACTTTGCCGCTACTGACAATATAGCATGACGGAATGGCTTAATATCAAAATCATTTATCGTCTGAATTGCGTGCTTCAGGGAATCCGGGCATTTATTCCATCTCTCATGGTCTTGATAGAAAGTCGCAGCGTACACTTTTGCCAGTTCTTCCAAATTTTTTAAAAGCGTAATAACCGTCTGTGGGCCTTTGGCTAATCCCTGAACTGCCTCGTAAACCTCATTCTTACGTAAGAACCCTTGAATTGCCATTAACGCGCTTCGTAAAAAAATTACTGTAATATCCTCTTTCTCATCGTCTTCGCCTTGAAGGGTCGATAAAGCACCTATCATCGACGACCACGCATTTTGCGCTTCTTGATAGCGACCGCCAGCCGCACCAAAAAGATAGTTTTTAACAAGGTCAGCTTGGGATGTTTTCAACCCACGGTCATTTAAGGTTTCAAACATTTTATAAGCATTAGCACCCGTGGGGACACGGAGCAAAATCACTTCAGCGTTAGATACAATAAAATCTATCCATTTATTGAGTTCGTCGCCGTAATTTTTAGGATTTGCGGGGGCAATAATCTTTTTGACATAATCTTCGGCAAGAAGAAAGGCGTTCCGTAATCGTTTATTTGAAATTGGCGCAGAGGCAGCAAGGGGCATAGGCAACATTTGGGCAGTCAGCGTATTAATAAAAAATTCATTATCTGTAAGGTTAAGTTTAAGCTTGGGAACTTCTGCTCTTTGGCCCCGGTCGTATTCCGTCAAGAATGGCTTCACGCTTAATGCCAGTTCTGGTTCTATGGTTTGAAGGTAATGGCGTATTTGCGACAAAAGGATTGTGATAGTCGCTAATCGTTGTTGCCCATCTATAACTTCAAGCACACCATCGGAATCTGGAATTGTTACGATTGTCCCAAGGAAATATTCTGGCTCGTCTGATGTAAGTGCTTTTTGTAAATCCTCAAAAAGAGTTACTACGTGCGTATCCTCCCATCTGTATTCCCTTTGGTGAGGCGGAACCTTTAACCAATATGTTTTTAGAATTGTCCCGATACCCATCTGGTCGAATCGAATTTGTGGCTTATGTTGAATTTTGCTCATTTGAACCTCCAAACGGAACTGGCTCAACAAATGGTATTTGACGGCCCGCATTTTCAAGTTCGCGGATTGCTGCAAATCTTAGTCGCTCTCGAACCCATGCTGATAGAGGAAGCCCGGCTATATCTGCGGCATCACGAAATCCTTGCTTTTCCTTTGCCGATAGACGTATGTCAAAGGACTCTGTTTTGTTATTTCCATTTTTCATATAGCTAACCATTCACAAAATTGTACTGCTATTGTCGGGGCAATCAATTATATTTTTTTATTTTGTCCTGACAATAGCCTGACATTTAACGGATTTTATACGTTTCCCACGGCGTTGTCGTTTGGTAAAAGCCCCCCCGTTTCAGAGATAAGGGCTTTATATGTCAGACGTTTGCCGCTAACGCCGCGTAGTCCGATGTTAAAGCGTTCTCCGTCATGAATTTTACGGTTATTGAAACGAAACGTTTCAGCGTCAAGGTATCTGAACAGGTGGAAGGGCTCAATAGAAACGTGCGTTCCCTTAATGCACCGCTTGAATAGGCTCCAAAAGTTCTCAAGCCCGTTAGTATGAACGTTGCCGCGAACATAACATTCGGCATGGTCGATGAATTCATGGAGAAATTCGGCGTTTAGTCCAGAATAAGACCGAAGAGCATCAGTGTAAACATGGCTTCCCTTTTCAACATGGGTGCGAACATGGGGCTGTAGTGTTCGGCGGCGTGTGTTATCTACAACAATAGCGCGAACCTCACCATGACGTTGTAGAAGTCCCATGACAACGGCCTTGCCGACAGAGCCTCGGCCCTTGGCTCGTTGTGCGCTGGCGTGCATATTGCGGAACTTTCCGCCGACAAAGGTTTCGTCAACCTCAACTTCGCCTGTCATCTTCGTAAACGTTCCCTGTTGCAGAGCAAGTCTAATTCGCTGTTGCATAAACCATGCTGTTTTTTGTGTAACCTTTATGGCTCGGCTTACCTCATAAGAGCTAATCGAATTTTTAGAATTAGCCTCCATCCATAAAGCGATTAGCCACTTACCAAGAGTAACGGCACTATCCTCAAAGATAGTCCCTACCTTTACAGAGAATTGACGGTGTTGGTGAACGCTCTTGCATTGCCAACGTCTCTGTTTTGCAAGGTAAACAACATCGGTTCGTCCGCATACAGGGCATTTAGCCCCTTCTGGCCAGCGGACACCGGCAAGAAACTGAATAGCCATATCTTCATCACCAAAAAATTGAATGGCCTCAATCAGCGTTTCAGGTTTTCTTATTTCGTTTTTCATAGTGAGTGCAATATAGCACAAGAGATTTGATTAGTCAAGTATATTATTGCCTTTATATTCATTCTGGTATGCTTCATTTGCGCCTGTTCAAGGCATCAATTATGATTTGGGCGATAGAGTGGCCCAAGTCCTTGCCAAATTCACGCAAAGTATTACGGAGTCCAGGCGAATTCTTCAGCTTTTCCCCAAACTTCCCTCGGTCGGCGGCGTCATCTAAAGCATTATCGATTTTGGATGCGCATTTGTCGACTGCTTTGTGGGCGTTCTTTCTTAAATCCTCATATTTTTCATTTGCCATACAGCACCCCATAACTTCAGATTTCTCAAAGATTTGGGCTCACTAATTGAGTATTTGCTTTAACCTCTCTCTTATTGTGGATTCGATCTTACTTTTGAAAGGAAACGCCAAGAAAGGAAGGTTGCCGGAGATTTCTACCGCCAATGGTTTCACGATCATGGTACCTGATCCAGAGAAGCCCATGGCTGATAAATGGAATTCACAAGCGTTTCCGTTCCAGTCCTCGCATAAATCTTTGATTTTATCAGCAAACTGGGTTTTCAGGTCAGCGAGTGCTTTTTTGACACGTTTCATCGCTTCGTCCTGCGGTAACTCATGTGGTACCAACACGTTAAACGTTGGCATATATGTTCCCCTTCCTAAATGTGCTGCCTCAGAGTCAATTTTTCTGGAGTCTTATTACAATAGTGTTCAAAAAGTAGCACAAACGACTGCAAAAATCAAGAAACCAGAATGCCTGGTAGTGTCCTAATTTGAGCGCAGACCGCTGGCACTAAGTAATAATAATTGGTTTGGCACATTGCCATTCCCTCATTAATTGCTCTTTGTCATTTGAATCAAAGGCATTTTTCAGTTTCTGATATAGTTCCTCGTCGTATTGATATACAACATCGCACGCGAAATTCGTCTGTGTTTCTCCATCTCTGCAAAGGACAGTTACTGATTTTCCGCAATTATTGACGAATTGCAACGCAGTAGGCTCATCCATAAACCCTTTGATTATAACACGTTGTAAACTTTTTGCATTATTTTGCAAAATACACGATTTTTCTGTGGACATAGTAACCTCCTATTGCTAAGATTAAGAAAATTGAAGTTGTTAAGGTTATTACAGAAAGGAATAAAAATGGAACTTAAAGAATTGAGCAAAATCAGCCCGCCGTATATACCTTGGGAGACATTGAAAAATTTTCTGAAAATACTCAAAGAGTCGGCTACTCCAAATAGGATTGATTCCTCGATGATGCCGTCGAGTATGTCTGGATTCTCTAAGGCTGGCGTTATGAGCGCTCTCAAGTTTTTCTCCCTGATTGATTCCAGTGGCGGAACTACCAAAAACCTCAAACAAATCGCAGACGCAATGGATACCGACGGATGGGCCGAAGCCATTAAACGGATTCTTATGCCTGCCTATGCGAACATAATTGGCGACCTCAAATTGGATACCGCAACAAGAAATGAACTTAACGAAAAATTTGGCGAAACAAGTTTGGAAATGAAGGATAGATTCATTCGATTTTATATTCCGATGTTACAGGATGCTGGCGAAAAAATATCGCCATATCTGACCTTACGACAAAACAGGCAATCGAAAGGCGGCCCGAAAAAAATCGCAAAAAAACAATCCAAAGAGCCACTAACCAGTGGTGCAGGTGAGGGCGGCCAATCTCAACAAGAGGAAACGCCTTCTGGCTTTTATGACCAACCGATACCAATAACATCGGATACTCCCTGTTATATCCGAGTCCCGCGAAATATAACTACTGACCAAATGGGCTTGGTCGATGCCGCCGTTGCGTTTATTAAAGCAATGGCGAGCCATAACAAAGAAGGTAAAAAATGAATGAAAGGAGATACCAAGTGAGGAAATCATCAGTAGGGCGCGCAACTGAGAAACGACCGATTCAGAAAGCGCGAGGCATAAAAGACACCGCCCGCAGGGATACCCGCGATAGCAAACCTGTGGGCGGTAGGTCGAGTTTTCTGGCGTGTCTGGTGAGCTTGGGGCCTTTACAACCTACCGAGCCGGGGTTCAATTCCCCGCACGTCCAGTTATTAACATCGGCCATATTGTAGCAAACTGAGCATATTTGTCAAGATAAAAGCGTTATACGCTTTAGGAAAGACGTTATGGCAAACATACTAAAACGCGAAAAACAGATTGTTGCTATCGGTGCATTAGCTGAGGGCGCAAGTATCCGGTCGATAGAACGCCTTACGGGGATTCACAGGGATACTATTATGCGTCTTGGTGTTCGTGTCGGACAAGGCTGCGAGCGCATTCTGGACGCAACTATGCGCAAGCTTCGATGCGATTATATCCAACTTGACGAAATATGGGGTTTCATCGCAAAGAAACGTAGAAACGCCCAACTTGGCGAAGAAAACGCTGGTGATGTTTGGACTTTTATCGCCATTGACCCCAAATCGAAAGCCGTTCCGTGCTTCAAGGTTGGTCAGCGTGATTCTGATACAGCCAACCAATTCGTGTTGGACTTATCGAGCCGATTAGTAAACCGTGTTCAAATTTCGTCCGATTCGATGAAGTCTTATGCCGAAGCCATAGAATTAGGTTTTGGGGACAATGTTGACTATGGGCAGATTGTAAAAACATACATATCGGAAAAACCGCTTCCGGTCAGTAGTCGGTATAGCCCTCCGCCCATAATTTCTGTTAAGAAATATCCGCTTGTGGGCTATCCCGAAACAGAAAACATCAGCACAAGCATTATTGAAAGACAAAATTTAACGCTGCGTATGCACTGCCGCCGCCTAACCCGTTTAACTAACGCATTTTCCAAAAAGCTGGATAATTTTAAAGCGGCCATTGCTTTACACTTTGCCTATTATAATCTTGTCAAAGTCCACCGAACAATTAGAATGACCCCGGCTATGGCAATAAAAGCCACTGATAGGCTGTGGTCGATAAGCGAACTTGTTGACAGGGCATTAGAGCAATCTGAATGAATTACATAGAAGCATTGCAAGATGCGATATTCAAGGCACACGGATGCAAAGCGCAACATCTACGGTCTATCCCTGTAAACGAGCAATTCAAAGGTAAGCCCGTTTGGCAAGGGATAGTAGAAGTTTTTGAACTTACAAACCACCCTAAAGCCAAAATATGCTATGCGTGGGGGCATCACGCAGGCGACAAAGACGACAAAAGTCGTTATGTTACGGTCTTAGAGATACCCCCGGTCGATTCACCACTTGCCGCAGTTAGAGCATCTATTGTTTCTGATTACCGAAACTAAATTAAACACCCATCTTTACTTGTCAAAAAGCTAAAACTACTGTAAAATGTTCCTTTAGCTGGCAACAAGGCCAGTTAAAGATTTAAGGAGTACAAACCTTGAAAGCTCTATTGAACTTCTTGCCCCTTGTTAGGCAGCGTCAACTGCCCATAATTCGATAAGGCGAGGTCTTTAAGGTTGGCAGGGCCAAAGGAAACAGGACCCGCGCAAGCGGTTAACCAATGCCCACCATTGAACTTTGACGTGGTTTAATGGTTCTGGCCGCGAAAGCGATAACCAGAATAAGGTTCGGATTAGTTTGTCGAAGCTACTCTGAAGCTGGCCCTAAGGGGTTTAAGCGACCTAACAGAATGAGTGTAGCTCACTTGCTCTGTTGACTTAGGATTCCCAGAATAAGAGAGTAGCAAGGACTATTCCTGCCAACCCCTTTTTTTATTCACATTTCAAAAAAAACAAAAAAATTATTTCAAATTAGGACACTACCGAATGCCTTTGGGGATAATTTTGCACACTACTATCATTTGTGGCAGTAACTTGATTCGAACTTTGTTATTGCATCCAGAAATGCCGGGCAGGTATCTTGTGATTGCGCAGACTGGTCTATAGTCAAAGCGACACCAGTGATCAACATCCTTGTAGGGCGACCCGATGCAAATGCTCCAGGTATCCTATTGAGATTTTTCTCGATGTTTTCCTTGCGAGCAGCAATATCTACTCGCACCTGTGATACACCAAAATTCTTTGCTTCCAATATCTCAAAGCCGACCACTGTGTCAGTGAACGGAGAGATTTTCCAAATTATTCTCCCGTCCGGTTCTGGCAGATCAATTGTGGGCTGATTCATTCCGAAGTCGAAGGAAAGAGTGTCGTTTACGGAATCATATTTGACTTGGACTTGTACGCCTATTTTGGGCACACTTTCCTGACACACCAATTTAGGTTGTTCATGTCGTTCGAGCAGTTTTATTGTGCGTTCCGCCGATGAGGCGGGTATCCAATCGCAGCCTGGATTAAAACATCTATAACGACCGAAGTAGTCGTCAAATTCGAGCGTCCACTTTCCACATTTTGGGCACTTTCTCATTTTTCTTCTCCATACAGCCTAAAGTACGATCTGTAGGTTACGCCTTCAAAGAACTTCCATTTGACTCCCGCATGTTCCAGGATTTGTTTTGCTGCCTCATCTGGATATGGCTCTATGTATACTATGTTTCTGATACCAGATTTAACAATTTTATTAGCGCACATCCGGCACGGGTAAGTGGTAGTATACAGAGTACACCGTTCAAGGGAAATAGATTTCCCATGTCGTACTAAGTTCATTAGCGCATTTTCCTCTGCGTGGAGGGCACGACAATAATCAAGAATCTTGAATTGCTTACGGAACAAGGATTTTAACTGACCTTCTTTGCCTTTTGCCTCTGGGAGCGCATCGCTTAATGTTGCGAAAAAATTATCTATTAACCATTTTCTATGGCACTTGGTGTATTCTTTAACACAAGGTGTCTCATCAGGAGGAACCTCATTATACCCTGAACTGATAATATTGCCTTGGTCGTCTGCTATCAGTGCTCCAACTTTTCTCTGTAGACAACTTGAACGCTGGCTCATGGCATATGCCATAGCCATCAGAGCCTCGTCGTGCTTGAGGGGCTGCTGTCTTCCTAAGGGTTTTTGCAATAAGTCTACGTATTGAAAGAGTTTCTCGGAGAATTTCGTGAACTCTATATTGCCAACCTCTGTAAAGTCCGTCTGGTTTGTTATTACGATGTCTGATTCGTAGAAACAATCGCCAACTCGCTGACCATGAATAGGATTGTCATCTCCTGTGTCATTCGAGTCGTCATCATTAAATGCTTGCCAATTCCCTTTATATTTTTTTTGAGATCTTGTCCATCTGGTTTCTCTTTCCGCATGAACACCCAGGAGAAAGAAATTTGGGAAATAACTTCTCAGAGAATGAATTTCTGCTGGATTCTTTATGCTATCAACAACCCAAGTTCCATTTGGATCTTTGGCGGAATTAATTTTTCTTATGGCTTCGTCTGCTAAGTAGCCAGATCCTTTACTTGCATCTTGACGAATCTCATCCCCAAATTCTTGTAGTTCATGGCGGAGACATTGGCTTGGATCTTTGCCAGTCTTTTCTCGAAATAGAGGCTTAAGAATGTCATTCGAAAGAGATATACACTTATACCCTCTTCCCGTTTGGAGGATATTTTGGGCTACATAAGTACAGCCGCTACCAAACGACCCCGTCAATCCTATAACATGCGGGCTAGGTGTTGTCATATTTTATAAGCATACAATGGTCTTATGGTAGCGTCAACAATGAAAGCATATTTTTGTGCTAGTAAGAACGTTTCAGGATTTTTCGAGCTTAATGAGTTTTGATTTGGTGCTCGTGCCGCCGAATGCGCTGAAGTTGCCGAGTGAGCCATCGGAATGAATGACGCGATGGCAGGGGATAATCAGGGGGATAGGATTTCTCGCCAATGCGCTGCCGACTGCTCTGCTGGCGCGGGGTTTGCCAATCATACCAGCCAACTGGGAATAGGAAACTGTCTTGCCGGCGGGTATTTTTCGACAGGCGGCCAACACTTTGCGGGCGAAGGGCGTAAGATTCAGAAGACGGAGGGCGGAGGACTGAGGACGGAGAGTGGATTTTCCGGCAAAATAGGCGATTATTTGTTTTTGCAGGGGCCTCAGGAGGTTTTTGTTAAATTGGGGGTTTTCGAGGCCAGCAAGGAGGCATTTTTCAACAGTTTTGCGGTCTTTGTGCGGCAAACAGGTGCGAATAAGCCCCTTCTTGTCGGCAGCCAAGCCAAAATACCCCCAGGCAGTACTGAAAATCGTGTATTTCATAGTTTTACCACTAATGGCTTGGCCATCCCTTACGGGAGGCACAAAGGCACGAAGAGCTTTTTATTTAATTAAAACTTTAGTGTCCTGGTGTCTTTGTGGCTTCATCCTTACAACCACAAAAATCATATTAAACGAGGCAAAGTCGTTGACGCAAGAGGGAAATTATGTTAGAAGAGCGGGTTTGTAAATCTGTGCAGGTAAAAGGTTTAACGCTCCCGCGTTTTCTTATCAAAAACAAGTAAGGGGGCAGGTGGAAATTTTGTCTTTAGAAGACCTTAGAAAACAGATTGACGGGATTGACCGCAAGCTTGTCGAGTTGCTCAACGAGCGTGCCAATGTTGTGGTAAACATCGGCAAGCTCAAGAACGAGACGGGTAAGCCCGTGTATGCGCCGGACCGTGAGAAGGAAGTGCTTGAGAAGGTGGCCGGTCACAACAAGGGGCCGCTGCCGAACAAATGTTTGCAGGCGATATGGCGCGAGCTGATGAGCGGGTCGTTTGTTCTGGAAAGGCCGTTGCGGGTCGGCTATTTAGGCCCCGGCGGCAGCTACAGTCATACGGCGGCGATTTGCAAGTTCGGGCAAAGCGCGGATTATGAGCCGCTCGCGGACATTCGCAGCGTCCTGGATGAGGTAAGCAAGGGACATTGCGATTTGGGTATTGTGCCGATAGAGAATACTCTGGGCGGCGGCGTGATTGAGACGCTGGACGCCCTGGTGGATTCGGATGTGAAGGTTTGCTCGGAGATTTTGATGGCGATTCATAACAATCTTTTGGCCAACTGCAGCATAGACCAGATAGAGAAAATTTATTCGAAGCCGGAGGTCTTTATGCAGTGCCGCAACTGGCTGGCCGCGACCTTCAAAGAGGCGAAGACCGTAGCAGAGCCGTCAACCGCAAAAGCGGCGCAGAAGGCCGCCAAAGAAGCGAAGTCGGCGGCAATTGGTTCGATTGTGGCGGCGGAACTGTATGGGCTTAAAATCGTGTGCGAAAACATCGAGGACACGCCCAACAACGTAACGAGATTTTTTGTGGTCGGGCGCGAAGACGCCAGGCCCACCGGCGAAGACAAGACCGCGGCGATATTCAGCACTGCCCACAAGGCAGGCGCCCTGGTCGATGTGCTCGAAGTATTCAAAAAATATGATGTAAACCTGACTAATATAGAATCGAGACCCAGCAAAAAAAGACAATGGGAATATTATTTCTTTGTGGATTTTCTGGGTCACCGCAGCGACGAAAAAGTTCAGAAGGCCTTCGACGAGGCGAAAAAACACTGCCTGCAGCTTTCGGTGCTGGGCAGTTTCCCGCGGGCGACGGAAGTTTTAGGATAAATTTAGGAGAGCAAGATGCGGAAATCGTTTATAGCGGGCAACTGGAAAATGAACACCGATGTTCACAGCTCTGTCAAGCTGGCTGAAGGCGTCGTTTCAGGTTGTAGAGAAATGGCGGGCAGCAAAGTTGACGTAGCCGTGTGCCCGCCGTTTGTGTACTTGCAGCAGGTGGGCAAGGCCCTTCAATCGTCGCATATCGCGCTTGGCTCGCAGGATATTTACTTCGAGCAGAAAGGCGCGTTTACGGGCGAGATAAGTGCCGCGATGCTTAAGGACGTCGGCTGCGCTTACGCGTTATGCGGTCATTCAGAGAGACGGCACGTTATCGGCGAGACCGACGAGCTGATAAATAAAAAGGTTCACGCGGCCATATTGGGCGGGCTTTTGCCGATTTTGTGCGTAGGCGAGCTGCTCGATGAGCGAAAGGCGAACAAAACCGATGAGGTAGTAACGCGGCAGATGAAAAAGGGCCTGGCGGGATTAATCGCAGAGAAGATGTCGGCTGTTACGATTGCCTATGAGCCGGTATGGGCGATAGGGACGGGGTTGACCGCGACGCCTCAGCAGGCGCAGGAAGTGCACGCGTTAATTCGGAAGTTAGTTGCCCAGATATATGACAGGAAGATTGCCGATGCGATTCGCATTCAGTATGGCGGGTCGGTCAAGCCGGACAACGCTGGCGAGTTGATGTCGCAGGAAGATGTTGACGGCTTATTGGTCGGCGGAGCAAGTTTGAAAATGGAAGATTTTGTGGCGATTGTTAAAGCGTCAGTTTGATTATAAAAAAATAAACGAAATAGGGGACATATTATGGCATTGAATCCGGTATTGGCGGCAGGTTTCGTAATGAGCGTTCTCGCGACGATTTTTGTGATTGGCTCGGTGGCGCTTATCCTGGTGGTATTGATTCAAAAAGGCAAAGGCGGCGGACTTAGCGGCGCTTTTGCCGGCGGTATGGCCAGCGGCATACTGGGCAGCAAGACAGGTGATGTTCTTACGTGGATTACTATCAGCATGGCCAGCTTATTTATAATTGTTGCTCTTGTGCTGGACAAGTGGTGGCGTCCGTCAACAAGCGGGCCGGCGTCGAGAACGCCCGCTCCGATAACCAGCAATGATACCGGCAGAGAGACAGAGCAGCCAACAACTCCGGCTGCGCCTGCGCCGGCAGACCAGCAGGGACAGACCCAGCAATAGATGTGCGTGTCATAGTTTGGGGTAAAGTGTTTTCCTGCCGGCGATATATGTAATGAGGGCTGAATCGCTATGATAAATAGTATGACCGGATACGGGAACGCGGAAGGCCGGCTGAGCGGCGTTACTTATTTAGTCGAAATCAGCACGGTCAACAACCGCTATTTCAAGCCGACAATTCGGCTGCCCGAGACGCTTGGGTTTCTGGAAAGCGACGTGGAAAAAGAGCTGCGCCGGGAGGTGTTGCGCGGCACGGCCAACTATACGCTCAGGCAAAAAGGGGCGCCTGCCGATGCGCTTTTTGAGATAAACGAAAAGGCGCTGGCCACGCTGCTGAAACGGCTCGGCAAAATTTCACCGTCGGGCGGACTGGAACGTGAGCTTGATTTGGGCGGATTACTGGCGTTGCCGGGAATTTTGTCGCCCGCAGTGCCGAGCAGCAAAGAGGCCGACAGGATTCGTCGAAAGGTGCTGGCCATTACGCGCCAGGCGCTGAAGGGGCTTAGGTCGATGCGGGCCGCGGAAGGCGAGGCGCTGTCGGCAGACCTTGAAAAGCATTGCAGGGCGATAAAAACCTCACTTGAGCAGATACAAACTCGCAGCGCCGCCGGGCCTAAGCAATACGCTGAAAAACTTAAAAAAAGGATCGAGGAGCTGCTCTCGGTCGCCAAACTGAAATTAAATGACGAGACATTATCGCGCGAGGTCGCGATTTTCGCGGACAGGGCGGACATATCGGAAGAAATCGCCCGGTTGGATTCGCACTTAGTGCAGTTTGCAAAAGGTTTGAAGAGCAGCGCCGGACAAGGCGAAGGCCGCAAGCTCGATTTTATCTGTCAGGAAATGCTCAGAGAGGCTAACACCATCGGCAGCAAGGCAGGCGACTCCGAGATTGTGCATTTAGTTGTGGATATCAAGTGCCGGATAGACCGAATCAAGGAACAGGTCCAGAACGTGGAATAACGAATCGCCGATGAGCAGGTTACAAGCGTCAAAGGGAATTATTGTCGTAATAAGCGGCCCCAGCGGCGTCGGCAAGGGGACGATTTGCAAAGAGCTGGTCAAACGGCTGGACGACGCGTGCCTGAGCGTTTCGGTAACTACGCGACAAAGAACGCCGAAAGAAGCTGATGGCAAAGATTACTGGTTTGTCGGCAAAGATGAGTTTCAGCGGCGAATCGAAAAGGGCCTGCTGCTGGAACACGCTGAGGTCTTCGGCAATTTTTACGGCACGCCGAAGGACAAAGTTGATGAGGCGATTGCCGCCGGCAAAGTAGTGATTCTGGAGATAGACGTTCAGGGCGGCAAACAGGTTAAGAAGTTGTATCCGGATACGGTAATGATATTTATACTCGCCCCGACGCCAAAGGAGCTTGCGGGCCGGTTGCATGGCAGAGGCAGAGACGACGAAGAAGCGGCAAAGCGCCGCCTCAGCCAGGCGTCGAACGAGATTGCGGTCGCCAAGCAGGATTACCAGTGTATGGTTGTAAATGACAAGCTGAATGTGGCGGTAAATGAAATAATAGGAATAATCGAAACGACACGGAAGAAATAAGCGGCATAGGCAATTAATTGTGGAGTCGAATAAATGATTGAAGACCTTAAAAATATCGAGTTAGTGAAAAAAGTCGGCGGGCGGTTCAAGTTAACGGCCCTGATTCAGAAACGGCTGATGGAATTGATGCAGGGCGCGAGGCCTTTGATTGAAGACGCCGAGGGTATGGGCCAGCTTCAAATCGTCGTCGAGGAAATCAAGCGAGACAAGATTGCTATCGACTACGAAAACAGCGACATCGACAAACCCGGCAGCGTTGGGTAAACGACACTGCGAATTGTTCAGAGGCGGGCATATATGGCCAAACAAGAGTTAAAACTTGATGGCGTGAAAATTGTGCTGGGGGTCAGCGGAGGCATCGCCGCGTATAAGGCGATTGACCTTGCCAGCAAACTGACGGCTGACGGCGCCGAGGTGAGGACGGTCCTGACCGAAAACGCCCTTCACTTAGTGGGCGTCAAGAGTTTCGAAGCCGTTACAGGCGGGCCTGTTCATACAAGCATGTGGTCCACAGGATGCCTCCCGAAAGGGATGGCCAAGCCCATTACGGCAGAGCAGGAGGAGTTTAAAATCGGGCACGTGAATCTGGCTGACTGGGCGGACGTAGTTATTGTTGCGCCCGCGACGGCGAACATCTTAGGTAAATTCGCAAACGGCATCTGCGATGACCTGCTTAGCACGATGCTTTGCGCCTGCTGGGCGAAACCGATGCTTTTTGCCCCGACGATGAACGACAAGATGTGGGCCAACCCCGCGGTGCAGGAGAATGTCAAATTCGCCGAACGAATCGGCATTGAGTTTATAGGGCCGCGGCAGGGTCGGCTTGCCTGCGGCACCGAAGGCATCGGCAGGATGGCTGAACCGCAGGAAATCCTTGAGGCGGTTGAAAAAATTTCCGCCGGACTTAAACACAAACGCAAATAGGTTTCTCCAGGATGTATTCTCGAAAGCGACGGCGAAAACTTCAGTTCTTGATTACGGCCGGGGGGACACGAGAATATATTGACCCCGTGCGATTCATTTCCAATGCCAGCAGCGGCAAAATGGGCTATGAGCTTGCGCGGTCGGCGCTTTTGGCCGGGCATAACGTAATGTTGATAACGGCGCCGACGAATCTGAACGCCCCAAAAGGAGCCGACGCAGTCAAGGTCGAATCGGCCCGCAATATGTTCGAGGCGGTAAAAGATAAATTTGGCGGATGCGACTGCCTGATTATGACCGCGGCGGTTTCGGATTATACGCCGGCTAAACTCGCCCGGCATAAAATAAAAAAAAGCCCCGGCGTTATTGCGCTGAAACTAAAGCCCACACAGGATATTTTGAAATGGGCCGGGACTCACAAGAAACAAAATCAGGTTGTCATTGGCTTTGCGCTGGAAGACAGGAATATCAAGGTTGGCGCAGAGCGCAAAATGCGGGATAAGAATCTTGATATGATTATCGCCAACACACCTGCCGCCATAGGCAGCGAGCGGTGTGAAGTTTGGATAAAAAAAGCCGGCCAGGAATGGCGTAGGTTTGCTGATGCGCCTAAGAAGCGAGTTGCCAGCCGGCTAATACGAATGATTGAGCAATCAATACGGGCAGATTAGATGGAATTGGAAAAGACATCGCTTGAAACGATTTGGGAGGACCGCCAAAAACGACTTACCCTCGGGCTTTGTTTGCTTCTGGCAATCAGTATCATCGTAGTATATGCACAAACTGCCGGCTTCGCTCTTGTCGTTTATGATGACATAGTTTATGTGGATAAAAATCCGCAGGTGCCGGAAGGGTTAACCCTTGGCGGCATCAAATGGGCGTTTACAACGAAGTATACGGGCAACTGGATTCCACTTATTTGGTTGTCTTTGATGCTCGACAGAACTGTCTTCGGGACCTGGGCGGGAGGTTTTCATTTAGTAAACGTCGCATTTCATATCGCTAATACGATTTTGCTGTTCTGGGTTTTAAGGCGATATACGAAGGCGATTTGGGCAAGCTTTTTTGTGTCGGCGTTATTTGCTTTGCATCCGCTGCACGTTGAATCCGTCGCCTGGGTTACAGAGCGCAAAGATGTATTAAGCGCACTGTTCTGGCTGTTGACGATGCTGGCATATTTACGATACGTGGAGATCCCATCAGCCAGGCGGTATGTGGTTGTCTGTGCGGTTTTCGCGATCGGTCTGATGTCAAAGTCGATGCTTGTAACACTGCCATTTGTGCTTTTACTTATGGATTACTGGCCTTTGGAGCGTATGCAGCTCAACGGGCAAAGCGGTATGACGCCCGGTCGGCTGATATGGGAAAAGGCGCCTTTGTTTATTCTGTCCGCGACTTCCTGCACGATAACGTTTATTGCACAGAAAACCGTTGGCGCGATGATGATATTAGGCACAATTCCGGGCAACGACCATATCAGTAACGCCTTTGTTTCGTATCGCGATTATATCTTTAAGATGTTCCTGCCCGTCGGGCTGGCGGTGTTTTATCCTCACTCGATAGAATCGCTCGCCGGCTGGAAGGTTGCCGTCTCATTGGCTGTTTTGGTGGTGATAACAATTGTGGTGATATTACTTCGGCGTCGTCGCTACCTGCTTGTCGGCTGGCTTTGGTATCTGGGGACATTAGTCCCCGTCGTCGGATTTGTTCAGGTGGGCTCCCAGGCGATGGCTGACAGATACACGTATATACCGCTGACCGGCATTTTTATTATGCTGGTCTGGCTGGCGGGTGATATTTTGTCTCAATGGAGACACAGGCAGATAATCATCGGCGTTGCCGGCGCAGGAGTTCTGGGCGTGCTTGGGGTAATTACGTTTGTACAGGTCGGCTACTGGCGTGACACGATAACGCTGTTTACGCATACGGCTGCTGTTACCGCGAATAACGCTGTCGCCCACAATGCTTTAGGAGTTTACTATTCGGGCAAGGGTGATTACGGGAATGCGATACGTGAATTTGAGCAAGTTTTGAAAATAAACGCGAATAACGTTGCCGCTCGCAATGTTTTGGGGGTTTGCTATGCCAATAAGGGTGATTACGAAAGTGCGATACGCGAATTTGAGACGGTTTTGAGGATTGACGCGAATAACATAACTGCGATTTATAACATCGCCAAGCGGAAAGCCATTAATGGTGAGACCGATGAGGCAATCAAAGGTTATAATCGGGTTTTGGCGATTACTCCGGGCGAAACAGATACTTATATTGCTCTGGCAGAGATGGAATCCAACAGGGGAAATTTCGAGCGCGCAATGGATTTGTATCGCGAGGGGCTTAAATATCATCCCGAAAACGGCGATTTACACGGCCAGCTCGGTTCACTGTTATTGCAGGCAGGAAGGGTCGATGAAGCGATCAACGAGCTGGAGGCTGCAATGAAGCTGAAAGCAGATTCTGCAATATGCGGGAATCTGGGAATGGCGATGCTGACTAAGGGCGACATCGATAAGGCAGCGAGATATTTTAACATGGCGATTAAGATTGGCCCGGCCAATGCGGAAGTACATTACAATCTCGGCAATATCTTTCTTACGCAGGGTCTTTTGGCAAAGGCGGTCGTTGAATACGAAATGGCAATTAAGGCAAAGCCGAATTACGCCAAGGCATACGGCAATCTTGGTGTGGCGTTTATAAAGGTGGGGCAGACCGACGAGGCGATTAAGGGCTTTCGTCGTGCAGTTGAGCTCGATTCGAATAACATCGAAGCGCGTTTCAATCTTGCTATGGCGCTGGCCGAAAATGGACGGACTGATGAAGCAATTGAACATATGCGTGAAGTTATTGAATTTGCCCCTCAGAATCCAACACCTCGTCGTCGACTGGCAGAAATGCTGCTTTCTCAGGGCAAGCTTGAGCAGGCGGCCGCCGAATATGAGCGGGAATTGAAAATCAGTCCCGATGATGAGGAAGCCAAAGCGGGTTTGGAGAAGATTAAAATGGGAAATATATCTTCAGGAGCTGCGCCTGTTAAATGAGCGAATCGGCAAATAGCGCATTGAATTCCGGGACAATGAGCCGGAATAGTCGTGAGCGAATAATAATTATCGGGCTTTGTCTGCTGTTGATTGCGGGTATTCTCGCGGTATATGCACAAACCGCCGGATTTGAGTTTGTCAGCTATGATGACCCATTTTATGTGACAGGAAATCCACAGGTGCCGGAAGGGTTAACTCTTGGCGGTATCAAATGGGCGTTTACAACGAGGCATACGGGCAACTGGATTCCGCTTGTATGGCTGTCTCTGATGTTCGATAGAACCATATTCGGATTCTGGGCCGGCGGATTTCATTTGGTCAACGTTGCGTTTCATATCGCTAATACAATTTTGCTGTTCTGGGTTTTGAAACGATATACCAAGGCAGTTTGGGCAAGCTTTTTTGTAGCAGCGTTATTTGCTTTGCATCCGCTTCACGTTGAATCTGTCGCATGGGTTACGGAGCGTAAAGACGTATTAAGTACGATGTTCTGGCTGTTGACGATGCTGGCATATTTGCGATATGTGGAAATCCCGTCGGCCAGGCGGTATGTTATTGTCTGTGTGGTTTTCGCACTCGGCCTGATGTCAAAATCGATGCTTGTAACGCTGCCATTTGTGCTTTTGCTTATGGATTACTGGCCTTTGAAGCGAATTTGGCCCGAAGAGAAAAGTAATGGTGTCACAATTGGTCGGCTGATATTGGAAAAGGCGCCTTTGTTTATCCTGTCCGCGACTTCCTGCATGATAACGTTTATCGCACAGAAAACCGTTGGCGCAATGAATATGTTAGGTGTAATTCCGGGCGGCAACCGTATCGACAACGCCCTTGTTTCGTATTGCGATTATATTTTTAAGATGTTCCTGCCTGTCGGGTTGGCGAATATTTATCCTCATCCCGTAAATGAAATTCCGGGCTTGAAGGTTGCGGTATCATTAGCTGTTTTGGTGGTGATATCAATTGTGGTGATATTCCTTCGACGGCGGCGATACCTGCTTGTCGGATGGCTTTGGTATCTTGGGACATTGGTGCCTGTTGTAGGGTTTGTGCAGGTGGGCCTGCAGGCAAGGGCCGACAGGTACACCTACATACCATTGACAGGAATATTCATTATGCTTGTCTGGCTTGCTGGCGATATTTTGGCGCAACGGCGATTAGGACGGACTCTTGCAGGCGTTGGCGGAGCGGTGATTCTTGTCGTACTTGGGGTGGTGACGTTTGTGCAGGTAGGTTACTGGCGCAACAGTATGACGTTGTTTACACACGCGGCTGCCGTTACCGCGAATAACACTGTCGCGTACAACGCCTTGGGGGTTTACTATTATGGTAAGGGTGATTACGAGAGTGCGATGCGCGAACTTGAGATAGTTTTGAATATTGACGCGAATAATGCTGCCGCACGTAATGTTTTGGGAGTTTGCTATGCGGGCAAGGGTGATTACGAAAGCGCGATGCGAGAATTTGAAACCGTTTTGAGGATTGACGCGAATGACGCCACTGCGATTTATAACGTTGCCAGGTGGAAAGCCATTAATGGTGAGACCGATGAGGCAATCAAAGGTTATAAACGGGTTCTGGCAATTGTGCCGGGCAACACAGATGCTTATATTTCTCTTGCCATGATAGAATCCAACAGGGGGAATTTCGAGCGTGCAATGGATTTATATCGCGATGCTCTTAAATATCATCATGAAAACGGAGATTTACACAGCCAGCTTGGTTCGCTGTTATTGCAGACAGGACGGGTCGATGAAGCGGTCAAAGAGCTTGAGACCGCGGTAAAGCTCAAAGAGAATTCGGCAATATACGGGAAACTGGGGATGGTGATGTTGACTAAAGGCGACGCCGATAAGGCGGCGAGATATTTTAACAGGGCGATTAAGCTTGACCCAGCCAATGCGGAAGTACATTACAATCTCGGCAATGCCTTTCTTGCGCAGAACATGCTGGCAAAGGCGGTCAGTGAATACGAGATGGCAGTTAAGGTCAATCCGAACTACGCCAAGGCATACGGCAATCTTGGTTTGGCGTTTGCGCAGATGGGACAAATCGATAAGGCGATTGTTGGCTTTCGCCGTGTAGTCGAACTTGACCCGAATAATGTCGAAGCGCGTTTCAATCTCGCGCTCGCGCTGCCCGAAAAAGGATTGATTGATGAGGCGATTGAGCATTTGTATAAAGTCGTCAAATTGCTCCCTCAGAACACAAGGGCTCACTGCCGGCTTGCAGAAATGCTGCTTCTCCAGGGCAAGATTGAGCAGGCGACCGCTGAATATGAGCAGGTTTTGAAAATCGACCCCGCTGATGAGGATGCCAAGGCCAGTTTAGTGAAAATCAAAACGGGAAATACAACATCAGGAGCGACACTTGTTAAATGAGTAAAACGGTAAATAGTGCAATGGATTCCGGGATGATAAACGTGAGTGGCCGTGAGCGAATAACCATTATTGGGCTTTGCCTGTTTTTGATTATAAGTTTGGCTGCAGTGTATGGGCGGACGGTATATTTTGATTTTGTGGATTTCGACGACCAGATTCATGTTGTCAACAATCCAATGGTGCCCGGGGGATTGACATGGAGCAGCATTAAATGGGCATTTACTACGTCACACGCGGGCTATTGGTGCCCAATGACGTGGATATCTTTTATGCTGGACTGGGAGATTTTCGGCGGGAGGGCATGGGGTTTTCATCTGACAAACATCGTGCTTCACATTGCGAATACGTTACTGCTTTTTTGGGTATTAAGGCGATACACGAAAACATTGTGGGCGAGTTTTTTTGTGGCGGCGTTGTTTGGTCTGCATCCGTTGCACGTTGAATCTGTTGCCTGGGTGACCGAGCGAAAAGACGTTCTCTGTACGCTGTTCTGGATGCTGACTATGATGGCATACTTGCGGTACGTTGAACGGCGGACGGTCTGGCGATATGTGATAATATTAGTGTTTTTTGCGCTCGGTTTGATGGCGAAACCAATGGTTATTACGCTGCCCTTTGTGCTTTTTATTATGGACTTTTGGCCCTTGAAGCGTTTGTGGCCCGAAAAAGGGACTAGCGTTCCGATTTTCCGGCTGATAATTGAGAAGATACCGTTGCTTGTTCTCTCGTCAGCGTTAAGCTGTGTGACTTTTATAGCTCAGAAGATGGGCGGGTCCGTAGCGAATTCAAGTGTTTTCCCTTTAAGCTACCGTGTCGGCAATGCTTTAGTTTCTTACTGCGATTATATATTAAAGACGGTTTGGCCCGTTGACCTGGCGGTTTTTTATCCTCATCCGTCGGCAGGGATTGCGGTCTGGAAGATTGCGGCATCGGCGGCGGTGCTTTTGGCGATTACAGCCGTTGTGTTATTGCTTCGACGCCGTCGATATTTATTGACAGGGTGGCTGTGGTATTTGGGGACATTGATTCCCGTTATCGGGCTTGTGCAGGTGGGAAGGCAGGCGATGGGCGACCGTTATACTTATATTCCGCTGACTGGCATTTTTATTATGCTGGTATGGCTTGCCGGCGATATATCGGGTAAATGGCGTAACAGGGTTTATCTTGCCGGTTTTGCTGGTTCGGTTATTCTCGGGACGCTGGGGGTTATGGCGTTCGGGCAGGTCGGGTACTGGCGTGACACTATATCGCTGTTTACGCATACGGCTGCTGTCACCACGGACAATTACCTCGCATACAGCACTTTAGGGACTCGTTATGCCCATAATGGCGATTTCGAAAGGGCTAGGAGCTATATTGAGAAGGTAATGAAGGTAAACGTGAGGGAAATTGACGTTCTTTATAATGTTGCGAAGTGTTTGGATATGATGGGCAGGACTGATGAAGCGATTGAATACTATAACCGGGTTTTGGCGATTACTCCGGGCGAAACAGATACTTATATTGCTCTGGCCGAAATGGAATCCAAGAGGGGAAATTTTGAGCGAGCAATGGATTTATATCGCGATGGTCTTAAATATCATCCTGAAAATGGGGATTTACACGGCAGGTTTGGTTCGTTGTTATTGCAGACAGGATTGGTCGATGAAGCAATCAAAGAACTGGAGACCGCGGTAAAGTTCAAAGAGGATTCGGCGATATACGGGAATTTGGGACTGGCGATGTTGACTAAGGGCGACGCCGATAAGGCAACGCAATATTTTAACATGGCGATTAAGATTGACCCGGCCAATGCGGAAGCGCATTACAATCTCGGCAATACTTTTCTTGCGCAGGACCTGCCTGCAAAGGCGGTCGGTGAATACGAGATGGCAATTAAGGCAAAGCCGAACTACGCCAAGGCATACGGCAATCTTGGTGTGGCATTTGCGCAGATGGGGCAGGCCGATGCGGCGATTGGGGGCTTTCGTCGTGCAATTGAACTCGACCCGAATAATATCGAGGCGCATTTCAATCTCGCTATGGCGATAGCTGGAAAAGGGTTGATTGATGAGGCGGTTGAACATATGCGTAAAGTCATCGAATTTGTTCCTCAGAACACAACAGCTCACTGCCGGCTTGCAGAAATGCTGCTTCTTCAGGGCGAGGTTGAGCAGGCAACCGCCGAATATGAGCAGGTTTTGAAAATCAACCCCGCTGACGAAGACGCCAGGGTTGGTTTGGAGAGGATTAAAACAGGAAATACGACATCAGGAACTGTAACTGTGCCTGTTAAATGAGTAAATCGGCAAACATCGGTTTTAAGAATCGCTAAAGGTAAACAGTCCTTTTGCTTGGGTAGCCGTTGATTACGGATTCAAGTATCGCAATGGGTTCCGGGACAATGAAATTGAGTAGCCGTGAGCGAGTAATAATTATTGGGCTTTGCCTGTTGTTGATTGCGGGTGTTGTTGCGGTATATGCACAAACCGCCGGCTTCGGCCTTGTCGCTTATGATGACCCGTTCTATGTAACAGTAAATCCGCAGGTGCTGGGAGGATTGACCTGGGACGGCGTTAAATGGGCATTTACAACTATGCATGCGGGCAACTGGTTTCCGCTTGTTTGGTTGTCTTTGATGTTGGACAGAACTTTGGGGGCAGCAGCGGGAGGTTTTCATTTGGTCAACATCGCGCTTCATATCGCCAACACAATTTTACTGTTTTGGGTTTTGAAGCGATATACGAAGGCGGTTTGGGCAAGCTTTTTCGTGTCGGCGTTATTTGCCCTGCATCCCCTGCACGTAGAGTCCGTCGCTTGGATAACGGAGCGAAAAGACGTTCTCAGCATGCTGTTCTGGCTGTTGACGATGCTGGCGTATTTGCGATACGTGGAAATCCCGACGACTAAGCGATATGTAATCATTTGCGCGGTTTTCTCGCTCGGCCTGATGTCAAAGTCGATGCTTGTAACGCTGCCATTTGTGCTTGTGCTTATGGATTACTGGCCTTTGAAGCAACTTTGGCCCGAAGAGAAAAGTAACAGCGTTACAATTGGTCGGCTGCTGTTCGAGAAGATACCCTTGCTTTCGTTGTCGGTAGCATCATGCGTAATGACCGTTATCGCGCAAAAAAGTTGGGGGGCGGTAGCAAAAATAAGCATAGTGCCTTTCAACCAGCGAGTCGGTAATGCCCTGGTTTCATACTGCGATTATATATTAAAGACGTTTTGGCCTGTTGACCTGGCGGTTTTTTATCCTCACCCGATAAAATCGCTCGCCGTCTGGAAGGTCGCCGTGTCATTGGCTGTTTTAGTGGCGATTACAATTGTGGTGATATTGCTTCGGCGTCGTCGCTACCTGCTTGTCGGCTGGTTTTGGTATGTAGGGACATTGGTCCCTGTCATCGGACTTGTGCAGGTGGGAGGGCAGGCGCTGGCCGACAGATACACTTATGTGCCGCTGACAGGGATTTTCATTATGCTTGCCTGGGCTGCAGGCGATTTTGTTGCGCAAAGGCGATTCAGGCAAATCCTTGCGGGTGTTGCCAGTTCGGCGATTATCGGCGTGCTTGGGGCGATGACGTTTGTGCAGGTCAGTTACTGGCGGGACACCATGTCGTTATTTACGCATTGTGCTGCCGTAACCCCTGATAACGTTATCGTGCGGAAATACCTGGGTATCGGTTTTGCGGAAAAGGGCGACCCTGAATCGGCTGTGCGCGAGTTTGAGGCAGCCCTGAGGTTTGAACCGAACGATACTCGAACGCTTTACAATATCGCGGGTATGCAGGCCAGGCAGGGCAGGATAGATGAAGCTATTGAGTACTACAACCGCGTCCTGAAGCTCAAGCCGGGCGATGCGGATACATGTGTCGCAATCGCGTCGATAAGGGCAGCAAGAGGTGAATTTGAGCGTGCGATAGATTCATACAGGGAGGGTTTGAAATACAATTCCGGCGATGCCGAGATGCGCAGCGGCCTTGGGTTGATGTTGTTGCAGTTGAACCGTGTCGATGAGGGGATAACGGAACTGGAGCAGTCCGTCAAAATCAAAGCGGATTCGGCAGCATACTGCAATCTCGGGCTCGCCTGGGCACAAAAGGGCCGGTTAAACAGGGCGATGGAGTGTTACGCAAAGTCGATTCAGTTGAACCCGGACAATGCCAATACCCGCTACAATTTGGGCAATGCGTACTTTGTGCAGAATATGCCGGAAAAAGCGATTGCGGAGTACCGAGCGGTCATTCGGGCGATGCCGGATTTCGTCAGGGCATACGATATGCTGGCGATAGTGCTTATACAAACGGGGAAGATTGAGGAAGCGACGGCCACATACGAACAGGCGCTTAAAATCGACTCTGCCGACAAAAATGCCCGGGTAGGTTTGGAAAAAATTCGTGCTGCGCAAAAAGAGGGCTCGCCTAAGCAATAAAAACAGAGAAACGCTTTACGTTCTTATCCCGAAGACCGTTTTGAGCCAGGTTTTCGCCATAAGATGAGTGCCTGCCACGGTAGGATGAACGCCGTCTGTCGCCCAGTATTGGGGCGGCGCATTTTTCACGGCCTCATCGAACGCTGACTGGAACGGCACAAAAATAGTTTTGAATTCACCTGCCACCTTCTTCGCGGCATCTCGATAGCCGTCAAAGGCGGGAAACCATTTCTGATTTACTGAGCCGCACTTGAGGACAAACGGCTCGCAGATGACCAGCGTAACTGTGGGCAATGCTTTTTTCGTCCGCTCAAGCAGGGCGCGATAATCGTTTTGATATATCTCCAGTGTGCCCTTGTATCCGGCGTTCAATGTATGCCAGAAATCGTTAACGCCCACGAGGATACTGAGCAAGTCGGGTTTTAAGGCGATACAATCCTTGTCCCAGCGTTCAGCGAGCTGGAAGACCTTGTTTCCGCTGATTCCGCGGTTGTATATAATCGGCTTGATTTTTGAGTATTCATCCAGCAAGGCCCCGGCTGTTAGCAACACGTAGCCGGACCCCAGACATTGCGAATCGTTGGGGGTATTCTCCTTGCTGCGGTTTCTTCCCCAGTCGGTAATTGAATCGCCCTGGAATAGTATGACCTTGTTTGTTTCCGTCAAATGGTATGGCCACGCACCGGCGGATTGAGTTGCCGAACAGCCGGAAGACCAGAGAAGCGAGGACGCCGTTAAGCCGGCTGTTGCCGCAAGAGCGGTCTGTTTGAGAAAATCCCGCCGGTCGTGCCGATTCACGTTTGAAGTTGTGTCAGCCATTTCAATTCTCCCAAATTACTAATCTTTGATACCCAGGTCATCTTTGGTCAAAAGCGACTCGAATTTATACCCGGCTGATGTGATATTTTCGCCTGCGCCCTGCTTGCGGTCTATAACAGCGACGATTTTTTTGACCTTTGCTCCCGCCTCGGTGATTACCTTTGCTGCTTCAAGCACCTGTCCTCCCGTTGTGGCGATATCTTCTACGAGCAGGACGACGTCGCCTTTATTGAGTTTCCCCTCGACGAGCTTTCCTGTGCCGTAGCCCTTTTTGCTGTTTCGGATAATGACCCAGTTTTTGCCTGTCTCCATAGCCGCCGCAGCCGCAAGCGCGACCCCGCCGAGTTCCGCACCGGCGATTAAAGTAACGTCGTTGCCGGCGTGCTTGGCGAATTCCTTGCCGAGCTCCTTGAGTATATCCGGGCAGGTCTCGAAGAGATATTTATCGAGGTAGTATTTGCTGCGTTTGCCGCTTCTCAGAATAAAATCGCCTTCGAGATACGCCGTTTCCTTTACACGTTTGATTAGTTCATTTCTGGTCACTTTACAGTTCCTTTCATGGTGAGCAAAGTCGAACCATTAGACGTGGAGGTCAACTTTTCGGTTTATCTGCTGTTTATATTTTCTTATCGCCGGCATTACCACTTGTTTTATGAAATTATCGACCTGGTGAGGTGCGAGGCCGACGTAATCCTTAGAATTCAGTACTTTGGCAAAATCAACTTTCGCAAATGCGGCGTCGGCCTTGAGCCGGTTAATCAAATCATTGGATTCGCCTAATTGTTTTACCTGTGCGGCCGCTTCGTGCGAGCGCTGCCTGATTTTTTCGTGGATTACCTGCCTGCTGCCGCCCGCCTTGACCGCTGCCATAAGGATATTTTCCGTTGCCATAAAGGGCAGTTCCGCTGCGACGTGTGAGGCGATGACACGTGGATAAACAACAAGGCCATCGAGAACATTGGTCAGGATTTCGAGGATGCCATCGACCGCCAAAAATGCCTCCGGTATAACGAGTCGCCGGTTTGCGGAATCGTCTAATGTGCGTTCGAACCATTGTTGCGAGGCGGTCATAGCGGGGCTCGTTGCTAACGACAGGACGAATCTCGATAACGCCGTAACCCTTTCACATCGCATCGGGTTGCGCTTGTAGGCCATCGCGGATGAACCGACCTGCGATTTTTCAAATGGCTCTTCGATTTCCTTTAAGTTTGCCAACAGGCGCAGGTCCGTGCAGAGTTTCTGAGCGGATTGGGCAATTGAGGCGAGAGCGTTTATTGCCAGCGTATCGATTTTTCGCTGATACGTCTGACCCGTTACGGCGCATATATTTTTGAAGCCGAATGCCGCGGCGACCATTTTATCCAATCTATCGACCTTGCTCTGATTGCCGTCGAATAGGGCGAGGAACGATGCCTGCGTACCCGTTGTGCCTTTGATGCCCCTGAAGGGGAGTGTGTCTAAGCGATGCTCAACCTCTTTGAGGTCCATGGCGAATTCATAGCACCACAGCGTCGCGCGTTTGCCGACAGTGGTCAGTTGTGCGGGTTGATAATGCGTGAAGCCAAGCGTCGGCATCGCCTTGTATTTTTTCGCGAATCGCGCCAGCAGATTTATTACTGCTGCGACTTTGCCTGCGGTGATTTGCAGGCCCTCGCGAATAATGATCAAATCAGCGTTGTCGGCTATGTCACAGCTTGTCGCGCCAAGATGAATTATTGGCGCCGCCTTTGGCGCCGCTTCGGCGAATGTGTGAATATGTGCCATAACGTCGTGGCGAACCTTCTTTTCGTATTCCGCGGCCTTCTTGAAATTGATGTCGTCAAGATGCCTCGCCATTTCAGCGATTTGCGCGTTTGATATTTTCAACCCGAGTTTTTTTTCTGCCTTTGCCAGTTCAAGCCACATTCGCCGCCACGTGCCGAATTTCTTTTGCGGCCCGAATAGTTCGGCCATTTCCTTCGATGCGTTTCTTTCCACCAGCGGGCTTGTATAGATGCTTGTGTTGTCTGCCATTTTCAATCCCTTTTATTTGGCTAATTTATTTTCGCGTTCAGCGAGTAATTTTTCGATTTCTATTATATCGTTTTTAGTCAGTATCCAGTCGGCGGCAGGCGCGGTTTCGGCGATTTGGGACGGTTTCCTTGCGCCGACGATTGCGGCGGTCACTTCAGGCCTGCGAAGCACCCATGCAATAGCAAGCTGGGCGAGGGTCCCTTTGTTTCTTTCGGCGATTGGTCTTAGTTTATCGACAAGCGATAACGTCGCCGAAAATTCCGGCTCCTGGTAATCGCCGCTTTTTAGCCGATGGTCGTCGGGCGCAAGCGTCGCGAGGTATTTTTTGCTGAATTTACCTGTCAGTAGTCCTCGCTGCATCGGGCTGTAAGCAACAACGCCGATATTGTTTTTTGCGCAGTAGGGTAACAATTCCGCCTCGACCCCTCTGCGAATCATACTATAAGGCGGCTGCAAGGAAACAACCGGCGCTATTTTGCGGATTCGGTCGAGCTGGGCCGTATTGTAATTGCATACCCCGATGTATCTGACTTTTCCCTGTTTTTGCAGCCTGGCCATTTCTCCCCACCCCTCTTCGATATCCTTTTCCGGGTCGGGCCAATGCATCTGATAAAGGTCGATTGCTTCGACACCAAGGCGTTTCAAACTTTCTTCGCATTCTTTGCGGATGCTTTCCGCCTTAAGACAGCCGATTTTTTCTTTTTTTTCATTCCAGAGCAAGCTGCATTTCGTCGCGATAATGGGTTTTATTTTAGTTTGCTTTAACGCCATACCTACAAGCTCTTCGGAATGTCCGCAACCGTAAATTGCCGCGGTGTCAATCCAGTTTATGCCGAGGTCGATGGCCTTCAAGATTGCCGCTATCGCCTCGTTTTCATCCTGCGGGCCCCAGCCGTATTGCCAGGGGCCGCCTATGGCCCAGGTACCTAAGCCAACGACAGTCAGCTCCAAATCCGTATTACCAAGTCGCCTTGTGCGCATAGTCAAACTCCGAAGTAGGAATATTCCGGTAATAGGATATTGCCGAAGGGCATGTTTAGCAACACCGTTGGTGAGTTTTTCGAAATGTTTCTGTGGGGCGTTCTTGACTGGAATTGGCTGGAAAATCGGTTATACTTATGAACTTTCAGGGTCATCGTTTGCGGCACGGCGTAACAATATCAGAAAAATGAGGTTTTATGCAGCCAGAGCCGACAATAGGCCAAACATTGAAGAATCTGGTAATAGGCAAATCCCGTAGCCCGCGGGATAAGGGAGTTTTCCATAAACTTTCGCTAATAGCGTTTTTTGCCTGGGTGGGGCTTGGTGCCGACGGTTTGTCGTCTTCCTGTTACGGCCCACAGGAAGCGTTTCTTGCGCTGGGTCATCACACGTATTTGGCCGTTTTCGTCGCGATTGCCACAGCGCTGACGGTTTTCGTCATCAGCGCCAGTTACTCGCAAATAGTCGAGCTTTTCCCCACAGGCGGCGGCGGATATCTTGTCGCCAGCAAATTATTATCACCCGGTCTGGGAATGCTCTCCGGCTGCGCTTTGCTAATCGACTATGTTCTGACAATCGCCGTCTCAATCGCCAGCGGTACCGATGCCCTGTGCAGCATGCTTCCTTTGAAATGGCAGTCATACCACCTCAGTTTCGCGGTGTGCGTTGTTTTGCTTCTGACGCTGCTGAATATGAGAGGGGTCAAAGAGTCGATATTGCCGTTAGTGCCGATATTCCTTGCGTTTTTGTTTACTCACGTTTTCATAATTCTATACGCGGCATTTACGCACCTGCCGGCCCTGAAAGGGATTGCGGCTTCCACCGGCGCCGATGTGCACAGCAGCATTTCTGAAGTTGGTTTCTGGGGGATGTTTTTTCTGATAGTGCGTGCGTATAGTATGGGCGCAGGCACATATACCGGAATTGAGGCCGTGAGTAACGGCATCCCGGTTCTAAGGGAGCCGAGAGCAGAAACCGCCAAGCACACGATGCGCTATATGGCCTTTTCGCTTGCCTTTATGGTTCTCGGATTGGCGCTGGGGTATCTGATTTACGAGGTAACATCTGAGCCCGGCAAGACCTTAAACGCGATTCTTTTTGAACGGGCAACACAGGGCTGGAAGGCGAATTACTCTGTCGTTTTCATATTTGTTGCACTTGTGTCGGAGGCGACGCTTCTGTTTGTTGCCGCCCAGACCGGATTTCTGGATGGCCCCAGGGTGCTGGCGAATATGTCTCTCGACAGGTGGTTCCCCACGAAGTTTTCGGCGTTGTCGGATCGGCTGGTGATTCAAAAGGGAATCCTGATTATGGGAGGATTGTCCCTTGTAATAATGATTATCTCCAAGGGTTCGGTCAGATTCCTCGTTGTTCTTTACAGTATCAACGTTTTCATCACTTTTGCCCTGTCCCAGCTTGGTATGGTTCGGCATTGGTGGAATGACCGTTTTACCGTCAGGGGCTGGCGCAGAAAGCTGTTTATTAACGGAATAGGGCTTGTTTTGACCGTCTCTATTCTCGCGATGATGATTATATTTAAGTTTTTTGAGGGCGGATGGATAACGCTGCTGATTACAGGCACGCTGGTTGTCTTGGCGATTCTCATAAAACGGCATTACCATAACGTCTGGCTGCTTCTGCGCCGGCTCGATAATCTTGTTACCAAGCCCGAGTTTTCGGACGCCGGTCTTCTGTCGAGTACGACTGCGCCTGCTGTCGAACCAAAGTTTGACCCCAACGGCAGAACGGCGGTATTGCTTGTCAGCGGATTCAACGGGATGGGGCTGCACACGCTGTTTAACGTTATGCGGTTGTTCGGCGGCGTCTTCAAGAATTTCATCTTTGTCCAGGTCGGCGTCATAGACGTCGGTAATTTCAAAGGCGCGCAGGAGGTCGGTCATCTCGAATCACAGGCCAAAGTTGAGGTCAGCCGTTACGTTAATCTTATGAGAAGAAACGGATTATACGCCGAGGGCATTTCCGAAATAGGCGTTGACATAGTTGACGAGGTTATGAAAATCACCCCGAAGATTATTGAGCGATTCCCAGCGGCGATATTCTTCGGCGGGCAACTTGTCTTTGAAAAGGATTCCTTTGTCCACCGGTTCCTTCACAACCATATAGTATTTTCCCTGCAGAGAAGGTTGTACCACCAGGGCATTCCTTTTGTAATACTGCCTATACGCGTGTACTAACGGCGCCGCGGATTTATTGAAAGGACATACCAAATGACAGGCAAAATAAGCTTATTATTCGTAATGGCAGCCGTTGCCTTCGCCAACGGACAAACCTCGCAGCACCCGCAAAACGTGATACCCGTTACTGACGGCTGGAAGTTCATAAGAGCCGACATAAATAACGCCGAGACAGTTGCTTTTGATGATTCAAAATGGTCCCAGATAACGCTGCCGCATACATGGAACGATAAAGACACTCTCGGCGGCCCTAACTATTACCGCGGCCACGGCTGGTACAGGATAAAACTGGCAATACCTGAAACGGCGAAAGATAAACGTGTCTTTATTCACTTTGAGGCGGCAAGTTTGGTTGCCGACGTGTATTTCAACGGCGTGCATCTTGGGCAGCATCGCGGAGGATTTACCGCTTTCTGCTATGAGCTTACGCCCTACGTTAAAAAAGACGGCCCGAATGTTCTTGCGGTGCGGGTTGATAATTCTCCTTTCGAGGATGTCCCGCCTCTGAGCGGCGATTTCAACATCCAGGGCGGCATTTATCGTTCTGTCTGGTTAATCGTCAAAAATCCCGTTTGCATAACGCCGCTCGATTGCGCCTCTGACGGTGTTTATATCAGGCAGACCTCAGTCAGCAAAGAAGAAGCGATTATCGATGTCACCGCGAAGGTTTCAAACGGACTCGACAGACCTGTTTCCGCAGTATTATTGGCTGATGCGGGCGACCCTAATGGTTTTGAAATTGATAGGCCGATTGGGAGAGGAACGGAGATTGGTGCCAGCCAAACAGTAACTCTATATGACCAGATACGGATTAAAAATCCTCGATTGTGGAATGGCAGAAAAGACCCCTATATGTATCAGGTGATAATCCAAATGATTTACGATAACAATTGGGGCGATTGCGATTCAGTGATTATTCCGATGGGTCTTCGTTACTACAGTGCTGACGCGAATAAGGGCTTCTTCCTTAACGGAGAGTCGTATCCGCTCCACGGCGTTGACCGTCATCAGGACAGAGTCGGCAAGGGCTGGGCAATCAGTTACGCAGACCAGGATGAGGACGCGAACCTTATTATGGAAATCGGCGCGACTTGTGTTCGGCTGGCGCACTATCCGCACGCCAATTATTTCTATTCGCTTTGCGACAAAGCCGGCCTCGTCGTCTGGGCCGAAATTCCTTTGGTTAATCAGGTATATAATACTCCTGCTTTTGCGGAAAATGCGAAACAGCAACTGAGAGAGCTTATCCGCCAGAGATATAACCATCCGTCGATTTTTTTCTGGAGTTTATACAATGAGCTTGGCAATTCAGGCAAAAGTGATGACCCAAGGCCGTTATTGACCGAGCTGCAATCGATTGCGAAACAGGAGGATTCCACCCGCCTCACCACCGCTGCGTCAAATGAACCCAGCAGCAAATGGCCGGGTATGCGGGCGATAGCCGATTTGATTACGTGGAATTTATATCCAGGGTGGTATTACGGCAGCCCGCCTCAGATGAACCAGCTCCTGGATAAATACAAAAAAGACGCCAATGATAAGCCGATTGGTATCAGCGAATACGGGGCAGGGGCGAATATTAAACAGCACGAGCAGAATATGAAAAAAGCCCCGACGCCGAGTGGTAAATGGCATCCGGAAGAATGGCAGGCGATTGTCCACGAGGAAAATTACGCCGCGATGGAAGCCAGGCCCTATCTTTGGGCTACTTTCGCGTGGGTGATGTTTGATTTTGGCTCAGCCGGGCGAAACGAAGGAGATACCCACGGCATTAATGACAAAGGGCTTGTTACCGCAGACAGAAAGACCCGGAAAGACGCCTTTTATTTTTACAAAGCAAAGTGGTCGGCCGAGCCGGTTGTGTATATAACCAGCCGACGTTTCACCGAGCGAACGGACCCGAATACGACGGTGAAGATTTATTCGAACTGCGATTCGGTTGAGCTGAAAGTAAACGGCCAATCTCTCGGCGGCAAGACGGAAACAAGTCGCGTATTCAAATGGTTCGACATCCGGCTTAAACCGGGACTCAATACCATTGAGGCGGCCGCAACCCGCGACGGCAAAACTTATACCGACAAGTGCGAATGGCAGTTGGCAGAAGCGCAAAAACAAGCTAATGAGCCGAACATTTGAGCAACGGAACGTTTAATTTATGTTATTCGGATTCTTTATAAAGGCGTTGTCGAAGAAGCCCTTTTTCTTCAGGAACTGATAAAGGTATGACACGCCTACCAGGGTCACGCCTGTTGCCAGAAACGCCAGAATTCTGTAAACAGTGCTCACCTCGCTCATATCTACGATGAAGGTCTTGAGCAGCAGAACGCCAAATATGCTCAGGCCGGCATATCGCAGGACTTGAAATTTTCTCCAAAAGCCGCCGACCAGCAGAATCAATCCGTAAGTTGCCCAGGCAACCGACATCCACATACTTGCAATGAAAAACCAGTTCACTGTCGCAAGCGCATACAGATTTCGGCATTGCCAGTACCCGTATATTTCCTCGCTCAACACAACCCACAACATGATTACTGTAAGCAGCAATATGCCGACGGCGAAAAACTTTACTTCAGGCCCCTCATTTTTTCTGCGATTGATCAGATACGCGAATATGAGCATCGAGGCAATCAGGACGCCGGCGGCGACAAAAGTCGAGTTGACGAAAATCAAAAAGGCGTCCTTGTGCGCAGCAGGATACATAATCACCGTAAAAGATGAGCCGACGACAGCCAGTCCCGCTGACCATACCCTGGATAATACGCCTGGCGGACACAGCGGCCTGACGACAAATCCGAGGACGCCCGCCGAGAACCCGATTATCAGGCCTTTGATAAGCTGTGGGCTTGGCCCTTCCGCTTGCAGGTTATAAACACAGTGCCAATGCCACTCTGCCATAATCGCCGCCAGAAACAGCAGCCCAAACACCGCGTAAAGTGCCTGCGACACAATTCCCGCTTCGCTCTGAGGCGATTCGGAAGCGAGGCGGAACCTGATGTGGCAGTATAGCATCGACATCAGAAGCACGAACACCGCCGCAAAATCCCAGTTGGCGAAGATAAGAAATTTTTCGGTATGGAGCTTAACAAGTGCGCAGACAATAAATATAGCGCCTATCCCCAGAGTAATAATCGCGAAGGCGTCCGTCGGACGGCCCTTGGGGCAAATCGGCCTGACAGCAGACAAAAGAAGCGCTATCGCCAGGATAATTGATTGGCCCCGTGAGAGGTAATGAAGGTCGCTTTCAACCGACAGGTTGTATTTGCAGTGAGCGGCCCATTCGAATGTTGCAGCACAGATTAGGACAAGCACGAAAACGACGTAGATTACCTGCGAGACAATACCTGCGTCGCTTTGAGGTGATTCGGCGGCAAGACGATACTTGATATGGCAGCAGAGTATTGACATAAGGAATACGAACAGAGCAGCAAAATCCCAGTTGAAAAAGATAAGAAACTTTTCGGTATGGAGATTAAAAATTGCGAAGGCAGTAAAGATAACACCTGCCATCAAAGTAATAAACGTCAAAATTTCTGTCGGCTGGCCCTTTGGGCAAATCGGCCTGACAGCAAATAAAAGCACTGCTGCTGCAAATATAACAAACTGACCCCGCGAGATATAATGCAAATCATAACCAGCCGGCAGATTGTATTTGCAGTGGGCTGCCCACTCGAGCGTCGTCGAGATAAATAGAACAACCACGGCTGTCGCATAAAAAACCTGCATAATAATACCAGATGAATCTTCGGGCGAGCGTGAATTCCTTTTGTATAAAAAGTGACAACACCATAACGCGGCGGCCACAAAAACCCAGACCCCAAAAGCCGGATTCAGCACTAAGCGGAAAGATTCGGTATGCAGCGGAAGCTGACATAACAGTTTTGTGCAGGCCAGCGTTAACGCTGCGACGGCTCCAACCTGCGTCAATATGCTGCGGTATCTGATACCGATGAAAACAAGAAGAGACCCTTCAACTGCCCAGCTGATTATTGCAGCGTTCATTTGCCAGTAGAGAGGTATCGCTGTGGTGAGAAACGCCAGTCCGATTACAAGTAACGTGCTGCGCAGGGCTTCGTCTTCGCGGTAGCGAACAAAAACCACCCGCATCATCGCAAGATGTGCCGCTGATAATACTGCCGCGCAAAGGGCAAGCGATGTTTGATGCCGCTCGAATAAAATCGTCCAGAGATAAAAAAATGTCCAGGAAGCATTAATCACAACAAGCCAGACGTCGTCTTTGCGAGCCATGGCACGATTTACAAGTCCGTAAAGCAGCGGCAGGACAAGGTACACGGCGAAAAATATGCCGAGCCACCCCAGTGCAATTGCCAGTTGTTTCGGCGGGCCGGCCCCATAGAGTTGTGGGCGGAAAAAGTTCTCGAACCAGCCGCAATACAGAGCGAATGTCCCGATAAATGCGAGCAGGTTGACTGCTCGCCACTTTCGCCAATATGCACACAACATCGCACCGACGCTGAGGACGAGCACGTAGCCGAACAACGGCACGGGCATATTCTTGCCTGTCGATACAAGTATCGGCGTGAAGAATCCGCCAAACAGCGCCAGGAAAGCAGCGATAACCTCATTGAGTACGACGGCGTAAGCCATTGCCGCCGTGGTTATAATGATTGCCATACCAAAGGCCGGGACAGAACCAATCAAATCATAGAACCGATATGCCGTAAAATCCGCCGCATACAGAATCGCAAAGCCGAGCGCGGTTGTACCCTTGGCTGCAATCTCATATCCGCGGCGTCTGGTTATTTCACCAGCCGCTAAACTGACAATACCCGCAATGGCTGCGATGCATATCCTGCCCCATGGGCCTATCCAATAGTGCTCGTAGGCAAATTTGAGGAAAAATCCTGCGCTTATGAAAACGGTAATTACGCCGGCGATTAGCACCCAGCGAGTTCCGATTCTTTGTTCGAGCGAGATAGTTTCCTTTTGGACCTTTTTTGCGGTTTGTTCAAAGGTGACTTGCGGAAATTGTATTGGCTGCTGTTTTGGCATTTCGACCGGTGCCGGCGGCGCAATTGGTTCGGGTGGCGATGTCGGAATGACCGGTGCGGAAACGGGTATTTTTTCGGTCACGGGTACGCTCGCCGGTTTGAAGACCGGCTTAGGAGCCGGTTGCTCCTTAATAACTTCCGCCGGTTTTTCGAGCTTCGGTGGTGATATCGGTATTTGAATTTCCGGCTCCCGCCCAGACAAGGTATCTTTCCTGTCCAACAGGTCTCGTAACCCCTTTATTTTATTTAGAGCTACTATGCTGATTATCAAGGCGACAGGTCCACTCATGGCGATAACGATGGCTAACAGAATTGCCAAACGAGTTATTTGTTCGTCCATACTTTTCTCTCCTTAACAGATAAACGAGTTACCTTCCTTAATTCATCAATAGAATATAATAGTCATTGTGGTCTATCAATGTTTTTTACAACATACTAAATATCCACGTCAATCGCGAGAGTCCGTTTTCTTTTTTTATAGAACCACCCTATCAGGCCATGGGATTTGCTTTGAAGTTCCCCATAGTTTACTTACGTAATTTATTGAGAATAAATCTTCAAAAGCGTGTAACCAGTATGCTCCCCTATCCGTAAGGACCGCCTGTTCTCCATTATTGTGTGCGAATCCGGAGAAAGATAATAGTTTCATATAGTTGCCATACACGTTATTAAACTCTTTTTGAAATCTGCTCACGAAATCGCTTTTATTGAATCTTGTTTCATAAAGCCGCCAATAAAGCCAGCCAGCCATTTGCATTGTTTCGGTCAGTTCGAGAGAAAGAGAGATTGGCATCCTTCCTTTTTCGAGGGCGTTACAGTACTCAGCAACGTTGAAGGTATTGAGATAAAAAACATCTTTCAAATAAGAGCCGCCGCTCGCGCCAAGCCCGACATAAAGAGGCACTGTTACAGAACAATATCGGGGGACTCCTTTTTTAGTGAACGCCCATACGGAGGTTCGTTCATATCCGTTGGCATAAAATATATCTTCAAGAATGCCAAGCATTTTTCTTCTCCGGAAGAGATGAGAGGCGGTAAAGTTGTTAACTCTGCCGTCTCCGCCCATTTTGGTGTATGGGAACCTGAAAAGAGGATAAGCCGCAACCTGGTCAACGCCCATTTTAACCAGAGTTTCTCCCGCCTCCCCAATCTCGCTCAATGTCTGGCCCGGCAATGCGAACATTAAGTCAACATTGACGCATTCAAAGCCCATATTCACGGCGCGTTCAACTGCTGCTTTTGCCTGTTCTACGGTATATGGTCTTTTAAGTGTCTTTAAATGCTTTTCCTGCAGGGCCTCAACGCCTGCGCTAAGATGTCTAACGCCCATAGCGGTAATCTCATTGAGATTTTCCGTTGTCAAATGATTCGGATGGCTTTCCATATGAATATCACATTGCATGTTGAAAATTGAAAAGATGTGCTCAAGCACATCTGCAAGGCCGGTATAAAGCATTGTTGTGGGAGTGCCCCCGCCAATATAAAAAGAAGTAATAGGTCTATCGCCAATCACTGCGGAATAGAGGTCCACTTCTCTTTTGACGGCGGTTGCGTATCTTTCTGCTGCCTCGGGGGTGTAAATTTCTTTGTTATAAGGACAGTATGGACATATCTGCTCACAAAAGGGAATATGGAGATAAAGCCCCAATTCTTCGATATCCTGGAACTTTAACGCCAGTTCTTCGACAGAAGGAATCCTGTCTTCAAGAACGAAAATTTTTTCTTTCGTCAGCAATCTTTTAAGACCTGTCCGAACAAAATCTTCCAGCATCTTAAACATTTTTGATAAGCGTTCTCCTTTCCGACAATATAAAATTGTCTGTCTCAACGGCCTTATACGCACAATGGCCGAAGATAATCCATACACAAACAGAATGGGTCGGCGGCCCTACAGCAGCCCAGCCGGTTCTTCCACGCCCGCTTTCAACGCTTGGCGTATATCGATGACAGGATGCAGCTTGAATTCGACTGTATCACCGAAGACAGTCTGAAGCGACAGCAAACTGGCAAGATGGTTGTGGTTATCGATTTCAATCAGCGAACATCCCACCAGCACAGATGGGTCGACAAATTCGTGGACGACTTTGACCCGCTTGCGGAATGCTTCAGAGTACTTATTCTGCCATTCCTGGCGCATGCGAAGGGCCTCTGCGCCTTTGCCCGGATACGCTCTGTAATACAACATAAACAACATCGTTAAACTCCTTTCTTATTCTGTTCTACAAGTCAGTATTTTTCACTGTACAGGCCTGAAAAGGTATCTATGGCTGTGCGGAATTTCATCAATAGCAATAAAAAGGTCAGGATTCGGAGCGCCGGTCGCCATTGAGAAATAAGGGTCCAGCTCCCTGGCTTTTTTCAGAATCTCATCTGCCTGTTCTTTGTGCCCCGAATGGGACTTGTACTTATATTGCACGCCGAGTGCGTACGCCCGCATCGGCAGGACAGGATTAGAGTCCAGATATCTCGTAACAGCGGCATCGCCTGCTGCTATGGCTTTTTGACGCAATTCGGAATTATCTCCCGCTGCCATCGCGGCCCATGTGTGATATATGCTTAGGTCCAGAAACAGGAAGGATTTATTGGGGTCTATTTTAATCGCTTTCTCAAAACACAAAACAGCGTCATTAACATCATCCGCTCCCAAATATGCCTTTCCCATCTCTTCGAGCACGTCGGTATTCCCTTGGTGATTCTTCATTACCTTTTGCCAGTAATCGACTCTATTGGTATCTCCTGGCAGCAGTATCCACCTGGCTTTTGCGCCATATATCTCGTCCGTTGCTTCCAGTTTTTTTGCATATTGTTCTGCTTTTGATTTGTCGCCGCCCTTGTCTGCGGGAAGCGTTCCGTAAATCTCAACAAGGTAGAGCATCGCCTGACGATAATCCGGCTTGAGTTTCAGTGCGGATTCGAAAGCTCCGCATAATCTCGCGGCATTTTCTTTTGTTTGGGACATATAATACTGAAACAATGCGATGTGTCCCTCAAAGAAAGGGTATATCACGTTGTTCGGGTCGCTTTCTATTGCCTTTTCAATCGACTGTTGTGCCTCTGCGATTCTATCCACTCCTTGTTGCGGGTGCGTCACCATATAAAAATTGGTTCTCGCAAGCTCATAATGCGCAACGGCGTTATGCGGATTTGCCTGTATGGCTTGTTCGAGAAGCGCTTTTGCATCATCGACCTTCCCCTGCATTCTTAACTTGTATGCATCCGCCGCAACATTCTTGGAGTTTGTTTCTCCTTTTGCGGCCCCGTCCAGAATGCATAAACCCAGCATTACAACAACACACAATCCAGCTAACACAGTTTTTTTAACAGCCATTTTTGTTCTCCTTTCTTAAAAAGATTTATTGTTTTTAGTCCTAAGCATTAGCTCGTCATTAAAAAAGTCATTACTATAAACATTAATCACACGCGCATTTTCGAATTCCACAGAAAACCATGTAAACTCATATTGAGGGCAATCGCCAATCGTATATTCAGAACCGTAAACATAAATCATCTTGTTTTCAGCAGGATGATAAATATGATTTGGTTTGCCTGATATTGATTCAACTTCACTTGACAACATACCAATATCAATCTTCAAGGGATCGTATTTATTTTTGAGTTTGTTAACTTCAATATTATGAAGCAAATTACTCGGCGAATTTAGAACAACAGATACAGGCCCTAACACAGTAACCAGCGGAATCATCGGCCCCAAATTAGACGACGAGGGCCTTCTTGGGAAATTTTCTTCAAGAGAATTAATAAGGTCTTTGCCAAATAATCGTTTGGCGGAAAAAACGACATCAGGAATAATTGGTTTTCTGTGCGATATTTGGCGGCCTTGTTTGTCTATTCCGATTTCGTATTCAACGGATGACTGCTCGACTATGGAGTACAATTTGCTGTTTTCAAAAATACCATAGTAAACTGCTGCATTTTCTGTCCAGGAATAGCTTTCTCCAACAGAAAAACTCAGACATAGATAGTTGCGACCATCTTTTTGAAGGGTAAATTGGTGGGTGCCTTTTACGGCAAATGCTTTTTCCATATCTTTAATCGTGGAGTTTGCATGCAATTCAGACACCTTTTTTTCCAAGGCAGCTAATGTTTTTGTGCGAGTGTAATTGTTTTCAGCTTCTCTTTTTGCTACGGCCTCAGGAGAATAAGAATAACAGCAACCGTTTACCGCCAAGCATGTCAGCACACATATAAGAACAAAAATAATATTTACTGTTTTCGTTTTTGTTCTCCTTTCTAAGTTTTAGTATTTAATGTTTGTTGTTTCGGCTGCCGCAACAGCCAAATCAGTGCCCATCCTGTTACTATCCCGAGAAGGACTGTCCCTATTGTAGGCACTATTAGCTCACGGATTAAAAGCAATACAAAGGGCGCGGGCCCTTTTCTCCCCGTGGGCAATACAAAGCAAGCTATTGCCAGTCCAATCACACTTAAGCCCCAGCCGGCCGCACTCGCAGGCACCCACCATCCTGACCGACGTACCTGGTGCCGTAATATACGCTGTTGAAGCAGGCCCGTTAGTGTTCCGCCCAAAATGAAAGCTAATGTCCATACAAGAGCGCCAGGCGGAAGACCGAGGTCATCGGGGTATCCGTAGAAATGACACACGACTCCGTGGATGCTTGAGGATATAGTGAATCCTATTATACTTGCCAGCACCCAAAAACCAGCCCGCTGGATGACACGCCGTAGTGCAAGCCACTGCATCAAGCTCACCACGGCGGCTACGACGATAAATAACGCGGCATTATCCAGCCCTAATTTGAGTATGATGGAGTCAGAGCCCTCGTGGAGGCCGATAATCAATCCTGCAACTGGCACCAAGACAAAGCCCAGGGGCAAGCCAATAGCCCATCCTGCAACTGTCAGCAAAACCCACCGTATTCCAAAACGCCATCCAATCTGCCCACCGTCTGTTTCTATCGCGGCCATTTTCGTTTTCCTTCCCAAGTTAATTGCCATATACACAGTTGATATATTAACTATTGTCCCGAAACAATCGGGCAACAGCCCTTTATGCTTAAACTTTTAAACCCCGATAGTTCTCCGCACCTTTTCCAGTGTTGTCGTCAGCTTTCGCGTGTCTGCGGCATCCAGCGGAGACATAACTTTTTTTACCTGTTCGAGGTAATGCGGCTCAACCTTTGTATAGAGGTTTTTTCCCTTGCCGGTCAGCTTGATGATATTATATCGGCGGTCTTTTGCGTGAGCGGTGCGGGTTACAAGCTCCGCCTTTTCCATACGGTCCACAAGCGAGGTAATATTGGCGCGGTTGACTAACATCATATCGCTGATTTGCGCCTGGCTCAGACCGCCTTCCTTGCCGCTCTCATAGTAAAGCAGGTTCAGTAGGTTAAATTGCACATCCGTCAGCCCGAATTTACCGAAAAAATCATCCGCCCGCTTTTTCATTATCGAAGCGGTGTAGTAAATGCTCAAAAGCGCCTCATGTGCCTGCGAGGCGAAATCCGTTTTTAACCCGAGTTCTTCTTTCAAAGCCATATCAATTTCCTTATCGGCAAACAATAGTTTATATATTAACTATATACACACAAACTAATCTGTCAAGTGCTTTTTTAAGAAATTTTAAAAATTTTTCTGTGCAGGGGCTGAATCGTCATATAAGCAGCCCCACGAGCTGCCTGCTGTGAATAAACTCGTTTTTGGCCCAAAAATGAGGGTAGAAAGAGAATAGGGTGTGTTTTTTATGTGTTCCGGCTCAATTTCTCGCTTTTTCTCTCAACCTGTGATGAGCGGATTCGAACCATATCGCCGCACCAAGGCCGAGAAGCGGTTCGACAGGCTCACTGCGGGTAACAAGGAGGCGGATTCGGGGACACGGATTGTAAAATGAAAGCGGGGCGCAGCGCGCCCCGTTTTGATGTGTTCATCATCGAGCAATGCTCGATTGCCAGGTTGTGTGTCGTAATTCTTAGTTTCTAATCTTCAGGCAGTCGGCCCTGAAGCAGCATTCCGTCCACTGGCAGGTCCCGTTTGTGGTGCCATAGCAGGCGGTGTTGCCTTCCGCGCCCTGAATGGCGCGAATAAGTTCCGTTTTCTTCATAACGCCGGGCGTAATGCCAAGATTTTTGGCCTTGTCCTTTATCTCGCCCATTGTCATTGCTCTTTCAGCGACTTTTACCGGGGTCATGTGTTTCTCCTACTTAATTGTGTGGTTGTTTTAATTTATTTTATACTTACGAGGTCCCTGTCCGGTCCCATTTTGCGTAAGTCACGTTCACATACGCTATTATTTCGGCAGTTTTTGCCCGCTCACATTACCGACTTTGCAACAAATCACAGATTGGCTGAAAAACCGCCAAAACGTGCCGGTACGCGGGGAATTTTTCGGACGTTAGGCGAGATTTAGGATGACCTCCACACCCTGTCCTCGCCGACGACATAGGTTTCTTCTGCCATTGGCTCTTTCCGGGTAATCATTTTTATCTTTGCCGAGTTTGACCGGCAGAATCCCTTGATTACAAAAAGCAATATCAGGAATGCGACCCACACCGCGATATAGCTGCCGACGCTGATAGCGATTAAATTGATTGGCAAATAAACGGCTTTGCTGAACATCGGTAAATACATAGGTCTGTCGTAGTGACTGTTGATTATGTAGCCGTTGATGTAGGCGATGTATCCGCCGATGCCGGCCGCGACAAGCGACAGAATAAATGTCAGCCGCACAAGCCCCTTGGTGATATTAATCGGCCTTCGCACTCTTATCGCAACCTTCGCGTCACGGATTCTTGTCTTGGCCGCCTCAAGCTCCTGCTCCAGCTTTATTATCGCCTCCGCCCCGGATTCCGCCTGCAACTGATATTTCTTTTTCGCAAACGCCTCGGTCTTGGCCTGGCTTTCCGCTTTTGTCTTTGATTCTGTTTCTGCCTGCAGCCGCAGTTCTAACTGGCCCTTGGTCTCGGCCTCTTTGACGACACGTGCTTCCGCTTCCTTTCGTGCGTTCTCTGCTTCGGTAAGTTTCGCCTTGACCTCCGCAAGCTCACGGCTTGTCGCTTCAACCTGCACGTCCGCCTTTAATCTCGCTTCGGTTTCGGTTTTTAATTTTTCTTCGAAATTCTCTCTCGCCTGCTTTTCCGCCATTGCCGATTCCTCGGCCTTTCTTCTGACGTCGGTCTCCGTCAGCAGCTTCGCTTCAATCGCTGCTCGTGCGCTGACTTCCTGTTTAAGCCGTTCTTCCGCCTCCTGTCTTGCCTGGGCGTCGAGTTTTGCCTGAAACTCCGCCTTTGCCTTTGCATCCAGCGAATCTTTGATTTTTTTCTCTAACTCAAATCTTACCTCAGTTTCGTTTTTGAGGTGTTCTTCCGTTTCCGCCCTGGTCTCCGCCAGCATTGCCACAGGTATCCCGTCATTGGCCTCAGAGAGCGAACCGGGAGCATGACCTCTTCTGTCCGGGGCCCTAACCTGCTTTTTGCATTTCGAGCAGGTTACGACCGCCCCGGCCAGTTCAGAAGCAATGTAAAATCCGCTTTGACAATGGGGACAGGTAGCTATCATTTTATTACACCTATAGGTAAAATATACCATTGGAATTTCGTTCAGCAAAGCCCTTGACTTGGCCGGAAAGAGCTACGCTCATTTGGTCCGGAAAAAACGCCTCTCCCAGTAAAACCCCTGCGTACGCAATCCACAAACATTTGACCTCGCGGCAGATTTGTGATATGCTCATTTTGTTAAATATATTAGCCAGGGGAGCCGGGGCGAAATTTGGCCTGTGGCTGAGAAATCCCGAATTGTCGGGGTGACCCTATGAACCTGCTCAGGTTAAGACCTGCGAAGGGAGGCGAATCAATATGGTTTTGAAACGCTCCTTTCGGGGAGCGTTTTTTTGTTTATGGCCTCGGTTTACGAGGGTTATGTATGGGCTTATTAAAAGTAAACGGCAAAGAGCAGATATTTCCTGACAACAAAATGCCCGCAACGATAGCGGACTTATTGCGGCAGCTTGGCGTCGATTCCACAACCGTCGTCGCCGAGCTTGAAGGGCAAATCATCGAACGCAAAAACTTCTCGACTACGCCGCTGCACGCAGGCCAGAATATCGAACTCGTCAGGTTCGTCCCGGGGGGCTGAAAACAGAGGGCAGAAGACAGATGACAGAAGACAAAGGATTGGTTATCGCAGGTAAAAAATTCAATTCCAGGTTGCTCATCGGCACGGGAAAATTCTCCTCCAGCAAGGCGATGGCACAGGCGATAGAGGCCGCCGGCGCTGAAATCGTTACCATAGCTTTACGCAGGGTCGATATCACAAACAAAGACGACGATATGCTCTCCGCAATCGACCGCGAAAAATATCTGCTCCTGCCCAACACATCTGGAGCGCGCAATGCTGATGAAGCGATTCGTTTGTCGCGCCTCGCGCGGGCGGCAACCGGTATCAACTGGGTAAAACTCGAAGTAACGCCTGACCCATATTATTTACTGCCCGACCCGATTGAAACATTAAAGGCAGCCGAGATTCTTGTGAAAGAGGGTTTCATCGTTTTGCCGTATATCAACGCAGACCCCATATTGAGCAAAAAACTTCAGGATGTAGGAACCGCCACCGTAATGCCTTTGGCCAGTCCCATCGGCTCGAACCAGGGATTAAAAACACGCTCGGCGATTGAAATCATAATCGAGCAGGCAAATGTCCCCGTCATTGTAGATGCCGGCCTGGGTTTGCCCTCGCACGCAGCCGAGGCAATGGAAATGGGCGCAGACGCTGTGTTAGTCAATACCGCAATCGCGACAGCTATTGAGCCGGCCAAAATGGCCGAGGCATTCAAGCTCGCTGTTCTGGCGGGCCGAATCGCGTATCTTTCAGGCGCAGCAGCCGAATCAAAAAAAGCGAACGCCTCAAGCCCCCTCACCGGCTTTTTGCGAAATGAATAACTATGACCACAACAGCACGACATCTCGATATCAAAACCATTCTCGCCGACAGGGGACTCGACGGCTCCGGCAAAGATATCTGGACCAAGCGTCTCGGCGAGATTACCGAAGACGAAGTCAAATGGGCGCTATCGCGCAAGCCGGGATATTACGTCCTCGACCGGTTATTGATACTCATCTCGCCCGCCGCCGAAAATTTCATCGAGCAAATGGCGCAAATCGCCCATCGGCTCACTCTTCAGCGATTCGGCAAAACCGTCCGATTATATGCGCCGCTGTACTTATCAAACTTCTGCGTCAATGGCTGCCTTTACTGTGGCTTCAGCACGAATCATCAATTTCCCCGAATCCGCCTCACCGTCGAACAGGCCCTTGCCGATGCGGAAATAATCGCCAAAGAGGGTTTCAGGGATTTGCTGCTTGTAAGTAGTGAAGACAAAAAATTTATCGGTGTCGATTATATGACTGAACTTGCGTCGAAGTTACGGCCCAAATTCAGCTCGCTGTCCGTTGAAATCTACCAGATGTCCGCCGACGAATACGCCAAGCTTTTCGCGGCAGGCATCGAAGGCGTAACGCTGTATCAGGAAACCTACAACCGCCAAACTTTTCGCAAATATCATCCCGCAGGCCCAAAGGCCGACTACGATTATCGATTGAACGCAGCGGATAGTATGGGGCAGGGCGGTATGCGGGAAATAGGAATCGGCGCGTTGCTTGGCCTTGATGATTGGCGGCTCGAAACGCTTGCTCTTGCCGAGCATGCCCATTACCTGATGAAACGCTACTGGAAATCGCGCGTATCGTTTTCCTTCCCGCGGTTGCGTCCGGCCAAGGATGTTGACCGCGCACGATTTAATCTTCTTTCGGATAAAAATCTCGTCCAGATGCTCCTCGCCCTTCGCCTGTGTTTCGCCGATGCGGGAATGACCATTTCAACGCGCGAGCCGGCTCACCTTCGCGACCAGCTTGTAAAACTCGGCATTACGCGAATGAGCGCAGGCAGCAAAACCAACCCCGGCGGCTACTCCACTCACGCCGATTCCGTTGGCCAATTCGATATCGATGATTCTCGCTCTCCCGCCCAAATCGCCGCTATGCTGAAACAAGCCGGCCTCGAACCCGTCTGGAAGGACTGGGACTCTGCCTTCACGGAAACCTGATTATGTAACGGTTTTGGGGTCTGGCGGATTGGTACCTGATTGAGCACTTTTCGATTTCAAAAGCAGTCCCTCGTACCCTTTAATCCGATACGGTTTTGGCTCGATATCAATGGCTTGCTTAATGTATGTTAAACCTTTGTTGTGTTCTCCTCTTACATAATTTATCAAGCCGAGGTAATCGAGATAGCAGGCCTTATCGCCAATATTGTTTGCCTTAGTTGTTGTTATCAATTCTCCTGCCTTGGCCATATATTTATCTGCTTCTGCCGAGTTTTTGCGGGTTCGCTCGCAGAAAAAAGCCAATTTGCCCCAAAGCACAATTCTGTCCGGATTCATTTCGCATGCCTTGAGCAACGCGGAATACGCTTTGTCGAAATCGTTGGCTTTGATATATTTTTCATACCGCTCAAAAAAACTTGCCGCGATTATATTGCAGGCTGGTTGTGTGCGGAAATACCGAAACGTATCCCAGGTGTATGGCAAATAACATACGAAGAGTAAACTTATAAGCGCGTACCTAATTGAAGCAAAGATGATGTTGTGTGAACCGCAATATAAAACTAATAAAAATTTCATTGCTAATAAGAATAAAATTATTATGGTACTCCACCAGATAACTGAAGCAATGATTTTCATACGAGCGACATGTTGGATAGAATCGATTCTATTGCGTATCCAATCGCTGTATAAAACCGATGCTAGCCATAAAATTACCGTAATTGTTGTAAGGAGGCGCGTAATTCTTATAGTCCCCCACAAAGCTTTTATTGTACCAGCACTCAATTCTGTCTTTTGTTCTTCAAATTTTGCCGCCACAAGGGGCAATATGATGCTTGACAGTATAATCACTGCAAGCACAACAAGCACAATCCGTTTTGTATTATCAGTCATGTTCATATTGCTCACGCCGACTTATTTTCCCCGGTCTTTGCGCGAAGAGAAGCTCTGAAAGAATGGGTCGCGGCAAGAGAGGCAATAGCAAATGCTATCAGCGATGGAATGTTGGCGGAAAGCAATCCGAGGTTTATATAGGTTTCCCGCCAAGATATGGGGCAAATCATTATTAAAACAAGTCCCGAAACAAGTCCTGCACCTATAAAGATTATTAAACCGCCTACCACAGCGACCACATATTTCATATAGCTCTCCTGGGAAAATGTAGCGCTTAATTATACCGCGAAATTCAGTATCAATACAATGTTGAATTCCACAACTTCCAGGATGGCAATTACGGTTTTTGGAAGGTGATGGTTTCTGCGAAGCCGAGGGAGTGTTTGCGGGAGCGGATATTTGTGAAGCCAGGTTTTGTTATTGATTGCTTGTGGGCATTGTCTTACGGAGTTCTCGCTGTTTCCACATCGCGTATAAAGGCGGGTAAACCAGCAATTCGAGTACGAAACTGGTAATTATGCCGCCAATCATCGGGGCGGCTATTCGTTTCATCATATCCGCGCCTGTTCCCATCGACCACATAATCGGTATAAGGCCCATAAACATCGCCATCACCGTCATCATCTTTGGCCTAATCCTTTTGACTGCTCCGTGAATAATCGCCTCTTTCAAATCCGCGAAGGTCTTCATCCTGCCCTGTGCCGCCATATCGTTATACGACAAATCCAAAAACAGCAGCATAAACACGCCCGTCTCCGCGTCAAGCCCCATCAGCGCTATCATCCCCACCCATACCGCTATCGAAATGTTATAGCCCAGTATATAAAGGAACCATACCGCGCCAATTAGCGAAAAAGGCACTGCGAGCATTACTATGCCGGTCTTGACTATGTTCTTTGTGTTTATGTAAAGCAGTATGAATATGATTAAAAGCGTCAGCGGGATTACGACCTTTAGCCGTTCGCGAACCCGAAGCATATTCTCGAATTGCCCGCTCCATTGCAGGGCGTAACCCGCGGGCAGTTGCAATTGCGCAGCCACCGCTTTTTTCGCCGCTGCTACGTAACTGCCGATGTCTTTGCCCGCGATATCAACGTAAACATAACCCGTCAGCATCCCGTTCTCGTCGCGTATCATCGATGGCCCAAGCGAGACGCTTATCTCCGCAATTTCGCCAAGCGGTATTTGTGCGCCAGATGCCGTAGGCACAAGCACCCGTTGTAATTTTTCCAAATCATCGCGATAGTCGCGTGCGTATCGCACGCTTATGCCGTATCGTTCAGTTCCTTCAATTGCCGTCGTAACATTTTCCCCGCCGATTGCGCTCGTGATAATCTCCTCGGCATCCTGTATCGTCAATCCGTATCGAGCCAACTGTTCCCGTTTCAAATTGAAATCCACAAAATACCCGCCCGACACCCGTTCCGCATATACGCTTCGCGTTCCAGGCAAGGGTTTGACAATTTGCTCAAGCTGAGTCCCTATTTTTTCAATCTCACTTAGCTCCGCGCCATAAATTTTAATCCCTATCGGCGTTCGTATGCCGGTCGAGAGCATATCGATTCTTGCCTTTATCGGCATCGTCCAGGCATTGGTTACGCCCGGTATCTGCATCCTCGTGTTCAGTTCCTCAATAAGTTTTTCCCACGTTAATCCGGGCCGCCAATACTGTTTATCTTTCAGAACAACCGTCGTCTCCATCATCGAGAAAGGCGCCGGGTCTGTCGGCGTATTGGCTCGACCCGCCTTGCCGAACACCCGCTCAACCTCAGGAAACGACATAAAAATTTTGTCCTGTATTTGCAACAAGTTCGCCGCCTCCGTAACCGATATGCCAGGCAGCGTCGTAGGCATATACAAAATCGTCCCCTCATTCAAAGGTGGCATAAACTCCGACCCAAGCTGAAAATAAACGGGAACCGTTATTGCCATCAGCACAATCGCGCTGATGATAGTGAGCTTGCGATGCTCAAGAACGAAATTGCACGCTGGCTCATATATCGCGAATAATCTCCTGCTCACCGGGTGCTGCTCTTCGGGATAGTATTTGCCGACAGTAATTGAGTTATACAACTTCGAGAGCCACGCCGGTTTGAAATGCTTATAGTCCATCCGCGTAAAAAGCATCCGTATCGCCGGGTCGAGCGTTATCGCCAGTATCGCCGCGATTGCCATCGCGAGGTTTTTGCTGTATGCCAGCGGCTTGAACAGTCGGCCTTCCTGGTCAACCAACGTAAATATCGGCAAAAACGCGACCGCTATAACCAGCAGCGAAAAGAATACTGATGGCCCCACCTCTTTCAATGCGTTGAGCCGGATAATATGAAAATCGCCTTTGCGTCCACCCGCCTCCCACAGTTGCAGTTTTTTATACGCGTTCTCAACCTCCACTATCGCGCCATCCACAAGCACTCCTATTGATATCGCGATACCAGACAGGGACATAATATTGGATGTCAGCTTGATGCCGTACATCGGGATAAACGACAGCAGCACCGCGATTGGTATCGTAACTATCGGTATGATTGCCGATGGGAAGTGCCACAAAAATATCAGTATCACTAAGCTGACGACAATCATTTCCTCGACGAGCTGATGTTTTAGCGTATCGATTGCCCGCTTAATCAGGTCCGAGCGGTCGTATGTCGTAACTATCTCGATGCCTTTGGGCAGCGATGGCTTTAGTTCCTCGATTTTGGCTTTGACGCTATTTATAACATTGAGGGCGTTTTCGCCCTGCCTCATTATCACGATTCCACCAACCGTGTCTCCCTCACCGTCCAAATCCGCCACACCGCGCCTTATATCAGGCCCGATTACAACGTCAGCGACGTTCTTAACTAAGATAGGTATCCCCGAACCATCCGTCCCTATGACCGTGTTTTCCAAATCCGCGGGCGATTTTACATACCCCTTTGCCCGAATCATATATTCCGTGCCTGACATCTCAAGCAGCCGGCCGCCCACGTCGTTGTTGCTTTGCCTTATCGCCTCGACGACTTTGGTAAGGGGAATATTGTATGCCAGCAGCGCATTTGGATTGACGTTGACCTGGTATTGCTTTTGAAAACCGCCCACTGCCGCGACGTCCGCAACTCCTGGCACGATTTGCAGTGAGTATCGCAAATTCCAATCCTGAAAACTCCGTAAATCCGCCAAACTGTTGTTGCCGGTCTTATCAACCAGTGCGTATTGATAAACCCACCCCAGCCCCGTTGCGTCAGGCCCAATCTCAACCGATACGCCCTGCGGCAGTTTCGCGGTGATTTTGCTCAGGTATTCCACCACCCGGCTTCTTGCCCAGTATATGTCTGTCCCGTCCTTGAAGATTATGTAAACGTATGAGTACCCGAAATCCGAAAACCCTCGAATCGCCCGCACGTTCGGCGTGCCGAGCAACGCGGTAACAATCGGATACGTAACCTGCTGCTCAATAATATCCGGGCTCCTGTCCCACTGGGAGTAGATTATCACCTGCGTATCCGACAAATCCGGAATAGCGTCCAACGGCATATTCTTTATGCAATAGACCGCCACGACTATCGCAGCTATTGTGAAGAATATGACGACAAACTTATTTTTAGCGGAAAATTCTATTATCCTGCTAATCATTGCCGTACCAGCGCCTTCACTTGTTTGGTTCCGATGCCTTGTTGAAACCTGCGTTCAGTTTGCTCTCCGAATCTATCAGGAAGTTGCCTGATGTCACGACCTCCTCATTTTCCGCAAGCCCCTCCAGCACTTCATAATAATCTCCCGCCTTATTGCCGAGCTTTACAACCCTCGACACGAAGTGTCCGTTTGTCCCTGTGACGAAGACAATATCGCGCGTCCCCGCGTGCATTACCGCCTCCTCCGGCACGGCAAGCTTGTCGCCGAGGTCATACTTTATCACCACATTGACAAACATTTCGAGTTTGAGCTTGTTTTCAGGGTTATCGACCAAAGCCCTGACCTTGAGCGTCCGTGTCGCGGTTTCGATTATAGGGGTAACGGCGATGACCTTGCCCTCAAACACTTGTCCCGGATATGCAATCGCCCGGACCTCGACGGGCGTCCCCGCCTTTACCAGTTCCGCCTCGTATTCATAAATGGTTACATATACCCAGACGTTTTTGTCTTCGCTGTTGGGAAGATAAAGATTCTGCTGCGGCTTACCCCGCGTTTGCAGCTCGATTATTTCCTCCTCGCCCATTCCCATAGCCAGCAGCTTTTGTTTCATTGATTTGATAAGAGCTCCTGACTGTTCATCTATATAACCCTCGTCTTTGTGTATCGTCCGGCTGCTTTTGAACGCCTGCAGGTATTCCTGCTGCGCGGTAAACAGCGACGGGTCATAAGCAACCCTTCCCACCGTCAGGATTTGCCCCGACAGTTTCCTCTTTTCAGCCCTGCCTTTTTTTAGGCCGATTAACTGCTGCTTTTCAGGGCTTATGTAAACACCGGGTGTTTGGGCAGGGGCCGTTTCTTCTTCATATATCGGCACATAATCCATCCCCATCTGGTCTTTCATAGGGACGGGCGAAGTTACCGCGGGATTCATCGGACTGCGATAATACAGTATTTTTCTTTCACTCGTTGTTGTCGGCTTCTCCCCCCCTGCAGGGGGAGCAACTCCTCGTTTCACCAGCGTCATGCCGCATATCGGGCAATCGCCGGGTCTGTCCGAAGTGTAGTTCGGGTGCATCGGGCAATAATATAAATCCTTTGCCGATTGCGAAATGCCGCTGGTCTTTTGCTTATCAGTGTGCCGGCCGGGTATAAGGACCCCAATAACCGCCGCCACAATAATAACGCCGACGATAATCGTCCGCCTTTTCATTATTCAATTCCTTCTTAAGGTGAATTCTTATTTTTGGAACTGTGGCAACTTCGCTACGTATTTCTCCGGCTCTGCCAAAAATTTCGCCTTGCAGTCCGCGCAGCAGAAATAAACTTTCTTGCCCTTATACTCAACAAAAACGTTTTTGTTGATTTTGTTGCCGTCCATTACCGGGCACGTCGTCTGCTCAACTGATGCCGTCGTTGCCATTGTCGCTGCCTTATTTGTATCTTCTGCCGGCTTAGCCGCCTGCATCTGCATATCTTTCATTGTTGTCTCTTTGGCCGGCGCAGCCGTGCTTTCTTTCTTTTTGCAACCCGCAAAACCAAGGGCAAATACCACCGCAAGAGCTGATAAAATTATTGTTGAAGTTTTCATTTTTGTTCCCTTTCCAAAATAATATCTTCGCTTTTTATTATTGCCTCGCTATTCTATACTAATCCGATAGGAATGTGTTTTGCTAAATCTATCCTTTCAGATTACCAATGTTATCTTGAATCCAGTTCTGTTCCTGCCAGCATCTCAAGTTCGGCCAGTTTTTGCTGATTATTCGCAATCGCCCGCTGGAGAGAGAGGTGATAATCCAAAAGCATCCGCTGTGCGTCAATCAAGCTTAAAAAATCTATTGTCCCTTCCCGATACGCCGCCTCCGATGCCTGCAGCAACTCCCTGCCCTTGGGTATCAGTGTATCACGATACAATCGTATCTTTCGGATGCTGTCTCTGTATTCATAAAGCGATTGCGCCGCCTTTGTCAGAAGAACGTTTTCTGTATCAATCTTTTGCTGCTCGATGCTCGCTTTTTGTGCCTGCGCCTGTCTTTCTCCGGCGCTGTAGCTGTCACGCCACAAAGGCAAATTCATCTGAAATACCATAGCGACGCCATCCCTGCCGCCTCGGCTGTCCATATCTTCCCAGGTTACCCCGACGCCTATATCCGGATAAAAACTCTTTTCCGCAAGCTTAATTTTACTCCCCGCGGCCATTGCCTCATAGTTCAAGCTTGCCAGTTCCGGATTCTTTTGTCTTAATATATTCGCTAATAGCTCATAATCCAGCTCAACCGCGTTAAATTCTTCGGCCTTTGGCCACGGCAGGTTTGTATCCGCCGGCAGCGTCAGCGCCGTTCTGAGCCGGCTTACTGTTGGCTCCCGCAACTGGTTCAATCCTCGTAAAACGTCCTCCATTTTCGCTATCTCAACCTGCGCTCGAATCACGTCGGGATGACCCGTCTCCGTCGTCATGTGCTTGGTTCTCGCGACCTCCTCGAAGTGCTTCATTAGCTCGAGGTTCTCTTTGGCTATATCAATCGCCCCGGCAAGATAGGCAAACTCGTAAAATCCCTCCTTTATTTCTTTGAACAACGCTAATCGCGCCGCCTGGTATTTTTGTTGAGCCGCCGATGTTTCTTTTACCGCCGCCTGTGTTCGTGCGTCAACCTTGCCAAACCACGGGAACGTCTGCATCACGCCTGCCGTCTGCTTCATCTGCAGGTCCGATTGCCTCGTCCAGTAGTTATATGTAACCTGCGGGTCCGGCAAAGCTCCGGCCTGCGGGACCTGCTCTGAAACCACCTGCAATTGCTGATAGCTGCTCTTTAGCCCGGCGTTGTGCGCCTCGGCATATTCCAGATAATCTCTCAGGGTCAGGAACCTGTTTGTTTCATTAGGTTCGCCAAGAGCGCACGCATACGGCAATATGATAATGGCGGCAATCACCCCAGACATTGTTAATATGCCCGTTTTCATTGCATATTCCCTCGAAACAATTTCTCGCTCGATTTATTCATCCGAGAATTTTATCTTATACTGGTTTAAACCTGCCCTACAAGAAAATTATTACTTTCTGAATTTCTCCAGTAATTCGATAACCTCCTCTATTTTTTTCTGTTTTTCCGTCTCGGATTTGCCCTTCAGCGCACCGGCGACACAGCCATCGAGATGCTTTCTGAATACTTCCCCTTCGACCCTGTGCAGTGCGCCGATACAGGAGCGTATCTGAGTCAGAATATCGATGCAGTATCTCTTTTCTTTAATCATTCGCTGGATTCCGGCAACCTGGCCTTCGATTTTCTTCAAAAACTGCAGTTGTTCTTCGTGTGTAGTCCGCTGTGCCATATTTATACCCTTCTTTCTGTGCATATTATACCATACCCCCCCACCCTATGTTCGAAGTTTTTTTTTAAGATTACGAAGTTTTTTTAAGGTTTGGTTTTAAAAAAATTAATATTCTGTCCGATACGGCCAAGGAGTTTTACTGCTGTTTATCCAGTTCCGTCCCCGCCAGCATCTCAAGCTCAGCCAGTTTCTGCCGATTGTCCGCCAATGCTCGCTGATATGACAAACAGTAATCCATAAATGCCCGTTGTGCGTCAAGCAGGGCGTTAAAATCGCCGTTTCTTTCCCCGTACGACGCTTTCAATGACCATAGCTGCTCTTCTGCTTGCGGTATCAGCGTGTTGCAATATAGTTTGATTTTTCTGATGCTGTTGTTGTATTCGTAATATGCCTGCGCCGCCTTGGCCAGGATATTATTCTCTGTTTCTACCCTTTGCTGTTCAATGCTTGTCGCCTCGGCCACCGCCTGTTGCTGCCCGCCTTTGTAACCATCCTGCCAAAGGGGCACGTTCAGCGAGAGCATTAGCATAGTGTCCCTGCTGCTGTCCTGCGTATTGCTGCCTGGCCTGCGCACCTGTTCAAATTGCAGACCAATCCCGATATCGGGATAAAAATTTTTCTCCGCGCTTTGGACTTTGCTCTTGGCTGCCATTGCCTCGAAGCCAAGGCCCACAAGCTCCGGGTTTTTCTGTCTCAGCAGATTTACGAATAACTCGTAATCCAGCGGTGCCGGCTCGAAATCTTCCTGCTCAGGCGCCGGCAGGTTCATATCTGCTGGCAGATTCAGCGACGCTTTCAATCGGTTTATTGTCGGCTCGCGCAGTTGCTCAAGCCCCTTGAGCATGGTTTCCAGCTTCGCCGCCTCAACCTGTGACCTGATTATGTCCGGATGACCCGTGTCCGCTGTGGCGTATTTTGTCCTGATTATTTCCGCGAATCGTTTTAATAGATCAAGATTTGCTCTCGCTATGACCGTCGCCCTGGCTAAGTAAGAATACTCATAAAAGTCGCTCTTGACGTCCCTGAGAAGCGAAAGCCGGGCCGCCTGATACTTTTGTTTCGCTGCTTCTGCCTTCTTCGCCGCCGCATCGGTTCTCGCGTTTATCTTGCCGAACCACGGAAATAACTGCGTTACGCTGACTATCTGCTTTTCGGGTGTATACGATAGCGGCATGTAGTCCCCATATGTCAGTTGCGGGTCTGGAAGCGTTTTCGCCTGAACAACCTCCTCCGTTGCCGTCACCCATTGCTGATAACAGCTCTTTAGTCCGGCGTTGTGCGACTCGGCATAACTTGTGTAGTCCTTAAGCGTCAAAAATCGGTTCGGCTCGACAATCGGGGGCACAATAACGTTGTTTGGCTCGCCCATTGCGACTTCACATAGGGCCAGAATAACCAGAAATGTCACTAATTTTGATATGCCCGTTATCATTAAACGCTTTCCCGTATAGTTTTGCCTGAAGGCACTATACCACATCGGGCAAAGCGCGTCTATCCTGATTCGGTTGATTACTTGCTGTTTACATCTGCCGGAGCGACTGCCGGTTGCCCGGCGGTGTCACTGGCCGGCGCAGGAATCGCCGGGCTTGTCAGCCGTTCGACCAGAAAACTCTCGAAGGCGCTGAGGTCTTTCCATTTCATCGCGCAGTTTATTTTCTTCGCCTTGTTGTCTATCACCGTGCGCCCGTCGTCCGTAACGCGAATTCCGATGGTTTCCGTCTCCAGCAAATCGTGACTCATCGCAAGGTAAACCGCCACGGTATCGAACAACGTTGTGCTCCGGGTGCCCGCCTGTGCCTCATTTATGTTGCCGCTTTTTGCCCACACGCGGTAGTTTTCAATCACCGCTTTCGTTATTGGGCTGTTGCAGTCCAGGATCTTCTTGTAGTCGTCCCCGTCCAGCGACACCATCCCACAGGTATCTAAAGGTGTTATTGTCATGTCCCATTCCGCCGTGAAGACCGTCTGTGACGCCTTGATAAATGAAACAATGTTGTACTCTTTTTCCGGCTTCGACTTCTCGCCATAGCCCCTGCGAACGCTTCCCTGCATCCCCACAAATCGGGCCTTCTTCGCTATATTCGGCTCTCGTTCCAGTGCAGCTGCGATATTGGGCAGGGGGCCTGTTGAAATAATAGTTATCGGCCCCGGGGAATTCATAATAGTATCTATTATCGCCTGAACGCCGTCCTGGTAAATCTTTCCAGGATACTTCGACAAATCGAAATCCTTCACCCAGTCGTCCTGCCTGTGCCCGGTTTTCATATCCCCGATGGCTACCCCTGTCCCGATTGGTATGTCCGTCCTGCCTGCTGTTTGCAGCATTTTTGCCACAACCTTTGTTCTGGCCGTCGTGTCGCCAACTGCCGTGGTAATCAGTTTGACGTCAAACTCGTGTGATTGAAGCAGCAGCGCCAGCGCCCACGTGTCGTCGATGTCGTCGCAGATGTCGGTATCGAGAATAACCGCTTGTTTAGCGTTCTTGTCTGCGGAGAAAATCGCGGACTTGACGTTGGTTGATGCTTTTTCGACCTTCTCGCACCCGCAGAATATAATCAACGCCGTCATGGCCGCGGTCAGCATGTATCCTTTTTTCCTGTTCATTCTAAGTTCCTTTCAAATGTTGTTTACTCGCCGATATGATAATCTTCTGTCAATTCCTCCGCTAATACAAATTATTTAAGAATTTTTCTCACCTTTGATTATCCCCACTTGACTTTGCGCCGGATTTTTATATTGTTGCATAGGTTTTGTGCAAGGAGGCCTAAAAGTGGCAGAAAAACTCGCGGTAGGAGCGTTTGTTTTTGAATCGCCGGCAGGTTCGCCGGTCGGCAGCGTTTTATACAACGAGCACCTCAAGCTCACCGATAAATCCCATATTGCCGAATTTGCCGGCTATCTGATGCCCCTGTGGTATTCTTCAATTGCCGAAGAACATTCCGCCGTCCGTCAGCGGGCGGGCATCTTTGACTGCACCCACATGGGCGCCCTTGAAGTAACAGGTCCGAATGCCGAGAGTTTTCTCGATGCGGTTACGACCAACAACGTCCGGACATTGCAGGTCGGCTCGGCGCAATACAGCTACCTTCTCGATGCCGCGGGCAACGTCCTCGACGACATTATCATCTACCGGCGCGAAAAAGAAAAATTTATGGTCGTTGTAAACGCCTCGAATGAACCGAAAGCCAAGGCGTATCTGGCCGCCCTGAACGCAGGCAAAGCAAAAATAGACTTGGTAAAACCCGACAGGAAAATTAAAACCGCTCCCGTCCGTGATATGCGTGATACCGAAACCGGCCCCGATTGCAGGGTCGATGTTGCTATTCAGGGGCCTGCCTCGTCGGATGTTCTTTGCAAACTCGCGGACGCCTCGGTCAGTCAGCAGCTCAAAAATCTCAAAAGCTTTACATTCTGCCAGGCGAAACTGGCGAATATCGACTGCATCATCACCCGCACCGGCTACACCGGCGCAAAGGTCTGTTTCGAACTTTTTGTGCATCCGAAAGACGCCGCGAATTTGTGGCAAAAGTTGATTGACGCAGGCGCATTACCCTGTGGGTTGGGGGCAAGAGATAGTTTGCGCGTCGAAGCCGGTCTGCCTCTTTATGGCCATGAGCTTGACGGGCCGTATAATATATCCCCCTTTGAGGCCGGTTATGGCTGGGCGGTTAAACTCGACAAAGAGTTCTTCATCGGCAAAGCAGCGATGGAGAAAATCTCAAAAACCTGTAAAATGAAAGTCGCCCGCCTTGAGCTTTCCGGCGAAAAGGGCGTTCGGCCCGTCCGCCAGAACGACGCTGTAATATGCGCCGGCGTTTGCGTCGGCTGGGTCCTCAGCAGCGCAACCGCCGGCTCAAGACAGGTTGCGATTGTATATATGGATAAAGATAAAGCGACAGAGGGTAATTCGGTTGATGTTTATTATCTGGCACGCAGCGAAAGCCAGAAAAACAAGGGCAGAAAACAGGCCGTGGAAAAAGGCGAGCGGATAGCCGGGGACATCACGGGCAAAGTGGTTAGCCGATTTGAAAAATTTTAGGACTGGAGAAAAATTATGATTCCAAAAGGGCTGCTTTACACAAAAGACCACGAGTGGGCAAAAATCGAAGGCGATATTGCGGTTATCGGCATAACCGACCACGCTCAGAATCAGTTGGGTGAGTTGACCTTCGTTGAATTGCCCGACGTTGGCAAAGAGGTCAAACAAAAAGGCGAGCTTGCCGTCGTCGAAAGCTCCAAGGCCGCCAGCGATGTTTATTCGCCGGTAACAGGAAAGGTTGTCGAAGTTAATAAGGCCCTCCAGACCAAACCGGAAACAGTAAACGACGAGTGTTACGGCTCCGGCTGGATTTGCAAAATCCAGATAACCGACAAAGGGTCCGTCCAGAATCTTATCGACGCTACCCAGTACGAAATATACCTCAAAGCTCTTTAAGCTAAAGACGCAAACTTTTAACGGGGGTTAGAAAAATATGCCGTTTATTGCCAATACCGCCGAGCAGCAAAAACAGATGCTCTCCGAGATAGGCCTCACTATGGATAAGCTCTTCTCGGATATACCGAAAGGACTTTTGGCCGGGTCGCTGAATCTGCCGGACGGCCTGCCCGAGCAGGAAGTCCGCAACGTACTGGCTGACCTCGCGGATAAAAATTCCATAAACCTCACGCTTTTCCTGGGAGGCGGCTTTTACGACCATTTCATACCATCCGCCGTTTATTCAATTATATCGCGCAGCGAATTTTACACCGCCTATACACCGTATCAGCCCGAGGTTTCGCAGGGGACATTGCAGGCGATATACGAATATCAATCGACAATTTGCCGACTGACCGATATGGAAGTCGCCAACGCCTCAATCTACGACGGCGGCACCGCGATGTACGAGGCGATGATGATGGCTCTCCGCATCACGGGCAGAAATAAAGTAATCATAGATGACAGCGTCAATCCTATTTACCGCGTTATGATAGAATCCTATACGCGGAACCTCAAAATCGAACACGTCCTGACCCACTGTGAAACCGGCCTTGTTGACCGTGACCAGATATTAGCCAAACTGAATAATGACACCGCCGCTGTGATTTTGCAAAACCCCAATTTCTTTGGCTGCATAGATGATTTCAGTGACATCGCCGAAGCCGCACACAAAAAAGGCGCTCTTCTTATCGTGTCCAGCTATCCCATATCGCTCGGAATCCTGAAAACACCCGGTTCAATGGGCGCTGACATCGTTACAGGCGAAGGCCAAAGCTTGGGTATGCCGATGTCTTTCGGCGGCCCATACCTCGGCTTTATGGCGACTCGAATGGAACACGTCCGCAAAATGCCCGGTCGCATCATTGGCCGAACCAAAGACCGCAACGGTAATGATTGCTTCGTTATGACACTTCAGGCAAGAGAACAGCACATACGCAGAGAAAAAGCGACTTCCAATATCTGCTCCAACGAAGCCCTTTGTGCAATGACCGCGCTGGTGTATCTGTCATTATTAGGCAAAGAGGGCTTGCGCGAAACGGCACAGCTTTGCGCCGACAAGGCCAGTTATGCCTATAATCGCCTCACCGCCATACCGGGCGTAAAATCCCATTTCAAGGCAAGGTGGTTCTTCAACGAATTTGTGCTCGACCTGCCAAAAGATGCCGCGGATGTGATAGGTAAGCTTATAGAAAAAGGTTTCGCCGCCGGTTTCCCCCTGAGCAGGTATTATCCTGATATGAAAAACTGCATCCTCGTTTGCGTAACCGAAAAGCGAACCAAACAGCAAATCGGTATGTTCGCAGAAGCCCTGGAGAGCGTTCTATGAAACTGATATTCGATAAAAGCGTGCCCGACAGGCGCGGTGTTACAATAACGCGAAGCGATGTTGCCACTACCGTAAATATCAAAAAGGAATTCCTTCGTAATAAACCCGCCCAGCTCCCTGAGCTTACTGAGCTTGACGTCGTCAGACACTTCACGGAATTATCTCGTCGTAATTTCGGCGTCGATACCAATTTTTATCCGCTCGGCTCCTGCACGATGAAATACAACCCCAAGGTCGCCGAGCGAATCGCCGCCTATCCTGGCTTCGCGCATCTCCACCCGCTTCTGCCTCAGTTGCGCGGAGGCGGTATGCTTACTCAGGGGGCGCTCGCCGTCCTTTATGAAATGGATATGCTCCTTCGCGAAATAACGGGTATGGCCGGTTTCACCATGCAGCCGATGGCTGGCGCCCACGGCGAACTCACCGGCATAATGATTATGGCTGCCTATCATCACAATAAAGGCAATAAGAAAACCACCGTCCTCATCCCCGATAGCGCGCACGGCACTAACCCTGCAAGCGCGGCCATCGCTGGCTACAAAGTCGTCTCTGTCCCCAGCACCGACAAAGGCGTTATGGATGTCAGCGCCCTGAAAAAACTCCTCAACGACGAAGTCGCGGGCCTTATGCTTACCTGCCCCAATACGCTTGGCTTATTCGACCCCAACATCAAACAGATTTGCGATCTTGTTCACAGTGTCGATGGCCTCGCCTATTACGATGGCGCAAACCTCAACGCCATTGTCGGCAAAGCCCGCCCCGGCGACTTCGGCTTCGATATCGTCCACATCAATCTCCACAAAACCTTCGCCACCCCTCACGGCGGCGGCGGCCCCGGCGCAGGTCCCGTCGGCGTTACACAGAAACTCGTCGATTACCTCCCCGTCTCAATAGTTACCAAACGCGACGACGGCACTTACGCCCTCGAATATAACCACCCCAAATCCATTGGCTACATTGCTCCCTTCTACGGCAACTTCGCCGTAATCCTCAAGGCGTATGTTTATATTCTTATGTTAGGCAAAGCAGGCCTCGTCCGCGTCGCCGAAAACGCCGTCCTTAATGCCAATTACGTCCGTGTGAAATTGAAAAAACATTTTGCACAGGCAGTCGATGCTGTGTGCAAACACGAATGTGTCCTGACGCCATCAAAGGGAATGCTCGATTCAGGCGTTCACGCCTTGGATGTCGCCAAGGCGCTTATTGACCGTGGCTTTCATCCGCCAACCGTTTATTTCCCCACGACCGTCCACGATGCGATTATGATTGAGCCGACGGAAACCGAGAGCAAAGAAACGATGGATGCCTTCATCGATGCGATGCTCGATATCGCCGAAGTTGCCAAAACCGACCCCGAAAAAATCAAGGCCTCGCCTTCGACTACTCCCATTTGCAGACCCGACGACACCGCCGCCGCCAAAAACCTCGACCTCGCCTGCCTGTAAACACAAAGAGAAACCACAGATTTTTCGTGTTTAGCCCTCGCCGGCATTTATCCGCCGAAGCGAAGGAGGACGGCGATGCACATTGTAGGGCGGGGTTACCCCGCCGCCAAAAAATACCACACTTGGCAGCGGCTTACTCTTCTTAATCCGACGATTACTTCGCACCGCTGCTCAGTTAAGCCCGCTGCTGCGAGTACCGCCAGGTCCCTTCTCGCCCCAGCTAATTTCCATTCTCCCGTTGCTCCCATCAATGATTCTCAGGATTCGGGTATCATACTTATCATTCAGCGGCTCCGGCGCAGATGGCTTAATATCCGTCAACGATTTCGGACTGAACTCCGAGTCAGGAATCACTTCATTTATCCTGTCATAGGAAAACCTGTGAATACTGCTGATAAAACCATAGTCATCGATTACCTGGACAAGCATATTCGTCTGGGTGTCAATCCATCCAACTTTGACGCTGCCCCACAAGTAGTCCGTCTCCAGACCAAAGCCCCAGGAACGAATCAAATGGCATTTGCGGCCGTTCAGCACGTCCTCGCCAACATATTCGAGTTTGTAATCTCCTGTCGCTTCCTTTACACCTGACTTGGAAAGCCCGGCAAAGTCACAAATGCTCACGGTTTTTTCCTGCACCTGCTCAAGTGGGACCATAACCAATTTCTCTTTCTCGCCCCTGTAATAGAACCAGCTGTCCTTACCATCACTGCCCACAAGAAACGGATTGTTCATTACGCCGGTGATATCTGTAAAAAACTGCCTGTCACCCTGCATCTTGAAAATCGCCCGTGTGCTTTCGGGACTTTTACCGAAATCCGAGACCGTCTGGACCGTTTCCGATAGCGACTTGATATTCAGACGCTTATTTCGAACCGCCTCCAATACGTCGATTAGCTTTTGGGATTTCGCCGCGTCCTTTAGCCGCAGCAAAAGTTCCGGCGAAAACACCTCACGCCCCGTCGAATATTGAAGCGATATCGGCTCCGCCTCGACGCCCCCAGCATTGACAAACCCGCTCAGCTCAATTGCCCCATTCCAGTTAGGTGGCAGCGTTAGCGGAACCGTAAACTCCGTCTTGTCCGCGTTATATCTGACGTTTTGGCAGAACACTATAGGTCCACGGGGCCACGACGATTTCGTTTCTGTGCCGGGTAGTCCCAACTTGAGACCTTGGGCGGTTATCGGCTGGTCAAAAACAATCTTCAACTCTGAAACCAGGGCGATTTTCAAACCGGAGGCAGGATTGACGGAGACAATCTTTGGCTTGGGCAAATCAGCAGATTTAACAACGCCCTTTGTGCTAAAACTCCATTCGTACTCCTCAGCGTCCATGCCATTGACATCAACAAATCCTTTTTGTCTCTTCAATGAACTCCACTCATTTAAAATAATTCGATACTTACTCCCGGCCTCAAGCTCCACCGGCATCACAAACTCCCGCAACGACGCATCATATCTCACGGTTCCGAAATTTCGGTATCGGCCCTCTTTGAAGCGAAGATTCGTCTGGTCAGGGTTCATCGGCCTGTCGAACCGAAGCCGGATTTCGGTCGCCGGCTCAACCTCTGTTGCTCCATCCTTGGGCCAGACCGAAATAATACGCGGCTTATTAACATCCGCGCTCGCACCGGAACTTTGGTCGGATAGCTCCCCGTTAACCCGGACATTGCTTATTGAGGCAGCCACCACCGACTTATTTTCGTCAATGGAATAATGGCTCTCATCGAACAGCCAAAGTCCCGGCTTATGCAGCTTGAACGTCCAGTCAAAATTCAAGTGCATATGCATTTGAATATTATTTTCGTCAATCTTGACTCTTAACGGCACATAGTGTGTCTCATCAACCGCCGCGTAATCCGAGAAATACTCATAGACCTCATTGCACTTTGCCCTGACAGGGAACATCTTCTTCGCATCAATCCAAAACGTTCCTCCTTCCACGCGCTGGTCAAAAGAACCATACCAGCGTTCCCTTAGTCCATTGCCCACATGAATCTGTATCGACTCCTTCAGCTTAAAATCAGTCTTGATGATCCCGTTGACTTCTTCGATTGAGGTATAGGTCGCAGCAAATGGCTCTTTTGCTAACTTGTGAAGGAGCGAATCGTATGTAATGCCTTGCTGTAAAGCCCTGTCAGCCGATGATGGCTCTGACACCTTAAACGTTTTGGTCTCTCCATGATAAAGGGCAAACTCGTATGAATAATTTTTAACCTCCGCCGGCGGCCCTATTAACCAATAGCGACTCACCTCAGCCATCCGTTTGATGATTTCTTCGCCCCTGCTTTGCACGTCCATCGTTTGTTCTCCGGCTTTAGCGGTCTGGGTATTGTTGGTATCGGACTCCGATTTACCTCCAAACTCCACCGCAGAGATTATCTGCTTGGAAATTCCTGTTGTCTCCTTACTCATACTCTTCGCCGACGAAAGAGAAACCTTTTTCTCAACTATCTTGCCGTCTTTAACAACAACCTTCATCGACGCCTCGTTATTCGTCCTGTCCGATTCTCCGATTGTGTTGTCCGGGTCAAGCACTACTGCAATCTCGTTTGTTCCCTCCTTCAGGGCAAACGGCATAGAGCCCTCGTTCCAGACCTCTCCCGCCTTAATCGGCCCCGCACTATTGTTCATTGGCTTCTTTCTCTCGGGGTCATTTTTATAAAAACACACACGGAACTTGGGGCTTGTGCCTTCGCCTTTGTTTCGGATTGAGGCAGTCACGGTGTAAAGCCCGCCTTCCGGATACGGACTAATATTAAAATCCTCCACGGCTACATCTACCCCAGCGTATGTCTTTTGCGCCGCCACGACAGAATTCGCTTCGACCGGTTGCTGGTTGGAATTAGGTACAGCAAGTTTATAAGTAAATGCCACACGCGGCGGGTTGGAGAGAATATCTGTAATCTGGAGAATACCGCAGTTGCCGCTTCGCGTCTTGAAAATATAAGTTGCCGGAAGATTATTACGGGAAGCGGGCATGACATTGTGAGGCAAGGGCTCAGTCTTGGATAATGCCTCTCGAAGTTCGGCGGCACCCATTTCGGAAAACGAAAGATTATTTGCGGGTTGCACCGCCACATCCAGCCAAATAAGTCCGCCGGTTTCACCGGAAGGACCTGTAGCCCCCATAATGTCAAATCCTGTCTGAAGCATAAATTTAGGAATCGCGTTGGGATCATTAATTTTGCTGGCAGGCAAGTTCGAGAGTTCTACGGGCGCTGGCACTGAATTTTCAAGGGCGGAGAATCTGAGGAACTGATTATTTTTAAGCGTATATTGCCTGATTGGCGCAAAAGAATCCGCACTGTTCAATCCCTTACCATCTTCTGATTTTTTAGGTTCGAAATAGACCCCTCCAAAGCTTTCGCCGCCATCTGCAGGATAGAAACTTAAATGCAGCATTCCTTCCTTTAACACGGTAAAGGTGCGGGTAAATTGGCCCTCGCCGCGTTTAATAATCGGACCCTGATTGCTCGAGGTCTCGCCGTTCGTAGCATAGACATGAAGCATTGCATCATCACGCGATTCGAGCTTGTATCTGCCCTTGACGACATATGTCGCACCCGGCCTGATATCTGAAGCGGTACCCGACAAATCAGTAATCTCGATTAAATCTCCTTGGTTAAATTTTGCTGTCGTAATCTCAAAATCAACCGGATGCATTACCACATCTTTTTTCGGTCCCGGTTTATTCGCCATTCCTTTCGCCATCGGCAGCATCACCGCCGCGGTGGCAATGATGAGCACAAGTCCGGCAAAACCTATTTTCGTGTCTTTGGGTATGGGTTTGCTCAGCATAATCTTAATCCTCTCTTTCAATTTGCTCTTGGATTCGATGATACTTACCGTCGCCAAACTGAATCGTGGCTGCGAAAATGCCTTCTCGGCAACGTCTATGAGAGTGTTGCTGTAGTTTGTCACCTCGCCGTTGAGGCGGGTCAGGACCATTTCATCGACGGCCTGTTCGCGGACCCGGCGAATATATGCGTTCGCCGCCCACACAAAAGGATTGTAAAAATAGAATATCTGGAGCATTGTCTGAAACAGATTGACCCATAAGTCGGCGCGTTTCACGTGGCTAAGCTCGTGCATAAGCACCATTGCAAGTTTCGAGTGCTCCATTTTTTCGAGAAGGCCCGTGGGCACTATAATCACGTGCCGGAACAGCCCGCACACGGCAGGACTGACCATATTGTCCGACAGTCGTAACTCCACGATGCCATTGACGCCGATTCTTTCCTGACAGGTATGAACCATTTCAACTAATCGCTCCGGCGCCGGCTCGCTTTGAGCAATCAGCTTTTTGATTGACACAATTCGCCGGGCGAATCCTGCCAAAAGCAAAAGCACACCAAAAAGCCAGACAATAAATATACCGCCTTGCCAGTTCAGGGGAATTGTTTCCACTGATGTCGGCGATTCTGCGGCCTTAGCGACAATGTCCTGCGGCAAGTTTGTGGGCCGGGCAAATTCGTTGCTTGTTTGAGCTGGCGTCGATTTGGTTGGCACATAAGCCGTTTGTATTTGTGGCGATGGCAGCTCGCCTTGTGTTAGTTGGACAGAAAAATTTACGCCTGTCAAATGCCCAATACCGGTCGGCAGCGATAGCGTCGTTGGCAAAACAAGTTTGGCAAGGAGAAGACACCACAGGCAGTATCGCAGTGATGCCTTCACTCGCCTGCGAATCGCGATATCCGCTAAAAAGAGCAAAGAAGTCAACACCCCGAATTGCACCAGCATCGTTATCCCGTGCTGGCAAAAAATTTCCCCCGCTTTATTGAGAACGCTGATAATAGTTCCCATAGTTTTGCCCTTTCCGGATTAATCTGCCTTAAGGACCTGCTTGTTCCTTCCTGTTTTATCCACAATATCCCTTAGTTCTTTTATCTGGCTTCCAGACAAATTCTCGTTTTCGACTAAGAATTGGACCATCGGCGCAAGAGCTCCGTCGAATGCCCGGCCCAGCATCCTGCGGAATTCACCTTTTGCTGCCTGGGTCCTGTTTATCTGTGAAGTGAAAAGCTGAAGGTTGCGGACCTTGTTTATTTTAAGCAAACCCTTATCGACCATCCGGTCCATCGTGGTCTTGACTGTGCTGTAAGCCCAGCCCCTTTCAGTGGTCAGCGCCTCCTGCACCGTCCCCGCCGCGCAGGGTTGATGTTCCCAGACCACTTTCATTATTGCCCACTCTGCCTCCGTCAGCTCGCCAAAAGCCGTCTTGTTTTTATCTTTTGAATTTCCTTTTCCGTTAACCATATATTGACCTCCATATATTCTACTGCGATAGAATATATTCGACATATGTAGAATAAGTCAAGATAATTTTTGAGATTTTTCAAAAATATTTTTCACTCACTGTAAATCGTCAAGCAAAATGGCACTGAGAGCTTTTGAGCGGGAATCAGCGGGAAATATGGGGTAAATGCGGGAAATACAAGAGGTTACGCGACAAGGCCTGTGTAAAATGACACTCAAAGTGGCACTGAGAAGAAAATGGCGGGAATGGCCGAGCAACGACGGGAAGTAGCGAGATAGCAAGGAGTTATGAGAACATAATCGGGGAAATTTGATAATAAGCAAAATGGCGCACGATTGCGATTTTAGCGATTCTGTGCCAGCTAAATGGCGCACGGCAACCGAAAAGGTCATTTCGTTAGAAGACCATTAAAGAACCGCTTAAAAGCCAGTTATACGCAAATCAGAGAGCAAGAAAATGAGGCACCAAAACGACATTTTTTAAGCGACATGCGCACACATAAGCGCCATCAAAACAGCACTTTGCCCTTGTTTTTAGCTTAAAAATGAGGATTTTTAAAACGGTTAAGCGAAAATCAAACAAGAAGTGGACTCGATTTATCCATTTGCGTTTTTGTGTTAAAAACGCGGATTTATAAAAAATATGCGAAAAACCCGAAAAAATCTCGGATTTTTTAAAGATTTTGTTATGGGACTATATCGATTCTCCCATAGGCCCCAAAAACTCATTCAAATTTTGGCTGATATTTTTATGGAGGAGTCGCATATTTTCTAATTTTTCTTTGATATCGTCCAGGACAAGAATGTTCATATTTTCCGAACCAAACTGAATTAGTAAATCTGAACGTTCTTTTTCTAGTGTTTGTATTTGACCCATTATGCCAGCTAAGTAATTTTGCGCAAAAGGCTTAAGAAGCTTCATAGCAAGCGAGATTTCGCCAGTAATAAGCCAATGAAGGTCAACTCTGAGGATTACAGCTATTTTCTGAAGCGTTGCAGCGGTCGGGAATGCTTTGTTCGATTCATATCTCGATATTTGACTGGGGTTTGTGAGTCCGAGTTGGTGGGCAAGGTCTTCTCTCGATATGCCCCGTTTCTCCCGGATAGTGCTGAGCCGAACACCAAAATTTTGAGATATTCCCATTTTTTCTTGCATTATATGATTAAAGCTCACATAATTAGTCGATACAGTGAGTATCGAGGCGTAAAAATATGAATCAACAAAAAAAAGCTCAAACAGTTCTCATTCGTGACTCGCGAGCGGTTGCAATTGTGAACGAACGAGCAAAAAAAGAAAACCGCTCATGTTCAAATTGTGCGGCCACAATAATTCTCGAATCATCTACCAAAAAACCTGATTTGTCAATTAAGAAAGCGCAAACGTGATATGTCAGACCCTTTTGCATTGACCTTTTTCAACACCAAAGACGCTGCCGAGTTGCTCGGCGTCGTAGAGCGGCAAGTCATGCGGTTATGCAAGGAGGGCAAGTTGAGTGGGGCGAAAAAAGAACACGCGGAATGGAAAATCCCGCTTGTGGCAGTGCAGCGTTACGAGCGTGAGCAGCTTGGAAAAATTCGGGTTGATGCAAAGCTTATCCTCCGTGTGAGTAACTATCTTTCCTTATATTCCGTTATTATTAACGAGGAGGGGCGGCGAATCGTTGCGCAGATTCATATGTTGCAATTTCAAAGCGTTTTGACCGACTTCGACCGTTGCGAAATCGCAAAACTTGAGGATAAACTTCGCGGGATAAACCGTTATCGAGGGCGGATTTGGGATGATTTTAAGAAACTTGGCGAGTCGCTATTGCTGAGTGACATAAACGCGGAACAAAAGGAGAATCAAGATGTTACCTAAAATTAGGTTGACCGGAATAATTTTGCTCGTATTATTAACTGTTGTTTTACCCGCGATTGCAGTCCCCTTCAGCTCACATGAAGCGGCTACGCAATCATACGCTCACAATAGCGCAGTGGTCACAATAGACAATAATTCGACCGGAACAAACTTTGAGGACATAAATGGTTTGTCGGCAAATGTCCTGGCGGGAAAAATCTACGTGCTAAAAGCGGAGCTTTTTGTTGTTGAAACGAACGATAGCAACGGTTCATATTTTGATGCGAACGGCGGAACATGGAAAGGTACAATTTTGAATGCGCAGATTTACAGTTTTCCGTGTGATGACGCTGGTTATAACTGGCTGGAAGTAACTGCCACTGTATCTGTTGATAAGCCAGGGACAATAAATCTTCGCTTTTGCCAAAGAATAGCATCGGGCGTAAATACCGTCAAACGTGGTTCTTATATGAAACTGGAATTACTGGATTAGGCGGAAAGGGGTATTGGTGATGGGCAAGGATGCAAAAAAGCCGAGACAAAGGAATAAAAGTTTCGACCGAATAGAGGATTATGTTTTAACTCACTTGGGAATCGTAGGAAGTGACCTGGCGGATATTATGGACGAAATAACAGAGCTACTTGCTCATGAAGACCGTCACCAATACCAAAAAGATATTCCTGGGCGACTTAAATTCCTGAGACACCTGGCACGTCAAAAAATGGATTATATGCAGAAAGTATTGAGTGATATTACCATGTTTAATCTTCTTCTCAATGAATTCTATTCGACATAAGAGTCGAAGCACAAAAAAGGTGTTGTATTGTGAAAACCATAGATAACAAAAAACCGAAAACTAAATTGCCGCTTTGTGAGGGAGAGTTGCGAAGTCGCGAGACCCGCACGGCTAATATGGTGCCGCACACCTCTCCCCCCCCGGGCGGTTATTTTGCGCTTTGCGCAGGAACGGGGTTTAACGTGAAAACCAAAAAACCTAAAAAAGAACTTGTGTTGGTGGATTTTCAAAAGGAGTTAAAAATCCAAAGAACCACGGAAATTATGCGAACTTGGCCAGTCGAGCGAATCGCTATGATTTTGGGTGTGTTTGAACAGTTCTCAGGGACTCAGAGGGGCGAGGCCTATCTGACTAAAAATAAACGTTCAGAAGAAGCGCCTCTTACGCCAGCGTTCGCTGCTGGGTATTTAATTGGTTCCATTGCTCCAATTCCAGGGAGGGCGTAAGATGAAAACTAAAAAATCAAACAGCCCATTTAAAGCGGAAAAAGTACGAAAGATGTATCAGCATCTATGCTTTTTGGAGAACGCAGATGGCGTAGAAGCGGTCATAAGTTCCTAAGATATGCAAATAGTGAGAGATACGAGAAAAAAAATGCTCGAAACATACAGAAATGTTTTGAGTAAAACGATGTCAACCCCAATTCAGATAGACCCTGATTATGTGGTTGAGATGTTTTGTGTGTTGACGAAAAAAGAGACATGGCCGATGGCGGCAAGCGAATAAAAGGAATAATCGAAATGGATTTTGATTTTAAATCATTGGTTGAACGGATTCAAACCGGCGAGCGTGATTATGTGGCTCGGCTCAGTATGAAAGGGACGGACTATCGAGAAACTCCGTCCCTTTTCGTTAAGTCAATCGATGAAGCAAATAGGCAAATCGAGGCCGTTGTTAGTGATGGGAGTGTGGACCGTGATGAGGAAATCCTTTTGCCGTCAGCATTCAAGGAGCTGCTCGGTGAATATCTAAAAAATCCGGTTATCATTTCAGCGCATCAGAATCGGCTTGAGACCGGCCACAGCTCGGTTATTGGCCAGGCGATTAAGGTATGGATTGAAAAGGACGGATTGCACGTCATTATCTGGTTTGCCGAGACCGAGCTTGGCAATGAATTCTGGTATTTATACAAAAACAAATTCCAACGGGCATTCAGCGTTGGATTTATCCCGTTGGAATGGACCGACGATACCGTCAATGGCGCTCGGGTCCGGACATTTACGAAATGCGAATTGCTTGAAATTTCCTGCGTTCCTGTCCCCACAAATCGCAATGCTTTGAGCCGGTCGAAACAGCGTAAGGCCGATTTTATTGCCGACAAAATCGCACAGAGAAAAGCAGAAGATGATGACCTTGCCGAAGTGTTAATTGCCGGTGATTTTAAGTCGCTCGGACTGCCTGAAATTGATGACGAGAATTTAGAATCTGAGCCGGATTATGCCGCTATCGCAAAAGGGCAATCGGTCTCGGAATCTTACACAGAATAAGGGTTTTGCTATGAGAAAATGCACGGAATGTATTACCGCTGGCGAGCCGCACGCTGCGGTATATTGCTGCGCATCTTTTTTGCGGTCCATAGTGCGTTTTGCCGTGTCGTTTACGGGTGGGGGATTTACCACGAATCCCCCACGTTTTTCGTGGAAGTGGTAATCTTATAAAGGAAATGAGGTAAAAATTATGCCTCCAAATTTTGCAACAGTTGACAAGGTGCAAGAAGGTTTCAAAGCAGCGGGCGACCGCATGACCGAGCTTGAAACCGATACGAAGCTCGCGTTTCAGGAAATGGCCAAACAGGTCAACGATATGACAAAGCAGCTTTCGGCTTATGGCCGCTCTGTTTTGGTAGCCAGCAATCGGGCCGGTACGTATAAGGGCTTCTGGGAGAACGAACAGCAGGCCAAAGAATTCGGGAACATAATCCTATCGATTGTTAAGGGCGTAACCAAAGACATGGGAAGTGTCACTAATCAGACGGGCGGCGTTTTGGTACCGGAGGTAATAGCCGGTCAGATAATTCAGCTACTCGGCGTTTATGGCAAATTCCGCAAAAATGCCTTTGTATTCCCGATGGGTTCAGGCAAGCAAATCGTCCCACGCGTAACGGCGGACCTCACGATTTATTGTCCCGAAGAGGGCAAAGAGATTACCAGGAGCGATGTCCAAATGGACCCTGTCGGGCTATACGCAAAGAAGCTCGCCTGCTTAGCGGTAGTCAACCGCGAGCTGGAAGAGGATGCGGTTATCGGCCTGGCTGAAATCGTCGGCGTAAGTATCACACGCAGCTTGGCAAAGAAAGAAGATGAAATCGGTTTTTGCGGCGACGGAACAGCGAAGTATTTCGGAATGACGGGCATTGTGGGTATGCTGCGAAAATTCAATGTAGACCCCACAAAAATCCCTGGTTTGATAGTGGGTTCAGGCAATACCTATGCGAAACTGACGCTTGATGACTTCCAGAGCGTTATAGGCATATTGCCGATTGCAGCAGACGACGGGGCACAATGGTATATGTCGAAAAAGTTTTACTACAACGTTGTTTATCCGCTCGCCAGGGCAGCCGGCGTTGCCAACATCTTCGAGATTCTCTCGAATCAAAAAGGCCGTTATTTGTTAGGGTATCCGGTCGAATTCGTGCATTGCATGCCCTACGTGGAAGCGAATTCGCAAATCTGTGCGATTCTCGGTGACCTGAAATTAGGTTGCTATTTGGGCGAGAGGCGCTCAATTGAAATCGCTCAATCTTATGAGGTTCTGTTCGGCAATGACCAAATTGCACTTCGCGGGACTGAGCGAATTGATGTAAATGCCTTTGGCGTTAGCACAGCTCCGGAGTGCGGAGCGATTGTCGGGCTGATAACAGCAGCCGATTAACTGCTCTTTAAGCAACAAATAACAACCGTTTGAAACGCATTTGAACAGTATAAATTGGAGCAAAAAAAATGAATGCAGTACAAAACCAAAAGCGGGTGGTATTGCTTTCCCCGCAATTTAAAAACAACGGTGCCTTTTCCGGTAACGGTTACGTTGATACGTCGGGCTGGGGGTATCTTCGAGTTGAAATGATTGTCGGTACTACCAACGTAATTATTGGCTCAACCGACACAGCTCATGCGCCAAAGCTCGAAGCCGATGATGATAGCGGTTTTGGGACCGTGGCGGACGTGGAAGATGCAGCACTTTCCGATGTTATCGCAGCGACTGATAGCAATAAGGTTTTTGCGATTGATGTGGACCTGCGACAATCGCATCCGCGATTTTTCCGCGTGAATGCTCCGACGGCAGGAAATGTCACCGGTGCAAATCTGTGCATTATCGCAACGTTGTCTGACCCGCAAATCGGGCCAGATAATGCGGCGGACCAGGGCTTGGAAGAATTGGTGCAGGTGTAAGAGATATTCAACCAGGCGGGCAGCGGGATGCCCCGCTGCTCGTCCTGGTGGAATCATAAGACAAATATGGCAAAAGACGTAAATATACATGTTAAAACTGATGGCGCTCCGCAAGCCACAAAGGACCTGGACGGCATTGCTCAGGGCGCCACTAAGGTCGGCGAAAATGTCGAGCAGATGGGCCACCGTTCTTCACGCGCAATGGATTGGTTTGCCAATGGCCTCAAATCGCTTGCCGGTCCTCTCGGTTTTGCTGCTGTTATAGCCGCCGTTTCATCATTAGCAGGAAAAGTATCTCAGTTTTTTAGTGACTTTAAAAATCGCTGTGATGAGGCAGTCGACAGTCTTCAAAATGTCCGCAGGGGTTTTGAAGGTGTTTTTACGGCAATGGGGGCCTTCGACGAGAAAAGCCGCAAAGGTATTACAACAGATACAATCAATCTTCTGAAAAAAACTTCTGTTTCACAGGAAGTTGGCTTGCCGGTTATCTCGGAATATGCCAGACAATTCCACGGCCTTGTTAAATCCGGCCAATTATCTCCGGAGCAATATCAACAGGGATTAGAGGGGATGCTCGGTTTTGCAGCCCGTCGCGGGGGAGCTGCTACGCCTGAATTGATTACTTTAATGGCTGGTTTGGGCATGAAAACCCCTGAGCAGCAGGGTACATTCCGCAGGCAAATCGGAGCGGTAGCCGGTGAAGCTGGCTTGACTACCGAAGAAATAGTTGACGTTCTCGGCAGAGCGACGCCGACGGCAACCGCAATGGGTTGGAAGCCGGATGAAATGCTCAAGTATATTGGAATACTTACCGCTGGTGCGATAGGTCGTCAAAGAATAACATTGCCCACGGCTACCCTTGAAGCTCTTATTCATCCTCACTTAGAAAATGTAAACCAGTATAGAATGTCTCCTTTGCTGCTGAAAAATCCCACCAAATTATTTGATTTCGTTGCATCAAAACAGCAAAAGATGAACCCGCAAGCTTTTGGCCGAATGCTTACGGATATTTATGGTGTTGAAGGTGGGGCGGGTGTTTATAAACTGCTTAATTCTACTGGCAGTAATATGCCGTCAGTTATTGCAAACGCTGCTACCCCTCAAGCCGCTCTTGACGAAATGGCCATAGAGCAAGCATCCCAGGGTACACAAGAACGAGAACAGGCTTTGACTGATGCGATGAAACTGGAAGAATTGACAAAAAGCGACCCTCTATTTTATAAAAAACAAATTAGGCAAATCGGAGCGCAAGAACGTGAGACGCTGGACCTTGAGCATCCTTATATCCAAAAATTACATGAAATCCTTAATCCGGCTTATGCGTTCGGTTTTATACCAGGAAAGATAGCTAACTTATTCAAATCCGAAGGGTCACTTAATGAAGATGCTGCTTTTGTGAAATGGATTGTAGGTCTCAGTGACGAAAGAAAACAAGAGATTTTAAATAAAACAAAAAAAACTTTTGGCGGTATGACGCCAGAGGTTCTTCAACTTAAAAATTATTATCAAAATATGCCTTCTCAATCGCAATATCAGGACCTGGTTGGCAGCACGGACGTTAATAATGTTATATCAATTCCTCAATCGAAAGCTGGAACATATCCAGCCCAGGGCACCACAATTAACAATATCGATTATGGCCCCAAAATCATTTATAACCCCGTCGCTGGTACCGCTTCCGACCGTGGAATCGGCCCGCGTTTTGACCCAAACATGAGATGATTGCGAAGAACAAACAAAAAGAGAGAATATGCAGTGATTGTGGACTTCCAAAGCCCAAAGGGGAATTCATCAAAAAAAGTAATCGTTGCCGCGAGTGCAGAAGACAATTTTGGCGAGCTTATAAGCAAGCTCTAAAACGAGGCCACCGCAAAAATTCCAGTGCCGAAATAGGAATTGAGACATGGGAACAAGTCGATAGTTTAATTCGGGAAATGGCAGAATCACAATTTGAAATCAAAAAAGAATACGCGGACCTGGAAAAAAGAATCGTTCTCCTTAAAAAATACACCGAAAATGCTGTTGAGCCAGAGTTAATTCATCAAATGAAATTCCGGTTTATGCTTAAAGAGTTTTTGAAAAAGACAACTCCAAAAGGGCAAGTGGTTACCAGGCGTTTTGATTTTGGAATTCTGCGATTTCATCGCGGCAAATTGGACGTGGAATTAAACACAGTTTATGCAGGGCAAAGGATGGATAAGCCGTGAATAAGTTATCTCTCAAAATTGTTTTTTTGACGATGTTACAAGTGCCTATTTCTTTGGGCTTGTTGTTTTGCGCATTCGCAGAAAAGCATTTTATGCGTTGGATGCTATCACTGGAGAATCCGTTATCGCATCCAATGACAGACCAGGTAGGAAAGGGAGCAAAAACCGAGCAAACAACGGCGGCCACAAAAAAGGCAATAACGCAGGACAATTACAGAGCGTTTAAGGCCTGGTTAATATCGAATGACGATTACTTTATAGACCGGCTTCGCGTACATTTTGAAGCGAGTCATGTTAACTTAATCGCTGATGGCAGGCGTCGAGACCCGCATTTATACGCGGTTTTGAAGCCAACCAGAAATGAAAATGTAATGCGAATAGGTAATATATTCAGAGCTTTAACGACAACGCAGCAAGCGAAAATTATTGCTACTGCTTTGGCATTAAAACCGTGTAGTAAACGGCCATAATTTGTTTCATTCAGGACCGCTTATCTTGCCTATTTTGAGTTAAAATAGACAAGATAGAAGCGGTTGTTTTATGCGCAGAGATAAAAAAACGCTGTGCGCCACATTGTGGCACAAAATGCCATTTTGACTGTCAAACTACACTCACCCTAAAATCCCCCTCTGGCCCGATGGTTGTTCGTGTTTCTTTTTGGAATACCACCGTTGTTTTTTGTAAACATAAACACAGAATCTACCCCAAATTGGCATGTTATAGGCCTTAATGCATAATAGGGCAATCTGGTCACAGAGTATGCGTTGCAAAAAAACAACACAGTGCTAAAGATTGTCAACGGGCTGCGTTATACACCCAGCCGCAAAAGATATGTAACCTTATCTGTGTCAAATCGTTATGGTCTTCCTGCTTTCTCAGCCATCATCCTTGTGCTCACTGGCATAACATTTGCTCCCCCCTTCATCTTACCTTTGATTGTAAAATAATTGGGCGGGACGCTCAAAAACCCGTTGATTGGAGGAGTGGTGTCCGCCCGATTTAAAGATAGCCAAGATCGGCTTGGCCGATTTTGTTATCCTATAGATAGGGGCGTTCCGGAGGAGGGACGCTCCTGCTTTTTTTAACACCTGTCTGCCGGAATCTCTTATAATCAGGCAAACTATGGAACCATAGTCGGGCAAGTTATGAAACCATAGTCGAAGGTGAGCTGTGTAACCATAGTCAAGTAAGCTATGAGCAAGTTGTGAAATTATAATCGGGCGGGTATGGAACGGGCCGGCTACAGGATAATCGATGCGAATTTTAATCGGGCACGCGAGGCGCTGCGTGTGATTGAGGATTACTGCCGATTCAATCTCAATTGTGCTTCGCTGAGTGGCCGGGCAAAGGAGATGCGTCATCAGCTATCATCAGCAATCGCCCGTCTTAACGCCGAACAGTTGCTCGCGAGCAGAGATACGCCGGGCGACGTCGGTGTCGGGCAAACAATCGAAGGCGCTATTGGTCGGGCGGATTTGAAGGATTCGCTCACCGCGGCATGCAAACGACTGCCTGAGGCGCTTCGGGTCATTGCGGAGACATTACGAAGCGTTGAGCTAGGCATCGCTGACCAGATAGAACGCCTGCGATACGCCGGCTATACACTCGAAAAGGATATTGTCCTGTTTGCAGATGCCCAGGGCAGGTTCAGCAAGGTTCGGCTGTATGTCTTGATAAGTTCGAATTTACCCACCGATGTTTTTGCTTTGGCGGGTCAGTGTATTGCTGGCGGGGCTGATTGTCTTCAGTTGCGGGCGAAAGATATTGATGCGGACAGGTATTTCGCTATCGCCTGTGAATTTGTGAAGATGTGCAAAGACGCGGGGGTTATCAGCATTATTAATGACCGAGCTGATATTGCCATTGCAAGCGGCGCGGATGGGGTTCATCTGGGGCAAAATGATTTGCCGATTGAGCAGGCACGCAAACTTCAGATGACGCCTATGATTTTTGGCAAGAGCACGCATTCACTTACCCAGCTTAACGCGGCGATTGCGGAGTTGCCTACATATGTTTCGCTTGGGCCTGTGTTCGCGACACCGACCAAACCGGAAGCCAAACCAGTCGGCCTCGATTATGTTAAGCGGGCGTTACCTATTTTAACAGATACGGGCGTTGGCCACGTTGCTATCGGCGGCATAACCGAAAACAATATCGAGGCCGTATTGACAGCGGGCGCTCGGACTGTCGCAGTCAGTTCGGCAGTTACAAATTCGCCGGACCCGAAGGCGATTTGTAAAAAGCTGAGACAAAAAATCGCGGCATTTTTTGACAAAAGTTGAACTTTTACCGCGGAGGCCGCAAAGTTCGCAGAGAAAACAAGATAAAAAACTCAGCGGTCTCAGCGTGCTCGGCGGTGAGTTGATTTCAATCAATTATAATTTCGTAACTGCCGATGTACCCACGATTTGCCGCTCTTGTAAACGGAAGTGCCGGAGCCAGCAGTAATTGTGAAACGGGGAGTTATCCACTTTAGTTTTAACGATTTGTTAAAGCAGTTTGAGATTTCTAACAATCAATATTTTACCCAGATTAAATATCTGGACTCGGCTTGCCCATTATGACCCCCCTCTGTTAAATCGTAACTCCTTATTCATGCTATAGTTAGCATTTGCCTCATAACCGCTCGCCTCGATATTTTGTTATTTTGGTAACAAATAATGCTATGGCTGTTTTTCCTACTCGAATATAGGGTGAAAACTATCAACAAGTTATCCACATGGCCGGATTGTTAATAGATAACTCCAATTTTCCTTAAAAAGGGTGGCTACATAGAGAGTAAGAGCTTTTGGGAAAATAGCGATTGCGTAAGGCGGAACGAAACTTTTGGTTCGGCCCTTTGTGGCGGGGAATTGAAATACGCTTGATTAAAGCAGAGGAAAAGGGTAAAAGGTATTAAATACTCGCCACAAAGACGCTAAGTCACGAAGAAAAGTTTTAAGTTTCCGAAGCGGTTTCGTCGCTTCACTCCGTGTTTAGTGTTGAGTTTTGAGTTGTTTAATTAAAAAACCATTTAAACTTAGTGCCTTCGGGCCTTCGTGGTTTAAAAGGAGAAAAAAATGTTCGCAGGTGCAATGACAGCGCTGATAACGCCTTTCAGGGACGGACAGGTCGATTTTGAAACGCTTGATGAGCTGATTGAGTTTCAAATCGAAGGCGGGATAGACGGGATAGTGCCTGTTGGAACAACGGGCGAATGCCCGACGCTGAGCCATGATGAGCACAAAAAAGTCATTGAACGCGTGGTCAAAACCGTGGCGGGACAGGTGCCTGTAATCGCGGGGGCCGGCTCAAATTCGACGGCTGAGGCAATCGAACTAACGGCATTTGCGAAAAAAGTCGGCGCGGACGCGACCTTGCAGGTTGACCCGTATTACAACAAACCGACACAGGAAGGTTTTTACCAGCACTTCAAAGCCATCGCCGAAGAAGTGGATTTGCCGATTATTCTGTATGATATTCCGGGCCGATGCGGCGCGGGAATGACCGTCGATACGATTGTGCGATTATCGGAGATTGAGAATATCGTCGGGATAAAAGACGCAACGGGCCAGATGGACCACGTCAGCGAGATTGCGACGCGATGCAATATGACGATTTTGTCGGGCGATGACTCGATGACGCTGCCTATAGCCGCTGTCGGAGGCAAAGGCGTAATCAGCGTCGTATCAAACATCGCTCCCGCTGATGTAAAAGCGCTGACGGACGCGATATTAGAAAGCGATTTTGCAACCGCCCTTAAATGGCACAAAAAACTTTTTGCGCTGAGCAGGGGTATGCTTTCGCTGGCGTCGAATCCTATACCGGTAAAAGCGGCGATGGCGATGCTGAACCTGTCGGATGAGGAAATGCGATTGCCTTTGGTGCCGATGGAAGAAAGCAAAAAAGCGCTTCTACGAAAAACTTTGCAGGAATACGGGCTGCTGAAATAAACCACGGATGGACACAGATTAACACGGATTTGTTCTTCCTTAAATAATTAGCCCTGCCATCTTAGCCCTTGGCGAGTGGCAGGGTTTTCTTGGTTTATCATTCCCATGCAAGCGGGAATCCATTTCTTTAATCGCAGATTCTTAAAAAACTTGCTTTTCTTTCCAGTTTAACGCTATACTGCTCCTTTAAGGCCGGAAGAGAAACGCACCTTTGCCCGTCAACTTTGTTGTCCGGCAGATGTCTTTGTAATTTATAGGGAAATAAGTATGGTATCCCCAGATTCCAGATTTTGCGGCAAATTATAAAAGGTGGCAAATGAAAGATTTAACAGGACAGCTTTTTGGTGGTAGCTGGACCGAAAAAAAGCTTGAAATACTAAATAAATACCTCGCGAGTTATAATACGGCACTAAAAAACCAACCTTTCAAGAGGGTCTACATAGACGCGTTTGCAGGAACTGGATACCGTAAGCAAAGAGAAAATCAATACAAATATCAAGGATTCTTCGAAGAGTTAGAACAGGACGAATCTAAACAGTTTCTTAAGGGGTCGGCAAAGCTGGCTCTTGAAGCAAATCCTTCATTTGATAAATACATCTTTATTGAAAGCGACAAAAACAAAATTGATGAATTGGAAAAACTGAAAAAGGAACATCCTGAAAAAATAAGTCAAATTGAAATAGTTCAAAGCGATGCTAACGATTTCATCCAGAATTATTGCAAGAAAGAAGATTGGAAAAATAATCGGGCGGTCTTGTTTCTCGACCCTTTTGCTACCCAGGTTGAATGGCGGACAATTGAGGCGGTCGCTAATACAAAGTGCATTGATGTCTGGATTCTTTTTCCGCTTATGGCAGTCAACCGATTATTAGCCAGAGATCCCGAAAAAATATTATATGAACCGTTGAATCGGTTTTTTGGTACTGAAGAATGGTTTGAATGTTTTTATAAGACCAAAAAATTGAATGTTATTTTTGGCAAATCAGAGGTCGTTTTTAAAGATTGTGATTTTCAACGCATTGCAGAGTTCTATAAGGAAAGACTAAAATCCATATTCACTGGAGTAGCAGAAAAAACAAAAGTTTTGTATAATAGCCGTCAAAGCCCGTTATTCCAGTTGTTTTTTGCTGCTGGAAATCCTAAAGGGGCGCCGATTGCTATTAAAATTGCAGAACACTTAATGAAGAATATCTGAATGGGAATCGATTCTAAAATAGAATGGACTGAGGCAACTTGGAATCCTGTTACGGGTTGCACTAAAATAAGTGCCGGATGCAAGAACTGCTATGCGGAACGTATGGCCGTTCGCCTGCAATCTATGGGGCAACATAATTACAGGAATGGTTTTAAGCCGACTTGTCATCCTCGTACACTTTCTTTGCCGCTGAATTGGAAAAAACCTCAGATGATTTTCGTAAATTCCATGAGCGATCTGTTTCATGAGAGGATATCGGTTGATTTTATTCTCGATGTGTTTGATGTAATGAATCAAACGCCTCACCACCAATATCAAATTCTTACCAAGCGGGCAGAACGGCTTGCTGCGCTTTCGAAGATTCTCCCATGGAGAAATAATATTTGGATGGGTGTCACGGTTGAGGCAGCTGATTATAAGCACAGGATAGATTGTCTGAGGCAAACAACAGCACATGTAAAATTTCTATCTTTAGAACCGTTGTTGGGCGACCTTGGCACTTTAAATTTGGACGGTATTGATTGGGTTATTGTTGGTGGCGAGTCGGGAATTGGTGCAAGACCAGTCGAACCAGAATGGGTACGAAATATCCGAGGTGAATGCTGCTCTCAAAATGTGGCTTTCTTCTTTAAGCAGTGGGGCGGCGTAAATAAAAAGAAAAATGGGCGGTCACTTGACGGACGCACGTGGGATGCTATGCCTCCACAAGCACTAGCATTTAGATGATAGAAGCAATAGAACCATTTTTTCCGCTAATCGCTTTGCGTTAAAGTCCTTATTCATCAGCCCTTACAGACAACAGAGGGGACATTTGCTCTTCCCATTTTTAACGTAACATCTTTTACGCCAACGTTTTAAATTCTGGACAAAAACAGTTGTTATCCGTTTTAGCGCAAGTCGAAAACCCTTAGATTCGAAAATTCTAAATTTTTTTTACTCCTTATTTCATAAGGACTTATCGTTTTTGACCCCATCAGGAAATCCCTTAGTTTTCGTCAAAAGCGCGCAAGTTCGCGCCATAGGATAGAGGGACCTTGTGGTTCTTCCTGAGGTGTTTAGCCCTCGGATTTATCCGGGGGTTATATCGAGTATCAAGTATCGAATATCGAGTATCATTTGAAAAGGAGGGTAAGAGAATGGCAACGATTAACATAACGATACCTAATTGGCTCGACCGTATTTGTGCGTGGCCGGTAACGGCCTATCGGCGATTCAAATACGGCTATCCATTTCGCAGGATTTATCTCGGCGAAGGCCAATGGACAATCCTTGACCAGCAGGATTACTACCGTCTGAATAATTTCAGATGGTTTCTCAAAGGAAGTGGAAAAAAATTCTATGCCATCAGGAGCTTCAAAAATGATTCTGTCAGGACAAAAATGGTTTCGATGCACAAAGAAATAATGAATCCCCCGCCGGGTTTATTAGTTGACCATAGGAACGGCTTATCATTGGATAACCGCAGGGAAAATCTTCGTATCGCAACACACGTTCAGAACTCCTGCAACACCCGAATAGATAAAACCAAAACGACCTAGCGGTTCAGAGGTGTTTATTTACAGAAACGCTCTTCCCGATGGATAGCAAGAATTTATTTTCAGGGCCAAAGAATTTGGCTTGGAATTTTCGACTCTGAAATCAAAGCCGCCCATGCTTATGACGAAGCCGCGAAGAAATACCACGGCGAATTCGCCCGGTTAAACTTCTCCGAAGAAGCTCCTGTGTCCTGAGCGAAGTCGAAGGGCGCAACTGAATTTCCCGGATTAAGGATAACGCAAATTTAGCTTGTATTTATATCCGTGGTAGCGGTCTGACGGGGGCTTTCCCCAACCAAAGCCCCCGCCAGCTTATGCCTGTTTACTGTGTGTCAGACCAGTGAATTTAGCTGACTCGGGGTTTCACTGCTTGACGCGAGGTTTGCTGCCGAATTGTTTGTAAGGTAGGCAATCAACTCTGTCATACTAACAACACCATCGCCGTTGGTATCGGCCGGCAGGATACTTTGTGCGGCGGTTCCGCCGTTGTTGATTTCATCTGTGCTCAAAGAGCCGTCGCCGTTAGTATCGAGCTTGCTCATTATGTGATGGGCTCGATGGCTTGCCATTTTCTTCGTAATCTCGGCGCTCAGCTCATCTTTTGTTACAACCCTGTCACCGTTGGCATCGGCGCCAAGAATATTCTGAGCTTGATTTCCGGCTTTGCTGATTTCATCTGCGCTCAAAACGCCGTCGCCATTAGTATCCAGCTTTTGGAAAATATTGTTGACTATATCGCTTGCGCTGGGCTTTTGCGTATTCTGCATACCGTAAAGCATTGACATAGACATGCCCTGTCCAATTCCACTGATTGTCATATCAATCACCTCCTTTCTTATCAGTGCCTAACTTGTCATTCTCTTCGTTCTTTCTTAATTTACGCGTTGCAACACGCACTCCGTGGGTACAACGCCCCCGGATAACAAGAAGAAGGATGCAAATACTATGCCAAATCGGTAGGTTTTCGTAAAACCGCTTTTTTTGCAGTATTACGCTGGTTTATGAGTATTAGCCGGCTGGATACAGGTGATTCAGCACGGCATTTCTTTCCGCGCAATAGGAAATTCCTGCCGGGGACTCGCTTCTATGTTGGAGATGATTTACCTGGTTTATTTATCATAAACCCGCCTTCGTTGGTACTACGACGGGTAAACCCATCTTCGTTGGTACTACGACGGGTAAACCTTGTCGGGGTCGAAGACCTTTTCGGCGACGAATTCGAGCTGTTCGGCTGTTCCTTTTTTCAGAGCGCGGTAGAAGCAGGACTGGTAGCCGGTGTGACACTGGCCTGAATCGACGGCAACTTTGAGGATGATGCAATCCTGGTCGCAATCAACGAGGATTTGGCTGACCTTCTGGATATGGCCCGATTGTTCGCCTTTTTTCCAGAGCTTTTTGCGGCTCCTGCTGTAATAGGTTCCGCAGCTGGTTTTGATGGTGTAGTCGAGGGCCTCACGGTTCATATAAGCGACCATCAGGATTTCGCCCGTTTTGGCGTCCTGTGCGATGGCGGGAATAAGGCCATTGGCGTCGAATTTCGGCGTCAGTTGTGTGCCCAGTTCTATTGTTTTGTCAATATACACTTTATATTTCCTGAATAAGAAATATGAAACAATTCGCGATATGAGTATTTTAGTGCACACTCATACAATGCGTTATAATAATGCAAAACAACATTATATGTAAAGATATAAATCGCTTTTTAATCGGCATTCGTCAGCCATTTAGCAAGTTGTTGTACTAAAATCAACATATCTTTCGAAAGTTCCGATTTTTTTACTTCCTCATCTTTATTACTGCTATTTGCGAGTACATCGACGCGGTGAATTAATTTTGAAATCTCCGAAGAATATTTGTGTGGATCATACGGATGGGTTTCGAACTCCGGTGCGAGATGCTCAAAACGTGTTTCCCATGAAACTTGATCAGACATATTAACTCTAAACACACCTCCCCATGGTCTGTTCACAAAGTTATTTGGAGATGCTAATAGCTGCAACGCTCCTGCTGTGCCGCCACCGTGCACACCGGCACAAATACAAACGATATGTTTTTCTGACCAAGGATTTCTCGCGAGAGCAATCATGCCATAGTCCTCATCTTTTGCGATTGCCCTGCCACGTATTCCATCGTAATCTATTGGGTCTACGAATCCGTTTTTACGAAAAGTAGCCATAAGAGACCTGAGTTCACCTACTTTTTTTGAAATTATTTTTTCTAGGGTATCTCTGTGAGTAGAACCGCCAACTTCCTCATATATTTTTTTTTCACGATCATATGCGTCACTACTAATGTTAAACATAAACGAGGCGCCTACGTCACGAAGAATAGCGCGTGTCCCCAAAGATACGGCGGGACTGCCGATAATAAGCAAATTATTTCTCATCAATTCTGACAGACTAGATTCTTTGGCAATAAGTAGAGTCTTGTCGCTGCGTACAACAGTTGTACCCCAGGGCAGAGGCAACTTATGTAAGAACATAAAATCTGACGAAGCGACAGATAAACCAGCTATGTCCCCTATACCCTTGACTGGACTCTCGCGACGATCACCTACAATAACTGTCCATGGTCCAGCTACCATGTTAGGAAAATCTTCGAGAGATATATAATTATGAGACCGACACGATAAAGGCATCGCAACAGGTTTTATCGATTTCAACAGTTCCTTATAAGCATTACCAGCAGTAGCAAAACGTTCCATTTCTTGGCGGTTATCTTTGTCAGCAGAATCCTGCTTACGAGCGTTACACCTGGCAATAGAAGCCAGAAGAAGAAACCGGGGCAAGGGAAGGCGAAGTATTTCAGATAGATGTACAACTTCATCTTCCCGCATAGGCTTCTGTTCTTTAAGCCGCTTGCTAAGCTCAGCCTCAGTCATACGGAGTTCTGATGCGAGCCATTTCTGAGTTCGTTTCGGCTGTAAGGCCTGTAATTGATTTCGGACTACCTCACTCAATGTATTACCAAGTTCGGAATTCATGGTAAAACCCTCAATAAAAGTAATAGCAAGATAGTTACATTTTACAGTCTTGTCACATAATCGCAATAGCAATCCTATAGGATATTCCACTTTTATGTTGTCTGTTTTGCACAATTTTCGCTATTTCCGCCCGCAACAATTTCATATGTATTGTCAAAATAGCACAAATATGCCATTGACAGGGCGTACCCAAACATGCTAAGGCTAATGGTATGTGGCAAAAGCCAGCCATATGAAAGGAGCGAAATATGGATAAGGTGATTGCGCAACAAGCATTGCTGAGGGCTATCGAGGCGAGGGATATCACAAGCACAATTATGTGTTTGCGTAGGTTAATCCCACCGCTCCCAAAGCGTGATGTCGAGGTGATACAAGACGATTCTGGGGTAGAAACGGCGGAATTGTGGTATCAACTGGCAGCACGGGTTAACGAAGAGAATTTTCATGATGCCCTAATGTGTGCTTTGGTGATTTGGACTCGCGTACGTGCCCAGTATAACTGAATTGGACTTGCGTTGGCTTGTTTTGGCGTCCTGTGCGATGGCGGGAATAAGGCCATTCGCGTCGAATTTCGGCGTCAGTTGTGTGCCCAGTTCTATTGTTTTGTCGGCAGCCACGATTATTTCTCCTAATATATGTAAACCCCCAGGCGGACCTGGGGGCTAAACAACTTGTCAGGAAGGGTTTTAACCGTTATCATCTTCTAAAACAAGTGTTTTACGCTGAAAGCAGGCAAATGGGCGAAGAAAAAAAGGCCACCACACACAAACTGTTCTTTTATTTGCGAATCGGGTTTGTAGCAGCCGCGATAGTGGCGGTAACAATCTGGGTATCGCAGAATAACCGCTACGTGATTCTGGGCAGCAGTTTCGCAAAGATGGGGCCGTGGTTTTTCGCCGGGATAGTGGGGGCGTTTGTCGCAAGCCAGGCGATTTTAGCGTCGCGGTGGTGGCTGCTTCTGCGAACACAGGGGATTCACATTAATATCTGGGCGGCAATTCGATTGCACTTTCTGGGGCTTTTTTACAATAACGCGATGCCCGGCTCGGTAGGCGGCGATTTGATTCGGGCGTGGTATGTTACCAAGCACACAGAGAAGAAATTCGAAGCGGTGCTGAGCATATTTGTTGACAGGTTCGTCGGGCTGTTAAGCTCTTTGATAATGGCGGGCTTTTGCTATTTCGTTTTGTTGCGAGACGTAAACCTTGGGGTAAGCCCCAAAACGGCATCAGGTATTTTGAGGTGGGCAGTGATTGCCGTCGCGGCGATGGCAATTTTAGCTGCAGCGGTACCGGCGGGAAGAAAACTGGCGGCAAAAGCATATCAGCACTTCGTAACATTTGCCAAAAAGCTCTGGACGGCAGCGGTTTTGTATGGCAGCAACCCGTTGACTATACTCGCGGCCTTCGGGCTTACGTTTTTGCTTCAGGGAATAGTCATAACGGGTTTCTGGCTGATTGGCCGACAGATAGGTATAGAGGCGGGATTGAAATACTATTTCGTGTTTTTCCCGCTGACCTGGGGCTTGGGCGCGATACCCGTAAGCGTTGGCGGGGCGGGGGTTGTTGAAGGCGGGCTTGCGGGGCTGTTTGTGCTGGCCGGGGTTGGAGCAGAGCAGGCGCTGGCGATTGCGCTTTGTCAGCGGGCGGTATGGATAGTCGCGGCTCTTCCTGGGGCGTGGATACACTGGACCGGCAGGCATCTGCCAAAAGAGATGCAAATTGAGCCGGGCGAGAATTGATAATTGATTATTGGTTAAAGGAGTAACGGTAAGTATGGCAAAAGGGCGATTCAGAGGATATTTTTTACGCGGACTTGGGGTATTGCTGCCGACGGTCCTGACGATATGGCTGATTTTGTGGGGATTTAACTTTATCAATGACAAAATCAGCGTTCATATCAAACAGATACTGATTTTTGGGATAAAGCTGGCCGGGGGGTCGGAGGCGATACTGGCGAATTTCTGGATTGGCTGGTTTCTGTCGATAGCCGGGTTTTTGATTGCCCTGGGAATCGTGTACATTGTGGGGATTACCTTAGCCAGCGTGCTGGGCAGGAGTATCTGGCAGGTCGTCGAACGGCTTATGATGAACATCCCCCTGCTCAAACAGATATATCCTTATATCAAGCAGATGACGGATTTCTTCTTTAAGAAGGAAGAAACCAAAAAGATATTCTCAAGGGTGGTTGCCGTCGAGTATCCGCGCAAAGGAATCTGGTCGGTAGGGTATGTTACGGGCAGCGGCATCAAAAAAATCGTTGAGGGACAGAACAAGGAGTTTGTTACGGTCCTGATACCCACCGCACCGACGCCATTTGGCGGTTTTCTAATCATTGTTCCGAAAGAAGAAGTCGTGGATTTGGATATGTCAATCGAAGAGGCGCTGAGGTTTATACTTAGCGCCGGGGTGATAGTTCCCGGCGAACAAAACGCTGCCAAATCGCCCGCCGGAAGCGAGTAGATTATGCGTGAAATTGGGAAGGGCTTGTGTATAATAAGCTGGCCGGCAGTGGCCGGGCTATAAGTGATTTAATTGAAATAACAGAAAAGGAGAACTGCCTTGTTATTCAGGATTAGCGGCAAACACACCGAGGTTCCGGAAAGCGTAAAAAGCTATGCCGAGGAAAAAACTGACAAGTTGCCCAAATTTTACGACGTCATCAACCAAATCGAGGTCATTGTTGACGGCAAAGAGGGAAGCAAGGAAGCGGGTAATATCGCGGTGGAAATTATCGCCAGGGGAGAACGCAAGAAAATCTTTGTGGTAAAGGAAAAAGGCAACGACGTTTACGCCTGCATCGACCTGGCGACGCATAAGCTCGAGCAGCAGCTCAAGAAGACCAAGACCAAAGAGCGGGACGAAAAAAAGCACAGGGCTCGCTAAAGTTCTGCGTTTTTCAGCCGATATGATGCAGACGATAAAAACTTATGGGTACGTTTTAGGATGAACGGTATGAAGTTTGCGGATTTCGTTTGTTTTGAGGCGGTCATTCCGGAGCTTGGGTCAAAGGACAGGGATGGAGCCATAACGGAGCTTGTGGCGGCGCTTGACAAGGCGGGCCGGCTCGGGAAAGGCAACTGCGACAAAATAACGCGTGCCGTAATCAAAAGAGAAAACGAGGCAAGCACCGGAATGGGCAAGGGAATCGCTGTTCCGCATGTCAAGCACAAGGCGGTCAGGGACGTCGTCGCCGCGGTGGGTCAGAGCAGCAAAGGCATCGATTTTGCTGCGCTGGACAAACAGCCGGTGTATTCGGTCATTCTACTGTTAAGTCCCGCCGAAGACCCCGACAAACACCTGCAGGCAATGGAACAGATTTTCAAGCACCTTCAGCAGGAAAAATTCCGCAAATTCCTGAGACAGTCACAGACGGCCGCCCAGATTGAGGACCTGTTGAAGGAGGCGGACGTTAATCCGTCCCTGTGAATTTTGTGACGCAACCAGGCCGGTGATATCTGAACGGATGCTCAACAGTGCAAAATACAGTTTGCGAACTTGAAGTTGAAATAAAAAACGCGGATGGGCTTCATATGCGGCCCGCGATGCAGTTTGTAGATACGGCCAGCAGGTTTCAGTCGTCGGTAACCGTCAGCAAGGACGACACAAACGTGGATGGCAAGAGCATTATGCAAATGAGCATGCTCGCAGCGACATGCGGAACCCGGCTGAAAATAAAAGCCGAGGGCACGGACGCGGCCGAGGCGGTTGAGGCGCTTCGAGATATTGTTGAGATAAAGAAATTCGGCGAGCCGACCCCAGAGGAAAAAAGTCGGCAGGCGTAGCGATCCCGGTCAACGATGGAAATAAAAAAAGGCGTAGCTGTTTCGCCGGGAATTTCAATCGGTAAGTGCCTCGTTATCGATGCAGAGGATTACCGGATCCCAAGGCGACTTATTGAGCCGTCGCAGCGACTGACGGAAACGCAGCGGGTGCGCAACGTTTTCAAGGACGCCATCGAGGAGCTGATAAAGCTCCAGGCCGAGCAGGAGGAAATCGAAGGGCAGAAGATGAAAGACATCTTCGCGGTTCACCTCAGCTATCTTCGAGACCGCACTCTTCGCAAGAAAATAACCGATATGATAAACGCCGAATCGGTTACGGCCGAGTTCGCCGTTTCCAGTACGCTGCGCGATATCGCCTCTCACTTTTCCAAAGTGAAAGATACCTACATCAGCGAGCGGGCTGCCGATATATATGACATCGAACACCGGTTATTGCGACTCCTCGTCGGAGGCAAGAGGCAGGATATTGCGGCACTGAAAGAAGAGGCGGTTGTTGTCGCACGCGAGCTTAGCCCCACGCAAACGGCGAGTTTCAATAAAGAATATATCAAGGGCATCGCCACCGGCGCGGGCGGCAGAACAAGCCATACGGCGATTGTCGCAAGGTCGCTGGGTATCCCCGCGGTGGTTGCGCTCGAAGACATCACTGAAAGCGTCAACGCGGGCGACACTGTCATAATCGATGGCAATCGCGGCATAGTCATCATAAATCCCGATGACAGCACGATACAGCAATACCTCGAATATGCCGTCGAATATACCGAGCTGGAACACCGGCTTGACGCGATAAGAGAAAAACCCGCCGAGACGCGGGACGGAGTGCGTGTGGAGCTGTTTGGCAATATCGAGTTCCCCGATGAGGCACATAGCGTTCTTGAAAAAGGCGGCGAAGGTATCGGGCTTTACAGAACAGAATTTTTGTATCTTAACCGTGACACTGAGCCGACGGAGCAGGAGCATTACGAGGCCTACTCGCGGACGGTTGCGGTATTCAAATCCAGGCCCGTCATATTGAGAACCGTGGACCTGGGAGCGGATAAATATACGCAGAGCAGACGTTACGCCCGTGAGCCGAACCCGTTCCTGGGATTGCGTTCGATACGATATTGTTTGCAAAACCTGACGATGTTCAAAACACAACTTCACGCCATTATGCGGGCGTCGGTTCTGGGCGACCTGCGGATAATGTTCCCGCTAATAACCAATCTTCAGGAGCTGATGCAGGCCAAAATGGTACTTGGCGACGTGATGGAAGACCTCGACGACGAAGGAATCCCGTATAACAGAAAAATCAAGGTCGGCATTATGGTCGAAACGCCCGCGGCGGCGCTTACGGCGTCAATGCTGGCAAAAGACGTTGAATTTTTCAGTATAGGCACAAACGACCTCACTCAATATACGCTGGCGGTTGACAGGGGTAACGAGCTTGTCTCAACGTTATATTCATCGGTTGACCCCGCGGTCATTCGGCTTATCAGGACAGTGATTCAGGATGCGCACAAGGCACGGGTGGAGACAAGCGTATGCGGCGAGATGGCCTCGGAGCCGGAATCAGTGATGCTGCTGCTTGGTCTGGGCATACGCAAGCTGTCAATGGCGGCGCCGATGATACCTGAAATAAAACAGATTATTCGCTCAGTCACGGTAGAGGAATGCAATAAAGTCGCCAGAAAGGTTCTGGGGATGAATTCTGAAAGACAGATATCCAGCTTCCTTCGTGACGCGGCCAGAAAGATATTGCCCGAAGCGTTCTAAACAGGCAAAAGCCGGTTCTGAATGTGCAGGGCCCCGTTAGAAAAATTGGCGATACAGAACTTTACAATAAATCGCAGATTTTCAACGGGGCGGGCGACTAAAAATTGGAAAACAGATGTTAGTTGTAATTCGATTCCGAATAGGAGGGAGTTTGCGATTTTTGTCGCACGCGGAGACGATACGCGTTTTCCAGCGGGCCTGTGTGCGGGCGGGGGTGCAAATCGCGTATAGCCAGGGGTTCAATCCGCATCAGCAAATGTCTCTTGTTCCGCCTCGAAGCGTGGGCGTCGAATCAGATGACGATATGTTGTGCCTGTGGCTTAAGGAGGGCCAGACGGCCCCCGTTAGAAAAAATTGTAATACAGAACTTTCCAATAAATCGCAGATTTCTAAAGGGGCAGGAATTGATGTCGAATCGCTGAAAAGCGCGTTGCCGGCCGGCATTGAAATCATTTCAGCAGAAACAAGCGAGGCAAAGAATATCCCTGAGCCGATTTCAGCAAGATACGTGATGAAGGTGCAGGGACAGAAAATTGATGACGGAGTGAAGAAACATATTGCGGATGTGCTGGCAAGCGATAAGGTTGTTGTGAGCCGTCGCGCAGGCGAGGACTCGAGAACCAAACCGGTTGACGTAAGGCCTTTTCTGGAGGCAATCCAAGCCGAACCGGAAGGGTTTATCGTTGACTGCAAAATCAGCCCGGCGGGTACGATACGCGTTGACGAAATCCTCGGTTTGCTGCAATTGAAAACCGCGGATTTAATCGGGCCAGTCAGGCGGACAAACGTACAGTGGAAAGGTATTTAGCACGACAATTTTTATTAGAAAATAGTTTGTGAAAGAGAAAGACAAGACAAATGCCAAGAGAAATGCTTATTAATGTGGCCGAGAGTGAAGAATGCCGCATAGCGGTTATGGAAAACGGCTCTCTCGAAGAACTATACGTGGAGCGGGCAAGCTCCACAAGATACGTGGGTAATATATACAAAGGCAGGGTCGTCAACGTAGAGTCGGCGATTCAGGCGGCCTTCGTGGATTTCGGAACCGGCAAAAACGGATTCCTGCACATCAGCGACCTGCACCCGCGATACTTCGCGGGCAAAGCCGCCATCGACACCGAGGAAATCGGCAAACGACGCTCCCTCAACGAGCGCAAACCGATTCAGGCCTGCCTGCACAAGGGCGAAGAGGTAGTGGTGCAGGTTACCAAAGAAGGAATCAATACAAAGGGGCCGACGCTGAGCACCTATCTCGCCCTGCCCGGCAAATACCTGGTTATGATGCCTTGGATGGAAAAATCGGGCGTCTCCCACAAAATCGAGGACGAGCAGGAACGGATTCGGCTGCGAACCCTCTTCGAGCAGAGCAATCCCCCGAAAGATATCGGCTTCATTATACGGACAGCCGCACAGGGAAGCTCGAAGCGGGACATACAAAATGATATGAAGTATCTGCGGCGTCTCTGGGCCGCGATTGAAAAAAGAATTTCAAGCGCAAAGACGCCGTCCGAATTGTATCAGGAATCGGACCTGGTCATCAGGACGCTGCGTGACATTTTCAATAATGACATCGTCAGGATAATGTGCGATTCCGAAAGTATGGTTAAGCGGATTCGTGACTTTCTGTCGATAGCGTCGCCTCGTCTCAAACAGCGAGTGGTATATTATGACGGCAAAGAGCCGTTGTTCCACAAATACAAAATTGAGCAGGAAATCGCCAAGGTCCACTCGCGCGTCGTGCCCCTCAAAACAGGCGGGTCGATTGTCATCGAGCAGACCGAGGCGCTGGTCGCAATTGACGTCAACAGCGGCAAATTCCGCAAACACTCAGAAGCCGAGGAAACCGCTTTCAAAACCAATATCGATGCGGCCGAGGAAATCGCAAGACAATTGCGCCTGCGTGACCTGGGCGGCCTGATTATCTGCGACTTCATCGATATGCGAAGCCCAAAGCATCGCAGAGAAGTGGAAAAGGTCTTCAGGATAGCAACCAAGCCCGACCGCGCAAGGTCCCGGGTTCTGCACATAAGCAGTTTCGGCCTCATCGAAATGACCCGTCAAAGGATGCGGCCTTCGCTGCAATCCAGCACGTATCTTGCCTGCCCAAATTGCGGCGGCAGCGGCTACGTCAAAAGCCACGAATCCTGCGCGATTGAGCTTATCCGGCTGCTTCATCTGGCTTCCTCAAAAGAAACGGTCAAAAAAGTCGAGCTGTTTGTCTCGAACGAAGTGGCGGATTATCTCCAGAACGAAAAAAGGACCGCGATTGCGCATATTGAGCAGGCCAGCAATAAGCGGGTGATTATCCATTCGTCACCCGAATATGCAGGCGAACGGTCTGAAATTGTCTGTTATAACGACAGGGGAAGCGTGGTCAAACTATAACGCCGCCGAATACCCGGCACCGCGGTAAATCTTGACGGTAGACGATATTTCAGCGATACTGATAGCTCGGTTGGATATCTTTACTAAAAGGGCTTCTGGAGCAGGCATGAAATGAAATTTGACCTTGATTACGCTCGGCAGGTAATAGACAGCGAGAGTAAGGCCATAAAAGGTCTCGCGGAGGTTATCGGCCCGGACTTTGAGCGGGCGGCGGAGATGATTTACAACTGCTCCGGCTCGGCAATAGTCAGCGGAATCGGCAAGGCGGGAATCATAGGTCGAAAAATCAGCGCAACACTTGCCTCGACCGGCACGCCAAGCCATTTTCTGCACCCCGCGGAAGCGGTGCACGGCGACCTTGGCCGGCTGCGAAAAGAAGATATAATTCTCGTCCTCAGCTACGGCGGCGAAACCGAGGAGGTTGTCCGCCTGATTAACCTCGTCAAACAATCCCAGATTCCGCTCATTGCGATTACCGGCGAAAAGGATTCCACACTCGCCAAATACAGCGACGTAGTTCTCAGTATGGGCAAACTCACCGAGGCCTGCCCGCTGGGAATCGCGCCGAGCGTCTCAACAACTTGTATGCTCGCATTGGGCGACGCGCTCGCATTAACGGTAATGAAAGCCCGGAATTTCAGCGTGGAGGACTTCGCGAGGTTTCACCCGGGCGGTTCGCTCGGCACAAAACTGATGACCGTTGAGCAATCGATGATGTTCAGACCCGGTGAGAAGCTGCCAATAGCGGCCGGTTCGGACACAATAGGAAAAATTCTTAAAAATACCAGCGACGTGAAACGCCACGGCGCGGTAATGGTCGTTGACAAACAGGGCAAGCTGGCCGGGATAATCACGGACGGGGACATTCGCCGGCTGATGACAAAAGACGGTCCCGGCGGTTTTGATATGAAGGCCTCCGATGTTATGACCAAAAACTGCAAAAGAGTTCGTCTCGATGCACTGGCGGCGGAAGCGACGGCCATTTTCCACAAACACAGGATTGATGAGCTGCCCGTCGTGGACGCCGACGACAAGCCGGTGGGGCTTATCGACGTGCAGGACATTGTAACAATCAAAGTTGTCGGGTGAGCCCCGTTAGAAAAAATGGCAATACAGAACTTTCCAATAAATCGCAGATTTCTAACGGGGTGAGCCGTGCAGAAAAAACTCGACGCAATAAAAATGCTTGCCCTCGACGTTGACGGCGTGCTTACCGACGGGACCATCCTGGTTGATTCGCGCGGCAGGGAAAGCAAATCATTCAGCATCATCGACGGGCACGGAATCAAAATGTGGAAACGGGCGGGCCTGAAAATCGCGTTTTTGAGCGGGCGGGCATCAGCCACCACGAAACATCAGGCCAAAGAGCTGGCCGTGGATTTTTGTCTTAATGGCCGACGGGATAAATTGAAGGGCTTAAAAGAGCTGATTAAATTGAGCAAAACGCCCGTTGCACAAATTGCTTACGTCGGCGACGACCTGCCTGATTTGCCCGTGATTCAGTGCGTGGGTTTCGCGGCGGCGGTTGCCAACGCGGTCGATGAAATCAAGCAAGCCGCCGATTATGTTATCAAACAAAAAGGCGGCCAAGGGGCTGTCCGGGAAATTATCGAGTATATCCTGAAAAAAACCGGCAGATGGAACGCGATAGTAAAAAAATATAATTCCGGGAAAGAGTAAAAAATAAGATGCTGCTGTATTCGCGAAGGTTCACAATCTGGCTCATGTCATTTCTGGCAGTGCTGGTCGTGTATTTTATATACAACCGTTTAAGCAGGACCCCGCTTATACCAACGGATATAATGACGACGCCGGCGGGACAGCTTGCCGACGTGTGCGATTCAACTGTCAGTGTCGGAAAAGTAGGAGACGTTGGCGTCGGCCTAATTAAAAACTCACGCTATACCACCCTTAACGCCCAAAAACAGGTCGAAAGAGAGTTCGGATTCGAGGAGCTGCTGCACCAGGACGGCAACAACTGGGAAATCAAAAAGCCCTATATGAACATCTACCGCCGAAGCTTCAACTGCTCGATTACAGGCGAGCGGGCAATAGTCGTGGTGGAAATCGCGGGCGGCCGATTAACGCCAAAACAAGGTATGCTGATGGGCAATGTTATTATCCGGATTTTGCCCAAACAAAAAGATGCCGTCGGCGAAACGACTATTTATCTTGATGATATCGCTTTTTCCGCGGACAAATCGTTGTTTTCGACGGCAGGGCCAGTCGAGCTTGTCTCGGAAAACATGCGGATGACCGGCACAGGCGTGGAAATTGTTTATAACGGCGACGACGAGCGCCTCGAACGGCTGCAAATAACAAACCTGCAGAGTTTGCATATAAAAAAATGGTCCCAGGGGTCGGTTTTGCGGTCAACGCCGGACGCCGACGCAAATAACCAAAAAGGCGAAAGCGCACAAGCGTCCAAACAAGGGAAATACTACCAATGCACGCTCGACAAAAACGTCAGGATTGAAACGCCGAATGAACGACTGTTCGCCGATGCCCTTTCGATAAATGATATCTTCGCACAGGACAGCTCAGCCGGGCAGGACGCAAACGAATCCTCGCCCGACCGAAACTTCGCCCCGATTCCGGCAAGCAACAAACCGCAGGCAGCCATTTCGGAGGAATCACCGAGCGATATCACAATAAACTGCGACGGCGGCATTATTGTTACCCCGATGGGCACATCAGCCGAGAAGAAATTGCCCAAACAGCGAACCACTTACGCCGAGATTATCGCCCAGCAGGATACCAATGCCTCACCCGTAGGCAAAACCACTTTCAGGGGCGTAAACGTTGCCTACAGCGCGACAACCGGCGAGGCGACCGCAATCGGCCCTTCGAGCGTTGCGTTTGACGTGAACGAAAAAACACAGGACGGCGCAGGCAGACCGGGAACCGTCAGAATGACCTCCCGCCGACGGGCCGCGTTCTCGCCCGCCTCAAACAAGAGCACATTCGAGGGTGATTGCCGCTGCACGGTCTCGCAGGCGGAGGACGCAATACTTCAACAGTATATAGTCCTGGCTGACAAGCTCGAAATAGACCTGGTGAAGAGAGATACAAATAATGACTCCGGACAGGCAATGGATGTCAATCGCATGATTGCAACCGGCCCGGGTGTGCACTTAGCCAGCACAAAAAAAACCAGCAACAAGCTGCTTACAGGTGTGGAGCTTAAATGCGTCTCGGTTAATTACGATACGACCGACGGCAATTTCTTCGCGGCAGGGCCGGGCCTGATAAAAGTGGATAACTCGCAGACCGATGAGCCGCAGGACAATCTCGACAGGTTCAGCTTGCGGCGAAAAAGTTACGCCCTTATGCGGAACTTCGACTGGCTTTCCTACGCCGGCCAAAGCAAACACTTGATAGCCGATTCAAAAGGCGGCTCTCTGCTTGTTGATTATTTCCCGCTCGTCGAAGGCCGCGGCAGCGAAAAGGTCTCCATAACCGCATCGCATGTCGAAGCGGATATCGCCGAAATGCCGACCGGGCGAACAGAGCTCAAAGACATGCAGGCAACAGGCGCGGTTACTTATGAAGACAAGGACACCCAAGTCATAGGCAACGAATTTATCTACGACGCCAACACTGCCTTAATAGATATCAGAGGCGACAAGGTCCGTCCCTGCATTTTCAACGGCGCAGTTATCGACGCCGTGCGATACGATACAAAATCAGGCAAGTGGAACACGCACCTCAAAGGCCCCGGCGCAATACGATAATCGCGGATTGGATATTGAACATTTAATATTGAACATTGGACATTCTTTTGCCTTCTCCCTTCTCCCTGGCGTCTTACGTCTGGGGTCTTTGGTCTAATCCGCCGATTATTTCTTTGACGCCAACAACAGCAGGATTTATAGTTGCTTTGGCGAAAAATAGTTTTTAAGGCCGGAAGAGATTGGCACCTTTGTCCGTCAGACGAGTTTTATTGTCTTATAAGTATGGTGTTCTCGGATTTCTGGGAATAGCAGATTATGCAGCAAATGTTTAATATTCATGCTGGCGAATACTTAGTAGGGTCATATATTGAAGAGAACTTCAAGGACTATAATGTATGGGTTCCTTCAAAGGATACCGGCGTTGACCTTCTTGTGACCAACTCCAAGAACAACAAAGCCGTCTCTTTGCAAGTCAAATATTCAAAGGACTATGTGATAACCCATATGGCACCTGAATACCAAAATAAATTCAGGGCTTTTGGATGGTGGGCTCTCCATAGGGATAGAATCAAGAAATCAAAAGCCGATTTATGGGTTTTTGTGATGCAGAGTTTTGTTGGAAAAACAATTGAATGTGTAGTTCTTTCGCCATCTACATTGCTCATGATTTTAAAAAGGATACATGGAAACGAAAAATTGTTTCAGGTTTATATGTGGGTTGGGTGTAATGATAAATGCTGGGAGACCAGAGGGCTTAACAAAGCAGAAAAAAGATTGATTGCAGGCGATTGCTTTAAATGTGCAAATAGGAATTTAACATCTTTCTTGGGCAACTGGGAGCCTATGAAGCAAAAGCTGTGTTAATCTGCGTCTATCTGTGGCAAAAAACTGTGGTTGAAAAAAATGAAGAAGGAAATAATAATTCAGCTTCACGGCAGTTTTGAGAAGAGCGTGCAAAAGGACACAGCGTCCGGCCTTGAATTCTGGCTGGCGAGGGACTTGCAAAAATTGCTGGACTATGACGAATGGAGAAATTTTCTTAAGGTTGTTGATAAGGCCAAAATGGCCTGTTTGAATTCCGGCCAGAATGTATCTGACCATTTTGTTGATATCAACAAAATGGTCCAGCTTGGGTCGGGTAGCGAGCGACAGATTAACGATATTATGCTGACGCGGTACGCCTGTTACCTGATAGCGCAGAACGGCGACCCGTCCAAAGACCAGATTGCCTTCGCCCAGACCTATTTTGCCGTCCAGACCCGTAAGCAGGAAATCATAGAAAAACGATTAGGCGAAGTCGAGCGACTGACTGCCCGCAGAAAGCTTACGTTTTCGGAAAAAGAGCTTTCAGGAATCATATTCGAGCGACTCGGCGATGAGCAGAGCTTTGGCAGAATCCGCAGCAAAGGGGACAAGGCGTTATTTGGCGGCAAATCCACCGAGCAGATGAAGGGCCGGATGAAAGTGCCAAAAGGCCGACCGCTGGCGGATTTTCTCCCGACAATCACTATCAAGGCAAAGGACTTTGCCAATGAAATCACCAATTTTACAATCAAGCGGGATGATTTGCGTACAGAAGACGGCATTACCGGCGAACACGTAAAGAACAATCGCGAAGTTCGAAATCTGCTCGTAAAACGAAATATAAAACCAGAATTGCTTTCCCCGGCAGAGGATGCCAAAAAGGTGGAAAGACGGCTTATCTCCGAACAAAAGAAATTATTAGGCCGTCCCGAACCGTTGGAACAATGGCGACTCCGCGGCTGATTAAATCTGTGAGAATCCGTACTAATCCGTGGTTATGTGTTTTTTGTGCTTTTTTGTGGCTAATCTTGTTAGCAGCAGAGTGCGTGAAGGTCGGGGAGAGTCAATTCAGCAAGATGCTCAATAACTTTATCCGCGGGTTTTAGGTGTTCGGCGGCGTAAGTGTTGGTAATGGCGACCGCTCGCATACCGGCGGCCTTGGCGGCTTCAAGGCCCCAGCGTGAATCCTCAACCACAACGCAATTTTCCGGCTTGATTGACTTGTGCAGCTTTTTATTGAGCAGTTTCAAGGCCAGCGAGAAACCTTCGGGGTCGGGCTTACCCTTCTCAACCAGCTCGGCTGAAACAATAACCTCAAAAAACTCTCGCAACAACGCACCCTTGAGAATCATTTCTATTTCAGGCAGCAACGCGCCGGAGCAGATTCCAATCGGGATTTTATTGCCTGCGAGCATATTAAGAAACTGAGGCACGCCCCCGATTATGCCCGCTTCGGTCGCCGCCATTTCTTTGAACAGGTTCGCTTTTTCGCCAAGCAATTTTTCGAACTGCTGATTTGATAAAGACAGCTTTCCCTCTTTATTAACAACTCGCAGAAGCTCCAGGTCGGAAAGCCCGAGGAACCTGTCATAGTAATCGCGTATCGATAACTGGTAATTGAATTTGGTCAGCGTGCGGTTGAATGCCTGATAGTGCAGTTTTTCGGAATCCACGAGAACGCCATCGAAATCAAATATAACAGCTTCGAGCATATCAAGACCCTATTTTCTTAATCGGCAGACGGATTCGGCGAACGCTATGGAAAATTTTACCGGCTGCGCAATGATACGATGAGGCACGCCAACGCCTGCGGTATTGGCCAGAGCGTTTCCCTGATAGAGACAAACGCACTTTTTAGCAGGACAGCGACGCGGTGAAGAACCGGGCCTGAATGTCCCCTCGAACAAATTCTCGTATTCTTCATCCAGCGTATTGCATCGTGTTATCCGGCCCGACGGGTCCATACTGAATCCCATATAGCCCGCTGAGCATTTTTTGCCGAGGAAAGACACGCGAGAATCCAGAACCTGCCTCTCGTCATTGCCTAATCCAAGCTTTATTAAAAAATCACGCTCCTGCCGACTATATTCCCGCGGGAAACGCCTGCCCTCGAATTTGCCCTGAAAAACTTTTACCTCGATTTGCCTGACGCCTTCTTTGCGGAAAAACTCGATATCTCGTTCCATTCGCTCAAGCAAAGGCGGATAAGCGACATACACAAGCCGGATATCGAAGCCGCGGTCCTGGAAATAGTGAAATTTGCGCAAATACTCATTTATGCCGTCTTTGATTTTTTCCCGTTCAAGAACGTGAATGTTTGCCCTGACGGAAATAACTCGATTGCCGGCAACGGTATCCGCAAATTCATAAGCGTTGGCCGTGGAGAGGTTCGTGCTCAAAGATATGTAATGGCCGCGAGTCAACAGCCCTGCGAGAGAGACAAAGTTTGGATACAGCATCGGCTCGCCGCCCGTCATATAAATTTTCCAAACTTTCCCGGTCTCGTCGAAACGCCCCGCGATTTGCTCGGGACTATAGCTGCCGCAATCGAAATCTTTTGTTTTTGTTTCCTCGGAGGCGTATTCCCTGAAACAATACGGGCAGCTGAAGTTGCATCGCTTAGTCATAAACCAATACAGCCGGCACTGAAAATTCTCCCTGTTATTCTGTTGTGCCGACTGTTTCGCTTCCATTGTTATGACTGCTCAGGAACCGGGCCGATAAGGGCGGCAAAGTCCGTGAATGAGGATTTGTCGCCCGAACATATTAACTGGGCGAGGGCGGCTATTTTCGGTGCGTTTTTGGTGATGAACCGACGGGCGACAATGGCTTTGCGTTTTGTCATCGGTATCGTCTGTTCTTTTGATTCGTCGGAATCCTCGACGGCGACGTTCATCTCGACCTTCGAGCTTGCGTAATCGCAGAACAAATACCCCACGATTAAATCCATCGCGATATCAACCAGGGGTCTGCCATAAAGGTCCATATAATCGGCCCCCTGCTGTTTGACAAACGCGACGGATGAGAATAGCTGTTTTGTTCCTTCGGCTAATTTGGCGAGGAGGTCTTTCAATTCGGGGGCGTATTCTTTCTGCGCGAGCTCCGCAAGATATTTTTCCGCTGTGCCGCTGCACACTCCGCGCACCGCAGCAACAATTTGCAACTGACTTGTGCCTTCGTAAATCGTAGTGATTCTCGCGTCGCGTGTGTGCCGCTCGACGGCGTAGTCGCGCATATAACCTGAACCACCGAGGACCTGGATTGAATCATAACTGACGCGGTTTGCCATCTCCGAGCATATATATTTGCTCATCGGAGTCAGCATCGACGCGAGCCGGTCAAACCGGCGAGATTGCTCTTTCAGCGATTTCAGTTTTGCTTTATCTGCGGGCGGGTTTAATTCAAGCTGCCTTTCAAAGCAAATATTTATATCGACGACACGAGATGTTTCATAGAGCATCGCTCGTCCCGCCTCAATCGCGATTTTCATATCGATAAGCAGGTCGCGGACGGCAGGCAGTTTTTGGATTGCCGCGCCGAATTGCTTCCTGCTCGCTGCATAATCGCGAGCGATGCGATACGCCGCCTCGGCGATACCCAGTGATTGCCCGGCGATTCCGATACGCGCACCATTCATAAGCGCCATAACGTAGGTAACTAATCCTCGCTGCCTTTCGCCGATTAACTGGCAGGGGGTGTTATCGAAAAATATTTCGCAGGTGGGGCTGCCGTGAATGCCTAACTTGTCTTCAAGCCGGCGGATATGCACGTTCGGGCCTCTTTCGCATACGAACAAGCTGAGTCCCAGTCCGCCCGAGCGGTCCGGCTCGCTGCGAGAAAGCACAAGAAGGACCTCGCCGCAGCCATTGGTGATAAATCTCTTAACGCCGTGCAAAATCCAGTTGCCGTTATTGTCCTGGAATGCCCTTAATTTGACCGCCTGCAAATCCGAACCGGCATCCGGTTCAGTAAGCACCATAGCGCCTGTAATTTTGCCGGCGGCAAAATCATACAGATATTTTTGTTTGATTTCCTCGGACGCGAATGCTTCGATTGTCCCTGCGATACCCTGCAAGCCGAATATATTCATAAGCGAGGCGTCCGCACGCGAGACGATTTCAGTTGCCATCGAATAGACAAGATTCGGGAAATTCAGCCCGCCGAAACGGTGAGGCAACGTAAAACCCATCACCTCCGCCTTGGCTAATTTGTCCATTGACTCCGCGATTCCTTTGGCGTAACTTACCGAGCCGTCGGCGTTGAGCGTACTGCCTTCCCTGTCAACCGATTCAGCACGCGGCGCGATAAAGTCGCCGCTCAACTGACCGATAGAATCGAGAACCATCTCATAATTACATATCGCTTCATCGGCGCTGGCGGGCGCGGAATCGAACTGCGAAGCGAATTTGAAATCCTCTTCGCACAATTTGGCGAGAGCGCCCAGGTCGATGTGCTTAAACAAAAATCTTATATCGTCGTTATCAGCGTAAAAATTTGGCATCGTTATTTACCTTCGCCTATAGCTTCTTTGAATCCTTTTTCCTTGATTGCCTTTATCATTTTCGGGACGACATCGTTGAGGTCGCCGACGATTTTGTAATGCGCCACGTCAAAAATCGGCGCTTGCGGGTCGTTGTTTATTGCGACGATTTTCTGGCTCTGGTTCATACCTGACTGATGCTGTATAGCCCCGCTGATTCCCACCGCGATGTAAAGAGATGGTCTGACGGTCGTGCCTGTTTGCCCCACCTGGTGGTCGTGGTCGATGAAGCCGAGGTCAACCGCTGCTCTCGTTGCCGCGGGCGCTCCGCCCAGACAATTCGCCAAATCCCAGATTAGCCGGAAGTTATCCTTGCTGCCCAGGCCCGCGCCGCCCGCCACGATAATCCTCGCCGCCTTTAGGTCAACCTTTTTGGCACGGGTATGCTCTTCGAGGATCTCGATGGGCAGTTCCTGCGGGGATAATTGCACCTTTTCAGTGATTACCTGGCCCTTCCTTTTGGTATCGGGTGTTGCCATTACCATCACACCCTCGCGGACGGTCGCCATCTGGGGCCAGCGGTCATAATTGATAATCGTAGCGATGATGTTGCCGCCGAACGCGGGCCTTATTTGGAAGAGCAGGTTTTTGTGCAATTGCCCGTCGGTTGTCTTGTGGTCGCCGATTTGCAAATCGGTGCAGTCCGCCGTCAAACCCGCCTTGATTGCGCTTGCGATTCTCGGCCCCAAATCCCTGCCCATCGCCGTCGCGCCGTAAATCACAATCTGCGGCTTGTATTTGTGAATCAGGTCATGAATTATTTTGGTGTAGCTGTTCGTCTGGTAATGCTCTAATAGCGGATGCTCTGCAAGATAAACCTTATCCGCCCCATATTGAATCAGCTTTTTCGCAAGCCCTTTTACATTATCGCCCAGCAGCAACGCACCAAGCTGGACGCCAAGAATGTCCGCCAGATGCCGACCCTTGCTCATCAGCTCAATAGGCGTATCTTCCAGCAGGCCGCCGTGCTGTTCCGCGAATACCCAAACTTCACCCTGTCTGTTTATGTCAATCATATTTCGTATCTCGTATTTCGTCGTTCGTATTTCGTAATTAGCTATGCGATGATTTTATCTTCGAGAAGTTCGTGAATCATACCAGCCAGCCCGTCATCGGTCGGCGCAATCGATTTTGTCTCTTTGGCGGCCAGCACGACGCTTTGAATCCGATGAACTTTCGTTGGTGAGCCGCTCCTGCCGCACCACGTCAAATCCGCTTTCAGCAAATCAAGATTCCACTGCTCTATGAGAAGCCCCTTCTTGTCCATCTCACCGCATTTTTGCACGGCCAGCTCTTTTATCTCGTCTGCGCTAGCGCGAGGATTTTCGGCTTTTATCTTCTGCTCAATCCCGGCGGGCGTCATTGCGGCCTTGTATTTCATCATCTTTTTCGCTGCCGCAACTCTCGGCACGTTGGCCTCACCCGTTACCGTCAGCAGGACCGGTAACTGCGTTTTGACCTTTTGCCAGCCGTTGCCAATGTTGCGCTGAGCGGTTATCGTTTGCCCCTCGATTTCGACGGGTTTCTCAACGTAGGTAATCTGCGGTATTCCCAGTTTTTCCGCCAATTGAGGCCCAACCTGTGCGGTATCGCCGTCAATCGCCTGCCTGCCGCAAAGGACAATGTCATATTTAATCCGTTTTACAGCACAACTGAGTATGTAACTCGTTGCCAGCGTATCACTTGCAGCACAACGGGCATCCGTAACCAGGATTGCCTCGTCAGCCCCGCGATAAAGGGCGTCCTTTAGCGTAACTACCGCCGCGGGCAGCCCCATCGTTATAACGGTAACCGTTCCGCCGAACCGGTCCTTGATATCCAGCGCCATTTCAAGGGCATTGAGGTCTTCCGGGTTGAATATCGCCGGAAGGGCCGCACGATTAACCGTTCCGTCATCATTCATTGCCTTGCCTGTTACTCTTTTGGTGTCGGGCACCTGTTTTACCAATACCACGCAATTATATGCCACTTTTGGTTCTCCTTACCGGCCTGGGTCAATAGCCGCAGCCGTAGTCAAAGGAGGGCAGTGTAACAGGATTTTCGCCTAAGTCAATGGAATAGAAAGCGTTAAACTGGGAAAGCAAAATAGCCGATTTGTTATTGGACCACAGTTAGATTCTATTTTTATTTTGACAATGGTCTGGTATAACTAATAATAGCAGGATTAAACTGGAAGAATACCTCCTTCCAAACCGGTAAGCGGATAAATGGTAAACGACAATACCAACTACGACACGATGTTCGGCAAAATAGCCCTCGACCAGGGACTTTGCACCAATGAGGAGCTAAAACGGTGCATCGATGAAATCGATAACCGCTCCAAAACCAGCCCCGCCCTGCTTAGAGACCTTCTTGTCGAAAGGGGCTACCTTACAAAGTCACAGGCAAGCCGAGTCATCAGCACCATCAAAGAGGCACGCGGGTCCACAGCGACCCATCAGATACCCGGCTATATGATACTGGGCAAATTAGGCGCAGGCGCAATGGCGGTGGTTTACAAAGCCAGGCAGTTGAGCTTGGATAGAATCGTAGCCGTCAAAGTTTTGCCAAAACGCTTTTCCGAAAACAAAGAATATGTCGAACGATTTTATAAAGAGGGTAAGGCCGCGGGCAAGCTCAATCATCCCAATATCGTCCAGGCAGTGGACGTCGGCGAATCGGGCGGACACCATTACTTCGTAATGGAATACGTCGAAGGGAAAACCCTTTACGATGATTTGGCGGCAGGCAAAGTTTACGGCGAGAGAGAGGCGCTGGACGTCATTATACAAGTAGCCGAGGCCCTCAGGCACGCTCACTCCGTTGGTCTTATTCACCGCGACGTAAAGCCGAAGAACATAATGATTAACAAGGAGGGGATAGTAAAACTGGCCGATATGGGTCTTGCCAGGCAGACGACGGACTTCGAAGCGGCCAAGATGGAGAAGGGCAAGGCATACGGGACGCCTTATTATATTTCCCCGGAGCAGATACGCGGCGAAATAGACGTTGACGGCAGGGCGGACATTTATGGCCTGGGCGCGACGTTCTATCATCTGGTAACAGGGCGCGTCCCTTTTATGGCCGACGACCCGATGGAAGTAATGCGGAAGCATTTGAAAGACGAGCTTGTCCCGCCCGACCACATCAATACTTCGCTTTCCGCGGGCGTGTCGGAAATCATCGAAGTTATGATGGCCAAAGACAAAAAAAACCGGTACAACAGCATCGAGGAGCTGCTGGTTGATTTAAAGGCAGTCCGCGACGGCGGATCCCCAATGCGGGCACACAAACGAATGAACGTGTCTGAGCTCGAAAAGCTGGAGGACGGCGAGGTGGTCGAGGAATCGGAAAACGTTGACCTCGCACAGTCCGTCACGCGATACAAGACAACCGTTCTTGTTCTTGGGGCCATGGCAGGTTTTCTGCTGCTGATTGTTCTTCTCCTGCTGTTCCGCAAATGAACCAATTCCGGACAAATTCTAATTTCCGGTTAACCCTTAATCACTAATCGTATTTATCTATGGCGACAGGTGCGCGTTTTACGTCAGAAGAGCTGGCCGAAGTCCTCAGCCGGTATGATATAGGCAAAATCCGCAAGGTAATGCGCCTTGTGGGGGGCAGCAAACACGCCCCCAAAATCGTTGTAACAACCACGCGGGGCAGGTTTCTGCTCAAACGCCGCCTGCGGGATAAAGACGATGTGTATCGGGTCGCATTCGCACACGCCGTGCAGTCGCATCTGGCCAAACGATATTTCCCTGTTGCACCGCTGGTCGCTACGCGGGATGAATTTGGAACCATACTGCAGCTTAGCAATAATGTATATGAGCTTTTCAAATTCGTGGGCGGCGTCCGTTACACCGGCTCAGCCGAAGCGACAATCGATACGGGAAGACAGCTCGCGAAGTTCCACCAGTACCTTACCGATTTCAAATTCGAGTGGGAGCCGCTCAAAGCGAGTTGTCACAATTCGACGATGGTGAGGAGGCATCTTAAAACCATCGCCTCGGACATTTTACAAAGCAACGAAAGGAAGGTTCACCGTTGCGGGGAAGAGCTGATGTCTCTTTACAACAGCGCCAGCGTTCAGGTTAACCAGCTTGATTTCGATTCCTGGCCCAAACAGGTCGTCCACGGCGACTGGCACCCTGGAAATATGCTTTTCAACAAAGACAAGATCGTCGCCGTGTTTGATTTCGATTCCGTGAAAATCGCCCAGCCGGTTACTGATTTAGCCAACGCTATGCTTCAGTTCTCTCTGGTCGGCTATCATCCCAATCCTGCCGACTGGCCCGATTATCTTGACCAGGCCAAATTAGTCCAGGTCCTCGAAGGGTATCGTGAGGTTATCAACCTGGATAAAGACCATCTCGCTTCGCTTCCGGATTTAATGATTGAGACAATGATAGCCGAGGCGGTTTTGCCTATCGCCGCCACGGGATTTTTCGGCAATCTTAAGGGAACGGATTTTCTGAATATGATTGTTCGCAAAGCACGCTGGATTAACGACAACCGCAAAATTCTCACCGCGGCTATTGAGTCGTAAAAAACCTTTCTGTGCATCATCGCCAGCCGATGCGAGTCGCCCGGAAGAGTATCAATCTTGTATGTCAGATATAGTTTGTTCTCTAAGGCATTCCGGCTGTGGTGTGGCCAATAGCAAGATTGGTTGTGGAAATTACTTTGAAGTCGGCCTCAGACGGGCCTTTGATACTCAAACGGATTGGTGAGCCACAGCAATTCTCAAGCCCGATGAATTTGAAATTATGTAATCCGTTTTTCAATTTGACAGTCGTTATAATCGGCTTTTCGTATGAGGCCCGGATACCAAGGTCGCTGAACATAACGACCTTTTCATCGATAATCAGCGCCGACGCGATACCCGCGTTATAAGAAAGAGCAAACTCCCATTGACCGGATGTTTCCGCGTTGAACGAAAAGGTTATTACATAAGCGACATTCTCATCTGGTTTGCCGAAGATGTTTTTTCTATTAAGACCGTTGGCCTCTTCGACCTCGGCGCAATTGTAATCCGCGCTGCCGGCAAGCAGATTGTTAATATCATTGATATCGTGCGGCCGTTTTGCGACGAATACGTTGTACACCTCAAAAAATATGCCTTTGTCGGAGTTCTTGTCGCAATTGGTTTGGCCCGCACAGGGCATAACAAACGCCAGCGCTAATGCAAGAGAGATAAATATCCTCATAATCTTTCTCTTCTCACTCATTTGACAAGTATCGGTTATGCGTTTCAAGCATCATTAACACTAATAGTTTATGCGATTGAAGGTTCAATATTCAATCGAATTTGAGTAATCAGTAAACAGAAACCCCCAGCTAAATCAAACCGGGGGTCAATGTTCAAGCACAAATAAATTTCTTTATTCCTCGGTATGTTTTGGCTTTGCGTAAGCCGCAACGACGCTGGCCTGGGTATGCGGTGGGACAGGTTCGTAATGACTCAGTGACATTGAGTAGCTGCCGCGGCCTCCGGTTACGGATTTCAACTGGCTGTTATACTGCGTAACCTCAGACAGCGGGACCTGCGCCTTAATCAGCAGCATATTGCCGGGCAGCATATCCTGCCCCAGCACCCTGCCTCGTTTGCCTGCGAGGTCGCCCGCGATATCGCCGATATTTTCCGCCGGCGCGGTTACTTCGATATTGACTATGGGTTCAAGCAAAACCGCCTTGGCTTTTTCGAGCGCTTCAAGAAACGCGCCTTTCCCTGCCGCCCTGAACGCTACTTCCTTTGAATCTACCGGGTGATACTTGCCGTCGTAAACGGAAACCTTCACGTCCTGCAACGGGAAACCAGCGACGAAACCGTTTTCCATAATCTCGTTGATGCCTTTCAGCACAGCCGGCTCGTACTGGCCCGGAATCGACCCGCCGAAAATATCCCAGCTATACACCAATGGCGGGTCGGAATTTCGCGGCGCCGGCTCAATGCGAAGATAAACCTCGCCGAACTGTCCCGCTCCGCCCGTCTGCTTCTTGTGCCGATAATGGCCTTCGGCCTTAAGCGTAATCGTTTCGCGGTATGGAATCTTGGGCTCTTTGGTATTGACCTTGAGCTTCGAACGGCTTTCCATCTTTTCGAGCATCACGCGTAAATGTAAATCACCAAGACCGTTAAGGACAAGCTCTTTGGTCTGGGCGTCTCTGGTGACTTTCAAACATGGGTCTTCCTCGCAAAGTTTCTCCAGCGCCGTGCCGATTTTTTGCTCATCGCCTCTCGACGCCGGCTCAAGAGCCAGCGCGAACATCGGCAAGGGGGCATCGGGCATTTCGAATTTGCCTGCTATTTTGCCGTCGCTAATCAGGTCTCCGACCCTAAGCTCCTCTATTTTCGCCAGCGTTATAATGTCGCCAGCAATGCCCACGGGGATTTCCTGTGTTTCGCCGCCCTGTGATTTCAAAATATGGCCCGGCCGAACGCCCTTCTTGTCGTCGTTGCGAATCATATTCGTGTCGGATTTAAGAGTCCCGCTGAATAGGCGTATGGATGAAAATTTCATATTTGACCTGGGGTCAAATGAAACGCGGAAAACCAGGCCAGCTAAGGGGCCTGCCGGGTCTGCCGGAAGCACCGTTTCCTTGTCGCCCGCCGTTAATTTTGCCGGTTCCGCCTGTGCCGGCGACGGGGTATATTTCACGATGAGATTCAAAAGCTCCTCAATGCCCAATTCTTTTCTGGAATTCGTGAAAACAATCGGAACAACGTTCCCCGCCCGCAGCGCCTGGACAAAAACCGCCGAGACCTTTTCCGCCGGTATCGTCTCGCCGCCTAAGTAGCTTTCCATAAGCTTGTCGTCTGCTTCGATTACGCTTTCGATAAGCTCCGTGTGTGCCTGTGCAACATCCATAACGGGTGATGTGCCCGTGCTGTTCTCTATGCAGTCGATTACCGACGTCTTGTCCGCCGCGGGCAGATTCGCGCATCGGCACTGCGTCCCGAAACACTCCTGTATGTCCTTAATCAGCCGGGACAGCTCCGCAGTTTCCACGTCCATCTTGTTGATGACTATCAGCTTGGCCTTGCCGGTCTTTGTCGCTATCTCGAATACCTTGCGAGTAACCGTCTCAACGCCGGACGCCGCGTTGATGACTATCACGACCGTCTCCGCGCCGACAATCGCCTTTATCGAAGGCCCTATGAAATCAGGAAACCCCGGAGTATCGATTATGTTTATCTGCTTGCCCCCATACTGCGTGTGAGCCACCGACGACTTTATCGAATGGCCGTGCGCCTTCTCCTCATCGTAGTAATCGCAGATACTGGTCTTGTCATCCACGCTGCCCAATCGATTGGTCGCCCCTGTTTTGTGCAGTATCGCCTCGACGAGCGAGGTTTTGCCCGCGCCGCCGTGACCCATTATTACTATATTGCGCATATCGCCGGTATTTGCCACTTTCGGTTCTCCAATAAATGGTTTACGCGCCTGTCCGCCATAAAAGCCCTAAAACAAACCAGTATATGAAAAAAGACCGCGCAGAACAAGCCCCTTGTAAGGGAAAAATCCGCCCGGCTGACACGCTCCAAAACCAGCCGTTTCTCATCAAACGCCATACTCGAATATTGTTGTCTCAAACGGAAAAATTTTCCGCTATTGCAAATTTTTCCTGTGCCTCCAAGCACGCCCTTCGCGATGTTTTTATTGGACATTCACCGCCCCCCAAACACCCCTATCCCACATATTGTGTATCAGGCCCTCGGTTTACTGTATGTCGGGGTTTTAGTTATGGGGCGTTGATGTCGCCTTTGCGGGAGCGGCTCAAGAAAATTCGCCGGCTATGTCGATACTGCGAACAGCCATTAAGAATTTTCATTGAAGGATTTTGTGATATGAGCAAAAGGGAATTGATTGATTGCATCTGCGAGATAAACAAGTCCGCAAGGCCGGATTTTCTGGCAAAATTCGCAGAAGATGAGCTAAAGGCCTACCTCGAACACCTGATGGAACTGGACCTCGAAGAACTGCTCGTATGCGCCTGACAGGCCCAATCGGCCAACGGGGGAGAAAGCATCCCGACTAAATACTCCTTGGAGGGGGGGGCTATAAAACACCAAATCAATTAACCACAAAAACCATCGGTTTCTTTTACTATCGCCAGAAAATCATTACTTTGGGGTCTGCTCAGCGGGAACCATCGGCGGTACCTCCGCAATCGCGTTTGCCTTTAGGCCTACTGCCACTGGCTCAAAATCCTTTGGCGCTCTTAATACGAAGTCAATCCATAATATGCCATCTTTTGCGTCTTTGGAATTAAGTGGTATTTCTTCTTTTAGCCCGACCGTCTTGACCTGATTGTCGCTCTTGAGATAGCCGATTGAGTAAGCGGTAACAGCGCTGCCGCCCAGGCGCTGTTTCTCGCCCTTTTTTTTGCACATAAAACGCAGTTGATTTACCGCCAAAGAACTGTCCATTTTACCGGTGAATCCGACGCGTGTGATAATCAAATCATAGTCGGCGATGGGAGGTATTGCCGCGCCGCTGCCGTCCTTAAGCCCGGCTGGTGCGGGCCATGCCGCCGCTTTCGCCGGTATAGTTATGACGCCGGGGTCGGTGCGGACTTTCGCTTTAGGATTAAGCCGGTTGAGGTATAATTCGTCAACGAACCCGGCGTGCAGAACCGCGAAACTCTGCGTTCCGCTGACGCTGCCGCCGCTGATAATGCCGAACAATCCTGCCAGAAAACCATCAGGATTAAGTAACGCCCCAGCCGGTTTTTTGAAGTCGGGTCTGGAGGCGTCGAATCGCGGATAAGGATAACCTTCGGGCAGCGGTGACATTGCTGCGCCGATTAACAGCACACCTGAAATCACGTAACCAAGCAAAAGACCGAATACTATCCGCCCGACTCGCTCGGGCATAACGCCGAAATCAATTTTTTGTTTGGTAAGCGAGGTCGCGGCGGTTTGAAAAATCGCTAATGTAATCACAAATAACATTCCGAAGCAAACCGGCTGGGCCACATCAACAAGCATCTCCTGCTTGATTAACATTTCCGATAACTGCTCATACCACCACAATGCCACAAGACTTGCACACAACGCCGCAATAAACGTCTGGAATGATTTTACCAAGGTACCCTTGAGATACTGGGCCACGGCGCATCCCGCCATAATTATTAATATCACTGCGCTTATCATTACAACCTCATTTTCACATTAACTTTTGTGCCGAGCGTTTATCGCCCGGCTTCGTTCTATTGTTCGGCTGTCGGTTTCTGATCCTTCGATTTCGAAAGAACTCTCACCGTCTCGTTTATCGATGTAATCCCCGCGATGACCTTAAGCAACCCCTGCTCTTGGAGATACAGCATTTTAGCCCGCCTCAGCTCGGTTCCAACGTCTGAAAGCGACTTTGCCTGCTTAATCGCGTTTCGCAGATGGTCGTTCAACATAATGGTCTCGAAAATGCACATTCTGCCGAAGAATCCTGTTTCCTGGCAGCTTTCGCAGGGGAATGGTTTTCCTCGCTTGTCATAAACCACTTTGCCGGTGCGATAAAGGACCTTAGCTCTCTCTGCCGGGATGTTGAACTTGTGCAGAAGGTCGCTGTTCGGCTCGTATGCCTGTTTACACTTCTCGCAGAGCTTTCGAAGCAGACGCTGGTTGCACATTCCCAGAAGATGCTCAATTGCCTTATTCTTGTCGCCGACGAGCTTAATCCATTTAGCCAGCGCCTTGAGGGCATTTTCCTCCTCGATGACGACGTAAACAAGCTTGTTTTCCGCGGCCCCACAGGCGATTTGGGCTGTTTCGACGTCCTCGCAATCCGCGACACCAATGATGTCCGGGTCCATACGCACCATCGACTGAAGCTTCCTGCCGTATGTAGTTATGCCGCTGTCGCCCAGAACATAGATATTTTGCGTTATGTTGGGCAATTTGCCCGACGGCTGTCTCTCTAACGTCGTTATGCCGTTGAGAAACGCATCGTGACTCCGCAGCAGTGTATAAAAAGTCGTCGTCACGCCGCTGTTCCTGGGTCCCGAAACGATAAACACTCCTTTTTTAGCGCCATGCAATGTCCCGAGCTGTTCGAGCTGGTCGGCAGTCAGACCCAGGTCGCTGAGCTTGGTGATATTTTGCTGGGTTACCAGTTTCGCTCGCATTTGCTCGCCGGCGTTTGACCCGGCGGTCATCAGCTCCCAATCAATTCTCTTGCCCTGTTTGAAAATTGTAAACTTGCCCTTCTGGGGTTTTCGCTTTTCCTCCATATCCAGGTTGGCCAAATTTTTCACGAAGCGAAGCAGGTAGTCCATCTGGTCCTTGGCGACAGCCGGCTGCTTCATAGCTGTCCCGTCGATGTAATACGCGACGTCGTAATTTTGCGGCGTCGGCGTGCAAACGACGTCATACGCCCTGCGATACAATGCGTCGTCAAACAAGCTGTATGCCGCCTTGTAACCGAAATAGTCCGGCGTCTTCGCCTCGGGCACAGAAACCTCGTTGTTGTTGGCAGTGATAAACACGTAAGCCGCGACCGGCTCTTTCTTTTTTAAGCTGCCCATAAGCATGTCTTTGATGTGGTCTGCCGTAAGCACACGCTGAAATTCGGGAACCGCTGCATTGCGGTGCATAACATAGCTAATGGTTGCGGCGCCTGCGGCGATAATATAAAACGCAAGACCTATAGCAAAAATCGGAATCAGAAGCCAGATAAGCCCGGCCGCAGCCCATACCCCGAAAACAACTCCCGTCCAGAACGTATATTTTGTCCCTATCGCCTCGGCGTCCTTATAGACCCAGTTGATAATGAACAACCAGCCGAAATATAAAATTAAAAATATAGCAAACTTTATCGGCGATACGTATCCGCCATAAACAATAGCTGCTAAAATGTCAGGCATAACATACTCCATTGCGGTATAAATTCTGTCCTCACAGGATGCCGCCTTTTTCCGTGCGAATACCTTTGAGGGCCATTTTCAGCTCATCCGGGTTGGGTGCGTATTTATATGCGTCTTTCGGCTCAACGTAGCCGTCCATTATCAGTTTCACTAAGCTGTCGGAGAGGTCCTGCATCCCGTCCTGGGTACATGAGCGAATCAGGTTCGGCATTTCATTCTCGCGTTTCTCGCTTATCAGCTTGCGCGCCTCGGAATTGGCAAGAAGTATCTCGTTGGCGGGCATCCGGTCAACGCCCTGCTTGACGCACGGCAGCAATACCTGGCTGATAATTGCCCGCAGCGTTACGCTCAGTGTCTGCCTGGCAAGCTCTCGCTCGGCCTGCGGGAACAAATCCACCAATCGCTGAATCGCCTGCGCGGCATTGGTTGCGTGAACCGTCCCGAATACCAAATGGCCCGTTTCCGATGCCCGCATACCCGCTGATACCGTCTTGGCGTCGCGTAATTCCCCGATAAACACAACATCAGGGTCCTCTCGCATCAGGTACGTCAGCGCCAGGTCGTAATCAGGAACATCAATGCCGACCTCTCGCTGCGAAACCAACGCCTTTTTATCCTTGATGTAATATTCAATCGGGTCTTCGATTGTAACGATATGACAGGAATGAGTGGCGTTGATGTAATCTATCATCGATACTGCCGTCGTTGTCTTGCCGCTGCCGGTAGGGCCTACTATCAGCACAAGACCCTGGTTGCCGTCGGCTATTTTTTTTAGCGCCGCCGCGGGCAGGTAAAGCTGCTCAATGGTGGGCACGTCTGTATTGACCCTTCTGGCTACCAAACTTATCAATCCCCGCTGCCGGAATATGTTTACGCGAAACCGGTCTTCCTCTGTCACTCCGTATGAAAAATCCAGCGTCCCGTTCCTGGCGAAAGATTGCTTCTGCTCCTCGCTTAGTATCTCGAAGGTCAACTGCTCAAGACGCTCCTCCGTCAACGTCTCGCCCGTTGTGCTGCGAAGCTCATCCTGTAGCCGCAATCTGGCCGGCTGTCCCGCCTTAAGGTGTAAATCACTGGCACGCGTCTTTATCGCCACACGGAAAAACTTGTTTATCTCCGGCTCTCGCCTTTGCGATGTGTCCTGACCAGCGATTTGTCCCGAATCGACCATAATCAAACCGAAATTCGCGGCATTTTTCCGCTTCTAACCGGCTTTTGTACCCAACGAGGGGCATTCACCCATTACATTATAGACCATTTAATATAGGACATTTACAACCACTTGTCAACCTCGACAACCTCATTTTTTACCCCCTCCTAACCGCCCGTTGCCTCCCGAAGTGCCTTTACTTTTCCGCCGCGGGTCTGTATTATATCCTAATTCGCCGATGTAGCTCAATGGTAGAGCACGGCTTTCGTAAAGCCGGGGTTATGGGTTCAAGTCCCGTCATCGGCTGTTGGTAAGGCGACGCAAGTTTCGCTGTTTGGGAGAATCAGATATGGCTTTTGAAGAGAATCACGCCTTTGTCAGTCAAAATTTAGATGCGCGGCAGATGTCTTTATTTATAGTAAGACAAGCGAAACGAGTCCCCAGTTTAGCATACTTGGCTTAAAAACTGTGTGGATGAATTATGGAATGGGTCACAACAACCCAGGTCTTAGAGGAATTACAATCCTCAAATGATGCCCCAGCCTGGCAAAGGTTATGTGACCACTTTAATACGGTGGTGGTTAACTTTGCCAAGCACATGGGCTTATCTGTCCCCGATGCAGAAGATGCGGCTCAAGAGACAATGCTGGCGTTTGTAAAAGCATTCAGAGATGGAAAATATAACCGGGACAAAGGGCATCTGAGCGATTGGCTTTTTGGAATAGCCAAGCACGTTATACTCAATTTCCGAAAACGCCAACCTCTGGAACAACTAATGGCAGATAAAACAACTGGCACATCGTTTTGGGACATGATACAAGATGATAATAGCATAAAACTCTCTTGGGAAACCGAATGGCGGCAGATGGTATTAGCAAAGTGTTGCGAACAAGCCCGAAGAGAATTTGATCCCAAGGTATTCAAGGCTTTTGAGCTTTATGCCTTGACACAAACAGCGGTAGATAAAGTAGCCCAGCAACTGGAAATGTCGCGAAACGCGGTTTATATTGCCAAATGCCGGGTATTATCCAGATTACGTGAGTTAAATGGACAATTTGAATGACGTAATTGAGGAACAGCCGTATGGATTGTCCTGAGCAGGAAACAATAGAACATTACATTTCAGGCCAGTTAGAAACATCCAAACTTGCTGAGTTCGAAGTGCATTTGGAAACTTGTGGCCATTGTAAAACTAAATTGGCCGAGGCGCGTGAAAATGAAAAGCTACTTTCGGAACTGCGTTTTTTGGGAACCACCACGTCATCAGAGGGGAATTCCGTAACCACCCAGAGGGTATATATAGGAACCGTGGAACGGGCTCAGGAGCTGCTCGGTAGCAAATATCGTGTGGTTCGAATGGTAGGTCATGGTGGCGCCGGCGAGGTCTTTCAAGTCATCGACACGGTATTAGATCGGCAAGTGGCGGTAAAGTTTCTCACACGCAAAGATACTGCTGAAAAACTCAACAAGCAACGCTGGCAGGAGGCAAGGCTTCTTGGACAGCTCAATCATCCTAATGTTGCCCAAGTTTACAACATAGGAGAAAGTGAAGATGGTGTCAGATATATCGTGATGGAGTGGGTTGAAGGCCTACTCCTGACAGATGCCTGGAGAGAAATGAGTCTCCAGCAAAGGCTGGGCCTGTACCTGCAGGTGCTCGATGGCATATCTGCTGCACACAGAAGAGGTATCATCCACCGAGACATTAAACCTCCAAATATCTTAGTCACCGCTGCCAACAAGGCAAAGGTGCTTGATTTTGGGATAGCTGTAGACGAACAACCTTTTATGAGCATCAATGAAAGCCGTTATCGCGGCACACCCGCATTTAGTGCGCCCGAGCAGATAACTGCTCCTGTAGAGGTCAGCCCAGCGACCGATGTATTCGCTTTAGGAATCCTGCTGTACGATCTGCTGACCGATACATTGCCTTTTGATGAGACCGACCCTGCGGCCCTCTTTGATTCGATAAAAAATAAGCACCCAGAACTTCCAAGCGCTATACAGGAAAAGATTCCAATAGCTTTGCAGAATATCTGTCTGAAGGCTCTGGAGAAAAATCCTCATCGAAGGTACAGAACAGCGCGAGACCTGTTAGATGATATTAATCGATACTTGAGAGGTGAGAAGGTCTGGTCCAGACCCTCGTTCCTCTTGGACAAGGTCCAACAAGAGGTCTTTTACCATCGTCAAAAGCTCAAGGTATGGCTCAATAACGAACTCGTCACACAACGAGAATATGATAAGCTGGAGAGTATCTATGAACGGATGATGTCGCCAGATGACCCTTCGATAATAGAAGCCCGAAAGCTGTCTCTATCGCAGGTTTGTTTATACCTTGGCGGCTGGATTGCTGTGCTTGGCAGTTTTGTCCTCTTCTATAAGACCTGGGACCAAATTCCAATATATTGGCGACCTGCTCCTGCAATTGTGGCGACAGTCCTAATGGTCATATTTGGACTTACTATGTGGCGAAGGAAGGAAAGCAGGTTATCTGTTGGATTTCTGGCGACTGCAAACCTATTAATCCCTATCACAATTCTGTTAACATTGGGGCAGTGGGAAATACTGTCGGCCCACTATTTTTCATGGGGCAAAGAGACAGTATATCATTTCCTTAAGGGGGCAGGCTCTTATGTGATTGTTGGAAATATGCAGTTATACCTTTCGTCATGGTGCTGGCTGGCCTTTTCATTTCTATTCCTGAGGCTCACGAAATCGTCTATTTTTGCATGCTTTAGCATAATTTCGTTTCTTATTTGGCTAACCACCTGCTACATAATTGGCGGCATGGAAGTGTGGAAACAAGATATAATTGCAGGCCGTTATCTGTTTCCTGGTATTGGCATGTTTGTTTTAGGAATGATCTTGGACCGCCGTAAGTATACTCCATATGCCTGGCCACCAGGTGCGGCTGGACTGACGATGATTATCATTACATTATCTGTTATTGCTCTGTCAGACCAAACGTTGTTCGGGTGGATATATCGCAAACCAGAGTTTCTAAAGAGTGCTGAGCATCATTTATTAAGTTTTATGTGTAACGGGGTCATCTATCTTGGCCTTGCATGTGTTTGTAGACTTTTGGGTACAAGATTTCAGCGTGCGTTAGCGCAGGTTCTCAGCTGGCTAGGGCCGTTGCATTTTCTGGCCGTATTGAGGATACTTGACTTAGACAAACAGAATTTAGGATTTTGTATTTTGGATTTGGATATACCTCACCTTCATCGCATGTTCTACCGGTTTCTGTTGCCGGTCGCATCGCTCGCTTTTGTTTTTGGCAGTGTAGTGCGACAGATGAAATCCTTCTTCTTCTCGGGCCTGGCTGGCATCGCCGCTTCGGTACATAAATTAACGGTTGAACATTTGGATAAGTTTTTTGCATGGCCTATTTCGCTCATAATTACAGGCATCACTTGGATGTTCGTTTCCTGGCTTGTGCCACGCTGGAAGGCGTCTGTTGCAATTAAACGGCAACAATAGGCCAAAAAGTTATTACCGCCAACATCCTTCCCAACTCTAACACCCTATAAATCGTGTAAGATCAGTCAAGCCATGATTTCATTAAGGGCCAGATTATAACCACTGCAACGGTCTAAGTTTGCGCATTTATCAAACTTTTTAATGGTTTTCCAGAAAGATTTGCGACTCAGACAACCAATGTACTTTAGTGTCATTAGTAAGTGTTTGAGTGAAAAATTAAGTATGCAGCATAAAAGCGGATTGACAGAAATGCACAGAGCAAAAACGAGAGCGAAATTACGATTTTAAAGTAAGTTTCAGGATAGAATAGGAGGTGAAAAATGTCAAAGTACATTTGTCTAACTATCACGGCGTTGTTGATTTTTACCACCGGTTGTGACGAATACGAATATGCTATCGAAATGACCCCGGATGCCGGATTGCTAAAACGTACTATCAGCTTTTCATCCAATCTGCCTGATGAACAAAAACAGGCCGTCAAGAAGTTTTACCCCGAACAAATCGATGCTAATACTTTTTCCGGTACCTTCAGGGTCGATCTTCCCAACGACGTAGGCGGCGCAGGGTATTACACTTACTTCGTTACCAGCATGGGCAGCACCGCGACTTACAAAGAGCGATTCCGTGGCGACGATGACCTTAATCAGCACATCGATGACTTTCAGATGTTTGTTGACCGATACGTTGATTTCACAATTAACTGGCTGGAGTTTGAGCTGGGTAGAGAGCCGAATTTCGGCAATCTTCGGTCGTTTCTCGACAAGAAATTTAGAACCGACGTTAAGAACTTTGGGCTATATTTAGATTTTGGCGATATTGTCCGGCATTACGATTCCAACGCCGCGGATGAATTTCACCAGAGGGTTGTTATTTACCTCGAGGAAAGGGATTACATAAATCCCGGCCAATCCGATATTCTTACTCAGATGAGTGGCAGCAGGGGCGAAGAGGAAATAAGGAAGTTGCTACGCGATACCGTCGCGTGGGAAATCGGTTGTTGTCGCAATGGGGAAGATTCGGGCAAATTGGCCTTTTTTGACAGTAAAGATAGCATTGAAAAGTCGATTATTCGCTACATTCACAGCACACAGCGCTACAGGCAGATATGGGAGAGGGAAAAGGTAAGTAAACAAGACGCGAATCTGCCGCCGCCTGATGTTGATATCCACGAGTTTATTGCCGAAGGTGCTTCAGAGTTTGACTTAGGGAATACTCCATACAAAGTGAATGTTCGTCTCAAGTGTCCTTATAAGCCGTTCAAAACCAACGGCCAATGGCAAGACGCCAATAATCAGGTGTGCTGGACAGAATTTCTTAAGGGTAAATATGATCTGCCGACGTTTTTTTACGCAAGCTGGAGTGAGCCGAACAATGATTTTCAGTTACGTCATTTTGGGCAGGTAATTCTCGATGACGTGAATCTGGCTCGGTATTGCTTCTGGGAAAAATCGATTGAAACGGATAAGGCAAAACAATGGAATGAGTTTATATCAGGTATCGACCCGAATATGGAAATCGACAAACTGATAAAAGCATTCAGGTTCCCGGATGAACCGAATGATCCAAATGCGCCGACTTTAGCCGATGTTCCTCGGAATCTTATCCTTAGTGCCTTGCCGAAACGATAATTAAATGTTAGCTTTGATTATATCAGCTATTGTATTTGGCAGGCGGCATTTCGCACAAGTTGCCTTAGGGTGAGTAAAAAAGGAGTTAAGTAACAATTAGGAGTTGAATATGAATAACGCGGATAAAGCGGCAGGAATTTACAAAGAGGGCTTTTCGTGTTCGATGGCGGTGCTGGGAGCTTATTGCGAGCAGTTCGGCCTGGATAAAAACCTGGCATACAAGGTCAGCTCCGGCTTCGGCGGCGGTATGCATTTGGACCAGACCTGTGGAGCCGTAACCGGCGCATTTATGGTCCTCGGCCTTAAATTCGGCAGAACAAGGGCCGATGATATCGAAGCTAAAATGAAAGTCGCCAAATTAACAAATGAATTCGCCAAAAAATTCAAGGCGAGACACGACTCAATCCGCTGCACCGACCTCATCGGCTGCAATATCAGCACCCAGCAGGGTTTTGAAGAAGCCAAAACCAAAGACCTCTTCAAACAACTCTGCCCCAAGTATGTGATATCCGCCGCGGAAATCTTAGACGAGATGCTCGGTTAAATATATGACTGGCGACTTACAGCGCAAATACGACGCCCTCAAAAAAATCCTCAAAGACCTCGGCTCTGTCGTCGTCGCATATTCAGGCGGTGTCGATAGCACGCTTTTACTAAAAGTTGCCGTCGATACCCTCGGTGTCCCAAACGTTCTCGCCTGCATCAGCGCGGGCGTCGTCGAGCCGAAGAACGTTTTGAAAAGGGCTAAAAAAATCGCAAAGGATTTTGGCGTTCGTCTGCAAACTATCGATGCCGACGAGCTTAAAGACCCTAATTTTGTCGCCAACAAAGCGGACAGGTGCTTTCACTGCAAGAGTCATTTGTGTCGGGAGCTTTTGGCTGTCGCGGTCAAAAACAGTTTGAAGCAGGTCATTTTCGGCACAAACCTCGACGACCTCGACGATTTCCGCCCCGGCAACCGCGCGATGAAACTTTTCGGCATACGCTCCCCGCTCGCAGAAGCAAAACTCACCAAAAACGACATCAGGGCGCTCAGCAGAAAGCTTCGTCTCGAAACTGCCGACGTTCCTTCGTCACCCTGCCTGGCGTCTCGGCTTGCTTACGGATTACAGATAAGCGAAAAACGTCTCAGTCAAATCGAAAAGGCGGAAGATTTTCTCGGAACGCTTGGCCTCGTTGAGTTCCGCGTTCGCCATCACGATACTATCGCCCGAATCGAGGTTCACCAGGAAGATTTCAAAAAGATAGCCATCGAGCCGAACCGCTCGCGAATCATCAAAAAACTCAAATCTCTCGGCTTCAAATACATTACCATCGACCTCCAGGGCTTCCGTTCCGGCTCATTAAATGAAACGCTTTCCAAAAATGACAAACGCTGAACCCGTTTTTCATTCAACTAAACCCAAAACGCTCGCCGAAATAATATAGCAGGTGTCGTTAATACTGCCCATATTTATGAAAACTATATCGTTTCTGACGAAACTGTTTTTTGTTCTCGCAATCGCATTTTACGCCGGCTGCTCAACCCAGCCGCCAGGCGCCGAGTCCTCACCCACACTATTCCATGATTCTACCCCCTGCTCCCATTTCGGCCCCGCTCGAATCGACGTCCTTCCCATTACCTACATCGCCCCTGCCTCTGCCGCCGACCGCGATTCTACCATTAACGCCTACGTCTGCCTTATCGACGCCTTCGACTCTCAAATCAAGGCCCCTGTTGTCTTTCGCTTTGAACTTTTTCAGCGGCTCCAGCGTTCCGCCGACCTGAAAGGCAAACGCCTAATCGTCTGGCCCGATATCGACCTCACCGACCCCGCTGTTAACAACAGTTTCTGGCAGGACTTTCTCCGCGCATATCTGTTTTCCCTGCCCCTGCAAAAATCCTCCGCTGAAAACTGCATCCTCCACGTTACCGTTATCTGCCCCTCTGGAAAACGCCTCACAGCCGATTACATCGTTCGTTCCAGACAATAAAAAAATGCGGCAGGTTTTATCCCGCCGCATCGAGTATCTAAAATCGAGTATCGAGTATCCAGAATCCAGTATCGAGAATCAGTGTTTGCCGAACTTATCAATCAGCCGAATCATTTCGGTTGTCGCTTCTCGTATCCCGACAAACATACTTCTGGCGATGATGCTGTGCCCGATATTTAATTCACTCAGGTCTTCCATCGCGGCAATAGGGCCGATATTGCGATACGTTAATCCATGCCCGGCGTGCACAATCATTCCCTTTTTTATACCCAAATCTCTGCCTGCCTCCAGCCACTTGAGATGCTGGTAAATATCTTTTTCGGTTTTCGCGTTGGCATATTGCCCGGTGTGAAGCTCGATGGCGTCGCAGCCGAATCTTGCCGCGGCGGCTATCTGCTCTTTTTCCGGCACGATAAACGCGCTGACCAATATGCCCCTTGCGTGCATTCTTCTGACGACCTCTTTCAGGCGTGTGCCGCAGGATACGCAATCGAGTCCGCCTTCGGTGGTCAATTCCGCTCTTTTCTCCGGCACGAGCGTTACCTGCTGGGGCTCAACCCCTTCGGCGATGCGGACAATCTCTTCTTCCATCGACATTTCGAGATTGAATTTGGAGACAATCGTCTCTTTAAGCACCTGCACATCGCGGTCGTTGATATGTCGCCTGTCCTGTCGAAGGTGGGTAGTTATCCCGTTAGCCCCGGCCAATTCACATTCTGCCGCCGCCCAGACAGGGTCCGGCTCATCGGCGTGTCTGGCTTGTCTCACCGTTGCTATGTGGTCGATATTTACATTTAGAACTGCCATATTATTTACCTTAAAAGCAGGTCAATCCATTCTCCGTAGTAGTATTCTGCGAAACAGCAAATTATCGCTATCTTCACTACGAAGCAAAAGTCCCGCCAGAAACGGAACTACTACGAAGGATGAATTATAACGCTTCCGCCGATATCAGCAAGATTATAAGTTGGCAGATTGTGTTTTGTGCCGGTATAATTCAGCACAGGCGGGCAATAAAAAATACTATAATGAATCGTGAATAGAAGATGACATTAAGCTGGGCAAACAGAATAACCATTCTGAGGATACTGCTGATAGCGCCGTTTGTCAGTTGTATGCTCCAGATAAACGACGCTGAGCTGAGCGAGCATATCCGGCACCTGATTCGTTATTCGGCTGTGGCGATATTTTTCCTGATGGCGATAAGTGACGGTATCGACGGGTATCTGGCGCGTAAAAATGGGCAGACGACTAGGTTAGGGACGTTTCTTGACCCGACAGCCGACAAGCTGCTCATTACTTCCGCTTCTTTGCTCCTTGCCTCGCACCACGCCGGCGTCGCCGGTTTCATCCTGCCGCCAACCGTGGTCGTACTGATTATCGGCAAAGACGTCCTCATATTCATCGGTTTTTTGATTGTCTATTTTCTTACGGATAAAGTCCTTGTTGTTCCGGTTTTTGCGGGAAAGGCGTCCACGGCTCTTCAGTTGTCAATGGTGGCGGCGATATTAATAGCGCCGGAGGTCTCCACAGTTTTTCACTGGTGGGTTTATTTTGTGCGGGTCTTATGGTGGTCTGCGGCAGGTGCGGCCATCATTGCAACGCTCGTCTATATTCGCACCGGTTCCAAATTCATCGAACAGCACGAGCAGCACAATAATCACTAACAGGATTTATCCGCTTATTTTTCCGGCTCGATGACGACGGCTGCGCCGTAACAGAGGACCTCGGTTGCCGAACTTTTGCCGACCAGACCTTTAAACTGCCCGCAGTTGGCTTTACGGCCAAGCCGGGCAGGTCCTATAAATGCGGCAAAGCAGCCGCAGCCAATGGTGGTCTGATAACAACGGCGACAGACCTCAATAAATGCACCTTTACGAGCAATCAAGAGGACGAATCCTGACGGTATGTCGGGAAAGCGGTATTCGGATTGGGCTTTTCATGATTCAGCGAGAGCATTTCCCTGAATGTAGCATAGAAGGAATTTAGATTCGATTGCAGTTAACAGGAGTTCATTGTCGATATTATACTTTGCTGTAGGGAAAGACGTGCATTAACAGATGATGACCACCTCGATAGATATTGATAACGCCTTTGTAATTTATCTGCTGATAAGGGCGCACCCCAAAATGTGAAGTTGGCAGCGCTCTTTGAAACGAAAGCCAGAAGAAGATTTATTTTTTTTGGAGATTACGAAAATGCCATCAAACGCAAAGAAAACAGCTCATACTGAAGGCATCCGTGCCTGGTCAACTGCGATTGTTGTATGTTTTGGCCTGATGCTCGGATTGGTTTCCACCGGCTACGGCCTGGTAATAGGCAATTTCGAGAACCCTGATAGCAACGACGGTTGGGTCCCCGGGCAAGATGATGCAACCGCTATTCTTGTTTCTGGCAGCTCAACTGGGGTCACGAGAGATCACGGAAGTCTCCAGCTTACACCCGATAATACCGGATTCTGGGACCTTCAATACAATTTTCCGGCAGTGCCATTGTTTCTGACCAACACGAAGCTTCAGTTTGACCTGACGATGATTGCATCAGAGTGGCCGTCCCAGCCCTGGACCGAGGTTGCGGCTAAGATTGCCTTAAACAGTGATGGTGCATCCGGCTGGAAGGAATGGACCAACACTACGGCAATAGACAGGAACACCGGCTTGCAGGCCTCTTTGGACTGGGGTGCGTGGGCTGGCGACGCAGCCAAGACCTACACGCTCGATATTTCCGATTACGACCTCACGGGCGCCACTTATTTACAACTTATCATTTCCGTACAGGAAAATAGTGGTGACTTAGGCGTGGGGCATTTCTATTTCGACAACATTCGGCTTGTGACGCCGCTTTCGCCGCTGCACGTGGAAGGCAATAAAATAAAAGATGCCAATGAACACGTAGTTACGCTCAGAGGCCTCGGGACGATTGATATAGGGATGTTGAAAGAATGGTACGATATAAACGGTTTTATTGACCGTGTTACGAACAAAAGCGACCCTAATTCGAATTCTCCGGGATGGTATCCGAAAGTCATCAGGTACCTGGTTTGTCCAAATGATTCGTATGTTACGAACAGCCCGCTGGTATTCAATCCTCTTAACCCCGATGACCCCAATAACGAGCTGGTATATGAAGCCCTGAAGCAGGCGGCTGATTATGATAAAGAAAACGGGGTCTATACAATTATCTGCCTGAGAGAGCAGGATTTCATCCACAACAAAATTGCCGAGGCGAATGCGGTCTGGGATTATATGTCGAACAAATTTGCGGATGATCCCAACGTTCTTTTCGAGCTTTTCGACGAGCCGAAAGATACCGGCTCCAGCGGGTGGACGACCGTCAAGACAAATATGCAAACGCTGGTCAACACGGTGCGAGCCCATGCGCCGCATAATCTTGTCCTTGTAGCCGGGACGGACTTTGCGCAAGGCATTGCGAACGCAGCTACCGATCCTATTAATGACCCCAATGTCGTTTATTCTGCCCACGTGTATCCGGCGACATGGCTTGGAAGCGGCGGTCAGGCCTGGATTACTACTCAGAATATCACGCCTTGTGCCGCGGTGCATCCGGTTATTATGACTGCGTGGGGGTTCGATTCGAATGATGTGAACTCGTGGTGTTACGGCACAGTTGATAACTTCGGACAGCCATTGCTGGATTACCTTGAAGGTCTGGGGGTCGGCAGTGTCGCCGTGTGGGCGGCTGCCAACTGGGAGCCGCATATGTTTGACCCGAACTGGCAGCTCGTTGCAGGCGAAGGCGCATTTGGCGGTTTTGTAAAGGACTGGCTCTATGAGAAAAGGAACGCCGACCGGATTGTAACCCTGACGACCAAGAAGTGCACTGTAACGGCCGGCAAAATCCAGGGGCAGGATGCCATCACCGCATCGGGGACGTTCTCCAACTGTTCTCCGGACCTCAGTAAATTGTCCGAGATAATTGTTACTATCACGTCATTGGCTGATGGTAACGTTATTCATACCGAGCCCCTCGACATAAACAGCTCTACTTCGAAGGTGAGTTCAAGCAAGGGAACACTCAGTTACACGCATAAGATACCCAAGGGCGGCAGCGGAGCGATTACCGCACTGGCGCTTAATTTCAACAAAAGGACTTTCTCGTTGAGTTCAAAGAGCATCGACCTGACGGGTCTTGCCTGCCCGCTGCAGCTGACGTTCAACATGGGTTACTATACCCTGACGGGCGATGTCAACGAAGCGATAGTCAACGGCCCAAAGACGCTTATACCTACACGCCTTATGAGGTTGTATAAAGACACGCTTATCGTAGACAAGGCAAAGGCCAAGCATAACAGCAAAAAGGCGTCATCCGACACGCTGTCCGTTACGGGAGATATTGCGGTAGAGGATATGAACCTTAATACCAATGAGCCGAATCTTGTAACTAAAAATGTTGTTCTGGCATGGGGCGACCAAAACGGTACGCCTACCAAGACCTTGACAATTCCAGGAAATGTGACCCCTGCTCTTGCCAGCTTTAAGGCATCCAAGACAGGGCATGTATATAAGTGCAGCAAGATACACCCGGCAGAGGACCCGAACAGTTTGATAGCGGCACAATTTGACCTCGACCAGTGTACGTTCACGGTATCTGTAAGCAAAGCGAGTTCTGTTTTCGCAGGTCCTGCTGACGCTAATTTTGGCGTGAGTTTCGATACCTTCAGCAAGACGGCTGACGTCAATCACGTTACCGGTCGTTCCTGGTAAGCGAGTCGGAATGCCGGTAAGAAAAAGAATAACGACGGCGGACCCGGCTAAATACCGGGTTCGCCTTTATAGGTCTGTATCAGGATTTTGAAAGGTTAAAAAGGAATGAAGAAGACAGGAAGAGGGCTTGGCAATGATGTCTGTTTGGTTCTCTTCGCATGCGCACTTCTTTGTTTAATCCCGCCGCTATATGCCGTCCCGCCGCGATTGCACGTAGAGGGCAATAAAGTCAAAGACCCCAATGGAAACGTTGTCATTCTCAGGGGCGTTGCCATGATTGACCTCGGCTTTCTCCAAGAGTGGGAAGGCGGCGCACTAAATATGGTTGACCGCATTACTGACCCCAATGATACTCAAGGTAATTCTCCCGGCTGGTACACAAAGATAATCAGAATTATGATTGCACCGCCTGATTCGGTAAGCGGGTGGCCTCATCCCTTTAGCCCGGACAATAATGATTTATATAATCTTCTCAGAACAGTTGTTGATTATTGCGCTGAGAAGGAGGTTTACGTGGACATCGACTGGCACTATGTCGCGAATACCTACGACCACGTTGCGTCAACAAGCGCGTTCTGGACTTATATGGCGCCGAGGTTTAAAGATGATTCCCACGTCATTTTTGAGCTTTTCAATGAGCCGATTAATACTGTGGGTTCCGACGCGGCCGGCTGGAACAGCGTTAAATCTGATATGGAGACATGGATTGGTATTGTGCGGGCATCAGCGCCTGATAATCTCATTTTTGTCGGCACACCGCGATGGTGTCAGATTATTGGGCCGACGGCCACCGCCCCTGTAAGCGATGGCAACGTCGTTTATGTTTCTCATATCTATCCTACTCATTGGCTTTCCAACAAGCTGTACTACACGAGTACTATTACTTCCGCCGCCGCAGCACATGCTGTCATAATGGGCGAATGGGGGTTCGAGTCCTCGTCGGACCCGAACGATTATATAACCAATGGGACGATTTCCAATTATGGCCAGCCGCTGAAAGAATTTGTTGAGGGAATTGGAATAGGCAGTATCGCATGGGTCGCCAGTTGCGACTGGGGGCCGCCTATGTTCAACACAAATTGGACGCTTCGAGTCGGTCCCGGCGAAATGGGCGGTTTCGTGAAGGACTGGCTTTACCAAGCAAGCGGCGGCGCGATAATCAGTAAGTGCAGTGTTACGGCCGGCAAAACCCAGGCAAGGGATGTTAACGATTACAATGATATGAAGGATACCTTCGCGGCCTCGGGAACCATTATCCCGCCAACCGATATTAACGGTATCAACACGGTGACAGCCACAATTACCTCGGTGACCGAGGATTATGTTGTTTACACGGAAGATTTAAACGATTTCAACTCTACGGTGGTGAACAGCAAACACAAGTACACACACACGGGCAAACTTATCAAAGGCAAGATGGGCAAAATTACTTCCCTTACGCTGGATTTCCGTAAAGGGACTTTTGCTATAACCGGCAAGAACCTTAATCTGACGGGTCTTGCCTGCCCGCTTGAGTTGAAATTCGCTATGGGCAGCTATGAACTGAAGGGGCATGCCGGTGAGACGATAGTCAACGGCACAAAGACGCTTATACCAACCCGCCTTATGAGGTTGTATAAAGACACGCTTGTCGTAAACAAGGCAAAGGCCAAGCATAACATAAAAGGGTTCTCCGACACGCTGTCTGTTACGGGAGATATTGCGGTGATAGACACCAATGTCAACCTGTGCAATTATGACGTCAACTTTGTCTGGGGTAACCAACTGTTCAATGTTGCGCCGGGCAAGTTTAAGGCGTCTAAAACCGGGCATTTATATAAATGCGCCAAAGATGTCAATGACGCCAATGGTGCCCCGGAAGTTGTTACGGCACAGGTGGATATAGACAAGGCGACGTTTACGTTATCGGTAAGTAAGGCAAATGCGATTAACTCTACGTCGAATCCAATACGGTTCGGCATCAGCTTTGCCGATTTCAATGAGGCAGTAGATGTTAATCGCGTTACCGGTCGCTCCTGGTCATATTAAGCGAGATTGAAGTACCGGTTGTAATTTGAGTGACCTGACAAGACGTTATAAGCAGGCAGGGCCGTTTGTGTAAAACGGCCCTGCCTTTTTTTAAAAACGAAGAATCCGCTAAAATCAGATTCGTGAGATCGCCCATTTCAGCATATTTTAACATCTCCTTGTCAGGTCCTATAAATGCGGCAAAGCAGCCGCAGCCAATGGTGGTCTGATAACAACGGCGACAGACCTCAATAAATGCACCTTTACGAGCAATCAAGAGGACGAATCCTGACGTTACATCGGGAAAGCGGTATTCGGATTGGGCTTTTCCTGATTCGACGAGAGTATTTCCCTGAATGTAACATAGAAAAAAATTTAGATTCGATTGCAGTTAGCAGGAGTTCATTGTCGATATTATACTTTGCTCCAGAGGAAGACATAAGTTAACAGATGACGGTCACGACGGTGAATAACTGAATAACGCCTTTGTGGTTTGTCTGCTGAATTTATAGAGCGCACCCCAAAATGTGAAGTTGGCAGCGCTCTTTGAAACGAAAGCCAGAAGAAGATTTGATTTTTTTGGAGATTACGAAAATGTCATCAAACACAAGAAAAACAACTCTTACTGAAGACATCCGTGCCTGGTTAACTGCGATTGTTGTATGTCTTGGCCTGATGCTCGGTTTTGCTTCTACGGGTTACGGCGACATAATATTGGGCAACTGGGAAAACACAATGGATGGATGGGCAGCAAACGATGCCACTGTCGCTGAACCTTGCCTGGGAATCGGCAACACCCTCGGCAGCTACAGCTTGAAAGTGGCTGTTCCGAGCGGTTGGCATTCCGCGGTAAGTCGCAATTCAGGATTACTCCCTGCTATAGAGACCGCCACAACGATTCAAGTTGATGTCACGCTGAAAGCCAGCGAGTGGGTACTTGGCTCCGGCTGGGTCAAGGCGATGGAGAACCTTGTTCTCCAGGATGATATGAGCAGCTGGCAGCAACTCTCCCCGGTTGGCGGCGATAGTGCTGTTGGATGGGATGGCAATGACCGGACGTTTACAGTCACCTTTAACATCCCAGCTCAAACCGGTCCCTTCACGTATGCTACCCTGATTATCATCACAAATTATGATGGTGTTACTACGGCCGGCAATTTCTACTTCGACAATATGCGGATTGTAACCCCGTCTATGGCAATTTCCAAGTGCACGGTAACGGCAGGCAAAACGCAGTACGCTGACGACAATGATTTCAATGATATGAAGGATACCTTTACTACTTCGGGAACCTTTGTCCCGCCAGCCGATGTTATCGATGTCAACACGGTGGGGGTTAAAATCACCTCGGTTACCGATGACTATCTCGTTTACGCTAAAGATTTAAACGATTTCAATGCTACAGTGGTGAACAGCAAACACAAGTACACACACACGGGCAAACTTATCAAAGGCAAGGCGGGCACAATTACTTCCCTTACGCTGGATTTCCGTCAAGGAAAGTTTGCAATAACAGCAAAGAATATCGACCTGACAGGTCTTGCCAGCCCGCTTGAGTTGAAATTAACTATTGGCGACAATGAACTGTCGAGCCAGGCCGATGAAACGATTATCAACGGCCCGAAGACGACGATACCTACTCGTCTTATGCGGATGTATAAAGACACGCTTGTCGTAAACAAGGCAAAGGCCAAGCATAACAGCAAAAAGGCGTCCGACACGCTGTCCGTTACGGGAGATATTGCGGTAAAGGATATGGATATCGATACCAACGAGCCGAATCTTGTTACCGAAGATGTTGTTCTGACATGGGGCGACATCAACGGCACGCCCACCAAGACCTTGACAATTCCCGGGAATGCAAGCCCTGCTCTTGCCAGCTTTAAGGCATCCAAGAAAGGGCATGTATATAAGTGCAGCAAGATACACCCGGCAGAGGACACGAACAGTTTGGTAGCGGCACAATTTGACCTCGACCAGTGTACGTTCACGGTATCTGTAAGCAAAGCGAGTTCTGTTTTCGCAGGTCCTGCTGACGCTAATTTTGGGGTGAGTTTCGGAACCTTCAACGAGACGGCGGATGTTAATTCCGTGACTCATCGTTCGTGGTGAACGGGCCGGAACAGCCGACCAGCGGTTTTAAATTAAAAATTCAGTGACGCCTGTTGTTTGCGGGCGCAAGTGCTGCGCCCGCTTTCCACAAAAGGGTTTATTGTTGAGCGTTACTGTTGTTGGAGTTATTGGCGTCCTTCTTGAACCACTTGCTGGTCTTTTTCTGCAGCGATTCCATATATAGATAAAATACCGGCGTGACATAAAGCGTAATACTTTGCGAGAACAACAGCCCGCCGACTACGGCCAGACCAAGTGGCCTTCGCGATTCGGCGCCTGCGCCGAACCCGATAGCGATGGGAAGGCCCGCCATAAGAGCCGCCATTGTTGTCATCATTATGGGCCTGAAACGGATAATGCTTGCCTCGACTATTGCATCATAGGGGCTTTTCCCGTGATGTTGCGCCTCGATGGCGAAATCTATCATCATTATACCGTTCTTTTTCACAAGTCCGACGAGCATTATTATGCCTACAAACGCGTATATCGAGAGCTCTTGGCCAAAAATAATCAGCGTAATCAGCGCCCCGAACCCGGCGAACGGCAGAGCCGACAATATCGTAAGCGGGTGAATGAAACTCTCATACAAAATCCCCAGGACAAGATAAATCACCAGTATGGCAAGCGTCAGCAGAAGCCCCAAGCCGCGCATCGACGCCGCGAACGCCTGTGCCGTCCCCTGGAAGCTTGCTGTTACTGTATCAGGCAGGGTATCTTTTGCCAGGCGGTTTATCGCATCGACCGCGTTTCCAAGAGGAAAATTCGGCGGGAGATTGAACGAGATTGTTACGGCGGGTGATTGTCCCTGGTGATTTACGCTCAACGGCCCTACGCCGTTGGTCAGGTTGGCCACGGCGTTCAACGGGACGAGCTGTCCGCTGTTCGACCTTATATAAAGCATACCCAGCGAGGCGGGGTCAAGCTGGTATTTCGGTTCAAGCTCAAGTATGACCTCGTACTCGTTGGTCGATGTCAGTATTGTTGATATCTGGCGTGTGCCGTAGGCGGAATACAAGGCGTCTTCTATTTGCTGGGCTGTTACGCCCAAACTTGATGCCTTGTCCCTGTCTATATCAATATTAACCTGCGGATTTTTTATCTGCAAGTCGCTGGTGACGTCAAGTAAGCCGGGCATTTGTCTTATCTTCTGCTCCATTATCCCGGCGTATTTGTATAGCTCGTCCAGATTATAGCTTTGCAGTGTATATTGATACTGGCTCTTCGACAATCTTCCGCCCAGCTGGATAGACGGCGGATTCTGCAGGTAAACTCTCATTCCCGGTATGTTGTTCAACAGGCCGCGCCATTTAAGGATTAGCTGGTCAGCGGAGAGCTTGCGCTGGGACTTCGGCTTGAGCCGGATAAACACTGTTCCCAAATTGCCCCCGCCTCTGCCGACGCTCGACATAAACGAACCTATCTCCGGCTCTTTCTGCATGATATCGTTCACCACCTTTTGATGAGCCACCATTGAATCGAACGATATTCCCTCTATTCCTTCTGTAAAGCCGAATATCTGTGCACGGTCCTCGCTGGGCAAAAACCCTTTGGGGATTGCCACGAACAGATAAAATGTCCCCGCCAGAATAATCGCCGAGAAAACCATCGTGCCGCGTCTGTGCCTAAGGACCCATTTCAGGGTTCGTTCGTAAAACGCGACCATTTTGTTATATAATATTTCTGTAAACGCATAAGCCCGGCCGTGCTTGACAGTTTCAGGTTTTCTCAAAAATCTGCTCGATAACATTGGTGTCAAACTAAGTGCGATAAACCCGGACGCCAGTACGGCTACTCCGATTGTTACGGAAAATTCCCTGAACAACCGTCCTATCAGGCCTGGCATGAAAACAATCGGGATGAAGACAGCGCTTAGTGACAGCGTCATGCTTATAATCGTAAACGCAATTTCCTTCGCCCCGTCCACGGCCGCTTTGATTGCGCTTTTACCCATTTCCATGTGCCGGAATATGTTTTCCAGCATAACAATCGCGTCATCGACCACAAACCCGACCGACAAAGTAAGCGCCATCAGCGACAGGTTGTTTAAACTGAATCCTCCAAGATACATTATGGCAAAAGTCGCGACTATCGACATCGGCAGCGTCAAGCTTGGTATTACCGTTGCCGACACATTCCGCAGGAAAAGGAATATTACCAGAACTACCAGTATCAGCGTCAAAATAAGCGTAAATTCGACGTCCTTGACCGATTCTCTGATAAACATCGACCTGTCAAAAAGAATGTCCAGCGAAACCGACGCAGGCATCTGCTGCCGGAAGCTCGGCAAAAGGTTCTTCACCGCATCTGTTACCGCCACCGTATTTGTTCCGGGCTGTCTCAGTATCGCCAGAATAATACCTCGCCTCGCCCCGTTTGAAGTGACGTACCATGCGGCGGTCTTGTTGTTTTCGACACTGTCCACTACCTTACCGAGGTCTCCGAGCCGGACCGGCGAACCATTGCGATACGCTACAATCAGCGGTTTGTATGCAGCTGCGTTGTATAACTGTCCGCTTGCCTCCACCGTTACGGCTTTATCCGGCCCGTAAAGTACCCCCGTGGGCAGATCCACGTTGCCGTTTGCGATGGCGTTGGCAACTTCGTCGATACCAAGACCTCTGCTGGCCAGCTCCGTCGGACTGGGCCATATACGGACGGCGTATTTTTGCGCTCCATATACCAGCACCTGTGCCACGCCGCTGACCATCGAAATTCGCTGTGCCATAAGGGTCTCACCATATTCATCCAGCGAGTACATAGGCATCGTCGGCCCGGTCAAAGCGAGGTACAGAATCGGCTGGTCCGCCGGATTGACCTTCTGATAGGTAGGGGGGTATGGCAGGTTCTGAGGCAGTTGTTTTTGTGCCTGTGTGATTGCCGCCTGGACATCCTGCGCCGCCCCGTCGATATTGCGGCTTAAACTGAACTGAATGGTTACTTGTGTGTTTCCAAGCACGCTCGTTGATGTCATCTGGTCAATACCGGCAATCGTAGAGAATTGTTTTTCAAGAGGCGTCGCCACCGACGAGGCCATTGTCTCCGGGCTTGCTCCCGGAAAGTTGACAGAAACCTGTATCGTCGGGAAATCCACGTTTGGCAAATCGCTTACGGGAAGATGCAAAAAAGCCGCGATGCCGAAGATTAATATCCCCAGCATCACAAGGGTTGTCATTACGGGGCGATTTATAAACAGAGCTGTAAAGTTCATTTTTTATCCGCTTGGTTTTTATTACCTGTTGTTTCCTTTATTTGAACTTTTGTGCCAGCCACAAGCCGGAGCTGCCCGTCCGTGACCACTGTTTCGCCCGGCTCGACTCCATCGACAACAGAGCTGTTGTTTGCCGTACGCTGCACGGTAACAGGCCGGATTTCGGCAGTGTTGTCCTCCTTCACCACGTAAACAAACTGACCCTGCTGGCCGTTTTGAATCGCCTGCGAAGGCACAACTATGACGTTAGGTTCCTGCGCAAGCTTAAGAACAACGTTTACAAACAGCCCGGGCCATAGTACGCGTTTTTCATTCTGTGATATGCCCCACAGCCGAATCGTCCCCGTGCCGGTATCTACCGAGTTATCGATAAAAAGCAAAGACGCCCGCACCGGTTCCTGCCCCTCTGCGCCGGGAATCTTCGCGATTACCTCGAGTGTGTTGCCGGCCATATACTTGCGTATCAGGGGCAGATACTGCTGCGGCAGTGTGAAACTTATCTTGATGGGGCTTATCTGGTTGATGCTTGCGATAGGGATGTCTTTTTCCTTAATCAAATTGCCCTGGTCGATGGAAATCGCCCCGATGACGCCGTTGATGGGCGAGTGGATTGAACAATAATCAACCTGTATCGCCGCGTCCTCCACCGCCGCTTTATCGGAAGCCACGGCGGCCTTAAGCACATCCACCGCCGTTACGCTGTTGTCATAATCGGTCTGCGACGCATAGCCCTTCTTCAGTAAATCCGTTTGTCTGGACGCCTCTTTTTCGGCGTTCTTCAATTGCGCCTCGTCTTTTTCAAGAGTTCCCTGTGCCGCTTTGAGCTCCGCCTCGAAAGACCGCGAGTCAATTGAAACCAGCAAATCGCCTTTGTTGACCTCCTGGCCTTCTTTGAAATGGACTGCTGTAAGAATGCCAGCTACCTGCGATTTTATCGTAACGCTCATATTCGCCTCGACCGTCCCGAAGCTGCTCAGCTCAAGAGGCAGGGTTTGTTGTGTTACCTGAGCCACCGAAACCGGCACGACCGACGAGACGGGGGGCGTTTTCCGCGAACAGCCGGTAAGCAGGACTGCAACCGCCAGCGCTGCTGCCGACCAGATTTTTATTTTACAGTTGTTCTTATTCATAAAAATTTACCAACCCAAATTAACTCGACGTGATTTTCGATGTTTTTACCGGTTCGCTGCCCGGACTGGCAATCCCGCTTCGCATCAAGAGTGTCCCCTCAAGCCGATGAAGCTCAACAATTGCTATCTGATAATTTATTGCGGCCGTAAGCTCGGCTATCTGGCTCTGCAGAAAATCTCTTTGTGCCTGCGCGACAAGAATCGACGTTGATTTGCCGACTTCAAATTTGCCCGTTTCAACCTTGAGTTTTTCCTCTAACAGTTCTCTGCTCGCTTTTGCCGCGACAACCTGCTGCTGAACGCTTGTAATCTGCAAATAAGCGCCTCTTATATCAACCTCGACTAATTGTTCGAGATTGCCGAGCGCCTCCTGTGCCTGTTGACGCGACAGTATGGCCTGCTGGTTTTTCGCCTGCGCCGAGCGGTTCATCGGTGGGTACTCGAAAATTATGCCGGCAGTGGCGTCGTAATCATTTTTCTTAAAAATGTTCCGGGCCGAATCGTCGAATGAGTCAGCGTATCCCGTCTTGCCGAGAGTAATGAAAAAATCGAGCTGCGGCAGCAGGCCGTTGCGAGTCCTTACAATTTCAAGCTCATCGCGGTCGAGCTGGAGTCGCGCCTGGTTCAGCTCCGGCCTCATCTGCTGACCGCGCAGGACGTATGTCTCCACGGGGCTAAGCTCGATTGCCGGCGTCGTCGGCTCGCTTTTGAGAATGATTTTTCTGTCCCAGGTTTCGTTGCCGCTGGGGTTCAGCAGCCGCAAAAGATTGAGCCGGCTCTGGGCAAGCGTGTTTTCCGCGACGATGAGGTCCTGTTGCCTAAGCGCTGTTTCCGCTTTGGCCGCGGCAAGCTCGCTCCGTGCCAGCGAGCCTATATTAATTCGCTCCTCGGTTTCCTGTTGCTGTTTTTCCGCCACTTGCAACGATTGTTCGTATATCTCTATGCTCTTTTCCGCCAGCGAACAATTCCAGTATGCTTCCTCAATCTGCGCCACCAGCGACTCAACGAATCCGCGAAGTTCATATTGCGATATCTTCGTATCTATTCTGGCCTGGTTTACCGAGACAAGATTTACCGCGGTACCAAAACCTCTCAAAAGCGATTGCGTTACGCTCCCACCCAGCCGCGTTGATACGAACGGGTCGGCGGCAAACGAATCATCGAGCCGGCTTGTGCTGCCGTCAAGCGATAATGTTGTGCCCGTAGGCAAAAACTCGCTTAGCGAAGCGTCTGCGCCGAATGCCTTTTCGGTTTCTTTAACAGGTCCCGAGCCGGGCGCCGGAGGCGACTCTAACCTCGTTTGGCCTTGCGACACCGTTCCTTTTAAATCCGGGTCGAATACTGATAACGCCTGCTCCTCGAAGGTTCTTTTTATCTGTGGGCTTAGTTTTTCAACTGCCAGCGATTTGTTTTTCTGCAGGGATATCAGGACCGCATCATTTATCGTTATATCGATAGGTCCAGTCGGCTCCATTTTCACTATCTGCGAAGAATTGGGTTCCTGCGTTTTTTCATTTTCCAGAGGCGGCTGAATAGCTGGTTGCGAATCGGATGGTCCTATATAATCCTGCTTATCAGTTGCCTCCGGCTCGGCGCACGAACTGAGCAGGCACATCGCCATCAACAAGCCGAGTGTTATCGCGGTTTTATATAATATTGAAAATTTTTTCGCTAACATCTTCAATAATACGTTAATCGTCCAATATTAGGGGTGAATTTCCAATAATCTTTCCCATTTTAACATTTTCTGCGGTATTTTCCACAAGTTTAGTTGGTCGATGTGAAAAAACTCCCGAAATGGAGCCATCTACGACACGTAACTCTATGTGGTAGCGTGTGTTACGACTGTGGCCGGTCTTTAATGAGGGATGGCGGTATATCGAGCCAAAAGGTCGAACCTTTGTCGAGTTGGCTTTCGAAGCCGACCTGTCCGGCGAGCATATCAGCAAGCTCTTTGCTGATTGCAAGTCCTAATCCTGTGCCGCTCGATTCCCGCGTAAGAGGATTGCCAAGCTGGCCGAATTTCTGAAACAGTTTTTCCTTGTCGGCCTCGGCTATTCCGCAGCCGGTATCGGTTACGGAAAACCGTACTGTTTTATCGTCGAGTATCACGACGCTTAGCGTTATTTTGCCTTGTGGTGGTGTGAATTTTACCGCGTTGCTCATATAATTTTCGAGGATTTGCTGAATTTTCCCCGCGTCGGTTACAAGGGTTGGTATGTCCCGCTGCACTTCAAGCTCAACCTTGATGTCCTTTTCTCGCGTCATTTCAGAAAACGAAGACATAACGGCGTCGCATATTTCATCGACTTTTATCTGCTCGATATGCAATTGAATCTTGTTGGCCTCAGCTTTTGCCAGGTAAAGCAGGTCGTTAATCATATTTAATAGCCGCTGACCTCCGACGATGATATTTTCGGCGTAGCGTTTTCCCTTGTCTTCTTTGAGCAACTCAGGTTTGTCGCGCAGCACCTGGGCGAACCCCATAATGGAATTAAGCGGGGTTCTGAACTCGTGCGAGATATTCGCCAGGAATTCGCCCTTGATTTTGTTTGCCTTGAAAAGTTCGATGTTGCGTTCTGAAAGCTCGATGATTTTGTCGTCGAGCTGCCTGTTTGCCTGGCGCAGTTTTTCCTGGGCTGCCTGAAGACCGTCGAGCATGTGATTGAATGCCTCAGCAAGTTTCTCGTATTCGTCGCGGGTATTTATCGAGCTTCTGATGTCGAGGTTGCCTTCTGCGACGTTATTGGCCAGCGCCCGCAACTGGCGAATAGGACTCAGAATTACCCGTTGCGTTATGATGTAAAATGCCACGATTGCGCCCGTGCCGCTGATTAGGCCGGCGACGATAATCCAGACGCGGTTGAGGAGAACTGCCCTGCGTATTTCGGCAGCCGGCCTTTCGACTATCACTGCGCCTATCGCCTCGTTGCGATTAAATGCCCCCGCCGAACCCTGTGGGTTGTGGCAGGTTATGCAGCCCTCGGTCGCCCTGAAGACGCGCACATAGCTGGAATAAAGAGTGTTTTTTCTGGTCTCAAAGCGTATCTGGTCGGAGGAATCCTCGTCGTCGCGCAGGTCCTCAACCATAAGCCGCTGCTGGACCGTCAATCCTCCTATTTTTTTGTCGTCTTTTTTGAAACGAACCCAGCGAATGTCGGTTTTGTTCGGGTCCAGCACGTTGCCCCGGTCATCCAGCATCGCCAGTTTGGTGTCTGCCGGGGGACGCGTCTGGAAATGATTCCGAACCAGCGTTTCCGCCCAGGCCCTGCTGGCGTCGAGCCGATTCTGCCGGGTGAGCTGGCGCATCCAGCCGTAAGGAATGAGCAGCGCCAAAGCCAGTATCAGCACCACCGCCGTGCCGAAGGCAATTCTGCACTTTTCCGCCAGCGACAAAGGCGACAAGTGCAGGAAAACCAGAATCCTGTGATAAATTTTACCTATTCTTTTCAGCATAAAGTTGTGGCTGTTATGGCTTACTCATTTTGATAAGTCAGCGGCTGGCCCGCAACATATAATAATATAAATCCAGAATTAAGTAGTAAAAAACCGGAGGCACAAGGCAGAGTAGCCACAGCATCGTCTTCCGTTTGACATTTGTGAGAAACAGCCAGACAAATAAAATAATCCACACAGCCGGCAAAACGCTGTTTAATCCGATTGCAATTGGCTTGGTATCACCGCCGATGAACCTCAGCAGTTGTAACCAGTGTGATGGGATGGGAATAATCATCATTGTTGCAGCAGCCAAAGCCCCTGTCGTTGTGGCTGTGATTTTTTTAGAGGCCTTGTGAACAAGAATGGGCAGGGCGAAATACCATGCCGAACCGACAAGTATATGGAAAAGCGAAAAGATTAAGAAAAGCTGCAAGCTGTGGGCGGAGGCAAGATACGGGTCGCCGAGTGCAAAAAAATGCGAGAAAGCGGGCAGTATGACCTTTGGCAGCAACAGCGACACAGGGTAATCGATGTAGCCGCATACAATCCAGAACAAATGCCATTGCCCCTCGTGATGATTAATAATATAGATGATGCTCATGAGCATAAAAAGCATATGTGTGACGCCGATAAGCAGCCCGGCTTGGAACGCCCATGACTGTCTTTCCAGCCAGCCGCGGGGCACAACCATTGGCATATCGTTGCATTCACTGTGCCGATTAAACACTACCGCCTCGTTATTATGAATGCTTTGGTTTCTGCTCTTCTGCCTTGTCTGCAAGCTCGTGCGAATGTTTCTGTGTTCGCAGGTTCAGCTCATCAAGCTGTTTTTGCTCAACCTCGCTCGGTGCATCGGTGAGCAGGCACTGGCCCCGCTGCGTCTTCGGGAAAGCGATGACGTCGCGGATATTGTCGGTGCCCGTCAGCAGCATAATCATCCGGTCCAGCCCCAGCGCGATTCCGCCGTGGGGCGGCGCCCCGTGCTCGAGCGCACGCAGGAAGAAACCGAATCGTAACTGTGCCTGTTCTCTTGTAATGTTCAGCAGGTCGAATACCTTCGCCTGCATTTCGGGCCTGTGGATACGGACGCTGCCTCCGCCTATTTCCGAGCCGTTGACGACGATGTCGTATGCCTGGGCGATGATATGCCCCGGGTCGGTTTCCAGTTTCGGGATATCCGCCGGAATCGGCGCTGTAAACGGGTGATGCATCGAGTCGTAACGTTTTTCCTGGTCGTTCCATTCAAACAGTGGGAAATCCACAATCCAGACGAATTCAAATTTGCCTTCGTCGTAGAGTTTGAGTTCCTTGGCGATTTTACATCTAAGCGGCGCAAGGGCTTTATTTACTCCTTTTTCGTCGGCTGCCACCAGCAGGACCAGGTCGCCGTCCTTTGCACCGAAGCGGTTGGCCATTTCTTCGAGCTGCTTGGGACTGAAGAATTTTGACAGGTTGCTGGCAAGGGTCATTTTGCCGTTCTCGTTTTTGGCTTTGAACCAGGCAAGTCCTTTTGCTCCGTAATCGGCTGCGAAACCGGTCAGTGTTTTTTCGATGTCGTTGCGTGAGTATTTGTTGCCGCCGTCGGGAGCGCAAAGCCCCTTGACGATACCGCCCGATTGTATAGCCGAGGTAAAGACCTTGAACGTGCTTTTGCCTGCGATATCGGATACATTTTTGAGCTTCATATCGAAGCGCAGGTCGGGCCTGTCGATGCCGTAATCATCCACCGCTTCTTTATAAGTCATTCGCCTTATTGGCGTCTTGATATTGAGGCCGAGCACTTCGTTGAAAATTTTGGCGACCAGCACTTCGTGAACTTTGATAACGTCATCTGCCTCGACGAAACTCATCTCCACATCGATTTGGGTGAATTCCGCCTGTCTGTCGGCTCGCGGGTCCTCGTCGCGGAAGCAGCGAACAATCTGGAAATACTTATCTGTGCCGCTGACCATAAGTATCTGCTTGAATAACTGAGGCGACTGCGGTAATGCGTAAAACGTCCCCGGCACTAATCGGCTGGGGACGAGGAAGTCGCGTGCTCCTTCGGGTGTGCTTTTGCCAAGCATAGGCGTCTCGATTTCCCAGAAACCAAGCGAATCGAGATAATCGCGTGCGATTTTTGTAACGCGATGACGAACCTTGAGCTTTTCCTGCATCGCCGGCCTGCGCAGGTCGATATATCGATATTGCAGCCGGACCTCTTCGCCTGTCTTTTCGGCTGTATCAATCTCAAAGGGTGGCGTCTTTGCGGTATTGAGGATTTCGAGCTTCTCAACCGCTACTTCAATTTGTCCGGTGGCGAGTTTAGGATTCTCTAATCCTTCGCCCCTTGGCTCTACGATGCCTTCTACTGCCACAACCCATTCGCTGCGCACTGTCTGTGCGAGTTTGTGGGCATCGGGAAACTTTTCGGGATTGAAGACCAGTTGCGTGATGCCTTCCCTGTCGCGCAAGTCAAAGAATATAAGTCCGCCGTGGTCGCGGGATGACCTTACCCAGCCGGCCAGAATGACCCTTTTATCCTTATCCTCCAGACGAAGCTGGCCGCAATTGACTGTTCTTTTGAGCATTGAAAATCCGCCTAAAAGCTGTTGAATATTGCAAAACCTGTATTTACAGATGGTTGAAGATACCCTGTCGCCGTTAAATAGTCAATAACCGGCTTTGCTCGCGGGGATTTGCCTGTTTCAGAAGATTTTGGCCTTTATGAGCCAGGCGTAGGTGTCGCGGCTGTCCAGTTGTTCGGGTCGTTGCCGTATTGTGTTGCGCTGGTTCGCGTCAACGATTTGCCCAGACCATCTGCTCCTGTCGGCCAGAGGTCAACATTGCACGGTTCACCGTTTGGATGTGAACCGTCGCTGTAATTAACCCTCTCAACACGAATATATTGTCTCAAGCCCAGGTCGTTAAGGTCGCCCGGCTTTGACAATTCAATCGCTTCACCGTCGTTGGCGAGCTTCCCGCTGTAAGGCCCGTAAATAATGCCGGCAGGTACGGACGGATACCTTGCCTCGAAGGCCGCGACATTCCTGACGACTAAGATTTTGGAGCTGGCAGCGATGGTGACGGCGTTTGGCGAGGCCGGGAACGTGTAATCGATTCCGTTGGTGAATTTCCATGGGGTGCCTACATTTGAATCATAGAGCGTTACGGGCGATGATGATATGTTTAGAAGCTCGATGTATTCATATTCGCTGCTGGAATATGAGCCGCTCGCCGGCCAGTCGGGGTGATACATAATCTCGGAGAAGACAATCGGGCCGACTTTTGGATAAGAATTTGCTGCGCCGGGGGTGTTTGTGCTCATCGAAACAAAGTCGTGGCTGTTGGTGCTGGCCTTGTAGTATCTGCCAAAAGAAACATCTGTCTCGGAGGCGCCGAAATCCTCTTTTTCGCGATAGCCGGTGAAGTTGCCATTGGCATCGAGCGCCGAGGTCAGGCATGCGGATTCGCCGTTTTCGCTAAGGGCGAAAGGTATAAGCCGACCGGGGTCGCTGCTGGTTGCGCCGAAGTTGTTGCTTTCATAAACGACCAGATAGCCGTTTGCAGGTATGGTTGTTCCCGATGCGAAGCGATACTTCATCAGATTACTGTCGTCGTCGCTGAGAAACCAGCCGCCGATGTTGATTGCGCTTGTGGTGGTATTTTTCAGCTCAATCCAGTCAGAGGCGGTATTGTGAGAATGAGCCAACAATTCATTGATGACGATTGCGTTGGGGTTAGGGATGATGTTTGAATCGTCCCAGCCGGGTGAGCCATTGATATATGCACTTGCCCGCCAACTGTCTTTTTTACCCCAGTCGTTGAGGTCGGAATCAGATGGGTTGATAATGGTAAGCGAATAACCGTCGCCGTCGGTGATATTTCTCCAGCCGTCGTTATAGTTGAAGTCGAGAATTGTCCCGCCGACCGCGTCAAGCAGGCGTAATCTTTCGCCGCCGTTGCTTAATGAGCCGGTATATTGACCTGCGATATAGCGTCCTGTTCCGTATTTAGACGCAAAGGCATTCTGGTCTTTGACGACGAGGATGCATTGATTCGCGGAAAGCGTGTTTGGCCCGAATGTGAAATGTATTCCTTTGTCAAAATTGACTAAGTTGAGATTGATTGTTCCTGAGCCGATATTCTTCAATTCGATATATTCCTTGTTCGGGTCATTGGGGTCGTTGGTATCCTGCGGATGATACATCATCTCGGTAATCCGCAGAGAATTTTGAAGATTGCCAACTTCATAGGGGGCTTCGTTTAGCGGACTCCATTGTTTTGTGCTGCTATTATATATTCTTGATTTGAGGTCGGTACTCTTGTTAAGCGTAAAAGCGCCGGTATATTGAATTGCAGTGGGCGAGACATTGGCATCAGTCGAAGTAACAGTGCAAACTAATTCCGCATCTATCAGGAAGTCCGAACTTGTTGTCGATGTATTGAGGCCTTGGATAGCGAGGAAGTTTGAGCCGGACTTCAGATAGCTCATGTATGCGGTTATGTCGATATTTTCGAAACCTGTCGTATCGGGTGGATTTGATGTGGCAGTTGAATTCCATGTCGGCGAGGCAGGAGCATTTCTGCTGGCTACAGGTGTGCCGTTTAAATAAGCCACAAATCCGTCGTCATACATCATACGCAGGGTAAGAGAAGTGAGATTGCTAATGTTGACGGTGAAGGGGATACGGATATAGCAGGTGGCGTTAATGTTATACATAGCAGAGCCGACGTTTATGTCGATGTATTGCTCATAACCTGTGTTGTATTCGTACCCGACGCCTCCGTGACCGCTTGTCCAGCTCGAATCGTTATATGTGTCCCCGAGTAGTCGCCAGGTTGATCCAATGTTGCTTGTGGGGACGAGCACTTTCTTATTTGCGTCCTCAGCCATTAACGTAATCGACGGAGTAATAGTAGCGCCGGCTGGCAATCGCGGGTCGCTGCCATCGGTAGTGTAATAAATAGTGCCGCCCGAATTGCAGGGGTCGGTTATAGTGAACGAGTCAGTAGATGATACATAACCGCCGAATTTATAAGAACCGTTGACGTTGAAGACCGGTGCACCGAAAGAACGATTATATAAACCGTTATTTTCGAAGGCGAGTAATACATACGGCTCACGGTTCGGTAAAAAGACGTTGGGTACATATGTATCCTGGTAAGGAAGGACGCTGGATACTTCATTTTGAACCTCCCACCATTTAGCTACGAGATGTGATTGTGTCATTACACCGCCGTTATGATAATTCTTGTGTATGCGGTCAGCGAAAAGCTGCCTGAAGTCAGGATTAGCTTTGAGGGCACGGTAAATTTCTGATATAGGGTCCCCCGCTAAATTGTTCAAGCCGGTGGGGCTTGTCCAGTTGGGGAAGCTGTCAAATGCTGTAATATTGCAGTATTCGCAGTTGTTGCCGAATATCCACGATTCAGCAATACCGTCGGCGTCCCATATTGTGAACCTGAACATACCGGTATCTGATTTTTCGCAGTTTGCGGTCCAGTTGTTTCCAGGCCAGTCAAAGTTACCAGAATGAATCTGAACAATCAGATAATCTATAAAACTGACAATATCGAATTTGCTGGCGAAATAATTATAATTAGCAAAGTTGGAAAGGTCGTGGTTTGTTGCATAGCTGACAAGATTATTCCATGCGGTAGTATCGCCGTCTCTGAGTCCCGACTGCGTAATGACGTCGAAGTCGTTATTGGAACCATAAAAGTCCTGGAAAAAGTCTGCATCGTCGCGGGCGATAGGGTTGTAATAGTACCTATAGACGCCGTTTATATAGAGATTGGCGAATGTTCCTGTAACCTGTGGTCCGCCCATTTCTTTAAACAGACGTCTGGTCCATTCGTCTTTGACAAACGGCGAACAAAGGTCATTGTGGCCGCCTCGCAGGGCTATGCTTTGATATTTGTCAACCTCCGGCGTAAACGGGAAGAATGGGTACTCAAATCGGTTATCGCCGTAGTCACTGCGGAAATAAAGGTTAAAGCTGATTTTGTTATTGGTGCAGAGCCAGTCATCGCCACGGGTATAGCGAGGGCGTGTGTAATCACTGCCGTGAACACGAATGCCGCAGTCCATCTGATAATTGCCGTCGGCTGCAGAGTCAATGATTTCGAAAGAGACAGGCCGTTCATAAGCTATGCCCCTGTGAAGCATGTTGTCGTAAGTGCCTGTGCCGCCGGATTGCCATGTTCCATCGCTGGCATAGTAGCCGCCTACGATTGCCATAATGCCATTTGGCTCGTAGAAGGTCTGGTTGGGGTCGCCGACAAGGGAAATAAGCGGCATTGCTTTGACGGCGGTGCTTGCGCCGAAGATGTATGTATCTGTTTCTATGGGTGAAGGTTTGTAACCGGTTTTGATGGCAGCCGCCCTGATACATTTTGTGCTGCTGATAGATATGGGCGAGGTATAACGAATACTGGTGGGTGTATTTACCTCGCTTGCGATTGGAGCTCGACCGTCGGTGGTATAGTAAATTTTTGCGCTGGAAGTGGTGCAGGCCAGAGTGAGCATGAAGTTAGTGTCATAGAAGCCGCGTTCTTTGCTGAAGTCAACGTTATCTATATCGCCGAGGTAGGCGTTGGTATTAGCAGCGCCGGGCGTTGCGGTAGAGAAGAAACACCAGTTTTCTTCTCCGTCCGGGTAACGTCCATAAGAGATGTTGGTTGTCTGCGCACCAAAAACAATGGCGTCAATCTGCGTAACGCCATCGGTATCGTAAAGGCCTATTTCCTCGCCGCTGGCCGAGAGTTTGAAGTTGGTGTGAAGCGGGCCTTGTGTTGTTTCTTCATCGGCCCAGAATACGAGATATCCACGGGCAGGGATGGTGGTTTGTGATGAATAGCCGGTGGGAATATGATATTTGGTTGGGTTGGTAAGGTCGTCTGTCAGATACATTCCTGCCATATCGACAGGTGTATCGCCTAGATTATAGATTTCAAACCAGTCATCGTAGTCGCCCTGTGGGTCGTGGATGCCGCTTGAACTGTTGTTGGATGCCATAAACTCGTTAATGAAAAGCATGCTGCCGTGTATTTGCCACTGGCTTGCCAGCACCGCGAAATCGGCGAAATCAATACCGTTGAGGCCGTCGAAGTCCGCGCAGGTGGCTGTTTCTTCGCATGACTCCGGGTCAAGCCACTGGTCGGCGAATATCTGCAAATCATAAATATCGACCCAGCAGTTACCGTTGAGGTCTGCCGACGGACACCGGCTGGCAAACGTGGTTGAGGTTAATACGCAGATAACGGCGCAAAACAAAAAACAATATCCTTTGTGGCTGGTCATCGTTTTCATCTACCTCTCAATTTTAGACCCTATTTGGGGGTGCAATCACTTATTATAGCAGTTTTGGGTATTTAGAGCAATAACAACATGCCGGAAACCTAATAAATTGCGTAAAATATGGGTATTACAGGACCTAAGTCCGACTCTACTCCTCAAATTGGTTTAGAAAAGCGGATTCGTTCGCTATAAATCCCAATCGGCGGGGGGATTTGAAGGCCGGCTTTCAGCATTTTCGGGAACCAGCCGGTGGTTCTGGTAGCGTACAAAGAAAAGTAATTGTTTTTTGACCGGGCCAGGATTTCGGTTGGTCTTATTTGCCGCAAAGGCCCATATTATTCATCCAGTCAGCGCATAAGGCGGGCCAGCGGGAAACGGGGGTTCCGGATTTTCCCAGGCCGAATCCGTGCTCGCCTTTTTGCCAGATATGTATTTCGGCGGGTACATGGGCTTTTTTGCAGGCCAGATAAAAGGAGATGCTGTTTTCTGCTGGCACGGTTTTGTCGTCTGTGGCGTGAACCAGAAAAGTCGGCGGGGTGTTGGAATCCACATGTTTTTCGTTCGAGAATTTGTCTGCCAGCTCCTGCGACGCGTTCCCGCCCAGCAATGCGCTGCGAGAGCCGCTGTGCGAGATGGAGCCCAGCGAAATGACCGGGTAAATCAGAATCATAAAATCAGGCCTTGCGCTTGCGCTGTCGTTTGCGTCAACCGGCTCGTAAAATTTCTCATTGAAATGAGTGCCTGCGGTTGATGCCAAATGGCCTCCGGCGGAAAAGCCGATGATGCCTATTTTGTTTGGCTCGATGCCGAATTCCGCCGACCTGCTTCGCACGGTTCTTATCGCCCGCTGTGCGTCCTGAATAGGAGCGGGGTGTCCGTAGCCCCTGCCTCGATGGCGGTAATCGACAACAAATGCAGCGATGCCCAAGTCGTTTAACCAGCGAGCGACCTGGCGGCCCTCGTGGTCGATTGCGACCATCTGGTATCCGCCGCCAGGAAAGATAACGACCGCCGAGCCGGTTGCCTTTTCTTTTGCCGGCAGGTAAATCGTCATTGTCGGTTTATCGTTTGCGTCATTACCTTTTGCTCCCGGCGCACCATTGGGCCAGAGCAGTTCCGTCTTTGTGCCCGGCTCAATTCCGTATGTGGTTGCTATTGATAAACCGGCGAGAATCAAAAGTCCCGCGGTGATTTGAAGAATGACGCTGTTTTTCATCGTGTATTTCCTTATTTTTTTCAGTTAGCCGGTTGGTTACCGCTATTTTGCGACGACGCCTTTGATGCCGCCGGAGACCAGGGCGGCGACGTTGGCGAGAATTCTGGGCAGCATAAGTCCGCGGGGACAGGCGATATACTTCGGCTGCCAGACGGGGGCGAATTTGTCCTTGTATTCGTGCAGACCTTGGAAGTTATAGAAGTGTTCGCCGTGACGGAATAAAAACGCCCCCGCCTGAGACCATAGCGGAGCAAGCTGCCTGTCTTCGAGTCCCGAAAATGGCGCCATTCCGAAATTAAACCACTTATAACCCTGCGATTTACCCCACAGCAGAAGCTCGGTAAACATATAATCCATAATTCCCTCCGGGCCGTCGGGCGAATATCGCATAAGGTCTATCGACAGTTCTTCTTTATTCGCTCCCTGCCAGATATTGGCGAAGGCGAGGATTTTATTCTGCTGAGTAATTAATGCGGCGGGCATTTTCCTGATATATTCCGGCTCAAACGAGCCGAGCGAAAATTTCTTTTCCCGTGTGTTTTTGCTTTCAAGCCAGACGTCGGAAATATGTTTCATCTCGACGAGAACCGTCTCGACCTGTGCCGGCTCGATGACGGAGAAAGTTAATCCGAGTTTTGTCATTTTGTTATACGCGTAGCGAAGGTCTCTGCGTTCGTGACCTTCGAGCGAAAAATTGGGCAGCTCAACCCTCGCTTCCTCGCCGAATTTAATGAACGTCAGGCCCAGGTCGAGGTAGATGTCGAGATGCTCGGTATCAACCTGGTAGAAGACGGGCCATGCGTCATATTCGTCGCAGAGTTCACGGAATTCCCAGGCAAGCTCTCTTGCGTCGTCTTCCGGGCCTATTGGGTCGCCCATACATATCCAGCTTCTGCCCTGGACGCTGAACATCAAAAACGCGTCTTTGTTGTCGTCCAGAAGGAATCTTTTGTCGCCGAGAAGCGCAAGCCACGCGTAAGTCCGCGGACTGTTCCGGACGATATTTTCAACGATTTTAATTTCGGTATCAGGCGTCGGCAAAAAGACAGGTTTCGCCGGGACAAGCAGCCGGGCAAGACCAAACAGCAGGAGAACAACAACGACGCCCGTGCTGGCGCGCAGAAATCTCGGCGCGTTGGCGTTGAACGCAAATTTCCACCATAGCTGGTCTGCGTGTCCGAGATGCCTGTATGTGAAAAACCCGAGCCAGATAGAGCTTGCTGCTACGATTACAACCAGCACCGCCCAGGGAAATGAAAATCTGTCCCTAAGCAGCGGTGTCTTGCGATAAAACCGGCCCTTGCAGGGAATAAGAGCAGCGAGCATAACCGACAGGATTATCGCTTCTTCGTAATCAAAACCTTTTACCAGCGAGAATACGATACCCGCGGCGAACAGTATTACTGTAAGGTGATATGCGGCATCCAGCCGGCGCTGCAGACCTCGTGCGAGTATAATCAGTCCCGCGCCGACAATGCTGCCGAGAAAATGCGACAATTCCACCGCCGACAGCGGCAGGATGTCTCGTATTATTTCCATACGACTGTTTTCCGCCGGCAGGGCGCCTGATATGAGCAGGATTGTGCCCGCGGCCATACTGCCTACGGCGAACACCTGGGGTATGAGCATAGCGGCCCATTTGCCGATTGACTCCCCGAATCGTTTTAGTGTTTCTTTGCGCGCGGACATTTCTTCGACGCCGAGAATAATTGAGGCAAGACCGAGCGGCAGGAGATAATAAATCACCCGGTACAAAAGCAGCGAGCCGATTAAGGATGAAGCCGGCGCCACCTCGGAGAGCAATAGCAGCATCACTCCTTCAAATACCCCTAAGCCGCCGGGAACCGAGCTGACAAGACCCGTAATTTGCGCCAGCAGGAAAATCTCGATAAATTCCGGGTAATCCATCTGTATGGTATTTGACAGCAGAACATACAGGACGCTTCCGGCAACCGCCCAGTCGATTGAGGCCAGCGCAATCTGGCAAAGCGACAGACCCGGTGACGGTATAGCCAGGTCCCACCCGCGAATTATAACGGGCTTTTTTCGCACCGCGGTCAGAATAAGGTATGTCGCGAGCAGGATAAGAAATATGACGCCTATTGGCCAGGTTGTCTTGAATGGCAGGTGAGTGCCGTGCTCGATGGCCTGCGGGTGGAGCACGAAGGTGAAACCGCCCAGCGCCAGAAAGCCCAGCCAGAAAGTGATTGAGCAGAATAAAATCAGTCGTGCGACCTGGCCCGCTGAAAGACCCAAACCTGAGTATATCCGGTAGCGAGCTGCGCTGCCGCCCAGTATTGTCGCGTTATGGCTGAACACGTATCCGACAAATGACGCAACCGCTATTTTGCGGTAAGGCAATCGATGCCCGATGTAGAAAAGCGCAAGAGTGTCGTAGCCGGTCAGAATAAAATAGTCAAGGAACGTTAACGCAATCGCCGCGAGCACGTATCGTGCCGGCATATTCCTAAGCTCCGCTGCGATGTCGTGATAATGATACTGCCTGAGCTTGTGATGTATTATAACCGCCGCTGTCCCAAACAGGATAACGCTCAACCACGGAGTTATATTGTGAAGGATTTTTCTCATAACTGATTTGTTTTCATAGTATGGCCAATGCCGGGCAGTTTGTCAAAGTGTTTTGACGCCCGCAATCGCCGTTTTTTGTCCTGCCGCAATTCACGGTAAGGGTTTGCCTGAGCCAATTATAAGGAAATCCCTGACGAGTTCTTCAGGGTATTATGGCGATAAAAAATTTTATCAGACAGGCATTTTTTTGTTGCAATTGTTCTACGAACTGTTATATTAGAGCACGTCAGGGGTAACTTGACCTCGGTACAGGGGGGGTCAAGATTGCAGTATAAGTGAGATAGAACACTGAAAAATTATCCGCCGTATGCGGGTTTATACGAACCACGGGCTGAGGTTAAATCCTCCTCTTCCTCCCTCCTGGCCTCAGCCCAGCTTTTTTTCTCCAGGCCATCCGCTCAAATATCCTTTATGCGCCATAAGCGTAGAGTTTGAAATTATGTGTTGTTTCAGGGTTTACATTTGTAAAGAATAACCGCATGATATTTTCGCGCCCGAAGATGTGCGGAAATCTCTTGAAGCGGGGCAGTAATTATGATAAAATAAATAATTGGCTTCCCCAGTGAGGCCGATAATATATTTAGTGTTGACTGTTTTGAAATGAATTACCTTTTTTGTTTTCGAGGCGTTATTTTATGAATAAGCAAAAGGGTTTTACCCTGGTTGAACTTCTGGTTGTAATCTCAATTATCGCGTTGTTGATGGCGATATTGCTGCCCGCTCTCTCGCGCGCAAGGGAATTAGGCAAACGCGCCGTCTGCGAGAACAATCTAAAACAGATGGGGCTCGGCTGGATTCTGTATTGTGATAGCAACAACGAAAAGGTTCCTGTCGGTGATGTATGGTATTCCTGGACATTTCCCGGCCCTGTTGGCTCATCAACCGGTCCTCAACTGGCCTGGTGTGAGTTTCCCCATCCGTATCCTCATACTATGCCGCCAAACGTCGCCACTAATCATAATGCCGCATACTCTGAAACTGCCGCTCCAGGCCAGCCGATAGACGTATGGCAGCACGCTATCTCGGAGGGGACGATGTGGAGATATGTCAAGGACTACAAGGTCTATAAGTGTCCAGTCGGCGACAAAGGCAATTATGTAACATATTTTATGTCTCACTCGATGAATACTTATCCGGGTTCAGCTGGTGGAGATGCTCCCGTTATTATACTCAGAAGCCAGATAAAGAGGACTGCCGACAGGTTTGTCTTTATAGATAACGGCAACTTAAAGCAGGGTGCATTTTATGTTGTTTATGATGCCATTAGTCCCAATACGAATCCTGCGGGCCAATGGTATGATATGGCTATACGACACGGTAACGGAACAACGTTTGTTTTCGCCGACCAGCACGTCGAATACAGGAAATGGACTGACCCGCAATTTTTCAAATCTTTTCAGGCAGGTTGGGGTAAAGGCGGCGCTCATCACAGCGATTGCGATGATCGATGGATGACTCACGTTACATGGGGGGATGTCACATACGCTAACGACGAAATGCCCGGCAAAAAGTGCGAATTTTGATGATGTTTTGGTTGCCGCTAAGGCGCGAAGAAATTTAAATAGAGTAATCTGAATAAAACCCCGATTGTTACGTCGGGGTTTTCTTTTTACTGCGGTAAACATATCTTTGTCCGCCTCGCTTCGGCGAGGCTGGGCCAAAGGCGGGTGTAATCCGTGGCTGAAAAACCTCTGTGACCTCTGTGGCTAATAAAAAAAGGCAGAAGCTACAGACCAGAAAAGAGTTGCGGTCTTATGTCGGCTTTGAGACAATACTGGCCGTCATCATGTCTCAAACAACATGCGTTCGAAACTAATACTGGTTTAGGTAAAGGAGTAGAACAATGGTTGAGCATACGAATCTGCTGTTAGTGGCCCTGCCCGAGACCTTGCAGTTTCTCCACGGTGGATGGTTTTTAGTACATATTATTGGCATAGCCGTGGTCGGCTTTTTGGGTTATAAACTCGGCCGGATGAAAGAAAGTTAATGCCAAATAAGACACCCCGAAGCTGGCTTCGGGGCTAACCAAGGGCGCAAAAAAATTGGCCGGCGACCCTCAAATCATCGCCGGCCAATAGCTTGCTCATACCTCTGCTTGCCCTCAACTGCTACCCACTGGGTTGTGCTGTCGAGGATGTGCTGTCAGAAAATGCCACTCGGCATTTCTTATTTCGAATAAATTTTTTAGCCACAGAGGACACAGGGAAAAAATCATATACAGTGTAAATCCGTGTCTAAATTAAAAACGTCTTATGACTCGATACTCTCGAAGACGATGCCGATGCCTATTGTGGCGTCGTCAAGCAATTCGCCTCGTTCGATTCGCACAACTCTTCCGCTCTTTATCCTCGCGAAACTGCCTTTTCTCTTGGCAAGGGCCATTGTGCGCGGGAAATTCAATTCAACAATGTGCCCGGTTCGCAAAGGCGTAGTTGCAGGAATTCGAACCAGCACGCCGCCGCTGCTTATGTTACTGCTTCTGCCGTTAAAAAAGCTGTTTGCCTCTGGTAGCCAGACGCTTACCGGCCATGCAACCTGTGTTCGTGTGTTTTTCCTTTGTTCAGTCGCTACTGTCGCTTCACTCATAATCTAATCTCCATATTAGAGTAATTTGACTTCGATACCTACTCTATCGGCAGTGTTAATTTGGGAAGATTAGAGTATTTGGGCAATTTGTTGGTTTTGCTTAAAAAATTTTGTTTTTCCCGCAAAAGGAATATCATTATGGCATATTATGAGACCTTTGATGTTAAATTAGACAATTTTCTTTGCAGGAGATTAAAGAATCACTCAGAATTCGGTATTAGACGGACTATTCCTTTGAGCCCTTGCCGGACCGGAATTGAATAAGTATGCCTAAAAGGGTTCCTACGGTGAGCAGTAGGGGCAAGAACCATGGATTGCTGTAATAAAGCCGGTTGAGATGCATTGTTGCTGGCTCGCCTGGCATGTTTTCGTACTGGTAAATAAGGGCGAACACGCCGATGACGATAAGCGATGTCCCGGCCAAACTTGTGAATAACATAACGGAGAGTTTGAAGACGACGAAGGATATCATCCCACCTGCGACTAAGCCGGTTAGCGCGCCAGCCCAGACAAATTCCTGGGGAAGGTTACAGGAGTGCCATATTCCCGCGGCAAGTATCCCGCCCGCCACGGCGCCAAGAATAGCCACCGCCCACCGCATTAAGGGAATAGCAAGGATGACAAGAAGGGCACAGCCGATGATTGCACCGGGGAGGGGTTTTTGGAACTGAGCGCCGACCAACTGGCCGAGAAAGAGGCCGAGGAGGCCAAAGCCGATGACGGTTAGCGTCTTATAGATTTTCCAGCCATACATCAGGATGATGACGCCGAATGAAATACCAATGACTGCCTGTAACCAGGTGAGAAGGGTTGTCTGCTGCCAGACGTAATCGAGGGCACGCAGGACGTATTTAGTGCCGTACTCAACATTGACATTGTCAAGATGGTGCGCTGTTCGCGCCAAAAGCAGCGAAAAACTCATTTACTCTTCTCCTTTTTCAAAATTCAAGCCATGGTGGTTAAGCCGTGCGCCAAGTTGCGGTTTTTGGTTTTTCTGCGGCATCGCCTTTACCAGTTTTGACTTTTTCAAATTTGGTTTTGGCGGCCTTCCTTGCAGCGGCAAATCGCACATTAATTTCAGGCAGGAGCCACAACTGGACGATAGTGCCCGCTATTGTCGCCAGGACGAGTACCGCGAAGAAAATATCCTGTTTTGTGGTGATATAGCTGACGGCGGGATAGCCGAAATTCAGCAAAGCCATGGCCGTTCCTGCCAGGACAAGTATTGTTCCTGTGGCGGAGGTGAAGAGCGCTGAGGCGCCCTGCCAGGATATAATGACGAATGGCAAGGCAGTTAGCACGAGCAGCAGGGGCCAGTTGTAGTAGGGGACGCCAATGGTCAACTGCCTGATTACGGACAGGATGTCGCTTGAGGGGCGGAAGTGAGGCCTAATGAGCAGAAAATAGCCGATTACGACGGTTATGGCTGAGGCAGTCAGCACAAGAAACGTCTCCTGCAGTTTAAGCGCAACCAGGGCAAAGATGCCTATTACGGCGGCAGCAAGAAACGGATTTGTGCCGGAAGAAAATAACGTGCAGAATGCGCCGAAAAAGAGGCCTATTACGACAAACGTAACTTTTTTGAAGCCGAGTCCGCCGAGTAATACAAACAGTCCGGCGGCAATGGTAACGACCGCGAGCGTCAAAAGCAGCGCTGGCTGCAAATGCGTTACGCGATTTTGAAATGTCAATAACAAGTTCGTCATAAGTTTTTAGTGTCTCGAAAAAAACGTCCTGAGAATGCGGTTTTAGCCCAAGTATTTATCGGCCTAATGAGGCCCCTTCGTTAAGCCCTGAGTTGATTGGGGAAGCTCGCAGGGCAGCTGGCGAGTGTAATGCGGATGAGAGGAGTCGAACCTCCAAGGGCCAAAGCCCGCAGGCACCTGAAGCCTGTGCGTCTGCCAGTTCCGCCACATCCGCTTGATAAGCCGATAATAACGGTTTTTATCCAGCTCGTCAATAACGAAGGCGAAATCGGGCGTGGATAATAAACGCCCGATGCGGCAGATTTCGCTGATTTTAAGAATTTCAATATTTATATGACCGCAACGAGCGGTCGGCGGATTTGCAATGTTATCGGTCCTTGGAATGCCAAGTTTTACTTTACTGTAAGGCGGGACTCACCTGCCAAACAACACGGCGGGTAAACTTTGCAATGACAATAAGCAAACCTCGTTTTTATTGTTTTTGCTTTACTCACGGGGAAGGGGGCGGGAGAATACAAGAGATTGCCGAATGTCGATTGCTGATTGTCGATTTAGGGATGCGGAAAACAGTAAAAAGGGAGAAGGCAGAGGGTTGGCGCATATTAAGAAAAGAAAAATAATTAAGGAGAAATCAAAATGAAGCGAGAGAAATTTTACTCATTAGTATTGATGGCTATTTTAAGCACGGTTTGTTGCGGGGCTGGGGCGAACGAGCCGGCCGTTGTGAATAAGCCCGGCGTGGGGCTGACGATTTACAACGATAATTTCGCGGTGGTGCGCGAGGCGCGCAAAATGAATTTCGAGAAGGGGCAAAACACGATGCGGTTCACGGACGTGGCATCAGCAATCGACCCGACGAGCGTGAAGTTCTCGTGCCTGTCTGCGCCCGGGGCGGTGTCAGTGCTGGAACAGAATTACGAATATGACCTTGTGAATACGGACAGTTTGCTGAAACGGTATATCGATAAGGACGTCAGGGTGGTTGTGCAGGGCAGCGGGTCGGATGCGAAGAAAGTCATTGACGGCAAACTATCTGCGGCGGTAGGGCCGGATTTGATTTTGCAGAGCAGCAACGGCATAGAAGTGATTGAGCGGAAAAATGTCGAGGAGATTGCTTTAAAGGAATTGCCTGATGATTTGGTGACAAGGCCAACATTAGTGTGGCTGACGAGTGCAGAAAAATCGGGCGAACAGCTTTGCGAGGTTACATATACGACGGCGGCGATTGGGTGGAAAGCGGATTACACAGCGATTTTGAATAAGGACGATACCGCGCTGGATTTTTCGGGCTGGGTGACAATAAATAATGACAGCGGCGCGGGTTATAAGGATGCGACGCTGAAACTGATTGCGGGAGACGTGAGGAGGATTCAGCCGGCGGCGCCAAGGGCAATGGGGGCAATGAGGATGGCTTTGGATAAAACGGTTGCAGAAGCGGGATTTGAGGAAAAGTCGTTTATGGAATATCATATGTACACGCTGGGGCGAAAGAGCACGATAAATAATAACCAGGTCAAGCAGATTGAGTTTATCGAGCCGGCGGAGGGAGTGAAGGCGAAGAAGGTTTACGTTTACGAGCGGAGCGACTACTGGAACCCAAGGGGCGGCGACCAGAATAAAAAGGTGATGGTCAAGATTGAATTCGAGAACAAGAAGGAAAATAAATTGGGGATTGCTTTGCCGAAGGGCAAAATCAGGGTTTTCAAGAATGACCCGGCGGACAACAGTTTGCAGTTTGTGGGCGAGGACGAGATTGACCATACGCCGAAGGATGAGAAGCTGTCGCTTTATATCGGCGACGCGTTCGATATTGTCGCGGAGCATACGCTGGTTGAAAACAAGGAGGAATTCGGCAAACATCGGGAGTCGCACAAAATTGAGCTGCGAAACAGGAAGAATGAGGAGGTTACGGTTTTTGTGGACGAGAAGTTCGCGAGATGGGTTTACTGGGAGGTTGAGAAATCGACGCAGGACTATGAGAAGAAAGACGCATATACAGCGAGATTCCCGGTGAAGGTTGGCGCGAACGCGACGGTAACGCTGGAATACACGGTTGTCTGGTCAACGTGGAAATGGTAGTCCGAAAACGGATATTGTCTGTTGAAATTCCGGACCTGGCGCAAAAGAAAAGCGGCCTTATACGAGATAAGGCCGCTTGTTAAACAACGATGCTTTGGACTATTAGCTGCTGCCGCCGTCAGGGAGGTCATTAATCACAAGTGCATCTGTCACATCCCCCGGCACGAGATCTGTGTAATTGTCTGGAGATTTGTAGTCTGAAGAGCTCGGGAGGCGCCCGCATGCTTCGAGGTATTGCTTAAGCGGTACTATTGATGTGCCGGTCCCTGACCAGTCAGAGGGAGTAGACGGCCATCTTTGATAAATGTTGTCGTTATTTATGCCCACGTTGGCTGTTGATTCAAATTTCACGTGGCCGTCATTGTACAGGACGTTTTGGCCTTCGCGCTGATGGGCATAGGCGTTATACAAGAAATCTTTGTCCACGTACTGGTTGTTGTTATTGGTCCACGTTGTACAAGGTGAAGTGTCAGTTACGCCGGTCGCGAGTGTCCCGCCGCTATCTCCGCCCTTTATATAAGTAGCGGCGTTTTTATCCAGGCCTGGGTTTCTATCTGCCGCGAGGGGGCTGCTTGGCGCGCTGCTAACTGAAATCGGGAACCCTGTTGATGGGGTGCCTGTACCGGTTCTGGAGAATGGAAAATGGTAAGCGTAGCTGCAGTGTTTGCCCGGGTGGTTGCCAAAATCGTAAACCTTGGTCAGGTCTGTCACTGTTGTGGAGTAAGTTGAGAGCTTGAAAACTTCTGAGCCGGAGTCACCCTTGCAGATAAACTGTTTTGGTGAGACATCCTGGTATTTTACGAGCATATAGAACAAAGAACCCATAGTTGCTGCGCCACCGCCATTAGTCAATCCTCCACCAAAGACAGATGAGATGCTTACCACGGTACCGTTGTTGGTGCCGTCGAAATGGTTAAGCTTTTCAGTCAGTTGGTAAACTACCGGCCCTCCCGCATAGCCAGGCATTGGATATGATTCCTGGGCATCACCGGCATACAGCAAAAGCGCCTTGCCTATGCCTGACATGTTTGACCCGCAGACCATACGGTAGGCAATCATCCTGACCCTGGCCAGTGCCGGCATCAGGATACCCATCAGCAGAGCGATGATCGCGATAACGACCAGCAGCTCGACCAACGTAAAACCTTTCTTTCTCATTTGTTTTCTCCTATACATTTTTTGAGATTCGCTATCCGGCCGTCCTAAAGCACAAAGTGGCATGGTAAAAGACGGATTATTACCTGTTCTCAACCACACATTATCGCCCGCATTCTCCGCGAATCTCTGTTAAATTTTTTCGCTCGGAACCGGCCGGCAAAAAGCACATTCAGACCAGATTTTATAGGACTTGTTGGCTGGTTTTGCAACTCAAAAACGCCGCTGATTCGAGTCAAGCAACACCAAACCACTTCTAACAGGCAGGTTATGATATTGGGGGGTACATTATAATTACGGCTAAAGTTATATAATTGCTACTTTTGTACCTGCCTAATTTCGCTATTCAGTATAGTGCCGTCCCATACTATTGTCAATAGGGTTTTCGGCAAAAAATACTATAACCCTTGAAAATTCCTCGTCGATACCCTATAAATGCTGTTTTTAGTGTGGGAAAAGGCCTATGACAGACCAAAACAAGCTTCAAAATCTGAAAACCGTCCTGAAAAAGCATGGCCAAAGCCACATTTTGGCCTTCTGGGACCGGCTTGGCCCGGCCAGACAAGGCCGGCTTCTTATTCAGATTAACCAATTGGATTTTGCCCAGTTAAATCGCTGGCGGGAAGAATTTGTACTGAACACCTCGCCTTTTAAACTGCCTGACAAGCTTGCGCCCGCCCCGTTTTACGCTCATCAGCCGAGCGACGCCGGGCAACGAGGGAAATACGACCAGGCGCGTCAGCTGGGTGACAAGTTGATTTCTCAGGGTAAAGTCGCGGCATTTGTTGTTGCCGGCGGACAAGGAACCCGGCTGGGTTTTGACGGGCCCAAAGGGAATTTTCCCATAAGCCCGGTTAAAAATAAGACGCTTTTCCAGATTTTCGCGGAGAGCATTTCAGCGGCCTATAAAAAATACCATACAAGCTGTCCCTGGTATATTATGACCAGTCCTCTCAATTATCAGCAAACACTGGATATTTTTTCCGCCAACAATTACTACGGCCTGAGCAAAAACGACGTTTTCATATTTCAGCAGGGGACTCTGCCTAACTTTTCATTAGACGGCAAAATCCTTCTGTCTGATATTGACACAATCGCCACCTCGCCCGACGGCCACGGCGGCAGTTTGCGCGCGATTTATAACTCGGGCGCGATGGCTGATATGCAAAAACGCGGCATTGAGTTCGTAAGCTACTACCAGGTTGATAATCCCCTCATAAATATCTTCGACCCGCTGTTCATCGGGCTGCACACACTTGACGGTGCGGAGATGTCATCGAAGGGGCTGAGCAAAACAGGCCCGTTCGAGAAACTTGGCAACTTCTGTCTGGCCGACGGCAAGGTAACTGTTATCGAATACAGCGACCTCCCCGATGAGCTTGCGGAAAAGAGAAATCCCGACGGCTCGCTTGCTTTTGAACTTGGCAGTATTGCCATTCATATTATCAGCGTCAATTTCATCGAGCGGCTCAATAAGCACGGTTTCGTGTTGCCTTTGCACAGGGCGGCAAAGAAAATCCCGTATGTTGACGAGGAGGGTCGGCGAGTCGAACCAAAAGAGCCGAATGGCGTTAAGCTGGAGAGTTTTGTTTTTGACGCACTGCCTCTCGCCGGGAAATCGATTATCCTTCAAACCGTCCGCAGCGAGGAATTTGCGCCGGCGAAAAACGCGACAGGCGTTGACAGCGCCCAGACCGCCAGGCAAATGATGGTTGACCGCGCGGCTGTCTGGCTTGAATCGGCAGGCGTGAAGGTCCCGCGAAAAGCTGACGGCTCGCCTGACTGTATTATCGAGATTTCGCCGGGCTTTGCCCTGACAAGAGAAGACGTTGCTGAAAAGCGCGATAAGATACCCACCATCAAACCCGGCGACAAAATTTATCTTGGGTGAGAGAATATGCGCCTTCGCAAAATTATTCTGACATCAGCGGCAATAGTGTCTGTTTTGGGATTGAGTTCCTGCGTGAAAAACACGAGCCAAACTTTTGTCGTTACCGAGTATGGGGCGATTGGTGACGCGAAGGCGCTCAGCACCGCCGCGATAAATAAGGCGTTTGTTGATTGCGAGAGAGCAGGTGGGGGCACGGTTACGATTCCGGCGGGGGTGTTTCGCACGGGGCCGATAAGAATATCAGGCAATACAACTTTGCATCTCGAAGCAGGGGCAGTTCTTAAAGGTAGCACTGACCTCAACGACTACATCATCAATGGTCAAAGATACGGTCTCATATCGGCTGCAAACGCTGACAATGTCGCAATCACAGGCAGGGGCACAATTGACGGCAGCGGAACAAGTTTTATGGATATGAAGAGCACTCGCACCGGGGCCGAGAGGTTCGGCGATTTTGACCCTAAATTTACGCGACAGGGCAGGGAATATATGGACCCGAAGTTCGGCACAGCGGATGGCCCGGTTATTCCTTACGAAAGGCCCGGCCGGCTTGTCGCGTTTTCGCTCTGCAAAAATGTGCTGATTCGGGATATTACAATCACAGACGCCCCGCTCTGGACGGTTCACCTGGACCGATGCAGGGATGTCGTTGTCTCTGGCGTTCGCATAGATAATCCGCTTGGAGTGCCCAATAACGACGGGATTCACTGCACCTCGTGTGCCAATGTTCATATCAGCGATTGTGTTATCTCCGCGGGCGACGACGGGATTGCGATTACCTCAATAGGCGACCCGCGCCATCACCAGATTCTCGGCGGCGACCCGCTCGGGCCGGGCAAAACCGAAAATATAACCGTGACCAATTGCACGCTGCAATCGCGGTCAACCGCGCTTCGCGTCGGCTACACGGGCGGGGACATTAAAAACTGCGCCTTTTCAAATATTATCATCCGCGAATCCAATCGAGGGCTGCTCGTAAACGTCCGCGATGAGGCCTCGGTTGAAAACATCCTGTTCTCGAACATTACCATTCAAACCCGCCTGCACACGGGCCACTGGTGGGGACATGCGGAACCGATACAGGTTTCAGCTCTTGCCAATACAGCGGACATTAAAAAACTTGGCCATATTAAAAATGTTCGTTTCTCGAATATCATCGCGGAATCCGAGAGCGGTATCGTCGTGTGGGGCAGCAAAAACAGCATCATCAAAGACCTCCTGTTTGACAATGTTAAAGTAAAAATGAAAAATGGCCCGTTGAGCGAGTCATACGGCGGGAATTTCGACCTGCGGACGAGTGCCAATTTGGCGACCGCGCAGTTCAAGCACGATATACCGGCGATTTACTGCAAAGACGTGGCCGGGCTGAAAATCGGCGGGTTTGAAACAGAATGGGATGAAGGATTGCCTGACTTTTTCAGCAATAGTATATGGTGCGAGAACGTCAGCGACGTCGAAATCGACGGCTTTTTCGGCAGACAGGCGCATCTCGGCGACAGTCGAGCCGCTATCGTCCTCGAAAAAGTGAATGGCGCGACAATTAGAAATTGCAGGGCCGCTGAGGGAACGGGTGTTTTCCTGCAGGCCGTCGATGTAAATGACGGGCGGCTGTTTGTGAATAACGACCTGTCACGTGCTCAGCAGAAAACAGAATTGACGGAATCGGTTTTCCGCGAGTTCGGCAACTACGAATCGAAATAAACACCGGCTGACGGTTTATTTTGTCGAGAACGTGTGTATTGTAGTCGTCTCGTATTTTTCACCCGGTCGAAAAACAGTCGATGGGAAAGTCGGCTTGTTGGGCGAATCGGGATAATGCTGCGTTTCGAGGCATAGTGCGCCGTATTTGACATAGGCCTTGCCGTCCTTGCCCTTAAGTGAACCATCAAGCCCGATGCTGCTGTAGAACTGCACTCCCGGCTCGGTTGTTTGTATCTCCATCACGCGTCCGCTTGTCGGCTCATAAACTTTCGCGGCGAGCTTCATTTTTCCCGTCTTACCATTGAGCGCAAAGTTATGGTCATAGCCGCCGATATCAATTTGTTTTATCCGGGAGCCAATCGTCATCGGCTTTGTGAAATCCAGCGGCGTATCTTTGACGTCCTTAAGCTCTCCCGTTGGTATCAGGCCTTTATCAACCGGGGTGTATTTGTATGCGTTTATCGTCAGCTCGTGGCCCAGAACATCGCCGTTGCCCTGACCTGCGAGATTCCAGTAGGCGTGATTCGTCATATTCACGACCGTGGGTTTGTCAGTTGTTGCCTCATATTTCATTTCCAGCTTATTATCCGATGTAAGGGCATAGGTAACGATGCACTTGAGATTACCGGGGAAACCTTCCTCGCCGTCTTTGCTCGTGTAGCTGAGTTTCAATTCGGCCTTATTGTCCTTTACTTGGGCTTTTTCAATCTTCCAGACAACTTTATCGAAGCCGACTATCCCGCCGTGCAAAGAATTTTCCCCGTTGTTTGCCGCAAGCTTATATTCTTTGCCGTCCAAGGTGAACTTCGCCCCGGCGATACGGTTGCCATATCGCCCGATTATCGCGCCGAAATACGGGCTCCCCTTGAGATACCCGTCCAAGTTATCAAATCCCAGGACAATATCTCCGGGTTTTCCGTTTCTGTCTGGGGCCTCAAACGAGACGATGATTCCGCCGTAGGTCATTATCTTGGCAGTAAGTCCTTTACCGTTCGTCAGTGTCACAATATCAACCTGCTGCCCGTCAGCGGTTTTTCCGAATGGTTCCGTTTTAACGCTCATTTTTCCCGGCTCCTTACACTTTTTAGCACAGCATTTCATTTCGCAACAACTGCTCACATAAACCACAACTGCCGTCAAAACCACGCCAACCAGAATTCGCTTGTTCATTTTTAAACTCCTGCTTATACAATAATCCATTATTCGATATTCCCTTGCCCGGAATATATAACCTCATCAGCATCGAATGTCAAATTATTAGCATGGCGTCGCCGTAGGAGTAAAAGCGGTAGCGATTCTCGATGGCGTATCGGTAGGCAGCCAGTATCGCATCAAGGCCTGTAAATGCCCCGACAAGCGCAATTAGTGTGGATTGCGGGAGATGAAAATTGGTAATCATCGCATCGGCCATTTTGAATTTGTAGCCCGGCCTGATAAACAGGCGGGTTGAGTCGTCAGTTGCCGACAATCGCCCTTGTGCTCCCGCGGTTTCCAGGACACGAACAGAAGTGGTTCCGACGGCGATAATTCTGCCGCCGGTTTTTTTGGCGCGATTTATCAATTCCGCGTTTTTTTTGTCGAGGCTGAAGTGTTCCTGGTGTATTTGATGTTCTTCGAGCGTTTCAGTGGTTATGGGCTTAAAAGTTCCCTCGCCAACGGCAAGCGTGACATAGGCAAACTCAATCCCCTTATGTTTAAGCTTTTCAATCATTTTTTTTGTGAAATGCAGGCCGGCTGTGGGCGCTGCAACTGCGCCAGGATTACGTGCGTAAACCGTCTGGTATCTTAATCTATCCTCAACGGCCTGGTCTAAATCGGCATCTCTCTTTATATAAGGCGGCAACGGCGGGAAACCAATCTTTTCAAGAATGTTTTGAGCCGGTTCTTCGGCTTCCACTTTCAGGAGGCACTTGCCATCAGATTTTTTCTCTATAAGCTCTGCGCAACAAAAGTTCTCGCCTGCGATATCTATCAACTGGATACGTTCCCCCGTTTTGATTTTGCCGAGGCCTTTGAGCATTACCTCCCAGAAGGCGTTATCCTGCTGATGCAAAAACAATCCTTCGAGCGAGCCCCCTGTTCGGCGTTTTGCAAAAAACTTCGCGGGCAGGACCTTTGTGTCGTTGAGAACGAGGCAATCGCCCTTGCGCAGAAATTCCCCTATTTTGTCAAAGCGGGTGTCGGTTAACAGCCCGTTTTGCCGCTCCAAGACCAACAGTCGTGACTGCTCGCGGTTTTTCGCCGGCCGCTGTGCAATCAGCTCCGCCGGCAGGTGATAATCCAGCTCTTTTGTTTTCATACAAGAAACTTATCAGACCATACGCAAATCGCATAATAATTTTTTTCGCAATCTCAGTATGATTTTAACGCATTCTGCGTAAAAAACAAATTCCTGTAAAAGCCGCACAATTGCCACGTCGATACAGAAATCGTTGGCCCGGTTTCGCAAAAGCGTCGTATATGACAAGAGGTGATGCAATGACGTCAAAAGAATTTTTTGAACAAACAGCGACCTCGATAGCCGCCCTCGACAGGGATGAGCTTAAAAGACGCATCAAAAATTTCCACGGACGTTTCAAACTGGATTTTACGGAGGACTATCTCAATCAGCTCAACATCGACCGGCTAAGGCACATTCTTCTGGCCGCTCACATCAGCGCAAGCGGCCCCTGCTAAAATCCGCCAGGACACCCGTCATTTTTCTAACATTTTATCACTCACAACTTCTGCATTTGCAGATAGTTAGGCAAATCCAATCTCAAATCGGGAAAAACACAATTTTCTTGACAAATTCAGCCCATGTTTATAAAGTATATAGTAAGACAATTGGTGCCGGATGCGAGGGGGCATCTGGCGTTGCCTGGTTTGCTTTGGAGAGGCTTTATATGAAGATTTTGAGGAGGTTGCCAATGTCAACCACACGGGCAATTTGTTTAATCGCTGTTTTTGTATGCCTTCTGGCAATAAGCGATTTTTCATATGGTGACTGTTGGGATTGGCTCTCTCAATGGAATCCAGTTGGCAGCGACTGCAACTGGAATAATCCTGACAACTGGAGTTGTTTCGCACAATCAGAGCCTTGCGGCGACGCTGTTATTCCCACAGGGCCGATCGGGCCGTGTATCACCGGCGATGCGGCCTGTTGCCACTTGATGATGATGCCATGGTCATGGGTAGGCGCTCCTGACTGCGAAGTAGATGTGTATTCAGGAAATGTCAACTTCGGATACGGAGTCGAAATCGCTACTTGGGGCACCTTTGATAGCAACACAAGTGGAAAGGGCATACTGAAGGTACTTGGCGGCACAGTAACTGTTGCGCAGTTCGCAGGCGCTTTTGGTATGGTTATCGGCAGTCAATTTGGCCTCACCTACGGCAGGGCGATTATGTATGGCGGAAGCATTAGCGTCCCCGCAGTTACGCTCTATTACGGCGATATCGCCCTGTATGGCGGAACACTGGAGTGCACAGGAGACAGCAATTTTGTTTTCTCCCAGGTCAGACCTCAAAACAAAATCGATATTAGCGGCGGTACGTTGCACATTCACGGCGACGCCACCAGCACTCTTTCCGCCCTCATCGTGAACGGCCGTATTTATTCCTCACGCGGCATCCTCGCAACACCTTTTTATGACGGCACATGGACAACATTAATAAGCAACTACAACGATATGGTCAATGCCTGGGGGCCTTCGCCGGCTAACCTTGCGACGAACGTTCATTATAGAGTCAACGATGTTAATGTCGGCATCACGCTTAGCTGGCAGCCAGGTGATTTGGCAAAACAGCACGACGTGTATTTCGGGACATCTTTTGCGGACGTCAATTCTGCGACAACCGCATCGGCGCTTTATAAGGGTTCGAGATATGACGCGAACGGCGACCCGTGCAACTGGACTATTGCCGATTTTAATTTCAAACTGAATACCAATTACTACTGGAGAATAGACGAGACAAACAACAGCAATGTGTTAGCGCAAGGCCTCGTCTGGAATTTCAGGACCCACGATGGTAAGGCATACAATCCAAGACCTCGAGACGGACAGGTCGGCTTAAACGAACCGTTGGCATTAACTTGGACGGCAGGCGACTGGGCATCCAGCACCGATGGGCACCGGGTATACGTTGGCACGGACAACGCGTCGGTACTTAGTGCCACCGGCACCAACACCGCAACCAAGATTTACAGAGCCACCGTGACCGGCACCTCATATTCACTTTCGAGCTTAGCAACTAACTGGTACGGACCTTTAGTGCCGGGCACAACCTACTACTGGAAGATAGCGGAAGTTAACGGCACAACGATATGGGGAGGAGGCCTCAGCAACGGTACCGTTTGGAGCTTTACTCCTGCGTCGTATATCACTATCGAGGACTTTGAAGATTACAACAATACGGCGGATATAAACGCCAACTGGATGATGGGTTATGCCGCCACTTGCGGCGGCGGCCCCCCAATAACACCGAGTGGGACTTTGAGTTTTGTACTTGATGCCGACGGGAAACATGGCAATTTTTCTTATGACGAGTCAACTGCTACAAAACAATTCTCAGAAGTAAAACGCTATTACGGCAGCGGCGGCACGGTATTCTCGGACACCAGCGTGCTTGCTTTGCAGCCCGTGGCTTTAAGAGTAGATTATATCGGGGTCGCGACTAACGCGGTTGACACGGTTTACGACAGGATGTATGTAGCTCTTGAAGATTCAGCGGGCAACGTCGGTGTGTTCGATAACCCGGACGGCAATGCCGCACAGGTAACTTCCTGGACACAATGGTATGTCTCACTCAAGGACATCAACTCCGCGGGGACGCCAAACGTGGTGCAACTTGCAGCAGTGAGCGCTTTCTACCTCGGCTTTGGTGAGCGTTGTCTCCCGAACGGCTCTCAGAACACCGGCGGCACCGGCAACGTGATGTTTGACAACATCCGGCTGTATGCTCAGGCATGTGACCCGGATTATGCCCACACGCACGGTTTGACGGCAGATTTTAATGGTGATTGCGATGTGGACTTAGAAGACCTTGCCATACTGGCAGAATATTGGCTCCAATGGGTCACTTCATTTCCACCATGTACGTCTGGGCCATGTCCGCTGCAGGTAGATATATTTCCTGATTCATTCATAGATTTTAAAGATTTCGCTGTCCTTGGGAATGAATGGAGGACCGAAATACTCTGGCCACCATTGCAATAAATTATTGGCCATGTGGTATTTTATCAAATAAAAAAGCCGGAGTTCGTCACTCCGGCTATTGTAAGACAGTGGTAAAATATTACACAATTATTTAGATTTCCGCTGCCCTACAGAAACCAAAACCTTAATTGGAAGAAAAGAACTATTTACTTTTCACTAAGTCACATTCATTATACACCTTTGGGCAGGTTTATTGCAATAGATTACAGCAAGTTTTTTAATAATTTTACATATCCTAAGTGCTTTCCTGTGAAGATGTTATGGCTATCGACTTTGCGCCGTGCAAAATTGTCGTATTTTGCTGTAGATTTGTAATTCCGGCCCTAGGTTATAAGCCGGCTTCGGCAGTTTTATTGTAATTATCGAACGCCAGCATCGATGCGGCGATTTGGGCGACGGCGCTGCCCGCTTTTTTGGAGGTCAACGGCCCGACGAGCGCAAGCAGGTCGGCATTAATTTGCGCCAGCCGGGTTTTATCTTCGAGCAGGTTACGGACTGTTTCGATAATCGGTTCAATCGAACGGAAATAGGGCATATACTCCGGCACAAGTTCGCGGCCCGCGAGGATATTGACCAGAGACAGATATTTAGTGGTAACTAACCATCGGCCGACGAGATGCCACAGCATCGGGCTGGTCTGATACATAATAACCATCGGGCATCCGGCGGAAGCCACCTGCAAAGTTGCGCTGCCGCTTGCGACGAGAGCGAAATCGGAATTTCTTGTAGTCTGATATACGGAGTCGATCGAGTAATCGGTTCGAAATCCCATCAGGCGGGTCGAATCCAGTGCGCCCCTGGTTGCTTCATCGACGGCCACCGTCGTAAAAGTCGCGCGGGGATATATTTTTCGCAGGGCAATTGCGATTTGCTGCATCGGCCGCCAAAGCGTTCCGACTTCGGCGGTTCTTGAGCCGGGGATAATCGCGATTTTAGCGTTGGCGGGATTGAACTTGCGGTAATCACGTTTTGCCCTGTTCAAATCCGACTGGGTCAGCTCGTCAAGCAGGGGGTTGCCGACGAATTCCGTTGCGACACCACGGCTTGTGAACCATTCCTGCTCGAAGGGCAAAAGGCAGCAAAGTTTGTCGCAACATTTTCGCAACTTGCGGATTCGCCAGGGGGCCCAGGCCCAGAGCTGAGGCGCAACATAGAACAGCGTTTTTATTCCTGATTTTTTGGCGGCCTTTGCGATATGAAAGTTGAAGGCGGGCGAATCGCAGACAATTACGAGATTCGGCTTATTGGTTGTTATGAAATTCGCTACTTGTTTTATGAGCCGGTAATAATGAGAGACATGCGCAAAGGCATTATAAGTCATCGCGGCCCGGCCGACGGTGTTTTCGATAAGGGTACAGCCGGCCTGGGCCATTTTGGGGCCGCCTACGCCGACAAATTCCAAATCCCGATTTGCCTGTCGCATAATGCGTATAAGGGCTGCGCAGTGTCTGTCGGCGCTGGGTTCGGCAGCGCTTATAAAAATCGTCTGTTTATTGTTACGGTCGGTCATAACCGCCTATGCCGGCTGCACGCTGAAAACGTCAAATTGTGGTCCGAACTGGCGAAGGTAAAAGAGCGAATACGCCCGTTTGAAAGCGAAAAGGGGCAGCAGAATCACTGTCCCCACATACGGTAAAACAAAAAGCACGAGAAGGCAGCAACAACAGCAGCAGGTGACTAAGCAAACGGTCAAAGCGATAAATGCTATAACCAAACATATCACAATCTGAAACAGGATATACAGAAGCATTCGTGCTTTGTTGCCGCTAATAAGTGCGAGGCATTGTTTCCAGCCGGCGATGCAGCTGTCGGTATTCAAAAACATAATCGGCACGACAAAATCCGTGGTGAATTTGGCGATTAGGCCAAATAAGACCGCGACAACAACGGCAACAAAAATGGCCCCGGTCAAACCCATTATAGCTGCCGGATTAAATCCTGTTGCGCACATAACAAAACCGGTGAAGATAGCGGCCGCAACTGGAAGTCCTATTACAAGGAATCCAATAAACCCGAGTACAATGCGGAACAAAAAGAGCGAATTGCCGTGTCGGGCGAACTTGTTCCAGGGAACGACGACTTCGGCTTTGTTGCCCGCGACGCAATGGACAAACATAAACTGGCCTCTGCTTCGCAGCCAGCAAAGAACCACCGCTATAATTATGATTATCGGGATTACAATCGCCCCCACTAATATTATGACGGCCAGATGAGCGATTACGTTGCTTTTGATAGTCTCCATTATCGGGCCGCCGTGGCCGTACTCTTTCCATCCGTTGCCCCCGCCGCCACCGCCTCCATGGCCGAGTTGCGCCAGCCAGGCGCAAAAACCGATTGTCAGCCATTTTGATAGATCAAACGGTTTGAAAAGCATCAGCCGGACGTGCTCAATGGCCGGGCTGATGGGGTCGATTACGCTGACGCGTTGAGGATTTTCTAATCCCATAAGGTAACTCCTTTAACTATTTTTTTAAGAGACGGAGTTAGGTTGCCTGTGTCTTGGCGGCGTCTTTCAGCCGGCGAAGCTCTTTGCGTACGGGCCAGTCGCCCAGCGCAAGAACAAACGGCAGAATTATGTTTGCAATCGGCACTAAAGTCAGTAATCCCCACGCCCAGCAATAACCCGCCTTGCGGAAAATCATGCAGTTAATCCAGGTTTTTACCAGGAGCACAACCAGGGAAAGAAGTATCGCCAGGGCCACAATAGTAACAATAAAAACAGGCAGCATACCGTCATGGGGCATATTGTTGCAGTACATATCTTCTCCTTTCAATAAATTTCGTTAAAGGATATACTTTCGACAATGAGTTTACCTGTTTGGCGGCTGTTTGGGAAGCCCTGAGAAAATAAAATGCAAGACGCACAAACTGACGTAAAGAAAAAGTTCTCATACCGAAGGATAATGATACGCTCCTTTATTAGTATTATTGCGATGGGGGTCGCAATCTTTGCATTGGCGGGCCGGCTGGATTACTGGCAGGGCTGGCTTTTCTTTTCGATTCTCCTGATTTTTATGATCGCGTTCGGCGTTTTCTTCACCAAAAAACAGGACCTTATGCAGGAACGCATCAGGCCCGGCCCCGGCGTCAAATGGTGGGACAAAATCTTTTTAGCTATCCACGTTCCCTTGTCTTTTTCCGTCGGTTTACTTGCCGCTCTCGACGCGGGCCGGTTTCACTGGTCGCCCCAGTTACCCATTGTCCTGTATCCGGTGATGTTTGTTTTGATTCTGACCGGCTCTTGTATTATCTGTTGGGCGATGTGGACAAATAACTTTTTTTCCAGCGGGGTCCGCATTCAAATCGACCGAGGCCACTATGTTATTACCGAAGGGCCATACCGTTACGTTCGTCATCCCGGCTACGTCGGATTAATCATTTTCATGCCTGCATTGGCTTTGCTTCTCGGCTCAATTTATGCTCTTATCCCGGTCGCGATAGATATTTTCCTGCTTATCATTCGCACATACCTCGAAGACCTCACCCTTCAAAAAGAGCTTCCCGGCTATACTGACTACACAAAGCAAGTCCGCTTCCGCCTCATACCATGTATCTGGTAATCCCGATTTAATGGTTGCAGCCCGGCTGCGTAAAAAAGGGCGCTGTTGGGCAGCGCCCTGGTGGTTCAGTTGATAAATCTCAAAACCATTTTGTCAGATAAGCTGTGTTTTGCCGGGTACTGCGACTGGTTCAGCGGGCAGTTCGCCTGCGAAATCCAGCTTGGCCGGCATCAGGTCAAGTTTTGAGGCGTTCATAACCCAGTCCCAGGAAATTTCCCTTCCGGTATATGTGCTCATCCTGCCCATAATTCCGGTGAGGGTGCTTTCGGCGACGCGTTTGGCCTCATTGAGCGGCTTGCCGTCTTTGATACTTTGTATCAGGTCGGCATGCTCAAGGACGTATGGATTCGGGTTGGGACCTTCGTATCTGTATGCGTTTTCGCCCTTGATGTAGCCGGTTGCACCGTCGGTGTAGCAGAATCCTTTGGTTCCCTTGACGTTTTCCGATATGCGTTCACTGCCAGCGGGCATTTGTCGGCACATACTGGTAGCTTTTATTCCTTTTGGATATTCGAATTCGACGGCGAAGTGGTCATATATGTTGCCGTATTTTCTCACGGCTCTGCCGCCCATACCGTATGCCTTGACTGGGTGCGCGTCGAGCGCCCAGTTAATAACGTCTATATTGTGAACGTGCTGTTCGACGATGTGGTCGCCGGAAGTCCAGAGAAACCAGGGCCAGTTCCTGCACTGCCATTCCATATCATTTGGCATTTTATCTTTTTCGAACCATTTCCAATAGCCGAGCATATCGCCGCCGCACCAGTAACACTGCGCGGTCATTATTTCGCCTATTGCGCCATCCTGCACTTTTTTAATCAGGTCGAGGTAGTGTTTCTGGTGTCTGCGCTGGGTGCCTGCGACGATTGATAGTTTCTTCTGGGCCGCCAGTTCAGCCGTCTGAATTACCGACCTGATGCCGATTGGGTCAACACCTGCCGGCTTTTCCATAAAGACATGTTTGCCCGCTTCGACCGCGGCCTTGAGGTGTATCGGCCTTGTATATGGCGGGGCGGTCAGCAGGACCATATCGAGTTTGCAGGCGAGCAGTTTCTGGTACGCGTCGAAGCCGACGAAACACTGGTCGGGCGACACGTTGAATCCTTTCAAAGGAGCGACTTTCCTGTCGGGAATGCCATCTTTCAGTACCTTGAGTGCGCCATCGAGACGGTCCTTAAAGAGGTCCGCCATCGCTACCAGCTCAACAGATTCCGATGACTCGATGCAATCTCGTACGGCGTCAGTTCCGCGTCCGCCGCAGCCGATGACCCCGATACGGATTTTATCGCTGCCCGCGGCGAAGGCCCTTGTTCCGATTTGCGAGGCGATTGCTCCGAGCGAAACCGCGGCTGTGGTTTTCATAAATGACCTTCTGTCCATTTCCTGCATAAGTATCACCCTTTCAGCTTTTGGTTAAGGATTGTTTCAATAGTTATCGCACCAGCGATATGCGTCTATTACCGCCTGTTCACCTTCTTTGCCGGGTTTGCTTTTGCCGTGCTCCATACAAAGAACGCCCTGGTATCCTTTTTCGTGAATGTGCTTGAAGATGTTTCGATAGTTGATTTCACCTGTTGTCGGCTCGTTTCGTCCGGGCGTGTCGCCTAAATGAAATGCGGCTATTTCCTCCCAGGCGTGGTCCATATTGGGGATGAGGTTGCCCTCGGTAATCTGCTGATGGTACAGGTCATCCACAATTTTACAGGATGGGCTGTTGACCGCTTTGCAAATCTGGTAGGCCTGCGGGATTTTGGAGAGGAACATCCCGGGGTGGTTTATCCAGTTATTCAGCGGCTCGATAACCATAATGAAGCCGTCTTTTTCGCAGACCTCGGCACAGGCCTTGAGATTGTCGATAACGTTAGTGGTCTGATAAGCCAATTCCAGGTTGTTGGCATATTGCCCCGGCACTACGATACCCATTTTATTGCCGGTGCGTTTTGAAACCTCGATTGCCGCCTTGATTTTAGCGATAGCCGATTCGCGGACTTTATTATCCTTCAGGACTAATGACGGCCTGCTGAATTCCGTGCAGGCGATAAAGGGGCCCATAGCAAGATTAAGCTGCTGGCATTGTTTTGCGATTGCTTCCTGTAATTCGGGCGGTTTTTGGCTGAGATTGTTATCGAACATTGCAGAGAACCCCTGGTCAGCCATAAATTTCAACTGGTCGATGGGGTCTTTGCCTGCGCTTGCCTCAAACATCCCGAACTCCGGGGCGTATTTGAGCTTGAATTTACCTGTTGGTTTTGCTGCCGGTTTGTCTTCCGCGTGAGAACTTGATATTGCCGCCACCCCGGCGGCGAGACCTGCTGCCACAAACGCTCTTCGGTCCATTGCGATGCCTCCTAAAAATTATCGGTTCAGACCATTGCCCATTTTTACCAATTGCCCCTTTTAACATCAAGTGAATAATTTGCGGCTCTTGCTAATGACGCTGAAAACGGTTATCATTGATGGACAGCATATTAGGGAATGATAAGAGGTTGGCGAAATGAAACCAAAACTGATAATTTGCGGCGCTGCGGGTCGAATGGGCAGACGTATTGTGGCCCTGGCGGCGGAAGAAGGCGTGTTTGAAATCGCGGGAGCGGTTGAAAAAACGGGCCATCCCGACTTAGGCAAAGACGCGGGCGTTCTTGCCGGTGTTGCCCAACTGAATGTTAAGGTGGCGGATGGTTTTCCCGCAAAGGCAGATGTTGTCATCGATTTTTCGCTGCCTGAAGCGGCGGACAGATCGATTGATTATTGCTCGGGCAATAAAACAAGTTTGGTCCTGGGCACTACGGGCCTGAGCGACAGCCAGCGAAAGAAAATCGAAGCGGCATCCTCGAAAATTCCGATTGTCTGCGCGACCAATATGAGCGTGGGGATGAATACCCTGTTTGCCCTTGTCAGTAAAGTAGCTTCGATGCTGGGACCTGATTACGATGTCGAAATTGTTGAGCAGCACCATCGTTTCAAAAAAGACGCACCAAGCGGCTCTGCTTTGACGCTTGCGGAAAATATCGCAAAGGCGACAGGCAAAAAATTTCCTGACTGTCTCACTAATGGCAGGAGCGGCAAAGATGCACTGCGCGATAAAGGCACAATCGGCATGCACGCGGTTCGCGCAGGCGATATTGTCGGGATTCATTCAGTGATTTTCTCTACGCTCGGCGAGACGGTAACATTAAATCATACCGCCCACAGCAGGGACACATTTGTTCGCGGCGCTCTTCGCGCAGCCGGCTGGCTAATAAATAAAAAACCCGGCCTGTATTCGATGGCCGACGTATTAGGATTAAAATAACAAGACGGCATGGATGCCCCAAAGTTTGGTATCAAACATAAGAAAGGAAGTAGGATATGAATATTGTATTTTCATTGATAGCGATAATTGGGGGCGGACTGTTGTCGCTGATTGCATACAAAAAGGTGCAGTTGGATAAGTTTATAAGCCCCGATGAGGCAGAGGCCTGGCACAAAAAATTCGGCAAGATAGCCAAAATTTTAGGCCCTGTTGTGGTCGTTTTAGGAGTATATTTTCTCATATCCAAATAATCGGATGAAAACGCGGGAGACGGCAGCGAATTGCCCCATTGTCGCGAGATGAACTGTAATCAGGTTATCAATGCGCTCAAATCTTTAGCGGATCCGGACTACCTGGCAGGTATGACCAATTTTGCGATTCATACGGACCGTGCATTAGGTGTATCGGCGCCGCGTATGCGCAAACTCGCCAAAGAAATCGGGACCAACCATAAACTTGCGCTGGAGCTTTGGGAAAGCGGTATCCACGAAGCGATGGTTATAGCTGCTCTTATAGATGACCTGAAGCGGGTAACTAAATCCCAGATGAATAACTGGGTGCGTCAATTCGATAACTGGGCCGTTTGCGATGTCTGCTGCGGTATGCTGTTCGATAAGACGCCGTTTGCCTGGGATAAGGCAATCGAATGGCCCCAACGCAAAGAGGAATTTGTCAGACGGGCAGGTTTTGTTCTTATGGCTGCTTTGGCTGTCCACGATAAAAGAGCGCCGGATAAAAAATTCCTCCCGTTCTTCAATATTATCAAACGCTATGCCGACGACGAGCGTAACTTCGTCAAAAAGGCCGTAAACTGGGCGCTGCGACAGATAGGCAAGCGAAACAAGATGCTCAATAAAAAAGCGGTGGCGGTCGCAAAGGAAATCCGGAAGACGGATTCACCAGCCGCCCGCTGGATAGCTGCTGACGCGATTCGGGAACTGACAAACAAGAAGATATTAGCTCGTTTGCGTAGCTGATTGCAGGGCGTTTGAGGTTTCCAAAACTGCCTCGGCGTGATAAAATCCCCTCCGGATAATAACTATGGCACAATTTGCGATTACAGTCAAAAATATAAGCAAGAGCTTCGGCAAAGTTAACGCCGTCCGCGACCTGAGTTTCGAGGTTGAGGCCGATACCTGCTATGGTTTTCTTGGCCCGAACGGCGCAGGCAAGACAACGATGATGAAGATGCTCTACGGCAAATGCACAATGGGGAAAAACGGCGACGGCTCGATAAACGTCTTAGGTTATGACCCCGCGAACAATGAGCTTGCAATAAAATATCTTTCTGGCGTAGTGCCGCAGGATAACAATCTTGACGAAGAGCTTGACGTAATAAGCAACCTGATGGTTTATTCGCGGTTTTACGCGCTGCCGCGCAAGGCGGCGACGAGCAGGATCGATTATTTACTTGGGTTTATGGAATTATCAGACAAGCGAGCCGCAAGAATCAGGGAGCTTTCGGGCGGTATGCAGCGGCGATTAGTCATAGCACGTGCGCTGATGAATAACCCTAAGTTATTGATACTCGATGAGCCGACGACAGGTCTTGACCCGCAAGTGCGGCACCTGATATGGGACAAATTGCGCCAGTTAAAAAGGCATGGCACGACGATTCTGCTGACGACGCATTATATGGAAGAGGCGTTTGCTCTGTGTGATACGATTTTGATTATGGATAAAGGGGCGGGCATAATGCGCGGGTCGCCCGCGGAGCTGCTTACGAAAAATATTGAAAAGCACGTCCTTGAGATTACGGGAAGCCAAAAACTCGAAACGATAGTGGACGCTGCGTTACTGCAAAAGATGCGAATAGACAGCACACAGGAGACAACGCGGGTGTATTGCGATGACGACCAGCTTCTGCGGCAATTATCTGGCGGGCTGAAGGACGCACATTACTTTTTGAGGCAGGCAAACTTGGAAGACGTATTTTTGAAGGCGACAGGCAGGGCACTAAATGAAAGACAATAGACCATATCTTTATCCACCGCTTGTTAGCCGATTGTTCAGCGTGTGGTTCCGCCATACGCGGGTCTATACGAAAAATATTTTCAGCAACGGCCTGCCGCCGTTTCTTGAGCCGTTATTGTTTTTGGCGGGCGTCGGGCTGGGCTTAGGCAAATACATCACCCAGTCGATGGAAGGCCTGACTTATATAGAGTTTCTCGGGACCGGACTTCTTATGACGGCGGCGATGTTCACCGCATCGTTCGAATGCACCTTCGGCACGTTTATCAGGATGGAGTTCGAGAAGGTCTATGACGGCATGCTGGCTGCGCCGATTACCGCCAATAACCTGATTATCGGCGAAATTATCTGGGCTGGGACAAAGGGATTTTTCTTTTCGTTTGCCGTACTGTGCGTGCTGACCTGTTTCGGCATCATATCTTTGCCTCGCGGTTTGCTTGCGCCGTTTATGGGGTTTTTCACGGGGCTGATGTTTTCCGTTATGGCGTTATTGGTTACTTCATTTGTCAGGACGATTAACCATTTCAATTTTTACTTCACGGGTTTTATCTCGCCGATGTTTTTCTTTTCGGGCGTGGTCTTCCCGATTTCCAATCTGCCCGCCTATATTCGCCCGTTCGCCGAGATTATACCCCTGACGCATTCCGTCCGGCTTACCCGCGCCGTCTGCGCAGGTCAATACCACTGGTATCTTCTGCTTGATATGCTTTACATCATCACCTTTATTCTGGTTATCGGTTTTTTCGCGGTCAAACGCCTCAAAAAACGGCTTGTATTCTGATTTAATGCCACGAAAAGGCACAACGAGAAAATATTAATTTACTTGAACTATAATGCCGAAAGCAATATAGTATAATTATGGGAAAGATAACATTTTCCTGGGACGACAGAAAGGCGGCACAGAACCTCAAAAAGCACGGGGTTTCGTTTGAAGATACCTCGACGGTATTCTTTGATGAGAATGCCAAAGAGTTCTTCGACCCCGACCATTCGGCTAATGAAGACAGGTTCCTGATGCTGGGGTTTGACTGCCGATTGCGATTGCTGGTTGTTTCATATTGTTTTGACAGCCAGAGAAGCCAAATTAGGATTATTTCCGCAAGGAAAGCGACAACGAAGGAAAAAAGCAAATTTGCCAGAGGTGAACTATGAGAAAAGAATACGATTTTTCGAAACTGAAAGGCCGGCGGAATCCTTACGCCAATACCCTTAAAAAGCAGGTTACGTTGCGTCTTGGGGTTGATGTGATTGAGTATTTCAAGCAAATGGCAGAAGAAACAGGAATCCCCTATCAAAACCTGGTCAATCTTTACCTGCGTCAGTGTGCTCATTCACACAAAAGGCTGACCGTCGCATAAACTTAACTTTTTAAAAACAGCGTCACCCCGCGCAATCTGCGTCTAAAATAAATCCGTGGAATTTGTGTAATCGGTGGTTTACTGATTCAAAGCAGCGAGGACGCTCATCGCGTTGAAAAGCGCGTGGACGAAAATGGAGCGGAAAAGTGAGCCGCTTTTTTCATAAGTATAGCCGAGGCAAAGCGACAGGGCGAACAGGGCAAGCCAGTGCTCCGGATTTGCGTGGAAAACAATGAAGACAAGCGAAGCAATGAAAATCGCGGGCCAGGGCCTGACGATATATGACCGCAGCGCAGTTTGAATCATCCCGCGGAAAATAAGCTCCTCCACAAACGGCACGACCACAATCGCGGTGAAAACAATCAGGGCTCGCACCTGCCACTGGGAATAAGCGATTATCTGTTTTAATTCCTCGTGCTGCGGCATTTGAAATTTGTCGCCGAAAATTAATTTACCAATGATGGTCGTCAGGACAATCGCACCGAGGACAACCGGCATAACGGCGAACAGATTGAGGAACGCGGCGACAAAATCGCGTGGAATTGTTTTAGGATTAAGCCCCAGACCCTTTAGGCCGCGGGCAAAAGTTATCCGTGCTATCATTACGCTTGTTACGATTGCGGGGATTACGCCGAGACAAAGCGCCAGGTTGTCCGCTATAGCATCCTGCCAGTCGGGCAGGCCTGCCAGTAATTTTTCCTTGATGAAATATAATACCGATACCGTCCCAAACCACAGGAAAAACGGTATAAGCGCCCAAAGGGGGGGCATAATATTTTCCCGTGCCGGCGCGTTGTCGAGCGATTTTGTGCCCAGAGATGTTCTGAGTGCCCAGACCAATAGCACCAGTACGCCGCCTATGCATACAACTAAGTCGGCTGTGGTGGTCTGGCCGCCAAGCTCTTCGAGAATACTTGTTACATTTGCGATACCTACAATTGCCATTGCCTCACTTGATAAAAGCAGTCATTTGTATTACCATATACGAACTCGATTTGGCTTTTCAAGGAAAATAGATATGGACATATTTCGAATCGAAGGACCGGTTCGGCTTTCGGGCACGATATCCGTCAACGGGTCGAAGAACGCGGCGCTGCCGATTATGGCCGCGGCGATACTTGCTCCGGGCAAATCAATCCTGAAAGGCGCTCCCCGGCTTTCGGATATTTCGGTCTTTGCACAACTGCTCGAAGACATCGGCTGCAAGGTCACAACAGCAGCCAATGGTGATATAACTATCGACTCAACATCAATAGGCAAACCCGTGGGCGAATACGACATTGTCCGCAAGATGCGCGCGGGAATCTGTATCCTCGGCCCGCTCTTGGCGCGATGCGGCAAGGCACAGGTCTCGATGCCCGGCGGATGCGCAATCGGTTATCGCCCCGTCGATATTCACATTCGCGGACTGCGCGAGCTTGGGGTCCAAATTGACCTCGAAAACGGCTATATTGTCGCGGACGCCACCAAGGGCTTACGGGGCAGGGAGATATTTCTGGGCGGGCCTTTCGGCTCGACTGTTCTGGGTACGGCAAACGTGATGATGGCGGCGACGCTGGCCAAAGGCACGACGGTAATTGAATCCGCGGCCTGTGAGCCGGAAGTTACCGATTTGGCGAACTGTCTAAACAAAATGGGCGCAAAAATAACCGGTATCGGCTCGCCTCGTTTGATAATCGAAGGAGTCAAACAGCTTAAGCCATTCGAGTACAGCGTTATTCCTGACCGCATTGAGGCGGGGACATTTATGGCGGCAGCAGCGATTACCAAAGGTTGTCTGCACATACAAAACTGCCGGCTCGGAGACCTGATGGCGGTTGTTGATAAGCTTCGCAATATAGGCGTTACCGTCGAGGCCGAAAATTCCGGTTGTATCGTTGCCTGCTCAGGGCACGTCAGGCCGACGGATATTACAACCCAGCCCTATCCCGGTTTTCCCACCGACCTTCAGGCGCAGTTTATGGCGTTGCTCGCGTTGGCGGAGGGAAACAGCATCATAATCGAAAAGATTTTCCCGGACAGGTTTATGCATGTCGCGGAGCTTGCGAGAATGGCAGCCGACCTGAGGAAAGAAGGCGCGGCTGTAATCGTATCGGGGGTCAAGAAACTTGTCGCTGCGCCTGTTATGGCGTCGGACCTGCGCGCATCAGCAGCCCTTGTCATAGCGGCGCTGGCAGCCGAGGGCACGACCATAATCAACAGGGTTTATCACATTGACCGCGGCTACGAAAAAATCGAGGAGCGGCTCAACCCCGTCGGCGCAAAAATCACCCGTGAAGGCGACGGTTCGGTATAGGACCAAAAGATGAAAAAGATTCTTGCAGTCATCGGCAGTCCGCGCAAGGGAGGCAATACTGATTTGCTGGTCCGTAAACTGGCCGAAGGGGCTGTGTCGAAAGGTGCACAGGTCGATACGATTTTTCTTGCCGACCTGAATATCCGCGAGTGCGACGGCTGTCACGTCTGCTGGAAGGGCAAATCCTGCTGCAAAAAAGACGATATGCTCGGGCTGTATCAGAAAATAAGCGAAAGCGACGCGATTGTATTCGGCACGCCCGTTTACTGGTTTGGGCCTACGGCGATTATGAAGGCGTTTATCGACCGGTTCGTATATTTCAACTGCCCCGAAAACAAAGCGAAAATCAAAGGCAAAAACGCGGCCACAATAATACCTTTCGAAGACGACGACCTCGACACCGCAAGACCTCTCGTCGAGCTTTTTGAAAAATCGTTCGATTACCTTGAAATGCGATTAGTCGGCAGCGTTATTGTGGGCGGGGTGGGCGAGAAGGGCGATATTCTCAAAAAGCCGGACCGGCTGAACGAGGCGTATGAGCTGGGCAAACGACTGGCGGATTAATCGATGTGGGCCACAAACTTTAGCACCCGTCGCGGCAATCGCTCGTATAATCGGTAAAATTTTATTTATATGGAAACCGTTGCTTTATGAAATGGTCGATAAACGCAGGCCGGATATTCGGCATAAAATTCAGCATTCATGTTACATTCTTTTTGCTGCTGTTGTATGTTTTCTTGTCGGATATAAAGGAGGGCTTTGGGCAGGCCGGATTGTCGGTGCTGTTTGTGTGCGCGATATTCGCCTGCGTTGTCATTCATGAGTTGTCTCACAGTTTGGTCGCCCGCCGTTTTGGCAGAGAGCCGAAGAGCATCATGCTGCTGCCCATCGGGGGCGTGGCGACAATCGATATGATGCCGACTAAACCGTCGCAGGAAATAGCGATATCAATCGTGGGGCCTGTTACGAATATCGTGATAGCGATAGTTATTGGCTTGATTTGCAGGTCGTCGGTTGCCGCTGCTTTGGATGAGAATGCCAAGCTTACAACGTCTCAGCTATTTATCGTAAATCTTATCTGGGTTAATATAGCGCTGGCGATATTCAATCTCGTACCTGCGCTGCCGATGGACGGCGGGCGGATACTGAGAAGTCTTCTTGCGATGAAGTTTGATTATTTGCGCGCCACCTTATGGGCAGTAACTGTGGGCAAGGTAATCGCGGTTATTTTTATAATCGTCGGTTTTTACATACATAATTACGTGCTGGCGTTGATCGGCTTTTTCTGCCTGGCAGGCGCGGAAAGCGAGAAGCGGCAGGCAATCTACCTGACGATGCTTGCTCAAAGGCCGCCCGATTTGACAATACCGCCCGAATATATTAACTTAGGGCAGGATGACCGGATTACGCGGCAGTAACCGCGTGGTCAGACAAAACAGTTGTTATCGATTTGGAGGTATGAAGACATGTCGAGACAAGATGATAAAAGAATCAATCGCAGGAATTTTCTGAAAACAGCGGGACTGGTCGGAGTGGGCAGCGTAATCACGGCGGCAAAAGTCAACGCGGCTGATGCCAATGGGCTGAATGTGCCGTCGGCGCAGCCCCCAATTCAAAAAGTGCCGAAACGAAAACTCGGCAAAACGGGAGTCGAAGTCCCAATACTATCGCTTGGCTTTGGCAGGCCCGGCGAACAGGCGGTTTTGAGGCAGTCGCTCGACTGGGGTGTAAATCACTGGGATACGTCGCTGGCGGCGGCAAACGGAGCAAGCGAACAGAGCATAGGCGATTTTATCGCAAAAAATCCCGACCGCAGGAAAGACATATTTCTTGTTACCAAGGAAAATAAGTCGAAAACAACCGATGACGTGGAAAAATGCCTGCAAACATCTTTAAAGCAGCTTAATGCCAGTTACATAGACCTGTATTTCGGCGTGTATATGGTAAATGATATGGTCAGATTGACTGATGACGTAAAAAAGTGGGCCGAAAACGCCAAGAAGCGAGGCGTGATAAAACACTTCGGATTCACCACCCACGAGAATATGCCTCAGTGTCTTATGGCCGCCTCAAAGCTCGACTGGATTGACGCCATAATGATGAAATATGACTTCCGACTAATGCAGGATAAGCAGATGCAGGACGCAATCGACGCCTGCAATAAGGCGGGTATCGGCCTTATCGCAATGAAGACGCAGGCAATGCGGCAACGCAGCGCCACGGCGGATGTCAATGCCGAAGCCGAAGCCGACAAAAAAATGCTCGCTCATTTCCTCGAAAAGGGCTTCACCGAAGGACAGGCGAAAATAAAGGCCGTAATGGATGACCAGCGCATCAGCACGGTTTGCTCTTCGATGACCAGCACTACAATGCTGATGACCAATATTGCTGTCGCACTCGATAAAACCAAACTTGCCGCCGAGGATATGGACGTGCTCAGGCAATACGCGTTAGATACCTGCAGCGGATATTGCGCGGGCTGCGCGCACATTTGCGAGCCGCTTGTCTCGGGCGTGCCGGTAGGTGATATTATGCGGGCATTGATGTATCACGACAGCTACGGCGATATTGCTCAGGCAAAAGGGGTGTTCGCGGAGATTCCGGCTGACGTAAAACAGCGTCTGCTTAGCGTCGATTACAGCGTCGCGGAACACGTCTGCCCGAATCGTATGCAGATAGGTAAGCTCATCGCGGACGCGGTGGCCAAATTAGCATAGAAGCCTCTAACAAAAAGAGGTTTAGCCACAGAGCTTTTTGGCCACAGAGGGCACAGAGGACACAGAGACACGGAGCGAAGCGACGAGCCCGCTTCGGAATTGAATTATAAACTGTGTAGATCTGTGTTAATCCGTGTCTAATATTTACAGTGTCTATCTGTGTCTTTTTCATTATGTTAGATACTCTAAGTAATTCGGAAAGTGAGTTATGATTCGGATAACGGGCAGCACGGTCATCAGCGAGGGTGATATCGTTTATCGGTTTTCCCGAAGTGCCGGTCCCGGCGGGCAGAACGTCAACAAGCTCAATACCCGCGTTACGCTTCTTTTCGATATAAACAAAAGTCGCGGCCTGACGGCTGAGCAAAAAGAGCTGTTATTTGACCGGCTTTCATCGCGGATTTCAGATGATGGCTTTTTGATGATTGTCTCTCAACGTCACAGGACCCAAAGCGCAAACCGCAAGTCCGCACAAAACCGCCTCGTTGAGCTGCTTAAATTTGCCCTGAGAGATATACCTGTAAGAAAAGAAACCGGCGTCCCGCACGGCGAAAAGCGAAAACGCCTGCTCCGCAAACGCCGCCGAAGTGAAATTAAACAATTGAGAAAACCCGTCGCTTTTGACTAAACGGTTCATAATAATAGGTGACTGTCCCTATTTATTCCTTTTATTCCTATTTATTCTCTACCTTGTCTTTATAACTTAAGCTCTAAATCTTCCTGTTTTTTATGTGTATTTAATATGCCAAATATAGATTGAGCAAGTAATAGTATGAGTAATAACATAAAAATAAGGGTAGCTATTACATTTCGCAAAGGCGCTCCTCGTAAGCCCTCAAAATAACCAATAGAACGCGCCCATAAACCGTAAAATAAAAATATCAGAATAAATGAGATAAAATTAGGCCATAAATACCTTCGATATGCAGTATATACATAAGCAATATGTATTACAAAAATTAAAGCTACTATTATAATCCCCATAATATTAGACTTTTTAAACACAACAGAAAAATAAGAAACCTTTTCTATTGCTTCTTGCTTGAATTTTTCATCTATCTTCTCATTTGTTGTTACGGTCTGAGGCGTTATAGGCATAGGTTGGGCCATTATTTCTTTTGAGTTTTTCAATGACTCCTTATATTTTTTTTCTGCTTCTTCATTTTCCCTTTGTATTTTTTGACGCTCTGCTTCTAATTGAGCATTCATTGCGAAAGTGTATCGCTCAAAGTCTAACTTTTTGTTTAAAACGATAAAAACAATCGAGGAAAAGAGAATTATTGAGAATATTGATGTTGCTATTCCAATATTAATTTGGGTTTTTGACTTCATAATCTTACTCCTTTTTTCCTTTGTTTTTTTACTGTAAGTCCCATACCAAAATACTTAATCAGAACATCTGCTGTTTAACAAATAGGGACAGCCACCTATTATTATCTTTAATTTTATTTTACCGAGTCATCCATCGGCATACCGAGCTGTTTGTAGATGCCCTGTCTTGCGGCCTTGTCTTTTTCCAGTATTACTCTTGCGTACTCGGCAACATCTTTTGCCTTTGCCCTTGGGACAACCACAACGCCTTCACCGTCGGCGACGATGATGTCACCCGGTTCGACCAGTGCGCCGCCGCAAACTACGGGACGGTTCACCGATTCCAGTTCGTTTCTGCCCGGCCTGATTCCCCTGCCCACTTTTTTGAGATACAGCGGCATTTTTTCAGTTGTGATTTCATCGGTATCACGTGATGTGTTGCTGGTAACCACGCCGATGCATCCGGCCATTTTCCAGACCATTATGTTGTTGGAGCCGATGGAGCCGGTGTCGCCGTCGCCGTCTTCTTCGATGACCAGAACGGTCCCCTTGCGGATAAGAGGTATAAACGGCTCACCGGAAAAATTAGTGTACCAATTGTCTCTCCATGCGTCGTATGGCTTAGCCTCCATCGCGGGCGCCTGAGGTTTGTTCGTCGGGACGTATCTTACTGTAAGCGCGATACCTTGGATGCGATGCGTATAATGCTCCGTGTCTTTCCACAAGGGGTGGATATCGGGCGACATCGTTCCTATGTTCTTCAAGCCGACTTTATCCATCCCATCCACGACGTCTGCTACGCGCAATCCTTTATACAGATTCAGCATCTCTTCATCTTCCTGTGCGCTGTAAACCCTTGTCGCGATGTAATTTTTGCCTGTCTTTAGCTCTTCGATTTGCGATTTTTTCGATGGTTTGGTGATTTTTGGGGCTTTGTTTGGTTCGTTCGGCTCAGCGAATGCCGGCACACTTAGCAGTAAACCAATAAATACCATTAAAATATAAATGATTGCCTTTGGTTGTTCCGTTCTCATCTTTTTGTCTCCTTGAATAGCCGGTTTTTTCCTGTTTGCTCAAAATTTTTTTATCCAACAAGTTCAAGGTCAATGGGTTTTTGCGGCACAGGGCCTGTGGCGAGGGCGAGATCTTTTCCAAGCTGGAGCGCCTCCTGCATTGCCTCGGGATTGTCGGCGATTTTGCCTGCCTCGTCGGCGTTGCTGATAAAGAGATTGGCAAAATAACCCGTATCAATTGTGTCTAAGTAATATTTCATCATCAGCCGGATACAATCAAATGCTTTGCCTCCCTTTTTTCCTCCTACGGCAATGACCATAGCGAGCCGGCTTATTTCTCGCGGCCCAACGATGGGACGTTTAAGAATATATTTGGTTGCCCAAAGGCACTGGCAGCGGTCGATGAGTATTTTCGCCTGCGAGCAGACGCTCATAAAAAATATCGGCGTCGCAAAAACGATGCGGTCAGCGGCGAGTATTTTCGCAAGTACGACCGCGAAATCGTCCTGGATGGGACATTCGCCCGTCGCGTAGCATGCACCGCACGCTGAGCAGGGCGAGATATTGAATTTGCAAAGTCGCAGGTATTCGGCCTCGGCGCCTGCCGAACTGGCGCCGGATAATACCTGGCGCAAAAGCATATCGCTGTTGCTGTTTTCCCGCGGGCTTGTTGATATTCCGAGTACTTTCATAATCGTTAGCTTAAAACAGGATTAATTTCGCCGTTTTGTTTCCCTTACCGCGTTTTCGTAGGCGGCGTTTATCGAATTCAATTCCTTCTCAATGGATTCGGTATCCATGTGCAGGTCGGGATATTTTTGCGCAAGCGCCTTGAGGGTTTCGACGTCGGTTCTGGCGCCCCGCAGCATACCCATGAATTTTGGCGCCGGCTGCTGATATTTCGATTGTTCGACCTTAAGGTCAAAGTCCTTTAGTGTTTCTTCCGTTTTTCGCTGAGCTATGAGCAGGTCTTTTCTGGCGTTTGCGACTTTCTTGTCTGTAACAACATTTGCGTCGCCGGCCTGTAATTGCTGAAGAAGCTGTTCCCGTGAGCCGACAAGCCCGTCGGCTATTGTGCAATCGACGGCCTCCCTGGCGGTCAGGGTCAAAAGCGACCCGGATTTGTTCCATGTTCGCGCGACCTGCTGGCCGGGCCTTTTGTTTACCGGGTCGATAAACAGCCGTTTTGCCCCCTGGTTTACTTCGACAACCTCGATACTGCTGTCAACCATCGCTCTTGCGAGCAATCCGGGGCGGTCATTTTGCTGTGCCAGCGAGGCGAGATAAGCCCGCCAGGCGGAACTGTGCTTTTCGTTGATTACGTCTTCGTATTTTCTGTCTTTGATTTGCTCTTTGGTTTTTGCCATGGTCACCAGTGTAGCCGCCCCTATGATTGTACTGTCGGTCATATAGATTTTGCTGCAGGATAGCGCAACCGCGGCGCCGGCGGATATTGCGCCGCCGTATTTGCCGCCTTTGACAAAGGCGATTACGTTGCAGTCGGCGTTTTTTATAATGGCCGTGCACATCCGCTGGGCCAAGTCAACCCGCCCGCCGGGCGTATCGATTTCAACAAGTATGAACAAAGGGCCTTCTTGCGAGCTTTCGGCTATCGCTTTCTCGAAGGCGTCGGTTTCTATCTCATACAGTATCACATCATCCACCGGCACAACGATTACCTTGTTGTTCCTGCCGAGATTGTCTCGTTTTATTTCCCATTCTTTGGGATTCAGCTTGAGCAGGCCTTTTTCCTGTGTAAAGACGCTTGTCGGCCCATCTTCAGTTTCGGCGGCTTTCTGGGAACTGTCATCTTGGCGGGCGCTTTGGGCGGAGCCGGGCAGCCGAGACGTGATATAGCCGTGGAACGTTTCGTTTGTCTGGCGATTGGTAAATGTGTCAGCCGGACAAGCGCCGGCAAACAGCATTATCAGTGTCGCCGTCAAAGCAATTACCGTTTTTAGATTTTTCATCATAATACCCTGCCATTTTATAACGCCGTCATTATATCATAAGCAATCCAAAATAAATATACGCTTCGGCGCTGCACACAGGGGCTTGCAAAAAACCGTTACTGTGGTAAAAGATTCATTGCCTCGATTTATCTTTTACACAGGAATCAGGTATGGCGGTTAGGTTTATACTTGGACGGAGCGGCACGGGCAAGACACACCATTGCGTAAAGGCAATAGTGGAGGCATTGTCGCAGCCCGCCCCGAGTGGGGCCGAGGGGGCAAATAATCAACCGTTGGTGCTTCTTGTTCCCGAGCAGGCGACCTATCAGGCGAGCGAGGCAATCCTGAGCGACCTGCGGGTAACCGGGTATAATCGGCTGCACATCCTGTCTTTCGACCGGCTGGTTTATCTTGTCTTCGGCAAAAATATCGCCAGGCCCGCGATTTCTCGCTTAGGCAGGTCGATGGTAATCCAGAGGATACTCCGTGAATGCGCGGACAAACTAAGCGTATTCGCCGATTCCGCGAAACTCCCCGGCCTTGGGCAGCGTTTGGCTGACACGATTAACCAGTTGCAGCAATACGCCAATACCCCTGATGACATTAAAAATCTCGTGAGCAATCTGCGAAAACAGCAGGGCGACGCCTTGGTGGCGGCGAAGTTCGCCGATTTGGGAATCGTTTTCGAGGAATACCAGAAGTTTATCGAAGGTAAATTTCTTGACCCTGATATCCAGTTGGCCTCGGCCTGCAAAGCCGTCGCGGGCGCGGATTTGGTGCGAGGGGCGAAGTTGTGGGTCGATGGTTTCGCTGGTTTCACCACAGCCGAGCTTGCCCTGCTTACCGAATTGCTCAAGGTAGTCGAAGACGCCCAGATTGCCCTTTGCCTCGACCCCGCGACTACCGATATAGCCAACCCGGACAAAAACAAAATCGACCCGACGGATTTATTCGGTCATACCGCTGAAACATACGCCGAGCTTGTCGAGCGGATAAAAAAGTGCAAACTAAAACTTTCACCGCCGTTGATTTTGAATAAGCCGATTCGTTTTTCGGACAGTCCGCCGCTCGCTCATATCGAGCAGGGCATTTTTAATCAGGATTACGCGGCAATATCGGCAGGCGGCAAAATCCGCGTCGTATCAGCGCAAAATACCCGCGCCGAGGTGCAGTTTGTCGCCCGGCAGATAACAAACTTAGTCAGGCGCTCCGGCCTCAGGTATCGCGACATCGCTGTTATCGCATCCGACCTTGATTCTTACGAAAATTACATCAAGACCTGTTTCGAAGATTATGCTATCCCCGTCTTTATAGACAAGCGAAGACCTCTCAATCAGCATCCCGTAATCGAGCTGATTTGCTCGGCGATGAACGCAGTAACAAATGATTTTCCCGCGGGCGAGATATTTGCGTATCTCAAAACCGACCTCCCCTACGTCAAACGGGACGAAATTAACCTGCTGGAAAATTATTGTCTCGCTTTTGGCGTTACCGCCAACGACTGGAAAAGCGACAGGCCCTGGCAATACGCTGCCCGGAATGCTGAGCAGTTCGGTGAAGAGCGCGTAAACCGAATCCGCAAAAAAGCGATTACCCCGCTGCGGGAATTGAAAAAGCAACTTGATAACGCCTCTGGTGATAAAGGGACAATTGGGCCGGAACAGTTTACAAAGATAATTTTCGACTTTCTTGAAGCAGTAGAAGTTCGTAAACAGTTGTCGAGCTGGGTTGAGCAGGCGATACAGAAGGGCGACTACGCGGCTGCGGACGAACATCGCCAGTTTTATGACCGTCTAATCGACATATTCGACGAAATGGTCGAGGCATTTGAGGGCGTATCCCTTGGCTGTGAGGATTATCTTGCGATTCTTCGAAGCGCGTTTTCGCAGATAACACTGGCGTTTATTCCTCCCAATCTTGACCAGGTGCTCGTCGGCTCGATTGAGCGCAGCCGGCATCCTGATTTGAAGGCGGTCTTTTTAATCGGCACAACCGAAAGGCAATTTCCCTCGCCCGTGGCTTTCGACAGCATCTTAAGCGAAGAAGACCGTCTCGCCGCTCAATCCTGCGGCGTTGACCTTGCGCCAGGCGTCCGACAGGAGCTTGCCACCAGACCATATCTTGCCTATATCGCGTTCACAAGGCCTTCGGAATTTCTCTGTATCACTTATCCTGCTGCCGACCAGAAATCGAACGAGGTTACCCGTTCACCTTTTGTCGATAACCTGTGCCGATTGTTTGACGACCTCAAAGAGGAATCGGTCGAATCCTCGCCGGTTTCCATTGAAGATATCTGCACTGCATACGAGCTTGAGGATATCCTTTGTTCTTCGCCACAGCCAAACGTGTTATTGGATGAAATTATCTGCGATGACCATCTCGCGGCGATTGGTTCGAGAGCGGCTAATGCGCTCGGTTATAAAAATGAAGCGACGCTGGATAAAACTGTTATCGGAGAGCTTTTCGACAAGCAGTTATCCAGTTCAGCGTCCCGACTGAGTACCTTCGCCGAATGTCCCTACAGGCACTTCTCAAGATATATTCTCGGCCTGAATAAACGCGAGGAGTTTAAACTTGAGCCGCCCGATCTCGGCGAGTTTTATCACCGCGTCCTCGACAGGTTTACCAAAAGGACCGTCGCCGACAAAATCAATTTCGCGACAATCGCCGATGATGCCCTGATTAAAATCCTCGATGATGAAACCGAGCGAATATGCTGCGAGGATTCATTTATATCGAAATTCGCCGCCCATAGCCCGCACAACGCCTTTATGATTAGCTCCGCACGCCAATATCTGCGTGATTGCGTGATGGCCATATCTCAGATGATTCGTGCGGGTGGCTTTCGCCCGGCGATGTCCGAGATTTCATTCGGTAAATCTAAATCTGTTGGCGACTCAATCGGCGAATTGACGTTAACGCTTCCTGATGGCAGACGACTCACCCTCAATGGCCGAATCGACCGGCTGGATATCGCAAAAATTGACGGGCGAAAAATCGCGATTGTCTTCGATTACAAAAAACGTTCCAAAGATTCCTTTAGCTGGACGGAATTTTACTACGGTCTCGATATTCAGCTCGCGGTTTATATGCTCGCTGTCCGCAACGCCGGCGGGAAATTTGCGGATTGTTTAGCGGGTGCTTTTTATATGCCAATCGAGGTCGGCCCGGAAAATGTCGAGCTTGGCAAATCCATCGACAACACTCCCAAATTTGCCCGTAAAGCAAGAGGCATATTCAACGGCGATTACGCATCCTTGCTCGACGGCACAGCCGCAAAGGACAGTCATTATTATAATTTCTTTGTTACCAAAGAGGGCGACCCATACGGAAACTATAATCGACTTGGCTCCCTTCGACCGGCGGATTTCGAGGCATTTATGAATTTCGGCTCGCGCAAGATAACCGACATTGCCGGGCAAATCACGTCGGGCAAAATCACCGCTTTGCCCAATCGCCTCGGCACAGATTCGCCGTGTAAACAATGTGAATATAAACCCGTCTGCCGATTCGACTGGCAGATAAATAATTACAACCTGCTTACCCGCGTCAATAAGGAGCAGGTTCTTGACTTGATTAAAAACGCAGATGAGCCAAAGTAAAGTTAAATGGACGACACAGCAGAGCCGGGCAATCGAAGAGCACGGCAGGAATGTCTTTGTCTCCGCTTCAGCCGGAACAGGTAAGACCGCTGTGCTTTCGGGCAGTTGCGTCAACGTCGTAACCAACCCGTCCGCCTGTCCCGACGTCTGGAGCATACTCGTTGTTACCTTTACCGAAATGGCCGCCGAGGAAATGCGTTCCCGAATCGCAAAGCAGTTAAACTCCGCGATGGAAACGACTGCGGACACTGTTCTTCGCAGGCATCTTCGCAGACAGTTGATTCTGCTCGGCGCCGCCGACATAAGCACCATTCACTCATTCTGCAAACGCATTATCACCGAACATTTTTACGAAATCGGGCTTGACCCGACCTTCAGCATAATTGATGCTGACGAGGCGAAACTGCTAAAGACCGAGATACTCGAAAAAACAATCGACTGGGCCTGGAAACAAGACAATATCGCCGAAGCGCTCAGGCAGCTTTTGACGCGAAGAAAACTGCAAATAACGGATGGTTTTCCAGCGACCATAATCGAGATAAGCGACTTTTTAGACGGTGTCGTGTCACGCGATGACTGGCTTGAGCGGGCAAACGTTTTGGCCGAGGCAGTTGACCCGTTCGCCACCGATATCGCACAGGCCCAAAAGCAAATAGTGACTGATAAACTTCAGGACGCGATTGGACGGCTTGAATTTGCGCTGAAAGTTTATAATGACCAGAATCCGTCAGGCAAGTGGGCCGCGAAATGCAGAAATGAATACATAAAACCTGTTCAGCAATGTATCGAGCAATTCAACGCAGGCCGGTGGGAATTTGAAAGACCTAAAGTTTATAAACCAACGGATGTTCCGCAGGCGGATTTTATCGGTGGGATTGTCGGCGACACGCTTGATTCCGTCAGGGAGCTTAAAAACCTGGCGATTTTAAATCCCGAATACCTTAACAAATTCGCCGGAGCAATCGGCACACAGACAAAGGTCCTTGTCGAGTTGGTCAGGCGTTTCGATGATTCATACCGCCAGGCCAAAAAGACAATCAACTGCCTGGATTTCGCAGACCTCGAACACTACGCGATGCGTCTGTTGACCACGGAAAAATCCCAGCCGTCGCAAACAGCGTTGAAACTGCGTAAAAAATACAAATACGTTTTTGTTGATGAATACCAGGATATCAATGACGTTCAGCAGGCAATCATCGATATGGTCGGCTCGCCTGGCAACGTCTTCGCAGTAGGCGACCCGAAGCAAAGCATTTACCGCTGGCGCGGGGCCAGGCCCGAAATCTTTATCGAGCATCTTGGCCGAGCGTCGGCCTCTCCCGAGCAGGGTCGAGGAGTAAAGCCGGAATCAGGTAACGCAGGCCTGCGGGTTGACCTCAACGTCAATTTCCGCTCCGTCAAACCAATACTTGATTTTGCCAATAAGGTATTCGGCCGGATAATGACCGCCTCGTTTACCGGCATCGATTACGATGAGTCGGCACAACTTGTACCACATTCACAAGATGCCGCCCAAGCCGTGATTTCTCCCGCCGTTGAATTGCACATACTCGACGAGACACAGGACAATTCCGATGCGTCGCCTTTCAGCGACAGGCAGTTGCAGGCGGCGATGATTGCCAGGCGAATAAAGCAACTCGTCGGCGCCGATTCGAATGAGCAAATCATCGACAAAGAAACAAAAAAACTGCGACCCATCGAATACCGTGACATTGTTGTCCTGATGCGTTCGCTTGCGGGCAAAAGCGATTTTATCGAATCGCTGCGTCTCGCCGGCATTCCCGTAAGCTGCGACGCTGCCGCCGGTTACTTCGAGGCGACCGAAATCACCGATATGCTGTGCCTGCTGAAGGTCCTCGATAACCCGCGACGCGACATAGAATTTGCCGCGACGCTGCGTTGCCCGTTTTTCCGGTTCACCGACACGGAGCTTGCGAAGATTCGCCTGCACGGCAAAAAAACTAATCGTAATCTCAGTTTTTATGATTGCGCAGTGTCTTTTTGTGAATCAATAGACGAGCCCGGACTTGCCGACAAACTTGCCAAATTGCTCTCTACGCTCGACGAGTGGCGAACTGTTGCTCATCGGGGCCGGCTCGCGGAATTGATTTGGCACATTTATCGCCGGACCGGTTTCTTGTCATTTGTCTGCGCTTTGCCCGATGGTCCCGCCCGCAGGGCCAATCTGCTGAAACTTCACGACCGGGCCATCCAGTTCGAGGGTTTCGCGGGCAATTCTGGTGTCCCTTCGCTTACCCGTTTCATTGATTTTATCGAAAAGCTCATCGCTGCCGGCGAGGACTGGTCGAAACCCCAACCCGAAGCCGGCACAGGCAACACCGTTGCCGTTATGAGCATCCACAAAAGCAAAGGCCTCGAATTTCCTGTCGTATTTGTCGCCGACCTCGACAGCCGGTTCAGCAAAAAGGACTTCAGCAAAGATTGCGTAACCGACGAACAATTGACCCTCGGCCTGAAAATTATCGATACCGAAAGCAACTCCCGCCTCGATTCGCTCGCATACCAGGTAATCGAGGAGCGAAACCGCCGAAAGTCGCTGGCCGAGGAAATGCGAATCCTCTACGTCGCGATGACAAGGGCGATGAATCGCCTCATCCTCGTCGGCTGCAAAGACCGGGATAGCTGTCGAAACATTCTCACCGCGGCCAATTCATTTGCAGGTCAATCAATCCCGTCCTGGCATCTCGAAACTTACCAAAACCACCTCGACTGGATTTTGTCCGCGCTGGGCAGCGAGCCGCTCCTGTATCAGGCATTTCAAACCGAACTGCCGACGCAAACCACACAGGATAATCTCTTCAGCGTTCATTTTTACGACCAGCCGCAACTGAACAATCTGTCTGCTCTCATCCAAAACTATAAACTAAACACTCAACACTCAACACTCAAAACTCCAGTCGTTAAACGTGACCTGGTTGACCTTAAACGCTCTCTTAACTGGCAATACCCATTCGGCAACGCGCCGGCTCTGCCCGCCAAAAGAACCGTTACCCAGTGGACACATCGCAACGATGAATTCACGAAAATTGATTATTCGCTTGCCTTCGACCGAAAACCTAAAGCCGTTTTCCCAACTAAGCAAATCGACGGCAGAACCATCGGCACGGCCACACATCTTGTCATATCGCGGCTTGATTTGGCGAAACCCGTAACGACGGAAACCGTAAATCGACTTATTGAAAAACTCGTAAAAGACGGCGCAATTATTCGGGAAATAGCGTCGCAAATAAATGTCGAATCAATTGCGAAATTCTTCAGGAGCAACCTCGGCCAAATAGTCCTCAGCAAAAAAACTGTCGTCCGGCAGGAATGGCCCTTCACCTTTGCCGTCCCCGCTTCGCAATGGAGCGAGGTGTTTCAGGAAACTCAAAACTCAAAACTCAAAACTCAGGACTTCATTATCGTCCAGGGCATAATAGATTTGCTTGTCGAAACGCCTGAAGGACTCGTAATTATAGATTTCAAAACTGATGATGTGTCCGCCGAAGGCGCGCAAAAGCGTGCTGAATTATATCGCGGACAATTAGACCTTTACGCCCAGGCCGCAAGCATAATACTTGGCCAGGAGGTAAAGAGTAAATGGCTCTGTTTCCTGAGGCCCGGCTGCGAAGTCGAGGTCTGAATATGTAGAAAAATATTATTTAATAAGGAGGAAAAAATGATTACCGCACCCCAAACCAGGTATCTCATAGTGTCAGCGTTTTTACTTCAGATTGTATTTAGCTGCTCAGTTCTCGCTCATCTCGAAAAGACCAAATTTTTCCCTTCCGACGCCAACGCCAGCGACAGTTTCGGCGTTGCGGTTGCTATCGACGGCAATATCGCGGTGGTCGGGGCATATCAGAATGACTCGAATGGCAGCGACTGTGGCGCGGCTTATGTTTATGAGCTTTTCGGCTCGCAGTGGATTGAAAAACAAAAGCTCGTTCCTTCGGACGGTTCGGCCGGCGATAAATTCGGCCGGTCAGTCGCCGTCGAAGGTGATACTATTGTGGTAGGCAGCTACTACGGCGACAGCAATAAGCCGGATACCGGTTCCGCTTATGTCTTCTCTCAAATCGACGCTAACTGGGTCGAGCGTCAAAAACTTGTCGCCCCCGACGCTGCCTCCGGCGACAGATTCGGCTGCTCCGTCGCAATCGATAATAACACCATTGTCATAGGCGCTTACGGAGATGACAGCCAGGCCGGCAGCGCCTCGGTTTTCGTCCGCAACGACTCAAACTGGGTTTTCCAGCAGAAACTTACCGTTTCAGATGCCGAACCGGCTGATTTCTTCGGCTATAGTGTCGCAATCGACAACAACATCATTATTATCGGTGCGCCAAGTGATGATTATTCCAATCTCAGCGATGCTGGTTCTGCCTATCTGTATGAGTGGCGGGACACAATGTGGCTCGAACAAAATATTCTTCGGGCATCCGATAGCGGCCTGTCTCATCACTTCGGATTTTCCGTTGCTCTCGACGCAAACTGGGCTGTCATTGGTGCGTATGAGGGTGATATTGAGGGCGTTTCCAAGGCAGGTGCAGCTTATGTTTTTTCCAATACCGGCTCTGATTGGGTTCAGCAGCAGAAACTATTCGACGCCAATGATCCCAACAGCGGCGACGACTTCGGCTGGGCGGTCGCCATAAAAAATGACACAATACTTGTGGGCTGTCCCGATGATTTCGTTGATGGCAATATGGCCGGCTCGGTTTTCGAGTTTGTCCGTACGGACACAAACTGGATTCAAAGCGACCGGCTCGCGGCAGGCTACGCCAATACAAACGACAGGTTTGGCTCCTCGCTCGCATTATCGGGCCGCAATATCATCATTGGCGCACCTAACAATTCTAACAACGGCAAATCAACCGGCTCAGCATATATCTTTAACGAAAACGACGCTGTGACCGGCGATTTCGACGGTGATTCTGATGTGGATTTCAACGACTTTGCTATCCTCGCTGATTCCTGGCGCCAAAATAATCCGCTGATAGATATCGCCCCCGCACCAGCCGGTGATGGCATCGTCGATATCAAGGATTTTACCACTCTTTGCGATAATTGGCTGAATGGGAAATAATGCTGACAATTATTCCCGCTTCCCGTGGGTCGATTTTTGCGATATTTGCGCTTGACAAAAGTGTCTGATATCGCATATAAGATATGCTGTTTGGCCGAAAGGGGGTGTCGGCCAATAATTAGGAGGACATAAAGGTGGATATTTTGTGAGAGGGCAGGAATATGAGGTCCAGGGAATTAATCTGTGTGCTGGTTCTGCTTCTGTTGGTCTATTGCGGTCGGTTGTCAGCAAAACCTGTGTCGGCGGAAAAGGCCCAACAGGCCGTAAAGGGCTGGTTGAAGGCGGATTCCCAGCCGCTCGGTGCAGTTCTCGGCCAGAAGCCCGAAAAAATAGATGCTTTCAGTGATGAGCAGGGCCAGGTAATTTACTATGTCGTTTATTTGCAGCCGTCCGGCTTTGTTATCGTTCCTGCAGATGATATGGTAGAGCCGATTCTTGGTTTTGCCGAGGCCGGTACTTATGACCCCTCGCCGGATAATCCTCTCTGGGTGCTGGTGAATGGGGATGTAAAAAAACGCATATCCGCCGGCAGGGATGTATTGACTGTTCAAGGGGCCGAGGCACTTCAAAAGACAACGTCTAAATGGAACCGCCTCACCGCCGACAGTCCGCCGTCTCAAGGGCCCGTTACCGAGAGCCTAATAACCGTTTCCGACCCGCGAGTTGACCCGTTGTTAAAAACGAAATGGTCTCAGACGACCTGCTGTAACACTCCTGCTCGCTCCTGCTATAACTATTACACGCCTCCCAGCGACCCATGTGACCCCTGCGACAATCTCATTGAAAGTTTACACGGATCTCCCAATAACTACGGCAATCCGAATAATTTTCCTTGCGGCTGTGTCGCTACCGCGATGGCACAGTTAATGCGGTATCATGCGTATCCGACAGCAGGAATAGGTAAGCACCAATTTCAGATTCAGGTCAACGGTATTCCGCAAACGGCATGGACTCGAGGCGGAAATGGCAATGGCGGCCCGTATGACTTGAACTCTATGGTCTATGAGCCTAACTGCAACACAACCTTGACGCAGCGTAAGGCCATCGGGGCGCTTTGTTACGATGCCGGTGTTACGGTCGGTATGGATTACGCAGCGGCCGGTTCGAGAGCCCCTATGGCTAGCACCAAGACCGCCCTGAAAAACACTTTTACTTACAGCAACGCCTTTTATAAAAACAGCATCAACCCCGGCATTCCCCTGCCGGTCCCGGACTTGATCAAGATGATTAACCCGAATCTGGACTATGAGCACTCTGTGCTTGTAAGCATTATGCCTATGGAAGAAGGCCATGCTGTTGTTGTTGACGGCTACGGTTACACATGGGTTGACCCCAACTGGACTATGTACCATCATATCAATATGGGCTGGGCTGGCGACCAGGATGCATGGTACAACTTCTATAGTGATATGCCAACCGGCTCTACCTACATAGACTGCTGTGTGTATAACATCTTTGTAACGGGTACCAATGAGATAATCAGCGGCCGGGTCACAGATGCTTCCGGTAATGCTCTCGCAGGCGAAACGGTGACTGCCGTCAGGACCGGCGGAGGAACATATCAGGCGACCACCAACAATAGAGGTATTTATGCCTTGGCACACGTCCCGAGCGCATCGACATATACCATCAGCGTCACCAAGCCGGGTTATGATTTCGCCAGCCAGGTTGTCAGTAATGGTACATCAGCGGATGCTGGGACTATCGGAGATTTGTGGGCGGTAGATTTCAAACCGTTCGGAGCAGACGCAATTTTCGTGGATGCAAATGCAACTGGCAGCAACGATGGCTCGAGCTGGACCAATGCTTATAAATATCTTCAGGATGCAATTAGCGCGGCCTCGAGCGGCAAGATAATTCTTGTGGCCGCAGGAACCTACAAGCCCGATGCTGACTCGGTCAACCCGAGCGGCGACGGTGACAGATTCAAAAGCTTTAAGCTGCAAAGCGGCGTGGCAATCTACGGCGGATTCCCCTCGGGCGGCTGCAATTCATGGGCGGACCGAAACCCGCAGGCCCATCCGTCAATCCTCAGCGGTGACCTTGCAGGCAATGATGTCGATGTAGATTACCCGTGCCAGTTTAAAGATGAGCCGACAAGAGCGGAAAACAGTTTTCACGTAGTCGATGGGAATAATACTGCCGCAACGGCAGTTCTCGATGGCTTTACCATTACCGCAGGCGATGCCAATGGTGATATGGAAGTCCTTTCTGATGTATATGACATGGGCGGCGGAATGATTAATGCTGATGCCAATTGCACGGTTAGAAACTGTACTTTTCTCAAAAATTATGCGTATTTCAACGGCGGAGGAATGTTCAACTGGCGAAGCGATGTCAATGTTAGTAACTGCGTCTTTTTCAGAAATTCGGCGATGTCGGGAGGCGGGATGGGTAATTATGGCGACGCAGTTTTTGTTGGAGATGATTGGATACCTGTAAACGGCTACTCGAAAATAACCAACTGCACCTTCTACGGCAACTGGGCCGCCTTTTGGGGGTTAGGCGGCGTGAATTACTGGTCGGGAGCTGGCGGAGGCATGAGCAATGTCCAAAATTCCTACCCGACTATAACCAACTGCACGTTTTTATGCAACACCGCTGGTCAATACGGCGGCGGTATGTTCAACGAGGCCGATAGTGGTGTCAAGTTAATCAATTGCACCTTCAGCAGCAACTTGGGCGAATTAAACGGCTGGCTCGACTACGGCGGAGGCGGCATATATAACTACAGCGTCAATTACGCTCCGAATTACATCGCCAACTGCATCTTCTGGGGCAATAGAGATGCCAGCGGCACTACCGAAACAGCTCAAATCAAAAGTAACTATTACTGCTTCGACGTCAACGTCGTCTATAGTTGTATCCAAGATAACAACGCAAATGACGGCTATATACCATTCGGCGGGGATGCTAATCACAATATCGACGATAATCCCATGTTTATACGAGATCCCTACGACGGCGGTGACAACAGATGGGGTGACGCCAACGATGATTACGGCAATTTGCGCCTTGCAGCAGGTTCACCATGCATTGATAAAGGTGACAACAACAGCGTGCCGGCAGATACCGCAGATCTCGATAACGACGCTAACACAGTGGAACAAACGCCGTTAGACATCGACCTTCATTCAAGATTCGTTGATGGCGACCCTAACAGCGCCGTGGTTGTTGATATGGGTGCTTATGAGTTTTCATGGGTTTTTGCCGGCGACTTCGATGGTGATGCCGACGTGGATTTTGCGGACTTTGCAATCCTTGCGGCGTCATGGCTGCAAAACAACCCTGCACTGGATATCGCGCCGCCGCCGGCTGGCGACGGCATTGTTGATTTAAAGGATTTCGCTGTTCTGTTCGACAACTGGCTGGCTGGCAAATAAAGCAATGGCACATTAGGGCATTTATCGTGATTAAGGGGGTTACCACGGCTGGCGTCTACGAATAAATCCGTCCGCCTTTGGCGAGACCTCACCCCCTTTGGGGGCGGGTGGTTAAAGGGCATACGAATTCCTTTGAATTTCGCATAAGAGGGCGTTATACTACCAGCTTTTGGGCTTGGGACGGATTGAATTAGCCGCAACAGGGTTTCGGGATTGGCAACATCGGTCAGGTATTTCTTCCCGTCAGCCGCTTCTAATTTCAGTCGGTGACAATTTGTCACCGACTCACTGCCTTCTTTTCCTAACTGTTCTTTCAACTTATTCCAGTACTTTCTGGTCGTTTGATAGTCCGGCTGCTGTATCAACGCCTGTATAATATCCCAGAAATCCATATCCTAAATCAGCAATTAAATCAGTGTTAATCCTCCTTCGTCCCTAAGGGACTACGGAGGACAGGTCAGTGTCTGAAAAAATATTCTCTGCGGTTTCTGCGTAATCTGCGTCTAATAAATTTTACGCGCGGGCGGTCTGGGTGATTTGTCCGGCTAACTGGTCGAGGGTGGCGTGGACTTTGGGGTCGTTTTTGCGGAGTTCCTCGATTTTGGCATAGGCGTGCATAACTGTGGTATGGTCCCGGCCTCCGAGGTGGCCGCCGATTTCCTCCAAGCTGTGCTTTGTGAGCTGCCTGGCAAGATACATACAAATCTGTCTGGGTTCGGCGATACTCTGGCTGCGCTTCTGGCTCTGAAGGTCGGCTAAGCGAACATTAAAATGGCGTGAGACGGTATCGATGATATCGCTGATTCTTATGTGCCTTGTGCCGAGGTCAACCTGGCCATCCAGCGCGGTTTGCGCCATATCGAGGGTGATTTTCTCGCCCGTCGTCATTGATACCGCGTATATCGTCGTCAATGCGCCTTCAAGCTCCCTGATATTGGCGTGCACCTTTTGGGCGATGTAGCCGGCGACGTCCTCGCTGACGTCAAGGCCGCGAAGATGCGCTTTTTTCTGCACGATGGCGATTCGCGTCTCGTAACTCGGCGGGTCTATTCGCGTAACTAAGCCCCAGTTGAACCTGCTGATGAGTCGTTCTTCGAGAGATGGTATTTCGCCGGGCGGGCTGTCGGCGCTGAGGATGATTTGTTTGCCGTTGCTGTACAGGGCGTTGAAAGTGTGGAAAAATTCCTCCTGGCTCTGCTCGCGTTCCCGTAAAAACTGCACATCATCAATAATAAGGGTATCGACAGTGCGGAAGCGGCTCTGAAAGCCAGGCAAATCGCCCTTTTCGATTGCCTGGATGAAACGATTCACAAATTCTTCGCAGCTTAACAATTGAATGACCGCCGAGGCGGATTTTCGCTTCACTTCGTGGCAGACCGCCTGAAGCAGGTGGGTTTTGCCTAATCCGGAATTGCCATAGATAAACAAGGGATTATACGTATCGCCCGGCGACTGGCTTACGGCTATGCAGCTTGCGTGGGCGAGCCGATTGCATGGCCCGACGACAAAATTCTCAAAGGTATAATCGGGGTGAAGGGTGGGCCTGTCTTTTTGTTCTTGTTCGGTGGGTTCCTGTTTGACCTGGCCATTTGTGGAAAACTGCACACTGACAAGATGCCCCGTTATCTGCTGTGCGGCGCGAGTAAAGGCGCTTCTGCATTTACTCTGCAAAAACTGGGCGCACGCCTCATCCGGGCAGCCGACTTCGAGCGACCCGCCCGTCAAGCGAACGAGATGAAGATTGTCAAACCATTTACGAGTGTTGACAGGATCGAGAGTCCTTGCACGGACCAGTATTTCAGCGAAGATATTTTCTACTTCACCGCCGGCCAAGATGTGCTCCTTTATAAAAATCCGCCAATGGCGGATAAAACGACGCCACAATAAACAGAGGTTACCCGTTACAAATAACGTCCGTGTTATCGAAACAGCCGAAAACCTTTTATCACCCTCTGCAGTTGTATGATGACCATCCGTGAGTAAATCAGGAAAGAGTGTAACAGCCAAAGGTGATTTTGTCAAAAAAAATCGGGCGCGAGGAGTAAAAATAGCAATCAATTTTACGGGCGGATTTTCAATTTTACCAGTTTCACGGGAATGATAAAATGCTACACTGCCATTTTGGAAGCGTCGCTAAGGCGCAATTTTGAACCGGATTACATATTTCAAGAACTGGATGGAGTGAAGAATCATGTCTAAACCAGCATTGCCTGTCATAGCCCTGATAGTAATAACCCTGCTTGCGTCCGCCTGCGCGGCGGCAGTAGAACCCAATGGGTTTGCAATGAACAAACTTATTGGTCGGGGCATCAATATCGGCGGAGCGCTCGATTCTCCCAAGACAGAAGGCGAATGGGGTGTTACTCTTCAGGAGGAATATTTTCAGATAATCAAAGACGCCGGGTTTAATTCGATTCGGCTGCCTGTTCGCTGGAACACCCGCGCCGAGAATAAACCACCTTACACAATTGACCCTAATTTCTTCAAACGTGTTGACTGGGCAATCAATAATTGCCTATCACGAAACATCCCCGTTGTGCTGACCACCCATCACTATGATGAGCTGTACGACGACCCCAACGGGCAAAAAGACAAGTTCGTGGCTATGTGGAAGCAAATCGCGGAGCGATACAAGGATTATCCCGATATCCTTATCTTCGACCCTTTAATGGAGGCGACCGGAAACCTCGACGCCGATAAATGGAATTCACTCCTGAAGGAGACGATTGTTACTATTCGCAGAACTAATCCAGACAGAACAATTGTTATCTGTCCCGCAGGTTTTTACTGTATAGAAAACCTTTCCCGCCTCGAATTGCCTAAAGACGACCGCAATATAATTGTCAGTATTTTCTATTACACGCCGACTGAATTTACCCAGCAGGGTGCAAGCTGGTTTAAGGATTCCGAAAAATGGCTCGGCACAAAATGGGTCGGGGCGGAAGATGAAAAACAACGAATAGAAAAGGATTTTGATATTGCTGCCGAGTGGGCAAAAAAGAACAACCGGCCGATTTACTTAAACGAATTCGGCGCTTATGAAAAAGCGGATATGGAGTCCCGCGTCCGCTGGACAAAGTGTGTAGCCGATACGGCGACAGCACGCGGATTCAGCATATCATACTGGGAATTCTGCTCGGTTTTTGGAGCGTATGACCTGCAAACCAAATCATGGCACAAGGAACTGCTCGAAGCGTTGATTCCGCCGAAAAAATAGGTTAAACTATGTATCTTGTTTTTATTATTGGAGTGAAAAATTATGTCGAAGACGGTAACAACAATCGTGCTAATTACAATGGTAGTCGGACTTAATTATGTTATGGCCGCTGAACCAAACACACCGCAGACAAAAATAGACGCCTTCAAAATGAATCAACTTCTGGGCAGGGGCGTTAATATGGGCAATGCCCTTGATGCGCCAAGCGAGGGCGAATGGGGATTCACCCTCGAAGAAAAATATTTTCAGGCGGCCAAAGACGCCGGCTTCAATTCTGTGCGCATACCGGTACGCTGGTCGGCACACGCTCTGGCCGAACCGCCTTATACCATCGACCCCAACTTTTTGAAAAGAGTGGACTGGGCGGTCAACTGCGCGTTATCACGCAATATGCCTGTAATGCTCAACGTCCATCACTACTATGAGCTTTTCAGCGACCCAAACAGTCACAGGGAAAGGTTCCTGGCGATATGGCAACAGATTGCCGAGCACTACAAGGATTATCCGCAGATACTTTTCTTTGAGCCAATAAATGAGCCCTCGGGCAAATTAAGCGGCAGTGTTTTGAACTCTGTGCTCAAGCAGACCATCACTGTAATTCGAAAGTCCAATCCCGACAGAATTATTTTAGCAGGTTCCGTCTGGAATGTTGCTGGAACCCTTTCATCATTCGAAGTTCCAAAAGACGACCGCAACATTATCGTCTCCATACATACTTACAACCCCCTTGAATTCACACACCAGGGTGCACCCTGGGTAACCGACCATGACTCCAATACATGGCTGGGCACAAAATGGACGGGGACCGATGCTGAGAAGAGCGCCATAACCAAGGAACTCGATATAGCCGTTGCTTGGGCAAAAAGGAATAATCGCCCGATTAATTTAGGCGAGTTCGGGTCTTTCAACAAAGCCGATATGGACTCGCGGGCACGCTACACTAAATTTATAGCTGACGCCGCAATTGAACGGGGATTCAGTTTTGACTATTGGCAGTTCGACTCCGATTTCGCGGTTTACGATGTCAAGACCAGTACATGGATAAAGCCGCTGCTGGAAGCGTTGATTCCGCCGAAACAGTAACGCTGATTTGTCAGGACATTTATTGGCATTATTGGAGTAACAGATTATGTCGAAGCGAGTATTTTTTGCCGTATGTTTAATGGTAATAGTTGTGTCGGAGTCCGCCTGCAAGGCCTACAGAGAGCCGAACGCTTTTGAAATCAACCAAAGATACATCTCCCGCGGAATCAACTTCGGCAATGCCCTCGAGGCGCCGAAAGAAGGCGACTGGGGCCCCCCCATCAAAACATTCTATTTTAACATCACAAGAGAAGCTTGGTTTACTTCGTTTCGCATCCCCGTCTGCTGGTCCGCCCACGCACTGGATAAAAAGCCCTACACCATAGACCCCAATTTCTTCAAAAGAATGGACTGGGTCATCGACGAGGCAATGCAGCGGGAAGTAATTGTGATAGTTACTATGCATCACTACAACGAGCTTTATAAAGACCCCGCGGGCCAAAAAGAAAGGTTCCTCGCAATATGGAAACAGATTGCGGAGCACTACAAGGATATCCACCTTTCTGTTCTCTTCGAACCTCTCAACGAACCGCATGATAATCTGAATGCCGACAAGTGGAATAAACTTCTCAGAGACGTTCTCGCTGTTATCCGCAAGTCAAACCCTAAAAGAGTGGTTATATTCGGCCCGGCCAACTACAACGATATCCGCATGCTCAACACCCTCGAGCTGCCCAAAAATGACCCCAACATAATCGTTACCGCACACTATTACCTGCCATACGAATTTACTCATCAGGGAGCTCACTGGGCGGCTGACTCAAACGCATGGTTAGGAACAAAATGGACAGGGACGGATTCGGAAAAGCAAATGATAACAAAGGATTTTGATGATGCCGCGGCTTGGGCAAAAAAGAACAACCGCCCGATTTTCATAGGCGAGTTCGGCGCAAACAGCAAGGCCGATATGGATTCACGTGTTCGCTGGACAAAATTCGTCGCCGATACAGCGATTGAACGGGGCTTTAGTTTCGCGTACTGGGACTTTTGCGGTGAATACTTCGGCGTGTATGACCTCAATACCATGTCGTTCCGCAAGCCGTTACTGGAAGCGTTGATACCGCCCCAAAAATGATAAATACCCATAGGCATTTTCCTTACTTGACGAATGAGTGACAGAACGTTAACTTAACCGATGAAAATCGCTCTTTTTAGAATGTTGCTGTCAGGTATGAAAGCGAGATATTACTTTTTGATTCAGGAAAGGGGTTGCTAAAATGAAAGGAAACGCAAAATTACTTCAGGCACTCAACGGCTTACTTGCCGATGAGCTGGGCGCAATCAACCAGTATATGGTTCACGCGGAAATGGTTGAGAACTGGGGCTATATGAAGCTTGGGAAGATGCTACAGACACGGGCGGTTACGGAGATGAAACACGCCGAAAAACTCATCGGGCGAATACTCTTCCTCGAAGGCACACCGATAGTCAGCAAGCTCAGTGATATTCATATCGGCGCCGACGTGCCCAAGCAGTTCGCTAATGACCACGCCGCGGAAATCGGGGCGGTCAAATCCTACAACGCGGCCATTAAGCTCGCGGCAGATGTCAGCGACAACGCCACAAAAGAGCTTCTCGATTCGATTTTGAAGGATGAAGACGCTCACGTCGATGAAATCGAGGCACAGCAGGACCAGATTTCGCAGATGGGTTTGCCGCAATATCTGTCCAACCAGACCGGCTGATAAAATTTGCTCCTGAGTCCCGGACTTGGCGTTTTTTAATTGCGGGTCATTTCCGCTTTATCTTCCATTGCGCTGCCGTCTGGCATCGTATATTTTTCGGTGGAGATAAACCTGTCGTTGCTTATTTTTTCGGTGACGCGTGTGCTTGAACCCTGCCCCTGGCCTGACCAGACCCAATTTATAATCTCTTTATTGCCTTGGCGTTTGCCGGTGCCTTTGGCGATGCAACGCAAACTGTCAAAAAGGTACCCGGTAATCTCGCCTGTTTTAGGGTCTATCGTATAAACTTCCATGCTCTCAAAGGTTGAATTGCGCATTTTTTCAATGTCCGAATCGGACAAGTGCTGCCCTTTGAGCTGTTTTATATATTCGTCGGATAAACTGATTATCTGGGACTGGCCTTTGCGGATAACAAACTGACCATTCAAGGCCAATTCAATATTCAGCCGGCAATCGCCTTTAGCCCAGTCCTTGTGCTCGCCGAAGTCCGATTTAGCTATACCTTGCCAGTTGCCGACAAGCCACCTGCTCCAGTCATCATCGAGGGCTTTCGGCGGCTCAAGCGAAGGTATGTTCTCCTTGCCTGATTCTTTCTCCCGATTCGTCGCGCACGAGGCAACACTTATCGTTATAACCAACATAATTACAGATAACTTTTTCATTTAAGACCTCCCGTCTTTCTGCCGATTCCGGCAACCTTCTACTATAAGCTGATAATATAATCATCCAATATTTGGCGGGCAAGTGTGATTTGCTATTGTTACCAGTGAGTGTATAATAGCTGACGATGGAAACGCTGAAATCGTTATACGAGTATTTCCCGACGGCCGTTTATACAGGCAAGTGCCTGGTATTTATAAGCGAGGACTGGAGGGTCGAGCTGACCGAGCACAAGGACAGTGACTACACCAGGGCCGGCTCACAGCCGTCGGTCATTCGCGTGCGGGTCTTCAAAAAGGCCCTCAACGGCGAATTTGTGCCGGGGCATTTCGAGGATTTCCAGTTGCCGTCGCTTAATGAATTAGCCGAACAGATTGAAAAATACGTCCAGCTTGCCATCGGCGCAAATCTCCGCGAACGAACCGAATAGGCCGGGATATATGGAGCAGTTGAAAATACAACAATCGGCTAATTCGGTCATCTTTTCAGTCAAGGCCGTTCCGCGTTCGAGCAAAACCGCGGTAGTAGGCCTATTGGGGGGTATGCTTAAAGTAAAACTCTCTGCTGCGCCGGAAAAAGGCAAAGCCAACGAATCGCTTGTCGAATTTTTAGCCGACACACTCGGCGTCAAAAAAAACTCGATTACAATAACCTCCGGCCTTACATCACCCGTCAAAACAATCCAAATCACGGGCATTTCGATGGAAACGATTCTCCAAAAACTCGGCTTTTAAGCTAATAACGCAAGTTGCTCATACTTGCTCAAGGTTTCGGTGGTGACCTTTTATTCTGTGAAATCATCGAGCGAAAAATTACCTCAAATTATTGTCTTTCGAGGAAGATTCTGATATTAGTGAGGCATTGAAAGGCCTGGTTCCAATGTGCCGAAATATCGCGGCGTTTAATAAAAGAAAAACAAATACCTGTCAGGCAAAAGAGGTCAAAGCAAGTCCAATGCTTAGCTTTATGGCAGCCAATCTCATGGTTGCGATGGCGGTATTGTCTTCGTGGCTAACGGCTTATTCTGCGACCGCCGGTTTGCCGGCAAACAAAGACAAGGTAGCGCCAGTCGTGGCATCCAAGGCAGAGCCCTTTCCTCTCCAGAACATGCGCTTGCTGGAAGGCCCTTTCCAGCATGCGATGGAACTCGACCATCAATATCTGCTCTCACTCGACGCGGACCGGCTGCTTCACAGTTTCCGGCTCAATGCGGGCTTAGTTTCCAACGCCAAACCCTATGGCGGGTGGATGACGCCGGGGCGAGTAAGCTGCGCCGAGTTTGTGGGACACTACTTGTCGGCCTGCGCGATGATGTATGCCAGCACCGGCGATGAGCAGCTCAAGGAAAAAGCTGACCGGGTGGTGGCCGGTTTCGGACAGTGCCAGAAGAAACTGGGGACCGGTTACCTGCACACTAAACCGGACAATTTCACCACCCGCGGCGAGGCACCGCTGGGGTTATGGTACCAAATCCACAAGATTATGGCCGGCCTGATGGACATGTACGTCTATTGCGACAACCAGCAGGCCCTTGAAATTGCCCGAAAGCTGGGCGATTGGGCAAAAATCGGGACCGACAAGCTTAGCGATGACCAAATGCAGAAGATGCTCGAAATCGAACATGGCGGCATAAACGAGGCGTTTGCGAACCTTTATGCGCTCACGGGCGAAGAGAAATATCTAAAGCTGGCGATGAGATTCAATCACATGAAGATAATAGGCCCGGCATCGAGACGAGAAGACAACCTCAACGGCAAGCACTCCAACACTCAAATTCCTAAGTTCGTCGGGACAGCACGCGAATACGAATTGACCGGTGACGACCAGCTCAAAACAGCATCCACCTTCTTCTGGGACACCGTTGTCAAAGAACGTTCCTATGTCATCGGAGGTAACGGTTTAGGAGAGTTTTTTTCAGCGAAGGAAAAACTCTCGCAGGCGCTCGGTGCGAATACCTGTGAGACCTGCAGTACCTACAATATGCTCAAACTGACGCGGCATCTGTTCTGCTGGGAACCGCGTGCGGAGTACGCTGACTACTATGAGCGGGCGCTCTATAACCATATCCGCGCTTCCCAAAATCCCGCGGATGGAATGATGTGCTATTTCCTTCCTTTGGCCTCTGGTCCGAAGGAGTACTGTACTCCCGAGGACAGCTTCTGGTGCTGTACCGGCACCGGTATTGAGAACCACGCGAAATATGGCGACAGTATTTATTTTCACCAGGGCGAAACGACGCTCTTCGTGAATCTGTTCATTGCATCGGAATTGCATTGGCCTGCTGCGGGCATTACTTTGCGCCAGGAGACGAAGTATCCCTATGAAGGCAGTACCAAGTTCGTATTTACCTGTGAAAAACCCATTGAGCTGGGGCTCAACATCCGGCACCCATATTGGGCAACGTCCGGTTTTGAGATTAAAGTCAATGGTTCGAAGCAGGCAGATGATAGTAAGCCCGGGAGTTACGCTGTGATATCGCGGAGCTGGAAGAGCGGCGACACTGTGGAAGTGGTCATGCCTTTCAGCCTTCGGACGGAAGGATTTCGCGACAATCCACGCCGAGTCGCCTTTATGTATGGCCCTTTGGTGCTCTGCGCGGAAACAGAAGAAGGCAAACCCAGCGAAACTCCCTACCCTGCCATCATTGCTGAGGAGGGCCGGCTGTTAGCGAGCATTGAGCCCGTGCCTTATAAGCCATGTATATTCAACGCTTCACCGCAGGTTTTACGTCTTGCCGAGACAAGTGACCGCATCGCAACGCTGGAGCCAATCCATAATATGCATGGGAATCGCAAGTATATCGTTTATTGGAACATCTTTACTCCGAACGAATGGCAGGCAAACGAGGAACAGCACAATGCGCTAAAAGCCCGCACAGTCGATAGAGTGCTTCCCGGCAACGAGCAGAACGAGCAAGCCCATAAGATGCGGGGTGAACGAACAGGGACGGACGGAAAGAGTTGGCGTCATGCCGTTGATGGCGGCTGGTTCTCCTGGGACATAAAGGTGCTTCCCGGCCAGCCACAGGAGTTGCGCGTCAAGTATTGGGGCGGTGACGCCGGAGGGCGTGAGTTCGATATTTTCGTCGACGATGTAAAACTGGCCACGCAGAAATTAGACAATAACAAACCAGGTGAGTTCTACGAGGAAACATACCCCTTACCGGCCCAAATGACGCAGGGCAAGGAAAAAGTCACAGTCAAGTTTCAGGCACACCCAGGAAAAATGGCAGGCGGGGTTTTCGGCTGCACCATTCTTGCCCCTGGAAAATGAAGACAGGACATCGCTACACTTCGCATCAAAACAACTACCGGAAGTTTTTGCAGGCCTTTGGATTATATTGAATTTCTACCCCCGTATTGTTACCGTTAACCAAAACGGCCGATGAAAGTAGGCACGGACCAATGCCACAGAAAAGCGTAAAGCGGTTGTGAGCGACCGGAGATAAATTATAATAGGGGTTTATGAAAATGGAACGAAACTATTCACCGCAGAGATTTCTGAGAACACAGAGCTTACTTTATATTTTTCTCTGTAGCCTTTGCGTACTCGGCGGTGAACAGCTCAAACCCTGCCTTGCAGATGAGCCGTTGGCAAATGCGAATCTCGAAGGCCTGTACGCCAAATCAATCGAGGCGGTTTTACGACTGCCGCCTGAGCAGATTGACCTGGGGACAGCGGCTTTGATTGTCTCGGAATCGTGGAGCGATATGGTTGCCGGCACGAAATATCAGCAGCAGCTTGATGATATCGCGACGGAAATCCGCGATCGGCTCAAAGCGAAAAATGAACCGATGGGCGTTGCAGCAATTCCCATTATCAATAATTACCTGTTTAATGAATTGAAATTCAAAGCAATCGATAAAGCCACCGACCCATACGACCTGTTTCTGCATTCGGTTATGGACAGACGCCAGGGTTATTGCCTGAGCTTGTCGGTTCTATACCTGGCTATCGGTGAACGGCTTGGTTTGCCTCTCTACGGCGTGGTTGTGCCGGGGCATTTCTTCGTAAGATACGACGACGGCAAAACGCGATTCAATATCGAGGCCACACATCAGGGCAACAGCGCCCCAGACGAATACTACATCGAGCAGTTCAATGTCCCCAAAACCGACACTATTTATATGACCAATCTCAATAAGCGCCAGGCGCTGGGCTGTTTCTTCAATAACCTCGGCAACGTTTACAAAGATATCAACAACATCAACCAGGCAATGGCTTCAATGCAGTGGGCTGTCTATATCAACCCATCATTGGCGGAATCCAGAACAAATCTCGGCACCATCTACCTGAAAAAGAATCGCATAGATGATGCAATAACTGAGTTTCAGGCCGCAACAAGAATCAGCCCTGACGACGCAAAACCCCACTACAATCTCGGCAACGCATATCAAAGACGCGAATGGCTTAATGACGCGATAAACGAATACACCGCCGCAATACGCCTTGACCCCAACGTCGCTGAAGCATATCTCGGCATGGGCGTCTGCTACGACAAACTCAACCAGCCGGAAAACGAAATCGACGCATATCTCAAGGCGCTGGCGGTCAATCCGAATATGTATGAGGCGATGGTGAATCTCGGCAATGTTTATTTCAACAAAGGCGTTTTCGACGCCGCCATTGAGCAATACAGCAGGGCCGCCCGCGTAAATCCCGACAACGCTGAAATCTATTATCAGCTCGGCGTCGCATATTTCCAGAAAGGCGACTATGCGAATGCCATCAAAAGTCATCTGAAAACTGTGGAGCTTGCTCCGAAAATGGCTGACGCTCATTACGCCCTGGGGCTTGCCTATTACAAAACGGCGGATTATGACCTCGCCCTGAAGCACATAAAAACCGCGGAACGATTAGGCAAAGCAATCGACCCCAACCTTATCACCACCATCGAAAACAAAAAGTAACACGGCCCGAGGTTACTGTTGAGCCATAATTTAAAAGACCTTTCCCGTTCCATCCTCAAGGCCATTGACAAACTTCAGCAAAAACAGCAAACTTTACACGTGGCATTTCAATAATCAACAAACAGCGGGCGAGTCAATATCAAGTGTATAAACTAAAAGGAGACGACTATGAAATGGTTGCAGGAATTCAAGACGTTCGCGGTCAAAGGTAACGTGGTGGATATGGCGGTTGGTATCGTAATAGGCGCGGCATTCGGGAAAATCGTGTCATCTTTCGTGGCTGACGTGATTATGCCGCCGATAGGGCTGGTTATAGGCGGAATCGACTTCAGCAAGCGGGTCGTAACGCTGAAGGAGGCAACAGAGAAAACCGCCGCGGTAACGCTCAATTACGGCAATTTCATCCAGACCGTCATTGACTTCGCCATTATTGCCTTCGCGATTTTTATGCTGGTCAAGGGAATTAACACCCTGAAAAGAAATGAAGCAGCAAAGCCATCGGAACCGGGCCCACCGTCGCCTGAGGTTATGTTGCTGACCGATATCCGCGATATACTGCGCAATAGCTAAATTAGAATCCCGGAGGCCGTTTTCTGCTTGCGGATTTGAGGAGATTTTACAACAATAGGCACGATACATAAAATCGAGCGATTAATGTCGCCTTGCCGGCGATTTTGGGAAAGGATAAATTTGAGCAGTTTTTTTGAGGGTATCAAATGAAACTTCAAATCAAAAAGATAAGCATTTATTGTCTGGTTATACTGGGAATCCTGCTCGTAAGCGTTATCCCCGTGACGGCCCAGGATGTAAATGCCGCTCAAACCGTCGCCGATGCCACCAAGGCCGGGCCGCAAAACGTAGCCGAAATAATAAAAAATTTCCTGATTACAAAAGGAACCGCTTTCGCGGTTGACCTTCTGGCGGCGATTCTTATCTTCGTAGTTGGCCGCTGGGTGGCAAAATGGGCTTCCGTACTTGCCGGCAGGGCAATGACCAAGGCACACGTCGAGCAAATCCTTGTTACCTTTGTACAGCATTTGTGCTATTTCGGCCTGCTCGCTTTTGTGATTATCGCGGCCCTTGACCAGATTGGCATAAAGCTGACCGCCGCTATTGCCGTTCTCGGCGCCGCGGCATTGGCGGTAGCGTTCGCCCTGCAGGGTTCGCTGTCTAATTTCGCCGCCGGCATACTTATGGTAATTTTCAAGCCCTTCAAAATCGGGGATTATGTGACAGCGGCTGGAGTCCAGGGAACAGTCCAAGAAATCCAGATTCTCAATACGGTACTCAACTCCCCTGACAACGTCCGCATCATAATTCCCAACGCCCAGATAACCGGAAGTACTATCAGCAATTACACCGCCAATGTTACAAGAAGAGTCGATTTGACGATTGGCGTCTCTTATGACGACGACATCAAGAAGGCCAAGCAGGTCATCGAGGGTGTTCTCGCCGCTGACGCAAGAATACTCAAAACCCCGGCCCCAACGGTGGCTGTTTCAGCGCTTGCCGACAGTTCCGTAAACTTTGTCGTTCGCCCGTGGGTAAAATCAGCGGATTACTGGGATGTTTACTTCGACACTACCGCCAAACTTAAAACCACGCTGGAAAGCAACGGCATGACGATACCGTTCCCACAACGGGAAATTTCGATAAAAAACGCGGGTAAGATAAACACAGGCGGATGACGATAAATATGAATAAGGTGTAGTTGAATGCCGATGGGTACGTCCGGAAAATCAGCAAACTTGAAAGGATGCTTATAGATGGCAAATAAGATACTGATAATTTCCCTGACGCTGTTTATTTGCTCAGCCGGCCTGGCTGAAGGTAACAACCAACTCTCACAGAAGGACCCTAACTCAATGCTTTTGGTAGGCCCCGGCACGCTGATTACCATCAAGCCATACAAGGGAATGAATCCGACTATATATCCAATACCCGTTATCACGGCTGTCAGCGCACCGTTTTATTTCTTTATCGATACCGCGGGCTACCGAATGTTCTCGGATTCCAATATGACGTTCGACCTCATAGGCAAACTGCGGCTCGATGGTTACAACGGCGAGGATAGTGAAAAATTAGATGGTATGCACAACCGGAATATGACCGTTGACGTCGGCGGCGAATTTGGAATCTCCGGCGACTGGGGCAACCTGCATACAAGAATCCTTACCGATGCCATGGGCCAGCACGACGGACAGGAGTTTCGGGTAACATACGCCAAACCATTCAAATTTGAAAAATCAAATATATCGCCGTCCGTCGGCTTTGCCCTGCTCAGCAGTAATCTCACCGATTATTACTATGGCGTCCGCAGTGACGAGGCACGGCCGGGCAGACCAGCATACGACCCCGGCGCATCCATCAACTGGTTCGTCGGACTTGACGCAAACTACCAGCTAAACGACAACTGGACACTGCTTACCAGCATAACTTATTACTGGTTAGACAGTAACATTCGCAACAGCCCGATAGTCGATAAGGATTACACAATATCTATCCTCGCCGGTATAATGTACAGGTTCTAATAACGATGTGGATAAAAATTATGATACCTAAACTCAGTAACCAATTTAAACCATTTGGAGGACAAAAAAATGAAGTCGGCAAAAAAAAACATTACCTATGTAGTCGTGTCGATTGTGGTAATCCTGCTTGTCCTGATTGTCGGTTTTTCTGTTTTCGGTGCCGGCATGATTAAAGGAGTTGTTGAGAAAACAGCCAGCAGCACCCTCGGCGTTCCGGTAACGGTCAAGAGCATCAACCTGTCGATTTTGCGAGGGCGGGTCGAGATTAAAGGTCTTGTGGTCAAAAATCCGCCCGGTTACGCCAACGAAACCCTGCTGGAGCTTGGCGACGGGGTGGTAAATCTTGATATCGGCTCACTGATGAGCAACACGATTAAAATACAATTAGTCAAGCTCGACAACACAAAGCTGACGATTGAACAAAAAGGACTGACAAACAACCTCAACGAGATATTGAATAAGCTGCCAAAAGAAGAAAAGCAAGCGTCGCCAAAAACTGAAAAACCGGGCAAAAATCTCAACGTCAACAAGCTGGAAATAACCAACACCAACGTCAGGGTAAAACTGCTGCCCGTCCCGGGAAAAAGCGATACCGTTAGTTTGAAGCTCGACCCGATAGTAATGGAAAACCTCGGCACCGACAAAAAACTAAGCGTATCCTCGCTTGTGGCCAAGGTTATGGGCGCACTGGCTACCGGCGTTGCCAAGCAGGGCGCGGGGGTATTGCCCGATGATATGGTCAAAGGAATCGGCTCAACGCTCGGCAAAACCGCCGAACTCGGCAAAGGCGCAGTGCAAACGGGCAAGAATGCTGTTGAGGGCGTCAAAGGAATTTTCGGCGGCAAAAAATAACTGTGCCCTGAGACCAGTTGGTTCGTGCAGACATAAACCGGCAGATTACAGGTTTTTCAAAAGCACGTTTGCCGGCGATTTTTCGATGGTAGCGTCGAGCTGCCGCAGACAATCGGAAAGCTTGTCCATCTCAGCGGACCGAAGCACTGGTATGCTGGAAGTGCCCCGTTGCTCAAGCCGGTCGATGACAAATTTCATGGTAATTTTATCAGCGTCGGTGGCGGGCTGATACGCAAGTTCTTTGTCTTCTCCTTTTTTGACCTCCGACAGAATACCAGATTCCGACAGGTCATACAAAAGCTGCCTGACCAGCCGGACGGGAATTTCCAGCTCATGCGAGAGACCGGAAGCGTTACTGGGTTTTTCGCCGGCGCAAAACCTGTGCACAAGCCGTTGAGTAATAAGAATCGAAAGCAGTGTCTTGAACGAATGGCTCGCCGAAAGGCAATCCGGCTCAAATTCGTATGTCTCCACGTTTTGATGCGCAAATGAAACCTCCGCGCCGAACAAAATAATAAGCCAGCTTATCTGAAGCCATAGCAAAAACAGAGGCATCGCGGCGAAACTGCCGTAAATTGCGTATCTTGTGGTAATCTGGACCTGGAAATTCACGTATGCCCACTGAATTAGCTGGAATAAAGTGCCGGCGACTATCCCGGCTATCAGGCCGGACACAAATCTAACCTTCGTATTCGGCATAAAAATGAAAATAAACGTGAAAGAAATCCAGATAGTCAGATAAGGCAGCAGTTTCATCAACAACCAAAACGCCGGTCCAAAATCTCTTAATATTGGGAATTTTTCGGTTAGAGTTTGAATCTCGCCGCTGAGAAAAATCGTTGCCCCGCCGGCTATGGCCAACAGAATCGGACACACCAGCATCGTTACCAGGTAATCGCTGAATTTCCTGGCAAAAGTTCTGGGCTTAACTACGCCCCATATATCGTTGAAGGAACCTTCAATATTGCTAAGCAAACTGATGATAGCCCAGAACAGAAATACCACACCCACTCCGGCGATGACGCCGCCGCTCGCTTTGTCGAGGAGTGAATTTGAAAAAGCAATAACATTATTAGCAACTTCTTCCTGACCTTTCATCTTTTCGAGAATCTGCGCTGCTACGCGCTCCTGCAGACCGAATCCCTTGGCAATTCCGAACATAAGCGCAATAACCGGCACAATTGAAAGCAACGAGAAGAAAGTCAGCGCGGACGCCCTGAATTTGCACTTGTTCTCATTAAAGCCGCGGACTGCAAGAGCCACTATTCGCAGAAATCTGATAACGAGGGATTTGCCGGGTGAGTGGTCTCGCAAACGCATCCGCCAGATATCCGTTTGGATGAAATTCAGGAATTTCGCAAGCATATTGACCGCCCTTTCTGTCCAAAAGATAAAATCATCTCAATGGGGAAGTATATTAAGTGCCGGGGTAATTTTCAATGATTACCTCTGCTCCATATTTTATTCTTTGCCTTATAAATTCCCCTGCGTCTCGCCGTAAATGCAGGGATTTGTCCGGCGATACCTCCTGGTCAATATCGCCTGAGAGTCGTTTGTGTAATCAAAAAAACATTTCCTGTCGATTGACAAACCACATCTCAATCTGGTATCCTTTCTGCTTGGCATGACAATTTGAATCGCTCAACATTGTGGGGTTTACCAGTAGTCGCAACCCAAAGTTATTGCGGTATTCTGCGTGTGAAAATGGAAATTAAAGCATTTAAGGCATACAGGTTCAACGAGGCGGTCGTAGGCGACGTCGGGAGTTGTATTGCACCCCCCTATGACGTCATAGACGCCGACCTTCAGGACCGGCTCTACAAAAAAAACAAATACAACATCGCCCAGATTACCAAAGGTAAAACCACCCCATCCGACAGCCCGGAGAATAATCAATACACAAGAGCAGCCAAGCTGATTAACGAATGGTTTCAGACGGGCGCACTCAAACGCGACACTGAAGACAGCGTTTACGGATATGTTCAGAATTTCGAAATTGCAGGCATAAAGGCACAGCGATTGAGCTTTATCGCGCTTGCAAAGCTCGAAGAGCTGGGCAAAAACATCAAGCCCCACGAATATACACTTACCGGGCCCAAAGCGGACCGCCTGAACCTGCGAAGAGCAACCAAGGCAAGTTTCGGCCTCATCTTTATGCTCTACCAGGACGCCAAAAACGTCGCGGACAAAACCATCAAAAAAGCAATGAAGCAAAAACCGCTTATCGATTTCGTTGATGAGCAGAACGTCCGCCATCGGCTGTTCGCCGTTACGGACAACAACGATATCGACGCAATCACAAAAATGATGAGCACACAGACCTGCGTCATAGCCGACGGCCATCACAGATACGAAACGGCACTCAATTACTACAAAGAAACGGGCGAACCATCGGCTCAATATGTCCTGACCGCTTTTGTCAATACGCGGCAGAAGGGGTTGCTTATACTGGCAACACATCGGCTTATACAAAATGTCAAGGCCTATGACAGCAAAAAGTTCCTCACTGCACTGAAAAAGGACTTTGACCTGACAATCTTTGCCTTCGATAACGAAAAAGCCAAACAGCAGGCCAGGCAAAAAATGTCGGACAAAATGAAGGCCGAATTCGACGCGGACAAAAACGCCTTCGGCATATACACGGCCGACGGCGCATTTTACGTCGCCGTGCTGAAAGACAAGCGCCTTATGGATGCCGTCGCGCCGGACAAAAGCGAACACTGGAAATCCTTGGACGTAGCCGTATTACATAAGCTCATTATCGAAAAGCATCTCGGCATCGATGAAAAAGGACTCGCAGAAGGCGCAAATATCGAATATGTAAAAGATACCGGTGAAGGAATAGAAGATTCCATAAACCAGGTTGACAAAGGCGCCAAACAGGCCGCCTTATTTATGAACCCGACAAAAATGAAACAAATCGAAATGGTCACCGCAACCGGCGAGAGGATGCCTCAGAAATCGACTTTCTTTTATCCGAAGGTCTATACCGGGCTGGTGATAAATAAACACTAACGTTTTATTGTAGAGGAGAAGTATATGGCTGATTGGAGAAAACCCCCAAGATTGTTCATTCCTGGACCTGTGCTGGTCAAGGAAGATGTCCTTCAGCAACTGGCTCGGCCGACGCTGGGACATCGCGGCAAAGATTACGCACAACTGCATGGTGAAGTTATCGACATGCTCAAGAAAGTCCTTTTCACAAACCAGCATGTTTTCCTTGTTACTTCATCAGCGTCAGGAATGTGGGAGGCCTCCATCCGTAACTGCGTCGATTTCAACGAGAACGTTCTGGCCACCTGCTGCGGCGCATTCAGCGATAAATGGGCTGACGTCGTGAAAAAATGCGGAAGAAACTGCGACGAGCTGAAGGTCGAATGGGGACAGGCCGTTACCGCGGAAATGATTGACCAGAAGCTGGCTTCCGGCAAATACGCCGCGATTACGCTTGTTTATAACGAGACAAGCACCGGCCTTACAAACCCGCTTTATGAAGTCAGTGAAATGATGAAAAAGAAGTATCCCGATGTTCTGGTGTTCGTGGATGCCGTCAGTGGCCTGATAGGCCTGCCGATGCACTTCGACCAGCTCGGCTGGGACGTCGTATTCGCGTCCGTTCAGAAGGCGTTTGCTCTTCCGCCCGGCTTTACCGTTGCGGCTGTCAGCAATCGCGCTATTGAAAAATGCAAGAAGGTCCCGCAGAGAGGTTACTACTTTGACTTTGCGCCCTTTGTCAAATCCAATGAGAAGAATCAGACGCCGACGACGCCGAGCATTCCGCATATCTTCGGGCTTCACTATCAATGCACCAAGCTGGTCAAAGAAGGTATGGAAAACGTCTGGAAACGCCACAAGGAAATGGGCGATTACACAAGGGGCTGGGCAAAACAGCGATTCGGGCTGTTCTGCGAGGAAAAATACGCCTCCAACACACTGACAACCGTCAAGAACACAAGAGGCGTTGTTGTCGCCGACATTATCAAAGCAGTCCAGGAAAAGCATCAGACCGCCTTCGGCAACGGCTACGATAAGCTCAAGGAAGCTACCTTTAGAATCGCTCACATGGGCGACATTACTCTGGCAGACCTGAAGGAGTTGACCGGCTGGATTGACGCAGAAGTGAAATAGCGTTAGCCCGCTAAACAATGGGTTCTCACAAAGACCCCCGATTCATCGGGGGTCTTTTTTTGTTCACGCCGGCCAATTCACGAGCCGAGGTGGTAGCTGAATTCCAGAATCTTCGGCTTGACCAGCTTGCGGTAGTCGTCCATCTTCATTACAATCGCCTTGTCATGCACACCCGCCTGGAACATTATATGGTCGTCGCCTTCGAGCGCCTTATCCATAATCGTGGGGATGTCATATAAATTCCCGAAAGGCGGCTCCGCCCCAAGCTCGCAATTGCCGAAGAGCCGTCCAATCTCTTCTTCTTCCGCAAGCTCCACCGATTTGGCCCCAAGCTGCTTTTTCAGCGCCCCCAAATCTACTTTATAGCAGGCCGCGAGCACACACATCACGTATTTGCCGTCAACCTTGACAATAACCGGCTTGACGACAAACATCCCCGGCTCATGCTCAACAGCCGCCATTTGCTGTGCGCTGAACGTCGGCTTATGCTCCCTCGATTCGTATTTTACTCCCGCTTTTTTCAGATACTCCAGCGCCTGCATCCTGTGCCCTCCAAAAATAATGTTCCCTAAAATACGTTATATCCCGTTTAACGCACGTAAACCTCGTATGTATATCCTATCTCTTTCTGCTCGCCTGCCGCAAGTTCCATAGTCCAGGTCAGACGGACATTGGCATTTACCATTCGCAGGGACTTTGCCAGCTTTTCGAGCTTCGCCTCGGGCTGCATCGCCTTTACCTCACCCGACAGCGACTTTGTAACCTCAAGCGTAATCGGTTTGTCCTGATTATTCGTCACCGAAAGTTTTCCCTCAACCACGACCAAATCCCAGTTTGTGTTATACCATTGCGCGGCGTTGTGTTTCCTTTCTTTTTCAAGCTCTATCTGCTCGGCCTTGATATTCATCGCACGCGTAATCTTTACAGTGCCTTTTTCCTTGACCGGCGTGAAATTCAGCGTGTCCTGCCCCAGTATCACGCCGTCTTTGACTATTTCCGCGGGAGCAGTCGTCCAGGGCATCTTCATCACATTATCCAGCCGTATGCAATGCCAGACCTCCTGCTGCGGCTCCGGCTGCTGCCTGGGCTGGTTATAATAGTTTTCTTCCGGGCTTATATAATTCGGTATCTCCCATCGATAGATATGCTTATACGGCACCGAATCGGTAAATAGCGGGAAATACCCCACCTCTCCCTTTGTCAATCGCACCTTCTCAACTGGGTATAAAAATAAATCCTCCGCCATCTTACCAAACTCCGCCGCTCCATACGCAGGCATAACCATCACCGGCATTTCCCCTTCCATAGCCATGTTGTCATAAGCCATTGCTTGTCGTTGCACCATTGGATTAGACATCACTCCTCCCAATGCCATTTGTCCACGCTCACTTTGGCCTCTTATAAGTGATTGCAAGAACTGGGCAAGGTTCTCTTTCATTGCAAGGGGGCTTGCGATGTCAGCAAACTGTAAATTCGGGAAACCTGTCACGAACTTCACATCCACCCCGTTCCAATCGCAGACCTCGTCCATCACCTCCGCCTTCGCCGCAAGCTGCGCGTTGTTCGGTTCGGTTATATCTATCATATAGCTCGGCACCCACGTCGCACCCTTGGCTAAGCAGCTTACTGTAATCTTTTGTCCGCCTGCCGCTTTCTTAAGTGAGATATCCAACTGCATCCGGCTTGATTTTTTCTCGTATTTCGCTGCCGGTTCATTATCTTTGAAATCAACCCTGGCAATTCTGTCCGCGCTAACGGCAATCTGCCCTTCGTCCGTGCCCAAAAACACCATATTCCGTATTCCATAGTAGCCGGGATATTCCCCGCTGATAGATAGTCCTGGGTTATAAGGATTTGGGGGGAACTTCCGCGGTTCTTCGGTTACTTTAAGCAATTTCGCCTCAACATTCGCATCCGGCTTATCAGTAAAATATACTTTTACCTTCCTCCCGATATTACCTTTGAGCAAATCCACCACTGTTGTCGCCTCTATCTGCTCTTTGGCCTCGACTTCTTTGGCGACAACACTTTCGACATCTACCTTCGGCGGATAAGAAACCCAGAACGTCCCGTGCGATGCTGCCGCCTCGGGGACAATATAAAAGGACTTAACTTTTTCAGGGATAGTTACCTCCCAGACAAAAAATCCCAGGCCGTTTTTAAAAAGCGAAACCTGCTTAAGCTCCATTTTCGCTTCTGTCGCCGGCTCCTCCGCAAATACATATCCGACGAAACCAAAAAACGCCAATACGCCTAACGCAAATGATTTTTTTGCCCGCTTCATTGTCCAAACCTCCTTTTAAAAATAATATCCCGTTTCGTACCTGTTATCCTTAACCTTTTTCCTGCATATTTGAGCAGCTACCAAAATATGCTTCATACTCGTAATAGTCAACAATGTTCGTATTAAAGCAATCGAAACCACATCTTCGTTTAACTCCCCGCCCAAAAAAGATTTAGACCAGCCGAACTCAAGGTCGATAAATTCGTATTAAAGCCATGTAACCCCGGCAGCAAAAAAGGTTTTTGACGCGTGTTTCTAAACATCTATTATTTGGAGACCAGGAAAATGACTACGACAGCAAAGCCGTATAAATCCAAAACATTATCTCGTATCATCCTCGTTCTCATCGTTTTTTCGCTAATTTCGCCGTTATCAGCCCTTGCTGAGGACTCAAAGGGCATCGATACTCTTCGCCAGCTTGGTAAGGCATTTGCCTCAATCGCGGAAAAGGACTCACCAGCCGTAGTAAGTATCAAGGCCAACCAGGCCATAACCCAGACATATTCCGGGCCTTTTGGTGATTCGCCTTTCGACGACGAATTCTTCGAACAATTCTTCGGCAGGCAGTTCCGTCGACAGCAACCACAGCAGCAGCAACGACAGCCCCAGCAAAGAAAAATCATCAGGCCCGTTCAGGGCTCCGGCTTTATCGTCTCAAAGGACGGCTACATCCTCACAAATAACCACGTCGTTGAAGACGCCGATAAAATCATGGTAACACTGATGGATGGGCGAGAATTGCAGGCAAAACTCGTCGGCACAGACCCATCCACCGAAGTCGCTGTTATCAAAATTGACGCCAACGACCTGCACGCCCTCGAACTGGCCGACTCCGACACGATTGAAGTTGGTGAGTGGGTAATCGCCATCGGCAATCCCTTCGGGCTTAGCCATACAGTTACAGTCGGAATCGTAAGCGCAAAAGGCAGAAACGGCCTGGGGCTTTCAACATACGAGGACTTTATACAAACCGACGCGGCAATCAACCCCGGCAACTCCGGCGGCCCGCTGATTGACCTCGACGGTAAAGTCGTCGGCATCAACACCGCGATTGTCGGCTCAAGCGGCAATATCGGCATAGGTCTGGCTATCCCCATAAATATGGCAAAGTCCATTTATGACCAGCTTGTCCAAAAAGGAAAAGTCGTGCGCGGATTCCTCGGCGTTACCATCCAGGATATCACGCCCGACCTGGCTGAATCGTTCAAGCTCAAGGATACCAAAGGCGTCATCGTTCCCGATGTTTCGCCTGATTCCGCAGCAGCAAAAGCCGGTCTCAAAGCCGGTGACATCATTACCGCGTTTGATGACAAGCCCGTTGAAAAAGCGGCGGAATTCCAAAGACGCGTAGCAATGAAAAAACCGGGCAGTGAAGTCGAAATCACCGTTCTGCGCGACGATAAAAAACAGACGCTTACCGCCAAACTCGAAGAAAAACCATCTGATGAGCAACTTGCCGCAAACATAAAAGGCCGAGTCGCTGAAAAGCTCGGTATAACCGCTCAGAATCTCACCGACGATTTAGCCAAACAGTTTGGATTCGTTGGACAAAAAGGAGTCCTCGTTACCGACGTGGAATCCGACTCTCCGGCGGCAATGGCGGGTATTCAGCCCGGAAGCTTAATACAGGAAGTGAACCGTAAGCCGGTCTCGAACGTCAAGGAATTCAAAGAAGCGGTAGACGCGGCTGCTAAAGAAGGAAAAGTAATGTTGCGCGTCAGATACGAAAAAAGCAGCACATTCGTTGTCCTGACAATTCCGAAGGATTAATTACACTGCAAGGGTATATTTACTAATCTGATTACAAAAGCCCCGTCCCCGCGGGGCTTTTTCATTGCTGCCGCTTTTCGGCAGAAGCATCCTATTAACTGCACTACTGAATGAACGTGGCTTATTTGTCGCCCAGTGCCTCGATATCAGCCATGTCTTTGTTCCTGCCGAGCGTCTTTTTATTGGCGATTAAATCTTTTTTGCTTATGAAGAAAACGCCCGTATTGCCGTAACTGCCGCGAATTTTGCCTGCTTGTGCCTTCTCCCATGATACACCGGTAAGTGAAGTCATAATATCAACGCGCACAGGCGGCACACCAAGCTGCACAACATTATCCGGCGATGTAAAGTCCGACTCCGAAAAATTCAGTGAGCCGAAACCGAACTCGTCGAGCACCGACAAAATACGCTTTGCATTCGCATCCTCCGGCTTAACAAAAAGGTCGATATCACCGGTGAAGCGGGGAGCGCCGTGAAACGCCAACGCGTAGCTGCCTACGACAAGATACTCAACTTTGTGAGAGTTTAACAACTCTAACAACTCTTTGAAGTCCTTGTGAATCTCCATATACCTGCCGTCTCAATATCTCCACAGCCGAAAGACGTTCTTCAGGCGTCCTGCTAAGCCAGTATTCCAGGTTCTTCCTGATTTCAGAATCTTTGTCCAAACGATGTTTTTGCACGGTTTTACGAATCATAAAATCAATTATACCTTCAAAGCCGTTGGATAGAAAATGAAAAAACAGTTGCTATCAGGTCTTGCTTTTCAAACCCGGAATTGATATAATTTTCCAAACTTAAGCATGATCCAAAAGAGGGCCAATAGCGACAAATGAAGGTATTGCTGAACGCCAAACAAATCGACAGCATCCTCAACAAGCTGACAAGCCGGATTATCGCCGATATTCCCGAAGGCGTTGAAATAGCCGTAATAGGAATCCGCAGCAGGGGCGAAATCGTCGCGCAACGATTAGCAAAACGACTCTCCGAAAAAATCGGCAGCGATATACCCTGCGGGACGCTCGATATCACCCTTTACCGCGATGACCTCAATTCGCCCAAAAGCGGTTCGCAGCCCAAGGTCCGCACCACGGAAATCCGCTTCCATATCGATAACAAACTCATAATTCTTGTTGATGACGTTCTGCATACGGGCAGGTCAGCGAGAGCGGCTATGGACGCGCTGATTGACCTGGGCAGACCAAAGGCAATTCGCCTGGCGGTGCTCGTTGACAGGGCCGGGCGGGAATTTCCCATTCAGGCCGATTACGCCGGCTATAAGGCAGACGCAAAACCGGAAAAATTAGTCCAGGTATTTTTGAAAGAATCGGACAACAAAGAACAGGTCATAGTTGAATAACCTGATTAAAAATTAAATTGAGGCGGTCGCCAGGTATGGCTGAAAAGGGCAAAATAAAGGATTTTAAATGGCAGCGCAAACATCTGCTCGGCCTTAGAGAATTAACCGCTGAAGAAATTACTTATATCCTCGACACCGCTCAGGGCTTCGAGGAAATAAATGCAAGAGCGGTAAAAAAAGCTCCGCCCCTGCGAGGCAAGCTCGTGGTCAATCTCTTCTTCGAGGACAGCACCCGCACGCGAAACAGTTTCGCCCTGGCCGCAAACCGGCTTAGTGCAGACGTCGTTGAGTTCACCAAAAAAGACAGCTCCGTCAGCAAGGGCGAAACGCTTCTTGACACCGCCCGCAACCTCGAAGCAATGGGCATCGATATCGTCGTCATCCGCCACAACGCGGGCGGCGCACCTACGCTTCTCAGCAAATATATCAACGCCTGCGTCGTCAACGCCGGCGATGGCTACTGCGAACACCCGACGCAGGGTCTGCTCGACGTCTTCACTATTCGCAAACGCAAAGGTTCGCTCAAAGGACTCAAAATCGCAATCGTAGGTGATATATCACATTCACGTGTAGCCCGCAGCGATATGTGGGCAATGACAAAACTCGGGGCAGAAGTAATTTTCGTCGGCCCACCGACGCTGATGCCGCCCAAAGTCGAGCAGCTACCCGTCAAAATCAGCTACTCACTCGATGACGTTATCGAAAAAGTTGACGTAATAAATATGCTCCGAATCCAGTTTGAGCGCCTTGGCGGCAACCCGTTCCCTTCGGTCCGCGAATACTCTCACTACTTCGGCCTGACCGTGGAGCGAATGAAAAGGGCAAAATCCGATATACTCGTTATGCACCCCGGCCCAATAAACAGGGGACTTGAAATAGAAAGTGAAGTCGCCGACGGTAAAAACAGCGTTATACTCCAGCAGGTAACCAACGGCGTCGCAGTAAGAATGGCTGTGCTGTTCTTGGTGAACCAGGCCGCGGCTGAAAAACAGGCAGAAGCACAAAATGGTTAATAAAGCAAAAAAACCTATGGGCGACGAGCTGCTTATAAAAAACGGTCATGTAATCGACCCGGCGAACAAAATCAACCGGAAATGCGACGTGCTGATTGCCGACGAAAAATTTGTCGAGGTCGGACGAATTTCGTCTCTCGTCGCTCGTGGTTCGTCGCTCGAACGAGGCACGAGTCACGGGTCACGAGTCACGGTCATCGACGCGACGGGCAAACTCGTCGTGCCGGGCCTGATTGATATACACGTTCATTTCCGCGAACCCGGCGATGAAGAAGAAGAAACAATCGCCAGCGGCTCAGCCGCCGCGGTCGCGGGGGGATTCACATCGGTTGTTTGTATGCCCAATACGACCCCCCCAATAGAAGATGAAACAGACGTCGAATACGTCCATCGAAAAGCGAGAAAAGCCAGGAAAACGCACGTTTACACAATGGGCTCCATAACCAAAGGCAGGGAAGGTGTTGAGCTTGCCGAGATGGGCTTTATGTCCCAGGCCGGCGCAGTCGGTTTCACAGACGACGGCTCAGGCGTTCAGGACGCCTCGGTAATGTTGCGTGCGCTCAAGTATGCCCAGATGTTTAACGTCGTTATTGCTCAGCACTGCCAAGATGATAAAATTGCTGGCAAAGGCGTGATGAACTCCGGCTACTACTCAACAATCCTCGGCCTGCCGGGGCTTGACCCGCTTGCCGAAGAAGCAATGCTTTGGCGCGATATTCAGCTCGTCAGAAAAATCAAGGCAGGAACGGTTCGTTATCACGCCCAGCACATCTCAACTGCCGGCTCCGTCGAACTGATTCGAGCCGCAAAGAAACTGGGTCTGCCTGTAACCTGCGAGGTAACACCTCATCATCTGCTGCTGACTGAAAAATGCTGCGCCGAATACGACACCAACTACAAGGTGAACCCGCCCCTGCGAACCGAAAAGGACATCGAGGCCCTCAAAGAAGCGATTGCCAACGGGCTGGTTGACGCATTAGTTACTGACCATGCCCCGCATCTGCAAAGCGAAAAGGAACTCGAGTTTCTGGCGGCGCCGTTCGGACTCATCGGGCTGGAGTGCGCTCTGCCCCTTTATATCAAGGCGCTGATTGAGCCGGGAATCCTCGACTGGCCGGGATTGATTCGCCTTATGGCGGAAAAGCCCGCGAAAATCATCGGCGTGGACAAGGGAACAATGTCAAAAGGCAAACAGGCCGACGTAACAATCATCGACCCCAACGCCGAATACAAAATCAACGTAAACACCTTCCGCTCAAAAAGCAAAAACTGCCCGTATAACGGCTGGACCGTTAAGGGCAGGGTTGAAAAAACAATCGTCGGCGGAGAAATAAGGTTTTCTGCGGAATCCTGTCCGCCGTAAGTAAGGCGGTATTGAACGATGCCGGTTATTATCGACGGACACAATCTGCTGTGGGCCATTCAGAACCCTGACGAGGACGTATCCGTAACCGATGTCGCGATGTGCCAGGCCCTCGATACATACTTCAGTATTACACACGACAAAGCCGAAATCATCTTCGACGGCATAGGCCCGCCCGACAAAACAGGATTCAACAATTTAAGCAATCTGGAAATCACCTTCTCCGGCCGCAATACCGATTGCGACTCCATTATTGAACAAAGAATACTCGACAGCACCGCTCCCTCGCACCTGACCATAGTCAGCACCGACCGCAAAATTCGAGATGCTGCTTCCGCACGAAAAGCAACCTCCATCCAATCCGATGAATTCTGGGGCATGGTAGCAAAACGGCTCAGCAAACAAAAAAGAGGCAAAGAGCCGGCCGCTAAACGCACGGGTCTGACAGAAAGTGAAACCGAACTCTGGCTCAGGACCTTCGGCCTTGACCGCCAACATCCGCGGACTAAACAATGAACGATTCCGATAAAACCAAAGAACAGCTTAGCCAGGAGATCGAACTCCTGCGAACTCTCATAGATGCCCTGCCAGACCGCCTTTATGTAAAGGACGCGAAAGGCAGATTCGTCATCTGCAACAAAGCCGTGGAAGGGGACTCAGACCTGCCTGTTTCGGGAGACCTTATTGGTAAAAGCGACTTTGATTTATTCCCGCCCGAATTAGCGAACGCACTCTATGCAGCCGAGCAGGAGATAATAAAAACCGGCAAGCCAATGGTGAACGAAGAGGCCCACAGAACCCGCCCCAAAGACGGGCAGGAAAACTGGAGCTTGTGCACAAAAATGCCCTGGCGGGATAAAAATGGAAATATAATCGGCCTTATCGGCGCAAACCGGGATATCACCGAGCGAAAAACAGCAGAGTTGGCCCTTCAGGATTCTGAGGCCAGATACAAAGCGATTTTTGAGTCTGCCAGAGAGGGAATTTTCGTTACCGATATTAAAACAAAACAATTCAAGTATGCCAATCCGGCCATCTGTAAAATGTTTGGCTACACCGAAGAAGAACTAAAGCAAATGGTCGTGCCTGATTTACACCCTGAAGAATATGCGGCCGAAGCAATTAGCCACTTTGATGCAATGGCACATGGTGAAAGAGAACTGTCCCGCAATGTTCCCTGTTTACGCAAGGGCGGAACCATATTCTATGTGGATATCAACACAACCGTCGTTACAATAAATAACTGTTTATGCAACGTAGGATTTTTTACCGACATAACTGAACGCAAACACGCCGAAGACGCCCTGCGTGAATCCGAAGCCAGATATAAGGCGATATTCGATTTCGCTATCGAAGGAATTATCATCGCGGATATTGAAACAAAGCGGCTTAAGTACGCCAACCAGGCCGCCTGTGAAATGTTTGGATGCACCGCTGAGCAATTTCAGCACATAACCGTGCATGACATGCATCCTAAGGAATACATACCCTCTGTCCTCGCGAGATTCGAGGTCCTGGCGCAAGGCGAAAAAACGCTCACTAACGATGTGCCCTGTCTTCGTAAAGATGGAACCTTATTCTATGCTAACATCAACTCGACCCGTATCATCATAGACCAAAAACCGTGCAGCATGGGATTATTTACCAATATCACCGAACACAAACGCGCCGAAGACGCCCTGCGCGAATCCGAAGCCAGATACAGGGCGATATTTAATTATGCCACCGAAGGAATTATCGTCGCGAATATTGAAACAAAGCGGTTTAAGTACGTCAACCCGGCCGCTTGCGGGATGTTTGGATATACTGCTGAACAACTGAAGCAAATGACCGTGTATGACATACATCCGAAAAAATACTTGCCCTCTGTACTCGCGGGATTCGAGGCCCAGGCACGAGGTGAAAAAACGCTTACTCCAAACATCCCCTGCCTCCACAGGAACGGAACCGTATTTTACGCGAACATCAATACGGCCGGTGTCGTCATAGACAACACATCGTGCCTCGTCGGACTATTTACCAACATAACCGAACGCAAACACGCTGAAGACGCCCTGCGACAATCAGAAGAAAAATTCAGAGGTCTTGCTGAGCGAAGTTCCGATATGGTCTTTATGACAGACGCAAGAGGTTTCATAACATACCTGTCGCCTGCCAGCGAAAGAATATTCGGCTACAAACCACAAGAAATGGTCGGTAAAAACTTCACAAATTTTCTTGTCAAATCTGAAATACCAAAAGCCGCTAATAGATTCACCGAAAAACTAAAGGGTAAAAAACTCGGCGTCCTCTACCTCGAGGCCAAAAAGAAAAATGGCTCCCGCGTATTTATCGAATTAAACTCATCCCTAATCATACATGATGGCAAAACCGCCGGGACACAGGGAATCATAAAAGACATCACTGAACGCAGAAAGACAGAAGAGCAACTCAAAAAGGCGCACGAAGAGCTTGAAAAAAGAGTAAAACAAAGAACTGCCGAGTTAGCCAAGGCGGTGGAAACTTTACAAAAAGAGGTCGCAGAGCGTAAACGCGCCGAAGAATCACTCCGCAGCGCCGAAGTGCGATTCAGAAGCATCTTCGAAAACACCATCGTTGGCCTCTACAGAACCACTCCCTCCGGCCAAATACTGCTGGCCAACCCCGCCCTCCTCAAAATGATGGGTTGCCGGTCTTTCAAACAATTGGCCAAGTTTAACGTCGAAAAAAACGGCTTTGACCCCTCAACGCCTCGTTCCAGATTCAAAAAACTCATAAAAAAAGAAGGCAGGGTCGTCGGTCTCGAGTCCGTCTGGCGCAGAATCGACGGCACAAAGCTTTTCGTTTCCGAAAGTGCCTTTGCCGTAAAGGACGCCAAAGGCAAACTTATCTATTACGAAGGCACGGCCCAGGACATCACAACACGAAAAGAAGCGGAAGAAAAACTCATGCTCTACCAGCAGCAGCTCCGCTCTCTCGCCTCGGAACTTTCGCTGGCCGAGGAACGGCTCAGAAGACGAATTGCCGCCGAGCTCCACGACCACATCGCTCAGAACCTCGCCATATCTAAAATTAAACTCGAATCGCTAAAAGATGACGTCGAACCGGGCTTGGCCAAATCGCTCAAAGATGTAATCAATCTAATCTCGCAGACCATCGATGCGTCCAGGTCGCTTACTTTCGAAATAAGCCCGCCCGTTCTTTACGAGCTTGGTTTTGAGGCAGCCGTCGGCTGGTTAGTCAGGCAAACCAGGCAGCGATTCGGCCTGGATGTTGAATTCATAAACGACGAAAAACCAAAACCGCTCAACGCTGATATCCGCGTCCTGCTGTTCCAGGCGGTGCGAGAACTCTTAGTCAACGTAGTCAAGCACGCCAAGGCCAAAAAGGCGAAAGTTTACGCCCGCGCAGTTGATGACAATATTCAGATTACTGTCGAGGACGACGGCGTCGGCTTCGATGCCGCGGCACTCAACCCAGCAAGGGATTTCACAAAAGGGGGTTTTGGCCTGTTTAATATCCGGGAACGACTTGACCAGATTGGCGGAAGTGTTATCATACAGTCAGGGCGAAAAAAAGGCACGCAAATCACCATGACCGCCCCGATAGAAAAACTAAAGAAACCACGCTCGCGTTTTTCAGGCACCCGCTCTGAAAAAAACGGTCGGCGGAAAAATAAAAAATGACCTGCGCAACACGCTCTGCATCGAAATAATCAGCGGGACAGGAGAATGAAAATGAGCACAAGAATCCTGTTGGCAGATGACCACAAAATAACACGCCAGGGTCTCCGTTCACTGCTCGAAAAACAAAAGGATATGGAGGTTATAGCCGAGGCGGATAATGGTCGAGCTGCTATTCGGCTGGCCGCCGAGCTTGCCCCGGATGTCATAATTATGGACGTAACTATGCCCGACCTTAACGGGGTCGAAGCCACAAAGCAAATCCTCGCAAAATCACCCGACATTAAAATTATCGCCCTTTCGATGCACTCCGACGCCCTTTTTGTAACCGAAATGCTCAAAAGCGGCGCAGCCGGATACCTGCTCAAGGATTGCGCCTTCGAGGAACTTACAAGGGCCATACAAACCGTTGCCGACGACAAAACTTATCTCAGCCCCGCCATATCCGGCGTCGTCATCGAGGATTATCTTCATCGGCTTAATACAACCGAGTTTACAGGCCCGGACATCCTTACCGACAGGGAAAAAGAGGTCGTCCAGCTCATGGCTGAGGGCAATTCCACCAAGCAAATCGCCCTAAAACTGCATATCAGCGTCAAAACCGTCGAAACACACCGCAGGCAGATAATGAGCAAGCTCGATATTCATAACGTCGCCGAACTGACCAAATATGCCATCCGCAAGGGCATCACCTCCCTCGAAGATTGACCCAAAAACCCAATCAGGTATTTTTACCAGCAAAATCAGGGTTGCTCTGATAGCAGTTTGCAATAAACCTGTGATACAATACGTCATTAAAAGTAGATATTATGACTGCTATTTTCTGCGGAAGCAGTTAGTAACGATATAGGGAGTGTCATTTGCGCGGCTCTTACAGGGCATTTTGGGTGTGGGTGCCCGTAGGACCCCAGTGATGCTCCTTTTTTTGCGCATTTCCACCATTCTTCGTACCCGCCAATACCATTAAAGATTCACTCCCTGCTTCGCCGACACACTAATTATAAGACCCTGATTTGTTAGTCGAATTCATCAAGTGCCGCTTGAAGGGCACAAAGGGGGTCTGTTCGTTTATTCAAAGAAGGAATCGTATGAAAACCAGGATATTGCTTTACGCCGTGTTAACCGCCATTATTCTTACATCTGTCGGCTGCCAGAAACCTCGCGCAGTCGTCGCTCCCCAGTATGACAAACCACTTGCCCCAGGCCAGCTCGCCCTGCGAAAAATTACCAATCCCGCTGAAATCCCGGATTTCACCAGCGCCTGTAACAATCTCGCTAATCTCTCCACAGCCATTGATAATTCACTCGACTACCTGAAAAAACCGTCGAGCAACCAGTTTTATCCATACGCAGACATCACACACGAACAGGTCGTCAAATCCCTTACTGCTTTTAAAGACCTGTTCAAATCAGGCCTGACGGGCAGCCAGCTCAACGACGCCATCCGTCAGAAATTCGACGTCTATATGTCCGTCGGCTGCGATGACGCAGGAACCGTCCTGTTCACCGGCTACTATACCCCCATCTTCTCCGGCTCAACCGTTAAAACGGCACAATATCAGTATCCCCTCTACCGCCAGCCCAATGACTTAGTCAAGGGTGACCAGGGACAAATTCTCGGTAGAAAAGGTGCCAACGGCCAAATCACCCCGTACCCGGCACGCGCTGAAATCGAAAATTCAAATATGCTCGCCGGCTCTGAAATCGTCTGGCTCGACGACCCATTCAAGGTCTATATCGCCCATGTTCAGGGTTCAGCGGTCATTCGTATGCCTGATGGCCGACTCGTAACTTATGGCTACGCCGCCAACAATGGCTACGAATATAAAAGCATCATCAAGCAGCTCATCAGCGAAGGAAAAATACCGCCCGACCGTGTCAGTTTGGCATCACTTATGGATTATTTCAAAGCCAACTCGGCGCTTGTCCGCCAATACACCCAGATTAACCCCCGCTTCGTATTTTTCAGGCAGGCAGAACAAGGCGGCCCGCATGGCAGCTTGAATGAGCCGGTCATCGCTTACAGAAGCATCGCCACCGATAAAACCATCTTCCCACGCGGTGCCCTGACGTTTTTCGCAACAAATCTCCCGCGTCAGATAGGCAATACGACTTATACTGACCCGTTCGCCGGCTTCGCACTCGACCAGGACACGGGCGGCGCAATCCGCGCAGCGGGCCGATGCGATATTTACCTCGGAATCGGCGATGAGGCAGGCAAGCTCGCAGGCCAAACATACCAGGAAGGCAAACTATACTACCTGTTCCTAAAGCCCGGTTATTGAACAGTTGATACGTCTCATTATTCTTTACAATCGCCGGCTCCTTCGGTATAATGCTGCGACAATCACCGCGGAGACCACGGGTATTATCTAAAGATTTTCTCAGCGTCCTCTGCGGTGAACGAGACGCAAATGGCCGGAAAAATTATAATCGATATCGAACGTTGCAAGGGCTGCACCCTTTGTGTTACCGTGTGCCCCAACAACGTAATCACCATTTCGGAGAAGTCCAACAGCAAGGGATACTTCCCCGCTGTATCCACAGGGCCAAATTGCACCGGCTGCGCCAACTGCGCGATTGTCTGCCCGGATTGTGCCATCGAGGTATATCGGGACAAAACCGGCTCCGAAAAAATAGACATAAAGTCTGTCAGCCCAATAAAAAAAAACGAAATAAATAACTTAGCCAGAGAATCGAAGTGAGTGATAGAGTTTTAATGTGCGGTAATGAAGCGATGGCAGAGGCGGCGATACAGGCCGGCCTCGACGCGTATTTCGGCTATCCAATAACGCCCCAGAATGAAGTTACCGCCTATATGTCGCAAAGAATGCCCGAAGAAAAACGGGTCTTCGTCCAGAGCGAAAGCGAGCTGGCAGCGATAAATATGGTCTTCGGCGCAGCGGCAACGGGCAAACGCACTATGACCAGCTCTTCCAGCCCGGGCATCAGCTTAATGCAGGAAGGCATAAGCTATCTCGCCGCCGCGGAACTGCCCTGCGTAATCGTTAATGTTATGCGGGGAGGTCCGGGTCTTGGCAATATCGCCCCATCACAAGGCGATTACTTCCAGTCCGTAAAAGGCGGAGGCCACGGCGATTATCATTGCATTGTGCTCGGCCCATCGGGCGTCCAGGAATTCGCCGATATTATGCCGCTCGCCTTCGACCTGGCGGACAAATATCGAATACCAGCTATTATTCTCGCTGACGGCATAATCGGCCAAATGATGGAACCTGTTGTGATTCCAACAAACTCAAAACTTAAAACTCAAAACTTAAAACTCCCAAAGAAGGACTGGGCTTTAACAGGAGCCGACGGCAGAAAGCAAAATATTGTCCGCTCGCTGTGGCTGGCGGATGGTGTGGTCGAACAGCATAACTACGACCTTCAGGCCAAGTATCGTCAAATCGAAAAAAATGAGACACGCTGCGAGCAGTCAGACGTTGATGACGCTGATATCATCATCGTCGCTTATGGCATCTGCGCCAGAATCGCCCGACGTGCCGCACAACAAGCCAGGGAACAGGGAATCAAGGTCGGCTGCATCAGGCCGATTACGCTTTGGCCCTTTCCGGCCGAGCAGATAAGTAAGGTTGCAGACAAATCGCCCATTTTCCTTGTTGTCGAAATGAGCTGCGGCCAAATGGTTGAGGATGTCCGTTTGGCAGTCGCGGGCAAATCGCCAGTTGTATTCTGGGGCAGGCCCGGCGGCGGAATAGTAACCGTTGAAAAAGTCCTCGAAAAAATCGAACAGTTGACTAAAAAAGCGAAGAAATAAAACCGATGCAGACCGTATTCAAAAGAACGCCGACGCTCAAGGATTGCCCGACGCATTATTGTCCGGGCTGCGGCCACGGCATCGCGCATCGACTCGTCTCTGAAGTAATCGACGAATTAGGCATCCACGGCAGGACCATCGGCATCGCGCCGGTGGGCTGTGCGGTTCTCGCTTACGATTATTTCGATGTTGATATGGTCGAGGTCGCTCACGGCAGAGCACCGGCAGTCGCGACCGGAATGAAAAGGACCAATCCAGACAAAATCGTCTTCTCATATCAGGGCGATGGCGACCTGGCGGCAATTGGAACCGCCGAAATTATCCACGCCGCCCATCGTGCCGAACAACTTACAGTCGTCTTCATAAATAACGCCGTCTTCGGTATGACAGGTGGCCAAATGGCCCCGACAACAATGCTGGGCCAAATAACCGCCACCACCCAGAACGGACGTCAGGCCGACGGCCAGGGTTACCCGTTGAACGTTTCGGAACTTTTGGCGGTCCTGCCGGGAGCGATTTATGTTGAGCGATGCGGACTTTGTAGTCCCGCTCATATCCGCAAGGCGAAAGCCGCTCTCAAACACGCGTTCGAACTCCAGATGAATAACGCCAAAGGTCTTTCTCTTGTCGAGTTGCTTTCACCCTGTCCGACCTACTGGCGAATGACGCCACCAGACGCTATGCTCCATATTCAAAACGAAATGACCAAGGTATTCCCCTTCGGCCGATTTAAGGGATAAAATGGCAAACAACAGATTATACGAAGAGGTTACCATCGCCGGGTTCGGCGGGCAGGGAATTATCCTCGTAGGCAAACTCCTCGCGCAGGCCGCGATGAAGGCGGGCAAGGAAGTTACCTTTATGCCCTCCTATGGCGCGGAAGTCCGCGGCGGTGCATCCAACTGTATGGTCGTCATTTCCGACCAGCCGATTCCCTCGCCGGTAGTGAGCAATCCCAAATGCGTAATCGCTATGAGCAAAGCCGCTCTTGCCAAATTTGAAAAAGCCGTCCAGAAAGGCGGAACATTGATAATCAACTCCTCGCAGATAGACGTCCAGCCCAAAGTCGATGATTCAGTTGAGGTTGTGAAAGTGCCAATCGACGAAATCGCTGTCGGACTCGGCAACGCCAAAGTCGCAAATATGGTTGCCCTTGGCGCATACCTGCAAAAACGAGGGGTCTTTAGCCCCGACGAGGCAGCCGAATCACTGCCCGACGTGCTGGCGGAACGATACCACGTCATAATACCGTTGAATAAAAAGGCGATGCGAAAAGGCGCTCAGTTCGTAAAGGAATCCGTCGGCTGATACCGACGCCGCTGACACGGAGGTTAGGCGTGCAAATACTCGGAAACACAAATAAAAGCAAAAGCGTACTCAGCAGAACAATCGGTCTGCGCCGCTCGGCCATAGGCCTGCGAATCGCGCCGATGATTGATATGATTTTCCTTCTGCTGATTTTCTTCCTCGTCGCCGCAAGGTGGAGCCCGCAGGAGGATTTCCTCCCACTCCAATTGCCCGTCGCCAGCGCGGGTACAGTCGTCCAAACCGCCGTCAAGCCGGAGCCGCTGACAATTCAAATCACGCCGACAAACACCGGCTGCCGGGTGCAAATCGGCTCATCCCGTGCCGTCAATATACCCTCCCAAAACCCCGAACAGGGCCTCGCCTCGTTGATGGAGCAAACCAGACAATGCCTGCTCGAACAAAAACGATACGCTACCGACCCCGTCGAAATCGTATGTGCGGGCAAAGTCAAATGGGAAAACCTCGCCCAGATTTACAACGTCCTTTACGGAATGGGCCTGACCGATATCACGTTCAAGATGACTGAGTCGCCGAAAAATGATACGTCCGATTAGCAAAAGACATTTACTGCCGCTTGTGCTGTTAACAATTTCCCTGCCCGCCATTGCTGCTGATGCTCTGCCAACCGCTCAGGATATAAACGACGCCCTCCAAAAAGCAAAACAAACCTATGATTCGTTCTTCTCGCAGACCTTCACAATACGAATGCAGTATGAATACTCAGGCCGATTCCTAAACCAGCAGGATAAAGACATGCTTTGCAGGGCCGCCAAGCAGGCGTCAGCCGACCTTGAGCAAATCGCGAACACGCAACTCGCGATGAAACAGGCAATCGAATCGTATCAGAAAGACGACTGGGAAGCCCTGTTCGGCCAAACGGGCCTGTGGCGAAAACTCGCCGCAGACCTCACTAATACACAAACCGGCAAACTCGAAATCGACTGCTATCTCGCACGAATAGCCGGCAGCCGCGAAACCGAACAACAGTTTTTCAAGATATTGGCCAAATCCGACTTGAGCCGCTGCGCTCCCCTCAAGGCCTCACTCGAAAAAATAAAATATCTTGGCCTATCCGAACCAAACGAGCTTGATGACATCGCCGACTCGCTTGCCAAAAGTGATTGCAAAGAAAATCCCGAAATGCTCCTCACGCTTGCAATCCTCCAGAATAAATACGCCCCCGATACACTGCAAAATATCTTGTCACATTCTTCGCAAACGGCAAACTTCCTCGGTAAAATTATCCTCGCGGACCTTTCTTCCGGCTCCGACCTCAATTCGCTCAATCCCCTCACCGCCGAACTCGCCGCGTATGCCGCCTCGACAACAAACTTTCCCGAACACAAAGATTTGCTGCTGGCAATCGCCGAGACCGACAAATTAAAAACACCCGGCACCATTTGTATCGCGGGCGGAGCAATCGTCAAATCCGATCCGGGAAAAGCCATCGAGCTTTTAATGGAATCAAGCGATTCGCAGCTCCGGCAAAAAGAACCCCTGCTCGATATCGACGCCCGCGCAACCGCCGAATACGCTGCCCGCCTTGCTTATGACAACTTCACTCAAAAAAATATCGATTGCAATCTCGCAATCGCCGCCTTCGATAACTACGCCCGCATCGCCTCAGATAAAATGGGCGAAGAGATGCAGTATCTTTATGGTGAAATTTTATTCGACTGCGGCAAAACTCAGGAGGCCTCTGAAATCTTCACAAAACTTGCCGATGGCCCCAAATCAATCTGGCACGACAAGGCCTCTCTCCAGCTTCTAAAAATAAAAATTAACGCCGATGTCGAAGGAGCCCTTCCACAACTACGAAACTTTGTTCTCGATTGCGCGGGGCAGGATGAGCAAAAACGCGTCCTTCGTCTCGAAGCAATGGATATCTATTGTCGGGCGATTCTTGGCAGCGACATCAACGATTCCGCAACACAGGTCCTGAACCTGCTCGATGCCGCAGAACAAACGCCAGGCCTGCGATACGACCTGTTCAAAGCACAGGCGTTGCGCCAATTGGGGCGACTTGAAGAATCTGCTCGGTATATGTCGAAAGTTATCGCTGAAGACAGTAATTCATCGGCAGCATTGGCCGCCCAAATCGCCTCCGAAATTGTCGATAAAATCGAACTCTGGCAAAAAAATGCCAACGACTTCAACGAATTGCTGCGAAATTGCGACACCCTTGCCGAGTTTGCCAACAAATCCAACAATAATATACAAACCAACCTGCTTTTTGCTGAGACGTCAATCTTACAGGGGAAAATTTTCCTGACGCCTTTTTCTCCTGACGAAAACGATGTAACCTGGCTGCGTGTGCAGGCCCGACTTTTAATGGCACAGGAAAAATCCGAGCAATCCGCCAAGCTTTGGGCAAAAATAGCAGAGCTTCGGCAAAACGAAACACCCACACAAACCCAAAAAAGCTGGCACTGGTGGCAGGCCAAATTTTACGAACTTGATTGTCTTGCCAAATCACCCTCAGCAGACAAGCAAAATATCGCACATGTTATCGACGTGCTTTGCGGCAGTAACCCTCAAATTCCCGCCCCCTGGGCCGAAAAACTCGATATTCTGAAACAACACTGCACAGCCAATTAAGTTGCAACGAACCTTCAGCCGATTTAGAATATATAACTATAACAACACTCGTCTCGGCGAAGGCCGTGCTGATGCTATAGAAGTAATAATTGTGCCGAGCCATAGCCGGACTGAAACTTAAATCTGATTTGGAATAACCAATGGCAAAACAAAGCGATATCAATAAGCCAAGGGCCGTATGCAGCTTCTGCGGCAGGGCAAGCACCCAGCAGGACACCTTCATCGAAGGCCCGAACAAGGTCTATATCTGCCCCGATTGTGTCGGACTTTGCGGCGACATCATCAGGCAAAACAAAAAGCAGGCCAGCCGGTCGTCCTTTGGCAGCAAAAAACTGCCGAACCCCAGAAGCATAAAAGAATACCTCGACCAGTACGTAATAGGCCAGGAGCATGCCAAAAAATATCTCGCCGTCGCAGTGCATAATCACTACAAACGCCTGCTTCACGTTGACAGCAAAGACAGCGAAGTCGAAGTCGATAAATCCAACGTCCTGCTCATCGGCCCCACCGGCTCAGGCAAAACGCTTCTCGCCAAGACGCTCGCGCGATTCCTCGATGTCCCCTTCGCAATCTGCGACGCCACCACCGTAACCGAAGCCGGTTACGTCGGCGAAGACGTCGAAAACTTCCTCCTCCGCCTTTTACAAAATGCCGATTTCGACCTCGAAGCCGCACAGCGCGGTATCGTATATGTCGATGAAATCGACAAAATAGGCAAGACCAACCAGAATATCTCAATCACACGAGACGTCTCCGGTGAAGGCGTCCAGCAGGCCCTGTTGAAAATGCTCGAAGGCACAATAGCCAATATCCCGCCCCAGGGAGGCAGAAAACATCCCGAACAATCCTATATCCAGATGGACACCTCGCACATTCTCTTTATCTGCGGCGGCACGTTCGTCGGTCTCGACAACATAATCAAAAAACGCTTAGGCAAAAAGATGATTGGCTTTGGTTCGGAAATGTCGCAGCTGCCCGATGAGCAGGCCGAGCTGACCAATGTTCTCGAACAGGTCATACCCGAAGATGTTATCGAATTCGGAATGATTCCCGAATTTGTCGGGCGAGTGCCCGTTATCACGGTCCTTGCGCCTCTCAATGAAAGCGCCCTTATCGATATCCTGACAAAACCCAAAAATGCGCTCATCAGGCAGTATCAGAAATTCTTCGAGATGGAAAACGCCGAATTGCAGTTTACCGAAGACGCCCTGCACGCACTCGCCAAACAGGCCCTCAAGCACGCCACCGGCGCCCGCGCGCTGCGTTCGCTTGCTGAAACGCTGATGACTGATTTGATGTATCAACTGCCTGAAGAGCCAAAGCCGGCTAAATACGTCATTACAAAGGACATTGTCGAAGGGATAGAGCCTCTCTCCGCGGCAAGACAACTCCCCGCAAAAAAAGAATCTGCGTAAATTTGGATTCTAACGTCAGCTATCTGGCAACGGAGAAATCTTTTGTCGCCGCCAAGCGAATGTCGGTTGCGGTGCTTTTGGCAACCGCGGCTAGGGCATACTGGGCCTCGGCGTATGGAATATCCTTATCAATCCGCAGCGTAACGACCCTGCTGTTGGCAGGCAGGTCTTTGAGCCGGGCATCCAATAATTCGGCGACTTTCTCCGCCATTTGGTCATAATTCGACAACGTAACTTTCTGAGAACCTACCGCAAAACTGCTTTTGCCCCGCTGGTCTTTCATAACCGTAACAGTAGTAATCTGCGCCTCACGCTGGTCATCGGAACTGGCGAAATTGCAGTTGTCGGGGACATAAACCTGTAGATTCTCCGTCGCGATAAGCTGGCAGGCCAGCGCGAAGAATATGATAAGCTGAAATAAAACATCCACGAACGGTATCACGTTTAGCGTCTGAACCGTGCCGCGGTATTTTTTTGGAACCTCAAAAGCCATAAATGCTTTCCGTACTGAAAAAATTATGACGACAGCGTCGATGTCCGAATTGTCCCGCCCGATTTTGGCGGAATTTCAGTAATTGGCTGCCCCGGACCCGATTTGGTCTGCTCTGTTCGCTTTTGCTCTCTTAAAGTATAAGCTATTTGCGAAAGGGTTTTTTCCGCCTGCTCAGCCGACTCGCTGGCGAGCATTTCGATTCGATTCTGGAAAACGCCGTGAATGGTCAACGCCGGTATAGCAATCATCAGCCCCCATAATGTTGTTACAAGCGCGATTGAAATGCCGCCCGCCAATTGCGAGGGATGCGGCTGTCCGCCGACCGCTGCCATCGCGTTAAACATCTTGATTATCCCAAGGACCGTTCCGAACAAACCCACCATAGGCGAAACATTGCCCATGATGTTCATCCACTCGATTCTGCGTAAAAGCGCAAGTGCCTGCTCCTGGAGCGATTCGATAACCATACTCCGCATTCGACTCAAATCGCCGCCGCATCTGCTAACCGCGCCACTAACAGCAACGCTGATAAAATCGCTCTTTTCCGCGAGCCGCCCCGGCAGTTGAGCCAAGCCCGCCTGACGCGTAATATCGGCAATGGTTCCGCAAATATCGTCCGGCAAAAGTCTTTTCCGGCGAATGACAAAACAATACTCCGTCGCCAGATAAACCGTAACCATCGACATCGGCAAAAGAACAAACCATACGACCGGTCCGCCTGCCAAAAAAAACTGCTCGAAATACGTTTTAGGCATAGCCATTCTTGCTGCCGCGCCGTTGAAATCCGTCCTCGCAGCCGTTATCAGTATCATCACAACCACAACAAGAGCTGCAGCCATAAAAAACAGCTTTAATAAAATTCCTTTATTCATTACCGCATCCCCGCCTCAATTGTCACCGTCCTTCTGTTCGCCTGTATTGCCGACCATCACGAATTTCCCGCCGCTTTCCTTCGCTATCGTCTCAAGCACTTTGCCGTCCTGCTCGGTGCACCAGAAACCAATCGTGTTTATCTGCGTCTTTGGCGCAAAACTTCTGTGTATTGTAGCGACCTTGTGCGCAAAACGCGAACCATCCTGCTCGCTCAATTCAAAACCATCCGTAAGAAAATATATCGCCGAGGCCCCGACGCCAGTCCTGTCCTTAATCATAATCGCTCGTTCCAGCGCATCTTCCGCGTTTGTCGCCCCTCTCGGCCCAACTGCCGCGATAAATTCGTATGCTTCTTGTTTCGCCTGCTCGGCAGCCCGCACCATTTTCCCACCGCCCGTTTCCAGGATGCTCCCCCCGCCGAAAACAATCACGCAGAAATAATAATCCTGCGGCAGCTTCTCTATCGAATCAATAAGCTCTTCCCGCACGCGATTCCACAATCCCCGCATACTCCCCGAGCAATCAACGACGTAACAAATCCTCCTGCCCTGCGCCGGGCTGTCGAAAAATTCTATATTTGCCGCTGATTCCCCGCTGCCGATCGCAGTCGATACCTCAATCGGCTGCTTTACTTCTTCTGCCTGCCGCTGATAATCCTCTTTCGGCGCGTCAAATACAGGCCGAACATTCGCGTATGTTCCTTTTCCGTCTGCTTTAACTATCGGCCTGCCCTGAATGATGTCCGCCTTGAGCGAACCGGAAGAATCGAATGGTTTACTATCGACGGGAATAACCTTTGGTTTGGGCGTAACCGCCTGCCTGTCAGCGAGCTTGGCTGCCTGACCGATGCTCACGATCGTTGTCGTTTGCAGCGGCACAGGAGCCGACTGCGAAATTTTTACCGCCGCGAAAACCGACAACGCCACGATATGCGCAAAAACAGACACCCCCAGTGCGTATAACTTTATCCTCCGATGGTTTTTTACCGTTCCCTGGCTCACAACACCGGCTTCCTTCTAACCGCATTTTTCAGTTTTAAGTGTTCAGTGTTGAGTTTTTGGCAGTTTCACTCAACTTAAAACTCAAAACCAAAAACTAAAAACTATTAATCTACCACGTCCACCAGCGACTGCCCCGGCACCATAAGGTTATACACTAAAATCGCGTCGCCGTTGTGCAGCCGGATACAACCCTGTGAACCGGGCGTCCCGATTTGCTCAGGGTTCTTCGTGCCGTGAATCGCAAAACCCTTTTTACCCACCGCATTACCCTCAATTCCCTCAAGCGCTATCCACCGTGAACCAAGCGGATAATCCGGGTCTTCAGGATGATACGTCTTGCCGGTAACAGGGTCCGTCCAAATCGGCTGTATCAGTTTGCCGCCCTCTTTCGCACGCCATCGCCCCGTCGGCGTCTCCATACCCTGCTTACCAAGCCCGACGGAGAAACTCTTCACGTAAGTGTTCTGCAGGTACAAATCCATCGTAAACGTCGAGCGATAGACCCTCGCGTGGAACGGCCCGTTTATTACTTTTATTGCAACGCCCGCCTGAAGCGCTTCCGGCTTGGCCATATTATTTATCTGCATCAAAATTTCATAGGGCACATTGTGCTTCTTTCCGATTGTCGAAAGCATATCGCCCGGGGCAACCTTGTAACTGGCCGTCAATTTGTCCTCCGGGTAAACAAGCTTGCCGAACAGCCACTTGTCCGACAGCTCCGCGAGTTTGCCCTTGATAAACAAAAGTTCCTGTCCCTGTGCCAGGGGCAAAAGCTCATTAAGCCGGTCTCTCGCCTCGATAATTTTAGGTGTCGGCTGATTCAGCAGCTCCACCGCCTGCGCAATCTGAGCCGATACAACCGAGCCGTTGGCGTCCATCGCAACCGGTGCCGCCACATTCGGCTCAGTCATATTCGCCTGTGGCTCCGGCGCAACCTCCTGCGAGCCGCCCCGGCTGCGCTTAAGAATAAATCCCGCTATTGCGACCACGGCCACCACAATCACAATTATCGATATATACAGAACTCTGCGAACCTGAGCCGAACGATGCTCTCCATAACCACCCGGATTAACAGCCATTTCAATCTCCTTTATTTACTGCTCATTCCTGCCTTTTTTATTTTTGCGCCCGCTACGGGCTTATCTTTGCCAAAATACAAAACTTCCTCATCGCTAACCAGCATATCAACCGGCACATCATACTCTGTAACCGGCACCGTTTCTTTCACCTGCTCGGCGAACGCAAAGCCGCATTTCATCGCCTTCAAATCTTTGTTGGAGAAAAACCTGTCGTAATAAGACCCGCCGCGCCCAAGCCGATTGCCCTTCCTGTCAAACCCCAGACCCGGCGCAACCACCAGATGAATATCTTCAAACGGCACAGGCGCACCGGTTGTCGGATTTCGCAACCCACCGACCTCTTCCGAAAAACCCGTCTCCAATGAGTTTATCTGCACGGGTATCATATGCCTTTGCTGCCACGACACCTTCGGCACAACCACGGTCTTACCCATCTGCCACGCGGAAAGTATCGCCTCTGACGTATCAATCTCATGAGGAAGTGACAGATACATCATCACCGTGGAAGCATTTTGAAATTCAGGCGTCGCAATCAGCTTTCGACACGCCCGCTGGCTTTTTTCCTTCCGCTGCTCAGCCGATATCCCGGCCAGACACTTTTGCAACTCCAGCCGTAACTGCGCCTTGTCCATACGGTACTCCATTCAACCGTTACCCTGCTCCGCTTGGCCGCTACTTTCAATCCTTTTGGCCTTACTATCTTTTATCAGTATTTCGAGCTTTTGTAAATAACCCCGTATATTTTTTTCGTATCCTCTGTCTGTTGGTCTGTAGTATTTTTTCCTTATATCTCCTGGTAAATATTCCTGCACCACAAATCCGCCCTCAAAACTGTGCGGATACTTGTATTCCGCCCCGAAACCCATCTTTTTCGCCGCAGCATAATGGCTGTCCTTCAAATGCTTCGGAACCGCCACGGTTTTCTCATTTTGAACATCGCCAATCGCGCTGCCAATTGCCGACGACGAGGCGTTCGACTTTGGCGCACAAGCCACATAAATCGCCGCCTGTGCCAGCGCCAATTGCGCCTCAGGGAGCCCCACAAACTCGCTAATCTGAAACGCCGACGCCGCTAAAACAGTCGCTATCGGGTCCGCATTGCCTACGTCCTCCGCGGCACAAACCGCAATTCTTCTGGCGATAAACCTCACGTCCTCCCCGCCAGCAATCATTCTGGCGAGCCAGTAAACCGTCGCATCGGGGTCGCTTCCACGCATACTCTTCTGAAACGCGCTCGCCAAATCGTAATGCGTATCACCCGTCTGGTCATAATCGATTGTCTTGCCCTGAATCGAGTCCTTTGCCGTCTGAAAATCGAATTTAATCTTTTTAACTGTCTTCTGCGACAAAATCCCGACTTCCAGGGCGGTCAACGCCTTTCTCGCATCGCCATCGCATACAGCCGCAAGATATTTCAAGGCCTTATCTTCCGCTTCAATATCGTATTTGCCAAGCCCTCGCTCTTTATCTGCAATCGCCCGCTTCAATAATCCGACAATGTCATCTTCACTCAATGGCTCAAAATAAAACACCGTGCTTCTGCTTATCAATGGTGAATTTACCGCGAAAAACGGGTTTTCCGTCGTCGCCCCGATGAATATTACTATCCCCGATTCCACATCATCCAAAAGCACGTCCTGCTGTGCCCTGTTGAAACGGTGTATTTCGTCGATAAACAAGACGGTTCGTTTGCTGGAGGATGCTAATCGGTCCTTCGCCTCGGCTATCACGTCGCGAATATCCTTTACGCTCGCCGCAGGTGCGCTTATGTATCGAAATTCCGCCTTCGTCTGGTTGGCAATCACCATTGCCAGCGACGTCTTTCCTACCCCCGGCGGCCCGTAAAATATCAAGCTGCTCAAGGCATCGGCTTCTAATATCCTCCGTAGCAGTTTCCCTTCGCCGATAAAATGCTGTTGCCCTGCGAACTCATCGAGAGTTCTGGGCCTCATCCGAACCGCCAACGGCGCAGCAGCCGACATCCTCGCCTGCTCAGATTTGCCAAACAACGTCTTGTCATCCCTGCCAGCACTCATTGAGCTATATTATAAGGTTCTGCCACATACCTGTCGAAGCTATATTCATTATCTACACCCAAACGCGTCATAAAAATCCCGAATAAATTCTCTTGACAGATACGCCCTAATATTTTAGCAATAAAGGCCTTACCAGTATTAATAAACGTAACCGCAGTCTGACTTGGAGATAAAAAAATGGAAATCAAGATTCATCTGAAAGAAAAAGACATACCCCGCAAATGGTACAACCTCGCCGCCGACCTGCCCACCCCGCCGCTGCCGCCGCTGGGACCCGATGGAAAACCCATCGGCCCCGAAATGCTGGCGCCGGTCTTCCCGATGAACCTCATCGAGCAGGAAGTCAGCACAAAACGCTGGATTGATATCCCCGAGGAAATCCTCGATATTCTCTACAGGTGGCGGCCAGCACCGCTGCGAAGGGCCGTTTACCTCGAAAGGTTCCTGAAGACCCCCGCCCGCATATACTACAAAGACGAGAGCACCAGCCCCCCGGGCAGCCATAAGCCAAATACCGCTGTCCCACAGGCCTGGTATAACAAGCAGTTCGGCATCAAACGACTCATCACCGAAACAGGCGCAGGACAATGGGGCAGCGCACTCGCCTTTGCCTGCCAGTTGATTGGTCTCGAATGCAAGGTCTTTATGGTTCGTATCAGCTTCGACCAGAAACCCTTCAGGAAACTTATGATGCAGGTCTGGGGCGCAAATTGCGTCGCAAGCCCGAGCAACGAAACAAACGCCGGCAGAAAAATCCTCGCGGAGATGCCAAACACCCCCGGCTCACTCGGTATCGCCATCAGCGAGGCAGTCGAGCAAACAGTCACAGATAAAACGGGAAAAACCCGCTATTCACTTGGAAGTGTCTTAAACCACGTTCTGCTCCATCAGACAATCATCGGCCTCGAAGCCAAAGAGCAGCTAAAAACCGCCGGCGAAAAGAAAGTCGATATCGTCATCGGCTGCGCTGGCGGCGGAAGCAACTTCGCGGGTCTTTCATTCCCGTTCGTCACCGACAAAATCAACGGCGCAAATATCAAAATTATGCCCATCGAACCAACCTCCTGCCCATCCCTGACTCGCGGGCCTTTCTCATACGATTTCGGCGACACGGCAGGAACTACGCCATTGCTTGCGATGTTCACAATAGGCCATACCTTTATCCCCGCCCCGATTCACGCCGGCGGTCTTCGTTATCACGGTATGGCACCTCTCGTCAGTCAGGCCACAGTCGAAGGATTGCTTGAACCAAAGGCATATCCACAGACCAAGTGTTACCAGGCGGCGCTTACCTGGGCGAAAACCGAAGGGTTTATCTGCGCACCGGAAACCAGCCACGCTATCGCGGCTACCATCGACGAGGCCATTAAAGCCAGAGAAGAAGGCAAAGAAAAGGTCATCCTGTTCAGCTACAGCGGACACGGCCTTATGGACCTCTCCGGCTATGACGCCTTTTTGTCCGGAAAACTAACCGATTATGAACTGCCCGAAGAAGACCTTAAAAAATTTACCGCTCCCTTGAAAAACTTCCCCAAGGCAGAAGCAAAAAAAACCGGAAAATGGTAATTTTTTGACAGCGTAAACAACTAAAGTAAAGATATTTCAAAGAATAGACCGATAATATAGTTGTTTGTAAGGCCGTTAGAACAAAATTACGGTTCTTTTGGGAAGGCATGCAAAAAAAATGAATTTGTGCTTGCCCAACTTATCAGTGTTGATATACTGCTTTATCGCCCTCGGTGTGGTGCCGACGGAACGGACGAAAACATAGTAAAATAAGTATGTTGAGGGTATTTTTTAAGGAGACAAATGCAATGAAAAAGTATGTCTTGTTGTTAACAGCGGCGATTCTGTTTGGTATGGTTGCCCCGGTGCTGGCCGCAGAAGGCGACTTCCACGGCGATTTCGGCTACACATACGACACGATGCATGTCTGGAGAGGTTTCATGACATGGGGGCAGCATAGTGGCAGCAATGGCTTTATCGACCTCGACTTCTTTGGTTCCGGCTTTGGTATGAGCATCGAGGGGCATGTGTCCAATGGCGGCGGCTATTGGAATGCTCAACGAGATGATTACACCTTGTTTTATCAGAACAAGATTGCCTCAGGGGACACCTTAGAAACCGATTACAAAGTCAGCTACGTCTATTACAACTATCCGCAGACAAACGAACTCCACTCCGATACAGCTATTGACCTTCAGGAATTCAACACTCTGTTCGCCTGGCCCAACATCACAGGCATAAAAGGCCTCGTACCGGCTTATTGTATTATCAAGATGTGGCCCTCAATGCATAATACGGTGGTTGGAGATAACAATCCTAACGGCGGCTCCGCTTCAGGTTGGGCCCACGTCTTTATGCTCAACTATGCCCTGCCTCTCGAGAATATCTCTTCTGAAATTCCCAAGCAGAACCTCGACTTCCATACAGAGTTGGTGTGGAACGACGGTATCGACCCCAGACCAGGTGGCGCATACACCAGCAGCGACTGGACCGATTTTGTAATGGGCGTCTCGACCGACTTCGACCTCGGCAGCGGTTTCATCTTCACACCGGGAATCAATGAGCAGATTACTATGGAAGATGACGGGAACAAGGGCGTTGCCCCCAAACACGACATCACATGGGCAACCTTGACCATAAAGTACAAATTCTAAAAACAGCTTATCTGTGTTCAAAACCAAAAAGGCCGGCTTATTTAAGCCGGCCTTTTTCATTTAACGCGGATAAACCTCTCAGGCCGTCCGTCCAACGACAAATCTCGCCGTCTCGACAAGCGACTTGCTGCCCCTGTTATCCCCAACGCCTACTATTGCCGTAATTGCCTGCCCGACAAATTCCTCCGCACGCCTCCTCGCGTATTCGATACTGCCGCAGGTATTCAATCTGGCAACTAACTCCATTCTGCCTGAATCCCCATTTTGCTGCGAAAGAATCCGTTTTGCCTTTTGCTTTTCCGCTTCGCCTGCGGTTTTTAATAAGTGAATCAGCGGTAGCGTCAGTTTATCGCGGTCAAGGTCATTGCCCGCCGGCTTACCTGTCTTGTCCTGCTCGCCGACCAAATCAAGCAAATCATCGGTAATCTGAAATGCGACGCCGACGTTGCGTCCATAAGACGCCAATGCCTGCACCGTCGATTCATCCGCCTCCGCAAGAACGGCCCCCGTCGCGCACGCCCCCTCAAACAACGCCGCCGTCTTTCCCGCTATTATCTCGATATATTCCGGCTCGCTCAGCAACCAGTTGCCTCTCTGTGATATCTGCCTAAGCTCACCTTCGCAGGTCCGCATCGACGCCACGGCTATTATTTCCGACACCCGGTCTCCCAACCCCACACACATCCTGATGACCCGGCCAAGCAGAAAATCCCCCAATAAAACCGCCGACTCATTCCCGTGAATACTGTTAACCGTGGGGACTCCGCGTCGGCTTTTACCCTCATCCACAACGTCGTCATGCAAAAGCGTCGCGTTATGTATAATCTCGAATATCGCCGCCGTCTTTATATGATTCTCTGTTACCCCTCCGCACGCAAGACCAGCCAGCAACACCAGCCCAGGCCTTATCATCTTGCCCTTACCGGCGTTCGCATAAGCAACCAGCCCACGAACCGGCTCACTGCTGTCAGACAAATCCCCTTCAATAAACAGCTTCACCCGCGCAAGCTCGGATTCGATAATAGAAAAAACACTAGGCCAACGACCTGCGGCGTTTGAACCCTTCGCCAAAGCGTCGCCCGTTTTTGCAGATGATTGCATTTTGCTGACCCGCAGCTCCCGCGTTTTGCCCCCTCTTGCTTTCGCAAAAAACAGGGAGCCAGCAGGGGCTACTTCTCCTTTCCGTGTGCGTACCGGAAGAACTTGTCCCTGAGATGTTTCGTGATAGGCCCCGGCTTGCCGTCGCCGATTATCCGGCCGTCTATCTCAACGATGCCTATGACCTCCGCCGCCGTCCCGGTCAAAAACACCTCGTCGCTGATATACAAATCAAACCTCGTCAGGTTCTTCTCGACTACTTCGACACCTTCTTTTTTCGCCAGCCGAATAACAACTTCCCGCGTTATCCCCTCAAGACCGCCTGCCTCCGCGGGCGGCGTATATACAATGCCATTCCTCACGGTAAAGACATTGTCGCCAGTCGCCTCGGCGACGTATCCCTCGTGGTTATACATTATCGCTTCAGGAACGTTGTTATCCAGCGCCTCAATCTTCGCCAGGATATTATTCAGGTAATTCAAGCTCTTCACCTGCGGTGGTATCGCCAGCGGATGATTGCGCACCGTCGTCGCGCTGATTATCTTCATTCCTTTTTCATACAACTCCTGCGGATACAGCTGGATATTGTCCGCGATGATGAACACCATTGCTGTCTCGCAGGTAAACGGGTTCAGCCCCAGCGACCCCACGCCGCGGGTAACAACCAGCCGAATGTAGCCGTCGATAACCCCGTTGGCCTCCACCGTCTTTTGCGTCGCCTCCATAAGCTTTTCCCGGCTCATCGGTATATCCAGGCGAATCCCCTTCGCAGAGTTGTAAAGACGCGTGATATGCGCCTCGAACTCAAATATCTTCTTGTTATAAATCCTTATCCCCTCGAATACACCGTCTCCGTAAAGCATCCCGTGGTCGAAAACGGATATCCTCGCGTCCTGCTCATCAACAAGTTTATCGCCAAGCCAAATCTTTAACGCCATAACTTCACCGTTGACCCTTTTACTTTAATCTCTGTGAAATCTGTGTAATCTGTGGTTGCCTTTTACTTCACTTTACCATCAGCGAGCGTTATTATCCGACCCGCACGCCGGGCAACCCTTTCATCGTGCGTTACCATAACTATCGTCTGCCCCGCACGATTCAATCTTTCCAGCAACTCCAGAATACCATTTCCTGTCGCAGAGTCAAGATTACCTGTCGGCTCATCCGCCAGCAGCAACCTCGGCTCATTGATAAGGGCACGCCCTATCGCCGCCCTTTGCCGTTCCCCGCCCGATAATTGATACGGCTTATGAGTCGCCCTTTCTTCAAGGCCAACCGCTTTCAGCAGCTCCAGCCCCCGCTTTTTCACGCCTGTCCGCTTCGACATCCACCCAAATATCCCCGCGGGCACCATCGCGGGCAAAATCACGTTTTCCAGCACATTTAATTCGTCCAATAAATGGTAAAACTGAAAGACAAACCCAATCATTTTATTGCGGTATTCGTTCAGTTCATTCCCGCCCATCCCGCTTAGGTCCCGCCCTTCAAACCGCACTACCCCCTTATCGGGCCTGTCAAGAGCGCCAAGGATATGCAACAGCGTGCTCTTACCGCTGCCCGACGCGCCGACTATTGCCACGAACTCACCTCTTTTGACCGCGATGTCGGCCCCCTTCAAAACCTGCACCTGCGCCGCTCCCATACGGTATGATTTATAAACCACTTGTGCCTCTATTATAAATTCACCTTTACTCATAACTGGCTCACCTGTAAAACATCCGCCGGCCTGGCCCTTGCCGCTCCAACACTGGGCAGCACAGCGCCCGCCAGACATGCCAAAATCGCACAACCCGTTACCACCACTAACATCGTCAAATCTAATCGATGCGGTATCTCGCCTATCGCGTAAATCGTCCGGTCCCACAACTGAAAACCGAACCGCTCAAATAACCAGCCCTCTATCCTGTTTATATTCCGCAGGAAAAGCATCCCGCCCGCAATACCGACCGCCGAACCAATAACGCCGAGTCCCGCCGCAAAACCCAAAAACAAAACAATCACGTCGCTGCACGATGCCCCTATGCTCTTGAGAATCCCGATGTCCTTGGTCTTGTGACTGATAATCATATAGAAGACCACGTAAACAATAAACACCGTCGTCAGCCCCACAAGCCCGAACATCATCATCAGCATCGCCTGTTCCTTTTCCATCCCGGCGATACTTTCTCTCCGGTGCTCCTTCCAGCTCTGCACGCTTACCTGCGAAAGCAAATCCGCGTTATCCTTCCCTTTATACTCATCGCAAAACTTAGCCCACATCTCCCGAACCTGCCGGCATCCATCTTCGATGTTTGTCCCCGGCTTGAACTTTATATGAATCCACGACGCCCTGGCGCCTGCCCTGCGTAGCCCGTCAGGCGAAGCAGGGGCTGGCTCGGCCATACCGCAAAGTATCTGCGCATCCTCAAAAGGTATATAAATAACTGCTCCATCGACCCTCGCCAGCCCGCTTTGCGAACAATCGCTGAAATAAAACGTCTTTGTGTTTACAACATCCGTCCCCGCCTTGGCGAGCGCGCCCTTGGCCGTCAGTGGAAAACAAGTTATAGACAACGCCGTCGCCGCGGGATTCGGGTCATAATAATACTCACCCTTTTCGTTCCGCCCAATCCACATGTCCACGCCTATTACAAAACCTGGAAGATTCGCGTCGCCTTTTATATTAAACGCCTTCGACGGGTCATTTTTATGATAATGCAGCATCCGCCCAAAACCTGTTACCCTGCTGAAGCCCGCCGCATCAACCCCCATCAATTCCGCGCCGATATTACGCGATGAGCTTTCCGCTCCTACAAGAACGTAACTCTTAATAACAGGCGTTACGGCTTCAACGTAATCCGCTTTCTCCGCAATTCTCGCGAAGTCCTCATAATACGCAAACCCGACAAGCGACTCGGTTCCAACCACGCAATCGCCCGTATAATTATGGTTCTTCTGTTTGAAATCGCCGACCAGCCCGTCCATCACAGTCATAACTACAACGACGATGAAAACGCATAGGGCAACCGCCGCAAGCGCAAGGAAACTAATCCGCCTGCGATAAAGATAACGAAATGCCAATATCAGCTTATACACTTTCTATTACCCGTAACTTCTTTTTTACCTGGACATTTATTATTTAATATTTAACATTGGATATTATTATTTTTCTATTCGTATCGAAGAACTTTGACCGGCCGCGTTATCGCCGCCGACAACGCCGGTATAACCGCGCCTATCATCGCTCCAAGTATCGCCGATAAAACTATCCACCAGACCGCCTGCCAGTAAACTTCAGTCGGTATTCTGCTGAACATATAAACGCTCGCCTTCCACAGCTTCAAGCCGAACACGACCCTTATCCAGCCCTCAACCTCGTTGATGTTCTTCGTAACTATGTAACCGGCTGCGGTCCCCAGCAATGTCCCTAATATCCCCACAAACGCGCCAAATCCCAAAAAAATCATCGCGATAGACCCGCTGTCGGCCCCGCAGCTTTTCATTATCGCGATGTCTTTGCGGCGTGTCTCGACAATCATATAAAATATGCAGAATATCAAAAGCACCGCGCTCAAACTTATCACGCCGAATATCAAAAGCAAAACCCCCATCTGCTTGCGAATTTCCGCAATGTATCGGCTTTGCATTTGCCTGGAGGTTTCTATCATTGTTGTTCGAATATCGTAATCCTCCCACCCGAGCTTCTCCGACGCGAAAACCTTCCACACGCCGCGAATCTGCGCTATCGCCAACTCTGTGTCAGCCCCGTTACGAAGTTTAATCTGAATCCTGCCCGCAACCGGCTCCTGCGAATCAGGGAAAATCGTCCTGCTCAACTGTTCTATTGGCAAATACACCAGCCGGCTGTCAAAATAATAAATACCCGTAAATACGGCGTCTGCTATCGTAAACTGTATGGTCTTACGCCTGAATTTCTGCCTGCCCTGCCTGTCCCGAGCATTGTCGAGGGAAGTGGAATCGATGGGTTCTTTGTTTTTTCCTTCAATCGCCGAACCGCCTGTGGTGAGCGAAGTCGAACCGGTTGTGATGACGAACTGCTGTCCAATCATCCTCTCCGCTCCGTTGACGTCATACTCATCAGTTTTCTCATTCGGCTCTCCCAGGACCCCTATTCCCACATAGCCCGTAATGTCCCCGCTGCCGGCAGACGTCGCCTGTTTTGTTTTCAGCAGCGATTTATCAAACGCCGTTACCTTCCCGAATTTTGTCGGCTCAATCCCCCAAATCTCCGCCGCCCGTACATTACCCTTCCCCAAGTGCAAAAGCCCCTGCGCAGACAGCGTCGCAGTTGTTGCTTCAACCTGCTTTATCTCCTCTAATCGCTTTTCAAGCTCCCCGTATCCCGTGAAATTCTTTTCGGGCGATAAAACAACGTCCCCCATACCGTCAACCGCACTCTGCTCGAATACGTTTATGAACCCGTTGAATAAGCTCGCGACAACTATCAGGAGTGCCGTCGAAAGCGCAACCGCCGCGATGCTCAGCAGCACTACCCTCCTCTTCCTAAGGTATCGCAGCCACAAAAATATCTTCAGCATCCCTTACCTGCTCAATTAAAAATCCGTGAAATTTGTGTAATCTGTGATTTAGCTCACGGTTTCGCTGGTTTTAAAAGAGGGAACAATACTACATCCCTGATGCTCGTCGCGCCGGTTAATATCATTATAAGCCGGTCTATACCGATTCCAAGACCGCCCGCTGGCGGCATCCCATACCTCAACGCCGTCACAAAATCATGGTCCATCGTCGCCATCGTCTCTTTTTGTCCCCGAAGCTGCTGCCGGAAATTCTCCTCCTGCACCGCCGGGTCATTCAGCTCCGTATAGGCATTGGCCAGTTCCATCCCCGCGATATACATCTCGAATCGTTCCGCAATCTCGGGCTGGTCCTTCTTTCGCTTCGTCAGGGGACACAGCGCCGCCGGGTAATCAATCACAAACGTCGGATTATTAAGATGCTTCTCGACCGTCTGCTCGAACACCTCGTTGATTACCACCGCGTCGTCCATATTCTTATGGTCAATTTTCAGCGACTCCGCCTTTTTGCGGATACCTCCGATATCTGCAATATCACATCCCGCGTATTCCTTCAAAAGCTCCGCGTATTTCGCCCGCTTCCAGGGCCTGGCGAAATCAACACTCTTTTCGCCAAATTGCGTCTTGCCGCCCTGGCAATATTTCTCCACCAGAAGGCAAATCATCTCTTCCGTCAAATCCATCATAATATTGTAGTCGGCGTACGCCTGGTACAATTCCAGCATCGTAAATTCCGGGTTATGCCTCGTGCTCAGCCCCTCGTTGCGGAAGTTGCGGTTTATCTCGAAAACCTTCTCCATCCCGCCGACCAGCAGCCGTTTCAAAAACAGCTCCGGTGCAATCCTCAGGTATAAGTCCATATCAAGCGAATTATGATGCGTTACAAACGGTTTCGCCGCCGCGCCGCCGGCTATTGTCTGCATCATCGGCGTCTCGACTTCCATAAAACCGCGGCCCGTCAAATACTCCCGCACCGTCCGCAATATCGCGCTTCGCTTCCTGAATAATTCCATAACATCGGGATTCGCCCACAGGTCAACGTATCGCTGCCTGTATCGCAAATCTATATCCGCAAGCCCGTGCCATTTCTCCGGCGGCTGCATCAGCGACTTGCTCAATAACGTTACCTCATCAGCCCATATCGTTATCTCGCCCGTCTTCGTTTTGCCTAAGCCGCCCGACGCCCCGATAATGTCCCCAAGCTCAAGCAGCTTCATAAAACTCCACTTCGAATCCAGCAAGCTCTTGCTCAAACCAACCTGTATCGGGCCTGAGCTGTCCCTCAATGTAATAAATATCAGCTTGCCAATATCACGCAATAAAACTATCCTGCCTGCGCATCGGGCTTTCTGGCCCTCTTCGCCGTCTTTGTATCTCGCCTTAATTTCCGCCGCCGGCTCCGCACAATCATACCTGCCGCCGTATGGGTCAATCCCCATCTCTCTTATGGCAAGCAGCTTCGCCTCTCGTGCTTGTTCAATATTTGATACTCTATTTTCCATATTCCGTCTTTCGCCTGCCCTCCCGCCGTTAGGCGTCCCTTAAGGGAGTAGCCCTTGGCGAAGGAGGGTCTTCTGCCATTTGTTTTTTACTTCTTACTTTTTACCTGTATCTTCCTGTTCTCTTATCAGCTTGCTCTTGACCACCAGTATCGCCGTTGTTAACTGCGGGTCAACCTCGATGGTCTGGGCAATAGTGTGTTTCTTCAAAGGTGAATTGGCGTCGTCGTGCCCCGCGTTCACAAGAACGTCGTTGTCTCGCTGCAACTCGAACATCTTGCGAAACTCATCACTTCGCAGCGACGGCACTGCGACATCCGGCCCAACGCCCCAGTCGTTTTTATTTTCTTTCTTCGCCTCTTCTTGGCTCTTTATCTTTTGACCCGAAGGCAGATACCAGTTTGCCATCGTGTATTTCAACTGCGAGCCCTCGCCCGGATATGTCGATATCCCCTGCACAACACCTTTGCCGTGCGTCCGTTCCCCGACCAGTGTCGCCCGCTTGTGCGACGGGTCCGCAAGAGCGCCAGCGACTATCTCCGATGCGCTCGCCGAGCCGGAGTTTATCAGTACTACCATCGGGTAATTCGGATGCGTCCCCCTGCTGCGAGCCGTCTTGTACTCCGGCGTCCCGAACCGCGACCGCGTTATCACTATCAGGCCGTCATCCAGAAATTCATCCGCCACCGCGACGGCGCTGTCGAAATATCCGCCCGGATTGAACCGCAAATCCAGTATCAATCCCCGCATCCCCGCATCCTCCAGCGATTTCAACGCCGCTTCAGTATCGCTGGCCGTCGTCTCCGCAAAACTCGTCAGCCGAACGTATCCTATCTTGTCCTGCTCGTCAACCATCCGCAGCCATTTGCCTTCGCCGGTCCTCTGCAGCCCCCTAAGTGTAGGGACCACAATCTTGGCGCGAGTCAGCGTTATATCACGCGTCTGGCCCTTGCCGTTGCGGCGAATCGTCAGCGTTACCTTAGTCCCCGCCGGCCCTTTTATACGACTGACCACGCACGAAAGCGGCACATCCTTCGTAGGCATCCCGTCAACCTTTTCTATCACGTCTCCAGCGTCAAGCCCCGAGTTGTAAGCGGGGGTATCAGGCAGCAAGCTCCCAATCGTAAGCTGTCCGTTTTGCCTCGATATTTCTACGCCTATCCCGGGAAATTCATTCGTCATCTGCTGTTCAAATTCCGAAACATCTCTCGGCCAGACCAGAACCGTATAAGGGTCAAGCGTCAAAAATGATGCCTCTGAGAACTGGGCGATTACAACCCCCTCAGGCATCCTGGCGGTCGTCAGGTTCAGCTCCAAAACCTTCTCGAATGCCGATATAAAGCTGTCTTTGCTCCCATTCTCGGGCCAGCTGTTTATTTCATTTTCCAGCGAAACCATCGCCAGACCAAACGCCGCTATCGCGTTGGTATCGGGCTTGAAATCCTTGAAACTCTCTCCCAGCGCCGCCACCCGGTTATTCGGCTCGGTTTTGCGCTCTTCAATAATATCACTGTCGTCTTCCGTGTCGGGGATTAGCGTCCCGGCAGTATTCGTGTCCCGCAACGACGTTAGCGTCCCTACCACATCCGCAAGCAATTTGCATCGCCGAACCCCTTTCGACGCCATTTCACGGTAGTCAATCTTGCTTATGTAACGGAAACTCAGTTCGTCAACCGCACGCACAAATATCCGCCTCTTTACGCCCTCTAGCCGTTGCTTGCCCGTCTCGCAGGGACTATCCTGAAACGAACCGGCTATCTCCGCCCGTTCAATAAGGTCGTCGCTCTTATCCTTATATGTCTTGTTGTTTGGTTCCAGCGATGTAAGCCAGCTGTAACACGCCAAATACGCGTCAAGCCACTTGCCCCTCCGTTCATATCCTGCCGCATCCGCTTTGGCCTTTACAATCGCGTCCAGCCAACACGGGTCCGACAACAGTTCCTTCTTCTGCTCCTCGTCAGCAAACTCAATTGTCCGTGTCACTGCCGCCAGTATAGCCACAGGGCCGCCGCTCGGCTCTTCCTGCTCATTCGCGTCATTACCTGCCCTCGAACCGACGTCCTCCAGCCATCTCTGGACAAAAACCTCCATATCTTCCAAAACATCCCACCGCATCGGCACGGGGGTCATTCTCGTCTTAATCCGCTCTAACTCAGCCAGCTGCTTCTTGTACGCCGCCTCCTTCTGCGTCTGCCTGTCCTTTTGCATCTGCTGCCACTGTGCCACTATATCATTCAGCTCAGAGACCTGTTCCGAACCCTTTTTTAACCAGCCGGATTCATCTATGCACTTGCCCGCCTCGTCGAACTTGCCCTCGTCAATCAGCCCGCAGGCCGCATCGACAACCCCTCGCTCGCTGTTGAAATCAGCCGCCGGAGATGCAATTACGCACGGGTCACCAGCTTCCGCCGGACGGTTTATCTCGATTCCGTGCGGCGCAGCCCACAGACATATCGCCGCCGTGCAAAACCCAATCATCATCACGGGCCATAAAACCCGCGACCTTATCCAAAACCCGCGATTTATCCGCATTATTTATTCTTTCAATAGCTAAATGGGCGTCCTGACTTCTGCCTTAAAATCAACAGACACCCATTTTAATAATCAATCATCAATCGCACACGTAGCGACCTGTCCCGCCTTAGCCCTTGGCGAAGGGGGGTAGCCCAGGGCTCGCTTCGGAAATCATAAATCATCAATTCCGCCTTCAGTGAAACCTCACCAAGAGCGGGCATAAATCGAAAATGTTTTACAGGCACTCTGCCGCCTTGCCCGCGCAGCCCAGAACGTGCAGTTTGTGCTTGACCATCGCCTTTATCGCGTCCCTGGCCGGCCCCAGATACTTCCGCGGGTCAAACTCGCTCGGCTTCTCCGCGAACACCTGACGTATCTTCGCCGTCATCGCCATTCTTAAATCCGTATCAATATTCACTTTACAGACAGCGAGTTTGGAGGCCTCGGTAATCGCTGCTTCGGGCACGCCCATAGCGTTTGGCATCTTGCCGCCGTATTTGTTAATCAGGTCAACGAATTCCTTCAAAACCGTGCTCGACCCGTGCATCACCAGCGGGAAACCGGGCAGCAGCTTCTGAATCTCTTTTATACGGTCAATCGCCAGCTTCGGCACGCTTTTAAATTTGTATGCCCCATGGCTGGTTCCAACAGCGACGGCTAATGAATCGACGCCGGTCTTTCCGACGAATTCGACCACCTGCTTGGGGTCTGTCAGGTGCTTTTCGACATCATCCACGCCGACGACGTGCTCTTCGATACCGCCAAGCTGCCCAAGTTCCGCCTCAACCACTACCCCGTGTTTGTGTGCGTAAACAACTACTTCCTTTGTCATCCTGATGTTCTCTTCAAAGGGAAACTTCGAGGCGTCTATCATCACCGACGTAAACCCGTCATCGACGAACTGCTTGCACGTCTCGAAGTTGTCGCCGTGGTCAAGGTGCGTCGCGATTGGTATATCCGGGTTTTCCTTCACCGCCACATTCATTATCGCGGTAAGATAGCTGTTGCTGGCGTATTCGCGGGCGCCCTTCGACACCTGTAGAATCAGCGGCGCCTTCTCTTCGGCTGCCGCCTCGACGATACCCTGCGTGATTTCCATGTTGTTGACGTTGAACGCCCCAATGGCGTAGCCGTGCTTATAGGCCATCTCAAACATCTTCTTCGTTGTTACCAATGGCATACGAATCTCCTTAGTTTTAAGTTTTTAGTTTTGAGTTTGGTAGTATAACGCCCTCTTATGCGAAATTCAAACCAATTCGTAACCACGGATTACACGGATTTCCACGGATTTAATTAGCCACAAAAAGGCACAAAATGGTTTAGACGCAGATTGCGCCCGCCATTTGGCGAGGTCTCGCCCGCTTTTAGCGAGGCGGACAGATTTACGCTGTTTTTTGCCAAAAAAGTAATAACATCCGGGAATTTAAACGCCGATAAATATATAGGGGAAGCGTTTCCAAAAGGCCCTGACCTTAACAATAGCTGAATATGGGAGTTAAAATGGAAAAGGTTAGCTGGAAAGATGAATACAGCGTGGGAATTGAGAAGATTGACCGCCAACATCGGCATCTATTTGAAATCATCAATAAGCTCATCGACCGGTCCGGCTCATCCGTGGATTCAGGGCCAGTCTCGGAGACGTTGACGGAAATGCTTAACTACGCGAAAGAGCATTTCACGACTGAAGAAGAGCTTATGCAGGAATACGGCTATCCGGAGATTGAGTCGCATAAAGAGCAGCACATCTACTTTTTCAAGACAACGGCCGAACTATCCATAAACGCCCTGAATAAGCAATCAATGGTCTCCAGTGAGATTGTAGAATTCCTTAAACTATGGTTGACACTTCACATTCTCAAATGTGATATGAAATACAAGGAATTTTTCAAGGCAAAAATACCCGCCAAAGCAGCATTCAGTGTGTAGCGGACAGCGTTTAGTTTGTATTTCCGAAACGGGCCCTGCGCTCCGCTACGTGTTGTCGTTCGCATATCGTCTGTCGTCCGTCTTCAGTCATCCGTCTTCTGGTCGAATCCTTCAGCTAAAAACTAAACACTCAAAACTAAATACGGTCTTCCGTCTTTGGTCTTATCTGTCCACAGGACGTTTGCTACGAGAAATGTTAATCTGGGCAAAAAATAAAAGTGTCAGAATCTGTCACTTCTTGTTAAACTGGGAAAGATAAGTTAAACTCAAGTTAATAGAATCGGCTCTGCTACGTGAAGCTTTTTTGGGAGGCGTCGGGCTGACTTTAGGGTGTGGGGTTAGTTCCGGCGTCTCCTTTTTATTTAATCTTCCGCCTTCTGCCCGCCGCAGGTGAATTGAACATTGGAAATTGGTTATTGGACATTCCCTTTTTATTTTCTGCACGCTATACGCTCCACGCTGAACGCTGATTCTTTATTGACACGTCGTTTGTGAAAATCTATAGTGGGTTTGTTGGAAACAGTTTTTTAAGGCCGGAAGAGAAACACACCTTTGACCATCAACATGCATAGCCAGAACACGCGGCCTTGACAGTTAGGGGTGTTTGGGGGAGAATGTAGGGATAAACCTTGGATTCTTTGACGGGAGTGGTCAATGGCAAAACACATACATGAAATTAGGGATCCTGTTCATGTCTTTGTACGCCTGGATACTGACGAGCGCAAAGTATTGGATTCTCGTCCTTTTCAACGTCTCAGACAAATTCATCAACTTGCTATGACATATTTGGTTTATCCCGGTGCAACACATCGTCGATTTGAGCATTCACTTGGTGTTATGGAACTTGCAAGTAGAGTTTTTGATGTCATAACCAAAGAACCCATACATAATAAAGTTAGATCTATAATACCGCAAAAAGACGATGAGATAGCATATTGGCGTAGAGTCCTTCGGATGGCTGCTCTATGTCATGACCTTGGACATTTACCCTTTTCTCATGCGGCGGAAGATGAATTATTACCAAAAGGATGGGACCATGAGCGGATAACCGCAGAGATTATTAGAAGCGATGAGATGAGAAGAATTTGGGAAAAGGAATCTACAATACCTCTAAAAACAGATCAAATTATCAAAATCGCATTAGGATCTAAAAAGGCAAATAGATTGTCTTTGGAACTAAACGATTGGGAAACCATACTTTCGGAAATTATTGTAAGTGACACTTTTGGTGTTGATCGGATGGACTATTTGTTACGTGATTCGCTTCATATAGGTGTTGTTTATGGCAAATTTGATCATTACCGACTTATTGATACATTGTGTATCCTTCCAAAAGAAGAAAAAGGTTCAACGGAACCCACATTAGGTTTAAATGCTGGTGGTTTACAATCAGCAGAAGCGTTATTGTGGGCTCGATATTTTATGTATAGTCAAGTTTATTTTCATCCTGTTCGCAGGATATATGATATACATTTGAAAGACTTTCTGAAAAGTTGGCTTCCAAAAGGGAAATTTTCAACAAAGGTAAAGGATATTTTAAAAATTACCGATAGCGAAGTCATTGCCGAACTAAGAAAAGCAGCTTTAGACAAGAAACACCCCGGACATATTCATGCCAAACGTATTATTGAACATAATCATTTTAAGAAATTCTATGCGCTAGATCCTATAGACCGAGAAATAAACATCAATTCAGGAGTCGATTCAGGAAAATTAGTCTATGATGCTGCTTGCAAGAAATTTGGCAAAGAATCCGTAAGACGTGACTATTATATACAAAAGGGCAGCAGCCAATCTTTCCCTGTACAAGATCACAAAAAAATATTGCCCTCCATAAAGTTATCTGATACAATCGCTAAAATGCCTGTCGTCGCAACAGACTTTACATTTATAGATAGTGAAATCCTGAGTGACGCCGAAAAATGGATTGAAGAAGAGCATGACAACATAATTAAGCCACAAAGGAAAATTGACTGATGGAACGGTTAAAACGATCCGCTATAGTAATATCTTTAATAGAACATTTGCGAGAGAAAGGAAGTTGGTGTGGCGAAACTCATATCCAGAAAACTACATATTTTCTCCAAGAGTTACTTAACGTTTCTATGGGATTTGAATTTATTCTGTATAAACATGGACCATACTCATTTGATTTGAATGATGAACTTACGGCTATGAGGGCAGATATGTTGGTTGAATTAAAATCTCAGCAGCCATATGGTCCTAGTATTGTGCCTGGTCCATCATCTAAACAACTTAGTCGTCTTTTCCCAAAAACACTAAAAAAGTATAAAGATAAAGTTGGTTTCATCGCAGATCACTTTTCGAAAAGTAATGTGGCTGAACTCGAACGTTTAGCTACAGCGTTCTTTATTATGCATGAACATCATATTCATGATGAAAGAAAAATTGCTACCTACATTAATAAAATTAAGCCACATATATCAACAAAGCAAGCGTTAGAGGCAATTGATAAGGAAAAAGAAATTAAAAGGGAAGCCCGAAAACTATTAAATGCAATAGTTAGGACTTAATCTGATAGCAGTTTTCAATCCCATTTCAATGCTTTCGTGATAATCATTTCGCGGACGGCTCTATTTACTTTCCAACCTTTTCAATTCGGGGTGTGATTAAAACAGGAAGCTTGACAGTTAAGGGGGATTGGTGTGCCTCGCACTATTACTTATTGACAAAATTAATTAAAATTTCCAACCTAGTTCCGTAATGAAATCTGGAAGGCGGATACAACGAATTTGATATAATCTGCACAAGTCTGGTATTTTAGGTCTACCCTGATCACCTGGATGGGATTTTTCATGAGTAATTACTGTTGCGGAGTTGAGTTTGGCAAGAGATACAACAAAGGGGTCACCTTTCAACTCTTTTCCAGTAAAGTTCAAGTTCCGGCGATTCATGATATTTGAAAGGTCCCTTAGGACAATCTTAAGCTCGGCTTGGAATCTTGCGTCAAGTTCAATAAACATATTTTCATTATTGTTTGCCCAAGTAACAAGGTCTTCGGGGTGTTTTATTTCTTCTTTAACATCTTGAGGTGATATTAAGTGTCCCGATTCTATTTGTTCTTCTATTTTTTCCCAGAAAGAAGGAAACGAGGAGGGCCGATAAATATCGAGCCAAGCGTCGATAATAGCCGAAGTGTCTATACAATAAATTCTAGGCATTTTTTAATACACCATGTATTGCACATCCATTAATCGGTCGGGTGCAGCATTTAAGATATCTGATGCCTCGTATTTGGTAATTAGATCGTTTTCTAGAGATCGAAGAACTAATCTCGGGAATAATTTGCCATTACGGATAGTAACCCTTGTGGCTGTAGGGATTTTCATTTCTCTTCTTTTTTCTTCAGCCTCTGAAGGTCCGGGATACTGGTCTTCTTTCTCATCACGCCAGTGTTGGTAATATTCTGGTGTTGTTCTCTTGAGTATTAAAAGTCGTCGAAGTATTACTTCTGAACTAACCCAAAATCTTCGGGAAAGATTACTCAATTCGAAATCGTTCCATTCGGGATTTGCACCATGTTTCAAAACAATTTCATCTCCAAGAAGATTACTAGCAGGAACTAATACGGCGCCTGCCACATAATTACAAAAAATCTCAGTTCTGTCTGTGGCAGAAGATGGTGATATGGTATTGTGTAGATCGCATAGCCCGCCATCATGCATCAAAATATGCGTCAACTCATGAATAAGTGTAAAACATCTAGCAGAAGCATGATCCTTTCCGTTTACAACTATCACAGGGAAAGGTTGCTCCGAAATAGAGAAACCTCTTGCTTCAACAGGATCAACAATTAAGTTGCGTAATATTCCTGTTTGAAATATTAATACACCCAATCGCTCAATTGCGTTACGCCAAGCACTGAATGCTTCACTTTTTGTTTGCCATCTAGTTTGGTCTTTTACTGATATCGCAAGAATATCTCGAAGTTTATTTGCTATGCGGTCGTAGTCATTATGCAAACTCACTTGATAATCGATGGTTTTAAGTTCATCTCCTAAATCGTGTGCTAGTTCTATGGCTTCATTACGCCTTTCCCAAGCTAGTCTTATTTCAAAACGAAGGGCCGATGACATCTCTTCGTCAGGAATGCCATGAATTCTACGAAAGTCCTTTATCGATTCAGGATCCTTCGGTAATTCCGGCAGAAAAAATAGCCCTAATGGACGGAGATACGCTTTAGCTAGTTTTCTTAATTGCTTTATTGTTGGATAGGATGCTCCAGATTCCCATTCTTCGAGACATTCGGGATTTATACTAATCTTCTTGGCGGCATCATTGGTGTTCATGCCGGAGGTTTGTCTTGCCCATAGCAAGATTTCTCTATTTATTTCTGCGAAAGGCGATCTACTCATAAGGATAGATATATCCTAACTGCATCGTTGATTTTTTCAATAGTTATCTTTATATCGGCATTTGCGAGGGAAAAGTGGTCAACCTCGTGTAGTAAAAAAAACACCATAACATCTTTCTTCGTCAACAGTTACAAACCATGGTGGGGACATTCCTTCCTTCATTTTTAATGTAAGTCGTTTCTGAATAACGTTTTAAATTCTGGACAAAAACAGTTGTTATCCATTTTCGCGCAAGTCGAAAACCCTTAGATGCGAAAAAAATAAAATTTTTTTACTCCTTGCGCAATAAGGACTTATCGTTTTTGGCCCCATCAGGAAATCCCTTAGTTTTCGTCAAAAGCGCGCAAGTTCGCGCCATAGGATAGAGGAGGTCGATTGTTCGACTTCCTCTATAGTTTTGAGTTTCCGAAGCGGGCTCGTCGCTTCGCTCCGTGTTTAGTGTTGAGTTTTGAGTTGGGATTAGGATTATGAAGATTAGCAAAGCAAAGGAATTAAACTGGCTGGGACGGATATTACACACGGTATATCTGGTTTATTATCGCAGCCGATTCGGGCATGAGATTCGGCTGATACCGCTGACGAGATACAAGTTCGCGATTGTTGATGCGGATGATTACGAACGGCTGAAAGATTACCACTGGAGCGTCAGGTACAGTTGTCGAACGTGGTACGCGGTGCGATGCGCGAGGGTGAGCGACCGGACAAAGAAAAGACTGGTATGGATGCACAACGCGATAATGGGGAATCCGAAGGGAAAGCTGATTGACCATTTCAATCATAACGGATTAGACAACAGAAGGGCGAATCTTCGGGCGGCGACGAGAGGGCAGAATACGGTCAATTGCAGGAAACGCAAAGGATGCTCGTCGAGATTCAAAGGGGTGTGCTTTCATAAAAATTCGCGCAGATATAAGCCATGGGACAGCTATATCAACGTCAATGGGCGACGAATAAGCTTAGGGTGCTTTGCGACGGAGGTTGAGGCCGCCCGCGCTTATGACGCAGTAGCGAGGAAGTATCACGGCGAATTTGCCCGTGTTAATTTTCCGGAGGAAAATTCACTATCCGCTACCCGCTGAACGCTGTATATCATGGCGAAGCCGTTATCCGGCTGACAAAACAGCGTAAATCGGCGTTAATCTGCGTCTAAATAACCCCTGTGGCCGGGAGGAGAATAAACGGTTTGCAAAAAGTGGGGGAATTCGTTAAATTAACGGATTGTGTGGAAAACCTTTAACCGCGGAATTCGCGGAGACCGCAGAGGTAAAAAAGGAAATCTCTGTGTGCTCTCTGTGGCAAAAATGGTTTTTGGGCCGAGTGGCGGAATGGCAGACGCTGGGGACTTAAAATCCCCTGTCCTAACGGGCGTATGGGTTCGACTCCCATCTCGGCCACTATTAAAGAGTTCTGAGTTTTTAGTGTTTAGTTTTGAGTTGTTGAAACTTCGTGTTTGGGTGGCGGAAAGATTTTAAAACGAGGTGATGTGGAATGGCGAAAAAGGTTTTCAAACTGGCGGACGTGGCAGAGCCGAATCTGTACCGGGAAGTGTTTCCTTATACTGAATTTCCGGTTACGAAATTCGAGAAGCGGGGCGTGCCTTATGAACTGCCCGAGCAGATATGGATAACGGACACGACTTTCCGCGACGGTCAGCAGGCGAGGCCGCCATATACGCCTGAGCAGGTTTTTAGAATATACGACCTGCTGCACGAGATAGACGGCGATACCGGTCTGATTCGGCAGTGCGAGTTCTTTTTGTATTCGGACCGCGACCGCAAGGCGGTTGAGCTTTGCAAGGCCCGTGGCTACAAGTATCCGGAAATCACCGGCTGGATTCGCGCGGTCGCGGAGGATTTCAAGTTAGTCAAGCAGATGGGGCTTGCAGAGACCGGAATTCTGACGAGCGTCAGCGATTACCACATATTCCTGAAGCTGCGCAAGACCCGCGCACAGGCGATGGCTGGCTATTTGGAGATTGTTAAGGCGGCTTTGGACCAGGGTGTTTTGCCGAGATGTCATTTTGAGGATGTAACGCGGGCGGATTACGATGGATTTATACTGCCGTTTTCCGCGGAGCTGATGAAGCTGGGCGAGGAGTATAAAAAGCCGATTAAGATTCGGCTGTGCGATACGCTTGGTTTCGGATTGCCATGGGCGGGTTCTGCGCTGCCGAGAAGCGTGCCGAAACTTGTCGCTGGGCTTCGCAAGATTGGTGTGCCTAGCGAGCAGTTGGAATGGCACGGGCATAATGATTTGCACAAGGTCGAGGTCAACGCCGCGACGGCGTGGCTGTACGGCTGCTGTGCGGCGAATAGTTCGATATTCGGCGTGGGCGAGCGGACGGGCAACCCGCCACTGGAAGCGATGATTATCGAGCACGCGCAAATCAAGGGGATGATGAAAGGCGTTAATTACGCGGCGATAACCGAGCTTGCCCAGTATGCCGCAAAGGAGCTTGGCTTTGATATACCGAGCAATTATCCATTGGTGGGCAGGGACTTCAACGTTACGCGCGCGGGGATTCACGCGGACGGCCTGCTGAAAAACGAGGAGATATATAACTGCTTCGATACCGATAAACTGCTGAACAGGCCCGTTGAGGTCGCGATTACGGATAAGACCGGCGCGGCGGGGATAAAGCACTGGATTGAATCGCGGTTCCAAATGGAAATTATGAAGCATGACCCGCGGGTGATAAAGATAAGAGACCGGATAGCGGCGGAATACGCTTCGGACAGGTCGTCGGCGATATCGGACGACGAGATGTTTAAGTGGATAAAAGAGGCGTTCGGGGATGAGATGCCGCCTTTGAGGTGATAAAATTAAACCACAGATTTCACAGATTACTCAGATTAAAGCGGTGGTGTTTGACCTGGGTGAGACCCTGCTGAATTTCGGCAGGTTGGATACGATGCGGCTCTTTAGGCAAAGCGCAAGGTTGACTTACGATTACCTGATGAGCCACGGTCAGCCCGCGGGCAGTTTCTGGTGGTATTTTATTCGGAACCAGGTTGCCATCCATGTGAGGACTTTGTGGGGCAATATTACGGGGAGGGATTTTGACGCGTTATCACTGCTGAAGAAATATGGCTTGAGGCGCGGGTATAAGCTGAGCGAGGAGCAGTGGCGGGAGGTTGGGTGGCTGTGGTATGAGCCGTTGAGCAGGATAGCGAAGGCTGAGCCAGATATAAAGGAAACTCTGGGCAAACTAAAGGGGATGGGGCTTAAATTAGGCATATTGAGCAATACGTTTGTAAGCGCAGGGTCGTTGGACAGGCAGCTTGAGCAGCTTGGTATGCTGGAGTTTTTTCCGTATCGGCTTTATTCTTATCAGTATGAGTTTCGCAAGCCGGACAGACGGATATTTGAGGCGGCGATAGCGAAAACAGGCGAGCCGGCGGAGAACATACTTTTCGTTGGCGACAGGATATATATCGACATCAAACCGGCGTTGAAGGCGGGGATGCGGGCGGTTTTAAAAGATGCCTATACGAACGCAGGTAAAGAAGTGCCGAGCGGCGTCTGGAGAATAGAGAAAATAAGTGAATTGCCGATGATTATCGAAAAGGTTAATGCGGAAACAGCGACTCGTGGCCCGTGGCCCGTGACTCGTTTTTCGAGCGACGGCGGGCGAGACACGAGCGACGAGGTCAAAGAGGTGTTGAATGGGTAAGCAGGTTGTTTTTCAAAGGTGTATAAACCCGGATTGCGCGGCGGAGTATGACGTCAGCGAAGTGATATTCAAGTGTCCGAAGTGCGGGGACCTTTTGGATGCGCAATACAACTGGGACCAGGTAGATATCCCGAAGAAGCTGGCGGATTTCGGCAAACGCTGGGCGAACAGGAATAATCGGCTTGATTTATCAGGGGTGTGGAGGTTCAGGGAGCTTTTGAATTTCTGCGATGACAAATACAAGGTAACAATCGCGGAAGGGCAGACGATTTTGCAAGCCAACGACGAGGTGGGCAAATACGCGGGGATGAAGGCGGGGCGATTATTTTTGCAGTATGAGGGATTGAATCCTTCGGGGTCGTTCAAAGATAACGGGATGACGGCGGCGTTCAGCCACGCGAAAATGGTTGGGGCGAAATCGTGCGCGTGCGCATCGACGGGCAATACGTCGGCGTCGGTCGCTCTTTACGCGCACAGTTGCGGGATGAAATGCACGGTATTTATCGGGTCGGGGCGCATCGCTTTCGGGAAATTATCACAGGCGATGGATTACGGCGCGCAGACGATACAGATAAAGGGCGATTTCGATGACTGTATGAAGCAGGTGCAGGATGTCTGCATGAAACTCGGGCTGTATCTGCTCAATTCGTTAAATCCTTTCCGGCTGGAAGGGCAAAAGACGATAATGCTGCGGATTATCGAGGGGCTTGGATGGGAAGTGCCTGACTGGATAGTTGTGCCGGGGGGCAATTTGGGCAATTCGAGCGCGTTCGGCAAGGCGTTTTACGAATTGAAGCAGTTAGGTTTGATTAAACGTGTGCCGCGATTAGCGATTATCAACGCGACGGGCGCGGATACACTGACGGATATGGTGAACAACAAGAAATTGGTATGGAACAACGGCAATGTGAATAACAAGATAATCGCCGATTACTACGCGGACCTTACGGCGAGGAAGTTTTCGCCACATACTTGCGCATCGGCGATTGAAATTTCGCGGCCTGTGAATCTGAAGAAGTGCCTGCGGGCGATAGATGTTTGTAACGGTGTTGTGCGGGCGGTGAGCGACGAGGCGATTTGCGATGCCAAGGCGGTGATAGGCAAATACGGTCTTGGCTGCGAGCCGGCGTCGGCGGCGTCGGTTGCGGGATTGAAATTATTGCGTGATGAGGGCGTAATCGGCGGGGACGAGCGGGTTGCGTGTGTGCTTACGGGCCACGCCTTGAAGGACCCAAATGTTACGGTGAATTATCACAAGGAAAAGCAGGGGCCGTTCAGCAATCCGCCTATTGAGGCGCCGAACGATTTTAACGAGATATTGAAGCTGATAAAGTAGCGATATAGTTCGTGGTTCATGGCAGTTTGTATTTTGTTGTTCGTAATTCGGATTCTGTCTGCGGCAGGTAAATCTCTTTAGGAATGCCCAATCTAAAAGCGAAAGAAGGCGGAGGACCCTGTTTCGCCAAAGCTACACAGGGCAGGGCCTAAGTTATTTTCTAAAACTCAGGTTGTCTGTCTCGTTGAACGCAGCAAAACTCAGGCCGAACTTCCCATCGCCCGACGTAACCTTAAGATCCGATTTGATTATCGACACCGTAAATGTGCACTTGTCGAGGTCTATGCTTGCTGTAACCAAAGTGTTAACGTCTTCAACGGGAGCGATAACGGGATTGATTTTGCTGCAATTGTATAAATGTCCTTTCTTAGAAGCCTTAAAGCTGCCCGGGAGGATTGTGAAGGTCTGGGTGTTTGTATCGTTGGCGTCGCTTAAGGTAATAACGACTTCTTTTGTGACCAGATTTGGCTCGTTGGTATCGAGGTTCATATCGGCAACCGCAATATCACCTTTTACGGACAACGAATCAGACGATGGCTTAGCGACGTTTTTGACCTTTGCATTAGTGACGATAAGCGTGTCTTTATACAATCTCATAAGGCGGACAGGTATCGGCTGTTTGCTGCCATTGACAACCGTTTCATCGGCACGCCCCGACATTTCATAGCTGCCAATAGTGAATCCAAGCTGAACAGGACAGGTTAGGCCGGTCAGGTCGATGTTTTTCGCCTTTATCGCAAAGGTTCTTTTACGAAAATCCAGTATCAGCGAGGTGATTTTTCCCGGCTGACCCTTAGAAACTTTTGCTGAGTGTGTGTACTTTGCTTTGCTGTTGACCAGTGCGGGGTTGAAATCGGTTAAAGTTTCGGTGTAAACGACGTTGCCATCAGTTACGGAGATAATATTAACTTCTACTGAATTAATATCGTTACAGTCGGCAGGCAGCGAAATGGTTCCTGATGCAGTGAAGGCATCTTTCATATCATTGTAGTCAGCGTTGTTATGGTACTGGGTTTTGCCGGCAGTAACCGTACATTTGGTGATTGTCAGCGAAAGTCCTCCTGCCTGAAGCACTATATGACAAACAGTCAGAGGAGGGACGGTATATTTGAATGTGTTGTTTGCTATATCGGTGATTGGGGTGGTCTCGGTTATAGCGGGACCGGTGCTGTCAAATCGCCATACTCTGCCTGATACGAAATTTTGCGAGCCGGTGATGTTGAATGTCCCGTTGATTGGTTTGGTGAGGTTTTTGTTGATGACGACAAGGTGAAGGGCGTTGGTATCAGTGGTGGATACCGATGCATAGATGGAACTGTCAACCTTGTTAGACATCGACGCATATACACTTGTATCTCCGAATGTCGAGTTGTTGCCGTCATAATTTCTATAAATTTTGATTGCAGCATCTACGTAATTTCCTTCTCCCCAATAAGTTGCGATATACATGCCGTATTTGCCGAAGATGCCAAGTACATCGGATGTGGCGATACCGCCTGACCAGTGGTCTTTTCCGCCATAATCGTATTCAGTGATTGAGAGATTGGTGTCCGGATAATAGGTATCGATTGAATTTTTTATTGTTGGCAGTAAAGGGAGATACGAGCTGTACCACTGATTAATCCAGCTCATTTCACCGTTGGGCCAGACATAACTGGAATCCCAAAGGGTTCTTGGTGCCTGCATACGCGCGTTATACATTGCGGTGGTGTTTACGGTATTTGTAATTCTGTTGCCTGCGCCGTCCGTTGCTTCGGGGTACCAGTGGATGTCAAGGACGTCGAGAAGCCTTCTTCCGTTGGCATCAGATGCCTTTTTCATTTCGCCGAGATAATAACTTAAGAACCACGGATAGGTTCCTTTTACGGTATCCCAGTCATCTGCGCCAAAAGTAAGATAACCTGCAAATCCGTAGCTGACGGGTCCGAGTATCTGGGCATTTGGGTCAACATTTTTGACTGCTGTCGCACAATCGATGCCTTTTTCTCTAATCTCAGCGCATGTGGGTCTTGGCGGATGAACTTCAGGGTGAGTTGCCCCTTTATTTCCGTCTGACCAGCATTCCGGCTCGTTATCCAAAGAGTAGAATTTGACTCCTGTCGATGTGCCTGCGTAGCCATATTTCCAAACGAGGAAATTCACGAATTCATCCATATAAACAACACCATCGCATACATCAGGATTGTCCGGGGGGCTGCAGAATGGAGCTCCTTTGGCGAAAACAACGGGATAAAAATAAATCGATGGTGCCGCTTCAGTATCGAGATTTATCTGCCTACAAATGGGGGCCGATACATAACCTGCCAATTGCAAGGTTACTATCGAGGCCTGATTTTGTGAATTAAAGAAATCGACATAATCGGTTACGGCCTTGCCGGGCGTCTCACTTGTACCAAAATACTGGTCGTTTTCATAATACCAGTCGCTGCCTGCGTTGGACCAGTTATTTTCCCAGTTATAGGCAGTGCAGCGGTTTCCGCCGATTCTTTGAATGGTGTAATCTGTGCCGCCGCTCCAGTTTGAGCCGTAGATATATTTGCTTATGGGCGTCCTGGCGGTATCAGTGTTAATGTTATAAGTTACATTTATATTGGCTGCTGATGCAATGGGACTATACGATGGGCAGAAAACCAATGTTAGCATGAGCAAGGTTGTTACTCTCATTTTGTTCTTCCTGACTTCGCTATGCTACCCGCCAGAACCCCAAAAAACGATTCTCACCCGGTAGGAAAGCAGATTTCGAATATGGCTTTATTATCTGACAATCCCAAATACACACCTTAATAACATCGGTATACCTTCTTGTTACCATAAGTTAAAATGTGAGCGTTTTCAGGCAATTTAGCCTGAAGATGCGCAAAGAGGCCGATATGATTGCGATTTTGCGTTCGCTGTTTTCGGAAATATCTTGCCGGTAATTTGTAAAACAACATAATATGGTGTGATTTGAAGCCGGTTGAATTCTTCGGGTAACTACATTTGGGTCAGGAAAGAATGGATTTGAGCATTAGTCGTGGCAAGGTGTTTTGGATTGCAGGGACGTTGCTATTATCTGCGATACTCGCGGGGTGGAAGCTTTCGGCGGTGCCGCTCGATGACCACGAGAGTTATGTGTCGGTTACTGCGCGTGAGATGCTTGGAGGCGGGAGTTGGATTGAGCCGACGTTCAATGGTAAAACACGACTGCAGAAGACACCCCTTTCATACTGGCTTGTGGCGAGTATCGCCAGGGTTACGGGCAAGGTCGATGAGTTTGCGGCGAGGCTGCCGAGCGCGGTTTTCGCGTTTTTGTCCGCCGGGGCAGTGCTGTATTTTGTGAATCGCTGGTTGTCGCTGCGAATCGCGCTGATAGCGACGGCTGTTTGGGCGACATCGATTGGATATGTTCACTGGTCACATTCAGCGAGGCCTGAAATGGGACTGGTTTTTTTTGTGACGCTGTGCCTTTTGTCATTTTACTCAGCTATAACAAGCGAAGACCGTCGAAGTCGTGTTATTTTTATGTTTATCTTCTGGGTGAGTTTTGCGCTGGGTAATCTTGCGAAGGGGCCAGCGCCGGTTGTTTATGTTTTGTTGCCTGTTGGTTTATTTATCGCGGTCAGGAGGGAATGGCGAGTGATTCCGAAGCTGCTACCGGTCTGGGGGATAATCATTTGTCTTGTTGTTGTTTTGCCATGGCCTCTGGCGGCGGCGTATAAAGTGAACTGGGATGTGATGATATGGAAGCGTCAGTTTTTTGACCGGTTGTTCGGCGAGTACGCGGCGGGCAATTATCCGTGGTATTATTACTTTGGGATGGTTTTCAAATACACGTCACCGTGGTGCATTTTCCTTCCGATTGCCCTCGTCGCGCCATTCTACAAAAAATGGGACGAGAAACAGCCGGTTATGCAGTATCTATGGCTGTGGTTTGTTGCCGATTATATATTTTTGACGTTGTCCGGGGGCAAGCGTCAACACTATCTTTTGCCGCTGATTCCTGCGATGTCAATACTAACCGCTATACTGATAGATGAGATGGCGTTTGTGCGTCAGGTGTTCACGCTTAGATATGCGGCAAATATATTGCGTGGTCACGTATTATTTTTTGTTTTGGTTTCGATAGCGGTTCCTGTTTATTTCGCCAAGGCGAAGATTCCGGAGCTGGCATCCGCGACGGCGTGGGTATATGTGATTAGCTTTTCTGTGATTTTAATTGTGACGACAATAGTTGTCGCAATTCTTTTTGTTAAACGGTATTCGAGCATTGCCTGCGTTGCGCTTTTTTGCGGAATCACTGTTTTAATGGCGCATCATTACACCGGTTTGCTGAATATTCTTAGTACGGACCAGGCGGTGAAGCAATTCGCACTTAAAGTTGCAGAAATGGCGCCGACGACGGACAAGACGGTTTCATACGGGACCGTGCCCTCCAATTTCATACATTACTTTGGCAGGACCGTTGTGAAAGTGCAGGATGTTTCGGAATTAAACAATCTTTATCAGCAGAATTACTGGGTTGTTTCGTTCGGCAAGGGAATGGATGAACTGTTGAACACAGGGCGATACAAACTTGTGTATATGGATACGAACGCCAAGAAGCGCGGGGAGAATATATCTGCAGGGGGATTATTTCACGGGCAGTAGCCAGCAATCGAAAGCGCAAAATAACCATCCCTGTAACGACATCTTTTGGGCGTACTGTAAAAATACTCATCCCATCCATCAAGCCGCCCTCTTGTATGATTTCAAAAGCCCACCAAAACACTCCCAACATAGGAATTATATCGAAGAACCAAAGAAAAGCCGACCAATTTCAGCAAAATAAGCTGCTTTAAGGTCAGCTTAGCATCGGATGAGTTTTTTTATAATACGCGGTGTCCCTTGGCACAACAATACGACTATGCTTAGACTCACAATGAAAGAAATCATCATAGCGGTTTCCAAAAAACTCTTCCGCTGTATGAGCAGGTGGTCTGCCCACCTCACGGGAATAATTATAAAGGAGCTTTACTATGAAAAGGACGTTATATTTTGCAATGTTACTGGTCCTGACCTGTGTTTTGGGATGTGCCTGTATGGATTCAAGATGCAAGGCAAAGAAGGAAAAGGAAGAAGGCCAGAGGAAGCAATAAAATTCGTGAAAAATACTTTGGCGTTGTTATAATTTAATGCAGGTTTTAATATTATCGTTAAATTGAAAGGTTTGGTTGTGTAGCCGAGTGTTTAATATGGTAAATCCCGTATAATTTCTGACTTAATCAAAGATTAATCTGAGGACAAAAAAACAGTAAATTCGGTTGAGTTTGATAACGTGGTCTTTTTCAATAGCTTCGCTATCCCCATTATTTGATGACTTTAGAACTGACAAAAACAAAAGCATTTTTGATAGTCCTTCTTGTTTGGGCAGGAATCTATCTTCCTTATTTGGGTGCGCCTCAATTTAAATGTGAAGAAGCCCGTGGAGTTCTTCCGGCCATAAATATGCTCAAAACCGGCAACTGGATAGTGCCTGTTGTTGGGGGCAGGGAATTTCACAGCAAGCCCCCCGGAATCAACTGGATAATTGCCGCTTCATTTTTAATCACCGGCGAAAAATCGGAGTTTACAGCCCGGCTTCCTACGGTTGTGTTTATTTTGATATTTGCCGCGTTTTTAATTTGGATGCCCGGTCCGTGGCTAAGCCTTCCGGCCAGATTTATTTCCACACTGGTTTTTCTGACAAGTGTTGGCATAATGGAATGGGGCCGAATGATAGAAATCGAGGCCATTTACACGGTTATGACAGGCATAGCAATTTTATGGTGGTTAAACATCTGGAGCCGCAACGGTTCCAAATGGCTTTTGTGGATTGTGCCTTCTGTTGTGATTGCTTACGGCCTTCTTACGAAAGGTCCCTTTATCGCGATGTTTTTTTACTGCACAATCTTTATGGTTTTGCTCTATAACAAAAGGATTAAGGAGTTTTTTGCCGTTCCGCATCTTATCGGAATTGCTATCATGGCGGCCGTGAGTTTGGGCTGGCTGCATCTTGTCTTTTCTCGCTCTTCGTCGCCCGCCCTATCCCGCGATATGACGGGACAGTTTCTTGGACATACTATATTCCACTCTTTCAGCTTAATGTTCTTTGTTGTCAAAATCGTAAAAGCCCTTGCGCTTTTGTTTCCCTGGCTTATATTTATGCCTATTTTATGGGATAAAAATCTCGTAGAGCGTCTTGAACCCCAGAATCGCAGCACGTTTAAGGCCTGCAGGGCATCGTTGATAATCTGTTTTTTACTGTTTAATCTTATGCCAGGCGTCCAAGGACGATACTCCCTTCCTCTTGTCCCTCTGGCCGCTTATTTGCTGGGCTGGGTGTTGTCAATTCATCAAGGATTTGCCTTGTCTGACCGAGTATGGAAGAACTTGCTTCTCGGATGTTTCGTCGCATTGCCCGTGATAGCGGTTGCGGGGTTGTTTGTGGTAACAGCAAAGTGGCCCGCCTTTATGGTAACCGCAGTGACCATTTGTGTTGCAATCGGCGTTTTCCTGAAGCGAGACCTGCTGCGAAACGTGCTTAATCTTTCTACGGCAACTGCTGTTGTGGCTGTCTTATCGATGCTTCTATATGCAGTCTATGGCATATTTTTCGTCGTACGTTATGAGATAGACAGACCCAGCGCATATACGGTAAACAGGATTGTCCCTCAAGGCGATACTGTGTACCTGTTTGATTCCAGATACCAGACCTTCTACTTTTATATTCGTCAGCCATTTAAATACCTGGTGTCCGAAGATGAGATTGACGAAAACGTGCACTATTTGGTTCTGGAAGAAGAAATCCTGCAGGATTTAGCAGCGAACCATCAGCTTTCCCGGCGTTCACCCAAAATCCTGTACGAATTTCCGGAAAAGATTCCGACACGATACAGGTTGGTCAAGCTGGATTGACCGAAGCTAATTGCGGTTTATTTAAATGAACTGCGGATAAAGTTTTTTCCCTGTTCATTAAGCTGTCCGCCTTTAATCTTCACGGTTTCGGGGGAAGGATTAGTCGCGCGGTATCTGCGGAATCGTTGCGGGGATTTGGTCGATAACTCCGGCCTGTTTGAGCCGAATTGCGAACGCAGCCATGTTGTTGTTGAGGAATGAACGAAGAACCGGTCTGTCGTCAATGGCGCATCCGTATTTTTCGATTTCATCTTCGACTATATTTGGGTCCATTTTTTGTACCAGAAGCTGGTATGCCGCGATGACGCCGCCTGTTCTTTGGGCCCCTGCGGTACAATGCACAAGGACGGGCAGGTTTTGTTTTTCCGCGTTGGCGATTGCAATTACGGCATTAGCATAATCGTTTATATCACCGGTGCCATTGCCGCTCATAGTAAATCTTAATACCTTGATGTTCAGTTCGGCTGCGGCCTGTTTCTCGGCCCGCTTGTCGGGGTCGTTGGGGTCGGCGGAGGTAAGGTCAACAATGATGCGAATGTTGTATTTAGTCAGGTTTTTTTTTATCAGGGAGGCGGAAATTTGTCCGCTGCGGTAAATATGCCCCGGCACCACCACGCCGAATCTTTTGGGGACAAAGCGGTATTTGATGAAACCAAACCAGAGCCATACTGCTAATCCAATCACGATTGCCGGCACGGCGACAAACAGCCATTTGTGCCCGGTCCCGGAGTATACTTGTGAAGCATTAAGATTCATTGAGCAATCCTGTCAGCATTGCGGTTTATTTGAATAAACCGCGGATAAAGTTTGTCTCCTGTTCGGTAAGCGGTTCTTCTTTAATCTCTATGGTGTTGGCGAAAACCTGTTCGAGGGGAAGTCGCTGTCCTTTGGCGAGCCATACGGCGGTGAATATTGCGACGCGGCCTTTGCCTTTTCCATCGTGGACCAACACGGGAAGGTTTTCCTTGTCAGCCATTATATCGAGTAATTTTTGCTGCATATTGGCGTCGGGGAAATGGGCAGGGTCGTTTACGTTTCTACCCAGCGGGAACTCGAAGTATTTGACGCCGTTGCTCCGGACCCAGGTAATTTCCTCGCTGTACCAGTTTTGCTCGCGATGTTCGGCGGATGAGCGGAGGTTGATGATTGTGCTGATGTGATACTTGTAAAGCAGCCGGGTGTAGTCCATACCTCTGGGCTGGCCGCTTGTATAAAGGATACCGGGACTGATACAATTGAAGTCGGGAATCCAGAAGTTTTTGACAAGCAGCACGATTGCGCCGGCGATAATCGCTATCGTTATAATGGTTCGCAGGGGGGTTTTCTTTTTCACCTTTTTTACTCCGGGCCAGGCGTCTGGCGAGTGTGAATTTTTTTGACCGAATAAATTTTTCTGTCTGTGGATTCAAAGTAAACCCTGCTGATCATTTCGCCAATAAGTCCTGTAGCAACAAAGACGGTTCCCACCATAAGGAGGACCGCAGCAAGACCTGCCAAGGGACCATGGGCGAGGAGGATAGGAACCTTGTAATATATTTTATCGAAGAGGATGTAGGCGGCCATAAGGATACTTGCGAGGACGCAGTAGAATGCGGCTCTGCCGAAGAAATGCAGGGGTTTTGTGAGGTAGCCGAGGAGGAAGCGAAGGGTAATTAGATCGAAGGCGACCCTGAAGGTTCTGCCAATTCCATAATTGCTCGAGCCGGATGGTCTTACGATATTGGTAATGGGTATTTCGATTATTTTTGCGCCGCTTTGGCTAATCAGTGCGGGGATGAAGCGGTGCATTTCGCCGTAGAGGTGGAGTTCCTCGATTATTTCGCGGCGGTATGCCTTGAAGGTTGTGCCGAAGTCGTGGATGTCAACGCCGGAGATTTTTGAGGCGAGCCAGTTTGCGGCCCTTGAGGGGATTTTTCGCATAACGAGGTTATCGACGCGGGTTTTTCGCCAGCCGCTGACGACATCGTAACCCTCGTTGAGCTTTTCGAGGAAAATGGGTATTTCTTCGGGCAGATGCTGAAGGTCGCCATCCATTGAGATAATGATTTGTCCCCGCGCGATATCGAAACCGGCGGCGAGGGCGGGCGTCTGGCCGAAGTTGCGTCGAAGTTCGACGACGAGGACTTTGCTGTCTTTGGAGGCGATTGCTTTGAGGAGCTGAAGTGTGTTATCCGAACTGCCGTCGTCGATAAAAATAAGCTCGTAATAAAGGCCTGTCGCGGCGAGCGTCTTGGTCAAGCGGTCGTAAAGCTCCTGCACGACGGCGGATTCATTGTAGAGAGGCACTACGACGGAGCAATCGATAGTCGGGCTCGTTGCGGATTGCGGTTGTTTTTCAAAGTTGGCCATAGTGTATCAGTTTTATACCTGCTTCATTTAAAGATTGTTTTGTTTTTTCGCTGCAAAGGGCGTCAAGTTCGATTTCTCGCTGTTTGACCAGACGTGTCCGAGTCACGTCAAGGTCATAGGTATATCCCGGGTGCGTCATTACCTCTGCCGTCGAGGCGATATTATACAATAAAACAGCCCGCATAAAAGCGGTATTTATTTTTCCGACGTGGTTGACGCCGAGAAGGCAATCGGTTTTGAAGAACGCGGAATTCTGGAAGCGGTTGATTTTTGCCATTGTTCGTATGAGCGACGCTCGTTTTCTGCTTTCGCGGTCGGTTAAAGGCCAGGGTGGCCGGCTCACCTGTTTCGGTTCGAAGGTATAACGAATCGCGGGAATGTTAAAGCGTTTTGCCAATCGACAGGCAATCGGGAATATGGCGGGGAAGGAATGAATGTGCTTGTGCGAATCGAGGTGCGTGGGTTTTATACCTTTGTCGATTAGCCACTGAATCTGGGAGGCCAGCTCGGTTTCGATGGCGATTCTGACTTTGCCGGTTATGAGAGATGCGAGGGCGAGCTTGCCAGGCGATAAAGCGAAATATCCCTGCGGGTCGAGAATTAGTTTTACGGTGTTGTTCTGGCAGAGGGGTTTTCCGGCGGTGAGGTTGAGATGGACGCCGAGGCCGAGGGTGGGAAGATTTTTGGTTAATTCGACAGCTTGTTCGGCGGCGGGCATATTGGTCATAATGGTTGTACTCGTCAGGACACCTTTGGTGTGTGCCTCGACAATTCCCTTGTTGACGCTTTCGCAAAGCCCGAAGTCGTCAGCGTTTATTATCAGTCGTTTTTCCATTGCTGGCAAGTTTAAGGCGGCTTGGTATTGTCGTCAACTTATTTGGCGAAGTAGAAACTGCTGGCGATGAAGCCGATGGCGAGGGTGAGAGAGCCGATGAGGTGGAGGAGAATGGTAATTGCGCAGGCGCGATGTTGAGTCGGGCCCGGGGTGGAGACGTCGTGAACATTGACGAAATTTATAGCGGCTACAGAGACGGGCAGACCAAATAGGAAATACAGAAGCAGAGGCCAGGCCATAACCCTGCCGACAGAGATGCCCGTAACCATAACAACAAACGCGTTTATCACGGCGATCCGGTAAATCCGCACGCCGAGGGGGATGCCGAGAAGGACGACGAGGGTTTTCTTATTGACAGCGGCATCGGCGGGCAGGTCTGGAAATTCATTTATGAAAATTATTAGGAAAATCAGGATGCCAACGACACAAGCGGCTGGCAAGGGGGTGATGTCGATTAAACCGGTTTGGAGATAGTAAGAGCCATAGACGGGGAGGATGCCGAAGAGAAAGGCGATGACGATTTCGCCGACACCACGATAGCCGAGTTTGACCGGCGGTGCAGTATAGAAGAATCCGCCGAGAAGACCGGCAAGGCCGAGGATTAAAATGAACCAGCTGCGAGTCAGATACAGAATGACTAAGCCGAGCGATACGCCGAAGGAGAGGCAAAAAAGTGATGCGGCCAGTGTCGCCTTTGGCGATAGGATATTTTGCTGGATGAATTGTCTGCCGCCGGAGAAGGGGGTGATGTTTTTATTGCCCCAGTCGTTGCCGGAGAGGTGGTCGAAGTAGTCGTTGGCGATGTTTGCTCCGGAGTGCAGGGCCATTATGGCGAGCAGCGCGAGAAGAAAAAGGGGCCAGTTGAACGTGCCTGCAACTGCGAAACCGAGTGCTGAGCCGACAAGAACGGGTGATGCGCTTGCGGTGAGGAACTGCGGCCTCGAAGCAAGAAATAAAGTTGCTAAATTTTTTTGGTTAAGAGCCATAAGGTTTCAAACGGTTTACTTAAAAAACGGTTCGGAGATTTTATTATGCTGATTAACGGCGTTTTTACAAGATTATTGGCGGGTGAGGATATTTTGAATTTTAATCAAATTTTAAGCGGGTGCTAATCAGCCAGTAACGAAAAATGTTTAGCATCATTGCCGTGAAAGTCACAATAGGTTTGTCTTGTTGGCGAACCTGAAATAATAAAACGTCAATAGCTCTTCCCGGGGTGAAGAGCCGGCGCTGAGACTCCTAAGCCCGGCGCACTGGAATCGGAAGATGCTTTGCGAATGGCGGCGCTGAAAAGTGCTCGTCGGCCGGTTGAAGACGTACAAGGCCGCGAGCAGGAGGGTGATAGGGCGATACGGCCAAGCAGGGTGCTGTATCGCCCATAGCCGCCGCGCACTTCTATTGAAACCGCCAGCTAAAGCTACTTTTATGACCAGACTGAACCTGGTTGTAATTATCACAGTGTCTGGATTCCCGCTTTCGCGGGAATGACAATCATAAACAGTTTTATGTTACTTTCAGGATTTCAATTGTCCGGGCGAGGGCGGAATCAGCAATAAATTCGTAAAAAATGCTTCAGATTATTGTAACTCCGATGAAGAATTTGATATTATTGTGGCAATGGAAGGCTTGGTTGCGTAGCCAAGCGTTTAGTCAGTTTAATGAATCCGTTGCCTAACAAGTCGCCGGAGCCAACCGCCGTTGGCGCTGTCAGTTCCGCTGTCGCGGTTGGCGTCGCGAGTTGGCGGTGGCTCAGCTTTGGATCGTTAGGCGGCTTAAACTCATGATCGCACCATTGGCAAAATTCATTGATTGGTCAGCTCTTCAGATGGCATACGTCGTTGCTCCGCTAAGACGCGCGCCCAGGCCAAAATGGAAACTGGAGGAAGCGCTCGAATTTCTAAATGGCCCGGACTTTATCCCCGCCGCAAGCGACCCGGCGCGGATTGAATTTGATGGGCCGCGGCATTTCACATTTCCCACGCCGCGACCCTGCGAGTTCATGGAGAACAATGTCGTTCACGGTCGTCTATACCGTTGCGCCCAGCGCTGGCAGGAACGACCAGTCATCATTCTACTCGATGGCAATCCTCCCGTTGGCTATAATACGGTCTTTCATTTGTTTGCCCGCCGGTTCAATCGTGCAGGGTTTAATGTAGCCACACTTGTCCCCCCATACAAACTTAAGCGCCGTCCGCGGCGAGCCACTGACGAGAATTTTCTGGAGTTCGCGCAGGCTATGTCGCAGAACGTCGCCGAGATTCGCGCGCTCACTGGCTGGCTCCTTGATGAAGGTTGCCCATCCGTGGGGCTTCAGGGTTTTTCGTTTGGGGGATGGCTTGCGGGATTGACTGCGTGCAGCGATGCGCGCATCGCCTGTGCCGTTCTGACTGTTCCCGGTGTGTGCATGAATTACTGCCAACCGGTCATCTGGCGGCGGGTTCGGAAAGCCTTCGAGGCTCTAAGGCCGGCACACCAAGCAATGGATACCACCCGGTTGAATCTGACTTTGTCCACGCCAGTCATCCCTGATTTGTTCGCGGCGGGGCAACCGTACGAGGAACTCTGGCAAAAGTGGCAGCAGCCTGAAATCTGGCGATTGCCTCATGGCCACGCCAGTGGGCAGTTGAGGCTGGGCTTGATGGGCCGCGTCCTTCGCTGGATGGCACCGCGATTAGACAAGCCGTTTAGTCCCGACCGAAGAACGCCGCCTAACACAGCGCTGGAGCCAACGCCGACTGCCCCTTGAGATTTGGATTGGGCGTTGGAAAGTGGATGTCATCATTGCATTTGGAGCCTGGCCGCCCGTGCCCCGTGGCGTAAGCCATCCCTAAGCGGATTAGAAATCTGCGATTTATTGGAAAGTTATGTGTTACCATTTTTTCTAATGGGGCGTGTTTCTATATTATTTTCAGGATTTCTTTTGTGCGGGCAAGGACGGAATCAACGGTTTCATCGGGGGCAAGGTCGAGGGAGTGGACGTTTTTGAAGGTTTTAAACCAGGTTCGCTGCGCCTTGGCGAGTTTTCGGGTGTTTTTCTTGATTAACTCGATTGCATCATCGAGGGGAATTTCTCCCGCGAGATGTTTGATTATTTCAGCGTAGCCGATGGCGGAGCGGGCCTGTTTGCTGAGCGGAATCGGTTCGGCGAGGAGCTGTTTGACCTCATCGACGAGGCCGGTGTCAATCATCTTTTTGACTCTTGCGTTGATGCGTTTGTTTTCCTCGGTTTTTTCCCTTCGTAAGCCGATGATAGACCAATCCTGCGAGGCGTTTGCGTCCCACTGCTGCTGGAAAGAAGATATTGGTTTACCTGTGAGTTTATAGACCTCAAGGGCGCGGATGATGCGTCTGGGGTCATTTGCGCTGATTTTTGCGGCAGCGGCGGGGTCGTTTTTTTGAAGCTGGGCGTAAAGCTTGTCGAGGCCTTCGGTTTGCGCCTGTGCTTTGAGTTGGTCGCGGATTTGCTCATCTGCGCTAGGGCCTTCAAAGAGGCCATAGAGGAGAGATTTGATGTAGAGGGCTGTGCCGCCAACAGCGACGACGGGTTTGCCGCGTTTTTTTATATCGTCGATAGATTCTATAGCCAGTTCGAGGAATCGGGCAACATTGAATGAGTCGCCGGGTTCGACGACGTCGATGAGGTGATAGGGAATCTGGTCGCGATTTTCTTTTGGGGGTTTGGCGGTGCCGATATCCATTCGGCGATAGACCTTCATCGAATCAATGCTGATGATTTCAGCGCCGAGAGATTTTGCCAGGGCGAAGGCGAGTTTGCCTTTGCCTGAAGCGGTGACGCCAAGAATAAGAATCATTTTGGGGTTCATAATTTTTTATCGAAGCCCCGCGGGGCGAGTGTATAATACGGTTTTTGAGATTGTAACGCAACGTTCAACGGGGCTGGTGTTATGAAGTCAGACAGTGAAACGCAAAGACGGTTTGAGAGGGACCTGGAGCGCAAGGTCAAGTTAGTCAATAAGACGCTTGGCTGGATTTTGTCGCGGAGAGATTTAATCAGCAAAGAGCTTAGGGGGCCTGTTCGTTACGTGTTAATGGGGCCGGGCAAGCGCATACGGTCGGCGATAGTGTTGTTGTGCTGCGAAATGATAAGCGGGAAGGTTAATCGTGACGCCCAGATAGCGGCGGCGGCGATAGAGATGGTTCATACGTATTCGCTGATACACGACGATTTGCCGGCGATGGATGATGATGATTATCGGCGAGGGCGATTGACGTGCCATAAGAAATTTGACGAGGCGACAGCGATACTTGCTGGGGATGCGTTGCTGACGCTGGCGTTTGAGGTGCTGGCGAAGGAAATAAAAACACCGGCTGTGGCGGCGAGGTTGATTGGCGAGCTTGCGGAGGCGGCGGGGCCTGCGGGAATGGTCGCGGGACAAATGGCCGACATTAAGGCCACAGAGAACAAAATTGTTTTAGCCACAGAGGACACAGAGAGCACAGAGATAAAAAAGAAAAAGACAAAGTTTAGGGATGGCGTGGTAAGCCCCGCCCTACTGAAGATAATTCACGTCAATAAGACGGGGAAGATGTTTCGCTGTGCCGCTGTTATGGGGGGGATATGTGGAAGGGCAGACGAGAAACAATTGAGGCGGCTGCGTGAATGCGGATTAAAGATAGGACTTGGGTTCCAGATAGCAGACGACATACTCGACGTGTGTGGGACGAGCGAGCAGTTAGGCAAGACCAGCGGCAAAGACGCAAGGCAGGGAAAACAAACGTATCCGGCGGTGGTGGGGCTTGAGAGGTCGAGAGAGTTAGCCAAAAAAATAGCTGATGAAACGGTTGCTGCGTTGAGGCCCTTCGGCGAAAAAGCGGATATGCTTCGCCGGCTTGTTGAGGCGCTTTTGAACAGGACGAAATAGATTTCTGATTGTTGATTGCGGATTGCTGATTTCCGAAGCGGGCCCGTCGCTTCGCTCCGTGTGGAAGCCGGAAGGAGTCTGAAAATTATCAATAATCGCTTATCAATCGTCAATCCGTGTTATCAATACTGATAATGGGGTTGGGGGATAAGGTTTTTCGGCAATTTTGAGTGAGGGATTTCGACTCATAAATAATTTAAGGTGTTGTCGATGAGACAAACAGAACTATGGGAGCTTGACTATGGAATTGCTGATGTCGCCTATAGGGTTGGTAATGGTGGTTATAAACCTCTCGCCGCCGGCGGGTTTGGTCGGAGAGAGGGCGGTTTTCAGATATACAGAAGCTTCCCAAGTTTTGGGGGATTTTTATGGAACCAGTCATTTATCTTACAGGATACAACCTCCGCCGAGGCCTCCTTAGGTAAGTTGAACTTATAAGTTTAAACTGTTTTTGCGAACCAACGGGCCATCCTTAGAAGTAAATCAGGGTGGCCTTTTTATTTTCACCGCAAATCAGAGGACAGATGACCCCGCTTCGCTCAAAGGACTTCCGACTTCGCTATCGCTACGCCGGACGAGTCGCAGGGCAGGCGGAAGACAGAGGGCAGTCATCCGTCCCCGGTTTTCTGTCTTCGGTTTTTAATCGGCGCTTTGGGTGTCGTGCCAGCCGGCGGGAGCGGGGAAGTATTTGCCGGATAACCAGATATCGCCCGGCAATATGCCCGACATCAGCCGGGTATCAATGTAGTAATTCTTTGCGTAGCCATTAGTGATGGGGTCTCCGACGTTGACGACGCCTCTTATGACCTCGGTTATGCTGCCGTGGACATAAAGGACATCCGAGGAACCGCTGTACATAAGTCTGCCACCTACATTTTCCGCACCCCATCCGCCACCGCCGACGGTCATTGCGGCCTCAACGACGGTTGGGTCGGGCAGATATCGGTTTGTGGACCCTGACTTTTTGATTCCAATTCTTCGATAAGTATAATTGGCTGGGGGTGTAGGTGAAGTAGATCCTGCCAGGCCCGGGTCAACGATTTTGATAACGCCCTGTGCAATGAGACCGAGGACATTGGGGTTATTTGCAGGGGGCATACCATTGGCGTCGCGTTGGTAGTGGTTGCCAGAACTATCATTATCGTCAACCCATATCGAGTCGGCTATCCAGATATTGCCGGTTGCGACGACTGTCATTGTGCCTCTGACGACCATATTATTCATGTCGGTAAAGTTAGCGTCTTCGCCGCCGCCGATTACGACGTTGCCGTTGACGTAGATTTGTCCGCCGGGGGCGCTTGTATAGCCGCCGATGGTCTGGGTAACATAAGTAGATGTGAGGGGAACAGCAATACAGGGGTCGGAGGTTTTTTTGAAGTGATAGGCATAGATTTTGTATTGCTGGAAACTCATTGGGTTGCTGCCTGAGACGATATTGTAGTCATAAGTTCCCGCGCTATGTAATTGTACTGTGCAGTTTGGGTCGATGCGAACCATTCCGACGCCGTTCTTGACATAGAATTCGAGCTGGACGGCCGAACATTTGGGAGAAGAGAGGGATCCGCCGTCGGGTGCGATGGCAGTAGGTGTAAATTGGTAGGCGGGGAGGGTGCTGTTTTTGAATCGAGTAACTTTGCTTTGGACGGCTGTCGCATCAGCGATGCGGACAGTTGGCTGGTCGAAGGATATGCCGCTTTGAAAGAATGACATAACAGAGGAGTATTTGTCGGAGTTGCCGGATGTGTATCTGTCTTCGCCCATTTCGACTTTTTGCAGGAATGTCGGACTGCCGGTTATGAAAATATCGGCGACATCCGGGCTGTCGTTTTGTTTGTTTATGTGAAGAGGCATATTGATTACCTCGCCGTTTTTAAAATAAACCGGAGACTCAGATGCGATGGATGTCCCTAAAGGGACCATGCAGGCGCCCATAGCCCAGCCGCAGGTTTCCTGAATTACGTTCACGTCAACGATTCTTGTGAAAGATGGCCTGCCGCTTACCCCTGTGGAGGTTACTTCGAAGATGGCTTTTTGGCCGAGCCAGCCGTGGAAGGCAATTGTATAGCTGCAGGTTGCACTTCCGAAGTCGATTGAGCCGTTGCCTGTTCCGATAGTGCTGAGGATATCTGACTGCTGGCTCATCCAGAAGATGGCACGTTCGTAGCCGGCTTCGGCGGCGAGCATCGCTTCGGTCTGTGATTTGAGCTTGACTGCCCGAAGGCGGGCGTGATAGTCGGTCATTGTGGTGCCGATAATGAGCGCCATCAGTATTACGATAGCCACGAGGACCAGCGGCAGGACAAAACCGTTACTCGTTACTCGTTGCTCGTCGCTCGTAGAGGTCGAGTTGCGGGTTACGGGCCGCGTATTGCGAGTATCGAGTTTCAAGTATCGAGTATTCATAATTTAACTCCTGTACTGTGCTACTCAGGCCAGATATTTCGGAGACAGGTGGCCGCGAGGAAAGTTTTGGGACCATCGTTAGGGTCGTTAATAATAAGTTTCATGCGTACGGAGCCATAGCCATCGCCCGCCATATCTTTTGTTGTATGGGTGAATGTGACGCTGGTAACATTGCTGGCAAGGATGACGGTGTTTACAGTGTTTCCGGTTACTCTATGGTGAGCGGCGTTGATTGCGCCACCGGTTGGGCCGCCGGTCGATGTGCCAAAGTCAACTTTGAGCTGGCCGCTGTCGAGATAGTAGAGGGCATAACTGTCCGCGACGCTGGTTGCAGCCAGCATAGCGGCGGTAAGGCCGGTACTCCAATATCTAAATTCAACGGCCTGCCCCGTCAGGTTTTCTTCGGGATTGGCGACCGGCATGACCTGGGTGTAGGTTGCTCCTGAAACGCTGTAAACGTAATAATCCTTTTTATTGGATTTTCGGCCGAATGTGCAGAAAGAGGTGATTGCGCTTACAGAGTCGAGTTGTGATTGGGAGTTAGCGGTGTTGTACGATTTGTTCAAGCCTTTTTGGCCGCTGTAGACCAGCATGGCAACAGGGACCATAACAATAGAGCCGAGAGTTATTGCCGTCATTAGTTCAATCACTGTAAATCCATTTCTTTTCATAAATTTTTCCCGATATCGTGGTGAGTTACATGTCGCGCCTTACAAAAGTGGTAAATGTTAGAGTGGGGTCTGAACTGCTGACGGTTCCGGTTCCAAAGTCCTTTCGCCAGCTTATGGTTATACTGAGCTGCTGAAGCGTTACTCCCGCAACCGTATCTGGGTTGGAACCGCTGGTGACAGGGGCCAGTTGCTGGGCCAGTTGAATATAAAATGTCTGGTTATCAAGGGGGATTTGGTAACTTGTGGAAGTTATTATGGTTACGAAACCCAGGCCCAGGGTATTGGGGTCATAGTTGGTATCGCCGCCGGTGCTTTTCCAGTCCTCAAGCAGGAGTTGGCCGATGCGAGCGGCGGCAATCTGTGCTTCTGAAATGCGGCTTTGTCTTACGTTATTGTACTGGAATGACAGGGTGCCCATGGCGACTACTATGACAATCGCCATAGCAACCATTACTTCCACAATAGTGAATCCGTGGAGTCGTGAATTTTTGCGAGAGTTATTTATCATAGTATTCATTGGTCGGCCTAAAAAACTGGCGGTATCCGGCGTGTAAAGCTGCACAACCAGACCCTCCCAATCTAAAGTATTGCAGATATTTATGTTATATCCAAGATACCTATACGGTTTTACGTCGTATAAATCGGCATTTTTTATTGATGAATTGATATAGAAAGCGTTTTGTTTGTCTTGCCGTTAGCTGTGCGATAAACGCCGATATTATAGGGCATAATGCTGGTTTTTGGGAAAAGACCAAACAATATGGGGCATTTTGGGGTATATAGGCAAATTGGGGGATTTTTGTATAAGAGAAGGGATTTGCGAAGTAGTTGGGGAATGTTGTAGCCGCAAAGATGGCCTGGGTTTGGTTGAAGTATTAGGTGGAATGGTGTATAATTGAAGGTTTGTCTGGAATCGGGTTAAGTAATGCAAAATTCAAAAGAAGCGTATCAGGAATCTGGTGTCAGGAGGCCGGCGGAGGCGCTGCGTCCGGCATTGATGAATCCGGTCGGTGAGGACGCTCTGAAGAAAAGCGAAGGGGTTGGCGACGGGGGCTGGGGGGGGTATCCTCTGCTTAGAGGGATAAACGGGCCTGCGGATGTTAAAAAGCTTTCGGTAGCCCAGTTGAGCCAATTAGCTGACGAGATACGCCAATTCATAATCGAGACGGTGGGCAGGACCGGGGGGCACCTGGCGAGCAGCTTAGGGGTGGTTGAGATAACACTTGCACTGCATTATGTGTTCGATTTTGAGCTGGATAAACTGGTCTGGGACGTCGGGCATCAGTGCTATACGCATAAGATAGTTACGGGGAGGAAAGAAGAGTTCAGGAATCTTCGTCATGCCGGGGGGGTGAGCGGATTTCCGAATCCCGAGGAAAGCCCTTATGACCAGTTCGCGGTGGGGCACGCAGGGACGTCGATAGGCACAGCTATCGGGCTTGCACTTGGTGAAATGAAACAGGCAAGGCAGAATAAGATTGTGGCCCTTGTCGGGGACGGGAGTATCGTCAACGGGGCGAGCTTCGAGTCGTTGAACAACCTGGGTCTGGTCAAGCGACAGACGCTGATTGTGCTTAATGATAACTCGATGGCGATAGACGCGACGCAAGGCGCAGTTGCGAAATATTTTTCGAAGATTCGGCTGAGCCAGACATACGAGGATTTGCGAAGGACGACAAGCGACATATTGGAACATACGCCTGTGATTGGCAAGACGGTGGAGGAAGCGATAGAGCGAATCAAGAAGAGTATTCGTATGGTGCTTCCGGGCGGCCGGCTGTTTGAGAGTTTGAATGTGCCATATTTCGGGCCTGTGGATGGTCATGATATAGGGGCTTTGGTGCAGTTATTCAGGGCTTTGAAGCAGATTGACCACCCGGTGCTTTTGCATTGTCATACCAAAAAAGGAATGGGATTTACGCCTGCGGACAATCATCCGAGCAAGTACCATTCGACCGGGCCATTCAAAATGAACGGCGATGTTGTGGAACCGGCGACGGAGAAGCAGGGACGAAGTTTTACGGACGTTTTCGGCGATGAATTGGTGAGATTGGCTGAGAAGGACAGAAAGGTTATCGCAATAAGCAGTGCGATGTGCGAGGGGACGGGGCTGAAAAAATTTCGAGAAAGATTTCCTGACCGATTTTACGACGTGGGTATAGCTGAAAGCGCGGCGGTTGAGATAGCGGCGGGTCTTGCGAAGAGCGGATTGCGGCCCGTGGTGTGCATATATTCGACGTTTTTGCAGAGGAGTTTCGACCAGATATTCCAAGAGGTTTCGCTGCAGAAACTGCCTGTGGTATTTTGCATAGACAGGGCGGGGGTAGTTGGGGCGGACGGGCCGACGCATCATGGTCTTATGGATATCGGGTATTTGCGTATGATGCCGAATGTTGCACTTGTTTCGCCTGCAGACGCGGTCGAGATGGGGGGCGTTTTGGAATTCGCATTGAGCGCGGACAGAGCGGTGTGCGTGAGGTATCCGAAAGAAATAGTTGCCAGCGAGCGGATAGCAGAGTCGAGCGGTGAGCCGTTTGTTCTGGGTAAAAGCGTGGTCGCCAGAAGAAGCGACAGGTCAGCTGCGGTAATAGTGAGTTACGGGAGCATTCTTGTTGAAGCAATAGCGGCCGCCAGCGCGCTGGCCGAAGAGGGCATAGAGGTTGACGTGATAAACGCGAGGTTTGCGGCGCCGATTGACAGCAGGATAGTTGAGCTTATGGGAGCAGGCAAGCCGGTGATTACGGTTGAGGACCACGGTGTGGCTTGCGGGTTTGGTTCGGCGATAATGGAGGCGGCGGGTCAGCACAGCGGCGGATTTGTGCCCCGGCGGGACGGGGGAGCGATTCGGATTTTAGGGGTGCCTAAGCGGTTTGTCAGGCACGATTCGAGGACCAACCAGCTTATGGAGGTGGGGATAAATGCCGATAAAATAGCGGAGGCGGTGTACCAGATACTGAATCGACAACAGTAGTGAATCGAGAATTAATGACAAAATCGAGCCGAGCCATAACGTTGAGATTAGCGATTTTCGGAGACCGCAGAAAAAGGCACGTCGCGGAGGCGATAGCGGAGTTTGCGGATTTTGTAAAAGGCAAGGTCCGGACAATAGTTAATTGCGGGATTGATGAGTGCACACCTGAGAATTTGCAGGAGGCGGATTACGCGGTGGTTTTTGGCGGGGACGGGAGTATCATCGCGGCGGCGAGGCGATTAAGCCGAAGCAACGACAGGACGGGGATTCCGGTTATAGGTGTTAATCTCGGCAAGCTCGGATACCTGGCAGAGTTCAGCGTTGAGGAGCTGAAAAAGTTTTTCCCGGAGCTGGTGAAAGGGAAGGCGAAAATTGAGAAGCGAATGATGCTTCTTTGCCGGGTGCTAAGGAAGGGCAGGGAGCGATTTTGTTCGACGGCAGTGAACGACGTATTCATAACGGCGGGGCCGCCTTTTCGGATGATAGATTTGAAGATGTTCGTTGATGGGCAGCATCTGGGTGATTGCGTCAGTGATGGGCTGGTGGTATCGACGCCGACGGGTTCGACGGCGTATGGATTGTCCGCAGGTGGGCCGATTTTGTCGCAGAAGATGGAAGGGATAGTGATAACACCGATATGCCCGCACAGCTTGAGTTTCAGACCTATTGTTATAAAAGCGGACAGTGTTGTTGAGCTTGGCGGGGAGCGTTTGAATGAGGGGACGACGGTCTCGATAGACGGACAGGTGTCGTTAGAGCTGGGAATTGATGACGTGGTGCAGATAAAACGGCACAAGAGGGATTTTCTTGTTGTGAATAATCCGCTTCGTTGCGAGTGGGATACGCTGGCGACGAAATTAGGTTGGGCGGAAAGGCCGAAGTATCAGGGTATTTAGCGAGAACTGAACTGCGAACACACCGGCTTATTTGCGGTAGTTAATGTTATGGGAAGACGAAACATAATAATTTGCGTGTCGGCGTTAATTGTGGCAGCTTTCTGCGGGGTAGGTCTATCGTTGGAAAATCCATCGGTTGGCAACCCCGTAGGGTCTGGGACTGTTCCGCCGACGGCGTATCAGCCTGGATTAGTGCGGAGCCAGAACCCAATTGACACGAGCGGTAATCTTGTGGTTACGGGCAACGTTGCCAACGGTATGCAGTTCAGAGGTGTTGTGCCGTATAACAGCCCGACGAGTTTTTATGCGCCGGCGAGTTCGCTTCAGCATACATCGGCCGGGCTGGACTCATTTTTGAGGGATAGCGCGGGTTCGCAGAATTTCGGGTCGAGCAGCGGCGGGTTAACGCCTTATTATTCACCGACGTGGACGGTAACAACGACGCAGCCGGGCGGGCAAGGTGTTGTTACGACCGGCGGTTCGGGAGCGAATTCGTTTGCAGGCGCAAATTTGCCGGGCGCTCAGACAGGATATTACCGACCCGGGTATAATTCTCAGATTGACAAACGGCCGTTGTCGATGAGCCGGGAGGATTTGGAGAAACTTGTCGAAACGGATGTTACGAAATATCCGCAGGGTGGCGAGGCGGATTCGCAGTCGCAGGACCAGTTCTGGCGTGATATGGGAGTAAAGATTCAGCGCAAAGAGGAAGCGGCTGATACGACTGATAAGCCGGGGCCGGAGCAGGCGACGAACAGTGAGCCGAGTTTGGAGAAGCTGCTGGGCGGGAATACTCAAGGATTACAGAGATCGAAGGACAAGCAACGGGTTGATAAGAAGGAAGGATTGACGAGTCGGCTAGGCGAAACACTGAAGGCGGAACAGGGGGCTGATATATATGAGCAAATGAAGGGGCGGCTGGGCAAGACCATTGAATTGCCCCAGGACGTACCTGCGACAAAACAGGCGGAGGCGAATGAATCGACAGTATCAAAGCCGGGCGTTACGCCTGCAGAGTTCGCGAAGGCGTATAAGAGTTTTGCCGCTTTAAGCGAGGACAGGTTCAATCAGCATATAAGGGCGGCAGAAGGTTTTATGAAGCAGGGGAGATTTTACAGAGCCGCGGACGCATACACCCTTGCGTCGATTTATAAGCCAAATGACCCGCTGGGTTACGCGGGCAAGAGCGTAGCGTTGTTTGCGTCGGGAGAATATCTGAGCAGCTCGCTGTTTTTGGCCAGGGCGGTAGAAATTTTCCCTGAATATCCGAAGGTAAAAGTGGACATAGTCGGGATGGTTGGAGATAAGGACACGGTTGAGAACAAGATACTTGAAGCCCGTGACTGGATGGACAAGAGCGATTCCGGAGAGTTGGAATTTTTGCTTGCTTATGTATATTACCAGATGGACCGGCTGGAGTTTGCAAGGCAGTCGATAGAGGCAGCGGTGAAGAAGATGCCGGATTCGCCGGCGGTCGCGGCGATGAAGAATGCGATAGACGAACGCCTTGCAAAACCTTAACGCATATCGTATATCGTATTTCCGAAGCGGGCTCTGCGCTTCGCTACGTGTCGTATAACGAACCGCGAACGACAAAATACGAAATACGAATGACTAACGACGAAATACAAAGCATCGCTTTGAATATAGATGATTTTTTTGCGCCTGGAGGGGTGGTTGGGAAGTCATTTGACGGATACGAACGGCGCCAGCAGCAGGTCGAGATGGCCAAGGCGGTGCAAAAAGCGCTATCGACGAAGCGACATTTGGTGGCGGAGGCGGGGACGGGGGTCGGGAAAAGTTTGGCATATCTTGTGCCTGCAATAGAAAAGGCAATTCTTGGGGCAAATCGGGTCGTCATCAGCACGTTCACAATCGCTTTGCAGGAGCAGCTAATCAATAAGGATATTCCCTGTTTGAACCGGTGTTTACCGTGGGGTTTCAAAGCGACGCTGGCGAAGGGCAAGTCGAATTATGTTTGTAAGCGCCGGCTGGAGTTTGCGATTCGAAGACAAATGGGTTTATTCGACCAGTTCGGAGACGCTCTTGCGGAGATGAATAACTGGGCGACGAAGACGGCGGACGGGTCGCTGAGCGATTTGCCTTTTATACCGGATGGTCGGGTTTGGGACGCGGTGAAGGCGGAACACGGCAATTGCAAAGGCAGGAAGTGCGGGCATTTTACGAGCTGTTTTTGCCAGCGTGCGAAGCGGGAGCTTGAGAACGCTAATGTTATTGTTACGAATCACGCGTTATTATTCAGCGACCTTGCGCTGCGGGAGGAAGAGTTTTCAATACTGCCTGATTATAAGTGGGTGATTATAGATGAGGCACACAACATTGAGCGTGTGGCGGAGGAACATTTCGGGATTGAGATAAGCAGCGGGTCAGTGAGGTTTTTGCTGGACGGGCTTTATAACCCGCGAACACATAAGGGGTTATTGGTTTATACGGAATCGGGGAAGTTGACGGATTTGGTTGTCAAGGCGTCAGAAGCGGCGAAAGAATTTTTCAAAAGCGTTCAGCAGTGGGATGAGCGACACAAGACGCAAACTAATGGACGGTGCTACAAAAATTTCATTGAGGATAAGTTATCGGCGCAGATTAAGGAACTGCGAGCGGGGTTGACCGGTTTGGCAAAGCAGGCAAAAGACGAGGATGAGCGATTTGAATTGACGCGGTATGTCGATAAGTGTGCGGGGCTGTTGCAGGATTTGGAGGCGTTTTTGCCACAGACCAAACAGGATTATGTGTATTGGGTTGAGACAAGCGAAAACAAGTCCCTCGATTCCACGAGAAGCAGGCGTGAGACGGTTTCTTTGAAAAGTGCGCCTTTGAATGTCGGGGCGGATGTGAAGAGGAGTTTATTCGACAAGTTTGATTCGGTGGTAATGACGAGCGCGACACTTAGCAGTGGTGAGGACGGAAGACGGAAGACAGGGGACCCGGCTTCGCCTAAGGGCTATGCCGTGGCAAGCAGGGGCGGATTCGAATTTTTCGCGGGCAGGGTCGGCTTGAGGGATTATGACGCGGTGAAGCTGGGGTCGCCTTTTGATTATCAGAAGCAGGTAACGATTTATATCGAGAGCGATTTGCCTGAGCCGAATGACGAGAAGTTTGCGGCTTCGGCGTGCGAGGCGGTGAAGAAATACGTGCTGCGAACACAGGGGCGGGCGTTTGTGCTTTTCACAAGTTATAAGATGCTGGGGAATTTCGCGGAACAATTGGCGGAGTGGTTTAAAGAGAATAATATAGAATTGCTTCAGCAGGGAGTTGGGCTTGACAGGACATCATTGTTGAAACGATTCAAAATGAACGGGCGATTTGTATTGTTCGGGACAGATAGTTTCTGGCAGGGGGTGGATGTGGCTGGCGAGGCGTTGTCGAACGTGATAATCGTGAGATTACCATTCGCGGTGCCTGATACGCCTTTATTGGCGGGGCGGCTGGATAAAATCAAAGAAGAAGGCGGCAATCCTTTTGCGGAGTATCAGTTGCCTTTGGCGATAATAAAGTTCAAGCAGGGCTTTGGCCGATTGATTCGGACGAAGACGGATACAGGCATTGTTGTTATTCTGGATTCCCGCATATTGAGCAAATCATACGGCAAGAATTTTTTGGTGGCGATACCGAAATGCAGGATGGAAATAGCGGCTAGTAGTATGTAGATGTTCGGGGTTTAGAGGAAAATATGTCAGAAGTTAATTATGAAAAGTTGAATGAGCAGTTAACGGAGAAGGGCAATATTCTGCTGAACCCTATTTTTTTGGGCGTGCTGGGTTTTGCGCTGCTTTTTGTCCACTCTCAGGGCAAAGCCATGGATATCGATGAGGGGATATGGAGCTATATGGGGCGTGTGTGGGCGGACAACGGACTTGTTCCTTACACGGGAACAATAAATAACAAGCCGCCAGGTATTTTTCTGCTGTATTATTATTCGTATCTGCTTTTCGGGACAAATATATGGTTTACTCGCCTGGTGGGCGATATTGCGAGTATGGGGGCATCGTTGTGTCTTTTCGCGTTTGTTCGCAGAATTAGCGGAAGTGTTTACGCTGCGGCGATTAGCGCCGGTTTGTATATTTTGCTGATGCCTTTGCGGCGGTTTCATATTTCGGCGGGATATACGGAGACGTTTCTTATTTTCTTTGTGTTGTTGTCGTTACTATTGCTTGTTTTGGCTGTTGAACTGGAGGGTCGCAGGAGCACCATGATGATATTTGCCGCTGGCTTGAGCGCTGGCGCGGCGTTGTCGTTTAAACAGGTGGCGTTATTTGATGTTTTGGGCATTGTGATTATCGCGATTTTCCTTTTGAGCTGGCGATATCAGGTTAAAGGTATCATGAAGGCCATTGTTTTGCTGCTGTTTGGCGTTATGATAACAACCGTCGTCGGGATATTGCTTATGAAGGCCCATGGGTGCTCGTTTGCCGATTACATTGACCAAGTTTGGGGGCATTTGTTCAAGGGCAGGGAAGCTAAAATCGGCGCCGCGAAGAGAATGGCGAATGTGATACCGGCGTGGAGCAGGACGGATTTAATCATACCATACATTGCGATAGCGGGATTCCTGATTGGTATCAAATGGATGCGTTTTAAGATTCCGGCAATTATTCTTTTGGTATGGCTTGGGCTGGAGTTTGTCGCGGTAAACGCTACGGGGACATATTACCAGCACCAGTTCAAGCAGATTTTGCCCGCGATGTGCGTTATATCGGGCATATCTCTTGATTTTATGGGGGTCTGGTTATGCAGTAAATTTCCGAAACTGCCGATGTGCAAAACCAGGGGCGTTTTCGCGTCAGTGATTATAATGGCGATTCTGTTATGTTATATTCCGTTTAACAAAGAATATGCGGCTGGACTAATACACATGTTTGCTCCCAGGACGGATTCAAATAAGGAGCTGGCCTATTATGTGAAGGATATAACAGCAGACGGTGAATTCATTTATGTTTACGGCAGCGGGGGGTATCAGGTGTTATCATATTCGGGGCGGGTGGCGCCGACCGCCTATTTTATTCACTTTCTTCATATGTACCCAGGCGCTATGGAGCAATTGCAAAAGGATTTCAGCAGAACCCCTCCTATTTTAATATTGCTGCCGATAAAAGGCGAAATTCCCGAGTGGCTGCATGAAATAGTGAGCGGCAGATATGAACCGCTTGAGACGAGGAATCGCTTTGATATTTTTGTACTGGATGGTTGTGCCCGGCAAATACGCGAACGAAAAGAGAAGCTGTTTTCGCAAAGCCACAGAGAACAAAACAATTTCTGATTGCCGAAGCGAGCCCTGCGTTCCGCTACGCGTCTGATTGCTGATTGATGATTTTGCCATAAATCACCGCTTAAAACATGCGAGGACAGGAAAGCAAGGCAAACGGAAAAAAGCAAAGAGGCGGGTCGGGGCGGTCAGGAACTTATTGTTTGTCCGCGACGGGGACATTGGCATTGGAGGGAAAATCGGGAAGTTTTTGTCCCTCAACGTATTCGGTTACGAAGCAGGAACTGCGAACAAGGCCTGACTTGCGCAATTCAATATAGGCCAGCGGATTTGGCGAGGGGATTTTGAGCAATCTGGCTCGATGGGCGTTTAGCCAGGTTAATTTAGCGATGGAATTGCCGATGGTTTGCCGGAGGGAATCGATAAGCCCTTTCGTCTTATAACGAGCCACGGCTATGTCTGAGCCGTTCCATTTAAGGCGGGATACGACGCAGCTATTATTGTTTTTGATAATCTGCCCGCTTTCAGTTATCTTGTCGAAGTTTTTTATAAAGTCGAGCGGGCCGGTTTGGGGCCAGAAGCTTTTTACATACACGCCTCGGCAATTGGCGGTTTTAACAAGGGTGTATTTTGAATTTGTTCGCAGAGTTTGGCCGAGAGCTCTACGGATTATTTTTTCCGTGTTTAATCGCCGGCGTGTTTTTCTGAGCACCGCTTTAATAAGGACTTTTCCGGTTTTTTTACCTGTCCCTGTCCGGGCACAATATTCTGTGAAGAATCTCATTCGGTCCGTCCGGCTGAGAAAGCCGCAGGCGCTGAGATTGAGCTGCACGAGATTTTTGACGCGGAGCCAAAATGGGAGCAGGACGAATTTTTTTGTTCTGACGTTGTCGATGAAGAAGAATCGCCAGGAAGCCCCTTCGGGTCTGAGCAGCACATTGCCGAAGCGGAGGTCACCGTGAAAGATTCTTTTTGCGTGCATTTTGCCGATTGTTCTGCCGAAATTGTGTACCAGGTCTCTGAAGCCGGCCAATTGTTCGGGGGTCGTAATTTCCCGTGTTTGGCGGGCAATATCAACAGCTCTTTTTGTGTTCTCGATTCCAAGCGTGACCGAGAAGCTTTCGGAATGGAAAAGTCCGGAGATGGACTCTCCGATAGCGATAGTTACAGGGACATCAAAGCCATTTTGCGCAAGCATCGTTTCTGCTTTGTGCGCACGGTTCGCCAAACTTCCGAAGATAATGGATTTGAGAGAAGCGAAATCAGATTTGTGGAAAAACCACTTTATGTAGATATCCCTGTCGGTGCCTTCAAAGGGGGTATTGAATTTGCAAACTCGGCTAAACTCCGAAGACAACAGAGTTTTCAATGGGTATCTTTTTTGCAGGGTTTCTTCGCCTGGTAACAGGGCCTGCCCCAAGTCGCTGCAGAGAAAGCTCTTTCTGATATACAAAGTAAGGTTGTTTTGCTTAATTTTTACAAAATCGGCGTCCAAGGTTTCATCCTTCTTATTGCGACGGCTCGCGTGATGTTTTCCAAAGGGTGTAATATAGCGGAATTGGGCGAAAGAAACAAGATTTTAGAAGACAGCGTTCAGCGGGCAACGTACAGCAGACAGCCCGGCTTCGCCAGGGGCTACGCTGTGGCAAGTCAGTATTTACCATACGTCCTTGCGGTTTCGACCATAGCGAGGAGGTTTTCATCTGGGGTGTCGCGGCCGCACTGGTCGCCGGTTGAGAGAATGAAGCGGCCACCTTCGGCGGCATCGTCAATCGCTTCTTTGCTTGCGGTGATTACGTCATCTGGTGAGCCATAGAGCATCGTTTCGGTTGTGTGTAGATTTCCTTTGAGGGTGAGTTTTCGGCCGTAGAGCTTTTTGATTTCGGCGAGGTTGCAATCGCCCATGGGAGGGATTTCGAGCGGGTCGATAACGGTGAGAGATGTTTCTTCAGCCATAATTTTAATCAGGGCTGTTTCGGGGCCGCAGGAATGGATATGCGTAGGAATTCCGGCTGATGAGGCAAGCTCGATGGCGCGTTTTACGGCGGGATAGGCAAGCTGGCGGAAGATATCGATGGTCTGAAACACAAGTGTTCCCGAGCCGCCTACACAAAGGAAGTCGGGCTGGACAGACATTTTCATAATGTTGGCGAATCTGTGTTCAACGCGTTCGATGAGAGTATCTCGCCAATAATCGTGAAGTTCCGGGTGGTCGTAGTAATCGTAGATATCCTGCTCACAGGAGAGGATTGCTGAGCCGGCAAGGAATACGCCGACGAGGCCTTGGTCGCCCATAAGCTGTTTTACCCGCGTCAGACCCGCGGGGCCATTATCAACGGGTTTTACGTTTTCTAACGGCTCGAAGCGAGTGGGTATATCGTGCAAGCTGATTTTGGAAGGTGGAATCCACTCGGTGGGCGAATCCGCGACGTAATAGACGCAGACACGAGGTTCCCATGTACGCTTGCTATTTTCAACACGAGAACGCTGAACGACGATGCGTTCGGAGTTTTTGAAGACGATGAAGCGCTGCCATTCGCTGTTGGGGACGATTTGTTTTTGCTGTTCTTTCGTTGCCGGTAATCTTTCCCAGGGGACACAATCCTGCTCATCGGGGAAGGAGAGCCAAAAATAACCATCCATAAGGGAGTCGATGTCGAAGCGTTTTGCGGCGTCGATATAGGCCTGCCAGATTGGCGGGTTGTTGTAAAGATAGAGGTCCCAGAAGGGTTTGCCGGTAAGGCGGGCGGGGATCATATTGGAAAAATCGGGAGAGACGGGGACGCAATCGGGAATGTCGCCTTTAAGAACTGTCGTCAATCGTTCGCGCTGAGTCATAGTTTTAACCAAAAACACGTTACTCGATACTGGATACTCTATACTCGTGTCAGCGTCAAGGGGAGAATAGCGGAAGGCAGAAGTGAGAAGTAAAAAGGAAAAAAGTCAGACACGGATTTACGCGGTTTTTGCTAAAGCACTACAGAAACGGTGTTTGAGAAGGGGCCGGTTCCTGCGTTGTTGGCGGCCCTTACACGATATTCAAGACAGATTCCACGCATCTGACCGGCCAGATTGGTTTGCGTATCCAAGGCCGTTCCTATGACAGTCCAGTTACCCAAAGAGCCGCCGCCGGCAAGCTGTCTGCGTTCAATGATGTAATTGCGGATGAACCCTTCGTGCTGGGGTCTATCCCATCTCAATTGCAGAGAAGTTCGCCTTTCTTTGGTCACGATTAGATTTTTCGGTTCGCCCGGCGGGTCCCCCGGCTGCGGTATCGTTTTGGGTCCCCAGCCGATTTCAGTTAGTTTCTCTGGATTATCAGCCACGTCCACTTCCGATTTTTTAAGGCAGTTCAGCATTACTTCTTTAAGCGCATCCAATGATTCGTTTTTGGTCTCCGTTGCCTGTTGCGCCAGTGCCATCGCATTTGTTTGAGCTTTCAGCGAGGCTCTGTAAAAATTCCGCTTTGAGTTCAGAATCGTCCGGTTGACGCTTGGGAAGTCGGCCGTATATGCTGTATATCCGGCATACATAAGGTCGGCCAGGTCGATTATATCCGATTCTCTTGTCGGGAATTTCATATTCTCGTATCTCGCCTGCCCTCGATTGTCGTAGTCGGGGGTCGTTCGTATTTCCGAAACGGGCTCTGCGCTCCGCTACGTGTCGTATTTAGCGCCTATCCGCTACACGCTGTCCGCCCGTCCTGAGCAAGGTCGAAGGGCTGAACGCTGTTTTTAAAATATGATTCCCAGCCCTTTGCCGTTTATAGGCGAGGGCTGTTTAGTTCTTTTAAAGAACGACCGCTGCTGTATTGCTCGGCGCACTCTCGCCAGAAACGTTGGCTGATTTTACCCTGTATTCCAATTGTATTCCGCGCGGCTGTTCGAGCAGGTGGGTATCGGTATTGAGCGATGTTCCCACTACGGCCCAGTCGCCGAAACTGCCGCCTGCCGGCTGCTCACGGCATTCGATGATGTAGTTTCTTACAAGTCCGCCCATTGCAGGGCTTTCCCACTCCAGCCATATATCGCCCGGCCCTTCGGCTGTCGGGTGGAAATTGTCCGGCTGGCCCGGAGGGTCCACCGGCATCGGCTGTAGCCGAGGTCCCCAGCCGATTTCAGCGAGTTTCGTCGGGTCAGCAGCCGTGTCCACCTCGGATTTTTTGAGGTCGTTTTTCATCAATTCCACGAGTGCTTCGAGCTTATCTTCCTTTGTCTCGGTTGCAAGCTGGGCCTGCGACCGGGCGCTGATTTGCGCCTGTCGGTTGGTCTGGAAAGTCGATAGCGCAGTAGAAAGCGTCGCCACTGTAACCGATGGGAAATCGGCGGCGTGCGCTGTATAACCGGCCACCATGGCCTCCGCCAGCGCTATGACTTCCGATTCTGTCCTTGGGAATGCGGGCATAGTAGTTCTCCTTTCATATTTAGTCGTTAGTATATAGTCGTTAGCATTTCGTCTGCTATACGCTCCACACTGTTCGCTGTTTTAGGTCTTACGTCTTTAGTTCAACCTGCCCGCCAGTGACAGAATCTGTCACTCCTCGGGGACAATTTTATATTTGTCCGGCGGACATCTTCACCCCGCCTGTCGGGAAAATTGCCTGGCCGATTTAATTTTTGTTGTCGCCTGATTTGGTCTATTTTGGCGTAAACTTGCAGTATAGGGGCAACTATGCGGGTTTACGATGTCCACAATATATTTACATTAATTTGCGTCTCCGTATTTGTAGTCCGGTAAATTGAATTTGCATCGCCGCGATGCAGGTATGCAACACCATTTTCGTAAGACGATAATCGTCCCCGTAAGACAGGATTCGATTTCGTAAGACGAAACCCATCCTCGTAAGACGAACGCCGTTTTCGTGAGACGGGATTGGCTTTGCTAAGATGATAATCGTCCCCGTAAGACGAGAACCAATCTGCTAAGACGAAAACCGTTCTGCTAAGAGCAAAACCACGATGTAAGCATGCAAAACGCTGTTTTTAGCGTAAAAACGGGGTTTCGCCACTGATTACACGGCTTGTCCTGAGCAAACGTAGTGCGTCGAAGGGATTTCACAGGTTACACTGTTTTTCTACTGCTCAACTGTTCACCTGTCTAATTTCTCGCGGAGCGTTTGGCCTGAATTCTTGCATAAAGGAAGGGGGGCGTTAGAATATGCTCAATTATATTTTATTGATAGCTCTGAGATTGAAAAAAGAAAGGTGGACTATTTCAAAATATTTATCGTTTATCTTTGGTTATTACTATGGTTATCGCCGTGAAAGCTATTTCAGATTTATACACAGTTTTGCACAAATAATTCCTTTGTCACGTTCATAACCATCCTTAATATACGGTATGACGCGACCATAGAATTGATTTTGATCTGATAACACAATAGCAGATTGATCGAATTCTCGCTTCTCTTCTTTTTCAAGATAATCTAAAAATATCTCAACGCGATCAAACCTATCTTTCATCAATATATCATGCATCTTCCTCGCTAATTGCTTTGCGATTTTATCATCATTAAATGGTGTATCTTGCCACATTAGATCTAGATACGCAAACGATTTTGCAAATATAGTATGATAATACATACCTGAGGCTGTAATTCTAATGCTTGAGGCACCGTTAAGAGTATCACTTCTATGGGTATCAAGTTCGACCAATTGTCTTCTAAGATCAATAAGTCTTTCAAGATTCCAAATGCAGTCCTGTTCATTGTCGAAAATATCTACGATTTCTGAAATGAGTTGCTGCAAACTTACAAAACCTTCAGGATCCTGTTTTGCTTTCATGGCATTGCTCAAATATCTTAATATTCGCAATGATGTAAAATGACTTGAGTTTATTTTATCACTTGCAGCGAATAGATTTAGTATGACGCTACGCGATTCTTTATAGAATCGTTTCGGGCCCAATACTATACTCTTTGTAAACTCGTGATATGGGATTAGATAACTTCCAGATTCATAATATTTAGCAAGAATCTTCTCGATATTAGTGGTATCTGAGGTCATGAATTCTTCAAGTAATTTTAGTGCTAAACGTGCGTTCCCAAATGATATTGATTCTATAAGACGGGCAAGATAATTTTCCCTAGGGTCCAGGATAGATTTGCCTAAAAGTTGAAAGAAATCCAAGACCTGCTGATTGCGATGAGCATCAGGAGACAATAGATTATCCCTTTGTACTTTCGCAGCAGCATTTGATGCGAAATCAAGTCTATTTTTTAAAAGTTCAACAAATCGTGGTGAGGACAAATGATAAGTGCTTATATTGTAAGCCGTGAGATGTTTTTGCATTTTTGCGGCACAATAAGACTCTTCACGCAAAACAATAATACTTATGCATTTTCTTGCCCTTGCTAATTGTTGGGCATAGGTAAATATCTGAATTTCTGCATCTATTTTAAGATGGTCTACGTTATCGAAGACGATTACCGGAATATTCTTATTTTTTACAATATGAACCAATGCAGCATTTGCAAATTTCTCATTTTCCTGAAGAAGATTATATAGGGCGTCTTGAACCTTCGTTTCACAGATGGCTGGAGTACTTCCATAGATGCCTTTTATCACACCTAGCTCATCAGATATTAATGCCTCCAAAGTTTCTTTTGCTTGTAGCGTATGGTCTCTGGACCTTAATACATTTGCCAGTTTTCTCCAGAAAACAATTCTAAGTTCGTCGATTGTTTCTGGTTCCCCCAAAAAATCCAAATATATGTCAAATATCGGCCCTTTATTTAATAATAGATCTGGGATTACGACCTTAAAGAATCTTTTAAGAAATGTAGATTTTCCTGAACCGATGCCACCCATGATTAATACGACCCTGCATGCCTGCGTTGCATCTACAATGGATTGCCGTATTTGACTTTCTACTTTACCCCCTTGAGAATATTCACTAGTTTCGATTTGTTTTGTCGTAGAAGGGGCAAATTTGGGTATGCTGTCTCGGATTGCAATATTAAGGTTCTGATCAATTATTTGTAACGGTCGAGTATGAACATAACAGTGTTCCAACAACTTTATATCATCTTGAGCTGCTATGTCCCCGAAAAATCTCTCCACATACGGGCCTAGTGCCGCATTAAGAGGATTTCTCCCATATTCTGCTTCAGCATCAACAATCCCATCAATCGGTCTGTGAAATCCTCTTGGCTCAACTATTTTTGGCGAAAAATGTTCTCTTAACTTTCCATTATACACAGCTTCATAGCTTAGGATGTTCCAAAATTCTGTAAATCTGCTCTCGATATCTTTAGGTGAGACAAAAACTAGAGCTGAGCCATCACGCCAAGACATACCTTCTATTATGGCTCTGAAGATTATGAAAGAATATCCATTTGTAGTAATGCCAAATCTAATTCCTCTTTCGCTGCAATAATGCTGTGTTTGCTCAATAGCTTTTTTAATATCTATGTCTGTTGATAACGATCCAGATATTTTATAAGATTTATGAGTATTCTTTTTATAGGGGAAAACAAAAGACTTTCCACTTTTTTTAGCTTCGATAACAGCCACACTAGTACCCACTACAAGTTCGTAGTCCAAATAACCGGGCTTTAGATATACTTCTCTATGCACGGCATCTCTTGGCCATTCTAACACCTCATGTAGAATACGATCTAAAATATTCGCCCTTGTATCTTCTTCCGACACTTCACCTCGCTTAGCGCATAGTTCAGCATATTCTTTATAAATACAGGAAAGTTTTTCCAAAGGATCTTTTTGCATAAAATTACCTTTTCGCCTTCGATGATTAAATCACATCATTTTCAAACAATTTCTCTTGGGTCATTCATATCTCTAATATACTACTGATTATCTATCCTGTAAATAAAAACTCTCTCGAACTAAGCTTGCTCAAGACAGAAAATCGCTGCGTTCTGGTGAGGCATCGCCATTGACGAAACAGATTGTTACGGAAGTGACGAGCGGAGCGTAATAATTGCGGATTTCAGTGCATAAAAAACCGGCCTGGCGATGGTGATTCGACAGGCCGGTGGAATGTTTAACTTGTTATCCTGCGGCTTTGCGCCTGCTGCGGGTCATTACGGCAGTGTTGCCGGGTTGTAATGCTGTGCCGTCAGTATCTCTATTAAACTCTTTTGATGTTTGCCTGCGATAGTTCCCCCCGTTTCGATTATATTTTCCTGCGTCCAGCCATTCGCATTGACAAGTTTGGTTGTCTTGAGGTCAAGCGACATTGAAACAGTCCCTGATCCTGCTATATTATCGCTGGCGTTAAACAGCATATTATCCCACACTATCATAGTTCCCGTCAAGCTGCCGGCGATATTCTTTGTGTTCGAAAGACCGATATTTGTTGTCTTTGACTTGCCGATTACAAACCCAACAAAGTCAAAAGGATGATCGGATTCGGACCAAAAATCAAAGGCCTTAGAAGCGCCCTTCTGCCAGAAACTATCCGAATCGAATAAATGGGCGCTATCACTATAATTGAGCTGGACGTAAACCTTAACATTGTTGCTGTCTTTGCCATACATAATCATATTGGCGTCCACGGCGTTATCGCTATTATCAAAACTCAGGACTAAATAGGCCTTCCACGAAATCGATACCGGCGTTGAATTGTTAACGCCTTTCACCGTGCTGGATAGGTTGTAAATAAGGAAATATCCATACGATGGCACAGACGCACTCAAAATCACAAACAACACAGCTAATCCAAGCAATCGTTTCATTTTTTTCTCCTTAATTATGTTAGTAGCTTTATGTTTGCATTCGCATTAACTATTTCAACTCGATATTGGTACTATAACGGAGGAGGCGGGAGTGTCAAGCGTTAAAAGCGAGCGTATTTTGTGCATATCTTGTTTCCTAATTGGCAGAATGGTATCAGAAAAAAACCGGCCTGGCGAGAGCAATTCGACAGGCCGGTGAAATGCTTAACTTGTTACTTTGCGGCTTTGCGCCTGCTGCGGGTCATTACGGCAGTGTTGCCGGGTTGTAATGCTGTGCCGTCAGTATCTCTATTAAACTCTTTTGATGTTTGCCTGCGATAGTTCCCCCCGTTTCGACTATATTTTCCTGTGTCCAGCCATTCTTATTGACAAGTGTGGTTGTCTTGAGGTCAAGCGACACAGAAACATCCCCTGTTCCCAGGATATTGTCGTCTGCGTCGAGCAGCATGTTACCCCACACCGAGATAGGTCCCTTCAAGCTGCTTGTAACAGGTTTTGTGCTCGAGTAACCGATATTTTTCGAAGCCGTCTTGCCGACTGCAAACAATTCAAAGTAAAAAGGCGTGCGGTCGTAGCTCCAAACATCAAAGCCTATAAAATTGCCATCATGATATATCCTCGCATGGACGTAGGTAGAGTCGCTGGCACTGTTATTGAGCTGGACATAAGTTTTCATATTATTATCGAGTTTGTCTTTGCCATACATAATCAGGTTGGCGTCCACAAGTGTGTCGCAGCCGTCAGCAAACTTCAGCACTAAATAGCCCTTCAACGGAATTGATACAGCCAGTTCATTGTTAGCGCCTTTCACCGTGCAGGATATGTTGTAAATAAGGAAATAAGTCCCGGAAGTTCCGTACGACGGCACAGACACACACAAAACCACAAACAACACAGCCAACCCCCACAACCGCTTCATTTTTTTCTCCTTAATTAGAACAGTGACTTAATGTTTATATTCGCCTGAGTCAACTCAACTCAGAATTGATATTATAACGAAAGATGCGATTTTTTCAAGAGTTAAAGGCAGCGGGTGTACCTGGCTCATGGATTGTCTGCCGAGCGGTGTAATGATGCCAGAAAGAAGCCGGCCTGGCGAGAGTAATTCGACAGGCCGGTGAAATGCTTAACTTGTTATTTTGCGGCTTTGGCCGCGCCTGCTACTGGTTATTACGGCAGTACCGCCGGGTTGTAATGCTGTGACGTCAGTATCTCTATTAAACTCTTTTGATGTTTGCCTGCGATAGTTCCCCCTGTTTCGACTATATTTTCCTGTGTCCAGCCATTCTTATTGACAAGTTTGGTTGTCTTGAGGTCAAGCGACGCTGAAATAGTCCCTCCTCCCGCGACCTCGTCATTGGGGTCAAACATCATACCGTCCCATACAATCATAGGTCCCGTCATGCTGCTGGCGACCCATTTCTTGCTGGATGCTCCCAAACCGATGTCTTTCAATGCCGACAGGCCGGTTACAAGCCCTTCGAAGTCAAAAGGATCCTCGGTGGGCGAAATATCCATGACCATAAAGTCGCCCTGCCACCAGAAATCCTCATTAAGGTAATAGGAACCCGTAGATTTGTAACCGAAATTTACGTAAACTTTATTCTTGCTGCTGTCTTTGCCATACATAATCAGGTTGACGTCCACAAGGTTGTAGCTGCCGTCAATAGTCACGACACAATAGGCCTTCCACGGAATCGATGCCTTCGCGTCATTATCACCGTTGACGCCTTTCACCGTGCAGGATGCATTGTAAATAAGGTAATACCCAGACGACACCACCCCATACGACGGCACAGACACACACAAAACCACAAACAACACAGCTAACCCCAGCAATCGCTTCATTTTTTTCTCCTTAATAAGGTCAGTAACTTTATGTTTACATTCCTCTGAGTCAACGCAACTCAGGATTGGTACTATAACAGAAGATACTGGTGTGTCAAGAGCAGCTGTTTTAGGGGCGTGTACTTAACAAAAAGAGTTTATTTACAAAAAAGTTTGTGGGGCAAAGGCCGGTTTAGTTGGCGAGTTTGATATCGGCGAGGATTTTGATATTGGCGACGTCGATTTTGTTGCGAACCTGTAAGCGAATGCCTCGGCCTTCGACGTATTTTTTGGCGTTTCGCAATTCATCCTTAATCGACTGCGGCAGTGAGCTATCCTGCACGGCGTCAACGCCCTTGTCGCCGAATACGAACGCGACCATTATGTGGCCGTCGCAGGGCATCATATAAATGATATTGCGTTTCTTGTCTTTTAGCCGAAACGACCAGCCGTATTTTACGCCGGGGTATTTCCATTCCTCGGTTGCCCTGGGATATTTTTCCACGACGTATTCGGCGATGTCGGTCCACAGTTGATATTGTTTGCCAAGTGTCTTGGCCAGCATTTGTTTTGTCGGCTGTTTCGTCTTGTCGTCAAATAAGCTCAGTGCCATTAAAGTGTCTCCTACCTGGTTTTGCTATGATTCGCCTGCCATTCTTTGCGTAAAATGCTCATCATGTGACAGTTCCAGAACGAATCACCGACTTTAGAGGTCTGTCTCAATGTACCTTCCAGTTTAAAGCCCATATTTTTATAGCATTTAATCGCCGATTTATTGAAATCGAAGACGCCGAGAGCGATGCGATTCAGCCCAAGCTCGCAAAAGCCGAACCTCAAAACACGGGCTATCATAATCTGCGCAAAACCTTTGTTTCGATGTTTTGGCGATATAATAACGCGAGACAGATGCACCGATTGCGATTTACGGTCATATCGGGCCAACTCGCAGTAACCGATTAGTATGTATCCGCGGTATAAACCAAATGGGAACAGCGTTGCGGATTTGCCTTTGGCTGCTCGAAGTTGCTCACGGAGTTGCTTTTGAGTCATAGGCCATGAGAAACTCGGCCCCGCCCACTGCACCATTGCCCTCTCTGACTTTATCCACGAGCAAACCCTGCCGATGTCACCGGCCCTGAATTTTTCAACCTGCAATTGCATATTCTAAATCCATATATTAATTCTTGTCTCCTGAATGCAATGATACCAGATTCGCGGGGAAAAGCGAATTGCAGTTTTGTGGCGGGTGCTTACAAAAAGGGTTTATTTACAAAAAGGTTTCGCAGGGTTATTATATATCCAGCCGTTAGTTTTTGTCAGTGAAAACAGATTTCGTGTTCTATGGAAATCCTGCTCAGCGTCGCAACTGAGCGGATAAAAAATCAGAAATACCAATCTGAGAAAGGGTCTAAAAAGATGAGACACAGTTTGTCCGCAGCCGTATTGTTTGTTTCCACAGCGATTATACTGTTTTGTTCGCAGGGGCTTTGGGCGTCGGAGACGGGGCAATCTGCTTCTTTGGTGGCGGCGCCGACGGTCGATAAAGCGGTTCAAGCCAATTTGGCTTCGCTGGTGGATGTTCAGAAATACGACCGCAGTATCCATATAATGGCTATGCTACTGGTTGGCTTCGGATTCCTGATGGTGTTCGTGAAGAAATACGGCCGGTCAGCGGTGACGGCGACGTATCTTCTGGTAAGCGTGGCGATACCGGTTTATTTTTCCGTGAAAAGTTACGCCATATTCGGTGAGGCGTCGAACGCGGACATTGATAAGTTTATTCTGGCGGAGTTCGCGGCGGCAAGTTTATTGATATGCGCTGGCGCTGTTCTTGGCAGATTGAAAATGTTTCAGTATATGGTGCTGGGCGTAATTTTCACAATAGTGTATATGCTGAACGAATGGGTCGTGATGGGAGGCGGTTTTGATTTAGTTAAGGCCGGCTTCGCGGATACGGGCGGCTCGATTGTGATACACGCCTTCGGTGCTTTGTTTGGTCTTGGCGTTATCAAAACAATGACGACCAGCAGCGAGTTTACTCAGCCGATAGAAACCGACGCCAGCAGCGACCGTTTTTCCATGCTGGGCAGTATGGTCTTATGGATATTCTGGCCGAGCTTTTGCTCAGCGCTGGTGGCTCCGGAATTGCTGCCTCACACAATTGTCAACGTTGTACTGGCCCTGTGCGGCGCTACGGTTGCTACGTATTTTGCTTCAATATTTTTGCGTAAAGGCAAGATATCAATCGGCGATATCGCCAACGCGTCACTTGCCGGCGGCGTCGCAATTGGTTCTACGTGCGACCATGCCAGTCATCCGGCCGCGTTTTTAATCGGCCTGCTGGCTGGAGTGATTTCGACGGTTGGTTTCGCGGTTATCCAGGGCAAATTGCAGAGCAAATTAAAATGTATCGATACCTGCGGCGTTCTCAATCTGCATGGCTGGCCCGGCCTTATGGGCGGCATCGCGGCTGTGTTTGTTGTTGACGGCATTAACAAAGCAAACCAGCTTAAAGGCATTGCCATAACAATCATTGTGGCGCTTGTTGCGGGCTATATTACAGGAAAGATACTGTCGGCCTTGGGCAGAAAAGCTATTGCGTACGCGGATTCCGACGAGTTTGCCGAAGTAGAAGCATAGGCCAAAACTATTCCCTGTCTTGGATACATCATATCCGCGGGGGAAAGCGAGCTACTGTTTTTGGGGCGGGTGTTTTCTAAAATGGTTTATTCTCCCTGAAGCTTGATTTAGGTGATATTTAGATGCGCTTGCCTTGAGTTAGAACTTGACAAGACGTTAAATTGTTGAATAATTGACCAAGAATTGATTTTTGGGTCAGAATGTTATTTTGCGGGCTGAAAGGAATCAGAATATGCCGGCGACCATGAAGAAGAAGTCCCCTCCAAAACTTGCCGACCTTAGCCCCGCCGATCTTCGTACCGGTCGTGGGCAGGAAGACATTAAACAGTCATTTCTCGATAACCTGTTTTACGGTATGGGGCGTGCGCCGATGGGGGCCACACGCAACGACCTTTACACCGCACTGGCGCTAACCGTCCGTGACCGTGTGCTCAAGCAGGGGGTGCAGACACTCGAAACGTATGCCGAGCAGGATACACGCATGGTTGCTTATATGTCCGCTGAGTTTCTGCCCGGCCCGCATCTTGCGAACAACCTGCTTAATCTTGGTATGACCGAGCAGGTTCGTCAGGCAATGGCTCAGCTCGGTATCGACCTGGAAGAGATGCTGGAACAGGAGGATGAGCCAGGCCTTGGTAATGGCGGCCTTGGTCGGCTGGCGTCGTGTTATATGGATTCACTTGCGTCGCTTGAAGTGCCTGCCATCGGGTATGGCATTCGTTATGAGTTCGGCATCTTCGACCAGGTCATCCGCGATGGCTGGCAGGTCGAGGTCACCGACAAGTGGCTGCGGCTCGGCAACCCGTGGGAGATTGCCCGGCCCGAACTGGCTTTCGACGTAAAATTTGGCGGACATACCGTGGCCTTTACAGACAAACAGGGGAATTACCGTGTGCGATGGGAACCCGACGCAGTCGTCAAGGGTGTGGCGTATGATACGCCTATTCTCGGCTATCGCGTGGGCACGTGCAATCGGCTGCGGCTTTGGAAGGCCGAGGCCGTCGAGTCGTTCGATTTTTCCGCGTTCAATCACGGTGATTACTACCGTGCGGTTGAAGATAAAATATTCTCTGAAAATATAACCAAGGTTTTGTATCCCAATGACCTGGCAGTTCAGGGCAAAACACTTCGCCTGCAGCAGCAGTTCTTTTTTGCCTCCTGTTCTCTGCAGGATATGATTCGCGTGCATCTGCTGCTTGGACGCCGGCTCGATCAATTTCACGAAAAATTCGCTGTTCAGCTTAATGACACACACCCGTCGATTGCCGTGGCGGAATTGATGCGACTCCTCATCGACGAACACAATCTGGACTGGGGTACTGCCTGGCACGTTACCAGTCATACCTTTTCCTATACCAATCATACGCTTTTGCCTGAGGCGCTGGAAAAATGGTCGCTGGGTCTGTTCGGCAAGCTGCTGCCGCGGCACCTTGAGATAATCTGTGAAATCAACCGCCGTTTTCTTAATGAAGTGCGGGCAAAGTTTCCCGGCGATGAAGCGCGTCTTTCCCGAATGTCGCTTATCGACGAAAGCGGCGAACGATATGTGCGTATGGCCCATCTTGCCACGGTGGGCAGTCACCACGTCAACGGCGTGGCACGAATGCACTCTGACATGCTAAAGAAACTGGTGATGCAGGATTTTGCCGAGATGTGGCCAGAGAAGTTCTGCAATATTACCAATGGCGTTACGCCACGGCGGTTCGTCGCGGTCAGTAATCCTGAGCTGACGACGCTTATCAGCAGTCGAATCGGTGATGGCTGGCTGCGTGACCTTGATCAGCTCCGCAAGCTCGAAATTTTTGCGGATGATGCCGAGTTCCATCAGCTCTGGCGGGAAGTAAAACTAACCGCCAAGCGCCGTCTTGCCGCGCTGGTCGAACAGCGTACCGGCGTCAAAATCGAACCCGACACGCTCTTCGATATTCAGACAAAACGAATCCACGAGTACAAGCGGCAGCATCTCAATGTGCTCCATATCCTTACGCGGTATCTGTCTCTCAAGAAAAATCCGCAGGCCGATATGCCCGCTCGCACATTCATTTTTGGCGGCAAGGCAGCGCCGGGTTATGTTATGGCCAAGCTCATTATCAAGCTTGTCAACGCCGTCGCCGAGCTTGTCAATCACGACCCCGACGTGCGTGGTCGGCTCAAGGTGGTATTTTTCCCCGATTATAATGTGAAAAATGCCCAGCATATCTATCCCGCCGCCGATCTGTCAGAGCAAATATCAACGGCAGGCAAAGAGGCGTCCGGCACCGGCAATATGAAATTCTCGCTCAACGGCGCACTGACCATCGGTACGCTCGACGGCGCCAATGTGGAGATTCGCGAAGAAGTCGGCAATGAAAATTTCTTCCTCTTCGGTCTTACCGCCGAGCAGGTACAGCAGCTGAAAACAAGCAGCTATCGTCCTCATGAGTACTACGAGCAAAACCCCCGGCTGCGCGAAGTGCTGGACTTTATTGCGTCAAATACGCTGGCTGGCGGCGATGCCAACCTCTTTGGTCCTCTGGTGGACGACCTTATCTGGCATGACCCATTCATGCTGCTGGCAGATTATCAGGCCTATATAGACAGCCAGGACAAGGTCAACGATTTGTGGCGTAATCAGCAGGCGTGGACACGCACTTCCATTCTCAATGTCGCTCGCATGGGCAAATTCTCTTCAGACCGCTCAATTCGTGATTATTGTGAACAGGTGTGGAATATCAGGCAGGTGTCGGTCAAAGTGATGTAGCGCATAAACGCTGCACATACTTGTCGAGGAATCGGCGGAAATTAACACTGCCTGAGGAGCATATTCGCAGGGAAAGTTAAGGGGGTTTGATTGACGCGGCTATTACGCAGGGGAATAAAACAGTTGGCTGTCGCGGATGATGCGTAAGCTGTTGGGAGTTCCCGATGTATCCATCGGAGAAATCTAACAAGCTGCCGTCACAAGTGATGCGCTGTCTAATGGGAACTCCCGGTGCATCCGTCTAAGAAGTATAAAATTCAAATACAGTTTATTTACGTGTTTTCTTTAGCCAGGCGGTTGCTTCATCGGGGTCTGTGAATACTCGAATCTGAAGCAAGTTAATGGTAAAGACGTTTTGGAGAAACGTGAACATGTTACTGTTCGCTGACTCTGGATTAATCAGGATGGCTATTTTGTCTGTGTCGCTGAACCCAATATTCCTGAATTTCTCGGGCAGGCGGTCAACTTCCAGAACGGATAATCCGAACGCCGTTTCTTTCTGGTCCACAAGAAACGCGTTGACGTTCTTTTGGCGTCCAGTTGCGAGCATCTCTTCGCTGAGCTTTATCTTGTCGCTCCATCCTATTTGGCCCGATGTTTTGGCCTTAACGATTCCGTTATCTTCGATATAATCTATTTCCCATTTCATCTGGTGTGTCCTTATGAACAAATGTTTATTACCGTGCTGCTGTTGGTCTTGTGCCTTTCATTTCTGTTTTTAATCCGTATTTCTTTCTAAAACCTTTTACATTTCCTCGGCGAGACAACAGGAGCATTTGTGCAATAACATTAGGGGCTTTTCCATCGTTGTTGATTGCTGAATAATGTTTTAAGTCGCCATCTTTATGTAAATTATCGCTAACAATCACACGGATGACCATCGGGGAAAAGCGTTATTTGGTCGAGGAATTTCCTTGTATGCCTGGTAAAACGACAAGGCCATAAGAGCGCCTTGTCCCGGCGAGTTTTATTATGCTTGCGCATCGACTTTAGCTGTTCGCCGGCCAAGTCCTTTTGCACCGAAGTAGCCATCGCATATCTCGATAAAATTTTGCCAATCACTCCAGCCCCGCGACATAACCGTGCCGAGCAAGCTCAACCTGTTTTTCCATGAGATTAGCAAGCTCTCCAATCTGTTGAGTATTATCTTCAGTGCTCATTTGCCTGTCACTGATGTACCCGTGGTGAGCGTAGTCGAACCAGTCGAAGGGCTGGTACACCCGGGTTGTTGCTGCTTTGCCAGACCATGCTCAACCTCTTCAAGCAGGTCCGTCGCATCTTTGTGCTCCGGCTCCAGCGCCAGGACATTACGAAGAATTTCCCTGGCTTCAGCGCTCCGGCCGTCGTTCATATACAAAGCTGCCAGTGCGAACATAAACGACGTGTTGCCGGGGTGCATATCGAGGTAAATCCGCAGGTAGTGGATGATTTTTTCAAACGAACCCATCTGGCACGACGTCTGAAACAGCCCAAGCAGTGCAGTCAAATTGTCGCTCTCAAGCTCAAGGCACTTCAGATATATTTTGAATGCCTGGGAATAATGTTTCCTTTGCTGTTCAATCATCGCAAGACCCGCGTATGCCTTGGCGCAATTCGGGTCAAGCCGGCAGGCAACCCGAAACGCAATATCGGCGTCTTCGAGCTTGTTTTTCTGCAGGGCAACAGCACCCAGGCCGGCATAAGGCTCCGCGTCGCCCGGGGAAAGCAGGGCCGCCTTTTCATAATGCTGCTGCGCCTCGTCATATTTGCCAAAAGACGTCAGACAGTCACCCAGGTCCATCAGAACTTCATAATGCTGCGTCGCGTTGCGCTGTTCAACAGGCACGTTTTGGTCAGTGTTGGTTGTAACGGATCTTTCTTCGGACATTGGCCGGTTCCTATGCACTTTCGCGGTATTTATTGACTATCGTCGGCATCTTAATATCAGACGAGATATGGCTGGCAAGTATATCCTTGGCGACTTTTAGTAACACCGGAGCTGACTTGAAATCCTTTTGTCGGAAAACCTTTTTCATTTCCTCATCGAGAACACAGCGTTTTTCAGTATTGGAATGACTGCCTTCGCAAGCATCCTCCTTGTTGAGCGGCCAACAGCGCAATCTATTGCCTTCTTATATAAAGTATCGCCAATAATCGCGCGGACGACCATCGGGGGAAACCGTTATTTGGTCGGGAAATTTCCTTATAGGTCTGGCAAGACGACAAGGCCGTAAAAAAGCGCCTTATTCCGGCGTAAAGGACTTGAAAATGATGGGTGCCCCTTAGAAATCGAGAGAAGTCAGACCTTCGCGGATGGCGTACTTGATTAAATCAGCCACGCTTTCGGCGCCGAGTTTGGTCATCAGGTTACGCCGGTGCGCGTCGGTGGTCTTGGGACTTAGATGCAGCAGCAGCGATATCTCCTTGATACTCTTGCCTTCCGCAACCAGTTGAAGAATTTGCCGTTCCCGTTCGCTTAGAGATTTCTTGTTGCCGACGGCGCCTCTGGCTTTTGAGGCGGCGTAGTCCTCTCGTATTAAGACAGCAATATGAGGGCTTAAATAACGTTCGCCTTTTTTGAGGGCTTCGAGCGACTTGTTCAGTTCATCGAACAGATAGGACTTAAGAACATAGCCGTATGCGCCGGCTTTAAACATCTCACGGACTATTGTTTTGTCGGTATGCATTGACAGAGCAATGACTTTAGTGTTGGGGCAGTTTCGGGTAATGGCACGAGTGGCATCGATCCCGTTGAGGTTTGGCATTGTCACATCCATGATAACGACATCCGGGGTAAGCCGGGACGCCAGCTCAACCGCCGCGTTACCGTCTTCGGCTTCGCCGACCACTTCGACGTCGGCTTGCTTCTTGATAAGGGCTTTGAGGCCCTGGCGGACGATACCATGGTCATCTACTATCAGCACTTTCATGCAGCTTTACCTCTTCTCGTTCCTGTTCGGATTTCTTAACCGGGGCTGTCATAACGACGCGAGTCCCCTTTGCCGGGGAAGATTCAATCTCCAACTGCCCGCCTATGTATTCTAATCTCTCCCTGATATTGAAAAGACCGAAACCGCCTTTTTTGCCTGACGGCAGGCCGAGCTTGCTTACATCGAATCCGACGCCGTCATCTTCCACTGTAACCTCAACTTCATTATTCTGCTTCACTATGCCTAATTTAACGGTCTTGGCCCTGGCATGTCGGACAATATTTATCAAAAGCTCACGCACCGCCTTGAACAGAACGACCTTGGTGTCTTCATCGAGCTCTGTCTTTTTGCTGTCCGAGGCGAATTCACATTTAAGACCGGCATTTTTCTCTATCTCGTATTTCAGCCAGGATTTCATGGCTGCTTCAAATCCGACCTCGTACAACAGAGGATTGCTTAGTTCGAACGTCAGAGAGTGAATGTCATCTAATATATCGTCCATTACGATGCACTCGTTGTTGAGTGCAGCCAGCATATTTCTGTCCGATACGGATGCCTTCATCGCCTGCAGACGAAACTTTACCATTGCGAGCTTTTGGCCGAGGTCATCGTGAATCCCCATTGCGATGCGCCTTCTTTCTCGTTCCTCCGCGAAAGATAACTCCAAAGCAAGAGCCTTCAGCCGTTTTTGATTGTCCCGCAATTTCTCCTGTATGTTCCTGATGTTTGTGACATCGGTGAAAAATCCGATATTGTATTCATTTCCGTCTATTATTGCTTTCGCTCTTGCAATATGCGCGTAAAATATTGTTCCATCTTTGCGCTGACAGGGTATGTCTTCCGAGAGGACTTTATCGCCTCTGGCCTGTAATTCGAACTGTTCGATAACGTATTCAAGTGATTCAATGGGATGGATATTATCAACGCCCATTGTAGTCAGTTCGGCTTCGGTGTAGCCGAGCATTCGACAGATGGCCGGATTGGCGTATTTGAATTTTCTGTTTTTCAGGTCGGCTACGAGAATTCCTTCGGCCCCGGCCTCGAACAACGTTCGGAAGGCCAACTCGCTTTCGCGCAGCTTCTCCTCCGCCCGTTTGCGCTCGGTGATATCTGTAGCTATATGGATGATTCTGACCAGAGCCCCTGATTTGTCGAACACCGGCGTGCAGGAAACCATGAATATTCTGTCCAGCGCCTCCATTTCCATTTCAACCGTCTCGAAACGACCGGATTTGAGTAATTTTTCCATCGGGCAGGTGTTCGGTGGCTCGTTCTTTTTATGGAACACGTCGCAACATTTTTTGCCAATGAGTTGTTCCGTTGATTTGCCCGTTACTTTAACTGCTGCTTTATTGCAGGCGATTATTCTGTGGTCAGGCCCGAGGATGAGCGATGGATGTCCAATGGCCTGGAAAATATCCTCCCATTCTCTCGATACCGCATTCGGCTTTGCCTCGGCCTTATTGCGTTTGTGCTGTTCATCACCGCTTTGCTGCAATTTCGCCATTGGGCTTCCTCAATCTTATCTGCTGTTTAATCGTTCGCAAACAATCTTAGAGGCGACCTGATTATACTCTTTCCCGACTTAACTGCAAGTTTTTTACAAGTTATTCTGTCTGTTCTGCAAAAGATGACCGAAACCATCGCTGAAGCCGTTCTGCTTTTAGCACATAAATTTCCTCCTGATTGGCGGAATGATATCACATTCGCGGGGAAAAGCGAACCGCTGTTTTGGGGCGGGTACTTTCAAAAATGGTCTGCTGGGGTATTATATGTCCTCACCGGCACGAGCGGCCTAGATGGCCAAAATATTTGTATGGAATGAGATTTCATCGACGGCTTTAATGAACTTTGCGGTTTCAGTTGAGTTGCGTTGAATATCGCTTAGTGCCGATACCATTTCTTTTATTAACTCAACCAGTTAAGCAGAACTTCCCAACTTTCGACCCAACATACTCGGCGATTACTATAGTTATTATCGTATGCCCTAATGTTTTAAAACGATACTGTCGTGTGCAGTCGCGGATTCATTTGCCGAGCCGTCTTTAACTTTGAAGTAGACGGTTTTGGCCCCATAGCCTGGGCTCATGGTAAAGGAAGGAGTTTTCGAGTAGGGCAGCCAGGCCGCGTCGCTGAAGTCGGCGGATTCACTGGCCATGTACTGAGTGGGAGTGCTGCCTGTTATGGTGTTGTTCAAAGTGACAGTGGAACTCCTGGTCGAGCGGGCCTTGCCATCAATACTGAAAGAACGGACAACCGGCAAAATTTGCGCGATCTTCGCCTGCATTGCAGGACTCAATTGTTTGACAAGCTCCGCATTGTAAACACCGGAGCATGGATCGATATTAGGTCCCTGCGCCACTGGATTTTTAAATATCTGCTGGGTTGCGATTGCATACGAACGCGAGGTCCACGCGGGCGATGTCCAGCCGTTCCGGAGACGGGCCGGATTGACCGCAGTATCGACATCAATCGCGAAGATTGAAATATTATTGGTACTGTTGCGCACGATCTCGAAACGCCGCAACTGCTGAGGGAAGTCCCTTAACGATGGGGTCTCAACTTCCCAGAAGCCGTAGTTGGGATCGCCATTAGGATCCGGTTGTGGAGTAATGGCATTGCGGTGCACATGTCCGGACATCCACAAGATGAGGTTTTTATAGGTGTGGAGTTTGGCGAGCAGGGTATTCTCGGAAATTTCGGAATACGGAGCCCAAAGCGACCACAATGGATAAAGTGGATTATTAGAGGGAGGCGGATTCTGGGGTGTCGCATAGGGCCGCAACGGAATATGCGAGCAGATGATCATGAGTTCACCAGTGCTCTCACCGTCATCGAGCTCCTGTACGAGCCAATTGTAGCGTTTATCGTCGAGAGCGCCTGCCGCACCGCAGCCGACTTTATCGGTATCGTCGAGAACGATGACCTTGATTGGAACATCAGCCCTCGGATAGAAGTGATAGCAGACAAAGCTGTCTTTGGCCATTTGCTTTGTGAATCCGTGACCAACCGGTTTCGAGGTGGTATTGAAAAATTGCCTCATCCAATTCTTCACCGTGAGCGAGCGGCGCCTCCCGTCAGCGGTAATCTTGGGGGGTTTGGAGAAGTTTTCGACCGGCCCGGCATCAATGATTTCACCATACCATGTTGACCCATCCACGACACCCATATATAAACCACGCTGGCTCAGAACCGTATTAAAATCAGGAGGTATTGAGGTTATCGGACCGGTGTTCAAGACACGCGATCCGACGTAGGTTTTTCGGAGATAATCGTTTACCTTGGCAGAGCCCATCCAGAACTGATCGTGGTTGCCGATGGTCTGATACCAAGGGATGGACTTATTGAGCCCGGCGGCCTGGTAACGCTTCTGATAATCAATGGTTTTAGCTCCTATGTGAGAGCCGGAGCTGGGGGTAATCATTTTGCCGTCGAGGACATCGATGTACCATCTCAACTCGTTGTACTGAGCGTTGTTGGCCGCATCGCCGAGAGCGATGCCGAAATCAAACGGCGTTTTTTCGTGCAAAGCGTTGATTGTCTGGACAGCGGCATCAAGGACATGGGTCGTATAAAGGATAATTCCTGAATAACACGAAGAATTACCTACGGGTAGTCCGTTTGGGCCTGGTGTGCAGGGCTCCGGAAAACGGTAACCCGGGTAGATAGCCTGAGCCGGGCTTTCTTTGTCGGCGATATGGACATCGCTTATGGAGAAGAAAGTCAAAAGCGTCGTAGCCAATGGATCAGTGACCGATAGCACAAAGTTGTTACTCTGCATGTTGGGGTCGGGTTTAATGACGGGAAAGCCGCCCAAATCCCAATCCCACTCACCATAGTGGTAGGTCGCGTATTCAGGGATGTCACACGGATCCAGCGCCGGCGTTACCGGAAGCGGGGTCGTGGCAATGACCGTCTTATCGACTGTGGTGTTAATATCTGCTGAGATCGGGTACGATGGCGTCTTGGCGAGGACATGGACTGTGGTGGCCAAGGATAGCATAAATACTATGACAACATATCTTTTCATGGTTTTACCTTCCATTTCTTAATTGTTATCCCATGTGCTTGTCAGACGCTCTTTGCTGACTTCCAAGGTGATTAGCAGTACCGAAAACGCGGTTGTGCGCGCCTACAACACAAATTTCGATTTCCATTGACCTTTTTTGTCCAAGCAAATTTGAATCGTCAAGTACAACCCCACAATAGCTGTCGACTATATACAATGATAACTTAACAAGGATATAATTTTGTTCGGCACGATATTTGCGGTTTATGTTGTATCTATCAAAGCTCTCAAATGAGTAATAACTTATTTTGGAAGCACTGCTTAGGGCATTTAGGCATAAATTACACAAGCGAAGATGCTATCGAAGATAGAAATCTTTGCATAAGGTTATTTTTTGACTCTGGAAAATAATTTCAGTAGGGATAAGCAGGTTGCGGAATGACACCAGATTTGCGGGGGGCAATTGAAAGCCAAATTTATGAACGTCAATTTTCGGAAAAACAGTTGCGGTGCGCGGAGGGTAAATGGTCTAATATAATACGATGAGCAGGCGAAACGAGACACGTAAACGGCTGGAAAAGCTCAGGGCGCTCTGGGTGAGGGGTGAGTCGCTTTTGATAGTGATGCAGAATAATCCCGACCCCGACGCAATAGCCGCGGCGTGCGCCCTTAGGGAGCTTGCCAACAGGACCGCAGGTCTGAACTGCCGGTTCGCGTATGGCGGTACAATAGGGCGTGCGGAAAACCGCGAGCTGGTTCATTATCTTGGCTTTGCGTTTTATCCTTTCGACAAAATCAGTCATCAAAAGTCCGACCTTATCGCGCTTGTCGATACACAGCCGGCTGCGGGGAATAATCCGCTGCCCGAAGGCGTTCAGCCGGACATCATCATCGACCATCATCCCGCGATAGAAGCAAGCAGGGGTGTTGCCTTCGCGGATATTCGTGAGAACTACGGTGCGACCTCGACGATTATGTGGGAGTATCTCCGCGAGGCCAAAATCACCCCGGATATGCCGATTGCGACGGCGCTGCTTTATGGTATCAGGTCTGATACGCAGGACCTCGGCAGGGAGGCCACGCGGGCGGATATCGACGCGATTGAAGCGCTGTATCCTCTGGCCAACAAGCGTATGCTCAGCCAGATTCAGCAGGGACGAGTGCCTTCCGCTTATTATCAAATGCTCTCGACTGCGCTGACTAATACGAGGATTTACTCGCATGCCTTAGTTTGCAATATCGGGGACATCGACAACCCGGATATGATTGGCGAGGTGGCGGACCTTCTCCTGCGACACGAGGAGGTTGACTGGGTGATGTGTTACGGCTTTTGCAATAACCAGATTCTTATTTCTTTTCGCACGCAGGATAGCTCGCTCGATGCGGGCGATGTTGCTCATAAGGTTGTTCATAAGCTCGGCACAGGAGGCGGACACGAGCATATGGCGGGCGGGCAGATAACTTTACCCTCGGCCAAACGCCCGGCGAGTCTCGAAGGATTGATACGCAGGCGGTTCCTCAACGCTCTGAGGATGAGGACGCAAAAAGGCCGGTCTCTTGTTCGTATCCCGTCGAATAAGCGTTAGAAAAATAATTCGCCTATTTCCTGAATTGGTGAACGATAGCAAATTCGCGGTGAAGTTAAATGGTTTGATTGTTTCCCTCGGTTTTGTCGGGGACAAGCAGGTGTTTACAATTCTCGCAGAGGCGTTTTTTCCTGCAATCGGTTTTCCAGCAGATGTTCTCCTGTTTAATCCGGCCGGTTTGCGTTAAGATAATTCGCTGAAGATGGTCAACGTTCTCCACGCCTTTGAGCAGAACGAGGTCACCGGGTTTTAGGTAATCATTCAGAAAGCAATTGAGCTTATAAAGTGTCTCAAATGCCATGACGCTGTCATCCTGCGGGTTCTTTTTCGCTCGAAGCGCCGTAAGGGCATGTTCGCCGACGAAGATTGTCTTGTCAACTATGCCGGCGCTTTGCTGGATAATGCGCTTATACCTGTCGAAGAAACTTTTGGGAGTGTCAGAGATTGACCCTATGACGGCGATTTTCCTTTGCGCCTTTGCCTTGCGCATAAAATCAAACGAGGCGGGCACCGTCCACATCACGCCTTTCCAGTTGTCACTGATGAGTGTAACGCCCTTAGCGGTTTGGTGAGGGTACATTCTATAGGGCATCGGCTCGAAATCATCAATTGCCTTTATGGCTTGTTCGACAGTGACTCCTGCGGCAATGCCTGTCGCAATCGCAGCCAATACCGCGTGTGCCCAGTGCTCGCCCAGCAGTTTTGTTTGAACGCCAATCCATTTTCCTTCAAAACAAACGTCAAGCGACATTCTATCGGGCCAGGCACAAGAAATGTTTTTTCCGCGAACCATCGCCTCGGCGGAAAGACCATAAGTAATGACCTTGGCTTTTGTGCGATTTCGCATCTCGAAGACGAGGGCGTCATCAGCGTTTAGCACCACTGTGCCGTCGGGCGGCAGCGCCGAAACGAGCTTTGATTTGTCGATAGCGGTTGCTTCGAGGGTACGATATAAGGTGTAGTGGTCCTGGCCTATGTTGGTAACTACGCCGATATGGGGCTTGAGCAGCTTTACCGATTTTGCCATAAGGCCCCGTATGCCTGCTGCTACCTCGTTAACGCAAAAGTGGTGTTTCAGTGAGACGGCCAGGATTGTTTTGGCGATTGATTCGTCGGTGTTTGTGTGGCTGCACTTTATGGTTTGACCGTGCGTTGCGAGTATTGCGGCGATAAGTTCGGTGGTCGTGGTTTTGCCGCAGCTTCCGGTGATGCCTATGAAGCAAACATTGCCGAGCTTGTCGAGAGTGCGCCTGTATCCCTTGGCAAGCTCGTACATCACTCGCTGCTTTATCGGCTTAAGAATTTTGTTAATGGCCCTGCTCATAGTTGGTGTAATATTAGCAGATTCGCCGGGATAAGCAAAATAGTTAGGGGCGGACGTGTGTTTACGGTTATTTTCGGCAAGGCAATTGCCCGCCTATTTGCCCGCCTGTTTTTGAGCAAGGGCGGAATCGAGGTTTTCGCGGGCTTTTTGGAGCTTGGGGTCGATTTGCAGGGCCTTTTTATAGCATTCAATCGCCTCTTCGATTTTATCCTGCCTCTGAAGCAGCATACCGAGGTTGTTTTGCATCTCGGCGTCATCTGGCCTGGCTGCGATAACAACATGGCACTGCTCGATTGCCTCATCAATCCTCCCTACCGCCGCCAGCGCAAGCGCAAGCCGACCATGAGTCAGGATATTATTAGGTTCAATTTGAAGGGCCAGATAATAATATTCAACCGCTTGGTCGGGTTTTCCGCTTTGAGCCAGAGCATAGCCGAGGTAGCTGATGGACCCGACCAAGTCCGGTTTGGAAGCAAGCGTCTTTTTGAGTCGCCGGATGATAGTGTCATCGATGCTTCCTTCTTTGACAAGCAGTGGTTTTAAGTCCTGTTGGAATCGGGCAAGATTTACATCGGAGCCAAGATAAATATTGAATTGCTCGATTGCCTCATCGTATTTTCCCTTGTCTGCCAGAGTCAATCCGAGATTATAACGTGCTTGAGAAAAGTTGGGGTCTATCTCAAGGGCAAACTTAAAGTGTTCTATTGCTTCGTCCTTTCTGTCAAGCTGTCTTAATGCGTTTCCGAAGTTATTATGTATTTCAGGGGAGTTGGGTATGGATTTGATCGCTTTAGAGAAAAGCTTGGCGGTATTTTCCGGTTTGCCTTGGTCAATGATAACGTTGGCAGAATTATTTTGCATAATGCTGTTACCTTCGATTACGGCCAGTGTATGCTCGAAAAGCAGGAAGCTGTTTTTCCAGAACTTTAGCTGAATAGACGTGGCAATAACACAGGCGATGAGAACCGCAGCGGCCAGAACAGTTAGGAAGATTTTTCTGAAAGGAATTTTTGGGGCCAGCTCTGCAATGGTAAAGGCGATGATTACAAAAAGGCCGATTAATGGGACGTAGGCATATCTGTCGGCCATTGCCTGTGAGCCGACCTGAACGATGCCGATAACAGGGACAAGCGTCCCAAGATACCAGAGCCAGCCGACAGCGAGATATTTGTATCGTCTGCCGTAATAAAGTAAAATGGCAGTAATCAGGATTAGTGTAAGCGCATAAGAAATGGCTTTTGCGGCAGATATAAAGCCGGCAGGATGAGGGTAAAGAACCGCAAGATGCGCTGGCCAGAACATTTTACCAATGTAGGTCAGATAGGAGATTGCGGTGTTGGCGATACGTTCTTTGAAGGGTATGGCGGCCATAGCACCGCCTTTTTGCTGGACGATGAAGGTGATTATACTGGATGCGGCAGACAAAATAATAAAGGGAAGTTTTTCCAGAAGTAACCTGATAATTGAGAATCTGGGATTGAAAAGACGACCAAGAGGCCAGTAATCGAGCAAAAGCAAAACAAACGGCAGCGTCACGAGCATCGGCTTTGACATAAGGCCAAGTACGAAGAGTACGAGTGTGAGAAAGTAACGGCCGACCGATGGACGCTCGGCATATCGCGCGTAAGCAAGCATCGTCAACAGCCAAAACAGTGTGCTAAGAACGTCTTTTCGTTCAGCGACCCAGGCAACGGACTCGACGTGTAGGGGATGAAGAGCAAAAAGGGCAGCGACAAAGGCACTGGGCCAGAGTTGCTTTGTCATACGGTTTAGAACGATTAACAGCAGAAGAGTATTTGCGATATGGAAAAGAAGATTGACGATGTGGTGGGCAGGGGCGCTTACGCCGAACAATCGGCAGTCAACCATATGCGACAGCCACGTCAGTGGGTGCCAGTTGGAGGCGTAGCCCGTTGTAAAGGCCCATTTGATGTTTTGCCAGGTCGGGCCCGAGTGAATGGTTTGGTTTTCGGTAACATAGACATTGTCGTCATAGTTAACAAACTGATGATTGTGAACAGGCCAATACACAGCGAGAGTAACTATAGCCAGACCCGTGCATAGAAGGAGGAACAAATACTGTTTCAGATTAAGCTGCATCACTTCATAATAACATATTTGTCTGCGACAACAATATTAGCACGGTCTTATTAACTATCAGTGGGAAGTCACTGTTGTGATTGTTTTTGGGCAAGGGCGGAATCGAGGTTTTCGCGGGCTTTTTGGAGCTTGGGGTCGATTTGCAGGGCCTTTTTATAGCATTCAATCGCCTCGTCGATTTTGTCCTGCCTCTGAAGCAGCATACCGAGGTTGTTTTGCATCTCGGCGTCATCTGGCCTGGCCGCGATAACAACCCGGCACTGCTCGATTGCCTCGTCAATTCTGCCTACCGCCGCCAGCGCAAGCGCAAACCGGCCGTGCGCAATTACGTTGTTCGGCTCAATAGCAAGCGCCTTATTGTAGTATTTTATCGCCTCATCCGGCTTACCGCTCTGCGCAAGGGCATAGCCCAAGTTGCTGAGAACCTCCGCCGAATCCGGCTTGACAGTCATCGCCTTTTGGAACTGATTCATCGCATCATCGACCCTTCCCTCTTTGATCAATTCTTCCGCCAGATCCTGGCGAATATCAGCCAAATCCACAGCGGTGCCCATATAAAGCTGGTATTGTTGAATTGCGCCTTCGTAATCGCCCTTGGCTGCCAGGGCAATCCCGAGATCGTAATGGGTCAGCTTGAAACCAGGATCTAGTTTGAGAGCGATTTTAAAATGCTCTATCGCCTGGTCAAATTTGCCCGTTTCCCTCAAAAGGATCCCGTAGTTATTTTGAATTTCAGGCGAATTCGGGAGAAACCGCAGCGCCTCAACAAGGTGTGCCGCGGCCTCATTACGTCTGCCAAGCTGATTGAGGACATTGGCGTAATTATTGTGCACAAGGGCGTTACCCTCGGTTACAGCGAGAGTATGTTCGAAAAGCATTATACTGTCTTTCCAGTACTTCAACTGGTGTGATGTAACAATCGCGCAAGCTGACAAAGAAACACCCGCCAGAACACCGAGAACAATCTTCCTGAACGGCTTTTCTTTCAATAGCTCCGTCACGCCGAATGCGATGATTATAAAAATACCAATAAGCGGAACGTATGTGTACCTGTCGGCCATCGCCTGAGAGCCGACCTGCACTATCCCGATTACCGGCACGAGTGTGCCCAGATACCAAAGCCAGCCGACAAGTAAATATTTATGTCGTCGGACGTAATATAAACATATTATGGTTATCAGTATCAGTATTGCCGCGCAAATTAACGCTTTGTCGGCGGGTATTCTGTCGGCCGGGTGCGGGTACAATGCCGCCAGCCCAACCGGCCAGAACATTTTGCTGATATACGAAACATAAGATACCATCGCGTTAATGATACGCTCATTCAAATGAATCATATAAATCGACGACATAGCGCCATGCTGAACAATTACTGTAACAATGCTGGACGCCACGGAAAGGCAGAAAAAAGGAATCTTTTCAAGAAGAGCTTTTTGAATCGATATTTTTGAGCTTTGAAAACGCTCAAGCGGCCAGTAATCGAGCAGTAGCAAAATAAAAGGCATCGTAACAAGCATCGGCTTTGCCAAAAGCCCCATAGCGAACAAAACCAGCACAGCGATGTATCGCCGCGCCGACGGACGCTCGGCATATCGCGCGTAAGCCAGCATCGTCAAAAGCCAGAACAACGTGCTTAGAACATCTTTTCGTTCTGTCACCCACGCGACAGATTCGACGTGCAGCGGATGCAATGCGAAAAGACCCGCCACAAACGCGCTTTGCCAAACACCCTTAGTCATACCGGCCAGAATAACAAAAAGAAGAATGGTGTTCGCAACGTGAAACAGGACGTTGACTATATGCATAGGACCGGGTTTGACGCCTCCCGGAAGGGACGCTGCGCGGAATAACTCGCAATCCAGCATAAGCGACAGCCACGTCAACGGATGCCAGTTTGAGGCCTGCCCCGTCGTAAACGCCCACTTGATACTCTCGATGTTCAGGCCCGACTTAATCTCCGCGTTATCTTTGACATATACGTCATCGTCTAAGTGAACAAGGTCGTAATTGCGGACAGGAAAGTAAACAGCGAAAGTGACAACCGCGAGAAATATACAAATCAACAAACGTCGGTGATTGTTCAGTTGTTCAATCATAAAGCTATTGCGATAACTGAAAACAACAAGCATTTATCCTTTTCATTTTCGAATACCGCCGTATATCGCGTCATATTCCAGCCGCCAAAAACAATCGATAGCCTCAAATCCGCCCGCCTCCAATTTCTCAAAATGCCATTGAAGCGGCCGGCCCTGTTCTGAGCCGACCCATGAACCCATCAATTCTTTGCGAAACTTCGCAATATCAACCTTCAGCGCCCGGCCATAAGCCCGCCAGAAACCATCCCAGTCGTCAACGCCGTTCCTTTTGCGATTCCGCGAGTAAAGATGCCTTTGGTTTTGCCAATCCCGTTGAATCCCTTTGCAGCAACTGCCGGCGTGGTCGGCATTCAGAAATATCCCGCCCGGCTTTAGAATCCCGGCGAACTGTTTATACAGCCGACCCAGCTGCGCGGGACTAAACCAGTGCAAAGCCGTCGCGGAAACAATCGCGTCAAACGGTCCGCCGACAATATCAGTCCACCCTTTTTTACGTATGTCCGCCCGCACTAATTTTACCCGCCTGCCGAATTTGGCAAGGCGATTTTCAGCCAGCGCAAGAAGCGTAACATCAAAATCGACGCCCCAGACCTCGGTAGCCGGAAATTCCCGCAAAATAGGCATCATCAAGCTGCCTGTGCCGCAACCGACATCCAAAACCCGTGAGACCTTCCGCTGGGAATCCGCGATTAGCTGAACTATTATTTCAAATCGTTCTTTTCTGGCCGGGATATAGAAATCCTGCATCCGGTCCCAGCGTTTAATCCACCTCTGCCAGTCAATGTGTTTGGGAATCGTTCCGTTCATCAATTTTAGAATCCGAATTTTTTGCCCGTCAGGCGTTCGTAGGCCTCTATGTATTTTTCGCCCGTCTTTTTGACGACGTCATCGGGCAGTTTCACGCCCGGCCCTGATTTATCGAACTTAATCTCTTCGAGATAATTGCGCACGAACTGCTTGTCGAAGCTCTCTTGGTCTCTGCCCGGCTGGTATTTGTCCGCGGGCCAGAATCGCGATGAATCGGGCGTCAATACCTCATCAATAAGAATAGTTTGGGCATCGACTTCGCCCCACTCGAATTTCGTATCGGCTAATATTATCCCTTTCGACTCTGCGTATTTCGATGCCTTTTTGAAAATATCGATGCTCTTGTCTCGCAGGTATTTGGCGTTTTTATCGCCTATCATCTCAACGCACCTGTTGAAATCGACGTTCTCATCGTGCTTGCCGAATTCCTCCTTCGTCGCGGGCGTAAATATCGGCTCAGCTATTTTTTCGCATTGCTTCATTCCAGCGGGCAGTTTTACTCCGCAAACCGTTTGCGACTTCTGGTATTCCTTCCACCCCGACCCTGCTAAATAGCCGCGAACAACGCACTCGATTGGGAAGACCTTCGTCTTCTTGACTAACATACTTCTGCCTGCCAGTTGCTTCTCGAACTTGTTGAATGGGGCCGGGAACTTGCTCACGTCGGTTGCTATTAAGTGATGACTGATTGATGATGACAAAAACTCGAACCAGAAAAGCGATATCTGCGTCAGCACAATGCCCTTTTTCGGGATGGGGTTGGCCATCACAACGTCAAACGCGCTTATGCGGTCGGTTGCTACGATTAAAAGCTTATCGCCCAAGTCATAAACATCCCGCACTTTCCCTCTTTTCGGCTCTACGCTCCCGATTTTCGTCTGCAATACCGCTTCCATCATTTTCCCCTTCATTCTGTCATTCCCGCGAACCTGCCCTGAGCTTGCCGAAGGAAGCGGGAATCCATAGTTATGAAATTGCGTCTATTTTACTATCGCTGCGGTATGCTAACCCGAATACCCCCTTTTCGTCAAGCGCAGAGGCAATCCAAACGATGCTTAGCCCCCACTCCTGCGGTGGGGGTCATATTTGTGTTGGTCATTCCCGCGAACGTGGGAATATAGTGTTTGTCATTGCGAGCGAAGCGAAGCAATCTTATTTATTTGGGGCAAGCCATCCCATGTAATGAAGGATAGCAAGCAGTGCAGCTAAAAAGGAGACAAGAAGATAAATCCAATATGGTATTCGCCTGAAAATTCCTTTCTTTTTCTCCTCACCCACGACCTGCTTATGAGCAGAGGCATTATCACCGGTCTGTAATGTTTCGACTTTTTGAATGTCCCCCAATACCCCCAATTTATTTATGTTGATTATTGTTGTAGGAGCATCTTTCTGTCCTGTTTCTGCTGGCTTTGTACTGGCAAGGTCTCTATCCACTGCTTCTAAGTCACTAATGAGCACTGTTCTAACATTTGGCCAGTAATACGTTGGTTTTTGGCTATCGTTCTGCGTTTCCGTCCAATGTGCTTGCAGAAACTTTACTGTACTTTGCGGAACAAAAAATTCTGACAAAATGTCGGGGGCTATCAGCGTTTCCCCACGTTTCTCTGCCTGTTCATTAAACAAAAGCGCAATAGCTATATAACCCCGTAGCAACTCGTCCTCTGGCGAACAGGTAAACTCATTGCGCGAAACAGGAGCTTTGGGGTTATACCAAACCAGATTGTATGCTTCTAACCACCAATCAGGGTCATCTGGAAAGTCTGGTGGAATAAATATGGTAATCGGAAAGATGCTGTCTTCACCTTTTCGTATCTGTTCTGAACGTAATATTTTAATCTCTCTCCAGTTTGCCATTTGATATTGCTGCCTAATATTTCTTAGGCACTGTTCGATAATACCCAATTCAGGCATTAAAACAGCATTTAAACCCTCTACCTGCCTCAGAATGTTATATATCTGCTTTTGGCACTGTTTAAGAACACGTTGCTCGCTGTATAAATCGAGGTATTTTTTTGAATCAACTCTCAGCTCAAGGGTGTTCGACAACTGCTTTTGACACTGTTCAAGAATTTTCTTTCGTGCATCGGATACCGATTTTCCCCATTCGCCCGATAGTTGTTTTAGATACGGCGCAAAAACAGATGGCGGAAGGTATTCTTGCTCTTTCAGCTGATTTTCAACAGATGCCTGAAATTTTAAGTGCTTTTCATAGAAACTACGCGATTTATCCTCAAAAACCTTTCGATTGGGCTTAACAATGCTATTTATCTCACAAAAAAATTCGTCGAAGAATTTATGAGGGGTGACGCATCGTTTCAATTCATCGAGTCGTTGTTGGTTTATCATTTTTCACCCGCCTTTCCTCGGGCTAATACAGCATACTATCAATCAGCATAATTGACAACCAATTCAGGTGAAGAGGAAACGTAATTTCCCTTGCTTATTCAACTGTAAAGGATATAATGAAACTCGCCTTTGGCTGGGGGCAAAAGGCAATAGAAGGAGAAGAGTATGAGAAGACAGAATTTTATTGCAGCAGTAATTATCGCATTTTCACTTTTTCCATTTTTAAACTTGGTTAAAGCTGATAATACGATGATTTACTGGGATACCGTTCGGGGAGGCATAAAAAAGATGAGCGCTGATGGCACAGGCAAGCAAGATGTTATTTCTTATACTGGGATGACAAAATGGGAAGCCCTATCCGGTCTATCTATTGATTCTGTAGAAGGTAAAATGTATTGGACTTACAGTGATAATAGTTACAATAATATACACAAAATCAAATGCGCAAATTTAGACGGCTCACAGATTCAAGATTTTTTTAACGGAGGAACAGAATACGATTTTGCCGTGGATTCCGTAAATAGAAGACTTTATTGGGCAAATGATTTCATTGGCTCCGTAAACCTTAACGGCTCTAATCCTTCTTATTTTTACGCCGGCAATCTTACCTGCGATATTGATATAGATTCGGCCGCAGGCAAGCTCTATTGGGCAGATAATTGGGACGGAGTTGTTATGCGTTCAAATCTTGACGGCTCTCAACAGGAAGTGGTCGATGTAGCAGAAACAGGCCCTCCTACTGCTATCGCTTTAGACACAGTGCATAATGGAATGTATATAGCAAGCGGAGAAACACTTTGGTGGTCAAATCTGGATGGTTCAGGCTACCATGATATCGGTTCATTTCCCGGAGGTTTTATTTCTGATATTGCCTGTGACCCTTATGGAGGCAAAGTATATTGGTCCACTTATAATGCTATCTATAGGGCAAATCTCGATGGCTCTGATATCGAAACTTTAGCTACAGATACCTATATAGAAAGCATCGCAATTGTCACTGTTCCCGAACCCACCACGCTATTTTTGCTAGGCCTCGGTGCGGTGATAATCAGAAAATTCAAGGCTTGAAAAGTTCCCTGTTCAATTTGTTACAAAAGCAGTGTTAATCCGTGTCGATCTGTGGCAAATAAAATTCTCTGTGTCTTGGTGTCTTAGTGGCACTTTGAATCGACGTAAGCGAAGATTTTCTCGCGGGCTTTGCGGATATCGGGGGTATCGGGCAGGAATTCAAAAATCGTTTCGAGGTGTCGCCTCGTTTTCAATCGGCGTAGCGTCGCAACAAAATTAACATCATAAACCCAGCCGAGTATGCACAGTTTCATATCGTTCCAGGTTCGCAGCATCTTATAATCAATGCGCCTACCCGTAAGAATCGCGTCAAGCACCTCAGGCGTGAACCTCGGTTCATCGGGCATCTCCATTTCGAGCTTAAAATTATCCGGGTCGTCTCTTTGCTGAATATACGCCTTTATAACCACGTTAAAAATATCAAGCTTGTCCGCGTCGCGTATCATTTTGGATAGCAGCAGCGTATCGCCCGTAAGATTATTTGGCAGCTCCTTTTCGCCATGATAGCGAATCGCCGTCTCGATAATTTGCTTTTCGTCATCCGGCAACTGTGCTAAAACGTTTTCTTTCCGCAACACCTCCACGCCTAAAAGAGAATGGTTGATACTTTTCGTATCGCTATATGTCTGGTATTTGAGAAATTGCGGAAATCGTCCCACGTCGTGAAATAGCGCAATCGTCTCAGCCAGCAATCGTTGATTGCCTTCAAGGCGCAGTTGGTCCGCAAGGTAAAGCATCTCAGCGCACACCCGCCTGCTGTGCTCTTCCTTTAGTTTTATATTGGCGTTGATATACTCGTCATTGCCATAAAACCCCGCGACGAATTTATCGAACCACACCTTGAATCCGTTTAATTGTTCTTTGTTCATAGTTCATTGCTCAGTGCGTAGATTTAGAAAGCGAATAATGTAAAGGAAAAAGTGAAAGGTTAAAAGTAAAAAGCAAAAAAGCAGAAAACATTGCTCAATACTGGCAGGTTGCAGATAACCGTAGCGACGGTATAATCTTGGGTAACCATTTAGGGCGTACAACATAGCGGGAACTGGATTGATGATGTTTTAACTGGCCGCAAAAGGATACTCGAGTTAAGGTTTTTCTCTGTGTGCTTTGTGTCCTCTGTGGCTTAAAAAACTCTGTGGCCAAATTTAAGGAGCGAAATATGCCGACGGCAAAAGAAATAGTGGTGCGAAAGCCCACCAAAGAGGAAGAAAAAACCTGCAAAACATGGCCCATCTGGACCTGCAAGCCGAGCGAATTCGACTGGGCATACACCGAAAAGGAAACCTGTCTGATACTTGAAGGCGACGTCACCGTAACCGACGGCAAAGAGTCCGTCAGCTTCGGCCCGGGCGATTTCGTCATCTTCCCTGTTGACCTCGAATGCAAATGGCAGGTCAAAAAGGCCATCAAAAAGCACTACAATTTCGGGTAACCTGAACGCACTTTTATCGAGAGCACAGGTAAAGAGATTAGGAGATTAAATTATGATGATAGATTACCTGACACTGATGCTGATAAATATGGCTGCGGGGTTGTTCCTGCTCGGCTGCTTCGTCTGGCGAGATTTGGATACGCCGGGAGATACCGGCCGATGGGTCCCCGCGTTCGCAATCTGCGGCCTTGTCGTAGCGATAGGCGGGTTCGTGATTACACTCACCTGGCCCCTTCCCAAACCATATAGTTCGGCTTACGGCGAAATGTCCGTGTTATTTGGCGTGCTTTTGCTTGGCCTGGCTTTGGCATTAGCCAAAAGATGGGAACTTTTGCCTTTGTCGATATACGCCGTTTTCGCAGGTGCAGCCGCGACACTTCTTGGTGTTCGCATAATCAACCTCGGCCTGACAAATGAACCGACTTTGTCGGGTGCGGGATTTATATTGAGCGGAATATGCGGCATTTTCTCGCCGCTCGTGGTTTGGCAAAACGATAAAAAAGGCCTGCGTATCATTGGTTCGCTTGTATTGTTCGCCGCCTCGGCTATATGGGCATGGACAGGTTTTCTTGCTTACTGGATGCACATGCTGGTAACAAAATAGAATCGCAGGCGGATACTATTATTACTTCTGCAGTTTTTCGATTTCTGACCGGCACATCAATAACTGGGCGGTGTCGACTATTTTTTTCTCAGCGGCGTGCAGGTGATTCAGCGCAAGGTCTGGCTTCTCAAGATACCGCGAATATATTATCCCCAGCATCAGCTCAACCTGCGCAATATGCTCATAATTGGCGTAGTGAGTGAGAAACTTCTCGTAAACCAACGCGGCATTGTTGTATTCACCGGCACTGGCAAGCTGGTTGGCAATATCGAGCAAATGCTGGCGTGGCAGAATCTGTTCGCTATCGAGAGACATAAGATTAAGATACTGTTGAGCGGCTGTCTGGAGGTCGTGCTGATAAATGCTGTTGGAAATGTCCTCGCGCAGCTGCCTGATCTGCGGCTCATCAGGCCCCGGTTTTGTTATATCTCTGGCCGTAATCCGTTTTGCGCTGCCCATCCCCGTGTATGGGTCATAGCCGGTGGCGATTGCGTCGCGATATGCGCGCCTGCGGTTCCACTGCTTGAACATCGCCCAGAGGTCGAATTGCGAGCTGCTAATCAATCCCGTCGCCAGCAGAAGCAGCGACGAAATGATGCCGAACGAATAACCCGCAAGATGCGCATCGTAAGCAACATTCGTATTCGCCGTATATCGGATAATAACATTATCAAGGATAATCATCTTGAACGCGATAAAATAAAGGGCGGGCACCTCAACCGTGCCGATGAAGATGAACCAGTAAACGATAGTTATAAGGGTCTGCGGAAACAGCACAAGATACGCGCCTGTCACCGCTGCCACCGCGCCACTGGCCCCCATAACCGGATTGCTGTTTATCAGCGTATGACCCACCGCGCTGAACACCGCGCCTGCCAGGTAAAAACAAGTGTAGCCGAAATGCCCGAGCTTATCGTTTACGTTATTGCCGAATATGTACAAAAAGAACATGTTGCCGAAAATATGAAGGAAACCGCTGTGCAGAAAAGCGTAAGTGATGAACTGCCACAAAAACGGGTGAGCAGGCGTGAAAACAAACCGTTCCGCCCAGGGTCGCAGAATATCCCTCGCCCGCTCATCGGGCCAGTAGCTTAACAGAAACACAATCACATTTACGGCTATGATAGCGTAATTGGCATAAGGTGTTCTGCGACATCCGACATTTGTTCGTATAGGCAGCAGCATAATGGATTCCGTTTACCTTTGAAAAAGCGGGACAATTCAAAGGGCAGCATTGTAAGGGTTTTCCGCCGGGCGGGCAAGACATAAAAAAACAGGACGACTTTCGCCGTCCTGTTTCATGTGAGTATGGTAAGTTTTCCCGTGTGTAATAACTAAAACGGGATATCAATCAGCTTATCCATTATCGTAAGCTATCCTAAAATCTCCAGCAATAGCTCACTAACACAATCTGACTTCTGCCTGTATCATACGTAGATACGGTCCAGGATAACGCTGCCATGAGCAGCACAACAGCAACTAATGCTATACGTTTCATTGTGTTCCCTCCTAATTTGCTTGTTAATGCTATTATTGCGAGGTGATACGTTCTGTTTTTGACCGGCTTTCCTCGTCCAGCCGAATCAATACAATTAACCAAATTATAGTAAAAGAATTCCCCGCCTCCAAATCAACGCGGAAAAAATCTTTATTTTTCCCGCCCTTGCTGTTAATAATGGCAGCAGGTTTTTGACTGGAGAATTTTTACGAATGGATAAGCACGCATATAAAACCCGCCTTAAGGGCATCCGGGCCGCGATTACTCGGGCCGGCGCAGATTGTCTCATCGCCACAAAACCTGCCAATGTTACTTATCTCACCGGCTTTAGCGGCCAAGATTGTTGGGCGATTGTTCTGCCTCGCGCGGTCGTGCTTGTAACCGACAGTAGATACACCGAGCAGGCCGTTGACCAGTGCCGATTCTGCAAAATCGTCGAACGCACCGCAGCGATGGGTAACACTGTCGCCGAACTGCTGCGAAAGCAACGCGGAATCAAAACCGCCGCCGTCGAAATATCAATATCGCTCGCCAATTTCCAGTCGCTGAAGAGAAACCTGTCCTGCCGACTGAAGACCGCCGAAGGTATCGTCGAATCAGCACGCCGGAAAAAAGACCAGGTCGAGGTTGCCGCTATTCGCGCCGCTGCAAAAATCGCCGCACGGGCATTCGAACGCGTCCTGCGACAGGTCAAACATGGGCTTACGGAGAACGTTCTGGCGGGAATTGTCGATTTTGAAATCAGAAAAGCCGGGGGCGCAAACAGCTTTGAAACAATTGTCGCCTTTGGCCCCAATGCCTCAAGACCTCATCACCAGCCCACTTCCCGCAAATTAAGAAAAAATGATACCGTTCTCATCGACTTCGGCGTGCGCCTCAGCGGCTACTGCTGTGATTTGACCAGATGCTTTTCGGTCGGCATACCCCGCGGGCGTTATGACAAAGTTTACGCCGTCGTAAAACAGGCACAGGCCGCTGCCATAAGAATGGTCAAAGCCGGAGTCGAAATCAGCCAGGTCGATACGGCTGCGAGGGAAATCATAAAAAAAGCTGACCTCCCTGTTTACGGCCACGGAACCGGGCACGGACTTGGCCTGGATGTTCACGAACTGCCCGCCGTATCAGGCAAAGTAAAAGGAAAATTACACGCAGGCGACGTGATTACAATTGAACCGGGTGTCTATATCCCCGGACGACTCGGCGTCAGAATCGAAGACGATATTCTTGTTACAAACGACGGTTGCATTGTCCTTACAGCTAATTACCCGAAGTGCTGATACCCTTGTTTTAACGCCCCGGGTTCCTGTTCGGCATTGCGTCCTGCGTATCGCCGCCCCTGTCCATTATTGGCCCTCTACCTCTGCGATCCCCGCCACCACCAACGGGCGGCGTAGCACGCTGGGTTCCCTGCAGCATGCCGGCACTGTTCCAGTCACGCAATGGCTCTTTCGTCCTTTTCTCCAGCGACTTTAATTCGCTATACTTCAAACGTAAGTCCTCAGGCCAGTTCATCAGTTTCGCAGGTAACCTGTCTATTCTCATTCCGTCAAAACTGAACAACACGTCAAAATACTGTCGCGACTGCAGAGCTTTGTCTCCGAACCAGTCATTCATTGCCACCACGTCCACCACAATCGCTCCCGTTGTGTAATCTATCGTCTCAGGCAGTTTAACGTCCTTCACGTCCTTCATCGCGTCCGCGGTTTTGTTTTTCTCGCTCGTCTCAACCTTTGCTGTTTTGCCTATGATATCTCCGCGTTTGACCATAAACTGTTCGCTGTACCAATAACCCATCACGTATTTGCAAACCTGAACCTCCACTGACTTTGCCGCTTCCTGAACGTTTATCGGGAAGAAATACAGCCGTTCGGGAATATCCACTATGTCCGTCACTTCCGAAAAATCGCTCCATAGTATTACCTTGTTGTTGCTCGCCGCGTCTTCCTCCTGCACCTGGCCGGTCCCCGCCACGGGATTGAATACCCCGATACGGATACGATAACGATAACTCGCCCCTGGTTCCACTGTATCATCATGTGCCCAGAACGTTATCGTATCATGCAAACTGCTTATATCCTTGCCTCTCAGCAGCATTTTTCTCAGTTCTTCGTTTATCGTCGCCTCAGTTACTGTCGTTTTTGCAATCTTCTTCTGTTCGGTCGTTGTCGTTTCGGTACGCGTATCTGTCCGGCTCGTACTCCTCAAAGTATTGCGAGAGTTGCCGCTGCGGTCAGGTTCTGCTCCCGTCGGACGGCCGCCGCCCGCACCTCTGGCACTGGCTGCGCCACCGCCAGTGACTCTGGTGACTGCGCTGCTGCCCGCGCCTCTGCCTCCCGTGCTGCCGCCCGCGCCTCTGCCGCTTGCGCCGCCTGTTGGTTGCGTTGTTGTGCTGCGGGATACTCCGGTTCCGCGTTCATCACGGGTCGAACGCGTTGTTGTTGTCTTTTCACGTTCTTCTGCCGTTTTGGTTTCTCGCTCTGTTGCCGCCTCACGACGCTCCTGTGCTTCTTTCTCTCGACGAACCGTTAAAAACTTCTCGTGCAATACAGGCGGTAGCCATTGCTCCTCAGCCGAAGCTATCTTGTACGCATCCGGCTGAAGCATGCTCGACTGCGTCTGCTGGTCGCCCAACTGCGCAATCTGAACCATAACCCCGCCCATCGGAAGATCGCTCACATTATCTATTATTTTGTATATGTTTCGCTTGGGGTCTATCCGCAAACGTGGAATGTCTTCCCACTGACTCCACTCCCCATTTTCATCAAGATACTGCCTTTGAAGCTGAACACCCGCAAACACCGGCTTGGCTAAACCTTTATCACGCCAGCTTTCAGGAACTCCTTTGCCCGCAAAACATTCCTGAAAACTGTCTATCAGCGAACCAAGGTCAAAACTCCCCTGAACCGTAACTAAATCAAGGTCGTTCGGCTCATACGAAGCTTCGGACTCGATATTCTCCGGGGTAATCGCAACCTTCGGAATGTACGCGACAGCCGTTATGCGTTCCGCTGATACATCATTTACTTCACTAACCACCGGAATACGATACTTCTTGTCCACCGTAATCTCTACACCGCTCGGCACAGGCCAAAACACATTCAAATCTTTGTCCAGCACCGAATTCATCTCTTCCAGAAAAACTTTGCTTTGAGGTATATATGCCGGCTTGAGAACAGGTTCTCTCTCCAGCCGAGCTCGAAGCTTGTCTGATTGCTCCGCTATGTATATATCAAGCTGGCCGGGACTAAAACTCTGGCCGTTGAAAGGAACCTTTTCCACGTTACTTAGAACAAACGCATACACAATGTACAGCGCGCCAAGAACGCCTATCAGTAACGCCACTTTTTCTATATGCACCTCTATGAAATTGCCTTGTTTTTTTATCATAATTCCAAAATCCTTATGCTCTCCGAAGTCCCGATTCGTCGCAGCTCTGCTCCGGCAAACTCAATCAGACGTCGCTTCTAATTGCCCGTTTTGGCAGCCGCGGGGCCCTTTATTAACTCCGGCTTTATCGCGTTATAACCCTGCTTGTTGAATATATATTCGCAGACCATTTCAACTTCGGCTACCGATTCAGCCCCATATCTGTAATACTGATGATCCACGGACAGCAAAGCCACCGGCTTAACACGACACTCCAAAATCGTTATCTGGTTATGTTTAAAAACTTTCGCCGGCTCCTGACCCGTGAATCCGCGGAAACTGTGCTCCTTGGCGCTGCACAACTCCCGCATAAAAGGCACTATCGCCTCGGTGCTCAACACTGCAACCATACTAAAATGCACCACATCCATACTTTCGTTGCTTATGCGACCGGTAAACGACTCTGTCAACTGCTCCTCCGGCTTGGTAACGTACTTAGGCCTGTCCTGCGCCACTTTCGAACCCCCGCCGCCTCCGCCAAAAAGAGCGTCTGGCGTCAAAAAACCAACCCGCTCCACTCGCTTCACAGGAGAACTGGATATGCTGCTTGAACCAGCGCTCATTTTCTCCACCGTGGTAAACACATCCTCTATTATCCAGTAACCAATCTGCCAGAACCAGCAGTCCTTGATGCTGTCATCTGCATTGGAATACTTGTACGTCTTCCAAAAATCATATCCGCTCACGATATCGGGACTCGCATATACCGACGACGACTTCGCCTTGGCCCGACAAATCTCATCGATAATCCTCATTGTTGTGTCACTGCTCCCGCTCAACCTCTCAACCTCGGCGCTTTTACCCGTCTCTTGTGCAATTCTTATCTCATCTGCACTGGGACAATCGTGACCGTTGACCTTCCTTATCATTGCCTCTATTCCCTGACGATAATTTTCCCCGAACCGGGTGAATAACAAGGTCGATGTATCCTTGGGCTGAGGAAATATGTCATAACTCAGAAGCTCACGCTCCGAACTCTGCACCGACAATTGTTGTATAAAATTGGCATCCTGCTGGTATGCATCCTGATATCGCTTTTCCACATCGGCTTGCTTCGCCGCCGGCGAACTCTTTAACTGACTAAGTATCTTATTGCCTATCGGCACACTTTCATTGCTAACCTTTTGCCTTAAACCCCTGCCAAGCAGTACTGTCGCGGTAAGAACGACCCCGCAGGCCAAAAGTATTATCGCGGGCCAAATCAATACAGAATACGCCCGAAATCCACCAAACACCTTCAGCAAATCTTTCAATTTTGATATGTCAATGTTAATCTTGGCCATTCACCATCACCATCAGTAAAACATTATGCTAAAAACAGAATTTCTTCACCGCGAGTTATTCCATTTCCCCGCCGGCGCGACCACCACCGCCGCCGCCTTTAGGAGATTGTGACTTGCGACTGCTGCTTGGAGGTGGCGCTGGCTGGCCTGCACCTCTACTCGTGCTTGGGGGTGCGACCGCTTCACTCGGTGGCTCGTTTACATCCTTCCACTTAAGTTTAAAGTTTAGCACAAACCAGGAGTCGTTTACCTGCGCAGTTTTATCAGCATTCGTAATCTTGCTTATAATTTCATTGGTCATCGGGTCAATTAACACGTCGTCCTTGCCCTCTATTTTCTTCCTGACCCCTATGCCGGGAGGCATCTCCGCAGCCAAATCCACTTCCCCTGGCTGAAAGTCAAAATGCTGTTTGTCCGTCTTCTTGTAAAGTTCAAAAGGACTGTTACCGTCAAACATGCTGTTCAAATGTATCAGCCGGGTGACCAAGCCCCATTTGTTCGGGTCATCCTGGACTTTGGGAGGGTCCAGCAGCTCGCTTATATTCTTATAAGGACTGTACCCGGTTATCGTTACGATAAAACCTCGCGGTGTTGACTGGCCGCCGGGTGCCTGTATTGCTGTCGCTCCTCTGCCTCGCACCTCTGGCGCTCCTCTGCCGCCTCGTCCCCCGCCTCTCCCGCTCCTGTCGGGCATTGCGTTCCTGCCGCCCATCATGCCTCCCGCACCTGACTCTCGCGTATCAAGACCTTTCTCGAAACCCATAACCCCGAACTGACCGCTCCCGACATCCAGCGTATAATAAATAGTCATCCCGGTTACGAAAATCTGCTTGCGTTCCCTGCGGTCAGGATATTTCTCCTTTATCGTCTCGGCGTCACCACCGGCAAAAGCTCGGTATAGCTCCGCCTGCTCTGGATTGTTCTTGGCGTTAGGCAGTGCAGCTATCAGCTTCTGATAAAGCAAAGGAACCATATCTCTATATTTGAACTGCTCGAATTCCTTCTTTATTATCGCTTCCGACTCGCTGGACTTAGCCACTTCGGCCTTTAGATCGCTCTCCGCCTTCTGCGCCGTATTCAGCACCGCCTTGACTTTCTCTCTCTGCGATACCTTGCTGGCGTAGCTGGCGCGGTCCACAAGAGTCCTCGCAAACGCCAGAACAGATGCCACTAATATCAGACATGCCGCCAGCACAAAATATTTTGTCTTGCTTGCCCAAATCATTGATTTGGCTATACTTTTCGGCAGCAGGTTACTTTCTATCTGCCCAAGACCAAGCGCCTGCACCCCAAGCCCGTAAACTACGCCAAAATCACATACGCTCTCGTGGAACTTCGCAGCCGAAACCGACGGGTTAATTGCAACCCGCTTGAACGTATCTGGACGCTCTATGGGCATCTGCAAACTTTGCTGAAGGTATTGCAGCAATCCTCGCATCTTTGTGCCGCCGCCCATCGCGATAACTCTCGTTAGCTTCACGTTTGAATGAGAGCTGGTATAAAATCCAAGTGAACGCTGAATTTCCGACGCCAGGTCCGTAAACACAGGCTTCATCGCCTGCAATATCTGCCTGGCGTATTTACTCATCGGTGCCGTCCGTTTTAGCTTCTCCGCTTTCTCAAAATTCAGCTTGAACGTATCCGCTATCGCCTTGGTAAACGTGTTGCCGCCCATTGCAATCGCACGCTGCCACACGTCCGATTTCGTGCAGACCACAAGGTCCGTTGTTTCAGCGCCGATATTCAGCACCACCGTCGCCTGAGTATCAGATTTCATCAGGTCGGGCCTGTCATAAAAAACATAGTTATATAACGCCATTGGTACTATCTGAACGTATGTTACCTCTAAATCCTCTCTGCTGAAGTGCTCAAGCTCTGCCGTCACAACGTCGTTTTTTATCGCGAATATCCCCACCTTCGCTTCCGCCGCCCCCTCCTCCGTCATCATCTGCCAATCCCATGCAACCTCGTTGATATCAAAGGGAATCTGCTGGCTGGCTTCGAACTTGACGATTTCGGGGATGCGTTTTTTCTCGACGGGAGGGAGATTGACGAAACGAGCGAAACTGTTTGCACTGGGGACAGCAATGATGATTTCATCTTTTCCGAGGTCGTTGGCCTGAACAAACTGGCGAAGGGAAATGGCAACAAGCTCCTGCTTTTCCTGGTCCTTGATTCCTGAGCCGGCAAGGACTTTCTGGTGCTGGATATGGTCGAAGCCGATAACTTCGAGGGCGCCGGATTCGTTGCTAAGTCGAAGGGCCTTAAGCGAGGTGTTGCCGATATCGATTGCCCAGACCGACCCTATTTTTTCCGCCATAAACAGTGCCTCCTGTCCCAGCCAAAACCGGGCGGGACTTGTTTTTCAGAGCCAACGCAAATAGTATAACACAAAGAATTATATTATTATAGGAGCTATGAGAACTTTTTCCATATATACGCTTGGCTGTAAGGTAAATCAGTACGAATCGCAGCAGATAGCCCAGTTTCTCGAAGAGCTGGGTCTTTCGGCGGTGGTATCGGGCGAGAAGCCCGATTTAGCGGTGATAAATACCTGTTGCGTAACAGGGACAGCTTCAGCCAAGAGCAGGCAATATATACAAAGAGCGTTAAAGGCCAATCCAGCCGGCGTAAGGGTGGTTTGCGGGTGTCTTCCGGCGATGAAAAGCCGGGAAAATCCCCCTTGCGGCGACGGCGATAACGTTCATATCATCAGCAGCCGGGACAATTTGGCGCAAAGTATCGCCCAGATTATCATCGGCCACAATCCCCTTATTAAAGCAAAAAACGGCTTAAAAATCAAGGACGGAATGGCTAAATTCGCTAAATATCTCAAATTACCACAATTGTCCAGTTTCAAAGGGCATACGAGGGCATTTTTGAAGGTTCAGGACGGCTGTGACAGCCTTTGCACTTACTGTATTGTGCCGAAAGTCAGGCCTGATGTTCAAAGTAAGCCGATTGGTACGGCGATTAGTGAGGCAAAGGCGCTTGTGGCGGCCGGGCATAAGGAAATTGTGGTAACGGGAGTGAATTTGGGAGCGTATGGAAGAAAATCTGTAAGGAAGGCAGAATACAGAATACAGAACACAGAACACAGAACAGAATACAGAGGACAGAAGACAGAAATTGCGGATTGCGGATTGCGGATTGTCGATTTAGCCACAGAGAACACAGAGGGCGGAAGACGGGGTTCGTCGCTCGTGACTCGTGATTCGGAAATGGAAGACGGATTTGGGTCCCCTGTTCCTAGCCAAAGAAGCAGCACTCGGGGACGACGCTGCGCGTCGATTGCGGATTTATTAAAGGAATTGGCGGAGATTGAAGGATTGGCTCGGATTCGGGTGAGTTCACTTGAGCCGGGGGACATCAGCGAGGAATTGCTGGACGTGTTCTGTGGGCATTCGAATATTATGCCGCATATTCATTTGTCGGTGCAGTCGGGGGCGAGTGCGACGCTGAAAAGAATGTGTCGGCAATATGATGCGGTGGAGTTGCGGGAGAAAATTGAACTGATAAAACGGCGACTGGACAGGCCTGCTATTACGGCTGATATTATCGTCGGCTTCCCCGGCGAGACGGATGAGGATTTTCAACAGACGGTTGAACTGGCGAAGTGGGCGGGGTTTTCGAAGATACACGTATTTCCGTTTTCGGTGAGGGCGGGAACAGCCGGGGCGAAACTGAAAGGCCGATTGCCGGCGGACGTGATTAAAAAACGGGCACAAATTCTGCGCAAAGTTAGCGATGAGTTGGGCTTTAAATTCAGAGAACAATTTGTAGGTCAAACCTGTGAAGTCCTCATCGAAGGTTCAAAAGATAAACAAGCGTTCGGACATTGCGAACGGTACTTTATTGTTCACATAGAAGGTAAGAACCAGAAAAAAAATAGCATTGTCAAAGTAGAATTAACAAAAAACCGAGATAATTGCGTTATCGGGATAGCTAAATAACTATCAAGGGTCCCATAAAAAATATTTCTTGAAAATTCGTAAACTATTGACAAAATGGTACGATAGTGTATTATTGAAGGTTACGAATATCATAGATTCGAACAAGGTTGGCAATCCCAAGAGAAGAAAGGTAACTAATGGCAGATAAGGCTTCTGCGCTACCAGATTACAACAATCCCCCTGTAAACGAAGTGGTTTTTGGGGTTCAATTTAAGAAACTAGACAGTTTTCAAACCCCCCATACCGGCCTTTTATGGGAAAAGTTAGATAGGGAGAAGTTCCCAAAGTGTCAAGAGATGCCACCAATCAACCATGTCTTGGAAACTCCTGAGGGAACTGTAGGGTCGCCTTCCACAATTGAACTTTTTGAACGGCCTCCTTTTCCTCGGCTTCTTTTCTTCAATTCACCAGGAGATCAACTAATCCAAGTACAGCAGGATAGATTTCTTCGAAATTGGAGAAAGCTTAAAGCAGATGACACTTACCCACGATACAAAACATTGTATCCAGAGTTTCAAAAATCGTGGCAAGTTTTTAACTCATTTCTATCAGATTTGGGTTGGGCAGCGCCGGTTATCGACCAGTACGAACTGGCATATGTGAATCAGATGCCAGAAGGACAAGGATGGGAAACGCTGTCTGATGCTGGTAATGTATTTAAGGATTTTCAGTGCCAAACGGACCAGCGTTTTCTGCCAGAACCAGAGAATATAAGTTGGCGTAGAATATTTAGATTCCCGAAGAATGCGGGAAGATTGCACGTTTCTATGAGATTGGCACCAACAAAAGAGTCTCAGAGGGCTATGCTATTGGAGCTTACTGCGAGAGGGTATTCTGACCAAAAGGCGGATGAGTGGTTTGCAATGGCTCATGAATGGATTGTAAAAGGATTTGCTGATTTAACTACTGATAGTGTTCAGAAAGCATTATGGCACCTGAAGCAATAGATAATACATGGTTACCGACAATTGAATCCGAATTACATACGGAAGATTCGGATGTAACAATCAGGGACTATCTTGAAATTCCCCAAAAAGATATACCGCAATACAAATACAGGTCAATATGGAATAGCAGAGAAAGATTTATGTGGAAACTCCCTATCATCAAGAGAGTTTCTTCTGTGGAAGAAAAGGTTGAATTAGAAGAAGAGTTCTTGGCGGCCCAAACATCTTACGTAAGTATATTTATCGGAAAAGAGACAGACTATCGTAGCTGGATTATTAATCCAACCGGAGTCATAAACGGATATATACCCGAGCCAAAGATAGATATTCTTGTTAGGGTTGCTCCCGATGTTATCAAAAAAAGCAAGGCAAATGGGTGGTGGGACGAATTGAACACAGCCATTGTGCTCGCAAAAACAACCTACACAACTCTAAAGAAAATCGAACTGCTTTTAGAAAAGGACCCTGAAATCCCGGGCAGAGAGACACTACGGTTTATTTTCACCGTTTCAGGAAACCCAGAGCAAATATTGGAAGAAGAAAGCAAGTTCAAGAAGCATATTAGAAGTAAAATAAGACAACACACTCGTGAGAACATTACTGTAACGTACTATTGGAAATAAAATCAGGATGGAACCCAAGGCATTTTTGGACTTGGCGGAAAATCTGAAGGATGGGAAAAACGAAGCATCATGGCGCACGTCTGTCAGCCGGAGCTATTATGCCTTGTTTAATTTGGCGGCACAGTTCGTAAAGCCTAATTTCCCCGATATTTTTGCTAAATCAAGATATGCTAAAGACCACGATACGATTTATAAATATTTGTACAATTGCGGCGTAGAGGATGTCGAGCTTCTCGCAGGTGATATGCATGACCTTCGCGACGAGCGAAACGCTGCCGATTACGATGTAGAATCGAATACATTCGGGAACAAACACGCTGATGCTATGTACAAAAAAGCAAGCCGCGCAATCCAGAAGCTTGAGCAAGCCACAGCAAGCGAAGAAGGAAAAAAGGCCATTATAAAAGGAATAGAGTCATACAAAAAACTAACGAATTCTTAACTCGCCACACAAAAGGCGGGTAAACTTCGGCGGATAAGTCTTATATTTGAGGTTTTGAAAATAAGGCGGTTTTGGGTAGAATTGGAAAATAAGAAAAAAACGGGGTGGGCCAAAGCCCACCCCATTAACTTATCGGCGATTTGAAGGGGGCGGCCAGCCCTGAACAACTCGCAGGATTATCAATAATCCTACGAACACAATTAATGATTTTAATTCATCCATATTTGCATCCTTGGAATGCGGCCTTTCAGCCTAAGAGATGTTCCCTAGATTGTTAAGGCGGGCAAAATAATACCATATATAGTGTAACGCCCGCAAAATCAGTATTGGCAGGTTAACCCGATTTCGAGAAGGTGTAAAGGGCAAACTAACGATTTTTCATCAATTTTTTACGCGATTTTCATATCTCTTTATTAATTCACAATCTATGGCGCGAAATAATTTTTAGGTTTTACCACAAATGCACATAGAAACATCAGATTTGAGATTGTCACGGCCCGCCTTCGGCGGGTAAACGACGCGATGACAATTCGCTTATGGCCCTCTGCCCTTATGAAGCAACCAGCCCAAAACGGCACCAAGGGTGACTTTGCAGAAATCGGCGGCGTAGTCTGATATTCTGTCGAGCAAATTGGGTTGGAAAATGGCCACCAATATGGCCACGGCAAGAAAAGTGACAAACGAACAGGATAGAATAACTAAAGCAATACGTGAGCACGTGTTCAATTCGCCAGATTTGTGTTTTTGGCATTCTACTTTTCGGTTCTTTAAGGACATATTATTTTTTCCTTGTTTTCTAATGGAAGTCCACTAGGAGAGGTCTTAAGGACATAGAACGGATTGAATACTGAAACGCTGGGCAAAAGCCGCCCAAAAAGCGGGAAATATTAAACATACAATAGGTTGTTAAGGCGGGCAGAAAATACCATTTGTAGTGTAACACCCGCAAAATCAGTATCTGCAGGTTAACGATATTATGAAAAGGTGTAAAGGATTACCGAGCTATTTTTTCGTCAATATTTTGCGGTATTTTCATATCTTATTGTTACTTAAGAAGTTATGACGCGAAAATATTTTAGATTTTACCACAAATTAACATAGAAACATCAGATTTGAGATTGTCGCGGTAGCGGAACGACATAAATGGCGGGTAAACTGTGCTACGGGCGGGCGGATGAGGAATCTGGATTCCCGGCAGAAAACCAATAACAACCCGGCAATCCCCCTTCGCTAAGAGCTACGGAGGACAGGTAAAGTAACCCCGGCATAAATACCGGGGCTAACCGAAATTGATGTACCCCGGTGAGATAGAAAAATCATCTCACGGGGTAACCCTGTGAGATAATAACAACAACGGCATCTCATGGGTTAAAGTTCAAACAAGCATATTCGCCAAAGTATTTCTTGGCGGCTTCATCATAAGTCATAGCGGCGTCGAGTTCGTCGGTGAATGAGCCGAGGAAGAGTCGTTTGCCGTTGACGGAGATTCGAGCCCGCCATTTGCCTGTGGGTTTGACGAAGTCAACGCCTTTGAAACGGGAGGTGGTTTTGCAGTTTCTTTTGCGGGCGTTCTGCTGGTTGGTGGAATCGGTGGCGAGGCGGAGATTGGAGCGGCGGTTGTCGAGGCCATTGTGGTTATGGTGGTCAACGAGAAGGTCGTCGGGCGGATTCATAAGGAAGCGGTGCATCCAGATTACGCGGGGCTTGAGGAGCGGGCCGCGAGAGACGGTGCGGAAGGCGTAGTATGTGCGATTGGAGCGGTTCAGCCGCCATTTATGTTTGCGAAGGAGGTCGTAATCGGCGGGGTCAACGATGGCGAAGCGGAATTTCTGGATGTGGATAAAACGGGCGGAATAGCCATAACGAAGACGGTAATAAATAAGAACGAACCAGAGGGGCAGACGAGAGAAGCAATTTGGAACGTTGATTTGAATGGTTGACATTTTATCTCCTCCTTTTCTTTAGCCACAGATTACACGGATTAACACGGATTTTTTAGCCACAGAGGACAGTCAGCTTTGTGTTCTTGGCGGAGGCAATGCTCCAAACCTTGTTTGTGTGCTTGCCACCCGCCTTCATCCACAAGGGCCTGTTGCCCTTTTATAAAGCTGACTGTTTTTCCTTCATCTTTCATTATTTTTATGACCCGCAGGCGGGCCTGCGGGCTAACCGAGGAACACAGTTCCTCTATCCTATGGCGCGAACTTGCGCGCTTTTGACGAAAACTAAGGTATTTCCTGATGGGGTCAAAAACGATAAGTCCTTATGAAATAAGGAGTAAAAAAATTTTAAGATTTTTGAATCTAAGGGTTTTCGACCTGCGCGAAAATGGATAACAGTTGTATCATACAACTGTTTGATACAAGTGTTTTATAGGATAGTCCATATCCAGAATTTAAGACGTTATAAGAAAAGAGGTTACGGTAAAAATAGCCACGAAAAAAGGGTTGTTTTTAGGCCGCAAAAATGCACAAAAAACACACAAAAAACAGCCCTTACTTATGGGGACATAAATCCATAACTGCTTATATTTTAGGGCCTTACGGCGGTTTTTTGTGTACCCATCGCTGGTGTTTTTTTGTGTGGAAAATAAAACAAAAAGGACCCCCAGGCGGGCCTGGGGGCTAACCGATTGTAATAACGAACCCCGCAGATTGACAATTGTAGAGATGTCGTTTATAGTTGGTTTTCCGGTATTGAATAACGAGGCATTTGTTTTTGGAGATTAGGATGATGAGCAGCTTGAGTAAGGTTTTTGTGTGTATGCTTTTTTGCGCGTGTATATTACTTTGCGATGCGAGGGCGGAGGAGCTTTGCGGGGACATAAACGATGCCAATAAAACAATAATCGATGTGATGGGAGGCGAGTACCGAATTACCAATAACGTCTGGAGAGGGACATCAAGCCAGTGTTTGAGCGTGGTTCCGGATTCCACGTTTTTCAGCGTTATACGCACGACGCACGATTCAAACGTGGTGGTAGCATATCCATCCATTATTCGCGGGCGTCACTTCGGGGGCGAGAACACCAAAAACAGCGGGATGCCTATAAGGATAAGCGATATAGCGGCTGTCCCCGTTGACTGGAGCACGGACGTAAATCACGCAAAGGGTGTCTGGAACACCGCCTTCGAGGCGTGGTTCAGTCCAAAAGGAGGCACTATTCCTGAAGGCGGCGCGGAACTGATGGTCTGGCTTAATAAAAAGGGAAGCATAATAATGCCCGCGGGCGGCGAAAAGAAAGCGACGATAACTGTAGCCGGTACCCAGTGGAATGTCTATTTTGATTCCCAACAACGAGGATGGAGATATATCGCTTACGAAAGGGCAAAGCCGAGTGTTGTTCAAAGCTTTGACCTCAAGGATTTTATAAATGATGCGATATCGCGTGGCTATTTAGAAAGCTCGTGGTACTTAGACAGTATGGAAGCGGGGTTTGAGATAATACAGGACGGCAAAGGGCTGACGAACAGATCGTTTTCGGCCTCTGTTACCAGCCGCGATGCAAACCAGACGCCAGCGAAATAAACCGGCGCCGGCGATAGCAGGAAATTCTCGATGGCAGGCGGACGGATAAGGATGTGTTTATAGCTGTGTCCAGAGGCAGACGGTTCCGAGGAACTGCTGCTGGTGGAAGACGGGTTCGGAGACCACTATATAGCCGTTGCGAGACACGAATTTTGCTTTTGTAGGGGGCACCAGTTTGAACACCTTGTTCCTGACATCATCGCGATAGTAGGAGGAGAAGAGGTTGCCGTTGCAGTCGTAGATGCCGGCGAAGGCGATACAATTCTGGGTTCTTAGGGTATCGAGAACGGCGTTTGCGTCTTTGGCGTCCTCAAAGGTCAGTGCGCATTTGACGTTTGTGGAAATCAGCTTTGCCTGTGTGGAGGTGAAATACATAATGTTTTTTTTGCTGTCTTTGCGCTGCGAGTTGATAAATGACAGGGAAGTAAAGAGCAGGCCCATAGACATACCTGCCGCGAAGGCGATTATAATGAACTTTCTCCTGGAAATATCGGTCATATACTTCCTGTTCACCAGGCAATAATTTTGCTTTAAGTCCCGCTTCTCCGCTGGGAATTTCGGGTGTACCGCAATGGCACATTGCCATTTTCGGCGTTTTTGGGGTGCGACTTAACGATTCTTTACGTCCGAAAAAATGGTATGTTAACCAAATATGGGTTGGTTAACCGAAGTTAACTAAGAGAAGAAAGTTAACATTAGTTAACCAGACATGGTAGGATTAACAAGCATCGCAAACTTGACAAATCGTTTTTGTGGCAGGCAGTTGACTTTTCGGGGACAGGATTATGAAAAAGTGTCCGTTTTGCGCGGAAGAGATTCAGGATGAAGCAGTGAAGTGCAAGCACTGCGGCGAGTTCCTGATTGATGCGGAATTGAAGGGATCGAAAAAATACGGAGACACAAAGTGGTATCACAGGACGCCGGCGGTGATTATTTCGGTGCTGTGCATCGGGCCGTTTGCTTTGCCATTGATATGGTTCAACCCTAATTACAGCATGGTGAGTAAGGTGTTCTGGACGATTATCATTATCGTGTTTACGCTTGTGCTGTGCGTGGGGTCCGTCGGACTTTACGCGAATCTTTTGAAGCAGATTCAGCAGTCAGGACTGTAGGGATTTCGGATTGTAGATTGCAGATTTATTTGAAGAATGAAAATAAATTTAACAAGAATATTCAAATATTGTCCAGGATGCGGTGCAAAGGGGCCGAAGGCACATTCGAAGAACAAGCACATAACGTGCGGCAAATGCGGGTTTGAGTATTATCACAACGTGGCATCAGCGGCGGGGGCAATCATCGAGTACGGTTCAAAGGTGCTTGTGGCAATTCGTGCAAATGAGCCAAAGGCAGGGATGTTTGATTTTCCGGGCGGTTTTGCTGATTACGGCGAGCCGATTGAAGCAACGCTTGTAAGGGAGATTTGCGAAGAGCTGGGGATAAAAGTCAAAAACCCGCGATATCTTATATCCGCGCCGAATATTTACATATATAAAGGCGTAACTTATACGACCACGGATTTGTTTTTTACGTGCAGAATTGATAATCCGAAAAAGATAAAGCTAAACAAAAAGGAAATCGCCTGCATTGAATTTTTTGAGCCGGGGCAGATTTCTGTGAACAGGTTCGCATTCGACTCGGGCAAAACAGCAATCAGATATTACATAAAACAGCATCGCCAAACCCGCTAAGTCGCACAAAGTTTAACAATCCCGCCAAGTTATTTTTTCCTGACCGCTATTGTGTAGATTGGTCTGTTTTCCATGAGGTATTTGCGTTCGAAGTTTGAGCCGACCCATTCGCGGACTTGTCCGCCTTCCGTTTGGCGGATTTGAGCACCGGCGTTGGGTAGGAAATCAACCTGCTCAAGAAAGTCGGCTTTGGAGGCAAACACCGATTTTATCTGCTCGAAATATTCCGCGAAGTCAGTGGCGACGCGAATAGCGCCGGCGGGTTTGAGGCATCGGATGAGATGGTCGGTGTTGGCGGAGTTGATGAAGCGCCTTTTGTTGTGGCGTTTTTTGGGCCAGGGGTCGGGGAAATAAACGTGGAAGCAATCGACGGAGGAATCGGGGACGCATTCGGCGATATAGGGGACGGCATCGGTGCGAATTATCCGGACGTTGGCCAGGTTCCACCGGCCAATCCGGTCAACGGCAAAGCGGTAAAATTTCCCTGCCCATTCAATCCCGATAAAATCGGCGTCGGGCTGAGATTTTGCCTGGTTTACCAAAAATGTCCCCCTGCCCGAGCCAATCTCGATATGGATGGAAGCGGAACGTCCGAAAATATCACTAAAATCAAGCTTGACGGGCGGATTGGGGTGCTCCAGGACGACTTGCGGATAGTTATTTAATTTTCTTGACATTTTGAAAACCAATCATTATAAGGCCGACTTTCGTAACATTTTGGGCAGTTGGCGGACTATTATAATAGACGGACGCGGTTTTGCCAAACTTTAGTGTCTGGCGGGGTTAAAAACGACGAAATAAGGGTTTAAAGTCGGCGTCGAAGGTAAACGATATTTAGGATGGCTGGGTTGTGAGAGAGGAAGAAATTTTTGGATAATTTTTTTTTGCAACACGGACGGCGTTGGGACGTATGGATTAATAAGGGCCAAAGGCGTAGGGATAAGCCGGATAGAAGCGACACAAAGGGGGTCGCGAAAATGATAAGGCAATTGATAAAAACTCGTCGTAAGCAGGTCCTGATAGACATCAACACTCAGAAAGATTTTTTCCTCGATAATGGTATTGCAAGGGTGGGGAATCGCAGGAGGGTATTAAGCCACATCAGAAGAGTAATGGCGTACGCCCGCGCCAAGAAAATACCTGTAGTATCGATTTGCGAAGTTCATCCCGAAAACAACGGCGGATTCTGCGTGGACGGAACGGAAGGGATGCAGAAAATCAACTATACGCTTTTGAACAACAGGGCGAATTTCGCGGCGGACAATAATACGGATTTGCCGGTGGATTTGCTGCGGGAGTATCGACAGATTGTTCTTCACAAGCGGTGCTTAGACCCGTTTGATGAGCCAAGGATAGACCGGCTGCTGAGCGAAATCCGGGCAAATGAATTTGTGCTGATAGGCGCCTGTGCGGAAGGCGCGATTGAGGCGGCTGCGCTTGGGCTTTTGCAGAGAGGCAAACGAGTAACTGTTATTGTTGATGCGGTAGGGGCGCTGGACAAACAAAAAGCAAAACACGCGTTTCGCAAAATAGCGGCCAAAGGCGCCCGGCTTATCGAAACGCGGAAATTCGCGGGTATATCACATCTAAAAACAGTCGGCACTTACAGCGACGATATTATGCATGACAGCCAGGCCGGTATAGTTACTGCGGACCTGCTGGTCGAATAAGACACAGGACCAAAGACAACAGACGCCGGATTCAAGACATTTTTCGCAGACCCAAAAGGCAAGACCACTTCTTTTAAGCGGGCAATTATTACTTTGTGTTAATTGACATCAACCAGCCAGTTTTGCGCAAAGACCGCAAAATCAAGCTCATTGATGATGCCGTCAGCCGACGGGCTGATGTCGCAATTGGCGTTCCAGTTCGTCTGACCTGTGCTGCTCAGCCAGGCGTCGGCAAAAATGGCAAGGTCGTCATAGTCAACTTCGCAATCGAAATTAAAGTCGCCAATGGGCACATTTACAACGGGAGTTGCAATTATCTGGACATCATCAACACCCCAGTACCGGTCCCAGTTGGCGTTGTAATAATGCCAGCGAATCTGCACGCCGGCTGCTCCATCGGCTCCAAAACCAGACAGGACAAGCTCCACCAGCCCTTGGTAATCGGCCCCCTGGTATCTGGCCATATTTTGCCACGCGCCGCCGTTAACCCGGATATCGACGTCGCCAATCTCGGAGGCGTAATGCCTAAAGTAATGTTTGAACCTCAGTTTGACGCCGGTCAAATTTGTGCAATCGATACTTTGAGTTATCAACTGCTCATTCATATCGACCGGGCCGGCGTAGTCGCTGTCAACAATCATAAATGTGCCGGTCCAGTAAGGACTTGTTCGACCTGCCGGGTTATCCGACCGCCAGGTATCCATTGAGCTGCCTGAGCCGCCATGTACAATTGTCCAGCCGGCCGGCAACCCACTGTCGAAATATGTCTCGTAAGCAACTTCCTGCGGCGATTCAGCCGTTATAGTTACCGTCGCAACGTTAGAATCCCCGCCCGTAGGTGAGCTGCCGCCGTCATTTGCCTTGAAATGGAAATTGACGTCGCCCGTATAGCAGATACGCGAGGTATAATTAACATCCTTACCGTAATTGACCAGCGAATACGGCACAGTATTGATTTGGCCGGCGCAGGGGTCTGAGAGCATCCCGGATTTAGGCAACGAGGTTATTATATACGTCAGCTTCCCCGGCGGGTTAGGCAGGTTGTCGTCAGCGGCCTGAAGAGTAATAACCTGGCTTGTTCCTGCCGGGAGAGACACATTCGAATCCGTCGCTACCGGGGCGGCCTGAAGCTGAGTTCCATTAAAATCTATCCCCCAGCAGTTTCCGGATGTTGAATAACCATCTCGCGACCTGCCCGTAGAGGCCGGTTTGCTTGTGAAAGAATAGCCGGTTTTTGTGACGGATACCGTATAGCTTGAGTTTACCGGGATTTTGGCGATGGCATAAATACCGTTGCTGTTTGTAGCAGCCGAATACGTTCCGCCACCCGACTTGGTTGCGGTTACTGTCGCCCCGGCAATTAGCGACCCCGAACCCGTTGTAGTTACCCGCCCGCTTATAATCTCGCCTGAGCCGCTCATATAGATATTATATATTGTGCTATCCACAACGTTGAATGAATAAGGTGAGGAATCGATATTCGGTAAATTATACCATGCGTCGCTGGTCCCTGCCCATCCAAGATTCAGATGGTGATACAGCGTAGCGCTGGTGTACCCATACCCGTCGGCCACAACGGCGTGCCCGCCGCTTGGACCGGTTATGCCCAGTATTACCGGGTTACCCCAGTCAAGATTTGGATTAATCATAGCGCTTAACGCGGCGGTGCTGATGTTATTGTTGTTGTTATAGCCATATATCGAGTTGCTGTAGCCAAATGTATTTGTCATTGCCGCGTCAGCATCGTCCATATACGCCCCTGAGCCGTCTGATGCGTATTGCATATACACCGCTACGCCCGCGTCGTATGTCAGTGCGCCGATGGCCTGTCTTTGTGCCAGCGTCGTGCTGCAATCCGGAACAAGCGTCATATCCGTCCAGTCATAAGCGCCTCCCGAACCATTTCCGCCCCGCAAACACTTTGTTGTGGCGGTCCCATCAATATATACCGTAAAACATCCTGTCCCGACACCAGCCGTCGGGTATTGCCAAAACCGCATATACTGGGCCATCGCCGTGGCAACACAGCCGCAGGGATAGTTGCTTGTGTTGCCATCGCCATAAGGCGGGACGTAATAATTGTAGCAGGCGGTTGATGAGCAACTGGTCGTCTGGCTCCACTTGCTTTGCAAAAGTGGTGAAACCCTGACATCCGAGATGTTGCCAGAAGACATCGCCAGCACTGAGCAGGAATCCGCGGCGTTGAGCAGTTTTGACCATTTGTCGAAGGCCTTTTCGCCCGAATGCCTTATGTTCATCTCCTGCTGTGTAAAACTTTGGATGGCCTTGCCCGAACGCACCATTTTCTGTATGGCCCTTGCGGCATTGACTCTGCCCGGCAAATCCCTGCTTACAAGGGCGCCGAGGGGATTATCCGGAGAAGGGTCGAAACTGCCCACCTGGGCAAAACAAATGACCGGCTCAATCTCATCATCCGCCGGGACGATTACAAAGCCGTTGGGCCTAAGATAAATAACGTAGTAAATGGGCTGGCTGTTAGCATCCGTAAACGTTTCAACGCTTTCAATCTCCCCGCCTAATTGAGCGCCCATAGGTTTCGGATTTGCGGCCACCCAGGCCTGCGCCAATTTTTTGGCGTGCCCGGCGGTCATCGGGGCAGCCGAAGTTATGCCAGACCACCACAAAAGGGAAGATAACAGCAGGACCGCCAACAGGCGAAACCCCCTCCGGCTATTCCAATACAATTCTCCGATTGCACAGTGCATTACACCCGTCCCCGCGCCAATTGCCTTTTGCAGCGGTAAAAAACCAATCATCGTATTATACGAAAAAAGCTGCCGTTTGTAAATAAATTTTCATATTGGGCTAACCTGCTTTCAAAAAGATGGTGAGGGACCGAATAAATCTGAGATATTACGGCAAAAATGGCATCACGTAGTCATTTTGAAATAACTTGTTTACTGCCGGTCGAAGAGCAAAACGGCATCGAAATTAGTTTTCACGTCAATTTATGGATAGGCCGGCTGTGTGCCGGTATTTTCGTTCGCCGATAGAATTTTTGTCCCTTCCGTCCGTCAAATCAAACCTGCGACTACCTTTATTCATACTTCCCCCATAGGCATTTATGAGACACAAATTAGGCAGATTGCCTATATGCCTTTTCGTCCAAGAATGGCGAAAATACAAGCATCAGGAAAGTTTAAAAGTTAAAGCGTTAAGGAGAGAAAAAATGAAAAAGTTAATGATGCTTATAATGGTTCTCGGATTGACCGTCCTCGCCGCGAACGAGACGGAGCTTTCGTTCAACAACAGTTCTGCCGCCGATAATGTTCCCGTTATGACGTCCCCGGATATTGCGATTGGCATACAGCCCAACGACGGCTCGGTTTGTATCGTATATCTTGAAATAACCGATGCGGGCAGGCCGGGGCCGGCTGCTGCCTCTGCGGGGGCGGATATTATTCAACAGCTTCCTGATATGACGACTCTTGCATTACTGGGACTTGGCGGCCTGCTTTATCGTCGCAGGAAAGAGTAGTACCCTTGTCGGGTTATAAAGGTCACTAATCCGCCCCGGGGTTTTTATGCCTGGGTTGCGGCTTATTGGGTTACTTTCGTGTCGCTGAATTTATTGTCAAAGCTATATTTGCCCCGGCAGCGTATAATGCTATAAATATATGGTTGTTTGGCAGTAAAGTGAAACTAAGGAGAATATATGGCTTTTAAGAATATTTTCGTGTATCCGCGTTACCCGGAGAACTTAGGCAAGCTGTATGAGCTTGCCCACAATTTATGGTGCCTTTGGGACTATGACGCGGTAAATCTTTTTTTCCGGATTGATACCCACCTGTTCAGGTCGGTCAATCATAACCCAGTCAAATTTCTTCTGGACCTCCCTGAAGCAAAAATGAATGAGCTTGCCGGCGACAGGGCTTTTCTGCTCGAACTTGACAGGGTCTGGCAGAAATTCGACGAATATATGAAGTACAGCGGGACACCGCAAAACGGCGGCGACGACTGCGGTATTAACAAGAACAACGTTATCGCCTACTTCTCAATGGAATTCGGCCTTCACGAATCTATGCCGATATACAGCGGCGGGCTGGGTGTTCTGGCCGGGGACTATCTTAAGACCGCCTCGGATTTGGGGATGCAGGTTATAGGCGTGGGACTCATTTACAGGTTCGGCTATTTCACTCAGCGCATTAACCTTGAGGGGCGGCAGGAAGAACTGTTCATCGAGCTTGAAAATCACTACCTGCCGATAAAGGAGATACGTCTCGCCGACGGCAGGCCGGCGTTTGTCGAAACAAGGATACTCGGCGAAAATTGTAAAATTAAACTCTGGCAGATTGACGTCGGGCGGACGAAACTGATTCTGCTCGATACCAACGTCGAGGATAACCCGCAATACCTCAGGAATATCACAAACGAGCTGTATGTTGCGGACAAAGATAAACGAATCCAGCAGGAAGTGGTCCTTGGCCTTGGCGGGGTAAAAGCGCTTGCGTTATTGAATATCAAGCCGAATATCTATCATATAAACGAGGGGCATTCCGCTTTTCTGATAATCGCCCGGCTGCAGAAGCTGATGGCCGAAGAGAAGCTCTCATTTTCCGAGGCCAGGGCGCTGATTAGAACCTCCACGGTTTTTACAACGCACACGCCCGTAATAGCCGGCAACGAGCACTTCGATACCAAGATGGCAAAAAAATATCTCGAGCCGGAAATAAAACAGATTGGTCTATCATTCGAAGAATTCAGCGCGTACGCATTTATCGAAAATAACAAGGACACCTTCTGGCTGCCCGCGCTGGCGATAAGATTTTCCAGGTACGTCAACGGCGTATCGAAGATACACGGGGACGTTTCCCGCAAAATGTGGGCGGGGGTGTTCCCAGGGATGCAGCCGATAGAAATCCCGATAGATTACGTGACCAACGGCGTTCACTGGTCGTGGGTTAGCGAGCCGTTTACGAATCTCTTCAATCACCATATCGGCCCCAATTTCATACATTGCCGCGATAAAGGTCATATATGGCAAAAACTCGCCGATACGCCGGATGAGGAGATTTGGGAAGCCCATCATAAAAACAAGCTCAATCTTATCGAATTCATTCGCAGAAAACTTGCAGGAGACCTCATCGCCAGGGGTTATTCGCAGCCAAAGATTATCAATATCACGCGCCTCTTTAACCCGGAGTATCTGACGATTGTTTTCGCCAGACGTTTTGCGCCTTACAAACGCGCGACGCTTCTCCTCAAGGACAAGGAACGATTAGTGAAAATACTTATGAATCCCAAAAAGCCCGTCCAGCTCATATTCGCGGGTAAAGCCCATCCTGCAGACGCCGCGGGCAAATATATGATTAAGGAAATACTGGATTTCGCACGCAACCGCAAGCTCGAAGACAGGGTGATTTTCCTTGAGAATTACGATATAGACGTCGCGAGGCATCTTGCCTGGGGAGCTGATGTCTGGCTGAACACCCCGATAATGGAAAATGAGGCCAGCGGCACATCAGGGATGAAGGCGGCGATGAACGGCGTCCTGAACCTCAGTGTTCCCGACGGCTGGTGGGCGGAAGGGTACAACGGCAAAAACGGCTGGCCGATTACCGCCGGGAAATTCTACGTTCATACCGAGCTGCAGGAAACCGCCGAGGCAAACCAGATTTATGACCTGCTCGAAGAAGAAGTGGCGGAACTGTTTTACGAGCGCAATGAAGCGGGCATTCCCAAACGATGGGTGGATATGATGAAAGAGTCCATCATTTCGATTTGCGACAATTTCAATATGAACAGAGTGCTGGTTGATTACTCAAGAAAGTTTTATACCCCCGCGACAAAAGAGCATGAACTGCTCCGTGAGAATAACCGTCAGCGTCTCCGGGAGGCAATAGACAGAGAACAGGAGATTTTCAAGGGCTGGAATTACATAGTGGTTAAAGAGCTTACCACCAACTTAGATAAAAAAGAGTCCATCTGCGAAGGGGACACTCTCGAAGCGAAATGCGTTGTGGATTTGGGGCACGCGCCGACAGAATTATTTATAGTGGAGCTTTTCCATATGCCGGGCGACAGGCGGAGCTTCAAGATTATTCCGATGCCGTTCAAATCTAGGCAGGGCAACATCGCTTATTACGAATGTTCCGCCAAAATCGAGGGATACGGCGTGCAGAATATAAGCGCCCGCATAAGGCCCGCCGACCCGACTGTGCAGGATTTGCATCCCGAAATGGTCAAGTGGAGCGAGTAATGCCGGCGATTTTATGTTCTGCGGCTGGCAGCAGACAACTTCGCAATCTTCCTTGAGATTTGAGGCGTAAGCTGGTCCGGATTCAATCGCCATTGCCAGTTGCCTTTTATCGTGGCGGGACGGTTCATACGGGCCGATTCGCCGAGGCCCAAACAATCCTGCACGGGAATTATGGCAAGATTGGCAACGGACGCAAAAGCAAGTTTTATGAGTTCCCAGTTTATTTGATGAGTCGGAACTTTGCGCCCGAGGCAGGCGAAGAGGGTTTTCTTTTGCGATGCGGTTGCGTCTTTTGCGAACCAGCCGAGGGCGGTGTTGTTATCGTGCGTGCCTGTGTAAACGATTGAGTTTTTTATGTGGTTGGCCGGGAAGTGCGGATTTTTGGCGAGATTGCCGTCGAAGCCGAACTGAAGCACCCGCATACCCGTCAGACGATGTTTTTCAATGAACGTTTTGACGTCGGAGGTGATAAATCCCAAATCTTCCGCTATGATGGATTGCGGGTCCAATCGCTTAAACAGCGTATTGAAAAAATCCTCATAGGGACATTTTACCCATTTGCCGCTGGCGGCGGTTGAGCTGCCTGCGGGGACCTGCCAATAAGCAAAGAGGCCCCTGAAATGGTCAATCCTGACTATATCGAATAGTTTAAGATTATGTCCTATTCGTTCGAGCCACCAGCGATACCGCGTATCTTTTAACGCTGCCCAGTCATAAACGGGGTTGCTCCACAACTGCCCCGTTTTGCTGAAATAATCGGGCGGCACGCCTGCGATAAACCGGGGCTTTTTTGCGGCGGTCAATTTGAAGATTTCAGAATTACTCCAGACATCCGCGCTGTCGTAGGCGACATAAATCGGAATATCGCCAATCAGTTTGATTCCGAGCCGTTTGCAGTAGCTCTTTAGAGAAACCAGTTGCTTAAAAAACAGATACTGCAGAAACTTTTCTCTGTCGATTGCTTCCGCGAAAGTAGTTTCAGCCGTTTTGATTGCATCTTTTTTTCTATCGCGCAGTTTTGCAGGCCAGTCGCACCATAAAACGCGTCCGAAGTGCCGGCGCAGTGCGACAAATAACGCGAAATCATCGAGCCAGGCCGCGTTCTCAATACAAAACTGCTCGTAATCGCTTTGGCTTCTCGAAACTTTGGAACGCTGGTATGCGGCGTTCAGCAACTTTGTCTTGTAAGAGACGACTTTGGGATATTCGACCTTTGACTTTGCAAAGCGGGGACAATCCTGAAGGTCTTCCCTGAGCAAAAGACCCTGTTGATATAACAAATCGGGGCTGATGAGCAGGGTATTGCCCGCGAAGGCAGATGTGCAGTTATACGGCGAATAAGGATTTTGCCTGAGAGTGAGCGGAGTCAGGGGCAGTATCTGCCAAAACTTTTGTTTTGCCTGTGCGAGAAAATCAGCAAACCTGAAGGCCTGTGGGCCGAGGTCGCCTATCCCGTATTTTGATGGAAGCGAAGTAATGTGCAGAAGTAAGCCGCTTGCTCTTTTTTGCGTCATAGTCGTTTTTCCGGCTGCCGGGGGCTACTGAATCTTCACTCCTAAATAGCGTGCCAGTTTCGTGAAATGTTCAACCCATTTTTGCGACGCCTGGTCGTTCGCCTGGGCTTTTTTGCTCATTTCCGGGTATGTCTTTTTGCTGATGTCGAAGAAGACGTTTTGCGCCGTCTGAAGATTAAGCTCTGTTACGATGGACAGCAAAATCCTTACCGTTGCCTCTATTGTTTCAAGAAGCTCGGTATTTTCAGGTATCTCCCCCAATTGGGTCATAAGCCGGTTTATTTTCTTTCCCGCCTCAAACTGGATAGTGGCTTTATCGAGCTGAAGAGAAAATCTGGTTGCTTCATCAGCCAGTATTTGAAGGTGCTCCAGCAGGCTGGCGTGCTCGTCATGCTCGTCCCGGATTATTTTGCACATCGCCTCGTTCAGTATAAACTCAGCAGGGCCGGCCAGGGCTTTGGGCAGCGGGATATTCATTCCGCGCATCGCCTGCATTATCGCGTAGTTGTGCTCGTAAATGTGCCTAAACGACGCCTCAATCTCAAGCCAGGTCGTATCGAGCAACTGGTTGAGGATATGCCTTTGCTCATCCTTGAAAAGATGCCACAGCGAATAACTCTGGCCTGCAAACGCGACGTTCATGAGGCGCATAACCTCATTGGTGTCCCCTTTGAGAAAAGCAGTTTTCAAATCGTGCTGGATGGCTGAAAATAAACTGTCGGACATACGCCCCTTGCCGGCGGCGGTTATATACGGGTCTCCCCGGTGTAACGCGGCGAAATCCACCGTGTATTCTTCCAGAACAATGGCCGACTGCACCGTGGCTCTGCCTGTAACAAGCACCTGGATTCCCGCCTCCGTCCGTTCGTAGATTTCTGTCCTGGCGGAATAGCAATAAATACTCGTCTGCTCTTTGGGGTGTTCCGTGAATATCGAGCTTATCGCGAAATGCACCGCCACACGGTTCAAATCAACAGTGCTGGTTTTAACGTATCTCTCATATACTTCTTTTCCATCGGCGAATTCTTTTTCGTTGGTTGGCGCATTTTTGAGTATCGCTTCAAACTCAGGTTCAAAATCCCTGCTTTCTATCTCTTTAGCTAATTGAATCGCCCGTGAGGCGTATTGCATTATCTGGAGCGTTTCAATTCCGCCGATGTCGTCAAAAAACCATCCGCAGCTTGTAAACATAAGCTGGACGTTTCTTTGTATTTCCAGCAGTTTGAGAAAAATCACCTTCTCGCCGAAATCCAGGTCGCCGCCCGCCGATACCGTGATAAATTCCTCCACGTTTTTGGCGGACCTGTCATTTATGACCGCGATATATTTGTCCCTTAGTCCCCATGGGTCGGCGGCAAACTGCTTCATCCTGCTTTCATAAATTTCCGCGAGCCGGTCTCTAAGCCGGTTCATTGCCTCCCGCAGCGGCGCACGCCATTGCTGTTTGCCCGACGGGAATCGGCCGTAATTACAGCCGCAGTTTGCCTTCCATCTTTCCACCCCGTGGCTGCAGCTCCACGAGCTGTTTTCGTAAATCTCAACCTCTTCGGCGGGGGGATATTTTTCGAGATATTCGCCATACACCGTTAGTTTCGCGAGCTTGTTGGCCTCAACATAATGAAGACAATAAGCAAGCGCCATATCGGTGTAACGGTGATGATGGCCGAATGTCTCGCCATCGGTGGCGATGTGGGCAAGCTGGTGTTCCGCGTTGCTCCCTGTGAAAATCCAGTTCAGTTTTTTGGCGAAAACCTCGCCGTTCTGCAAGATATGGCCGTTGGCCACGTCATTGGCAACCGGCCCGTTGTAAAAAAACAAACTTATCGTTCGCCCTGAGGCAAGCCGGCAAAGATATGGTTTTGTTGTGTCAATTTTATCTTTCTCGATATTTATCCAGTCCGTTGCGCCGATACTGCGGACGCGCTTGGCCTGATGAGGAGAAAGTATCGTGAATTTAATCCCGTAATCGGCGAGTATGTCGAGCGTCTCTAAATCCGCGGCGGTTTCGGGAAGCCACATACCCTCCGGCTTTCTGCCAAACCTGTGCTCGAAATCATATATCCCCCAGGCGACCTGCGTGCGTTTATCCCGGCTGTTTGCAAGAGGCATAACGATATGGTTATACGCATGGGCGATGGCCGCACCGTGTCCCGAAAATCGCTCCCGGCTTTTCTTGTCGGCATCAATCACTCCCTGATAAACGTCCGGTGCGTGTCTTTCAAGCCACGACAGCAGCGTGGGGCCGAAGTCGAAACTGATTTTGGAGTAGTTGTTGACGATGTCGATAATTTTGCGGTCGGGACCGAGTATCCGCGAGGCCATGTTGGGCCTGTAGCACTCCTCGGTTATCCTCTCGTTCCAGTCGTGATAGGGATAGGCCGAGTCCTGCAGCTCTACCTCTTCCAGCCACGGGTTCTCCCTCGGCGGCTGGTAAAAGTGTCCGTGAATACAAACATAGTGTTCCATTTTCGACCTCTCGTCCATAATACTCTAAGTTCTTCGCTTATTCTACGTTTTGCTTCAAATTCTTGTTTCCTCTTATATATCGGCTGCTTTGGAGTCCGCTCTGGACTAAGCGATTGCGAAGCATCAATTAAGCATTTCCCCAATTACCTATTCAGGGCTTTATGTGTATTTTGTCTAAAAAGGGTGTTATCGGCCCGTAACACAGCGTTGAATATTAAGGAGTTTAAAAATGCTGGTTTTGAGCAGACACATGGATGAGTCAATTATGGTTGGCGACAACGTTGAGATTGTGATTGTCGGTATCAGGCACAATGAGATTCAACTTGGAATAAACGCTCCCAAATCCGTACCTGTTTACCGTAAGGAAGTATATGGTCGCATTTGCCGGGAAAGAGACGGCAGGGGCAGCCAGTATCTGCCCCCGTATCGCAGGTCTGCCTGCGCGGTGGCAATAAGAGCATAGCAGGGATATAGCTGATTAACGGGCACGGATGCCCAAATATAAATCATAAAAGTCCAAATCCTTTGGAGACACAGATGGTTTCTGAAAAAGTAACACCATGGTATGTTCTAAACTCCCCTGAAATAGGCCAGCCGTTTCAGAATTTCTACGACGCCTGCACCAAAGGAGGCGTGCTCGACACAAAGACACGCGAATTATTGATGCTGTCCTTGGCTTCGGCATTTCGCTGCCCGCATTGTACCGAATCACATATAAAGGCGGCCCTTGAGGCGGGAGTAACAAAAGAAGAGATTACCGAGGCGCTGCTTATCACTGCTGTTGAAGCCGCAGGCACGCAACTTAACTGGGCAAGAGAAATTTATCTCAAGTATCTGGGCAATAGTAAAAGGTGATTATCCGTCATCATAACAATACGTTTGTCTGGGATAAACATACACGGTTTTTCCGGCAGTCAATAACTATTCACAATCTCGTTGAGCGAAAGCAGGCGCATTATCGCTGGCGACACTAAGCAATTACGAAGAAGCAACTAAGCTTTACTCTTATTGCGTAATACCCTTTGTAAGTACATAATTACGCGGCGCAAAGGAGACGAATAAGAACATAAGAAGGAATCAAAACACTAAATATTAACAATTTAATAGGAGACAAAAAAATGAACTGGAACGAACTTATAGCTGACCCGATTCGCCAGATGCTGACGAGGATACTGGCCTATCTTCCAATCCTGCTTGGCGCGCTAATAATCCTGATAGTGGGCTGGATTGTGGCCAAGCTAATCAGAAGGGCAGTTGACTTGCTGCTTAAGGCGATACGCTTCGATGTGATAGCGGACAAAGCGGGCATATCAGAAGTTCTCAGGAAAGGTGATTTGAAGATTAACGCGCGGGAGGTTGTAAGCGGCCTGGTTTATTGGCTTATTATCATTATGGTTTTAGTGATGACAGTTGACGCACTGGGGCTGCCAAAGGCATCGGATGTTCTTACGAGCTTATTCGCTTATGTTCCCAAGGTGATAGCGGCCCTGCTTGTTCTGGTGGTCGCAATGTTTCTGGCCAGTTTTGTATCGGAAATAGTTCGCACGGCCTGCGGCAACGCGAAACTGCCCAGACCTGAGTTGATTGCCGGCATAAGTCGATGGGCGATTGTAATCTTCGCAGTGACTATTGCGATGGAAGAGCTTGGTATCGCACCGCTTCTGGTGGGTACTGCCTTCAATATCATCCTCGGCGGCATCGTCCTTGCTCTTGCACTTGCCTTTGGATTAGGCGGTAAAGATGCCGCGGCAAGGTATCTTGAGGAATTAAGGCAAAAACGCTCCGGGAAATAATGAGAAGTTAACCTGTCCCGGTAATGTGAAAAACTGTTTTGAGCTGGCATAGAAAATGAGTATGTGGGTTTGGTCCATCGGGCGGCTTGTGGCAGTATGCGGTGAATACTAAACCAAGAAAAAAGAAAGGTTAGGATTGTTATGCTTTACACTGTCGCTGTAGTTCTGCTTATATTGTGGCTCCTGGGGTTAATCACTTCTACGACCATGGGCGGTTTCATTCACGCTCTCCTGGTGATTGCCATTGTGCTTATTCTGGTTAGAGTCATCAGCGGACGAAGAGTCGTGTGACCTTTCGTGAGTTAAACATAAAAATTTGAAGGAAAATTCAATGAATAAGCTAACCTCACTGGCAATTCTTGCCGGCGGTATCGTTCTTGTCATCTTCGGCGTTA
>JBEKTD010000001.1:0-437156 GCA_049516395.1 Sedimentisphaerales bacterium | reverse complement strand
AGCGCACCGCAATTTGGAAAGAATACGGTGCAGGCCGTCAATGTAAAGAAATAGAAACGGCAAAATGACGCCTGCAATCAGCCGGCCGGAGGTAAAATAGGGTTTATCAACAGAAGGATAAACACAGGTGCCGAAGTCATACCGCATAGACATAAACGCGAGAAACAATACCGACACTACCAGAACAAATAAAGAAGCGACAACGGCGAAGCGACGTGATTTATTCTCGCCGGCCTTACCCCATACGAAACCTGCAATGGAAACAGCAAGAAAAACAGCCGAAGAGACCATGCAAAACAGGTCTATAGATGAAGAGGCAATGATTTTTCCCCGCCAGATAAATTCGCCCCGCCAGAAGGTGTTTGTTAACTCGGAAATGAAATAAATAAATCCCGAAGGAGTAAGTATGGGGTGATTAAACATTTCGCTTAATTAAACATTTCGCTTAAAGGTTTAATCGTCCAGGTACGCGCCTTTATCGAGGCGGCCGCCCCGACGGCGTCGCCAAAAAGTATATAATTACGACCGAGCCAGATTGCTATGGGAATAGTCACGGCAAAGGCAAAGGCAATCAGGGCCGGCAGATATTGCTTAATCTGTTTTTGGCGAGACATGTATATAATTTTAATCAGGATAACCAGAGCGGCAAGCGGCATGACGGCAATACTTGACGCCTTGGTAAGGAACGTCGCGGCAACAAGCAGGCCCGCGAACAAATGGTACTTCCAGGATTTTTTGCTCAAATAGATTTCGAGGAGCATAAAGAACGCCGCCGCAAAAACAACCGGAGAAAGCACGTCGCCAGTAATTGCATAAAAAATATCCTGCGGGAAAAACGCGGCGAGAAGAGGAACCGCGATTCGCTCCTGTAAATTGTCGCGAAAGAACCTGTGGGAAAACAGCCAGGACAGCCACACAAAAACAGCCATAAGAGGAACGTTAAGGAGCCGAATCCAATAAAGTAATTCGGTGCCTGTTATCGCCAGCGATTCGCCTAACCGGCACCACAGCCCCGCCACCATATAATAAGCCGGCCAGGCCCACGTCTCACGATTGTTGAGGCTTTTCTGAAAAGCAACGGCCTGTGCCAACATGTCGGGAGATTTGTCAACCGGGATATCAAAAAAATCGCCCTGTGCGGCATTTATGATGATTTCTGCGGCTTCCGGGTCGTATTTCTCCAGCGGCGCGGCAGGCAGATGCCCTTTGGAGTATTTAAAGACCATATCAAAATGCGCCTGTTCGTCAACATTATTAAAAAAAGGAAACGCCGCGCTGAAGGCAAAGACGCGAATCGCAGCGGCAAGACAAAGCACGGCAATAATAAGCCGTTCATACCGGAATGAAACCGGGATATCGTCAGTGGGCTTAATACCACCGCCGACCGTAGCCGATGTGCGATTGTTCATTTGTTTTATCCGCGGTGCTGGGGTCATTTGCGAAATATGATAATAAAGAATTGATTAACGTGCAAGATATCACACTGACCAGCTTATAGCCCATCAATATATTATCGCCCGTTTCAACCCATGACCTAACTTTGTGAACAAATTGACAATTAACGATTTATAAGCGATAATCAAGGCCTGATGATTGACGGTTTGTTTGCAATTGCCTGTTGTGTCTAAAATAATCAATTATCAATAATCAATGCAGAGCGAAGCTTGTGTTTGACGCATTAACGCAAAAATTCGGGTCGGTTTTCAGGTCGCTGTCGGGCAGGGGCAGGATAACCGAGGCCAACATCTCGGACGCGGTGCGCGACGTTCGCAAGGCGCTATTGGAAGCCGACGTCAATTACCAGGTCGTCAAACAATTCTGCAAGGACGTTACCCAGGCGGCCATAGGTGCCGAGGTTATCAAGTCGCTGCACCCCGGGCAGGTCTTCGTCAAGATAGTCAACGATGAGCTGACCAAGCTGATGGGGCCTGTGGATACGCAGATTTATTATGTCTCGCCCGGGCCTACGCTGATACTTTTGGCGGGTCTTCAGGGCTGCGGCAAAACGACTACCGCCGCGAAGCTGGCAAAATATATTATGGATAACGGCAAGAAGCCGATGCTTGTTGCCGACGATTTGCAGAGACCTGCCGCTATCGACCAGTTGATTACCCTTGGCCAGCAGTTAAATATCCCGGTTTACAGCGAGCAAAGCCATGACGCGGTGAAGGTCGCGAAAAACGCAGTCCAGCACGCCAAAACGACCGGCGCTGACGTTGTGATTTTAGATACCGCCGGCCGGCTGCACGTTGACGAAGAAATGATGACGCAGATAAGCGACGTCGCAAAGGCAGTCCAGCCGCATCAGATTTACCTCGTCTGCGACGCGATGACCGGCCAGGACGCGGTCAACTCCGCCAAGGAATTCAACTCTCGCTTAGAACTTGACGGCGTTATCCTCACGAAACTTGACGGCGACGCGAGAGGCGGCGCAGCGCTCAGCGTAAAAGCGGTTACAGGCAAACCCATAAAATTCATCGGTGTAGGCGAAAAGCTCGACAAACTTGAGGAATTTCACCCTGACAGGATGGCCAGCAGAATCCTCGGAATGGGCGATATCGTTACGCTCGTCGAGAAGGCACATGAACAATTCGACGCCGAGGAAGCCGCCAAATTACAGGAAAAGATGGCCAAGGGCAGCTTCGGCTTCGATGATTTCCTCCAGCAAATGCAGGCAGTAAAGAAAATGGGGGGAATGAAAGACCTGATGAAGATGATGCCCGGCGCCTCTGAACTGGGCGATATGGATTTCGACGAGAATGAGCTTAAAAAAATGGAGGGAATCGTTTATTCGATGACGCTCCAGGAGCGCCAGGACCCGGACGTTATCGATTCGTCGAGACGCAGGCGGATTGCCGCCGGTTCAGGGACACAGCCGCACGACGTATCAGGACTGGTCAAGCAGTTCGTGCGAAGCAGGGATATGCTCAAGACGCTGTCGGGAGGGAAAATGGCGGGCTTAAAGGCGATGTTTTCGGGCGGCTTTAATCTCGAATCGATGAGCGCGGCTATGGCATCTGGCAAAAAAATCAAACAACGCTCCAGAAGAAAGCAAATCATAATCCGCAGAGGTAAAAAAATACGGCGGTAACCCAAAACATCTCAATCAACCAGTACCTCGATAAGCTGGCGCAATTTATAGGCAATGAATACGGCCGAATTGTGCGCGAGCAATTCAAAGATAACGAAGGGATAAGCGAGCTTGGTATGTTGGCAAGCCCAACGGCGGAGGAATTGGAACAATTACGCCGGGCGGTGGCGATTATGACTGCACAGGAAAAGCAAAACGCCGCCAATCTTACCGACGACCAGGTGCGTAAAATCGCCGACGACGCCAAAGTTGACCCCGCCCTCTTCGCCATTTTCATAAACGGCTACGCCCTGCACGCAAAACGAAGGTCATAAATAATTTTTTAACCCATTCTGGCTACAGATTCTTAGGGAGAAAAAAATTCCTAAAAATAAATAAAATTAAGCTTGACTTTAATAATATTGATGTTATATTTGATATATAGTTTAATATTAGTGAAAGGTTGAGATTATGACACAGGAAAAACAGGCAGGCAATTGGATGCAACTTTTGACGGAAGAAGACATAGGATTCATCAAAAGATTCCTTCTTGCCTCGGGTTCGCTAAAAGAGCTGGCAGAGATATACGACATCAGTTACCCGACGGTGCGACTGCGGTTAGACCGGCTGATTGAGAAAATAAAGATTTTTGATGCCTTTGATAAATCAGGTGAATTCGAAATCCTTATCCGTTCATTCTGCGCGGAAGGTAAAATCGATATAGCAACATTCAAGACATTGCTTACAGCCCACAAAAAAGAAATGGAGGCCAAAAAATGAAATATGTAATGTTATTCCTCGGTTTGCTCGCCCTTGCTTTCGTCGGATCTGTTGTGGTTTACCACATGTCCCGATATTCACCTCCTGCTTCCACCGGTTTCGCCGAGGATACCCTTCGCGAAATCAAGTGGTCGGACCCAAACCTGCGGGGCAAGTTGACTGCCGGTGAAGTCATCGAGCCAAACACAGATTGCCCTTTCGCTCAACTGAGGTTGCAAAACTCGCAAAACGAAAAGATGACGTTAGCCGTTTTGACTATCAATGACCCTTGCATCACAACAACAAATTATGCGCTAACCGGGCAGGTCAGGTATAGTGGCGCCAATGGTATGGGCTATCTTGAAATGTTAAATTACTTTCCCGAAGGCAAGATGTATTTCAGCCGAACAGTAGACGATTCCGGGCCAATGCTTTCGGGTTCAACCAACTGGCTGTCATTCACGCTGCCTTTCTACATCGGCGACGCCACAAAAGTGCGACCGGTCAAACTTGATTTTAATATTGTGCTGATGGGCCCCGGGACGGTTTACCTTGGCCCGCTTAAGCTTGTCCAGTTCGAGAAAGGTGAATCTGCCGCGACCAGCGGCGCTAAAAACGCGTGGTGGACCGACCGGACTGGCGGTCTGGTCGGCGGCATCACTGGCTCAGTAATCGGCTTTATTGGTTTCATTATCGGAATCTCATGCTGGCTGGGTATTGCACGCAAATTATGTTTCTCATTGCTCGGCTTGATGTTTGCTTTCGGTGTAATTTCACTGGTGATGCTTCTGGTTGCCCTTTTCTTTTCTCAACCGTATGCAGTTTACTATCCGCTGTTGCTTATGGGGGTATTGTGTGTGCCTCTGCCCCCGCTGTCATTTTATACGGGAATCAAACAGCGTTATGAGCAAATAGAACTGAGAAAGATGCACGCAATGGACATCAAATAGCCCCTAAATAGCAGAAAAATGGCATTGTCATTTGAGGCAGATTCTGCTATACTTCTGAGCTTTAACAGTTAACGTGTCCCGCGGTCAGTTTGTATGGCCAAAGCGGGAATTGATTATAAACGTAATTGAAAAGGAGAAGCAAATGTCAGTAAAAATCAGGATGTCGCGGCAGGGAAGGCGGCACAGACCGTTTTTCCGGATTAACGTGATAGACAGCCGGACGCCGCGCAACGGCAGCATCATCGAGAGATTAGGGCATTACGACCCGCTCGAAAAAGCAACCGATAAGCAGTTAGTTCTGGATCTTGAACGAGTCAAGTTCTGGCTCGATAAAGGTGCGGTACCTTCGGACTCGGTATCAGAAATACTGCTCCGCAAGGGTATCAAGCATAAATATGCGGCAGAAAAGAAAACCCGCCGGGCATTGGCGAGAAAACGGGCAAGGGCGGCAGGACTGCCGTTCCTCAAATCGGAACGCAAGACCGAAGAAAAGCCGGCAAAAGGCGCGGGTTTGACCCCTTCGACAAGCTCAGGGCAGGCAAACTCACCGCCGGCAGCGCCGGAAACCGAGAAGAAATAACGGCCGCAAGGCTCAGGCGTAAAATAAAATTACAAACCGAACCCCCGGCCAAAAACCGGGGGGTTTTTTATTATTTCTCTGTGTCCTCTGTGCCCTCTGTGGCTAAAATACTCTGTGGCTAAACTAAATATCAGGATGCCGACAATGCGGATTGATGTTTTAACGCTGTTTCCGGAGATGTTCGAGTCGCCGCTGAGCCACTCAATACTCAAGCGGGCAAAAGAAGCGGGCGTCGTCGATATCGTCCTGACCAATATCCGGGATTCCTCCAAAAACAAGCACAAGAAAGTTGACGACCGGCCATACGGGGGCGGGCCGGGAATGGTGATGATGTGCCAGCCGGTATTCGACTGCTTTGAAAAGGTCGAAAAACTGTCGCCGGATAAACCTAGGGTAATCCTGCTCACCCCGCAGGGTAAACCCTTCACGCAAAAATTAGCCGCTGAACTTGCCGGCGAAAAACGCCTCATCCTCATCGCAGGCCATTACGAGGGGTTCGACGAACGAATCAGAACGGGTTTAAACGCTGAGCAAATCTCTATCGGCGACTACGTCCTTTCAGGCGGCGAGCTGGCCGCGATGGTGATTATCGATTCTGTTGTGCGACTGCTCCCCGGCGCACTCGGCGATGGCCAATCCGCAGAAGATGAAACATTCAGCGAAACCGCAAACGGCGGCATGGAGTATCCGCAATACACAAGGCCTGAGACATTCCATGAAATGAAAGTGCCTGATATTCTTCTTTCAGGCCATCACGGTGAAATCGAAAAATGGCGCAGACAACAATCGCTCGAAAGGACTCGACAAAGTCGTCCGGATTTGCTAAAAGATAAACAGAAATAAATCCGCCCTGCGTCCGGCGGATAAAAAATAAAAATGAGGTGAAAAATGAAAAGCGAAAACTTGTCACGTCGAATGATTCTTAAATCTGGCCTGGTCGCATGTGCCGGCATTTGCTCGTTAGAGGCAATCGCCAAAGGAGCGGAAGAAATGAAAAAAGCAATAGAGGCAAAAAAGCAAATACCGGTAGGATTGCAACTGTGGACCGTCAGGGAAGAATGTAAAAAGGACCTCCCCGGCACAATCGCGAAAGTCGCCAAGATGGGCTATAAGGGCGTGGAGTTTGCCGGCTTCTTTGATCATTCGGCAAAGGACGTCCGCAAGATGCTCGACGACAACGGCCTGCTTTGCTTCGGCTCACATACCGCACTTGATTTACTCTCGAATGAAAAACTCGCGGCTACAATGGAATATAACCGGACAATCGGCAATAAATTCGTCATCGTGCCCTACCTGGAGAGAAAACAATTGACCACCAAAGCCGCCTGGCTCGAAAAGGCCAAAACCTTTAATGAACTCGCGGACAAGACAAGAAGCGAAGGCGTCCACATCGGCTATCACGCTCACCAGGGGGATTTTTTGGCGATTGACGGCGAGGCGCCCTGGGACATTCTTTTCGGCAACACTTCCAAAGAAGTTTGTATGCAGCTTGACACAGGCAACTGCATGCAGGGCGGTGGCGACCCTGTCGCAATTCTGAAAAAGTATCCGGGACGTTCTTTAACAATTCACCTCAAAGAATTCTCCGCAACCAAGAAAAAAATTCTCATAGGCGAAGGCGATGTTAAGTGGAAAGACCTCTTCGAGGTCTGCGAAACAACCGGCGGCACACAATACTATATCATCGAGGAAGAATCCGGCGCATATCCGCAGCTGGAAAGTGCCGAGCTGTCTCTGAAAGGTTTCAAGAAAGTTCACGGCTAAAACACAAAAAAATAGAACTGAAGGCAGCGGGACTTTTTAACAAGTCCCGCTGTCTTAAACTATTAACACAGCAATCGGTCGTATCCCCTTTCACATCGGTCTCCATAGGCATTTTGGCATTGCACATTCAGCAATTTGCCTGTTTTTATACTGTCCACAAAAAAGTAGGGTTATTTCAGAAAGCAAAGAAATTCTACGCGGCATTGGGTTAGGTTAGAAGTTTAGGCCGTGTGAAATTTTAAAAAACAGGTATACTGCTCCCCATTAAGGAATAGGTCAAAGTATGGTAGTATTTCTCAACGGGGAGCCGTATAAAAGAATCCTGACCTCGTTAAAAAGAGGTCTTATGGACAAGCCATATAACCTGTTGTTTGCCGACAGCGGAAAAAAAGACGCTGGAAATCCTCGAACACAACGAAGTCCACGTAATCGCAACGGATATGCGTATGCCTGAGATGTCCGGGCTACAGCTTCTTAAAATAGTCAAAGAGAAATATCCGAATATAGTCCGGCTGGTCCTTTCCGGATATACGCAGGTAAGCACACTGCTGACGGCTATCAACCAGGGCGAGATATTCAAATTCATCACCAAGCCGTGGAAACTCGAAGAGGAGTTCAAAGGGATTATAGCACAGGCGATAGAATACTATAACCTCCATATCGAGCGTGATCGACTGGTAAAAGAGCTTGAGGCACTGAAGGTCGCTGCCGCAGTCAAATAGTATTACCTGTGCTTTTCAACCGGCCTTAATATCGCCGGCTCTCCGTATTTCCTGAAGCAATTCACTACCACGTTACATATTGTCCGAGTCAGCACATCACCCTAAATGATACAGCAAGCGATAAGCAGGCGAGGAATGTGCGATTGTGATTTGATAAGTGCACTCGTGAAGAAAACCCGGAATCAGGGTTTAGCCGATAACAGCTTTCCAGCCCTGGTTAAGCTCCTCCATCAGGTCGATAACATCCTGGATGAGACGGGGGTCTTTCTTGAGATTTGCCTCTGAAAGCCGTCTGATCATAAAGCAGTAAAGCTGTCGGAGATTTGTCGCGATTTCACCGCCGGTATCCACATCAAGGACGGCGTTAAGCTCGCTTATTACGTCTTGCGCCTTGGCAATATACTTGCCTTTTCCAGCGTAATTTTTCGCCTCCAACTCCTTGATTGCGAGCTTCAGAAACTTGATAGCCCCTTCGTAGAGAAGAACAATAAGACGACCCTTGCTTTGGGTGCCAATCGCGCTTTCCTTGTATATGTCAACTCCGCTCATCAGACCACTCCAGTGAAATTAAAAGTTATGATTGCCTTTAATCGGTGTAACCATAGGTGCTGTATCATCCGTTGAAAACAATCTCGTTTAAGAAATGGGGAGGTGACTTACAGCCACCTCCCCCGCGTTTAATGAGCTGTGTTTGCTGCCTGTAATTAACCAAGCAGTTTCAATGCCATCTGAGGCATCGAATTGGCCTGAGCCAACATCGAGATACCGGCCTGAGCCAGCACCTGATTTTTCGTCATAGTCGCCATTTCCGTGGCTACATCGACATCGGTAACACGAGATTCTGCTGTTGACAGGTTTTCCGCTGCTATGTTAAGCACGTCAACCGTGCTCTCGAGACGGTTCATCTTATAACCAAAGGTAGAACGAGCAGTATTCACGTCACCGATGGCTGTATCAAGGTGAGTCAGCGCGGCCTGTGCACTGGCGGTTGAGCCGACAGACAAAGTACTGACGCCGAGAGCACTTGATGTCATATTGCTGCCGGTAACTGAAATCGTATCCGATTTCCCACCGAACACTATGGATACGCTCGCGGAATTGTTTAACATAGTAATGCCGTTAAACGTGGTTGAAGCCGCGATATTGTCGATTGCTCTGGCCATTTCCTGGAATTCGTTGTTCATAATCGTCCTCTGATCGGTCGAATATGAACCCGTGGACGCCTGTTCAGCCAACTGTTTCATACGGACCAGGTCGTTATTGACGGTCTGCAGAGCGCCTTCCATTGTCTGCAACATACTTTGGCCATCTTGAGCGTTACGCACGCCCTGTTGAGTAGTAACCAGGTCCGCAGCCATCTGTTGGCTAACAGCAAGGCCTGCTGCGTCATCCTTGGCGCTGTTGATTCGCAGACCTGACGACAACCTCTCAACCGACTGGGCCAAAGCATCATAGCTTGAGCTCAAGTGGCGAGCGGCGTTTGACGCCATCATGTTGCTATTAATACTTAACATATCTTCGACTCCTTAAAAAAACTATGTCAAAAAATCCTTCTCTTCTGCCATTGTTATGACCAACCTTGGCCTTATTGTCTGCCGTGCAACAAGCACGCCTTAAGCTTCCAACCCTAATTATCGTTGAAGGTTTAGGCAACTTAAGTGCCTTTGGGGATTTAGGAAGAATAAAGATTGGAGCCCTGTAATAGCCCAGACCGTCATACTGATAATTTGTTCTGAAGGTCCGAAAACAAAAAAAGAAAAGAAAATATTTTTAAAATAATGGCTTATTTTTCGAGACGGCCTGGCCTGCTGAGCTCCGTAAGTTCGCGACTATATTGCTCGAGAACAAAGAACTCGCCAACATGATGGGCCGGCAGGCACGCAAAATCGCAATCGAAGAATTTTCGATAGCAAGATTTGCGTGGGCATTTAACCTGTCCATCGAAAAAGCACGCGACAAATGGCTGAAAAAAAAGGCAAACCAAACAACTCCCTCACCTGTAAATGCAAACGTTCCCTGAATCAGTCGTCTTCCCGATTAAATAAGAACGTTCAACAAATTCTCCGACGAAGAACTTTGATTCCAGTCGTATCCCGTATCGCCGCCGAACTCTGAAGTGCCGCTGAAACGTGAAGAGGCAACATACGAATCCTGATAAAATCGACCGCCGTTGGTATTATCAAAACCCTGCTGGGCGAGCTGCCCCCACTGATTCTGGGACGCGCTTTCCCGCGAAAAATCATGGCTCGATTGACCAGATATATCAGAAAGCGAAACGTCAATCCGTTTTATGCTTATCCCGGACTGCTCAAGGGAATGGAGCATTTCAGGCATCGCCTGCTGAATATCGGCCCTGGTCTGGGAATTAGTCACCTCCAGCGACCCAGTAAGCTGGCCGCTTTGCTCGGTGAATTTTATCGACACCCTTCCAAGCTCAGGCGGATTGAGGTTTATGGTAATCTGACGCTGGCCCTGCTGAACGGAATTCTGAACAGACATACAAATCTGCTCACGCAGCGATGCCGTGGTATCCTGGGCAGAGGTATTGTTAGTAGTTGCTGCGCTGTGACTGGCAATGACAGGTTGGGCATCGGTAACATGGCCGGTAGTTGTAGTAGTAGTCATCGCCTGCAGACCCAATGACTGAACCGACAAACTATCTGTCTGTGATTTCGACTGTGGCTGAGAAACGGTATTCTCCAATGAAACCTTTTCTATTCCGGCTTTATTAAATTCTCCGGCCAACCCGTTAACCGTTGATAAAGTCGCCCGGCTATCCGTGGTCAGCAAGGGGTTATCCTGCTGGTTGCCGCCGGACCTGTTTTGGGCATTATAGCGGGTCGTCGTTTCTTTTCCGGTCTGCTGCCCTACCGTTGTTGTGGTTGTCGCAACATAGCTCACATCACTGTTCTGATGGATTATGGTCGAAGTCAAATCCACCGACTGGGCTTTGGGCTGCTCCGAAACCGCCTGATTAGCTGAATATGTCAAAACCGCATTTGCGTTAAAATCGATTTTATCCTGATTTGAGGTCACAGCAGGCGTGCCTGAATCCGTCTGTGATGATTTGACAGGCACATCCGATTTGACTGTATCGTTAGCAGTACTTTTCTGCGTTGTTCCTGCGACATCCTGATTGTTTACCGTACTTGTAGAAGTCATCTGCACAGGTACCGGCTGTGTTTGCTCCTGCCCCTGTTGCTGCTGTTCCTGACCCTGGTTAATAACAGGAATTTGCGGCATTTGCGGGGTTGTTGGCTCGGTCACCTGAGGGGTATTTGTCAAATTCTGCGCCTGCACCTGTGTCTTTGCCTGTGCCTCGTCCAAAACAGCTATCTGTGTCTGTGGCAAGGCGTCCCACTGGATGACCTGACCTTGAGTATTCTGAGAGGCGGTTTGAACGCTATTATCAACGGTTTGTGTCGGGGGCAAGGAAATAGAAACGGCTTGCACCGGAATCTGTGAAACAGTTTGGCTCGTCTGTATGGTAGTTTGATCGGTTTGCGAGGCGGACCGGCTCGCTTGCAAATCGGTTTGGTTAATTTGCACAGTGGGCTGGTTCGTTTGCGGAATAATCTGGGTTGGCTCAATCGAAGTCGATACATCCTCGGCTGGCTGCCACTGGTCCTGACTTTGGTTAATAACAGAAATTTGCGGCATTTGCTGGGTTGTTGGCTCGGTCGCCTGAGCAGTATTTGTCAAATTCTGCGCCTGCACCTGTGTCTTTGTCTGTGCCTCGTCCGAAACAGATATCTGTGTCTGCTGCAACGCGTCCAACTGGACAACCTGCCCCTGAGTATCCTGAAGGGCGACTTGAACGCCATTATCAACGGTTTGGGTCTGGGGCAAGGAAACAGAAACGGCTTGCACCGGAAGTCGTGAAACGGGTTGACTCGTTTGTGTGGTAGTTTGGTCGGTTTGCGAGGCGGATTGGCTCGTTTGCGAATCGGTTTGGTTAATTTGCACAGCGGACTGGTCCGTTTGCGGAATAATCTGGGTTGGCTCAATCGAAGTCGATACATCCTCGGCTGGCTGCTGCTGTTCCGGAGTCGCAACCTCAACTTGAATTACAGGTAAACTGCAGGCCTGTGCTGTCTGGCTGGTGTCATTGGCGACGGATGTTTGGGATTGGATTGTGTCTTGTTCAGCATCCTGGTCGGTTTCTGCTTCATCCTGTTTTAAACGTTTTTTAAGAACCTTATTAAAGTCGGAACTCGTCTTACCACCGGTTTTATCTGTTACCTTTGTTTGGGTATCATTGCTCTGAGACGCCTGCGATTCTTTAGTCGAACTTGCCGTTGATGTCTTCTCGCTAACCTCGTTATCAGTATAGCCGGTGCGGTTTGTTGCCGTATCCGAGGCAACCTGGTTATCCCCTGCCGAAGTTGCTGTGGCGTCATCTGACCTGCCTGCTTTATTAGCGGAATGACCGCCAGCCGACTGGGTTGAAGAAGCAGATAAAGCAACAATTGTCGTTAAATTTATATTCATAGTTTTATTACCTTTCCCATTAAAGTAGCAATTACGATGCCAGCTTATTTGCCCACAGCAGGTGATATTCGTATCTACTTGCTAACAATGGAGTTAAACGCACAATATAATTTTATCACATAGCGAGTTATCCCCATGATAGCCATAACGTGGTGAAATCTTCCGGCAACAATTGCCGGACACAAAAATCGGGGATTTTTCAGAAGCCGATTTACCCGTCAAGAAACCCGGCTTGGTGTATAGAATCCGAACGTGCAAGAAAACAGAAAAAACGACTCCTGACTCCTTTTTTGAAGGAAAGCCCGATTTTGAGTGAAAAACAAGGGTTTAACCCCTGCTGAAGTAATTTGGCACGATTATTGCACTATCAGAATAGCAAGAAATAAGTGCGCACCCCTGCTGAAGGTATGCGGGGGGCAGATTTATTGGGGAAAGACATATGTCAAAAACAGGCATAATCGACCTGCTGGAGTCCGGGATAAAAGCCGAGACCCTCCGGCAGAAAGCTATCTCCAACAACGTAGCAAATCTTCAAACGCCCGGCTATCGCCGCTTAGGGGTTAAGTTCGAGCAGATGCTCGCCAAAGCGATTGAATCGGGCGACGCCGAAAACGTTAACCTCGATGAGCTTAAAGCCGAGCTTTACCAGCCGAAAAACACGGCGGTAAATCCGAACGGCAACGACGTTAACCTTGAAGCTGAGGTCGGCGATATGGTCAAAAACACTCTAAGGTACACAACGTTCATAAGGCTGCTAAGTAAAAAATACGCTCAAATCGATACTGCAATCAATATCACATGACCGTATTTACGGGCGGTTTAGATAACGAAAGGCAGATATGAGAATAGAAAACGCATATGGGCCAATAGATATAGCGGTATCCGGTTTGCGTGCGCAAAACAAGCAGATGGAGATAATCTCCTCGAACATCGCCAATGCTCAAACCACAGACGCAGGCAAAGGGGAACCCTACCGACGGCTGGAAGCCGTATTAAAAACGCAAAAAGACGAAATAAGCGGTGTGGAGATTGACAAAATTACAACGGATACGAGTGATTTCCAAAAGATGCTCGACCCGGGTAATCCCAAGGCAGACAAAAATGGCTACGTTAATATGCCCAATGTCAGCTTGCCCGTCGAAATGATGAACCTGTCGCTTGCGACCAGTACATACCAAGCCAACGCGGCGGTTCTTAAACGGTATCAGCAAATGGTAGAAACGACACTCGAACTTCTTCGCTAAGTGAGGTGAAAGAATATGATTAATTTCAACCCGAATATAGGTCAGGCGACAACTGGCACCCTACAGCAGGTATCAAAGCCGCAGGGTGAAACAGGGCAAACGGGAGAATTCTCCAAAACTGTCAATGCAGTCGAAAAATACCTGTCAAACGTGGACCAGGATCAGCAGTCATCGAATATGTCGATACAGGACCTGCTTGCGGGGCGCAATGATGATATCGCGTCGGTTGTGGCGGCAGTTGCAAAGGCAGACATAAGCTTCAAAGTGCTCGTCGGCGTAAGGAACAAGCTGATTGACGCCTATAAACAGACAATGAACATGCAGATGTAACCGGGGGTTAATAAACATCCGAGGCAGGCATAGGATATGAATTTCTTACAAAAAATCGTCGCGGTCTGGCAAAAGATTAACGTGGTTCAGCGTGCGCTGCTGATGGCGATTATTCTGGCTATGGGCGCAATAGGTATGCTGATGACTCACTGGGCCAAAATGCCCGATATGCAAATGTTATACGCAGACCTCAGTCCGGAAGACGCGGCAAAAGTTACCGATAAAATAAGCGAGAAGGGTATTGCATACGAGCTTCGCAACGGAGGCAAAAGCATTTATGCCCCGAAAGAAAAAATTTACCAGCTCAGGATTGACCTGGCCAAGGATGGGCTGCCCGGAGGCGACCAAGGCGGATACAGCTTGTTCGACAACGAGAAAATAGGCATAAGCCCGTTTGTTCAAAACGTTAATCTAAAGCGTGCGCTTCAGGACGAGCTTGCCAAGAGTATCCAGATGATAGATGGCGTGCAGTACGCAAGGGTCCACATAGTCAGCAACGAGCAGGTGCTTTTCAATTCCAGCAAGCCGCAGACAAGCGCATCGATAGTATTGAAACTTAAACCCGGTTACCGGCTTAGCAACACAAATATCGCAGCAATCGCCAATTTAGTGGCCGGCAGCATCGAAGGCCTCAAGACTGAAAACGTAACCATAGTTGACAGCGACGGCCGGCTGCTCAGCAGCCAGTCGGATGGCGCGGTGGCGAGCAACGCGGGAACCGTTCAGGATTATAAAGAGCGGATCGAACAGAACCTTGCCAATAAAGTGGAACAGATGCTGATTACTGTCCTGGGACCCGGACGAGCTACTGTTCGGGTAAGCGCGGAAGTCAATATGACGAGCATTCAAATGGTTACTGAAACATACAACCCCACAGGGAAAGTAGTAACCAAGGAAGAGACAAAGAGTAACTCCGAAACGGAGCCAGCAACCGGCGGAGAAGCGGGAAAAACTCTGGCAGGCGGAGTCAAGAAAGATGAAACATCCACGACCGAATACCTTGTCGGCAAAACAGTCGAGCAAAAAAGCAGCGTTCCGGGCGTAGTAACCTCGGTGTCGGTAGCGGCTGTAGTTGACCTGTCGCCGGCCGAGACAAACCAGCCGCAAGCCGCGGGCGCAGCCGCCAAGATAATGCCGCTGACAGAGGTGGAAAAACTCATTGAGACCGCGCTTGGTCTTAACCTTAAAGGCAAGGATTCGCTGAAAGTGGTCGAAGCGAAGTTTTACCACCCTGCCGTTACGCCTGAAGATATACAGCCCCCGAAGAAACTGGATTACATAGCCATTGCCCGTAATGCCTCTCTTGGGATTATGGCAATCAGCGCGTTATTAGTTTTGAAGATATTCACAAAAGCGAGCAAGAAAGCGGCGGCTGAGGTGCCCGTTCAGCTCCCGGCTGGAACTGAAGCCGTCGGAATGCTGACGGGAGGAGCGTCGGCGGCAGAGCCGGTGGTTGTTCGCAGGCAGTTGGCGGATGTCATGCGAAGCAACCCGGACCAGGCAAGGCGATTATTTGTGAACTGGCTGCAGGAAAAATAAGAAACATAAACGCTGACCGATATGGCAGAAGCAACAATACAACTTAAAAGCAAACAAAAAGCGGCAATGCTGCTGATGGGGCTTGACGCGCCTACGGCAGGCGACCTGCTTAAGGGAATGGACCCGCAAACAGTACAGGAGCTTGCGCTGGAAATTGCGGTGCTGGACGCTTCCGGATACCGCGACAGCAGGGAAAGCATGGAGCTTGCGGCGGACTTTTGCAATTATCTTCGTAGCGGCGAGACGGCTCAATTCAAAAATTTTCTTGACGAAATGCTTAAAAACGCGGTAGGAACCGATAAAGCCACGCAGATAGAAAAGGAAATCGGGAACCTGCTGCACAGGCGGGACCCGTTTATGCCAATCCGGTCGGTTGAGGCCAAGGTGCTCACCAAGGCAATTGAAAACGAACACCCACAGGCAATCGGTGTGATTCTGTCGGAACTGGACCCCAAGAAAAGCTCAGAGGTTCTCAGCTTGCTGGGAGAAGGAGTTCGACTTAGCGTCATAAGTCGAATGACGGGCAAAGAGAACGTAGGCATAGAAGCCAAGTTGCGCATAGCGAGTATGGTAAACGAACACCTGAAAGCAATGGCCCGCCCCGAGGCGATTGCCGCCGCTACACAAGCGCCAGACCAATCACTTAGAAAAGTGGCGGTGATTCTGCGGAATCTCGGCAAGGAAGTGCGCGACGGTTTGATTAACGCAATCAAGGAAAAAGACAGCGATGCAGCCGATAAAGTGGCGGAGCTGATGATAATCTGGGAAGACATCGTATTTGTAACAGACAGGTCTTTGCAGCAGGCACTTCGCGGCATCGACGCGAAGAAATTTGCATTTGCGCTGAATAACGTAGACGCGGCGATAAAACAAAAAATACGGTCAAATATATCGGAGCGCGCCAACACAATGATTGACGAAGAAACATCCCTTATGTCGTCTCCGAAGAAAGAAGATATAGCGGCAGCGAGAGAAGATATCGTCAAGATTCTCCGGGATTTGAATATCAAAGGCGAACTTATGTTCATAGAGAGTTAGTCCTATGCCGGATATGCCAACAGTCAAACTGCCAAGACCAATCGGCTCGATAAATATCGTCGAGAGCCGGTCGGCTGTGATGGATCCACTTTCACTGGAGCCGGTTTCAGGGGGAAATATCGAAACCGCGATGCAGACCAATCTGGAAACTCAAAAGTTGCAGTATGACAAGGCGCTGGAGATGCTGGAGGCGGCGGCAAAAAAACTGCAATTTGTATATGAGAGGCTGATTGTTGAGCACAGGCAGGCGATAGCAAAATTATCGATTGAGATAGCCAGAAAGATATTGTCGCAAAAGGTAAAAGACGGCGACTATCAAATCGAATCGATAGTACAGGAGGCGCTGAACAACGCACCGGCACGTCAGAATATCGTAGTGCGACTGAATCCTCAGGATTTAGCCAAATGCCAGCAACTGCAAAAAAGCGACAGCATGCTTGCCTCCGTAAAACTTGTCGCAGACCCCGGGATTGGGCCCGCGGAGTGTGTTGTCGAAACGCCAAAAGGCAAGGTCGAATCATTAATAGACGGTCACCTTGAACAGGTCGCCAGGGCGCTGAGCAAGGCGATGTGAGTTATGACTGAAAACTACACTGAAGAATTAACAATTGATTTTGAGCGGCTGCATTCGGCGCTTAACACAATCAACTTGCTGGATTGCCAGGGCACTGTTGTCAAAGTTTCCGGCCTGACGGTGGAATCCAACGGGCCTATAGTAGGTCTTGGCGAGTTATGTGGGATTCACCTTAGAGACGGCAAGCGAGTGCTGGCGGAGGTGGTAGGGTTTAATAATAACCATCTGATTTTGCTGCCGCTTGAGCATATAGCCGGTATATCACAAGGCGATGCTGTAACAGCCAGGACCACCCCCAGACAAATTACTTTAGGCAACGGCATACTCGGCAGGGTCATTAACGGGTTAGGAGAACCGATTGACGATAAAGGGCCTTTGCCCGGAACGGAAAAAAGATCGCTTGATACGGACAGCCCGCCTCCGTTGAGCAGGACAAAGATAAGTGAGCCGCTGTCACTCGGTATCCGGTCGCTTGACGGGCTGCTAACGTGTGGAAAAGGCCAGCGAGTAGGCATTTTTGCGGGCAGCGGGGTTGGCAAAAGCGTGCTGCTGGGGGATATAGCCACGTCGAGCGAAGCGGATGTAAACGTTGTCGCCCTGATAGGCGAGCGAGGTCGAGAGGTGCGAGAATTCCTTGAAAATGACCTCGGAGCCGATGGTCTTTCCCGCAGCGTTGTCGTGGTGGCAACCTCCGATTCGCCGCCCATACAGCGAGTCAAGGCGGCATTCGTCGCGGCAACTGTTGCGGAATATTTCAGGGACAAAGGGAAAACTGTTCTGTTTATGATGGATTCGCTGACGCGGTTTGCGCAGGCGCAGCGAGAGATAGGACTTGCGGCCGGCGAGCCGCCCGCAACAAAAGGTTATTGCCCAAGCGTTTTTGCGCTTATGCCTCGACTAATCGAACGGCTTGGACATGCCGAAAAAGGCAGTATCACGGGGATACTGACCGTTCTTGTGGAAAACGACGACCTGGGCGACCCGGTTGCGGACAGCGCCAGGAGTTTGCTTGACGGGCATATAGTATTGTCCCGTAAACTTGCAGAGCGCGGACATTTCCCAGCGGTGGACATTCTCGGCAGCGTGAGCCGTCTGATGCCGGTGGTTACAACCGCAGAGCACAAAGCAGCGGCAAGAAAAGTGCGTGAAATATACGCGATATACGCAGACGCCGAAGACCTGATTAACATCGGAGCATTTTCGCCGGGAAGCAACAGGCGAATTGACGGGGCTATAACCCTGATAGACCGGATAAAAGATTTTCTCATTCAGCCGGTCCGGCATAGAACGATGCTTAAGGATACCCTGGGGCAAATGTTAGTAATTACCAAGACATGGGACAATCTGCTTGGCGACGAGAACTGAGGAAGCTGAATAAATGAAGCGATTCACATGGCGATTACAGCGAGTGCTCGACGTAAAGGCCAAACAGGAACAAATAAAAACACAAGAGCTCTTTGTCATAACAGATAAACTGGCACAGGCCCGAAGCAGCTTACTTGCGCAACAGCAGATACTAAGGGACATACTTGAATCGATAGTTAATGAGAAGCCAAGCGAACGGCTGGGCACACAGGAATTTTTCCTGCGGAATTCAGCCACAACCGACGAGCTGATAAAGAAGCTTAAGACAAACGTTTGCGAACTTGAGGTAAAACAAAAAGAGAAAATCGCAGAGGTTTTGAGGCTAAGGCGATTCAAGGAGGGTTTGGAGCGTCTGCGAGAACAGGCACAAAGAAAATATATTGAGGCACAGGAAAAATTAGAGCAGAAACAGCTTGATGAGACAGCGACTTTAAGCTTTACCAGAGAAAGGCGTAGTATTGAGCAGGAAACGAATTTAAAGCAGGAATCAGATTTATCCGTTAGTTTGCAGGAGAACCAAAAGTGAGCAAAAAACTGATAATAATCGCCTCCGCGGCGGGGCTTTTGACTTTTGCCGGGGCGTTTTTCGGGGCACGGATGCTTGGCAGGAAATCAACCCCTCCGGTAACAGCCGAAACCACTGAAAACAAAACATCGGAAGCCAAACCGGCAACATCCGCCACAAAATCACAGGCAGAGTTCTCCAAGTCAGCCGAGGCGGAATCGCAAACAACAGCAGAAGCGGAAATCGAAGCAGCAAAAGGGCTGACAGAGAAGCAGCTTAAAAGTTTGGTTTACGAAGTTCGTGAAAAGATAAACGATTACGAAATCAAGGAAAAAGAGCTGGAAGTCAGAGAATCACGCCTTCAAATAACTCAGGACACGCTCAAAAAAGACATTGAAACATTGAACCAGCTTCGAGTCGAACTGGCAACCATGGTGGCAAATCTTAAAGAACAGAAAAACCAGCTTCTGGCAACACGCACCGCGATAACAGAAAACGAAAAGGTAAATTTGACGGCTATCGCAGCGACATACGACAAAATGGACCCGGTAGGCGCCAGCAAAATTATAACCAGCATGTGCGCCAAGCAGCTCGAATCAGGAAAGGCAGAGGGCGGAAATATCGATGACGCGGTGAAAATTCTGTTTTATATGAACGAACGCAGCAAAGGAAAACTGCTTGGGGAAATAGTATCGACGGAACCAAAACTGGCGGCAGTTCTGTGCCAACGTTTAAAAAAAGTCGTGGAGCAAGAATAAACTGATATGGATATCGCAACAGTATTAGGCGTAATATTCGGATTTGCCGTAATCATCGGAACCATTCAGCACGAAGGCAGCATCGGGCTATTTATTAACATCCCCGCTTTCGCAATTGTCTTCGGGGGGATGTCTTGCGCAACAATGATACATTTTTCGATGGGACAACTCCTCGGGATATTCTCGGTTGTCAAAAAGACGCTTCTTCACAAAGCCGTCTCGCCACAGGAACTTATAAGAAAAATGGTCAATTACACCGCCATCAACAGGAGAGACGGCGCGCTTGCGCTCGAGCAGGAGATACCCAAAATCAAGGATAGTTTTATCATTAAGGGCCTGCAAATGGTTATAGACGGGCAGGACACAGAATCAATACGCGAAACGATGGAACTTGAGGTGCAGTATCTTGAGGAACGGCATGCAATGGGCAAAAAGATTCTTGATTTTATGGGCGCATCCTGTCCGTCATTCGCAATGGTGGGAACATTGATTGGTTTGGTGTCAATGTTAAGTAGAATGGAAAGCCCTGATGAGGTCGGCAAAGGTATGGCCTGCGCACTGGTTTGCACGTTTTGGGGGGCGTTAACTGCCAACCTGATACTCCTTCCTCTCGGAGGCAAACTCGGCCAATATTCAAAAACCGAAAAACTTTCAATGGAAATGATTACAGCCGGCATCTGTGCTATTGCCAAAGGCGACAGCCCGACGGCTGTGCGGGAAAAAATGCAGATATTTATTTCTGCGAAACGGCGTGAAGAGTTAAAGGCCAAGGTATAATGGCAGGAAAACCGAAACCACAAGAAGAAGATTCCGGCGAAGGGGCTCCGCTGTGGATGATTTCTTTCGCGGATATGGCATCACTTCTTATGGCGTTTTTTGTGATGTTGACTACCTTTTCGTCTTTCGGTCCAAATGAAGCCATAAAGCTTCGCCAGGTAATCAATGCCACATTAGCTCCCGATTTATACGGTGGGTGGCTCAGGGAACAGCCGCTTGGAAAAATGGGGCATCAAATGGTGGCCTCTGGCCAGGGTGAAAAAGGAAGTGAAAAGCCGACTTTGGAAAACCCTTCAGGCCCAGGTGCGCTGGCCGAAACGAGACCGAAGGACTTCAGGAGCCAGAAGGTTTTTATAATCGAATCAGACAAGGCCTTTTTGGGCAGCGGAATAGCGATATCCGCAGAAGGACGAGAATTTCTCGACCCTCTGGCATTGCTCTTAAGCAAAATTTCGGGCCGAATCGCAGTCAGCGAAGTAGGGCCTGGAGATAGTCCCGACACGGGGATTAACAGGGCCATCGCCGTAGTCGAATATCTGTGCGACAAAGGCGTTCCCAAAAACAGATTCAGTGTGGGGACGCGAGCGACAACACCTGAAACAAATTACAAGACCGTGCGAATACTGGAAATAACATTGCTTGAATAAGGCACATAGAAGTGAAAAACAAACCTGCCGTAGTTGAAGAAGCTGGAGAAAAATCGCCGCTGTGGATAATTTCCTTCGCGGATATGATATCGCTGTTGATGGCTTTTTTTGTAATGCTGCTAACGATGGCCCACGAAAAAAGCGGCGCGATAACCAACGATCGCGAAGGCATTTTCGAGGCAACAATAGCCGGTTTCAAGAAGTCGAGTAACGGATTCGGCCTGCAAGGTGTGTTTGGCGGAGATACCAAAAAACATGGTTCCGCCAAGAACTCCGTGTCTTTCGAAGCTTATCAAACATACTATCCAATCAAGGACAAGGATGCCTCGGGCAGAACAATAGACGCAGCAGAGGAAAGAATCCGCCGGGTCTTCAACCGGCTTGGAACCCATGTGAAAACCTCAAAATCGCAATTAAGCTGGGGTCAGCCGGATTTTGTCGTTACCCCAATCACATTCGGACAGGGATTATATACGCTGGAACCTCCGGCTAAAGATTTTTTAACCAAATTCACGACAGACCTTCAGGAATCTGACAACGAAAAACTAAAGTTGTACGTGGTAGGACTGGCTTCACAAGAACCGGAGGGGAAACAACAATGGCTGCTATCAGCCAAACGAGCGGATGCGGTCGCGGATTTTATTCGCGGCAATATGCCGCCCGACAGCCAATGGTCTATATATTCGTGGGGGGCGGGTACCGGCGGCGACTGGATAGTTAAAGACAGCGTTAATGCCGGGCAATCGATTTTTATAGGCGTTGTCAGGGTAAAATAACCCTCGCGATAGTGTCAAGTTTTTCAACATTTCGTCGTTTTTTCGCCTTGGCCCCCCTTCTGTGGCCTTATTATCCGCGTATTAGCGTTATTGGCCCCTTAGGCACGGCATTTGCACATAAAACATGTGAAAGTCCCTGTTTGGCGTGATTAACAATGGCGATAAACAAAATAAAACTCGTTGGGATAACGGCGGGGTTGATATTGGCCGGCGGGCTATTGTCCGCCGCTATCGGGGCATCATCGTCATCGGGGCAGGAGCCAAACACCGCTACTTCTCAGCAAATTCAGAAGAACACATCAGGTTCACAGCCCTCATACGAGCCGTTCGGCGTTTCAGGCGAACGAGAATTTATTTATAAAATGCTGCTATCCATACTGGTAGTCGCAGGTTTGGGCGCAGGAGTGGTTTACGTTTCGAAAAAATTACTGCCCAAAATTTCGAATCTGCCCGGCAAGCAAATACGAGTCATCGAAACTCATCACCTTGGTCCTCGCAAGTCAATACACCTTATTTCGGCCGGCTCACGTCGTTTGCTGATAGGCAGCACCAGTGAAACCATCACGATACTGGCGGACGTGACCGATTCCGGGCAGAGCTTTGCCGCCGAACTGGAAAAAAGGAGTTAAACAGACGAATGTTTGACAGGCGTGTTTTATTAACGATTTTAGTTTTGCTGGCTGCATCCGGCGTTGTTTTGGCCGCACAAACACAAACCAACAGTGTGCCACAAATGCCGCAATTGCCCGCAATGCCAAACGGCACTAACTCAGTAACAACTGCGCCGCCGGGCTCCATTCCGAGCATAGGTGATTTAATGACAGTCGTAGATAAAGCGACCGCCGACCAGGGCAAAGCAAAGGACTGGTCAACACCTCTAAAGCTCGTAATTATCTTCACAGGTCTTGCGATTCTGCCAAGTTTGCTGGTTATGATGACGTCGTTTACACGGATAGTAATTGTTCTGTCGTTTGTTCGCCGGGCACTGACGGTACAGACAATTCCGCCGAATATAGCGATTATGGGGCTGGCGTTATTCCTGACCCTGTTCACAATGATGCCCACGCTGACCCAAATCAACACCAACGCCATCCAGCCGTATATTGCGGACCAGATTAACTTCCAGACAGCATCGCAAAAGGCGAGCGACAGTTTAAAGGAATTTATGCTTCGGCAATGCAGGCCGGCAGACCTGACGCTGTTTGTTCAAATGGCAAAGATAGAGCGTCCCAACAATCCTATGGACATAGGACTGCACATCGTAATACCGGCTTTTGTAATAAGCGAGTTTCGCACCGCCTTTGAAATGGGATGCCTGTTATTTATCCCATTTTTGCTGATTGATATAGTCATCGCGAGCGTTTTGCTAAGCGCGGGCATGATGATGCTACCACCGATGATGATTTCGCTGCCGTTGAAACTGGTATTATTCATACTTGTTGACGGCTGGGGCCTGCTGGCCAAAAGTTTAAGTTTAAGTTTCAGATAACTGTTTACGGGTTAAAACATGAACGCAAGTTTCACTCTTTTTCTTGGCCGTCACACACTCGAAACAGCGTTGCTTTTGTCGGCGCCTATTTTGTTGACCTGCATCATAGTCGGCGTAGTGGTAACATTGTTTCAGGCAGTAACATCTATTCGCGATATGACACTGACCACAGTTCCTAAACTCGTGGCCGTAGGCGCCGTTACACTGATATTCGGCGGGTGGATGCTTGAAGTTACGCTTCGATTCACCACCGAAATTTTCTCGTATATCCAAAACGTCGGGCGATAATCGTGGACGCGATTATTATTGAGAAACTGCTTGGTTTTGCGATGGTAATGACGAGGATTTCGGCGTTTTTCCTGATTGCGCCGGTCTTCGGAACACCTTCAATTCCTGTAACGATAAAAGTTGCGGTTACGATATTACTGTCGATTTTCTTTTCGCTGATAAACCCGGCAATTGCGGCAGCACATCAGGTCTCGGCAATACAGGCGATATTACTGCTAGGCAGTGAGGCAACATACGGGCTGGCCCTTGGCATAATCGCAAGCGTTCTATTTAGCACAGTCCAATTAGCCGGCCGAATAGCAGAAGACCAGATGGGCCTGACAATGGCTGAGATATTAGACCCGCTGACGGGCGAGCAGGGTCTGCCGGTGGCAACTTTGCTGGAGTTGATATTCACCATAGCATTCCTCGCAGCCAACGGTCATCACCTGCTGCTGAAGGTGCTGCATAAAAGTTTTGAGCTTTTCCCCCCGGGCAAGATACCTTCGATAGCAGCTTTGACTGGTAATATATATGAGGCAACCGCAATGATGCTGGCAGCCGGCCTGCAACTGGCAGCACCCATATTAGCAGCACTGCTGATGTTAATGTTTATATTAGCAATTCTTGCCAGGATAGTTCCTGATATGGACATATTTTTTATCAGTTTTCCGCTGAAAATAGCTCTCGGCTTCGTGATGTTGATTGCATCTGTGCCTTTCATTGACGGATTCGTCAGCGAAACAGCTAAAATGATGGCAAAATTATTGCCCTTGTGAATATTTCGATGCAAGCCAACCTGACAATAGATAAATTATAAGAAAGCAGTTATAGGAACCAGAAATGCCTGATGCATCAGCAGCAGAAAGGACAGAACAACCGACAGCGAAACGCCTTTTGGATGCCAGGAGCAAAGGTAACGTTCCGCAAATCCACGAGCTGGTTTCGGTAGTAACGCTTTTGGCACTTATGGTTACAATTGCGTTATTATCCGAGCATCTTGCCGTATGGGCAACATCGCTTATCAAGGAAGGAATGTCATGCAGGACGCAGGTGTTCTCCAGCCCGGACACATTTATAAACTTTTTTAATACCAAGATTATCGACTCGATAATAATAAGCATACCAATCTTTGCGGCGATGACAGTGTGCGCGGTTTTTATAAGTTTAGCTCTGATTGGCCCAAACTTCGCCAGCGGGGCCATCCAACTGAAATTTGACGCAATCAATCCCACTTCGGGCATACAGCAGCTTTTCAACATGAGGTCCCTAGTGGCACTGCTGGTTTCAATAATTAAATTGATACTCATCTCTATCATTGTCTGGGTATATTTGAGCGACCAGATCGACACATTTATGAAACTACGGTGGGCCTGGTCAGCGCAAATAATTACCACGACGGGAGGCATAATATTCGGTGTGTGTATCCGCGTCTGCATAGCCGTTCTCGTGCTGGCAATCGCTGAGACGTTCTATCAGAAGTGGCAATACACAGAAAACCTTAAGATGACAAAAGAGGAGGTCAAACAGGAGCACAAAGACACCGAGGGCTCTCCTGAAATCAAGGGCAGAATCCGCAGAATCCAGCTGCAGATGAGCTTGAAACGAATGCTGCAGGAAGTCCCGAAGGCCAAGGTGGTGCTGGTCAACCCGACACACTTTGCCGTAGCAATAAAATATGACCAGAAAACAATGATTGCCCCGATGGTAGTAGCCAAAGGTGCCGACCACATGGCAGAGAAAATTATGGAAGTGGCGCGTGCGTACGGCGTACCGATTGTCCGCAGGCCTGAGTTAACAAGAACGATATTCGCAACCGTGCCCATCGACAAACCAATACCGCAGGAACTGTACGTGGCAGTGGCGGAAGTAATGGCAATGCTGCACCGCCTGCGTCAAAAAAGAAGAAAGAGCTAATAAGCAAAGGCGGACATCCGTTAGCTGGTTGACCCCGTTATTTCCGCCAACTGGCTCTTAAGCTGCGTAAGCGTCGCTTCGAGATCTGCGTATTGTGTAGTGAGCCGATCTTTCTCCGCAGCAAGTCGAGTGGTTTCCTCACTTATTCTGTCATTAAGACTATCTATTTCGTCCTGGATGCTATTACTGTCGATATCTACAGAGCCGGTGGTGTCTTTGGTTGCCGCGGTGAGAGCATCATTAAGCGCACCGGCAAAGCCCTGCTTGACATCAATTGTGGCAGCATAGTCGCCATCCTTGCTCGTATTAATGCTAAGCTGCAGCCCATTCTCGTCATATACCGGGTAGCCGCTACTGTGGTCAAATGTGCTGTTTCCAGTAACAGTATTACCTGATATTTTCATATCTCGCCATGCCGAGTCACTTTCATCTGACATCTTAATTTTTGCGCTTGTTACCTTCCCCCCCGACACTGTTACCTTAACATTATATTCACCCGCAGTCGTGTAATTGGCGTTCGCCGAATAAAAACCGATAGCGTTGTTGTCTGAGCTCCCGGTTTTATCCGCACCAAGAAGTGCAAGCACACCCAGATAGTTATCGGATATGGCCGTGTTTAAAATATTAGTGTCTAAACTAAGCTGGCCGGAGCTGTCAACCGAAAGTCCAAGCTGGCTGGGCGAAATGTATTTATCGATAGTTGACAGGAAACCTTTGGCATTATTAACTAACGACGTATATAGCTGGTTTTGCACGGTGTCAACCGTATAGTCGCCCATCAGGACGCCGGCTTTCTTGTTGGTGTTATCGTAACCGGTATTGGCCGTGATAAAGGTCGCCACGGTATTATACGCCGTTACCAGTGCGTCAAGCTTTGTCGTAAGCGCACCGGTATCTCTGGTAAGGGTTATCTGCTGGCTTGCGGCTGTGTCACTTGTGGATTGGCCAGTGACGCCGTGCAGATAAAACGTAATGCCGCCAACAACATCAGAAACAGTATTCGAGCTTCTGCTTATATACGCATCAACTCCCTTGGTCTGCTCGGTAACATCGAGTGTTGGGGTGCCGTTCAGCTTGGAGGCATCTATCAGCATACTGCTGACGTCGCCGAGGGTATCTGCATATGTAAAGGTCAACTTGCCCGTGTCGCCAGTGCCAGTGCTGTCAAGGGTATCGCCGCTTACAGTTATATCTCCCGACTGTACACTGGGCAGTTTTTCGAGCGCGGCCTGAATCTCCGCAGTGGTTGCGTCGTAATTGATAGCCGAGGTGGTATAGCCGCCGTAGCTAAGCGTGAAAGTGCCGCCTGTTACCGCGGAATGCGAAATCTGCTGGACTTCAGAAACCGCCGCAGCCGCCGGAAAACCATCAACCGTTATTTTTGAATCCTGGGCCACCTGGCTCCTAGTAAAATCAGAGGCAGCGAATCCGGTGAGGGAGGCCGTCGTTGAACCGCCCACGTCAGCTTCGGTTAAAGCCGGGATATTCAGGGTCGCGGAAGAATCAGTGTCGTGATAATCCAGTGAGACGGTAAATTTGCTCTTGCCTGAAAACGCGTCCGTAACGACAATTGTTCCGTTTTTGAGCACGGCTTTGACGTTTCCGTCATAGGCCTCGTTAATCGCATCGAGAACTTGACCGATTGTTGTATTTGACGTAAGTTTCAGAGTAACAGGAGTAATCGACTTGCCGTTATGGTCGGTTCCGCTTACCACTAAGGTTTCGTCGCCGGTTAAAGTACCGCTAAACTGAGGACTGTCGAGTTTGGTTAACAGCGTGGTTGTATCCGCGTTATCGCCACCACCGGTGGTCAGCAAGTCATTGGCCTTCCATGTTTCTGTGCTGCTTGAATTAACGAAAATACTGTTATCCGCGCCGGAATCGTTGCCGCTGAGAACCAGGTGATATTGGTTATTGTAGGACAATAAAGACGCAGTAACGCCCGGATTATTCGCATCGTTATTAATTAAACCAACGAGGTCGCTAAGCGTGGTCGTGGCGGTAGTTGTAATTGTGGTCTCCAGGCCGCCGTAAGAGTAGATAAATGTGCCGGCTCCTACTAAATCGGTGTTATATTTGGTACCGGTACTCTGTACCCAGCGGTCTGAGGTTGCCAGTTGATTTACAGCAATAGAATGGGTACCCTCGGCAGCGTCGCTGGTGGCATCGGCAGTAACAATACTCTCGTCACTGGAAGTAACATCGAACGACTTTAAATCATCAGCATTGGACAAATTCGACGCGGCGGTCTGCAGGGCGCTGAGGTTGCTCTTAAAAGTAACGAGAGCTTCCTGTTCGTTCTGTAAATTTGTTACGCGGTCTTGATACATATTCTTAATATTGCTGTCCGCATCAATTATCTGTGTGATAATCGTGCTGGTGTCAATTCCCGTAGAAAGACCTGGAAAATTTATAGTAGCCATTGTTATCCGCTTTCCAATTAAGCTGCAAACATATTATCGGACATACCCATATCAAGCCATCGGGCAGGTCCATCCATCATATTATCGATAAAGACCCGTGTTTCTTTTCAGTATTTTGGTCATATTCAGGCATTACAAATCAAACCTGCTGATAGATATTTTCCCCGGCATTTGACATGTGTTTATCGCGAATGGACTGACATTTTTCCCGCAGATTCCTGACCTGCTGGTTTGCCGGCTCGATTTTGCAGCAATTGTCTAACTGCTCGCAGGCCATATCGAAGGCCGCCTCTGCATAATCCGGCGCCTTTGAATTTATATATTGTTCGCCAATACCGAGATAGGCAAGGGCCTCCCTGCACTTGGTCAGCATCGTTTTTTGCTCAGCCGGCAGCTTATCCCATTGTACATCGGGAAATAACTGCTCGGGAGTAAACGTTTCTGTAAACCTGCGAATAACATCAAAATGACTTTTTGCTTTTGCAGCATTGAAGCCCTTTGACAAACTGTCAGCCCTGAGCCGCCGAAGGTATAACGCCGCCGGCAAATGACGCATCTTTAATTGCTGTTTTACGAAACGTCTCATCATATCGTAATCTTCCGCGACAATAAGCCGTTCGTCGTAAAGACCGAGTTTGTCGAAAACGCTTCTTTTGATGCAGGTTTTGAAATGCACAACCGGGAAACCGCAGCGGAACATATCGGATATAATCCCGTCCGGATTCGAGTACTCAGGCCTGTTAATTACGCGGATTGGCTTGTCCTGCTCATCGATAAGCAAATCATCGCAATAAACCATATCCGCCTCCGGATGCTGCGCAAATCCCTGCAGGTGACTGGCGATGTAATCGGGCGTCATCATATCGTCGCTGTCGAGCATAATTATGAATGCCCCGCCGGACTTTTGCAGACCGAAATTGCGGGCGGACGCCACCCCGCCGTTTTCCTTGAAGAAGTATTTTATCGGTTCGTTTTTGAATCCGCGGACAATCTCCGCGGTATTGTCGGTAGAGCCGTCGTCAACAACAATGATCTCAAAATTCCTGTAGCTCTGAATAAGAATGCTTTCAATGGTTCGCGAGATATAATCCGCGGCGTTATACGCGGTTACTATAATCGAAACCAGAGGATTGCCCGGGGCATCATACTGCTTAATCACCGAAATATACGGATTGCCGTATCGTTTACCCACGGCATATCGTTCATACAAGCTGTGAATTTTTCGGCCGTGCTCAATACCGTTTTCGTTACGATAATACAGCCCCAGAAATTCATCTATATGTTTGAAGCTGTACTTTCCGGCAATTTTCAGCCAGAAATCCCAGTCGGCAGCACCGGTCAGCGTTTCATCGAAGCCGCCGAATTCATCGTGCAGTGATTTTCGCCACATCGGCTGCGACCCAACACAACATCCAAAGAGCAGTCGTTGCCTGCTGAATTCTGGCCTTTTGGCCATTTCGATAACGTGATGATTCTCAAAAGAAGGATTGGGGGTATCCGTAATTATCTGGTTGCCGTAAACCAGAACAACATCGGTGTTTTTAAGCAGAGTATTTGCCATTACCTCGAAAGCATCTCTGCGATGCCTGTCATCAGTGTTTGCGCTTGTCAAAAATTGTCCCGATGCGGCTTTTATCGCCCGGTTCCAGGCGCTGTATAATCCTTCGCGTTCCGTCTTGATATAAACGATGTTACCGTATTTCTCCTGGAACTCTTTTACGATTGATTCCTCGTTTTGCTCGGAGCCGCTGTTAACGACTATTATCTCAAGCTTGTCGGCTATCGTCTGATTTTCCAAATCTTCGAGACAGCCGCGAATAAATTCTTCTGAGTTGTAAGTAGAAACTATCGCTGAAATAAGATAGTCACTGCTGCCAAGAGCCTGACACGGTTTTTGCTCAACAGCCTCAACGCCAAGAGCCCGACACATTTTTTGCTCAACAGCATCACTACCAAGGACCCCGCACAGTTTTTGCTCAACAGCCTCAACGCTAATATAGTAAATACATCGAACATCCAGACCATAACTGCATTTCCAGTTGCAATTGAAACAATTCATCTTATTGTAAACCAAATGCGTGGTGTCGGCATAAGGCATAAATCTGCCAAAGTGCCCTCCCCCCAACAATACAATATGAGGCACATTAACAACAGCTGCGATATGAGCAGCCGCAGATTCACAAGTGACGCATACTTTGGCTTTTGAAATAATCGCCGCTAATTGACGTATCGTGGTCTGGCCGCACAGATTATGAATATTTCGATGACCGGAAAGATTGATTATTTTCTCCGCTTCAGCTTTATCGCCTGCAACACCGCAAATAACAACAGGCTGATCAGCATGCATAGAAACCAGCTTCATCCAGTGAATAACCGGCCAATTACGTTTCCTGGTTTGAGCAAATGGAGCAACAATTACAGGTTTACTAATCTGCAGTTTTTTCAACAACCTATCTGCAAAAGCGATATCTTCCTCCGTCAACCAGATATCCGGCTTGTATGGGCCGTCAAGTTCTGCGCCAAGACCTTTGATAAATTCTTCATTTCTGGCTGTCTCCAACCCGATTCCTTCAGCCATTGGAATTATCCTGGTGAAATATTTATCATTTTCCCGCAATTGTTCCAAAGGCAGATTTGCGGTATCACCAGAACAAGTAATCCTTTCAGTCGCCCCGCTGTTGATTACTATAAAGTCACTAAACTTATCTCGCGATAATGCCGGCGCAATGGCAACATCGTAATGCTCCTTACGAATTACATTCACAAAGTCAGTCATACATTGTATGTCTTGTCCCATCTTTGCACGATTGAAAGACATAATGGAATCAACATGCGGACACGCTGCCGCCATATCGGTTACCGTATCGCTGACAACCAAAGTAATCCGGGCCTGCGGATAAAGCTTTTTAAAATACCTCAAGGCCCCGCCAAAGATAACAAAATCACCAATGCTATCGCTGCGTACAATCAAAACTTTCCTGACTGCACTTGAAAGACCAGGATTAAAAGAATTATCTTTTGTTTTTATTCTGCCTTTTGAGCTTCCTCTTTTAACTGCAATAACATTGATTTGCTCTCCTCTTCCATGCTTTTGAAATTCTTTTAAGTGCCGCTGATAGTTTGGTTCGTTTAACCCTGGTTTTATTTTTTTCAACATTAATATCGGGATGTTATCACCATAATCTCCGCTTGTTGTATATAGTTGCTCAATATAAAAACCCGTTTGGGCCAAAGTTTCTTTCAATGTATTTGGCGTAAAATGAGTGTAATGCCAATCTGGTTCAATCCAAGCCCATTTTCCCAATAATGCTGTCGAGCAAATACTTTCAAAGTTTGGAACCATACCAAAGAAAATGCCTCCGGGTTTTAAGACATATTCTATTTTTTCCAAAAACTCAAAGGGGTACGGGACACGTTCCAGCGAATGATTCATGACGATGATATCTACGGAATTCTCCTGAATATCATCCGCATCAATAAACTGCTGCCGCCTGATATCAATATTTAAAACATTCCTGCCAAACTCAACATTGGGTTTGGTAAATTCAAATCCCATGACTTTCATTCCCTGATTTCTCGCATGATGTAAAAAAGCACCCCAACCACAGCCAATATCAATTAAAACCTTGTCTGCCAAATCAACCTTAAGCAGAGATTGAATTTCCGCCAGAATTTCCCGCCTTTGAGCGCCGATGAATTCCGGAAGTAAATCCACTTCCTCTTTTGAGCAAGGAACTCTGACAGGCGTCACAGCGGTGGGTTGATTGACCGCATAAACCTCCGAATAATACTTCTCCATAGCCCATTTATTCATTCGCACGTGTGAATATATATTGCCGCATTTATTACATTTAACGATATCCCATCCCCTGGCCACAGTATAACCGGCTGCGCCGCAGAGCGTACAGGTAACGATTTCTTTAGTTCCATAAACACAGGAGTCCGATATAAAACGGGGAGAGAAACAATGTTCAGCCGCTGAATCAGTTAATTTATTAAAAAGCCAATATAGTCCGTCAATATATCGTGCCTTTGAATAGGATACGTATAACTCCTTTTTAGCGCTGCAATAAGAAGCGTTACTCCAGTGATATCCTCTTGATATTTCAAGATGAGGGACATCATTCCTGCAATAATCGGAGTTGGAAAGACAGGATATCCCGGACGATACGCCAACAAAAGCGTCGCAAAGATTATAGAACTCAGCATTTAATCTGAATTCCTCCTGACACCAGAATGTTTTTGAATATTTATTTTTGAATTTATCAAAATATTCAGGCTTATTTTTCGCAGTAAAGACAAATATCGGGCTCATTGGCGAAAATATCTCAAATAATTTGTCAATATACTCTTCCGTCAAGGGACTTTGCTGAGATTTAAATTCGGTCTCAATCAATATTTTTTTACCTGATGGCAATCCATTCCAATAAGCAGCGGCCCTTGCTTTTTCAGTTTCAGATAATCGCAGAACCGGCACAAACGGAACCGTCCATTCAAAATCAACAGAACCCTTTACGAGTTCCGGCAGACTTCCGCCAGGCGTTTTCTCACGATTCATATACGCAGCCGGCGTGAAAAACTGGGGCCATTGATGCCTTGATTTTAACTCCGGGATTGATTCGTCAAGCTTTAACGGATCGCCATCGAATGACACAATCTGGTCTATAAAAGGATTGTTTTCCAAAATGAATTTATATCTTTCCGATGTGTACCAGATGACTTCGCAATCCGGATTATCTGCTTTCAACTGTCTTGCTATAGGCGTACATAATAATATATCGCCTATATTATGAAACACAGCAATTCCAAATGATGATTTCATAGTTTCACCTGTGGCGAATAATTAATCATTATTTCGGCAAGCTGCCTGAAACTGATTTTGGGACTCCAGCCCAGTTGGTGAATTTTAAACGGATTTGAAACTAATAGGGGATACTCGGATTTGAACCCCTCACGAAGAATAACATAATCATTCCATTTCCTGCCAATAATGCCAAAACATACTTCCAGCCAGTTTTCAATTGAATACGGAACACCCGAACCAATCACGGCTTCGAACACCTCATCCTGCTGGACTAATGTAAACATACCTTCTACTGTATCGCCGGCAAACGTCCATTCTTTTTTAACAGACAGATCGCCTAATGTTATTTTTTCCTGGCTGCCCGATGAAATTCTTTGCACTGCATTCGTAATCATTTTGCTGACATGCGATTCATCGCGGAACGGGCTTTCATGGTGGAATAAATACCCCACATAAGTTCGAATACCCAGCGAACGATAATAACGTGCCGCATAGACCGATTGAATACGAGCGACGGAATATGGGCTGTTTGCCTCAAATTCATCCGCCTCAGAGATGGGTTTCCCATTATTTTTGAATTGCACCCCGCTTCCCGTAATAAAAACTTTTGAAGCAGGCGAATGGCGTTTCACCGCTTCCAGTATATTTATTGTGCCGGTTGAAATAGCGCTGTGATTTTCGAACAGTGCATCATGCCTTGTAGTCGAACTCGCAGCCAAATGAAAAACGTAATCCGGCTTATTTTCCGCTATAATCCGTTCAACCACAGCAAAGTCCGCAATATCGCCCCGAATCCGGGCTGGCCCCCAAAGGGATACGCCGATGACATCAATACCCCGGCTGCGGCATATCTGCTCCAGATAGTAACCGTCCTGTCCACCGGCTCCAAATATAATTGCATTCATGACTATTGTCTCGTCATCTATTCATCTCTGATTCTTTATCACCATAGTGGTTAAAATTTCCTACTTCACACATATAGCTTCGGATAAGGATTAGGATCATTAGATCTCTTTGATTGATCGCTATTGAGCGCCGACGGAGGCACATTTGTTCCGCCAGGACCCCACCAGACCGGCTCCCCTCGGGGAACAGCCATGCGGATACAATCATGACACGCCAACTGGTTGTCAGGATCCCCCTTTGACCAGATGCGGCGTATTTCCGCAAATCGTTCGCTCGTCCATGCCTCCCTGAGCGATGTGTTCCGCGCGTTACCGAGATTCCAATGCGGCCACCGCTTGAAACACGGTTTAATCTGACCATCCGATTGTATCAAAATGTCGGTTGAAGGGTTGGGCGAAAATGCCACACAATCCGGCCCGCATGACTGCGGCGTCGGCATCCGATCAACCTGTACACGCGGACTCTCGGGAATGCCCTCGGGAATATACCCTAACGTCGGACGTTCCGGCTCCTGTGTGTACGGCTGCTTGATGTGGAGCTGAAGCTGCGACAACTTGTTGAGGTATGGAGAAAAATAATTATACATGAACGAAACCCACGGAATTGAATTCTTTGAGCAAATCATCTGCAAGACGATTAAACGATTGTGAGGGTTCATTTGGAGAAACGACGCGGCATTAACGATGCTTGTTATTCGCTTCTTCTCAGGCTCGCTCCACAGCACCGCAAGAATGATGGCGAGATTCTTCATGTTGGCGAGTTCGCGTGCAATAGAGTCCTCAAGCTGAAGACAATTCGTGCTTATCAGGATGGGATAGTCACGGGGAAGAATATCGAGTAAATCGGGATGAAGGAGAGACTCGCCTGTAATATGAAATGATATCTGCTTTGCGCCAAGTTCACGCGCCTCACGGACACACTTTTTTGCCAATTCCGTATCCATACAAATCATCTGCTCTTTGGGACGTCGAACCCAGTCACAAAATTCACACTCAGCAGAACACCGACCCGCAAGTTCAATTTGAACATTACTGATAGGCCGCATTTGCTTGGAGCCGCCCTTTTCATTCCCGCAATTTTGATCCTGTTGAAGCACATACAGAAGATTATCTTTCGCAACTTTGTTGTCCGGTTCAATACTCAACACAATGTTCAGCTTCTTAATTGCATCGGCGCTTTTACCCTCAAGAATATCACAGACGGACAAATCGATAATACTAACAATATTTTGCGAATCAAGTTTGAGTATCCCATTAAGAATACCCCTCGCCTTTATAATATCTTTCGCCTGAATCAATCTCTCGGCCTCTTGAATTAACGCATTTCTGTCATTCATAGCATCTTGCCTTTCGATAGCAACACCCGTGTCTTTACATTCACAAGAAATGTCTTTTGGGATGTCTATTTTGCCAGCATCATCCCTGGCTTTACCTAATATTTTATCCAATATTTCTTCATATCTTTTAATGAAACTGGCCTCACTCCAGTCATTATAAAAAGGAACAAGCGGAACTATCCCGTTTCGGATAATCGTTTTCAAATCGGAATCTTCAATACAAATGGAAGGCACGGCATTCCAGATATGCCTGAACATTCCCGATTTTGTTATTGCAATAGGTCGCCGGACAGCCAGGGCTGAGTCAATAACGCTTGAAACACCTTTGTCCTTATTGGTATCATAAAAAAATGCGTTAATGGTGTTGCCTGCCAGGAACGAAAACAATTCCTCCTTGCTCAGATAAGAATGGTTTATCTGCAGTTCAACATTTTTATTGGTGACTGTTTTTCTGCATCGTTCCGCGGTATTCAGCGCATGTACAGCCCCTTTGTCATCCGCCAGACTGTTAAAAGGCATGTGGATACGAATTCTTACGCTGTCAAATTCCTTCTGCGCGATATCAATCAATCGCTCAAAACCCTTGTCGCAAAAACCGAATCCAAAGCTGCCTATCGTAATTATATCCGGAATGTTTTGGTAATTATAATATTGCGGAATCAGTCTTGCCGTTTTAAACACATACGGGTTGTTTTCCTTCAGTGTTGGGTCGGGGCATAAAAATCCGTCGAACATTTCCTGTGTGGCTTTATCGGCTTCTTCCTGCGTCACTTCATGCATAATGGCAAATTGAGGAATGCGATAACCTTTAGTGATATGGCGATTCAGCCAGGGCATCGTATAAGGGTAATAGTTATAGATAATGATTTTGGGATGATATACCGCCATCGCCTCATTTAATTCCGACTGACTGGAACATTCCACATAAACAAAATCATATACTTTGGACTTTTGAAGCGCATTAGCAATATCGACGCCATATTGATAAATTCCGCACTGCGCTTTTTTGTGAGAGACAATCAGAATCGTATCTTTTTTCCCATCTGAGGCGATTACAATATTTTCATTTTCTCTTTTAGTTCCGGGAAGCATATTGCAATCTTCCAACACCTGTTCAAATTTTTCCGCGAATTTCCTGGGATGCCAATCCTTCTTCATGTTCAATACGGCAGCCCTGGAAAACTTAATGGCTTCTCTTAAACTTTGATATGGATAGGGTTTAATATATTTATGGATGTGCCTGAATGTTTCATTGGCTGAAACCAGCAAAGGCCTTTCGCTTGTAATGGCCTGATCGGTCGTCGCAGCAAGCCCCGGCTGATTTCGGTCATAGAAAAAACAGTTAAGCGTATTTTTACCGCACCACTCAATCAATTCGTTCTTGTTCATAAAGTCGTTAGTAATAATGACTTTAATTCCCGGCTTAGCGACTTTTTTACATAAACCACTCAAATAATCCGAGTATTTTTGCTTGAAAAGCTTATACGTGACGTCATCGGCATAAGTCGAACATGGAATATTGATTCTAACGATCGCCTCGTCAAATTCCTTGTTGACCGCATCAACTACCAATTCAAAACCTTTGCCCGGAGTCGCAAACCCAAAACTTCCGATGACCGGAATTTCCGTTTCTTTATAAGGCGTAATATGCTCCGCGACTTCAAGAGGGCGAGGGAACGCATAAACCCTTCTGTCTGGAACATTCATCGTGGGATCTATGGCGCAATAAATATCGAAATCACTCGGCGGACATAACGGGAAAGGATTATTAGGTAAAGTTTCAAGAATAGTCACAAGCGTCAGACCAGGCAACTGCCTTATGGTCTTCGTATCAATAAAATTCATTGTCGCATGATGATAATTGAAAAAATAAAAATCATATTTGTTAAGTTCCAGATTATGAGGATCAATTTCCATATAATCCAAACTATATTTATCCGACAATTTCAGGCACTGATAGACCATGACCCCGGATTCATATATGCTGCAATTTGCCTTTTGAGCATTAATAAAAATACCGCGAGGTTTTCCATTGCATATTGAATTGGTCGGCGATTGCATTTTCTTATCCTTTTAACTTAATTTCAATGTCAGGCGGCGGAAAAATCCTCATATTTTCATATTTAACTGAATTGGACACACTTGTCTCTAACCATATCAGCGAATTGCCTGTCTATTAAGTCAATACATTTGTTTCTTTTGAGATTTAACAGGGCCAGGCCCTTCACCACACCATTTTTATGTTCAACGGGCACTTTTTCAAATTCATATACCTTCTCTTGTTCATGCCACAATTCACAGTTTACCTCGGCAAGCTTCGAAAAAACGCCGCCGATTGTTCCTTCGATTTCTTCGATGTCATTCCCTTTCCTGCTATAAATTTTATTTGATGCAAAAGTTAATTTGTCCTGAGGAATATTTCCCTTAAGGGCGTCCTCCATGAATTCATTTAACTCGTCCTGAATAGCTATTGCCTGCTTTAACAAACTTGACAGTTTAGCTTCATTATCACTGTGCCATATCTTAAGGTTTACAATGATAAGTTTATCGCATAGAGAACCTAATGTTTCCGCCATTTTATTTACCCTTTATAATATTTCAAAATTTTTATCGGAGAAACAGGCTGTCGTGGGCAACCATTTTCATCTTCAAACACTGCTTCTATACATCGCAAGTGTTTTTCTACCCTTGTTAACCGCCTTGAGCTGTCCGGCAACGGCGTCTTTCCGGGTCGAAAGCATAAGCTGCAGCTTCCGGTACAACCCGGCCAGACGTTCGCGCCATCCGTCGTATGCCGGTCTGTCAAGTAAACCGGCAGCCGCTATCTTCCTGGCAAGCTGTCCACCATTACCGACCTGCCCCTCCAGCCCCGCGACGTCATCGTGGCGAACCAGCTCAATCTGCCTTTCCAAGGTACCGGCAAGTTCTTTCAATAATTGTATTTCATCTTCCTGCTTCATTTGTCAGTTATGAGAGCGCATTTGAAGGAGTTGTCCTGGGCACAGTATGCCCTGAGTCCAATCGAAGAGTTGATGGGCTACAAACCCCGGACAGTTCCCGCTGTGCTATTCCGCGTTCAACCTCTTCGAGCAGGTTCGCAGCATCCTTATGCTCCGGCTGCAACACCAGAATATCCTTAATAATCTTCCGCGATTCGGTCAGCCGACCGTCTTTCATATACAAAGCCGACAGCGCGAACATAACCGACGTGTCGCCGGGATGCATATCAAGATAAACCTTAAGGTAGTGAATGATTTCTTCAAACGAGCCCATCTGGCAGGACGCCTGAAACAGGCCCAGCAGAGCGGTAAGATTATCACTCTCAAGCTCAAGGCACTTCAGATACATTTTAAACGCCTGGGAATAATTTTTCTTCTTCTGCTCAATCATCGCCTGCCCCGCGTATGCCTTTGCGCAATTCGGGTCGAGCCGGCAGGCAACACGAAATGCGATATCGGCGTCTTCGAGCATATTTTTCTGCAGTGCAACAACGCCAAGACCAACGTACGGCCCGGCGGCATCGGGAGAAAGCAAAGCTGCCTCTTCGTATCTCCGCTGTGCCTCATCGTATTTCCCAACGTTCGTCAGGCAATCGCCAAGCTCCATCAACACTTCATAATGCTGTGTTGAATTATGCTGTTCGGCAATCTCATTTTGTTCGGTCTCGGTTGTAAGAGGTCTTTCTTCAGACATTGGCTGGTTCCTGTTATCTATGCGATATTGCAATATTTAGTGGCAATCGATGACGTTTTAACACCGGCAGAATCACTGCCAGCGATAATCTCCTCCGCCTTTTTGAGCAAAACCAGGGCCGATTTAAAATCGTTTCGTCGGCGTTTAATTTTCGCCTCAAGCAACAGCATATCAGCCGTCAGGCGACGCTGATTTATCCATGAAGCAAATTCGGACGCCTTGTCCAAATCGCCCGCCTTAAACAATGCCCAGGTAGCCCATGATTTCGTCAATAACTGGTTATGGTAATGCTCGCCTATATACTCATATACTTCCGCCGCCTGTTTCCAATTATGGGCTTTTTCCTCATCCTTGGCTTCTTTGACCAAACTGTCGAACTGGAACGGAATTTCATCGGGACGTATCCGTCGGACATTAACACCAGCGGATATAAGTCCGTCGCGTAAAGGCAGATGCGGAAATTTGCCGCGGGCAAGCTGCAAATGGTCCTTGCGAGCAACTACAGCCCAGCAATAGGGCGTGGAATCCTCAAGCTCGAATGCCTCGTTTGTTTTTGTTGTATTGAGCAACGCATAAAGCGAATCTTCGAGCCACATATCACGTACCGGGAAGCCGGCTGGAACCACCGCCACATATTCACCCTCGCAATCTGCAAGAGCCCTGTCAATACACTGCAATTGCGAACAGACAGAGTCAACGGGCACCGTAACAATGTTAGGCATATCCGTATTAATCCGCGAGAAATCATCGCCTGGCAGCGGCAGATATAACTTGTATGGATAAAAAGTATGGCGCCAGATAAGTCCCACGGTATTGCCCGCATCCTGGTTAAGCCGTTCCGTCAAAAAAATTATGGATAAATCGGCGAGCTTTGACCACGGTTTAGCCGGCCTGGTGGTGCGTATCGCCAGAACGTTGCGAGCATATTCCATCTTGTCTTTGCGACGCCGAACCGATATCCTGTCGTTTTCCCCTTCCGGATGATAGTATTCGCCCGTAATATCGGGAATATGACAAAAATCAGTGAAGAACGCCAGCCGGCGAGTCATATCCCAGTCAATCAGGATATTCAGACCTTCATTATATGGCCCGGTCTTGTCCAGAAGGTCTCTGCGATGAAGACAACTCACATGCAGCACGTGGTTAAAATACAGCATCACAAATCGGTCGAAGTCCCTGCTTACCTCGACGACTTTGCTTAGTACAATCCGTCCGCCGTCGGTTGTTATCCGGCAATAGGATTTATACAGGTCGGTATAGGCAACGCCGCACTCCGAGCGGTTTTCCAGCGTGTCAACAAGCGTCTCGATATGGTGCGTATAATAGATGTCGTCATCGTCAAGGTACGCGATATATTTCCCTTTGGCCATCGCAAGAGCTTCGTTGAGAGAAAACGCCTTGCCGCGATTTTCACGCCTGTTGATGAATACGATTCTGGGGTCGTCGAATGATTTTACAATGCTGCTTACGTCGCATCCCCCGTCGTTTACAACGATTATCTGAAGGTTATCGTACCGCTGGCGCACGACGCTCGAAAGCGCCTGCGCCAGATACAAAGGCCTGTTGAACGTCGGCAAAATAATGCTGACCATCGGCCCCATATTGCTTTGAATTCCTTCTGACATCGCAGCGTTATTATCAAGTACTACAGGCAACCGCCAGATCGCCTGCCTCTATTTCGCTTTCAAAACGCAGGAACAGCTTGTTGATTGCGTTCAACTGCTTTTCAAGAGAATATCTTTCCTCTACAAACCTGCGGTATCGCTCCGGCTCATAATTTTCATCACAAACCTGCCGGCAGAACTCCTCCGAAATGTTAAAGATATGCTCGGACGGGAATATCTGGTCGGCGCCGGGGAAATTATGAACAACCGGCTTTAATCCGCAGGCCATTCCCTCAAGGACACCCATCCCCTGGCTTTCGCCAATGCTGGTTGAAACAATGTAGTGCTTGTCCTGAAGCCAGGTATTAACGTCATCCTGCCATCCGTCAAAGAATACCACGCCTGTAAGGTCCATCGCCTTAATCATATAGCGGATATACTGCTCAAGAGCAGCATCCTGGAAAACGCCGGCGAAGAACAGCTTGTATTGAGGGTCTATGTAGTGCAGTTTCTGCATACACTGCAGTAAAAGCATAGGGTTTTTTCTTGCGTTGAGATAGCCGATGCAGGCGATATTTTTGCCTCGCGGCCTTGCAACGTATTTGTATTTCTGGAAATTTACGCCATTGTGAATCACAACTGAGCGTGTGCGGGCCTCCAGTGCCGGAACCTGCCTAAGCAGAGCATCTTTCACAAATGTATTGCCCACGGTAATAAGCGTGTCGATGTTTTCCCATTTCACCTTCGATGGCCAGTCGTTATACGCTTCAAACCGGTGCAAACGCACTATTGTCTTGCAGACCTTGGGCAACCTTGAGGCCTCGACCACAAGGTCAGTGCACCACTCAAACCACGAAATATCGCTCCATTTCATTGCCTCGTGTATTTGCTTAATATCCCTGCTCTCGATAAATCTGACCTGGAATCGCTGTTCGATAAATGCGTAAATATCGTTGAGAAACTTTACGTCCCCCGTTAAACCGCAGAAAAACGCGACCTTAGGCCTTTTACTGCGAATGACCTCAATCATCGGCTTCAAAATTTCCTGGTTCGGCATCATTTGCAGCGAACGAAGCATGGTCTCGATAGCATTGGCTTTATCGCCCTGATCAAGCAATATATTGGCGGTCCTGTTCATGACGTCAGGATTCAGAATACCCTTGTGAGTCATTTCATCAAAAAGTCCAACCACGTGCTTGGCTTTACCGGTAGCAAGATATGCTTCTGTAAGATTCCAGACAACCTCCGCTGAGTCCGGTATGAGGGTCCTTGCTTTGCGGAAATAATCTACGGCTTCCTCGCTTCGCCCCAGGCAGTGCAAAATAGCGCCAGCGTCATTTATCGCCTGGCCATCGTTGGGGGCTCCGAGCATATATTTCTGGATACATTCCAGCGCCTCTTTATGCCTTCCTGCTTCAGCCAGTTCCAACCCCTTCTGATAGTAATTAGCCACACATTCCATTTACCTGCACTCCCTAAGTAGTTTTAAAAACCAGTCCCAAAACCGGCCATTTTCATACAATGCTACCACTCCTAAAAACAATGCAAATCACGTGCCCGCCGGTCGCTACCCCACCACAGACCTCGCCAGCCAAGATGCCACATGGAGAAAATTCGGAATTTGTATAAATATCGAACATTACGGCACTTAACTGCCACAAAGGACTTGTTCTGCAGCCCCAAAACCGGCCTATTGAATGTAATCAAGCAACGACACCGACAGCAACTTACCCGCCACCGCCAGCGACATTTGATACAAATTCTGGTAACGACTCAGGTCTACGGAAACCTGGGCAACGTCGGCTTGTTTTATCGAATCTACCTCGTCCGAGTTGGTGGTATTCAAGCTATCAAGGCTGGTCTTCAGATTATTTAAAAACGAGCTTTTAGAACCTAAGGTACTCTCCTTTGACATGAGCAAGCTCGATACCTCGTCCAGCGAATTCGATAGCGAGTCCCGTAAATCAGAAAGCTGCGAATTGGAAAGGCCTTTGTCGTTTTTCAGCATATCCCGAATGTCAATCAGCGCATTGAACGCATTCTGAGTTCCGGGAACACGGACAAGGTCAGTGCCTGTAGCCGTAATTCCCTTAGTATTAACATAAAGCACCTTGCCCGTACGAGAATCGGTAACTGCCAAGTTATCATCCCCGCCGGGCGGAACGCTAACCCAGGATGCACCGTCGTCGATTGACAATTTGTAGTTCCCATCATCATCAGCAGAAACGGTCAGCCAAACGCTTCCGGTAACGCTTGAAGTTCCCGAACCAGCGGCAGCTCCCGTTGTGCTGGTGAAGACCGGCGTACCTCTGTCGTTGGAACTGAACAAATCGTCGCCGTTTATGTATGCCGACGCCGACACACCTGGGGCAACTTCGACAGTTCGGTCTTGCTGACTGCCCTGATAAGTAACTGAAGTAATATTGCCGCTGCTGTCGTATTTGGCAACAAACGGCGCCGAACTGGTATTGTTGCCTCCGAACAAATACTGGCCGTCATACTGGGTATTCGCCATCTGGACCAGTTGTCCCAGTAAATCATTAATTGCCGATGCGGTGCTGTCTCTGCTGCTCTGATCATAAGTGCCGCTTGTGACCTGTGTAATATCGACTTTCGCCGTGTTAATTGTCGATGCCATCGACTGAACAATTGACGAGCTTGTATCGAGCGTGTTGCACATATCGGCAAGCTTGTCACTGTAGTTTTTAAGGGAGCTTTCCTCGTTTTGCAGCGTTAGAACGCGATATGCATCGGAAGGATCATCCGATACCCGGTTGATTTTTGAACCAGTAGAGGCCTCTTCCTGGAGTTGGGTAAGCTTAGATGTGTACCTATACAGAGCATAAGTTACGTTGTTGTATGTTATATCCAGCATTCCGCTCATACGCCGTCACCTGTGAAAATCATAACTACAATATGTCCATCAAACTCGTTAGTGAATTATTCACCGTACTAATGTATTTGGCCGCTGCCTGGAACATCTGCTCATAAACGAGCATCTTGGCTGATTCCTCATTAATATCAACGCCGCTGACAGTGCTCTCCTGGTTGGTCAAGCTCAGCACCAAATCCTCGCTGTTGGTTTGCGCGGTCTTTTTAACAGACACCTGCTCACCTATCCCAGTAACCAACTGCTGGTAATAATCGCTGATAGTCATAGAATTCAGGCCGTCAATTTTCAGGTCGCTCAGCGAAGCCAGTTTCAGCGCATTGTTGTTATCCGTCCCGTCGGCCCCGGATGCCGAAGCCACCCTGCCCGGGTTATCCGCCAAATCACTTGACACCGCTATATCAGTTGCGCTGCTGCCTGTAAAAAAGGAGTTCAGCCCGACTGTAGCCAGCAAACCCGACGTATCTGTATTTGCATAGGCATCAACTGCGAAATTATCGCCGGCATTAAGGTCGCCTGCACCGACCGATATTTCGATTCCATTTCCTAAATCGAGTTCGTCGCCCGCCGCATAGCTGGAACCGATGTTAAAAGTATCGATAACGTTCCCATTGCCGTCTTCTACCTCTAAATTCAAAGTTCCATTGCCGACGGAGCCGCTACCGGTAGCTACACAGGTAAAGGTCTGGTTTTCTGTCCCGGTATAGGCGCCTGATACCGATACCGAGGGATAATTGGTTGCTGTATAACAGCATCTGGTTGGTTCTGACTGTAACGCCGGCAGGAAATCAAACTTATAATTAGCATCGGTCTGAATGCTCAACTTATTATTGGATGCCGTAGCATTCAGTCCCGGGATGTTGGATATAGCGTTGGCAATATCGCCCAGGGATTCAGTAGTGCTCACGTTGATTTGCTGCCTGGTTACCGTTACCTGCTTTGTATCCGGGTCGGTATAGGTTACGCGGATAAAGAATGAGCCGTCGCTTACGGGCGGGACATAATCACTGATTGAATCACTCGGCATCACCTGCCCATCAAGCTCGGTAAATGAGCCGTCGGTGCCTATGCCCTGAACGTGACATTTATTGACCTGTTGAATTATCGAGCTGGCAAGGGTATCAAGACTGGTATGAATACTGCTTGCGGTGTTGTTATATATTTCCAGCAGGCCGCCAACCTCTCCACCATCGACCGCAGTATCGTAGGAGTATGTCCCGGCAGCCGATATACCAACCTTGCCATCAGATTGAAGGCCGGTCACCAGGTTTATCTGGTTTGTGCCCACGACCACCGACACGCCGCAGGCGACCACATCAACCACACCATTATCCATTTCCTGCGTCTGAACGCCGGTCAATTGAGACATTTTTGATATAAGCGCATCCCTCTGGTCAACCAGGTTGTTCGCCTGGCCGCCGGTCATTTCGACGTGTTGTATATTGCCGTTAAGCTCGGCAATCTGACCAGAGAGCGCATTAATCTGCTTAACATCGGCATCCACCTGCGATTTAGTTTCCACTTCAAGATTATCCAGATATTTGCCAAGAGTATTGAACTGGCTGGCCATTGTCTGGCCGGCCGATACGACTTCGTTCTGATAAGCAACCTCGTCTGGATGAGCGCTCAGGTCGCTAAAGGCATTAAAAAAATTACTGATGGAAGTACTCAGGCCGGTGCTGCTGGTGCTAAGCTCGCCGAACGCTGTCTCTATGTCCGAAAGAGTACTTGCTTCCTGAGTGGTCTGGCTAAGCGTGGACTGCTGCCTGATAATTTCCTGTTCGAGGTATTTATCAACTACGCTTGTTACGCCTGTAACGTCAACACCGCCTCCTACCAGTGTATTTCCGTCTGAGACGGAATAGGAAGGGCTCAAATCAACTACCTGCTTGTGATAGCCATCTGTGCTGGCATTGGAGACATTATTGCCAACAACATCAAGCGCCTTCATAGCGGCATTCAGAGCAGAAAGTCCTATATTAATACTACTCATAGTATCTGTACCTTGTCAAAAACCAATCACAGGTGCATATTCATAAAGGCAGCTCCGGATTCTCGCGTGGTAAGACCGTTTGAGCCATAACAGGCCGGCCCCATCCTGCTGCGATTAAAAATGATTCTCAACAGAGCCGAATTTATCCTGGAACACTCCGATAACAGAGCAGCCGTTGATATGTACTCGACTCGTAAACGTCCGACCATTTTTTTCAGTTTTTCCTGGCTTTCGCCAATAGCTGCCCCGGCGGCCCCTGAAATACGTTTTTTAAGAACGGACAACGTTAACTCCCGCGGTTGGCAGCCGAATAATCCGGCTAATTCCTTTCGTATAATGTTGCGACGCTCCTCATTGGCCTGATAGTCCATAGTTTCCTCGCGTATTTCCCCAAGAAGCTGAGCAAGCCCCTTTTCGTCGCGTTTTATGACAAATCCGCGTAGGTCGTTCAGTTTCGAAACGGCATATTCGATGTGCGTCATGTCCCGTGCCAGAACATTCAGCAGCTCTTCAATCCTGCCGGTTATATCTACCGTCTGCTCGTTCATAATTTTTCATCCACCGATTGCGAAGTAGTATTCGTTTTCTGCATATCCTTGAAAAACGCGTTCAGGTCCTTCCATAATCCAAGCCCGCCCTTGTCGGCCATATCACGAGCAAGGAAAAGCGTGAACAACCCCTTGACCTGCTCAGAACCCGCCTCCTCCTCCCCGGCGCTGAACTGACTTACGGTATTTTCCATCCCCTCAAGAACTTTCGTCAGCAGGACCGACTCAAAATCCTTGGCGGCCTGCTCGGTTTTTTTGTCTGTGGCTGATGTCGCATCGGATGACTGGACGCTACCGGCATTTGCCGTAAGTCCCGCAACAGATGACTGCCCCTGAGCGTTTGACAATATCGTGGACGTATTCAATGTAATTTCGGAACCATCCATAATTACACCTACATTATTTCCAGTCGGGCCTGCAGCGCACCGGCTTTTTTCAAAGCGTTAAATATGGCGATAAGGTCTCTTGGTGTTGCGCCTATTGCGTTAAGCGTCTTGGCAAGGTCGGCTACTGTAACTGCATGATTGACAGGAATCAAATAACCGCCCCTCTCTTCTACACCCACGGTTGTATCCGGCACTTTTTCCGTTGTTCCAGCATCGGAAAACGGCGCTGTCGGCTGCGAGACAATCTCCGTCTCTTTAATTTTGACAACCAAACTGCCCTGAGAAATAGCCACGGCTGATATACCGACGTTCTCGCCGACAACAATCGTCCCTGTCCGTTCATTCACCACGACAACCGCCGGTACATCGACCGTAACGTCAAAAAGGGTTATCTCATCAATAAAACCGGCTATGCCTTTCTGGTCAACTTCCCTTGGTATATTAACCCTGATGGTACCCGCGTCAATCACTGTCGCAATATCCTTATGGCTGTCATTTATAATCTTGCTGATGTGCTGTGCTGTGGTAAAGTCATTATTCCTGAGAGCCAGGGTAATAAATCTCTGGTCGGCTATTTGCTCGACAAATGTCGCGATTTCGGCCTTTTCAACGGTTGCCCCGCCGGGAACTCTACCCACAGTTTGATGGTTCTTGGAAATGGTTGCTTCGTTTCCGCTTGCCGACCAGCCGCCCAACGAAATGCCGCCCTGCCCAATCGCGTAAACCTGGTCATCAAGACCTTTTAACGGCGTGGGAAGCAGCATCCCGCCCTGCAAACTCTTGGCGTCTCCAACAGCCGAAACATCAATGTCAATTCGAGAACCTTCGCGTGCAAACGGCCCAAGCTCAGCAGTAACCATCACAAGCGCGATGTTGCCTCCGGTCAAATCCTTCGGCGAAATTACCAGCCCGGAATCCCGCAGTATGTTGGTCAGCATCTGGCGAGACGGCTGAGTCGAGTCGCCTGTGTTCGTCAGACCGATTACCAGCCCAACTCCGGAAAGCGGGTTGCCTCGAACACCCTGTATATCAACGATGTCCTTTATCCTTTCGCATCGCCCACCCTGGGCAAAACTGAGCAGGATTCCAATCATCACAATGAAACGACTTTTCATAAATATATATCCTGAAAAAATATAACAGCCCCTGTTTTCAAGCAGTTAGAAAGGCCACACAACATCGAATATACTGCCCAGCCAGCCGGGCCTGGTGTACGGATCTGCAACGCCGCCGTTTTTGCTGACAAGACGGAAGTCCGCCACCTGCGTGCTTTTTACCGTGTTATCAAACAAAATATCGCTCGTACGAACTATGCCGCTTACTTCGATAGTTTGGGTATCCCCACCGATATTGCGATTGCGAATGCCCATAACAACAAGATTGCCGTTGGGCTGAATGTCAACTACCGTTACAGTAATGCTGTCTTCGAAGTCGCGTTCATCCGTATAATCCGCTTTGCCGCTCAATTTGTTGGTAGAATTAGCGCTCAATCCCATATTGCCGAGTTTGGCAATATCTCCGATTTTTCCATCGAACGTATTTGACTTGGTAACATCTTTCTCAAGGTCTCTCTTGGCTGTGTTATCGACCTTGCTTGCTTCGGTAATTTTAATGGTCAGCACATCGCCGATAGTTCTGGCGGTGTCATCAGCGTAAATATTACGGCTGTTTTTATCTCTCTTGGCCCATATTGACCCGCCCTGCGCAAAAGCGGCGATAAATAACACCGAAAAAATAGCTACTATGGCAACGCTCGTTCTTATTTTTGTATTTTGTACGTTCTGTCTCATTATCGCTTTCCCTTAAAAAACAGGCTCCACAGTTCCGTCTTCATTAACTTTGGCCATTATCACCCGTTGCGAATCAACATTCTTGACCTTTATATATTCCCCGAGCCGGCCCTGCTGTGTGGCCCTGCCCGTCGCTGTTACAACAAGTCCATTCCTGTCGATTCGTATGACTACATTTTGATTTCGCTCGATTATCACTTGTGGCCGAGGCGACTTTGCCATATTTGAGCCGACAACAGTTCCTGCAGGTATATAGCGAGTCGCGACAAGCCCATAAGGCTTTGACCAGTTCGTCGGCTCCGGCATATCCGAAATGACATTTTCAATCTTTGTGTTGTCAGCCGTAAGCGCCGCCCCTTCATTCACGTCTGCCGTTGTAACAGCCCTTTGAGTATTATATTTGGGACGGAAGATAACCTGGCGTGTTTCTATCTGTTTGCCGCCTGCAACTACGCCAACTTCAATAACGGCCTGTCCATTCGTGACGCGAGAAAACAAACGAGGAACCAGTTCGACATTCTGTACATTAGCTGGCAGTATCACATCTGCAGGCATCCTCAACAGTTCCCACCTTGCGATTGACTGCTCTTTGACGGAATTAGCCAGAAACGTTGAAGCCGACTCGACAATACTGGAACCCTTAATCACCATTGACATCTGTCTGACAGCAACCTTGTCGGCGCCCGACAGTTCAGGATTACACGCCGGCATCCCGCTGCACGCAAGCCGGCTAAGAATTAGCGACCGGTCTATTGTGATAATCTGGCCGGAATTCGAAAACCTGCCAAGCTCAATATCATTCGCCTTCGCTACAAGAGCATCTTCGCCCGTAATTACGGCTATTTTGCCAAGGGTCAGACTTTCGCCTTCCACAGAAACGTCTCTCGGCAGATAAATTGCCAGGCGCGACTGCGGAACCGAAACAATTTCATCGCTGTCCGCCGATGCCAAGCACAAATCCGCTTGAACCATCAACATTATAACAGCCAAACCAATCAATCTGATATTCATAGCTTTACTATCTCCCAACATTTGTCGCGGTTTGCAGCATATCATCACCGGCTTTTATCGCCCGCGCATTTATTTCATACGCCCGCTGCGCCGTTATCAGGTTCACAAGCTCGGTTACCATCTGGACGTTGGATTTTTCCAGCGCACCCGACTGAATTGTGCCAAGCCCGTTCTGGCCAGGGGTACCTGTAGTTGGAGTGCCGCTCGCTGCCGTCTGAGAATACAAATTATCGCCCTCATCCGCCAATCCGGCCGGGTTCACAAAACGAACCAGTTGCAGCGTTCCCACCGATGACTGTGCACCTGTAGAATCAGTAACGCTGACCGTGCCGTCCTTGCCGATATCAACACTGGCGTATGTCGTAGGAAGTGTTACTGCCGGCTCTATTGTGTAACCGGTAGTGGTAACAAGCTGGCCGGTGGCATTAACCTGAAGTGAACCGTCGCGTGTATATCTCGTCTCCCCGTTAGGCAATGTTACCTGAAGAAAACCATCGCCCGAAATTGCAATATCAAGTGACCTGCCGGTGTTGTCCATCTCGCCGACGGTGAAAAGCTTGGTCGTTGACACGGGTCGCACACCGCTGCCTATCTCCAGTCCGGAAGGAGTATTAACTCCTGAAGCAATCTCCGCACCTGCCTGTTTCATCTTCAGGTAAAGCATGTCCTGAAAATTAATCTGGCTGGTTTTGAAACCGGTTGTGTTGACGTTGGCAAGGTTGTTGGCAATAACGTCCACCATCATCTGCTGAGCCGCCATACCTGTCGCCGCTGTCGAAAATGCCTTTAACATAACTAATCTCCTGAACGCTAAAGTGCGCTTATTTTAAAAATAACCCTTTACCCCATTGCTACATTTGTCAGAGTGCTCGCGTTATCCTTCTGGGCCGAAACGCATCTCATATTTGCTTCGTAAAGGCGCGTTACCATTACCATATCAACCATTTCATCAACTATTTTTACGTTGGACGATTCCTGGAAACCCTGTTTGACCACCACGTTTGCCGCCGACGTCGGCTGAACGTTATTGTCCGACATTGCAAAAGAGCTGTTGCCGACGGAAACAAGCTTGCTTTTGTCGCTGTCCGCGAAATCCACCACCTTGAATTTGCCTATGGCGGCGCCGCCGACCGAGATTTGTCCTCCCGATGAAACCTGAATATCCGAAACGCTAACTCCTGCCGGCACCGTAATGGGACCACTTTCTCCCTCTACCGTCCTGCCCATTTCATCAACTATCTGGCCGTTTTGATTCGTCGAAAACACCCCGTTACGAGTGTAAAGAGGCCCATTCTGCGTCTCAACGACAAAAAAACCGGAACCTGACAGTGCAAAATCCATAGACCTTCCGGTCTGAACCACGTTACCCTGCGAAAAATCAAGTCCGGATTTTAAATCTATAGTCCCCGGAGCATATGTTTCCGCCTTCCCCTTCTGTGAATCAAGGACTTTTGAAAAAGCATTAGATAGTCGTTTAAACCCTGTAGTATTCGCATTCGCGACATTGCTCGCGATTATTTCCAGCTCCCGCGTCAACGCGTCAACGCTGCTGCCGACTTGAGTTATTGACTGTGTCATTTCGTCCCCTTCTTTGACTCAGCCATGAGCGTCTGTTCCGTTGCGCCTCGACCATTTGCGTCATTGATTACCCCGGCAAGTTGAGCCGCCTGTGATTCGCTAAGACCGGCAAGATTAACACCAAGACGATGAACATTCGACGCATCCAATGATTCAGGCAGATAAACATTGCGATCAACAGTTCCAATTTCTTCGATTAATTCCATTATACGGGAATTTTCACTGGCGCTAAAAGAACCAATCGCTATGAGTACCCTGTCGCCGACGTTTGCCGATATCGCAGTTTCAATAAATAAAACACGGCCAACAAGGCCGGTAATTGTTGCAGGCACAAATTCTGGAAGTTGCTCCCGCCAATCAGGCGGGGAATCGGCTCGTTGGGGTGTACCCGAGCTGCCGCCATTTATCAATTCCGTCTTCCTGGAAAACGGGAACATTGCCATAAAGGCGGTCTTGATAATCGCGGAATTCCTCGGCTTCGGCTCATCTGATTTTTCAGCGGGAACACCCGGAGAGTACCCACCGCCCTTCGCCACCTTGCGAAAACTCATTTTATCCTTCAAATTGGCCAAATGTCTTTCAAGCTGGACAGTCCTGTTCGTCGGGTTGCCGTCCACAAAGCTTTCTTTAAACAATATATCGAGACCGTTCTCGAAGGCGTCGCTGAGGACGAAAATGTCCGCCATTCTCTTCAGACCCGCTTTGATTGCTATCTCAATAAGAGTGTCGGTTTCCGCGGGGGTCAGCCCTCTTCGGGCCACGCCGTCAGCAAATTCCCTGTCCGCGGTTTTTCGTTCGTGTAATTTTCTTAGCATGCGGACCGCCACAAGCGATATCGTCGAACCGACTAACAACGCCACCATTGCAAGCGTAAACCATTTGTTGCGCATAAAATCGGTATCGCTTTCAATATGCTGAATTCCCTTCCAGCGTTGATACGCCGTAGCCCCTATTACCTCTCTCAACAGACAAACAGCAATATGAGTCAGCATCGTCATATCAATTCTTTGAAAGCCCTATGTGATTAACGTCGCCAGTTCCTGTAAAATTTCGCTTGCGACCTTGATGGTCCTGGTATTCGCCTGGAAACCGTTTTGCGCGGTAATCAGGTTGACAAACTCGGTGGCTGTATCGGCATTGGATTTCTCCAGCGAGCCGCCCTGCAGCGTGCCCGCACCGCCGCTCATTGCCTGGGTATAAACTGCCTCGCCTGAATTTGCAGACGTAACAAAATAATTACTTCCAGTAGCCTCGAGACCGGCCGGGTTCTGGAATAAGGCAATTTCCACTGCGCCTATGGTTTTCTTGACGCCGTTGGAAAACGCACCAATAAGCAAGCCCTGATTGTCAGCCGATACTGAGGAAAGACGCCCGGCGCTGTAACCATCCTGGCCGCTGGCGACAGCGGTGGAACCGCCTGCAAACTGCGTCAAACCGTCAAGCTGTCCGACCGTTCCCATCGATACGCCAATGGTCTGCGGATTGTCGGGGTCGGCAGCAAAGGATACGGTAAAGGCAGATGTATCACCTATGGCAGTGTCAAGCCCGGCTAATGAACCGTCCGATTTGTTGAAATCAATGCCGCTTATTCTCCTGCCGTCAGCGCTAATCGATGAGACATCGCCGGTAATCGAGGTCAGAACCATATCCCACGTATTTGCCGTATTCGTACGGACAAAAGCTGCGGACAGCACGTGTTCGCTGCCTAAATTGTCATAAACGCTAATACTGACGCTCTTGACTTCGTCGCCGCCCACCGTAGTTATATCAAAATATGGCGATGTTTTTAAAGAAGCCGTCCCGCTGTTGGCAAATGCCATGTCTACATCGGAAAGACTATACCCGCCTTGCGAATCGGTTATAGTTATCTTGCCGTTCACCAATGTCGCCGTGCCGCTGTCGCCAAGCTCGGTATTTATGTGGTCTATAAGGTCCTGAATTGTCGTGGAAGAGGTTACAGCCAGCGGCCCGGTCGCAGTAAAAGTACTCGGCAAAGTCAGCCCTGCATCACCGCTGTTTCCAAATGTCAGCGTGATAGCGGATTGGCTGTATCCGCCCTTTGCATCTGTTACCACAATTTTGCCGTCAACCAGAGAAGCAACGCCGTTCGCCCCAGCCGTACCGCCCGCATCAAGCACAGTGTTTATGTGGGCAATCAGGTCGTTAACCGTCGTGGTATTCGTTACCGACATAGGTGTCGCATCATCAAGAGCTGTACCGCCGTGGTTAAGCCCACTGACTGTAATTGTCGCATTCGTCAGCGTCCCGGAGGCGAACTGGTCCAACGAACTAAGCGTCGTCGCACCTGTCGCCGCTGCGCTGCTTACAGTAAATGCGTCACTTGCCGTCAACTTATTTGTATCAACAATAGCTGTGCCATCGTGATTGAACCCGCTAATGCCAAACGTAGCATTCGTCAGAGTCCCATTGGTCCACTGGTCAAGCTGGCCCAGCGTGGTGTTGGCGGTAGCAGCTGTTCCGCCATCAATGGTAAATGCGTCGCTTGCCGTAAGCACGTTGGTCTGTCCTGCTGTCGTGTGACCATCAGAACTCAGGTTGCCGGATACCGTTACCGTTTTTGTTGCCGAGGCGGCCATCGCCACGTCATAGGGTATGCGCAAATCGCTGTCGCCGGATACCTGGAAACCTTCTGCTTCGCCATAGTTCCCGATTCGCTGAACACGATAACCGGTGGAAGAATCAACAAGATAACAGTTCTCGTCAACCGAAAAAGACCCGGCACGGGTAAATACATTCTGCGAACCGTCATTGAGCACAAAGTACCCCTGGCCTTCGAGAGCCATATCAAGGGCATTGCCGGTGCTTTCTATGTCTCCCTGTGTCGTGTTGGCCACAATGCCCGATACGCCTACGCCGCTTCCCACTTGTACGGGGTTGGTACCGCCGGTAGTCGTCGTCGGCTGTGACGCCTTTTTAATCGTCTCGCTTAAAAGCTCGGAAAAATGGATTGTGCTCGTCTTGTACGCCGTAGTATTCACGTTGGCGATGTTGTTGCCCGCCACGTCAAGCATCTGCTGAAACGCTTTTAAGCCCGAAACACCCGCTGACAATGCCGAACTCATTTTATGTCTCCTTCAAATTCTGCTGAAAACTTTCAATGTCCTTAATTGTTATTGCACCGCCAACACGTCGCTCAAAGCAATGGTAGTATTAGTATTAGTACTACTATCACCAACTATCAACTGTACAGCGCTGCTGTCCTGCATATCCACAGCGTTAACTGTCCCGCTGGCATACGATGTAGTCCCATCACTGGCGGTAACGTTATATGTAACCGTCTTACCCACCAGTGAGTTGGCATAGCTTTCCTGAGTAGTTGAAAGAACCTGCGAAAACTGTGAACTCAAATTCTCCAACTGCTCCAGTTGCGAGAATTGCGCAAGCTCTGCAGTCATTGCATTGCTATCCATTGGGTCCGTCGGGTCCTGGTTCTTCAGTTGTGTCACAAGAAGATTCAGGAACTGTGATTGTAATGAGCTTGAACTCGCTATTGATGACGTTGATGACGTGGTACTCATAATCAACTTCTCCTTAATTTCAGCTTCAACAACATTACGTCTTGCCAACCTTGTTGCTACTCACCGAAGTAATAACACTAACAGCAATCGCCGTGCCAAACGACGACAGCAACCAGGCAAAAACGCATAACTCGTTTGAGGGAAAGATGTTAGAATAACAATTAACTGAAATGGCTTAAATGACTAAACTTTGGTCGCGCCAGCTTAACACGGAAATTTCTGCCTGCCAGGGAAAAAATTTCCTGTACGACCAATACATTTTTTTCAGAAATTGTCTGCCGCTCGCGATTTTTTTTCTCCAACACTCCAAAGTCCCATAAATATTATTACGAACTCACGTCCCATAAAAGCTTATGCATCTCCCCTGATGCTTGTCATATTTGCGAAAGAAATCAATTTCAAAAAAACCAGACACAGCAGGCAAGGCAGAACATCAGCGACATTATCGCCCCGTCCCATAAAAGATTAAAGAGGTGTCGGTAAAAGTGTCGATTTACCGGACATCAATGGGGACATTCAGATTTAAATATTGGTAATAGAACCGTGGGGGCACACCAATGATATTGACGCATGATGGTTCTACGCAGAATAGTTATTATTAGTAAACAAGCTGAAGTTCAGCAGTTGGCTCAGAGAATCGGGCAGCAGGTACTGGTAGCCGATGACGCTGTCGAGGCAGTCGATATCGTGGCGACAGTCATGCCCGACCTGATACTTCTGGACTGTTTTCTGCAGCCGGGCGATATCCGAACAATCCTGGATGCGTCCCATAATAATTTTCGCACCGTTGCTGTTGTCGTAGGAAATAACGGGGCTCCGCCCGCATGGTTCACACAGTTTTCTCAGTCCTGCAATATCGAATATCTTTCAGGCCCCAACGACTACGAGCAGCTTCAGCGCATCTTGAGCAAAATCCAATCCCAAACGAAAACCGGCAAAACGAACGATATGGCCAGCTTCTTCGCCGATGACCTTGCCGCTTCTGTTTCAATGGCGGGCAAAAGCAAGGCAATCATTTATACGCTGAAAATGATAAAATTGGTCGCGGGCAGCAATTGCAATCCAGTGCTTATAATCGGAGAAACCGGGACAGGCAAAGAGCTTGCAGCCAAAGCAGTGCATATAAGCAGGCATCCGAATGAGCCGTTTGTCGCAATCAACTGTGCTGCCCTGACGGCGAATCTGCTCGAAAGCGAGCTTTTCGGGCATATTAAAGGTTCGTTTACCAGCGCCGACAGGGACAAAATAGGATTACTTGAGCTTGCAGGCCAAGGCACAATCTTCCTCGACGAAATCAGCGAAATGCCATTGGACCTTCAGGCAAAATTGCTTCGCGTTCTCCAGGAAAAAACGTTCAGAAAAGTCGGCGGCACGTCGGACCTGGTCTGCAAAGCCACCATAATCGCCTCAAGCAACCGCGACCTCAGGCAGGAAGTGCAGGCAAACCGATTTCGACGCGACCTTTACTATCGGCTCAATATATGTCCCATCACTATCGCGCCTCTGAGAACCCCTGAACGAAGAATGGACATACGCCCGCTGGCTGAATACCTCCTCAGGACCTCGACAGTTTGCCCAGCCAAGGCAGGCAAGATAACTTCCCTAACGGAAATGGCAATCGAGGCAATTGAAAAGCATACCTGGCCGGGCAATGTCCGCGAGCTTCGCAATGTAATCGACAGGGCAATCCTCCTCGAAACCACAGACAAAATAGGGTTAAGCAGTATTTTCATTGAGTCGGTGGACTCAGCCCCTTCGGTTTCGATGTGGACGGGCCAGGATTGCCAAATCGAACCGCCCACACAGGGTGTATGGCGTGCCAGCCCTTTAATTGATGCCTCATCAGGCCCGTCAAAAATCGGTGATTTTTCGCTCGATAAGGCGGAACGTGAGCTTATCGCACGGGCGCTTCAGGAAAGCGGATGGCAAAAAACAAGGGCAGCCGCACTGCTTGGTATAACCCGTGCCACCCTGTACGCCAAAGTTAAACAGCACAATATCCAGAGAGGCACATACATCCCCAAGCTCGACCAGCATAACTCGTCCTTTATAGCGGAGCCCGAATCCGTTACCGCTGCCTGACATATCCCTGCCCCTAAAATAGTGGTTGTACGAAAATCCATCGGCTCGTTTAGAATCCTGACACATCTTAATCACCCTTAACGCATAAAAAACCGTGGTTTTTCAGCAAAGAACACTATTTTAGCTTGAAAATGCCACCCCGGCATACCTGGCATAGCCGTTGCACTTAATTTAATCGGGAAATGACTGTGAACCGCTGGGTCGCAATTTAATTAACACCCGGCCTGAAGGGAAAACCTTTGGCTGGGTTGTGTGCGGTTGAAGAAATGGCTATAAGAAAAAGTAAACCTAAACGAGAAAAAAAGTCGCCGAATGTCTCGCCGACCGATACCCCTTCGGCAAGCGAGCTGTTTGCGCAACCACCCGTTGAAATTACGGAAGAAGCCCCCGCCCCGACAGATGTGATTTCCCAGCCCGCCAAAACCCAGGCAAATGCCCCCGTGCAGTCATTCCCACAGGCCGAAAACAGGCCTGCGAGCGTTCACAAGTCAAATTTTCTCGTAACACAAAGGGTTTTTATCGTCGGCATTACCATCAGCAGCGCATTTCTTATCTATTCACTTGTCTTTTCCCCCCTCAGCATCCCACCTCCCTCCCAGACACACGTTTCCCAGTCCACAGGACGCCTCACGGCGGAACAACCCGCAGCAGAAAGCAACGCCACCCAGGCACAAATAGCACACAAAGAGGCAGGCATCACTCAGCCGCAAGTCGCGCAAAAAGAGTCAAATAAGCCCCCAGCAGTAACCGTAGCCGAAACAAATCAGCATACCCAAACCACGGAGGAACAACTGGTTGCGCAGGCAGAAACAGCTGCGAAACCACAAACCCCGGAATCCTCACAAAAAACGGAGCCATTGTCTCTTCGTCTCGCTGATGAATACTTCGCAGCAAAAGATTATGTCAGAACCTACAATGTCTGCAGCAAACTGCGCCAGAATCTCCCCGGCAAGGAATTTGAGCTGGTGAGAGATTTTCTGTATTTTCGAATGGCGATTTGTATGGCGCAAAAATCCAATCACGACAAGGCAAACGAAATGTTCAGGGCTGTCTCTGAAAGCCAGTCAATCACACTGAAAGTCCTGGCCAATTATAATCTGTGCCTGTTCGAGATGAATTCAGGTCAATATCTCAATGCCCGAACAAGGGCATACAAAATCATTGGCTTGACCGGAGCAATCGCATCGGATTATAAGTGGGCTCTCACCCTGGAGCGAAACTGCCAGTTCCTCGCCGCTGAGGCGATTGCAAGGCAGGTCTTATCTTTGTCTGACGCTGACAAAAAACTTCCGCGGCAATTGTGGTACTGCGAAGAAGAAAAAGACCCAATGACGGGATTAAACGAAGTCGAGCTGCAAAAAGTTTTAAACGCCGGTATCGAACGATTCAACACGGGCCTGCTGGCCCCGCAGATTAAGAGCGTTGAATCAATCGCCGGTTCACCAGCTCTTGCTCGCTGGTCTGTGGTCTGCAATGGGCCTGGCATAGAAGAACTGATGGCAAGATTCGCCTCCAACACCGGAATCGACGTGAAATGGACGCGGCACACCGACAATAGCCCCACAACTGAACAACAACCCGCCGGCTGGAATCGCTCTGTTTGCCTGTATTTGCCCGAGGCCACCGCTCAACAGGTTATCTCGATTGCAACAGGAGCCGTAGGTTTGCTCGCACAAATCAATGATACAAACGGCATAATAATAACCGACCCAACTGAATATTATGTACTGTCAGAACATACCCGCATGCTTAATGAATACTCCATCTGGCTGTGGCGAAAACTGCTTCTGATGTACAGCGACGACCGCCGCGTAGCGAACGCCCATTTTGTGCTGGGTGTTTTGCAGGAACAAAAAGGCCAAACAAGCGAGGCACTCAGCGAATACAAACTCGTGGCCAATCGCTATGCCAAAACGTCTCTCGCACCTGCTGCCCTGCTGCATTCCAGCCAGCTAAAGACAAGTTTGCGGGATTACCCGGGCGCAAGCCGAGACCTCAAACAGCTTATTGAACAGTACCCGGAAAACGAGTTGATTGGACAGGCGTATCTCAACCTGGCGGAAACCACAATGAAAGCAGGTATGTACGACCAGGCCTGTTCACAATATAGAAAAGCATACGCTCTCGCTCCTTCAACCGAATTCAAAGCCATTGCCGCCCTCGGAGCAGGAAAGTGCTTCTACCAGCAAAAGGAATATGAACCCTCGCTGAAATGGCTGACTATATACCTTGAAACGGTTGATGCGCAACAGCTCACGGCCCCAAAAACGGCAAAGCCAGAATTACAGAACAACCACGAACTTTATACCGCCTACCTGCTGCTGGGCAAAACGCATCTGGCCCTTGGAAATCTTCAGCAGGCCTGCGAAATACTCGAGCGCACAGTGAAAAAAGCCAATGCCAGCGACGACTATGCCGAGGCAATCGCGATTCTTGCCGAAGCTCAAATAAAACAGCATGATTTTGTTACCGCACTGAAAACCGTTGAAAATATTCGTCCGTGGTCGTTTTCACAGGAACAGACCACACGGTTTCTTTTGCTTAAAAGCGAAATTCTGCGAGAATCCGGACTGGTCGAGCAGGCCTCTGCGCTGCTGGCTGACAGGATTCAATACCTCACCGATGCCAAATTGAAAGCATACGTGACCCTCGAAATGGCCAGGTGCGAGATTGCCGCAAATCATCTTGACCTTGCCAAGTCATACCTTACAAACGCGATTTCATCGATAGACGCAGGGCCGGATGCCCAGACGGCTTCGCTCGAACTGGCCGAGATATGCCTGAAACTTAAAGATTATCAACAGACCATTTTCATCTGCAAACAATTACTCGACTCATCAACACCGGAACAAATAAAACAGAAAGCATCCAAACTTCTGGCTGCCGCCTACAGCAACCAGAAGAATTACGACAAAGCAGCTATGGCGTTGCTTGCGTCGCCGACTAATCAAAGCACAACAAAAGAAAATAAAACTGATACGTCAGAGAAGTAACAATGACCGTGAAAAATAAAAATTCGGGCAGATATCAAACCGCGAAGAACGGCTCTTTGAGCGTTCGCTTCGGCTGTTTGAGCATATATGCCTGCGTTCTGTTTTTTGTATCCTTTGCCTGTAACGTTACCAGAGGCCAGTTCGATTCCGACGAAATTGACCCGACCGCATTGCTGACAATCGATTCGGCCCCCCAACAGCCGGGGCCTTCTGATATTCAAATAACATCATACGCCGAGTTATTGGCCCTGCCGGGCAAGCCGATAACAAATCATCCGATTGCATATTCACTTCAGTCCCCAGGCACAATTACGGCAAACTTTGCATCTGAAGTAAACGATAATTTGCCACAAAACATATCTTCGCCTGTCGATACGTCTTCCAAAACTCAACTAATGGAAAGCAGGATAAGCTCACTGCCCAAGGACAACGATAATAACAAGACCGATGAGCTTAAAAAAATGATTGAGCTGGTCCGGTCGGTAAAATTAGAGCCGCGTCAGCCGGCTCAACAACCAGCGCCGCCCGTCGCAGCCCCGGCTGCCGAACAGCCGGTTCAGACGCAACCAGACGAAAGCTCGACCAGCAATGAAACGCTCCGGCTTGTTGAAAATCAGCTTAAAGACCCGAATTTAATCAGCAATCCTTTTGAGCTTGCGGAAATTCTGTTTAAAAGCGGCAAACAGGTCCAGGCAGGAATATGTTACAAACAGGCACTAAAAGTACTGCCGGCCGATGACCCTAATTTTGCGACTGAAAGAGCATGGATATTGTTTCAAATAGGCAATTGTTTTAAAGATGAAGACCCTAACACGGCAAGGGAAAGTTACGCTGAATTAATTAGAACGCATTCCAATTCGCCCTGGGCTGAGATTGCCAAGGCGCGATACAGCATCATCGAATTGTATCAGCAGGATAATCCCGGGGAGCTAATCCGGCAACTTAACAGGCCAAACCAATGACAAAGGGAGTATGATAAGTGACTGAGACAAAAAACAGCCAGTTCGACAAGACAAAAAATGTGCTACTGGCAATTAAATCACCGCAGGTTATCAGGCCGGTGCTCGAAACCCTCGCACACAAGGGCATACGAGGACTGGTGGCCGGCAATACCTGTAATGCCCTTGATTTCCTCGACAAAACCGATTTTACAATGATAATTATCGAAGATATGATACCTCGTAACGCAGGTGACCCGGCTCATAAAAACGACGCATTCGAATTGCTCGCCAAAATCAAAAAGGATGCCCCGGAACTGCCTGTCGTAATGATAGCAGCCGACGATTACGGCCAAACGTGCACCAGCCGGCAAATAGTTGAAACTGCCGTCAAAGCGATACTCGCGGGTTGTCATGATTTTCTGTCTCAGCCAGTCAGCCGGGACGATATCGAAAAACTTTTAGACACAATTATCCCCTGCAAAACCGTGCAGGCAATTATTTCCGCTGAAGAAGGCGCAAACTGCGTCTATAAAATCATCGGGGCAAGCCCGGCTCTCGTGCAAACAGTCCGGCTGGCCCAGAAAGTGGCGACCACGTCTGCGCCGGTATTGATATGCGGCGAAAGCGGAACAGGCAAAGAGCTTATATCATACGTCGTTCATTACAGCAGCAAACGCGTAAAAGGACCTTTCGTAAAGGTAAATTGCGCTGCGCTAAGTGAAACTCTGCTCGAAAGCGAGTTATTCGGGCACGAAAAAGGCGCCTTCACCGGCGCTTACTCCCAGCGAAAAGGACGTTTCGAGGAAGCACACGGAGGAACGCTGCTTTTAGACGAAATAAGCGAGACACCTCTGTGTTTTCAAGCCAAGCTTTTACGCATTCTTGAACAACAGGATTTTCAGCGTGTAGGCGGCAACCAGAACATCAAAGTTGACGTCCGCATAATAAGCACAACAAACAAAGACATTTCACAGGAAGTGGCGAGCGGGCGTTTCCGGCAGGACCTTTACTACCGGCTTTGCGGTGTCCGGCTGGTGGTGGCTCCTCTGCGAAAGCGCAAGGATGACCTGCCCAACCTTATATGGCATTTTGTCAATCTCTACGCGGGCCAAACCCATCGCCGCATAACCCGTCTCGACACCACGATGATGGATTTGTTCGCGAAATATCACTGGCCAGGCAACATCAGGCAGTTGCGAAACGTCGTCCTGACATCAATGATACTCGGCACAGGTGAAACGCTCTCGCTGGCCGACGTATCCTGGCTGTTCGATGAGCTGCAGCCCCTGCCCGAAGTTGTGGATTCCGGCAATCAGGAATCAGATTTCGTAATCCAGTCGGACGGCGCTTTGGCGGGAATGCGGCTGGCCCAGGTTGAAAGGCAGGCAATTCTCGAAACGCTGAAACAAACAAACGGCAATCAGACCAGGGCGGCCAAAGTACTTGGTATAAGCGACAGGACACTTCGAGACAAGATTCGACGTTATCGGCAACAGGTATCTTTGCAGCCGGTTTAACAATAAACGTGAAATTATAATGAATACGATAAGAGGATAACCATGGCCGACGAAAAAGCAGAACCAAAACTGCAGGAAAAACCGGCCGAAGCGCCGGCGGAAAACAAAGACAATAAAGACAAAGCCGAGAAAAGCAAGAGTCGCTCGTTTTTACCCTTTATAATCATTGGGGTCATTGTTCTGGTTGCGGCTGGAGTAGGAATCGGTCTGGGACGGTTATTAGCCAGCAGCAGCAAACCAGCTTCAGCAGAAGAGGCGGAGAAGGGAAAAGAAGCGACTGCCGAAAAATCAGCCGCCAAACCAGCTGCCGAGAAAGGCGAGAAGTCCAAATCAGAAAAACCTGCCGGAGAAAAATCCAAAAGCGAGAGCTCCAAATCTGAAAAAAACACAGTCAAAGAAGGAGAGCCCTGGTATTACAACCTGGACCCGGTTGTCGCGAATCTGGACGAGCCGGGGGCAACACGTTATATCAGGACCGCGTTTACACTCGAAATGAGCCCTGATATAAGCGCCGAAAAAGGCATAGCCCTTCTTGATCAAAAGAAACCGCTTATAGCAAATCTTCTGACGATTTACCTGGCAGGACTAAACATAGAAACAACCCGGGGCGACAAAAATCTTAAAAGGATACAATCAGAACTCTGCGACACATTTAATGAGCAGCTTTTCCCCGAAAGCAAGCCGATGGTAAAACGTATTTTAATCAAGGAATTCGCCGTTCAATAATGCGTACAACCAATAACAATACGGACAGAACAAAGATGCAGCAGCTTTTGGCCTCTATCGGCTCCAGGCACACCGACGCCAGCAAAAATATGGATGCGGCTCCATACGACTGGTATCAGCCGCATTGTTTCAACGGTCCGCAGATGAAAAAAGTTTCGGCGTTTGCCGCGAAAGTGGCGACGTCTTTAGCCGCCAAATTCGGCGTCCTGTGCCAGAAATCTTCCGAGGTTGCGATAGTTTCGACCAGTGAGCATTTCTCTGCCCAGTTTATCGGCCAGGGGCAGACCGACCAGGACAACAAAAGTAAAGGCCCGGTCAACTATTACCTTCCATTCAGCACGGGCCAGGAAGAGGCCTGCGGTTTCGTAAGCATACCGCCGCAAACCGCCCTGATGTGGACAACCCAGTTACTCGGCGATACGGAAACCAAGGAAAACACAACCAGGCCTCTATCTGACCTGGAAACATCATTGCTGTTCGATATGGCAAAACTGATTGTCGATGCCATTTCTGCCGCGGCGGAAAAAACCAGCTTTAAAAGCGTCTCCAATGCCGTTATGGACTGTTTGCCGCTTCAGCTCAAAGGCACGGAGGAATTTTTAAAAATCACCTTCAATGTTAAAAAGCAGGGAACCGAGACAACCTCAGAGGCGCATATACTTATCCTGTCCGAGAAGCTGATTCCGCTTATTACCGACACCGGGCAGGCAGCAGGCAAATTCTCCGACAAAGAAATCGCCCGTGCGATACAGAATCATATAGAAAAGATATCCGTCCCGATTACCGTGCAGTTGGCCACTGTGGCTGTAACAGTTGAGGAGGCGTTGAATCTTTCGCCCGGCGATATATTGATGCTGGATAAAAAAATCGACGAGCCGGTTCATTTGCTCGTTAGCGGCAAACCAATTTTCCGCGGCCGATGCGCAAAATCAGCCGGAAATTACGCCATTGCGATAACAGAACCAGTTGTGGAAACGACGCAATCATAAGCATGTTTATTTGAAGGAACAAAATATATGCCTGACACAGCTCAAGCAGTTGAAGAACAGGTCGCAGCGGGACAGAGCAGCGCCGCTGAATCAAAGACCAAAGCCCAGGCCGCCGAATTCACGGAAGCCGTTGACTCCCCGACAACCGGCGCGAGCAGCAGTATTGACATACTACTCGATATGAGCGTGCCTGTAACCGTAACCATCGGAAGCACGCAGGTTCCTATCCGCCGACTCCTGCATCTGGGGCCCGGTTCGGTAATAAAACTCGACAGGTCGGTAGATTCACCGATGGACCTTTACCTCAAAGACACCAAATTCGCGACTGGCAGCATCGTAGTGGTTGACGGGCATTTCGCCGTCAAAATCAAACAAATCCTGGGGCTTGGCGAGATGAAACCCGACCAAAAACAATAACCGAAACCGGCTATGAAAAAAACAGAACTCTCAACAGAGGATTAAAGAAAGATAATGGCTGAACCAGCAAAAACAACCGCTCTGTCGCCGACATATGATAACCCGCTTATGGCGCACAGCAACCTGATTCTTGTCGCCGGCCTTGTAACAATACTGACAACACTTATAGTCCCCCTGCCGACATTTCTGCTGGATATGCTCATCGCATGCAGCATTTCGCTGGCCGTGGCCGTCATGGTTATCACGCTTTCCGCCAAAGAGGCGCTTGAGCTGTCCACATTTCCATCGTTACTGCTGTTTACAACGCTGTTCCGCCTGTCGCTAAACGTCGCCTCAACGCGTTTGATTCTTCTCCAGGGCGACGCCGGCAAAATAATCTATACCTTCGGCAACTTCGTCGCGGGCGGCAGTTTCGTCGTCGGCGTCGTGATTTTCCTGATACTCGTCGTCATCCAGTTCATCGTAATTACCAAAGGCGCCGAAAGAATCAGCGAAGTCGCCGCAAGATTCACACTTGACGCTATGCCCGGCAAACAAATGGCCATCGACGCGGATATGAACGCCGGGCTTATTACTGAAAAACAGGCCACTGAACGAAGAATTAAAATCGTCAAGGAAAGTGAATTTCACGGCGCGATGGACGGCGCCAGCAAATTCATCCGCGGCGACGCCAAGGCGGGCTTAATCATAGTCCTCATCAACGTCGTCGGCGGTATCACGCTGGGATATTCGCACGGTATGTCGATAGCAACAGCCATTAAAACATACTGCATCCTGTCCATCGGTGACGGCTTAGTCAACCAGATACCGGCGGTAATAATTTCTATAAGCTCCGGCTTCCTTGTAACCAAAATCTCATCCCAGCACAGTGTCGGGCAGGACCTCGGCAAACAACTGCTCAAGGGAGGCGAGCCGCTGACTCTGGCGTCGGTGATAATCGCGTGTCTGGCCCTTGTGCCCGGACTGCCCAAAATACCGTTCATACTCCTGGCGGCAGGCACAGCAATGCTCGGACGATCTGCCAACCAAAACGAAGCCAAGGCCCAGAAAAAACCGCAGCCGGCAAGCGGTGAAAAAAGCAAGGAAACCGAAGCTCCTGTCGAAGAATTACTCGATGTTGACCGCATTTCCGTTCAGGTCGGCGTTCGTCTCATACCGATGGTTGACCCACGAAAAGGCAGCAGTATTTTTGACCGCATCGGTGCGCTACGCAGAAAATTTGCCCAGCAGTTAGGAATGGTTATCCCCTTAGTCCGTCTGCGTGACAATATAACCCTTGAGCCGAACGCATACGAAATCCGCCTTTCCGATTTGGCCGTCGCAAAAGGACGACTCGAACCGGATATGCTGCTGGCTATGGACTCGGGAACCGTTCAAACAAAGATAAAAGGAATCGAAACCACCGAACCCGTATTCGGACTTCCCGCCCAGTGGATAAGACCAATGGAAAAAGAGCGGGCGGAGCTGAACGGATACACCGTCATAGACCCGGAATCGGTTTTCATTACGCATCTCTCTGAGATACTTAAGAGGCATGCCTTCGAGATGCTCACCCGTGAAGACGTCCAGCATTTAGTTGACCGCCTCCGGAAGATACAGCCATCTCTTGTAGGCGACGTTCTCGCAAGCGACAGCCCGGTTTCAATCGCACTGCTCCAGCGAATACTGAAAAACCTTCTCAAGGACCAGTTGCCCATCAGGGAACTGACGGCAATAATCGAAACGCTCTCTGAATACGCCCCGAAAACCAAAAATACCGCCGTGCTTGCTGAAATGGTTCGAAAGTCGCTTAGCAGAACCATTACCGACCGTCTCAAAGATGAAACCGGAAGAATCCAAGCAATAACGCTCGATGCCCCGCTCGAACATCAAATGCTGAACAACCTCAAACAGGAAGCGGAAACGGTAACGATAACTCTGCCCGCCCAGGTAACAATGGAAATAAGCAGGAAAATATCTCAGGCCTGGCGTTCGGCGATGGATAAAGGCAGGGATAAAATTACGTTGCTTTGTGATTCTCGTCTGAGGCCGGCATTAGCCGATATGTTATACAGGGCCGTGCCGAGTTTGCCTGTCGCCGCTTACGATGAAATCGTGCTTGGAACAGAGGTTTTACCGGTTGAAACGGTTTCCGTTGACCAGCAGCAGCTTACGCCGCCGAATAATCGCCAGCTTGTCGGTGCGGCGTCATAACGTTATTAAAATGAACCTGAAATAAGAACGACCGAATGAAAGAAAACGAACTATTATGTTTATAACTGCTCGACCAATCGCAATAAGTATGGCTGTTCTATGCTTCTTCGGGCTTAGTTTCGTCGGGGTATTCAACGAGCTGTCGCCTTTTACGTGCTGTGAAAGAGCTCTTATCGGTGCGGTCATTGCATACATAGTAACATCTATAGTGGTGCAAATAATTAACGCGGTCTTAACCAGCGCGATTATTGACAGATACACAAACAAACAAAAGGAAAATGAACGTGCCAGCCGAAACTGAAAGCTTAACAACACAACAGCAGCCAGGCAAGAAAAACGCCAGCGGGCACATCAAGGCCGCCAAGCGGGCTTACGCCAGCCAGAACAAAAAGCCGCTTGACGAAAGCCAGATTGCCCAGTATCTGCCGCTCGTTCACAAAATCGCGCAGCGGGCAGCCAGCTATCTGAAACCACCCCTGACATACGATGACCTCGTTTCAGCGGGCACAGTAGGACTTGTTAAGGCGGCACGTGATTACGACACATCCTTTAACGCGGAATTTCAAACCTACGCCTATATAAGAATTAAGGGAGCAATCCTTGATGAGCTAAGGGGCTGGGCATTTATTCCGCCAAACGTCAACAAACAGATTCGCCAGGCATTGGACCTCAGCATCGAAATCACCAAACAAACCGGCAACCCGCCTACCGAGGATGAGCTTGCCGAAAAACTTGGTATAACAACGGAACAGGTCTATGAAACGCTCGAAAACGCCCGCGCGCAGCAATTTCTCTCAATCGACAGAAGCAGCGAAGATGCGCCGGCGCTTGCCAACATACTTTCCGAAACTGATGCCAAAACACCCGAAGAACAGTTCCAGCAGAGCGAACTCATCGAGCGGCTATCCGAGTCCATTCAACAACTGAACGAACGCCAGAGACAGGTCATTCTACTTTATTACCAGCAGCATCTTACAATGAAACAAATAGCGGAAGTGTTCCAAATAACTGAGCCGCGTGTCAGCCAGCTGCACGCGACCGCTTTATTCAACCTTTCTTCAAAATTGAGGCAATACGATGACGCCGGAGAATGATTATATAAAACCGGTTGAAAACTTGTCCAATGTCGGCTCACTTACGCCAATTGACAAGCACTCACAGAAACGCCAAAAGCAGGAGCAACGCAAGAATTCAACCAGACAACAGGATATTCCCGAAGATATGCAGGATGAGCCGGCAGGTCCGCAAATCAGCAGAACCCAATCCGGTTCAGTTGATTACCACGCCTGAGCGGGAATATAGTTGCTTAATAAAAGGGCATATAACTATGATGCAGACAATGAATCGTATTCTGAAAAGCAGCGAAGTGGAAATAGACGGAAGATGTAACCTTGATATCGGGCACTCCGTTTCGCCGGCACAACCCGGTAAAAGCAACGCCAGCGCAGCGGCCAAAGCCAAAATACTCGATAACAACAACGAATATACGCTGATTGAGTTTACCTGTTCCTGCGGCCAAAAGACACTTGTAAGATGTGAATACGGTGACGTATCCACCGCAGGTCAGAAGAAACCTTAACTGGAGACAATATATGAGCGTCAAAACAAAAATTATGGTATGGACAGCCACAGCGACGGTACTCCTGGCGATACTCCTGCAGTTAGTCGGCTGCTCTTATTTAGAACCCCCCACCCGAACGGATATGCAGCTCGGCAGTGTCCCTGCCCAGAATCTCACATCGACTGAACCACAAGGTCCGACAGCAGTTGAATCGGCCATAGCATTATCCGACAAATACGCAAAGCTTTCCGAAGAAGCCGCGGCTCTCAGGCAAAGCAAGCAAACCCTGGAAGTTGAAAACCAGAAACTCGAAACCGACCTGAAAGTTTGTCGCACACAACTGGAGCAGGCGCAAAAAGAGCTGGCGCAAGCCAACGACCTTTTGCTGCAGACCCGACTCGAATTGAACACCTGGAAAAACGACGTCCTCGGATTCCGCGGTGAAATGCGTGACGCCCAAAAGGCCCAGCTGGAAACGCTGTATAAAATCCTGAAACTTATGGGCGGAGAAGTAAACCAGCCCGGCAATACACAAACCCAAGATTCGAAGGAATAAAAATGAAGGATATCAATTTTGATTTTCGATTCAGCAAATTAAAGATACTTCCGGCTTTATGCTTTATACTGTCGCTTGGAATCACTTCGGCCGGGTGTTCAAAAAACGGGCTTTCTCTGTCGTCGGCCCGCGAGGTTTCAAAAAACCTCTCGGCCATCAAAAGCGTTTGTCTGGTCGAACTGCAAAATAAAACCAGCTATCCCCAGATATCGGAAGACGTAACCGAATCGCTACATCAATCACTGCAGAAAAAACAGTGGTTTAATTTGTCGCTACTGAAACAAACTGACACCGCATGGAAAACCCTGGAAGTCAGGCCCGACTCGGCTTATACGCTTGAACAATTGATGACCGCTCGCAAGCTGCTCGGCACAGATGCCTTGCTTATAGGAACTGTTACGAGTTATTCGCCATATCCGCGTATGGCAATGGGCCTCCAATTGAAACTGGTGGACCTGAGAACCGGCCAGGTTATCTGGGCAATTCAACAAATCTGGGATGCCGCTGATAAGGCCACACAAGAACGAATTAAGAAATATTATAACCAGCAGTTACGCTCTGATTTTTCACCCATCGGCGAACAGTTAGCTACTCTAAGTCCCATAAACTTCGTCAAATTCATAACTTATGAAGTGACCGAAATGATGTAGCCGAAAGGGAAAATAATGCCGGAATTGATAAAAGAACCTATATCGCCCGAAAAAAAGGCAACCTTAGAGGAAAACCGGAAATTCATAATTTGGCCCTTAAGTTGTTCACAAAACATGCGAAAAAGAATATACAGGATATAATTATGTAATGGTAGTTAAATGGTAGTGATGAGATGATAGACAAGATAAATACAAATCAGATTTCAGACCATTTTGACGGCTCATCGGCTGGTAAGTCGAATCACTCTAAAGCTGTTACCAGTAACCAGGCGGACGATACCCTGCAAATCGATAATGCTCGACTAATTGAACAGGCAGTTAACAGCCAGCCGACCGATACAGACGCCGTCCAAAAGGCCAGAGAGCTAATCCAGTCAGGCCAGCTTGATACTCCTGCGAACATCAAAGAAGCCGCAGCTAATATTGCAAAATTTGGCGTATAAGACGCCGCAATGATATCAGCCATGGATGGACGACGTAATTAGCTAAGGATGAGCAAACTTGCCCTCGCGGAAACGTGGGGGTCGGCGAGGAAAATGTAAACAGGGCTTCCCCAACCCCCGTTACTCACCCTCGCCGTTTTTTTATGCGTAGTAATCGAGAAACCGGCCCTGCGGGCCAAATTCGGCTAACTTTCCAGCCATATCTCCTATGCGTTTAGGCGGATTAATTTCAACTATTGGCACAACCGGTTTGGGTTGGCAATGTTCTCCCCACGGCCTGGAAACCGATAAATCACCAGCGCTATGCAGCAAGCTGGTTTTTACTACCGTGCAGGATATCTTTTTGGTGATTGATTCAACCCTCATTTACCCGTATTATAGCCAACCGCGCCTGTTAAATCAAGCACAATCGCATCGGCAGGCGATTCGAGACAAGATTAAACCGGTTATAGCAATACAAGTATGATTATTATAGGACAAAAGGTGAATATGCCGATTATTGAAAAGAGGCACGATTATGCAGATTATCTCACAATGTCCGTTTTGTGGTTATTGCTGGCTGCTGGACGACAGCGCAGCCGACAGGAGAATACGGTGCAAAAACTGTAACCGGTTGTTCAAGGTGCCTAACCTGGAGGATGTCCCCAAAGCAGTCAAAGCTATAAAGGGTTCGAAGGGCACCGTATATGTGGATGAATCAGGCAAAACCTACGGCTGACAATTTGCATACGACTACTTTTACAACCAGCAGGACTATTTCTGTTTTACTATCGCCCCGGAATTAGGGTCAATACCAAGCGCATTTTCAATCCTGGTCAATCTTGTCGAAATATCGGCAAGCCGGGAATCAAGCGAATCCAGCTTTGTCGAAACGACCTGGCGGTCGCTGCCCACCTGCGAAATGAGTTTCTCCGACAAATCCATATAACGGTCCATCAGGCGTTCGTATGCGTCAATGGCACGAGCCGCGTCTGTCTTATACCCCGGCACATCAACTACCGTGTCAACCTCATATTTTTTGCCGTTGTCCGGAATAGCCGTTGAGACCGCGGCTGCTATAAGACAAATAACAGTTACCACACCCGTAACCAGCAGATATCTGTTTTGTTTCATAGACAATTGCCCCTTTCGTCCTATTTCAACTCAGCACCGGCTATTGCCGGAACCATAGCGTTCTTAGCGTGTTTATGTTCTTTGGGCAGTGTAAAGAAGAACGTGCTGCCCTTGCCGGGCTTTGACTGCACCCATATTTTGCCGCCGTAAAATTCGACTATCTTTTTCGTTATCGTCAGCCCGACGCCGGTGCGTTCAAGGTGGTCCCTTGGCGACAGCGTCTGGAATATGCGGAATATCTTATCGAAGTGCTCATCTTCTATTCCGGGGCCGTTGTCGGCTACGCTGAATTTCCAGTAATTGTGCTCTTCGGCCCAGTTGATTACCACTTTGCCGTCCGCCTTATCCATAAAGTTCACCGCGTTGCCTATCAGGTTGTAAAACACCTGCCGGATGCTGTTCCTGCCGTAAATGACGGTCGGCAGTGGTTTTTCTATCACCATTTCGACGCTTTTCGGAACGCCAAGGTCGGCAATTACTTCCGAAATCACATCGCCGAGGTCCACTTCAACACTTTTTTCCTTGCGTGCAACCTGCGAATACGCCAGCACGCCGTCGATAAGGTTATACATTCGTTTGACGCGGGCTATCAGTAGCTTTATATGCTCCTTGCCCTCGTCACCAAGCTTATCGCCGTAATCGGTGGACAACCAGCCCGCAAGCGCACTGATTCCCCGCAAAGGCCCCTTGAGGTCGTGTGAAGCAACGTAGGCAAAGTCCCTCAATTCTTCGATGGCCTGCTCAAGCTCGCCAAGAAGCTGTATCTGGACGTGCTCAGCAATCTTCAGCTCGGTAATATCCTGAAGCAAACCATCGTATGACGCTATATTGCCCTGCGAATCAAAGGTCGGAACCAGCGTTCTTCTTACCCAGCGAATGTTTCCGTCTTTGCGTATTATCCGATGCTCTATCGGGCCGCAATTTTGCCCGCTTATGCATCTTGAAACCTGCTCGCGAACAACTTCAAGGTCTTCCGAATGAACGATATTCAGCCACAAGGTCTGGTTTGCCTTGAATTCTTCAGGGGAATAGCCCGTTACCGCAACACTGGCCTGGCTGTGAATGGTCTCCACGGGTCTGCCTGAGGTAAAACGAACCGTATAAATGTAATCGGTAACCGCCTCGGTAATTCTCCGATAACGTTCCTCGCTGGCGGTAAGCGCCTTTTGCGTCTCTTTGAGTGTTACCAAATCCTTCTTGGCGGTTATATCCTGCACAACGCCCTGGCTGCCGTCAACCTGACCGTGAATATTCTTTGTGAAACTCGAGTAAACAGTAACGTCCACCCTTTTGTCGCCGGCGTTTTTCAGCGTCAAATCGCTTATATGTACGTTACCTTTCTCAAGCTCTTTAACAAACCGGCCTCTTTCGTGTGTGTCGAACCAGAACCGCTCAGGCAAAAACGGCTTTCCAACCACCTCAGATATGTCCCCAATTTCAAGCAGCCGCATAAAAGCCGGGTTAATATAAGTGGTCCTGCCATCCAAATCGAGAGTATAGACGCACGTGTCCGACTCCTCCAGCGACTTGAGATTCTTTTCTTCCTCCTCACGCCACTTGTCTTCAACCGCCCTGAAAATATCTGTCTGCGTTACGATACCACACAGCCAGCCGTTGTCTTCAACGACAAGCCGGCGAATGTGTGCTTTTTCCATAACTCTGCTCGCGGTGAAAACTGCGAAATGCGGGGGTATAACCTCAACCGGAGAGGTCATTACTTCTTCCATCTTTACGCCGGCTGGGTCACGATTGGCGGCTATAACCTTTTTGAGAAGGTCTCTTTCCGTCACCACACCGACTATTTTTTCCGCCTGCATTACGACGATGCCGGAGATGCGCTTTTCCGCCATAATCGCAGCCGCTTCTGCCACCGCGGCCTCACGCTGAACAGTAGCCACATCTTTGGTCATTATCTCAGAAACGTCTCTCCACATCCCATACGATGTAAGCACACGAATCAGGTCCGTCTGGGAAACAATGCCGACCAGCTTGCTCCCGTCAACAACGGGTAGTCGTTTAACGTGTTTTTCGTCAGCGATTTTACTTGCCTCCAGCACCGTCGCCTGCGACGAAACGCTTATAACGGGACAGGACATAACGTCTCGCACCTTTACGTCGATGGCGCTTTTGCCTTTCGCAACAACCCGTTCGAGAAAATCTTTCTCCGTGATTATTCCTGCCACCGAACCTTTGTCCACAACAACAAGCGACGACAAACTATCGTCTACCATCACTGTTGCCGCCATCGCCATCGTCTGGTCAGGCCCGACAACGGCAACATCGGTACTCATAAGGTCTTTGACCTGCAGCCAGACCTGGCTGGAGGTAACAAGACGGCTCGATGAGATATCCTGCATCCTGTTTTTTATCAGCTCTCTTATTTTGTCATCGCTTGCCATATATTTATTCCTGTCTTTTTGTCACCGTCTTCTGTTGTCAGTACATCAAACGCTCACGACTTTTATATGATATGTCGATACGCTAACATTATTATTATCGCTCTTTTAACTTATATTTTGTTCGTCAAACAAGGGGTGAGAGTTAACTTCGGAAACTACCTGATTTACTTTTATGCGATAAAAAATGAATATCTCTGCAATGACCGATAAAAACGGTTATCCATTGGCCGGCTTAAAGCAAACCCATTGCCATCGCAATTTTGACAAGCCCCGCCACATTATGAACACCCATCTTTCACATAAGCCGGTTACGGTGGAATTCTACGGTCCTCTCGCTGCGAAATAAACTCTGGACTATCTGTTTACTGGTTTGGCCCGAAACTATCAGCCGAAGTACCTCTACCTCCATTAAACCCTTACTTCTCTACTACTCTCTGTCCCACTTTACGCTGACGGTAAACAGTCATGCTTAACATACTCGACATGCGGAATTGAGGTTGTTCCTGACAGGATAAGGACTTAGATATAAGAGCTGATTCGGTTGTTGACCAAAATTACAGCCCAAAGCGCTCGGAGCGCTGACAGTGAGAGAATAAGATGCCGAACGCCACCCCAATTATTAAACTAATCCCACCCCGTAAAGGTCTGTAAAATTGTCCCAGTCAATTATCGGTGGGGGTATTTTTTTGAGAAAAAAACGCTTGTTATCACCGCGAAAACGGTTATAATCATTGGTTTTCGGGGCGGGCTTAAATCGCTCGCAGGAAACCCAGCCGGGCTGGTTTTGCCATAAGTTCAGTTAGTATCAGGAGTTACAAAGTGAATACAGCATTACTCGACAAGGTTGAAAGCAAATGCCTGAAGAAGGATACTCCGCATTTTGAAATCGGGGACATAGTTGACGTCCATTGCAGAATCAAAGAAGGCGACAAGGAACGTATCGGCATTTTCTCGGGCACGGTCATCGCCCGCAAAGGCCGGGGTATCAGCTCGACCTTCACGGTCCGCAGAATCGTCGCGGGCGAAGGTGTCGAAAGGATATTCCCGCTGCACTCGCCCAATATCGTCGATATCAAGGCGACTCGAAGCGGCAAGACCAGAAGAGCGAAACTGTATTACCTCCGCGAGCGAACGGGTAAGTCAACCAAGCTCGTCCAGGAACACAGCGAACATACTGTGGTCAGCTAAATAATTGTTGATTGCATATCCTTCGACAAGTTCAGGACAAGTTTAAGGATTGCTGATTTTTGCTCGGATTAATTTTCCAGAGGAGTAAGCTGCTTTCGGATATTAAGCTGCTCGGCAAATGGGGGGAGCGGCAATGCGAGAAATTCCTCAAACGAAAAGGCCTCAAAACCCTTACGCGCAACTACGCCTGCAAGGCCGGCGAAATCGACCTGATTATGGTGGATAGCGACCGGTCGATTGTCTTTGTCGAGGTCAAAACAAGAGCCGATGAGGAATTCACCCCCACAGAATCAGTCATCACGAAGCCGAAGATGGACAGGATGACAAAGACGGCCCGCTATTTTATCTCAACCAACGAAATTGAGAACAGACCATATCGTTTCGATATTGTTACAGTAACGCTCGGCCAACGCGGCCCAGCCGAATTCCGCCATTACAAAAACGCCTTCGTAAGATAGATATATGAACCTGATAGACGCACATTGCCATTTGACGTATGAGCCGTTCGCAGATATCGACGTTGTCCTCAAGCGAAGCAGAGATGCCGGCGTAACGAGCTGGATAACCATTGGAACAGATTTGGCAGACAGCCAAAAAGCGGTGGAACTGGCAGGCCGATTTGAAAATATGTTCGCGACCGTGGCGATTCACCCCCACAACGCAAAAACTGCGGACCAGCCAACAATCGCTCAAATTAAAGAACTCGCACAAAACAAAAAAGTCGTCGCAATCGGCGAAACGGGACTGGACTTGCATTACGATTTTTCGACGCCCCAGCAACAGCAGGACAGCTTCCTGAAACATCTGGAAATCGCAAAAGAATTGAACCTGCCGGTTGTTATTCATTCGCGGGAGGCATTCAATGAAACAATGGAGATTCTTGAAGCACACGAGTCAGGCCTGAAGGGATTGGTTTTTCATTGTTACTCCGGCAATCGCCAACAGGCGAAAATCATTTTGGACAAGGGCTGGTATATCTCACTGACCGGGGTGGTAACATTCAAAAACGCCGAGACAACCCGCGAGGTCGCAAAATACGTTCCACTCGACCGGCTGATGATTGAGACGGATGCCCCGTATTTATCGCCCGAACCGATGCGAAAACAGAAAGTCAATGAGCCGGCGCTGCTCATCCACACAGCCAGATTTATCGCCGGATTGAGAGGAATAGAACTACCCAAATTCGCTGAGGCCGTTACAATCACGACAAAGCAGTTTTTCGCCATTCCTGTTTAAGATGAAAACAAGAAACCTTCACGAATGGAATCTATCCTGCAAAGAAGCGATAGAGATACAGCGCCGTTTGGCCTCACAGGTGCATTTTATCGCGATGAAGAAAAAGCCCAAAATGATTGCCGGGCTGGATTGCGCTTTCAGCAAAGACGGTAAAAGAATATTCTCCGCGGCCGTTGTGATTGACATGTCTGATTTTTCGATTATTGAGACAACAATAGCCAGCCGTAAGGTTGATTTCCCGTACATACCGGGTTTGCTATCGTTTCGAGAAGCCCCGGCATGCATCGACGCAATCGGAAAACTGAAAATAAGACCCGATGTTTTCATCGTCGATGGCCAAGGTATTGCGCATCCGCGGCGACTGGGAATCGCCTCACACATAGGTTTGCTTGTTGATAAACCCACGATTGGCTGCGCAAAAAGCCGGTTAATCGGAACATCCAAAGAGCCGGGAAGCAGAAAAGGCAGCCGCAACCCGCTTATGGATTCAGGCGAAGAAATTGGCGCGGTTTTGCGAACGCGAACAGACGTCAAGCCGGTATATGTTTCAGTCGGACACAAATGCACCCTCGACGACGCGATAAGTATCGTTCTGGATTGCACGACTAAGTTCCGATTGCCTGAGCCGAGCCGATTGGCACATCAATTAGTAGGGCGAGCAAAACTCGGTTAGAGTCAGTGTGTGCGAGTAAGGTGTAGGATAAGTTCTTGCATATCTGGATATTTGGCGAGCAGCATTTCTCTGTCGCCCAGCTCGAAGTCGGCCTCGTCAAAACCTGGAGCAACGGAACAGCCCATCAGCGAAAATTTCCCGCCGGGCTGGATAAAAGCCCCCTGCCAGGTGCCTTTGGGGACAAGAACCTGAACTTTTTGTTCGTTTAAGATGTCGTGGCCAAGGGTGACAATTTCGTTTGAGCCGTCGGGATGCAGTTGCAGCATCGTTACGGGGTTCCCCAGATAAAAATGGAACATCTCATCGTACTTTAGCCGATGCATCAGCGAAATGGTTCTGGCGGTGAGCAGGTAGAGAATAACACTGCTGAGATTGCGGTCGCCCGATAAGCCGGCAGGCAGAATTTCTTTTTTCAGCACCTCCGCGGCACGGTAGGTTTCGATAAAATAACCCCCTTCCTGCCGCAATGGCTGCATCTTAAAATGTTTTATTACCTGCTCGGCTGTCATAAATCAGTTTCAGGCACTTGCACTGTTGTTATCTATTTATTTTCGATAGTAGCGCTGATAACCAGAAAATACGCTTCGTCACCATTCTGGGCGCTGCCAGCTATTATCGGCTTACCGGAATCAAGGCGGATTTCGCCTTCGAGTTTCCTGGCAGAGGTATTCGGAAGAGAATCTGTTTGAGATACACGGTCGAATCCGCTCTGTTCAAACTTATACGACAAGGTTATTTCTCCATCGGAAGAAACAAATGGCTGAACGGCGAACTCCATACCCGCATTGTACACCTGATAACTTGTTGTAGAACCAACCTTAATTTGTTGGTAACACGATACTTTCGCTGTCTTAAAATTTTGTGCGGCCAGTTTTGTGCCCGCCGTAACTTTCGCGGTCCCCTTATTGAGTGCCGCCTGCAGCTTTTCCATTGAAACCGATTCGCCTTTTGGACCACGGGGGTTCATAATAAGCGGTTCGGCACTATGAAGATTTACCTCTACGATGGAAGCATCAATCGACACAGCGGCCTTATCGTATGGGTTTGCGACTTTTTGTTGCGCGTCTGCCTCCTGTTTATCAGCGGCGCGGGACTCCATGTTGCACAGGACCAGCAAAACCGCCAGGATTACCAGGTTTCCCTTTGTGATTTTGCTCATCTGTTTCCCCTTTCAAAAAATTAAGGTTTTATCCCCCATTATTTTTTAGATACGACCTTCGCGGATTTGATAATTACCGGCTCAACGGGAACATCCTGATACATCTCTTTTATCCCGGTCTTGACCTTGTCAATAGCATCGACAACCTCCATACCTTCGACAACCTGTCCGAAGACACAATATCCAAACGCATCTACACTCCTGGGGTCACCGAAGTTAAGAAAAACATTGTCAACATCATTGATGAAAAACTGCGAGGTAGCGCTGTTGGGGTCGGATAACCTGGCCATCGCGATAGTGCCGCGTTTATTCTTAAGACCGTTTTTGGCTTCATTAACAATCGGCGGGCGCGTCGTTTTTTGCTTCATATCAGGGGTAAAGCCGCCGCCCTGAATCATAAAACTGGGCTTGACCCTGTGGAATATTGTCCCGTCGTAAAAACCATCCTTGACATATTGCAGGAAATTGGCGGCCGTTACCGGGGCAGCCGTTTCGTTGACTTCAATTACTATTGCGCCTTTTGTGGTTTCCAGTTTCACCATTTTTAGCCCCTTAAGATTACCTTTTCCTGACCGGCAGCCGAACGCCAAAAATATCAAAGCGGCCGCAACAATAAGCAGACAAACGCCTGAGTTCCTGTACTTCATATAACACCTTCCATCATCAATCAATAATGAACAATCATTCCCATTTATGCTGTCGCATTGACTCAAGTATCATAGCAGCGCATTCCATCGCCGCAAGACCTTCTTCGGCAACAACCTCAGGTCGAAGCGTTTTGTCGGCGACCGCCCGCAGAAACGCCTCCTGCTCAAGACGAAGCGGCTCTTTGTCGTCAACGTCAAGAGTTTCGCGGTGCAGAAGGTCCTGCCAGCCGGCGGTAAGCAAAGCAAATGTCCCCGCTTTTTTGAGCTGCCTGATTTTCTCGACAAGGTCTATATTCGGGGCGGCTTTGATTACCACGCCCGTCTTTTTGAAATAATCGACGCTGAGATACGCCTGTTTGCTGAAAACACGGACTTTGCGTTCGGTTTTCAAGGCAAGCCGCGACGCGGTTACATTGGCGACACAGCCGTTTTCAAAAGCGATTCTGGCGTTGCAGATATCTTCATTAGCCGGGTCAATAACGCCTATCCCAACGGCGTCAACTTTAACGACCTTGCTCGCGGCAAGCGACAGAATAATATCTATGTCGTGAATCATAATATCGAGAACAACGCCGATATCGGTTGAACGAAAAGGATACGGGCTTATTCTCGCCGCCTCAATAAATTTCGGCTCGATTTGCAGCCGTTTCATCGCCTGAACAACCGGGTTGCATCGCTCGGAGTGGCCTACCGCGACAAGACAGCCGGTCTTCTTGGCGAGCGCCACAATATCTCTCGCCTGATTCACGTCGGCTGCAAGGGGTTTTTCTATAAGGACCGCGATACCCGCCTCAATCAGCGGCTTTGCCAGTACAAAATGCTCGGTGGTTGGCGCGGAGATTGTTACCGCATCGACCTTGCCAATCAATTCGGTCACATTCTGGGCTGATTCACAGCGGTATTTTTTCGCCAGTCGTTTTGCCTTGTCAGCATCAACATCGACAATGGCAACGAGATTGCTCTGGGGCAGCTCTGAGTAAACGCGGGCGTGAATTTCGCCCATCTTGCCTGCGCCAACGACTGCGGTTCGCAATTTATCCATATCAATCCTTTTAAGGATAGCCCCCATCAGCCCATCGAATACTACCTGAATTTTTCGAGATACCTGCCGTAGCGGTGCTCGCTGCTTTTTAGAACGGCGTCAACCATATCGCGGACGTTCTCGTCGAGGCCGGCTTCTTTGGCCATTTCTTTTGCCTTCTGCAGCAATGGCTTTTTGTCGTCGCGGTAGAGATGCTTATAAGCATCCAGGATTGCCTTCTGTTGTTTCTCGTTCAGCCCGGCGCGTTTGAGGCCTCGCTTATTGACGCCTCGAACCTCCGGCGGATAGTGCCCGCTGACAATCAAAAAAGGCGGAACATCCTTGTTAATTCCCGCAAGACCTGCGGCGTAACACCATCTGCCGATGGTAATAAACTGGTGAATCAGGACTACTCCTGAAAGCCAGACGCCCGTCCCGATTTTACAGTGCCCGCTTACCTGCGTGAAGTTACTGAGGACGATTTTGTCTTCAAGAATACAATCGTGGCCTATATGTACGCCAACCATAATCAGATTGGAGTTGCCGACTTTGGTGAGGCCATCGTGGTGCATACTCGGATGAATAGTAACCTGTTCGCGAATTGTGTTGTCGTCACCGATTACCAGACCGCCGATTTTGGCGTCGGGACCAAGATTGAGTATCTGGGGCTGGCCTCCTATCACGCAATTGGGAAACAGATGATTACGTTTTCCGATGCGGACGTCTTTACCGATAACGACGTTGGCTCCGAGAATGGTCCCTTCGCCGATAACCGCGCCGGTTTCCACAAAGCAATGAGGCCCGATTACGACGCCTTCCTGTATGATTGCTCCTTCTTCGATAACCGCTGTTGAGTGAATCTGTTTCATTTTGGCATCCTGTATTTCGATTTTAATATTCTATAATTTGTCATTATCCACGAGCATAAACTTGAGTTCACATTCGGCGACAACAACGTCGCCTACCATTGCCTTGCATTTACAATGGGCGCTTCTCGTATGGCTCTTAACGGCTTCCGCGGTAAGAATAATCTGGTCGCCGGGAACCACGGCCCTGCGAAGCTTTACACCGTCCATACTCAGCAAAACCGCCAGCTTGCCCGTATGTTCGAGCCGCTGGGCAAACATCAGGCCTGATATCTGGGCCATCGCCTCCACGACAAGAACGCCCGGCATAATGGGCGTGCCGGGGAAATGCCCCTGGAAAAAATGCTCATTGAAGGTTACGTTTTTTATGCCTTTTATGAATCCGTCGCTTTCAAGCTCGATTACCTTGTCAACCAGCAAAAACGGGTAGCGGTGCGGGAGTATTTTGGTTATTGCGCGGATATCGAGCAGCGCATCGGTGCCGAATTTTGCGGTGCGCTCCTGCCTTTCGGCTGCCTCATAAAGCTTGTGCGCAAGCTGATGATTCAGCGAATGACCGCTTTTATACGAAACTATTCTGCCCTTGATTGCCCTGCCGACCAGAGAAAGGTCGCCTATGAGGTCAACTATTTTATGCCTGACGCACTCATCGGGAAACCTGTATGAGTTTTTAATCGGGCCGTCGGAATCAATAACGAGAATATCCCTCGGCGTAAGATGTGTCCCCATCCCGTGCGACTGGAACTGCCTGGCCTCGACTTCAAGGAGAAACGTCCTGGCGCGGGCGAGATTTTTCTCGAAACTGTCGGAGGTAAGGCGACAACTGTAAATTTGCCTGCCGATTCCTGTATGCCCGCCGTAGTCGAGGTCGTATGTGATATTCAGCGCGTCATCCGCGAACGGCAGCGCGTATATCGAGGCCTCGCCCGATGTTATTAAAATAGGTTCCTGGATTATAAATTCGTGCCGCGGGGCTTCCTGCTCGACGAGACCCGCCTGGCTCAACACCCGGAAAAATTCCCCGGCGCTGCAATCCGCCGCCGGCAGCTCGGGCGCGTCAACTTCAATAGTTAGGTTATCTATTTCAAGGGCAGAAACAGCGGCCAGGCAATGCTCGATGGTTTCAATGCTGACGGGACCTTTTTTTATGGTGGTTCGGCGGGTTCGTTCGCCGATATTCAAAGCGATGGCTCTGATGCGAACCGGCTCCGCCAAATCAGTACGGACAAAAACCACGCCTGTTTCAACGGGGGCGGGGCGAAAAACAACCGACGCCTCCTTGCCGCCAAACAGACCTTTGCCGCTAATGGCTGTCGGAGTCGCTATCGTCTTTTGCAGTTTCATTTTTTGTCTTCACCACTCAAACACCAAGACACAAATATTTCTTTTTTTTGTTTTACTTTAGTTTTTCTTCGTGGCTTTGCGTATTCGTGGTTTCAAGTTTATCGACCCTTGCGGATAATTTTTTAACCTGCTCAATAACCGTATGCAGCCGAAGAATGCCGGCCACCGCGCGAAACGCCTCTTTGCGGTCGATTGCCGGCGTCCATGCGAGCTGTTTTCCGGGCGGAACGTTGTTCATCACGCCCGACTGGGCACCGACCATAACGCCTGCGCCTATCTCGATATTGTCCGCAAGACCAACCTGGCCCGCGAGAACAACACCATCGCCTATTTTACAACTGCCGGATATGCCCACTTGGCTCACTATCAGACAACACCTGCCGATTATTACGTTATGGGCAATTTGAACGAGGTTATCAATTTTTGTGCCAGCGCCGATTCGCGTCTCGCCGAATTTTGCCCTGTCAACGCAGCAATTGGCGCCTATATCCACGTAATCCTCAATAACAACAACGCCGTTATGCGGGATAAGCCGGTGAGCGCCGTCAATTAAAGAATAACCGAAGCCGACAGAACCGATGACGGTATTGGCCTGAATGATAACGTTATTTCCTATCGTGCAGTTATGATAAACAACGACATTGCAGTCGAGTCGCGTGCTTCGACCTATTTTTGTGTTCTGACCGATTTTACAGCCCGCTGCGATAATCGTATCGTCGCCAACTTCAACGCCGCCCTCAATAACCACAAATGGGCCAATCGAAACATTCTTGCCGATTTTAACACTGGCAGCAACTTTGGCGGTCGAGTCCACGCCCGGCGTCGCCGGCTGAAGTTCCGGCGCAAAAATCTTCAACGCCTCAATCAACGCCGCGTTGACATTTTTCACAATCAACTGGGATTGCGAAAATCCCTCGATTGCCTTGTTGACCATAACGGCGCCGCAACGGGATTTTCTCAGCTCGGCGAGATGTTTTTCGTCCGCCAGAAAAGTTAACGTCGTCTGGTCAGCAGAACCGACAGGCCCAACCGAACGAACAACGCCGGCCCCGTCGCCGATTAGCTCCGCTTTCAGCCGTTTAGCTAATTCTGTAATCGTCAGTTCCATAAAATTTTAATGCAGAATTTAGAACTTAGAATTAAGAAAGATAAAATTCTGAATTCTCACTTCTCACTTCTCAATTTTTCACAGCTAATTAGCGTCAACCTTCGCCATAACCGCGTCGGTAATATCCTCACAGCCGGAGCTATACAAAACCTTGTGCGTGCTGATTGCCAGCGTAAGCTCATTCGAATTTGCCGCAGGCAGGTCCGGCTCGCTTTTTTCGAGCACTATGTCGAATCCTTTCTCTTTTGCGACTTCACCGGTTGCCTTGATGACATCCTTGAAAAGCTGCTCAACGACCGTCTGCTCCCGCATATCCATCTGGCGTTTGAAGTATTCCTGCTTGGCCTGCAAGCTCGCCTGCTTGTCTAACACGTCTTTAATACCCGATAAATAATCCGTGCTGCCCTGCTTCAGCATCTTCAACTTGCTTTTGCTGGCGTCTATATCCTTGGACAAACTCTCAAGTTCCACTTCGATCTTGTCTCGCTCGGCGGTCATTTCCTGTCTGTACTTGGTGTTACGCTTGCAGTCCTGGAATATCTTGCGGACGCTTACAACACCTATCTTCAGGCACTTATTATCAGCCGCCCTAACGGCTCCAGCGCTCACAATAAAACCTGACATTATTATTACAAAAACCATAACAACAATTGACTTACGCTTCATAATTTTCCCTTTCTTATTGATTATCAATCCTTACACGGCAGATATTCTACGAAAAACCAAAGGAATCCGCAAACCCCCTCCTGCTACGATAATTCTGACCTCAGAATAAGGTTCCTACGGAGAAACTGAAGACCTGGGTCTTGTCGCCGTCGCTTTTCATCAACGGGTCTGCGAGTTCAAACCGCATTGGAACAGGTCCGAACCATTGCGGTATCATTATCTGGATACCGGTGCCGGCGCCGACACGATAGCCGCCGGTATCGATTTTGCCGCTGTCAACAAAGAACAGCAACGCTATGTTATCACTGATAAGCGGAACGGCAACTTCGGCATTAGCCAGGATTATCCAGTCGCTGCCGATTGGGTCGTTTCGCTCCGCCGCCGACCACAGATTATTTGTCTGAAGCCCCCTGGTGCTGACGCCGCGATACTGGAAACCGCGGATACCGTAAGGGCCGGTGCCGCCCGCGTAAAACTTCTCAAAAGGAGGCGCATCGCCCAAAATGGTCGCCCCTAAAAGTTTGGTAGACAAAACGGTCTTTCGCTCAGCTAAATCCTCGTATAGCGTAAAATATTTTCTGTAAGTGCCGCTTAGAATACCAAACATGTTGTCGCAGGAAACTTCTTCGTAAGACAAGTCGAAATTCTGACCCTTTGAGGGATTAAACTTGTTATCGGTAAGGTCCCTGCCCGCGCCAACCCGGATGCCTGCGAGAAGATTTTCGCCTGCAACTTTCTTTATCTCTTCGGGCGCATCGTCACTAACGGCGGTAATGTTGATCTGTTCCACGCGGACCCCGATGTTCTCATGCCATTTGTCTTTTTCTCGCTTGTCTAAACCGACAAATCCTTTTAATCTGTCTTCGTCGTAACATTCCCGCAATCTTTGCCATTTCGAGCCGACCACATCCAAACTGACTGGCTTGTCGTTGAGGTATGGTTCGGTAAAGCTGACAGAATATGTGCTAAGTTGCGTTCCGGGCTGCAGGGAAATTCGCAAAGTTTGACCGCCGCCTTTGAAGGCCTTGCCCGACGCAAAATCGTCCAAACTCTTCGGCCTATCACCGATATCGAAATTTCTCTGCTCATAAGTGAGCTGGCCCATAATGCCGCTGTCGCTGGACACCCCCGCGCCCAGCATAATCATACCTGTCTTGCCTTCGATAATACTGACCTGGGCGTCTTTTTTGCCTGGGGTCGAGCCAGATGGCGTGATTGTCGCGCCGTCGTGCTCGGTGAGCACAATCTGCTGGAGATTTTTCTCGAGTTCGCCCTTGCCGTCTCCGCGGGCAATATCGCCGTTGTACCATTTTCCCGGCTGGAAATCATACTCGTCGAGCACCCGGCGAACAACTTTGTCCTTGGTCTGCTCATTTCCGGTAATTGTTATCTGCCCTATGCGAAAACGCTCGCCTTCTTTTACTGTGTATTCGATAGCGACCGTCTTATCTGAAACAAACTTGATGCCACGCTCGACCTTTGCGTCAATAAAGCCGGTTCCCCTGTATTGCTTAATAATCTGCTTTGTATCGGTTTCGGCCATCTGCTCGTTATATGTCTGACCGTTCAAAAGCGTCATCTGCCCATACAGCTTCTTGCTGTCATATTCCTGGTTGCCGGTAAAAATGGTATTTTCCACCGCGTAAGCAACCCCCTCCTCGATGGCAAAGGTAATGCGTACCTTGCTCTTATCGGCGTTGAACTGACGCTGGGCCTCAATCTTTGCATTAAGAAATCCCTTCTTCTGATACACACGCTGGAGCTTCGATACATCCTCGGCAAGCTCCTCCTCATTGTAGTATTTCTGGAACACCACCCAGGTTCTGGTACGGGTTTTGATGGCTTGCTTCAGCTCTCGCGACCCAAGGCGTTTGTTGCCGCTGAATTTCACATCGTCGATTTTTACTCGCGGCCCCTCCTTGATGTTATAAACCAGCTTGCCGGACGATAACTTCTCGGTATCAAGCGATACCTCGACATACGGAAAACCACTCTGGTGGTAAAACTCAAGGATTGTTGTGGCATAAGTATGCGCCAGGACCGGGTCAAGATAATCGCCGACTTTGAAGCCAAGCTTCTCTGTAAGCTTTTTGTCTTTAAATGTTTTATTACCTGTAAAGCCAATCGACCTTATAAGGTTCCTCTCGACAACAACAAAAGTCAGCTCGATTTTCCCGTCAACCAATTTCGTGTTGTAATAGCAGTACTCAACGCCTTTGACCTCGGCTATTCGTTTTACGTCTTCAGCCGCAATTGTTGCATTGAAGACCTCATCCTGTCTTGTGCGAATTTTGGCGAGAACGTCCTGCTTCTTTACGCTGACGTTGCCCTCGACTCGAATCGCCGAAATAACCTGATTGGAATCATTCACATCAGCCGAACGTGCCGGTTGTGTTAAATTGGAATCATTTGCGTCAGCCGAACGTGCCGGCTGTGTTAGATTGGAATCATTCGCATCGGCCATAATGGCTTGGCCATCCCTAACGGGACTCACCGGTTGTGTTAAATTGGAATCATTCACATCAGCCGAACACGCCGGTTGTGCTAAAATCGCCACGCAGGCCACAACCACAAAAACATTACACCAGATTGTTTTCACTTTTACCTTTCAATTCCTTTTGTCAAAACGGCGTTTCTTCTCTGGGCGGCTCCTGCTGCAAAGCTGTTGATGCGTCATCTACGAACGAAGCGTTACCAAACTTGGTAAACCTGTCTAAGAACGTAAGGTCAACCGTCCCTGTCGGCCCGTTTCGCTGCTTGGCTATTATAACGTTGGCGATATTATTCGGCTCGTATTCCTTGTCCCCGTTGTGATAATAATCCTCGCGGTGCAGCAGCATAACTACGTCTGCGTCCTGCTCGATACTGCCGCTTTCACGAAGGTCGCTCATCCTCGGCAAATGGTCCGTCCGCCCTTCGGGCGACCGGTTCAACTGGCTAAGCACAACAACGGGTATGTTCAACTCCCTCGCCAGCGCTTTCAGATACCGCGATATAGTCGTGATTTCCTGTTGACGCGACTCAACCCGGCCCCCCATGTGCATCAACTGCAGGTAATCTATGAAAACACATTTAATGTCATACTGGTTTTTCAGCCGTCTTGCCTTGGCTCGCATTTCAAGCGGCGTCAGAGATGAGGTATCATCAATAAATATCGGTGCAGCCGAAAGAATACCGCAGGCGTCAACCAGCCGACGATAATGTTCCGTCGAAAGCATTCCCTTTCGCACAAGCTGGCTTTCGACCTGGCTTACGCTGCAAAGGAATCTTTCCGCTAACTGCTGCTGACCCATTTCGAGGGAGAAAATCGCAACCGGCGTCTTCTCCATAACGCCGACATTTTCAGCGATATTCAGCGCAAGGGCGGTTTTGCCCATACTGGGCCTCCCCGCGATGATAACCATTTCGCCGTTTTGCAGGCCGCAGGTAAGCTGGTCGAGCATTGTAAAACCGGTCGCCAGGCCCGTAACGTGTTTGCCGTCGCGCTTTTCGATTAGCTCGTATGCGTGAGTAACAAGGTCTTTTATGCCTATCACCTGGCTGGTCGTGCGTTTGTCGGTAATAGCGAAAATCCGATGCTCGGCCTCATCAAGTTTCTGGATTGATTCGCCGGCGGAATCGTAAGCGTCGTTTAGTATGTCAGTCGCGGTCGCAATCAGCTCGCGAAGCATCTGTTTGTCTTTTACTATGCCCGCGTAATAGGCGACGTTGGCGGAACTTGGCACAGAGTTAAGAATCTTGCCTATGTATTCTACCCCGCCCACCTGTTCTAATTGTTTACGGCTTTCAAGCTCATCTCGAAGCAAAACGCCGTCAATACCCTCGCCCCTGTTTTTCTCGTAAAGGGCGATTATGGCGTCGTAAATCAACTGGTGCTCAACCCGGTAAAACGAATCCCTGCCGAGCATCTCTACAACCTGCCCTATGCAGACTGGGTCAATGACCATCGAGCCAAGCACCGCCGCCTCGGCAGCAAGCGATTCGGGCATCATCCGCCCGGTCAATGCCGCAACGTCTGCCGTTTTGGCTTGGCCATCCCTGCTCGGGAGGTGTCTCTCACGGGGTTGCGCTTTGAGTCCCGGCTCCTGTGCCTTGGCCGATGAAACCGTCTCCAGACGTTTCTTCGCCGGCCTGCCCGTATTTTCCCTAATCGTGCCTGCCATTACCTCTCATCCCGTTGAAAACACACAAAAACCCGCCGTAACAATACTGAAACGTCGGGCAAAGCGGCATTGTAGATTGCCGACTATCGCCTGTCAAATGTTTATCCCGTGAGATAAATACATCGTATTAACTGCTGATTACGAGCAAGGTAATATCTCACGGGATTTATCCGCGCCGTTCTGGTCTGCTTAACCCGATTATATGGGAATTTCTTTGACATCTTCCACCCCGGCTTTCTACAATACCACTGTTGCCTGCCGGTAATTACGTGACCATAGGATGGTCTCCCGGCTGGCGTTCAACTTTCATTGAAAGCGAGGTGGGATAACGCCGTGAGATGTCCCTTCTGCAAGGAAGAGCAGGATAAAGTAATTGACTCTCGCTCCAGCGACGGCGGACGAATCATACGGCGCAGACGCCAGTGCCTCTCGTGCAACAAACGCTTCACCACATACGAAAAAACCTCCGAAAGCTTCAGAATGTACGTCATCAAAAAAGACAGCTCCCGCGTCCCCTATGACAGAGAAAAAGTCATAGTCGGTCTTCAGAAGGCCTGCTACAAACGCCCCGTTTCCGCCGAGCAGATTCGCCAGATTGCCGACAAGGTGGAAGAGGACATTTTCAAAAACTTCGACAAAGAGGCTACCAGCTCCTTCATCGGCGAAAGCGTTATAAAACACCTTCGCGACGTTGATAAAGTGGCGTATATCCGTTTCGCCAGCGTCTATCGCGATTTCAAGGACGCCGGCGAGTTTATTGATGAAATAACTCAGGCAATATCGCAGCCCGACAATACAGGACAGCCGAAGCTCTTCCAGTAAGCCGGGCACGAACAATTTGTGCAGGGTACAATTATGACGGCAAGGACGCCAAAATTGACAGTCGTCAAAGCCGACGGCACAAGCGAGGAATATTTTCATACCAAAGTCATCGGGACCATCGCAAACGCCCTCGGCTCATCAGGCCGCCCCGATATACACGCCGCACAGGAAATCGCCGACGCCGTAACATTTTTCCTTTACAGCACAGCTCAACCTGGCGATTCGCAAATCAGCATCAGCGCCCGCGAAATACTCTCGATAATAAAAACAGTCCTCGCCGATACGGGTTTTGAGGAGGCGGCAATAGCAGTCAGCGAGCATCATTTCGAGCGAAAGCTGAAACGCTGCCGGGTCGAAGTCATCCGCGGCCGGCTCGACGGGCTATCCGACGCCGAGGAGCTTTACGCCGACTATTCAGACCAGCCCCGAAGCAAATGGGATAAATCCCGCATTGTCGAATACTTGGTCGCAAAACACCACCTGCACAGGCAGACCGCCAGGACCGTCGCCTCAATGGTGGAGGAAAAGGTTTTCAATCTGGGCCTGCCCGTCGTTCCGGCAGGATTAGTCAAACAACTGGTCTTGAGCGACGCCGCCACTGTCATTCGGGCACAAAACCAGCTCCAAACCGCCTGAATGAAAAGAAAAAATCTCTTGCAGAATGCCCTCCCGATTGTTAATTTATGTGCACAGTAGTAAGAATGAATAGTGTTGGATTGAAGCCATCTTATAGACATTTTTTTGAAAGGAGCAGGATCATGAACAAGAGTCAGTTTCGCACTATGATGTTAGTATTGTGCCTTACCGCCCTGTGCGGTCTAATAGTCGCATGCGACGCTCAGGCGGCAAAAGATGCAAACGCCCCTGCAAAAGCGCCCGCCGCTGCGGCAAAACCAGCCGCCGCTGTTGCCGGCCCGACACTCGGCCCCTTTAACCTCGCAAAGAACTGGGCTGAGGAACAAGGATTTGTCGCCAACTGGCTTATCTGCGGCCCGTTCCCCAATCCGGGCGAAAGGCCTGACAATAACGGCTTTAACACCGATTATCTGAAAGACAAAGGCGGCGAAGAGGCCTTCACGCCCGCAAACGGTATGGTAATTAAAGGTGGCGGCATAGATGGCAAAGCAACTGTAAAATTCCAGCCCTATCACGCAAGCGGCACCGATATCATCTTCGGCGATGTCAACTTCCTCGGCATCGAACCCACCCAGGAAAAAATCCTGACCTACAGTGCCTGCTGGCTCGATTCAGACGCGGACAAAGATGTCGAAATCAGGGTTGGCTCTGACGATGGCTATAAGCTCTGGCTTAATCACAAGCTAATCGCCACAGTGCACGAATACCGCGCGATGGAAATGGACCAGGAAACCCACAAGGTAAAACTTAACAAGGGCAAAAACCTGCTCTTAATCAAAGTTGACCAGGACACGGGCGAATACCAGTTTATGCTCCGCGTCGTAGGCGCTGACGGCAAAGAAATTCCGGGCATCAAGGTCTGGAACTAAAACTTAATCACATTTGAATATCTTACCCGCCGGTTGGCCTAAGCTATCCGGCGGGTTTTATTTTGCCCCATTTAACAGCCACAAAGAGGCACAAAAGAAACAAAAAGTTAACCACAGATTACACAGGTTCTAATATTTTTTGTGTTTCTTCAGCATCTCCCATTTTTGAACCGGAGGACATCCTTCCTGAATCCAATCGAGCAGTTCCCGTTTGCTCCAACGGACAGAACCGCCAAGTGCAATTGACAATGGAATTTGGCCACACGACCGCATTGTATAGATACGACTACGGCCGACATTCAACAAATCGGCTACTTGTTTGGCATTCAGAAGGCCATCCTCGCGCTGTTCAGAACCGTTTGGCTGAGGCATTGTTTGAATATCTACACTGTTTACTTCATCCTTTTGCAAATAGATAATCAGCTTGAATTCACCACAACCGTCCGAATCCAAGGTAATTGGTTTTACCCATTGCCCTGTTTCAGTGCGATAGCACGATGGCGGCCAACGATGGCACGTACCCTGGACACCTTTAAAGTCTTTGCTTTTTCTGCTGAGATTGGAAATCCCTTCCCAATATTCGCAGTCCCTGCAATAACGATTGTATTGCTGTTCCCACTCCATCTTCTAACCTTTTTAATTAAATAGATTTTTATAAATCCTACAAAGCATTAATAGATGACACATTACTTATATGTGTTTTGATTTTTTTGACATATGCAATAAGAGTGGCCTATCGTATAAACTACCAGAATTCAATCGCTTTTTGTCATTTGTCGTAATGCCTTCCGATATACGGTTTTTCGCAAGTTTGACGTTTTCTTCGGCAATATCACAAAGTATAAATCGACGATTGTGCTGTCTGCATACCACACCAACTGTACCCGAGCCTCCAAAGGGGTCTAATACTACTCCGCCCGGAGGTGCTGAGGCCAAAATAATAGGTTCGATAAGTTCTGGTGGAAAAGTTGCACAATGAGTACCCGTGAATGGGCTGCCAGTTATACGCCAAACAGATTGAATATTAGCTCCGGTTTCTGTCAACATAGCAGAACGATCATAGTAATACCATTGGCTTTTAGAAAACATAAAAACATACTCATGAGCGTGAGTTGGACGGTCTTTAACGCTCTCACTTGATGATGGACGATGCCAGATTACATCACACCTCAATATCCATCCGTCAGATTGCAGAGCAAACGCTACTCGCCATGGAATACCGACTAGACTTTTCATAGGTAATCCCATAGCGTAAAATGCTTCATTGCGTTTCTTGCGTCCTGTCGTTGGTATGCCATTCATATGTTTACGGCTATACCGAGATGTTTTCCCTTGTGAACCTCCGCCACGATGCTGACTGGTTGCACCAACATAGTTATCGCCGATATTCAGCCAAAATGTTCCGTCCTTCTTTAGTACGCGGCGTGCTTCTTTAAAAACATTTACCAAGGCATTGATATATTCTTGAGCAGTTTCTTCTAAACCAATCTGTGCTTCATGCCCATAATCTCGTTGTCCAAAATAAGGGGGTGAAGTAACTATTGAATTTATACATTCATTGGGCAAGGTTTTAAGGAAATTCAAAGAATCCCCGAGTTGCACCGTATCTAATAAATAATCAATGCTTTCCATAGCTTTGTTACTCAACCACTTTCTCCATAAATGGTTCAATGAATGTGCGTTCCACGACATTTGTTAATTTGTATCGTTGTACTAATCCGTATAATTCTCTAACGGTCGAATAAGGCATGAAGCGGGCCTGCAATTCACGAAATGCGTTATTATTTGCCTCAGATATTACTTTAGATCGCAGGTCCAATGAAGCAACGATTGCGTAAGTCATGGAAATAGAAGGTATTGTCTGGCGAAACTTTAACATGCGTGTCATCCCAGAAGTTACGCCAGTACTATGTTCAATTTCAATGACAGCAGGGATGTACCTAAAATCGCTGCTAAACCAAATACAATCAATTAGAGATGCAGACCGCTTGCTTTCCGTGTCATATAATATTGGAACTTGATCTAATGTTGAAATCACCCCCTCTAGCGATCCCAAGGTTCTGTTTTCGACTGGAATACTATGATCATTTTTAGCAATCCATGTGTGAAAATTCATAGCATTTCCAATTTTCACTAAAGCTACCTGCATTTGGGTATGAATCTTCTTGGCTTCAATTGAATCAAATTCATCTCCTAACATTGATTGGGCGATTTGCACATCACCGAGGTCAATACCAAATTCAAATTCTGAAATCACAAGGTTGTAATCTTTAGTGCCAATTTGGCCAGAAGGATGACTCTCCTCTGGACACCACATGATGTGCTTTATGCCATTATCTGTTTTTCCAGTGTACGGATTGGCTCGTTGCGGATAACAAATAAAGAAATTCGGTGTATGCGCTAATAGTGTCTCAAGAGCCGACCGACTATTTCCACCTCCGCTAAACAATTTATCAAACTGAATAGGATGATTTGGTTTTCTTGAAAACACTGCTGCTACTGTAGCCAGTTGATTGGTGCTAATACTTGCCTCAGTAGCCAATGTCTCTTCACCTTGACAATTCCATCTTTTTATCCTTATTGGTCCCTCAGGACGCGTGACCTCTACAATTCGAAGGTGCGTCGTTCCGCTATAATAGGTATAGCTTTGCGCAGTCCCCAATTGAGAAATGGAGCTAACCAAATCAGAAATCTTTATATTTGCCATGTTAATCCTGCCTAAAATTATTTATTTGACGTGGATGAAGAAGTGCGCAATAAAAAAGGGCACCACTACATCGTGCCCTATCGAGGTCCGCGAAGACCTTTGGAAGACACGCAAGCAGTGCCCCAGACGGGGCACTGACTCTTGTGCGTTCTTCCAATTCGATTTTTCGCGGTTTCGATAGGAACGCCAAAAAGTTCAGTGAACTTTCAAATTAATTGTCATATAGGCCGGTTAGGCCTTCACAAAAACAAAACCCTTATCTTTCCTTATTCTATTTTAATCTGTGATAATCCGTCCGCCGAAGGCGAGACCTCGCCAAGGGCGGGTGCGAATCCGTGGTTCACAATACCCCAAACCCCGTCTTTTTTCAACAGCATAAAACCGCGAAATCCTCCTTGCGCTCAAGGGAGCAGGAAAAAAAGCTCAAATTTACAGGACAAATCGCAATCGTCAGGGTAAAATATCCCCCGCTATGCAGCTTATCGCAGGAAAATCCCGGTTGAAGGGCACGGTCGCCATCCCCGGCTCGAAGTCGCACACAATTCGCGCCGTGGCAATCGCCTCATTAGCCAAAGGCAACAGTTTAATCCGCAGCCCGCTTGTTTCCGGCGATACCCTTTCCTCCGTATCCTGCTACCGCTCGCTTGACACAAAAATAGACACCTCAGAAAACGGCTGCTGGAAAGTTACCGGCATCGCGGGGCAAGTCCTCGCCCCAAAGGAAATAATAGACGTCGGCAACTCAGGAACAACACTCCGTATCGCTATGGGTTCCGCCGCCCTTGCGCCTGCGGGCCAAACGACGCACTTCACAGGCGACGAACAAATCCAGTCGCGACCCATCGGGCCGCTGATTAACTCACTAAACGAACTGGGAGCAAAATGCACCTGCCTGAAAAACAACGGCAAAGCCCCCGCAACCGTAACAGGCCGGCTAATCGGCGGCAAAACATCCATCGCTGCCTTCAGCAGCCAGTATCTAACCTCGCTGCTTATGTGCACGCCGCTTGCCGAAAAAGACACCGAGATTAACGTTACCCTGCTCAACGAGCCGGGATACGTCCAAATGACGCTCGACTGGCTCGATAAGCAATCGATTAAATACGATAACGACGGCTTGTTTAATTTCAAAATCAGGGGCGGCCAGCAATACAAATCCTTCGATGCCGCCGTGCCCGCGGATTTCTCCAGTGCAACGTTCTTCCTGTGCGCAGCAGTCCTTATCGGCGATGGCGTAACACTCAAAGGTCTCGACTTTTCCGATAGCCAGCCCGATAAGGCCGTCGTCGAGTATCTAAAAGCAATGGGTGCTGACATATCGATTGGCAATGATTCGATAACGGTCAGGCAATCACAGCTTAAAGGCATCGAAATAGATATGAACGCCACGCCGGACGCCCTGCCCGCTATGGCGGTCGTCGGCGCATTCGCCGAAGGCCAAACGCGTCTCGTAAACGTCCCGCAGGCACGGGCAAAAGAAACAGACCGTATCAAGTGTATGGCCGAGGAGCTTAAAAAACTGGGCGTCGATACCGAGGAATTGCCTGATGGCCTTATAATTAAACACAGTAAACCAAAACCCGCCGTTCTCGATGGCCGTGGCGACCACCGCATCGTAATGGCATTGTCAATTGCCGCGATGGCAATGAAAGACCAGTGCACAATCGGCGCCGCAGAAGCAATGAGTGTTACTTTCCCGGAATATGCTAAACTTATGCAGAACCTGGGCGCGAATATAAAATTAACGTCCAGCCCGTGAGATAACCAACTCACGGACTTATCTGTTATTCCCGATTATTATCTCACGGGCTAAAGGAGAAAAATATGATTGGCTGCCATATCGGAAGAATGTTTCAGGTAACGGTCGCGGGCGGGTCGTATCAGGAAGGCCTCACGGCTATCGTGCAGGGCCATCCGCCGGCAATGCCTTTGACGGAACAGGAAATTTACGGCGATTTACTCCTGCGAAAACCAGGCGCTGATGAACTTTCCAGCCCGCGCAAAGAGCCGGATTTACCAATAATCTACACGGGGTTGAACGCCGAAGACACAATCGAAAACGCGGGCAACAAAAATCACACCAACGGCACGCCCCTGACAATTCTGCTCCCGAACCTCGACCGGCACTTCGTCCACGTCAAGCAATATCAGGACACCAACCGCACACCTCGCCCAGGCCACGCCTCATGGGCGTCATTCGTCAAATACGGCCTCGATGACGACTCAATTGGCGCAGGAATCTTCAGCGGACGATACACCTCAACCATCGTCGCCGCCGGCTGCGTTGCGAAAAAGGTCCTCAAAAAATGCGGCATAACAGTATTTGCTTATGTAAAGGAAATCGCCGGTGTCCGATGCCCGGATATCGACCACAATAAGGCGTTTCAACAAACCGAAAATTACAAAAAGATGCGATGCGACCTCGACCCCTTCTACCAGGAAATTTACGTCAAAGGACGGGTCAATATGAATATGCGCTTCCTCGAAAAGGCAGCCGTTTTCGCGCAAATCGAGAAGGAAATCGACGCCATACGCGACAAAGCGCCGAAAATCACCGCAAAACAAGTCAAAGACAAATACAGCATTCACCATATCGTCAACTGCCCCGATATTGACGCCGCACAGGCAATGACCGACGCCTGCAATAAAATCTCCGCGGCCGGCGACTCAGCGGGCGGCCTGGTGGAAGTCGTCGCTCTGGGCGTGCCAACCGGACTTGGCGAACCGGTTTTCTGCAAGCTCGACGCTGAGCTTGGCAGGATGCTCGGTATCGGCGCAGTCAAGGCAGTCGAGGTCGGCGCAGGCATGGCGGTAAAAGATATGACCGGCTATCAGGACAACGACCAGATGCAGGCCAAAAACGGCAAAGTGGTCTTCGATACCAACAACGCGGGCGGCATCACCGGAGGCCTGGCAACGGGCCAGCCGATAATCGTCCGTCTCGCAGTCAAACCCACACCCACAATCGCAAAACCGCAGCATACCATCGATAAGTACACCCTGGAAAACAAGCAATTAGCGGCTATAACCCGCCGTGACCCCACAATCACCGCCAGAATCTGGCCCGTCGCCGAAAATTATACCGCTATAGTTTTACTCGACCACCTGCTTGCTCACTTCGGCTACCAGCACATAAAAAACCTGCACTACGCAAAATAACACAACAAAAAAGGCCCCGGTTTTCACCGGGGCCTTTTATTTTCACTCCTTCAATTCTGCTCGTCGTTATTACTGAGGAATCTGATACGTGGCGGAACTCACTGAGTTTCCGGAAGTATCATAAACGCGCACGTGCCAGTTCAACTTTACGCCGATTGCGCCGCCATACGAATTAACAAACACGTCATAGACAATCCTGTTGGCTCCGTTCCACGTCAGCCGGTAACTGCCTTCTTTAGCGCCAACACCATCTGGGATTCTCCCCCCAATAGAAACCGGGTGGCCTATGCGAATCGGACGGTATGTTGCGGGAATCACGTTATCGCTGCTGAAGTCAGAATCGCTACAGATGAAGCGAACCTCAAGCTGATCTGCCGGGGTGATATTATCAGTTATACCGGTCACATCCACCACAATCTTATGCCACCAATCAAGCGCAAGCGGGTAGTACCACTCGAACTGTTCGCTGGTGTCGTTGACATCGCGGTTACCTGTCGGACCCGCCGAAACTATCATTGTCGGGGCTGGCGATGGCGCACAAACGTCGCCGATATTGGTTACACAGCCAAGACCTGTCTGGGCGTTGTAATCGGACCATGCGGTAACGTTATTATATTTGTCTCGCGCCCGGACCCTGAAACAATACTCACCCGTTGGGTTGAGGCCCGTAGCTGTATAGCAGGGGTCAACCTGCCAACCGGTCGGCGTGCCGTTTACGTCTTCAAACTGGTAATAAACCGTCCCGCTGTCGTCGGAAGCAAGGGAAGCTTTCATCTCAACCGAGTTCCCGACTGATACGCGAGGCGGAATCGCCCATGTCATGGGATCCGGCGTCGGCGGGGTTAAATCTTTTTCCATCTCCACGAGCCAGCATTCGGTAAAATCTGCCAGGTCTGTTGCGTTATAACCATAGGTTTCACTGCCGGCCGCGCCAACCCAGGATGATGCGAAAATTGCCAGGTCCCTGAAATCAATAGCGTTATCAATAAACAGGTCCCATCGTCTGCAATAGTCCGCTATCGGGTAATGGTAACCAATATCCACAACTCCTGTGTCGGGAGTCCCAAGAGTAGAGGTGCTATACTTGAACAACCCGTGCAATTGTGCAGGATTCCCGCCCGCGTCAATACAGGGGCTGTTAACCGTTTGTCCGGCGGCAATACTCTTCAGGTGGAAATCGTCGCTCGAAGCGTTCACAAACTGCGGGTCACTACTTATATTACCCGCCCCCCAGGTAAACGGACAACTGTTACCTATGTTACCTACATATATACCTGTCTGTCCGCCTTGAATGTCGCTGAATGTAACGGTAACGTTGCCGCAGGTCGGCTCATGGTTAGTGTCCGTTCCTATGTAAATCTCAGGACCGAATAAACTGTTGTTGTCCCAGAAAATGCTGTTATTGACGTCGGTGCTTGCGTCGTAGGAGCAATACAATCCGCCGCCAAACCCCGTGTCGCCGGAAATGCCATACAAACCCGTGGTCTGGTTGTTGTATAGCGTGCAGTTCTCAACAACAGCAATGGCGCCCCAGTTGATGGAGATGCCGGCGCCGTCGCGACCTGACTGATTATCTGTCAGCAAACAGTTCCTGATAATTGTTTCGGTGCTCGCGGGCCCGTAAATATGTATTCCAGCGCCCGACGCCGAAGAAATGTTGTTGGTCAGGACGCAATCAATAATGTCGGCGTTTATCGACGAGCCGAATATGCCTCCACCCTGGCCCGCGACCACATCAACGTCATTGGGCGATACGCCCGCAAAGTTGCTGCGCAACGAGCAGTCCTTGATTTGCCCGGAGCTTTCCGTCGCGTAAATACCGCCGCCAACGTATGCGACGTTATTGATTATGTTGCAATCCAGCACCGCCGGCGACCCGCCAATCCAGAACACACCGCCGCCAACCGCTGAGGTATTGCCGCTTATAGTGCTATTCTCGAGCTGGATATCTGCACCGCCCAAAATGGCAATACCGCCGCCGTGGCCCAGATACGGGTTAATGTGATAGGTAGTATCTGGTTTCGGAGATACGTTGCCTGTTACATTGCAGCCGATGAAATAGACCTCGGAATTGGTTGAGCAGAACACGCCGCCGCCATAGCTTGGTATTCTGTAAGCGGTAACGGGGTCAGGTCTTGTCCAGGGTCTGTCGCCGCCGATACCGCTCATACCGCCGGACGCAGTATTATTTGTGATGTTGCAGTCGATAAATGTCGCCCTGCTGTTGGAATTGCAGAACACACCGCCGCCAAGTCCGCTGTAGAATTCGTAGTCAGATAAATACGGCTGGCCATTGGAAGCGATAAGCGACTGATATGGGAAAGTATTAGCGTCGCTCCACGAACCGCCGTGATTAGCATCCTCGTAATCGGTACCTTGATACGTGCCTGAGGAGGCACCGCCATTACCGGCATTACCACCTATGGTTGAACAATTGGTAATCGTGCAATTGATAAGCGTCGGATTCGCTCCGGAATCAATGAATACACCGCCGCCATAACTGCCGCCGGCCCAGCCGCCTCGGCCTGCCGGATGAGTGGCATCGGCAGCGTTGCCGTTAGAAGCGTTACCGCCTGTTATAGTAGTGTCTCTGACGACGCAATTCCTGATTGTCGGACTTGCGCCGGAATTGATATATACGGCGCCGCCTGCGATTGAGCCGCCATCAATACCATTCAGACCCGCCCCCGACGCAGGAGCAGCCGAGGCAATTATATACCATGTGCCGCCGATAATAGTGAAACCGTCGAGAACGGTATTCTCAGTGGCGCCAGCGCCAAAAACAACTGCTCTGCTGGCGTATCCGTTGGAACTGATAACAGTAGCTGCGACCACGCAGGGGTCGTCAGGATTCGTGCCTGCTATAGTAATTTCCTTGTTGATTGTAATCTGTCTGCCGTCATATACGCCGCTCGCGACGCTTACGATATCACCTGACCGAGCCGCCTCGATAGCATCCTGAATTGAAGAGTATTGGCCTGGAACGGTTAGTGTCTGCGGCAAACTGAACGTAACATTGACGATTTTATCTCCACTCATAGTCACGGTGTTGGTTCGGGCATAGGAACTATCATTATCCGTGCCCTGCCAACTGTCGATTCGATAGCCGGAGTCAGGCGTCGCTGTAAGCGTAACAACCGTCCCGCGAGGATAAGTGCCGCTCATCGGCGTGACAGTGCCGCCGCGATTACCCACAACCTGAACCGTCAGGTTACAGGAATTACTTACAAATGCAACCGTAACCGTCCTGTTTGCGTTCATAGTCACGGAGTTTGTGGGCCCGGTGAGATTGTCATTATCGGTGCCGGTCCAGAGAACCTGGCTGCCTGCGGGTACTGGAACGGTTACCTGTAATGGAATATTCTTATACCAGCTGAAATAGCCGCTGCCCGGTGAGATATTACTCGACCCAAGACCGTTGCCGCTAACAGCAGTAAAATTGAGATAATACTGCGGAGGCGTAAACGCCGAGTAGTGATAACCCATATCTACTATACCAACATCGGCGTTGCTGTCGGTACTGGTGGAATAACCCCCAAGATTAATATCCGGACTATTGACATCTGCGCTGCCGGTATTGACGCAGGGGCTGTTGGAGAGCTGGCCTGCGGTAATCTGGCTAAGATAGAAATTGTCAATAAAGCACGGGTCAGTGTTTATGTTATGGTATATAACAAAGTTCGGGTCCCACTTATTTGAATCTTGAACATTAAGATTCCATCCAACAATCGTGCAACCTTTATCGACGCTAATCGGGTCGGAAGACGCCTTGTCAGAGAAAGAACCTGCCTGGATAAATACCGCCGAGTCAAGCACATGGTCGCTCGTGTCAGCGATTGCCAGCTTAATTGTGTGAGTCCCACTGCTCAGATTCAGTGCGTGGGCAGTAAATACACTGGTAAACCCATCATAGTGAATAGAATAGAATGGGCCGCCATCGCTGAGACTGTTGTTGTGGAAATATTGCGGATTAGAGGCATTTGTTCCTAACGGGTTTCCGCCGTTGACGGTATTAATCGCAACAGGCGTTGTAGTCCCCGGAATCAGGGCGATATTCACGCCATCGAGGAAAAACCCGAATACGTCGTTAAACTGCGAATTTACGTATTGGTTATACTCCGAGGAAGCAAATACAAAGTTAAAGAACAGGTTGCCGCCCTGGGAATTGAAGGTAAATTCAAGAACTGCCGCATCATAGGTGACTAATCCCGCCGAAGAACCCCCTCTTGCCTGCAGCAGGGCATTGAGGTCTGAATCTCCGGGCATACCATTATCTGTTGATGCTTTACCATTATCGGGCGGCAGCGCATTAGTAGCAAGACCAGAGGTCAAAATAATACCGGATTCGATTCCGATGCCGGCCGCAAGCCCGCCCTTGAACGTTCCCGAAGCGGCACTCGCTCCCGTGTATTGCGGATTGCCAACCAAATCGATGCCTGAGCCAAGTAAGGTATTTGCCAGGATATTGGCATCATTCGTAGGAACAACCGTCAGGGCCGGAGAAGGCACAACCTTATTAATATCGCCAGCGGGCGGCCCTACATCGCTATAACTTACATCCGCTTCGGAGGATTGTAACGTCCCCATGCTTAGCGCCAGTTGCGCTCCTGTGTTGCCAAAATTTCCCCAGATAATGCTGTTTATAACATTTATATAGCCGCCTTCATCGCCAAAAAGGCCTCCGCCCAGATTAGCGTTATTATTTACAATCGTGCAGTTGGCTACCTTCAACTGTGCAGAATCTGTGGCCGCAGCCGCGCCGCCCATCTGGGATGCGCTATTTTCCCTGACAATACAGTTACGCATCACCGTAGAATTTAAACCGCCCAAATAAAGGCCTCCGCCTATCTCCCCAGCGCTGTTACTGATAATGCTTGTGTCAACGATATTGGCATTGGCCGACAAGAAATTCAAAGCGCCACCCTGGCCGAGAACGTTGGGGTCATTAGCGTCAGGAGAAGACGTATTACTGTTGAATATACTTTTGTTTATCGATATCGAGCCATTTTGACCGAACACACCGCCGCCCTGATAGGCACTGTTTGACACAAATTCGCAGTCGCTCAGCACCAGTGAGACATTTGAGCCAAACAATCCGCCGCCGAGAGAGGCGTTGTTACCGGTGAAATTGCAATCGACAAACGTAACTTTCGCCGTGTCTTCCGCACAGACGCCGCCGCCGTGACCAAGATACGAATCAATGTGGTAATGATGTAATGGGTCATAACCCGTCGGCAGATAGCCACTTGCTGCTACGGCGGTATGGTCAAAAGTGGGGTTAGACGCCGTATTGCTGCTTATTACACATCCATTGAACACGACATTCGACGCGGCAGCTACATACACACCGCCGCCAAAAGCCGGTATCTCATACTTCGTGAGGGGCGCTACTGTAAATGTATAGCGTGGGTTGGTTCCACCCAGGCCGCTAAACCCGCCCTCGGCAACGTTGCCGCTGATTACGCAATTGGTAAACGTTACATTGCTGCCCGTATTAACATACACGCCGCCGCCGTAGCCGCTGTAATATCGGTAATCGCCGATATAACCATATTGATAAATTCCATAATCATCAAGATATTGGTAATTCGTCCTTCCGCGATGCCCCTTACCAAAAGTATTAAGACCAAGAGTGAGGTCATACGCCATCTCGGTCCATTTCTCCCACAAATCACCCTCGACCCAATCGGGATTAATATCACGTGGGTCATAGTCCCACCAATCCGCCCTGCTATAGTTGCCGCCATAATTTGCAAAACCACCAAGGTCTAATTCGTTACCGCCGTTTCCTCCGAAGCCGCCAACCACCTGGTTGTTTAATATCTGGCAGTTTATGAATTGAGGATGACTGTATTCACTGCAATAAACTGCGCCGCCCCTGGCCCAGGCGCCCCAGCCGCCTCGACCGGCATTATGATACAGGTCGGCATTAGCGCCGTTGGCGCCATCACCGCCTTGCATGGAGTTATCTCTTATGATACAATTTTTAATAACAGGGCCGGACCCGGGTCCTATCCAGATAGCTCCGCCCTCGCCGCCGAGACCGTCTCCGCCGTTCTCACCAGGATTCGTGCCAGCGTCTCCTGAAGTTGCTACCCAATTCGAGTTCCTGATTGTAAAGCCATTCAAAATACACCCGGAGTTCATCCCCTGCGGGATGAATATGCCGCCAACAGCACTAGAAACACCACTATTACCATTACCCCGGTTATTAAAATCAAGTATCGTCTGCGCAACATAATCCGGGTTTTCAGGTTGTGCGGACCTGATTTCCACGGATTTTGTGAGCTGAATCTGAGCGCTGGGATAAACACCCGAAGACACAACAATGATGTCGCCGTCGTTGGCGTCAGCCATAGCGACAGTTATATTAGCGTATAGTTGGGGTACATAAAGGTATGTCGGTATTTTGAACTCAACAGTAACTGCCCTGTTCGAATTCATAACAATTGTTTGTGTCGCGGTAACTTCGGAGTCATTATCCGTTCCGGTCCATTGTTTGATAACCCAGTTGGCCTGTGGCGTCGCCGTAACTGTCACAACTGTTCCCGCATAGTAGTTCCCGTCCGGCAAAGGCGCCGGCAAAACCGAAATAGTCCCGATTCCGCCAACCACACTGGTTGTCAAACTGAATTGGGGCATATCCGCGGCCCTGCTGAAATGATAACCCATGTCAACCTGACCGCTGTCACCGGCATCATTAGTGGCGGTAGTTTTAGTATTAAGACCAAGGGCTAAAGCCGTATCGCTTCCGCTGTTTATAGCACAACTATCGGCTGCCTGACCTGCGGCAACCTGACTGAGATAATAATCGCCCAAGGTGCCCGTTACAAACAGGGGGTCGCCCACTAAATTGTGGGAACCGCTGGGAACGGTAATACCACTTAAATTTCCGTCAGGATTATTGTAGAACAGACAGTAGCTTTCGCTTCCGCCGGCGTTATCTTTGTAAATCGCGTAATTATTGCTCTTTTGAAATATGCAGTCCTTAATCTGCGGCGTTGCACTCCAATCCGCGTAAATACTTCCGCCGGACTGGTTCGCAGTGTTTTGGCTGAAGGTGCAGCTTTGTATCAGAGGTGATACAGAGTCCCCTTCGCAGACAACGGCTCCGCCGTTGTAACTCGACGAATTGCCCACAAACAAAGAATTCCTGATTGTGTGCCCCGTTCCCTCGGCTCCGTAAATATCAATACCGCCGCCGTAAGCAACTGTTCCCTCAGCGGAATTGTCGAAAAATTCGCAGTTCTGAATATTCGCGCTGGTGTAAAAACAATCAATGCCGCCGCCATCCCCGCTGGTCGCGACGTTATCTATGAATACGTTTCCGGCAATCGTAACCGTGCTCTGGCCCATCGAAAGTTCGAGTGCGCCCCCTGTCTGGGCTGTATTATCGGTGAAAAAGCAATTATTAAAACTGCCATTGAACATTTCAGTGGATAGTGCGCCTCCCCAGATGCTTTTATTACTTATGAAGCTGCAATTGGTCGCGGTTATTGCCTGATTACTTCCCGAATAAACGTCCACTGCGCCGCCGAAACCCGTGACCAGGAAACCCGTGAGATCTCCGTTTCCAATGGCGGTGTTGTCTGAAAAAGCGCAATCCGAAATAGTTAAGTCGCTTTGACTTTCAATAGCGCCGCCATTTTCTTTTGCTGTGTTTCTGTTAAAAATAGAGTTACTGATGATGTCTATATAACAGTTCTGGCTCACATAAATAGCACCGCCGCTGCCCGAGGACGGCACGAAATAGAAATAAGCCGTCCCACTATTGTAAGAAATCCCATAGAAGAAATCATCTGGCGCGTTATTACCCTGAAACAGGTTTTTGCTTCCGGGCTGCCCTCTACCCACGGCAGAATCATTATTGATGTTAAAATTATTACACCCCTGTCCGAAATACAATGCGCCGCCGCCATTGTTTATGAAGTCGCATGTATTAATTGCGCCCTGGCACCCATTACCGAAATATACGGCTCCGCCGACGGTATAGCCCAGGATGTCTTCGGCGGTGCCTTTGTTGTATGAAGTAACACCTTGTGGATATAAATAACCGGTGCCAGCTGAATAACCTGGATACGTATTCGGGTCGTCAACGAACGCCACATAGGCCTTGTTGTTGATAAAATTGCAGTCAGTAAAAGTTGGGGCGTTGAAATTCCCAAAATACGCTGCGCCGCCGGCGATAGCAGGATTTGGGCTGGTGTGCACTTCACTCGATTGGCCGCTTGGCACTCGAGTGCTAACACCGTTGACATTTGTGATATTTAAGTTTCCAAAACCGCGTCCGCCGGCATTGCCTCGCGGACCCGTTTTGGCAACATTGTTCTCGAATAGACAATTATTAAAAACGGGCTCACAAAGGGTCGAGGCGTAAATTGCTCCGCCGATGCCGTTGCCGTCACTGACGCCGGCGTTGCCGCCGCCGCTTTCGAGGCCCGAGTTATAAGTCGGCGCATACGCGGCGTTGCCACCTTTTCCGCCGGCGCCGCCCTGGCCTCCCTGGGCTGAATTGTTTATAAACCGACAACTATCAAACTCGGGGCTGCAGATACCAAGCATAGCAATCGCGCCGCCATACCCGTTGCCCGAACCCATACCGCCATTTCCACCGCCCTGGCCATCATTAGTATTTTTCAAGGTGGCGGTAGGCAATAACTGATGATAAGTATTACCGTCTTCCCAGTTGAAGTCCGCCCAGGTATAATGACTCCATGGGCCCGGCAAACCACTCGCACCGCTGCCGCCGAGAGCGCCCGTAGCAGTGCAGTTTTCAATAACGCAATAGGATATCGTTGGAGAACTGCCCTGACATAATATCGCGCCACCATACCCGTTGCCGGGGGTGGCATCATTACCATCGAGAGCAGCGGGCGGTAAAGTGCAGGGGTCTATCGCGGGATTATTAGCAACCGCCTGTTGCCACGACGGAAACGTCTGCCACGGGGCTGTCTCCCTACCAGTGTAAGGAATGCCCCGCCAAATACTGGTGTCAAATCCGGTCCGGGCGTCAGCACCTTTTGGGCCTCGCGCATAACCGTTCCTGATGGTAAAGCCGATTACCTGGCTGTCGCTGCCCTCGTTGGTGTGAAAGTAAAAAGCCCTGTTCGCGTTGCCGGTATCGGCGGCAGAACTGTTAAGGTTACCAACGCCACAGCAGTCGATTATTGTTGCATAGACGTAAGTCCAGCAGCATGGGTCATTAGGATTAAACTTTTGGCTCTTGACCGTAATAGGGTGACCATGGAAATCGAGGTTTATATTGCGATAACCGCTATATACCCCCTGCGCAACTTCGACAGTATCGTATCCATGGGCAATAGCGTAATCAATGCCATCCTGTATGGTTTGATTCGTCCTCGAAGGCACTGTAACAGTTGCCGCGGAAGCCACTGCCTGAACCAGCATAAGCAGCGACACACATAAAACAAGCTTACTTTTCATAACCATCCTCACATAATCCATATCTCGTGTTATTGCTCCTGGATTAAACCTTTTATAACTGGACCTCCACAGCAGCTTATTACCGATTTTCCTGGCTACCCACCAGGTCCAGCCATTATTAAAGTCCACATTCCTGGTAATTCGTTACACTTTTTCTGTGTATATGGACAGTTTTTTTGATGGCCCCCCTAATGCTGGTCATCCATAGCCGCAACTGCCTCCGCATCGGCCTCTTCCTGAAGAATGATTGTCGGCTTAACGAGAATCAAAAGGATTTGTTTATCAGCAATCTTGCTGCGATTTGTAAATAGCCTTCCCAGAACAGGAATCTTGCTGAGCACAGGCACACCGACTTCTGTCTCCGTTGAGGCCGTATTCTTCAATCCGCCCAGCAATAACGTGCCGCAATCAGGAACGCTGACCCTCGTTTGGACCCTGGAGCGCTCCGTCTGAGGCAGTTGGATAGTGTATGGATATGTTATGATAGTATTGCCGCTGGAATAAGGCACCTGATACGTCGAGGTATCGTAGCCGAGGAAGTCCTGCAGCTCCGCCTTTATGTCAAGCAACACGTGCTTTTTATCCGGGGTAATGGTCGGAGTGATATTAAGCGTAGGCCCTGAGTACACTTGGCTGTATTGGTTAGTTATGCTGCTGCCGCTGGAAGAGATAGTGGAAGAGGAGGTGGCAGTGGTGAGGCCGGTGCCGACGTTCGGGGGCAATGCAAAGCGAATAGTTCGTATTACCTGCAATGTGGCTGATTCTCCGCTGAGCACGGTAACTTTAGGAGCAACCAGCGATTCGGAATCACGGTTTGCCTGGGTCGCCCTGATAAGGAAGTTTGCTTCGAGGCCGTCAAGCACGCCACCGAACTTGCCGCCAAAAAAGCCCATAAGAGCGCCGGTCGATATGAACTGCGGATTAACCGCTGTGGGATAATCAACCGGGAATTGAACGGTGCTTTTGCTGATATCAAAACTGCCGGATATGCCTGTTGCCTGCGGTTCAGCCATTTGCATGGATTGTGTTTGCCACTCGGACGTGCCTAAAGTTTTACCGAGGTACAAATTGCCCCAGGCGTCGAGGCCGATTTCCTCAAGGAAGTTTTCGCCGACTGTCAGGAATCTGGCTTCGATGGAAATCTGGTTGCCGAGGTTTTTACGCATATTCTTCAACAACTCTTCTATATCACGATGATTCTTGAGTGTCTGGCGGACAACAAGTTTGTTGGTTCCGTAAGCAGTGATAGTTGCCTCTCCGCCAGCATCATACCAACTCGTCGTATCAATGGTATCCTGAATAAGGGTAATGAGACTATTCATCCGGTCCAAGGCCTCGCTATGAAGGGTCGCCCTGTCGAGATCCGTATCAGTTTCACTGAAAGTTTCATAAAAAGTTTGCCCGCCTTGCCCGCCGCCTTGCCCGCCGCCACCACCGCCGCCGCCACCACCGCCGCCGCCTTGCTGCCCTTGCCCGCCGCTGCTACTAGAGCTTACGTAATAATCAGCTGGACGGCCCATGAGTACCGTAACATCATAAAGGCGGATTGGCATGTTAGTTGGCAATGACTGTTGCGTAGCAACGCTAACAACACCGTCCTGGACAACATAGCCAAGTCGGGCAACACCGGCTGAAACGGACCGCAACAACAGGTCCAACGCAGTGCGGACAGGAACATTTGTCAGCGGGTCCATATTTATCGGCGTTGTCTGGTCGATGTTGGCGTTGTTGTACAAATCACCCCACTGCACCACTATATCAAGAGGAGGTGAGACAGAATTTTTTATCAAATTTATTGCCTCGCGCAACGGCATCTCAGGCGAAAGCCCCGGGAGATTAACTACCTGTTCAAGCTGCTTTTCGATAGAAGCACTTGCGGGTTCCTCGCCGACTGCCTCTTCCGACTGCTGACGCATCGGCTTGGCGATAATCTCTCGCCAGTTCTTGGGATGCGTCATCTCTTCGGCAAAAGGTATCGTCGCCTCATCCGTTTTTACAGTTATTTTGAATTTTTCGCTGCTTTTTTCCTTTTCAACATCTATCTGCTTGCGATAGCTGATGGTATCCTCGAGCATCTGCTTTTCTATAAGCGCCTGATTGTTTTGCGGGTCTATGGCAAGAAGCATTTCAACCTGGCTAAGCGCATCATCGTATCGCTTCTGCTTCTCGAAATTCCGCGTATTCTGGAACAGGTCGTTGATTCGCTTTTCGCGTTCAGACGACATCTGCTCCTTATACTCTTTCTGCGAATTCTCGGCCTTAGTCCGCTTTTCATCTTCTTTTTGCTGGGCCTGCGTTTTCTGCCCGTCCGCTATTCTTTCCGACAGTTGCTTCAACTGCCCGGAGTATTGATTGAAAAGATAATCGCCAAGCTGCTGCTGATTTTCGTAAACGGTCCTCTCGGCAACCTCAACGGATTCTCCGGCCTTGTCAAACTGCCCCTGAGCGATAAACTCCTCAGCTTTGGCTGTGGAGTCATTGACAACAGCTTTTACCCTGCTGCGAATTATACTTATACGTTTGTTAATCACGCCGATGTAACCCTGCTCCTGTTCCGGCTGAGCTGACGGGGGTGCCACCGCAACTTCCGGCGTCGTCTCGACTACCGGCGCAGGCTCGGCGACCTTATTAACCTCGACCACCACTTGTTCTTTCGGCTGCTCAACAACCGGCTTAGGCACCGAAGGTTCCGCGGTACCCGGCTTAACAGCTTCCTGCTCTACCGCGGCCTTATGCGCCATCTGCAAGCTCTTATCGAGCTTGGCTCTTTCTTCGGCAGTCAGGGATTCTTCGTAATCCTTCGCCCGCATGAAGGATTTCTCCGCTGCGGCGTAGAACCCCCTTTTATACTGTTCGGTCCCTATCTGAATCCAGTTGTTAACTATCTGACGGACCACTTTGTCTTTGTCCCCATTAGTCGTTTTCGGCGCATCTTCCGCCAACGCCGTTGTCACCACCATAATCGATGTTAACATGACCAATATGAGGGTTTCTATGAGTCGCTTTGCTGTCAATTTTCGCGTGTTCAAAGCTGAACCTCCTCCAAAAAACTGATTTTCACAGGAATATCTGCTTCATAAAATTACCGTATACCCCGCCGCTTCAGGAAAGGTTATACCTCTGATACTGAGTTTATCCGAAAACGCCCATTTTTGCAAGAAAAAAATCGTTTATGGCATTTGCCATACGACTTCAACGCTGTCAAATTGTCTAAAAGTCCTATATTATCTCATACTTCAATGCTAAAATAAAGCATTATTACTGCAATGTTAATTCGAGGAATATAGCAAAATTGGGAAGAATTTGCAAGCAGAATAGCTGTTAAAATGGGGGACTTGTCGCTTTATTGACTGTTTGTGCACAAGGATGATCAACCTGTAAAACCCGGCAAAAGCAGTGATTTTTCACCTGGCTGTCACGATGTCTTTTTGGCGTGGATGATATTGTCGGCAAGCTGTTTGAGGCGGATACTGTACTGGGTAAACAGCTCATCGCCAATTAAGAGCCGGTTCTCCTTAACAACATCCGTTGCCGTGCGAACTTTCGCGACGGCCCTATCGAATTCGCCGGTGCCAATATAGTATTCCACCTTTTTTGCGGCATCATCGACGACCGCTTTTGTATAAGTTCGCACAATTTTAGCTCGCGCATCTTTATCGGGTACGGCTTTAGCTTCGTTCTCCGTCGCAACTTTTTGTTCGTCGGCTGAAGACGACTCTGCCTGCGGCTCGGCTGCTGCAGTCACTTCTGCTGACTCTTGCTGTGCCTGATTTGCCCGCGAGGATTTATCGTCCTGTTTTTCGAAGGCAGTTTTATCACTCTCGGGCTTCAAAAGCGTCGCCTCGGTTTCAGACGGCGCGGGCTGACCGGCGTTCTTTGGGTTCGATTCTTCCTTCGCCAACGGCAATGCGGCAGGCGGCAGTGAGGCGTTTGCGGGCGGCTGACCTTTAGGTTTTTCGGTAAGTATGCTGTCTATTTGAATAAGATAATCTTCGGCTGTCTGGCCTTTAGGAACAACAAGCATGCCATATTTGGCAACTTCCACAAAGCCATCCCTGGCCTTCTCTATCTCGCCCGCACGGTAAAGCTGCACGCTGCGATTGTAAACCTCGGTGATTTCCTTCCTCTGCTTGTCAACACTGCTATCTATGTTCTTAATCTCCCGCTCGATTTGTTTGCGTTCCTGTTCGGTAAGATAAGGGCTTTTGCGAATCTTTTCATAATGCGCCCTCGCCTTGACCGGCTGACCCTGGCTGAGCAGCTCTTTCGCTTTTCTGATATGCTCAAGAACAGGCTGTCTTTCTACAACGGCCTGGTTTGCCTCCGCGATTTGCTTTTCGAGCTGTTTTTGCTCTTCGGCAGTCAGATATTCCTGATATTCCTTCGCCGCGAGAAACGATTTTTCCGCCTGCTCGTAAAGGCCCTTCTTGGACTGCGTGATACCAACCTGTATCCAGTTTTGCGCGGTTTCACGCGAAACAATTGTTTTTTCCTTCTCGTTTTGCGCATTCGGCTCCGCCGCAAAACAGCTCACGGCCGAAAACAGAACAACCTGAACAGTTATCAATCTCAACCAGTTCACAATAGCCCCCTTTATTCAAAATCCAGTAATTATTATTCCAAGCTTCAGCCCAACGCTTCCGCACAATTTTACCACTTCCAAGTTTATCCGGCAACTCTTGTGTGAAGGAGGTATTCGGCTTTCTACTTCAGTGAGACCGTTTATCAGCTTTCGCCTTCGGGGCAGGTCATCACATAATCCATAATATCGTCGATATTTGCGATTGCGACAGCAACCGAACAGTCGGCAGCACCGTAATAAAGGTAAAGCTCTTTGGTTTTTTTATCGACGACCGCTCCGGTGGGGAACACAACGTCGCCCACATCGCCTACCCGTTCATACATCTCCTGTGGGCCAAGAACCCATTCATCGCTCCTGCGAAGCACTTTCCAGGGCTCGTGCAAGTCGAGCAGGGCAAGGCCGACGCGGTAAACGGCGCCGGCGGCGGTCATACGCACGCCGTGGTAGAAAATCAGCCAGCCCTTTTCGGTTTCGATCGGCTGGCAGCCAAGCCCGACGCGATGGCAATCCCAGTAGGCGGAGCGGGTCATAATCAGGGCGCGATGGTCGCCCCAGTGTTTGAGGTCGGGCGAAAAACTAATCCACATGTGTGCCTCGCCGCGAACAATCGGGCGGTGAATCAGCACAAACCGACCTTTGAATCTTCGAGGAAAAAGGCAGGCATCTTTATCTTCGGGCGGAAGCAGCACGCCCAGGCGGGCGAAACTCTTGAAATTTTTGGTAATGGCAAGAGAAACGACGGGGCCGCCTTCGCCGAAAGAGGTATATGTAATCGCGTATTGTTTTTGTTCCTCAAGCCAGATGATACGCGGGTCTTCGACTCCCCATCTTTCTTCCCGCGAATCCTGCTCCGCCTCGAACGTCGGGGCAGGGTCTATCTTCCAGTTGGTCAGGCCGTCCCTGCTCCGAGCGACGGTAAGGTGCGAAAAACCCCGCATATCCTCGCATCGAATCAGCAAAAATGTCTCGTCGTTGATTCTTACGGAAGCGGGATTAAAAACAGCGTTGACTGCGTAAGGCCAGTTGTGCGTTGTTAATATGGGATTGCCTTCGTAGCGTTTGAAAAGCCCATGCGCCTTTTTTTGTCTTTCAAGGTTTATCATAATTATCACCACTTCAAAAACAAACGGCGTATAATCGATTTTGAACTCTTAATTCTAAATTCTCGATTATGCTTTTACAAGCTGTGTTTCATACAAGCTTTGATAAAGCCGGCAGGTTCGCATCAGCTCTTCGTGCTGGCCCTGCGCGATAATCCGGCCGTTATTCATAACAACTATTACGTCAGCGGCGACTATCGTACTGAATCTGTGCGCGATAACGATGCTGGTCCTGTCGTGCATAATTTCTTCGATGGCCCTGTGAATCTTGGCTTCGCTGTCGGCGTCAACTTGGCTGGTCGCCTCGTCGAAAATCAGAATCGCCGGGTTTCTCAAAATCGCCCTTGCGATGACAATCCTCTGCAACTGCCCGCCGGACAGGCCCGAGCCCTGTTCGCCTATAACTGTGTCATAACCATTCGGCAGCGGCTCGATAAACTCGTGCGCAAAGGCGCGTTTGGAGGCCAGAATAATCTCTTCCCTGCTCGCGCCGGGTTTGCCGTAGCCGATATTGGCCGCTATCGTATCATTGAAAGTTACGACGTTTTGCGTAACCATCGCAATCTGGCCCCGCAAGCTTTGCAGGGTCGTATCGCGGATGTCTTTGCCATCTACCAGAATCTGTCCTTTGTCAGGGTCGTAAAACCTCGGTATCAGGTTTGCCAGCGTTGTTTTTCCTGAGCCGTTAGGTCCTACTATGGCAACCCTGTGCCCCGCCAGCACAGTCAGATTGATGCCGTTCAACGCGGGTATCTCCACGCCGGGATACGTGAAAACAATGTCCCTGAATTCCAGCTTTGTCTTCAGCGTCGATAATTCAGCGGCATCGGCATGCTGGGGCTCAAGCGGCCCATCCATCATTCCAAAAACTCTTTCGGCTGCGGCGTTTGCTTCCTGAATTTTATTCCAGACATCGCTTGTTCTTCGCGCGGCAGAAGCAGCGGCACCCAAAAGTCCCAAAAGCAGCATAAACTCGGTGCCGTCCATCTTGTTGCTCGTAACCCTGCTTACCCCGACCACTATAGCAACCGCGATGGCCAACATTCCAAGAACTTCCAGTATTGGCGAGGTCGCCGCATCGGTCCGCGAAATCTTCAATAACTGTTTCAGCAATCTCGCGTTGATGCCCCTGAAGGCGGTCTCTTCGTATTTTTGCTGGTTGTAAACTTTTACAACCTTAAGCCCGTTCATTGTTTCTTGCAATTTAGCCAGCATTTGCGACCAGGCCATCAGGGATTTTTTCGAGGCCTTCTTCATTTTTTTGCCCAGGACAACAATCATCCAGAGCGTAGGCGGGGCGCCGCCTAAAAATATGAGCGTCAACTTCCAGTCAATCCACGCCGCCAGTCCAACCAGAAACAGCGTGTTTAACGGCTCCTGCAACGCCTTGCCTAACAGAATCTTGATGCCGTTGCCCATAGCGCCTGTATCGCGAATAAGCCGGCTTACCGAATCGCTTGGCCTTTCCTTCGCGAAATACGCAATCGGCATATTTATGACGTGCGCAAAGGCATCTTCCCGCAAACGATTCAACCCGACTTGGACCACTTTCTCCGCAATATATTGCTGATAATACCGCGCTATACATCGAATAACCGTAAGAATAGTTACTACTATCATTATAAAAACAACTGCTTTTGTCTTGCTTGTATCCGTCTGTCCCCTCGGCACAAAATTGAGCGCTTCCCTCGCAAGATTTGTTGCCCACGCCTTAAATCCGCTTTTGTGCGCGTTTGCAAGGCGTAAAACTTTTTCCTCATTGCCCCTCTTGATATGCAGTGTAATCCCTTCTTTGCCAGCCGTTGCGACTTCTTCGAGCAAATCAGTATAACTCACCGCCCCAAGCTTCGGCTCCTCACCCGTCGCGACAACCCAGTCGCCGCCAATCAGCCCCGCATCCTTCGCCGAACTCTTATTCTTGACCGAAACAACAAGAAGCGAATTCGCGTAATCGCCGCTTTTACTCCCCGAAAAATCCACGCTCTCCGGAACGTAAAAATCTATGCCATACTGCAACTGGCATACTTTTCTGTCCGACCAGCCGCGCAATCCTTCCTGTCCTATCACTACCTTCACCAGAGGAATAACAGCCAAAAAACTCCCCGATAAAAGTGCGGAAACAATAACCGCGCTTATAATAACAACAACGATTCGCGGCCACTGCGGCCATATATACTTGAATACGCGGGAAAACTCTTTCACTTAACGCCTCTTAACATAAGATTGATAATTGATTATTGATAATTGACAATTGGCTATTGTAGCTGCCCTTGGCGAATAATCAATCATCAATTATCAATCATCAGGGTTGAGATTGACTGCCACAACCGCGGCGGTTATCCTGTCGAGTCATTTAAGGATAAGATAAATGAAAGTTGACCGGCTGGTACTCGGAGAATATGAGAACAACTGCTATATCGTCAGAAGCAGTGATGAGGCGAGCGACTGTCTTATTATCGACACGGGGCTGGACGTGCTGCCGCTACTTAAATTTCTCGAACGCGGTAAGCTGACGCCGGTCGCGGTGATTCTCACCCACGGGCACATCGACCACATCGCAGGCGTTGAGGTGCTGCGGAAAAAATACCCGTCGATTTTGATTTATATCCACAAGCTCGATGCCGAAATGCTGACCAACAAGACCAGTAATTTGTCGCTTATGGCGGGCAATCCGTTTGCTGCCCGCAAAGCCGACTATTTTCTCGATGAGGGCGATATAATTGAAAAAGCGGGCGTCAGATTACGCGTCATTCACACCCCGGGCCACACGCCAGGCGGAATTTGTCTCTATGCCGAAAAAGACAACATAATCTTCGTTGGCGACACCCTTTTTGCCGGCTCAGTAGGCAGGACGGATTTCCCCGGCAGCAGCACCAGCCAATTAATAGAGGGCATAACAAAAAAGCTGCTAACGCTGCCTGAAGATACAATTGTTTACCCCGGCCACGGCCCAGAAACCACAATCGGTCGAGAAAAGGCCGACAACCCCTTTTTAAGCTGATTACCGTGATGCACAAATCGACTCCACGTCTTTTTACTTCGCTGGGCGCACTGGCCTGCATAGGGACACTCGTCTGCTGGGCGAGCGCGCCGCTTTTCATCAAGTACCTGACCGGCTACCTTGACCTGTGGACACAAAACCTGCTCCGCTATGCCGCGGCGTGCCTGTTCTGGCTGCCCGTTCTTCTTATTGCCGCAAAAAAAGGACAACTGCCAAAGGCCGTCTGGAAACGCGCGCTATTGCCCTTCATACCAAATATCATATCGCAAAATCTCTGGGCCGCGGCGTTTTACTATATCGACCCTGGATTAGCGTCGCTGTTATCCATGACGGCGTTTATGTGGGTCATAATATTATCCGTTATATCTTTCGCCAACGAAAGGCAGCATCTCAGCAACCGGCTTTTCCGGCTGAGCATCCTCCTGTCGCTTGTCGGCCTGATGGGAGTTATGTTCTTTCATCCCGCCTTTACTCGCTCATACACAATCATAGGCATCGCAACCGTTATGCTCTACGGCCTTATATGGGGATTTTACGCAATTGCTGTGAAGGTGGCGTTTCGCGGCATCGACTCTCGAATCGGCTTTTCGGTCGTCAGCATTTATACCGTTATCGCGTTATTCATACTGACAATGTTTATGGGCCAGCCGGGCAAATGCCTCGAGATGGCGTTTAATGGCTGGTTTGCGGTTATTATTTCAGGGGTAACAGGCATAGCTCTTGGCCACGTGCTTTATTACATATCGCTTCGCCGGCTTGGCCCGACCACGCCTTCGCTTGTGCAACTGGCGCAGCCGTTTATTGTCGTGGTCATTTCATACTTTATTTTCAGCGAGAAATTGAGTGTCCCGCAACTGGTCTTCGGCGTGGTATTAGTAGCCGGCTCGGCATTGGCTATCCTGTCCAAAAAAGACGATGCAATAACATCAACCTGACACGCTCGCCACATTTACTCGAAATTGCCGTAGTATTCCGGCTTGCCGTCGTCGCTGTCGTATCGGTCCGCCTCGGTAATATCCGCGTTTATCCTGATTCGCTCGATATGCTCGGCTTTTTTGGTGTTACTATCCACCGTAACTAATATGCCGTTCATTTTCACGTCTCCGGTGGCGACCTCAAAAGGCACGGGCATCCGCGTCCTGAACGATTTGAGCACGCTTTCGGTAACTCTTCCAATAACCGAATCGTGCGAGCCGGTCATACCAATGTCGGTAATGTATGCTGTCCCTTTAGGCATTATTTTTTCATCGGCTGTCGGAACATGGGTATGAGTCCCAAATACGCAGCTAACTCGCCCGTCCAGATGATAACCCATCGCCACTTTTTCGCTCGTGGCCTCGGCGTGAAAATCAATAAAAATAATCTCCGCCTGCTGCTGCACTTTGGGCAACAACTTATCGATGGCGTTATAGGGACAATCAGCGGGTTTCATAAACAGCCGGCCAATAAGAGGAATCGCTGCGACTACCGGGCCTTTGCCCGTCTTGTATATCGCCACGCTTCTGCCCGCCGCCTGCTCCGACCAGTTGACGGGCTTGGCGATATTTTCCTGCGTCTCAAGAGTCGTCACTATCTCTTTTTTGCGGTAGGTATGGTCGCCCAGTGTGATTAAGTTTACGCCATAGCGCAAAAGCTTGTCGTATATCTGCGGCGTAAGACCTGAGCCGCCAGCGGCGTTCTCGGCATTGGCTATCACGCAGTCAATCTCACGCTCGGTAACAAGCTGTTTGAGCTTGTCCGCCAGAATACGCCTGCCGGGCCTGCCGACTATATCGCCGATACATAATATGTTCAGTTTCATAAATCTGCACACTATACGCTAAACGCTGTCCGCTGTTATCTTGCGTATTCGATACAGCGAAGCTCTCGCAGCAGCGTTACCTGTATTTCACCCGGGTAAGTCATTTCCGCCTCGACCTTTTTGGCGATGTCACGGGCGACTTTTGCCGCCGACTCATCAGGGACCTTTTCCGCATTGACGATTACACGAATCTCCCGGCCCGCCTGAATCGCGTACGAGTTCTCGACGCCGGGGAAGCTGTTGGCGATTTCCTCGAGTTTTTCAAGCCGTTTGATATATCTTTCGAGCGTCTCTCTTCTGGCGCCGGGCCGCGAAGCGCTGATAGCGTCTGCGGCGGAAACAAGCGGCGTATATGGGTTATCCGGCGGAATATCGCCGTGATGACCCTCTACGGCGTTTAGTATCGTCTGCGGCTCACTGAACCTCCGCAGGAAATTTGCGCCTATGACCGGGTGGCTGCCTTCAATATCGTGGTCGAGGGCTTTACCGATATCGTGCAGCAAACCAGCCCGACGAGCGATTGAGCCATCCAGGCCAAGCTCGTCGGCCATCGCCTGCGCCAGGAACGCCACCTCGACGCTGTGGCGAAGCACACTCTGGCCATAACTTGTCCGGTAATTCAATGCGCCTAACGTGCTCAGAACACGGTTATTCAAACCGCGAATGTTTGTCTCTACCGCCGCGTCCTTGCCTATTTGCAGGACCTTGGCGTTGATTTCCTTTTTCACCTGCGCGACAAGCTCTTCGATTCGCGACGGGTGAATTCGCCCGTCCTGAATCAGCCGTTCCATCGAAAGACGCGCAACCTCGCGCCTGACCGGGTCAAAGCCGCTTACAATAATCGTCCCCGGCGTATCATCCACAATAACGTCCACGCCCGTTGCTTTTTCGAACGCCCTTATGTTGCGTCCTTCTCTTCCTATGATTCGGCCCTTCATATCATCATTGGGGATTTCAACCGTCGAAACCGTCGCCTCACAGGTCTGCTCAGCGACATATCTCTGAATCGCCGTGGTGATAATCTCCCTGCTTTTTTCGCCCGCGATTTCAGCGGCCTCTTCGACCTTGCGCTGAATCAGGGCGGACATCTCAAGCTCGCACTCATCCTCCAGCCGCTTGAGAAGCATTTCTCTCGCATCCTCGACGCTCATATTCGTCATTTTCAAAAGCTGGTTTTTCTGCTGAGCGACAACCGCCGTGAGCTGCTTGTCTTTCAGGTCAATAGTACTAATCCGGCGTTCGACTTCCTTGTTCTGCTCCTCAATGGCCTTTTCCTTCTGGTGAATTTGCTCAACCTGTTTATCCAGGACATCTTCTCGCTTGGTGAGTCGAAGCTCCGTTTCGCGCAGCTCCGCGCGAACCTGGTTGGCCTCGACGGTGAACTGTTCTTTTTTCTTGATTGTTTCAGCCGCCGCCTCAATCTGTGCGGACCTGATTATATTCTCTGCTTCTTTCTTCGCGCCGTCCAACTGCCGCTCAATGTCTTCGTGGAATGTCCTGGTTTTGGCCTTGTTGATGAACCAGACCGCAATCCAGGTCACGGAAACCCCTACAAAAATACCGGCAATTACGGCGAAGATAGCGGAGACATCTATTTCCATCAGAATCGTATCCATATCTTTCGCCTTCCTATACAACGTTAGAAAACCAGTTAATCAAACCTGAATCGAGGAACAAAAGACAGGATAGCTATAGACCCGACCAATTGGTCAGCGTCCGAGAAATGCGACTATGGAGAATATACTTTCGCTTCAGCGAAAAAACGCCAAAAATCAAATATCAAAGTCACTGCGCAAAATATCACACTCGCACCACAATTCGTTTTTCGCGGTGCGACTATTGTGATTTTTGATATGTATTACTGATTTTCGCATTCTGAATTTCAATATACGCCTGGGCGAAACGTCAAATTTCTGCTAATTCTCCACGCTATTTCCGTTTTACCCCGATGCTAAACGGGGTTGAATGTAGCTTAACTGCCTCTTTGCCACCCTGTTAAAATCATCATTGGTTGCCTCTATTATTATACAGGGCGAACCTCTTTCAGGTTCCACTAATGCTACTTTATTATCTTCCCTCTATCCGTCACGACCGCCGTGACAGGCCAAAGGGGAGCGATGCTGCTCTACACAGTAGCATCGGCAAACACGCACAGATGATAAACTGTTTTTGGTAATCGGTCAACAAAAAACCTCCCAAAAACCTTTCCTGAGGCAAAATTTTACGCGTTTTTAGAGTCGGCTATTACTTTAGGACCGTAAATATTCGAATTTTGAGGTTAAATCTGCCTATAGCCCGGCTTTTATGCTAAAATCGGGTGATGAACAGTAAAAAACATGATTTCAAATCTGCCGGCTTATATGTCCATATCCCGTTTTGCCAGACCAAGTGCCGGTATTGCGGTTTTTACTCCGAACCGATAAAAAAACACTCCTCCCAACGCCTCATTTCAGCAATAATCACCGAACTTACCGAAAAAAGGGGTCAGCCCGCCCTGCTTGCCCCGAGCGTAGTCGAGGGGAGCAACGTCGAAGGGGAGTCGTTTTTTCAAACGATATACATAGGCGGGGGAAGCCCAAGTTGCCTGCCGACAAAACAATTGCTCAGGTTAATTGGCGAAATTACAAGCCAATGGCCAAAACCGGAGGAATTCACAATCGAGGTCAATCCGGGCCAGGTAAATAAAGACATATTGAGCCAATTACGCACCGCGGGTGTTACCCGCATTTCAATCGGGGCACAATCCTTCGCTTCCGAAGAGTTAACCTTCCTCGGCAGAAGACATTCGGTCGCCGATATCGGCCGGGCGGTGCGGTCAGCAAAAGGAGTGGGCTTCGATAATATCGGACTTGATTTGATTTTCGCTATACCTGGCTCAACCCTGAAATCGTGGAAACATAGTTTGCGCTCGGCGATTGATTTGGGCGTCCGGCATATCTCCGCTTACGCCCTTACTTATGAAGAACAAACGCCTCTGCAAAAAGCGGTTGAGACGGGCAAAGTTACGCCGGTGGATGAGGAAACCGACCGCCAGATGTATGAGATGACCATCGACGAGCTTGAGAAAGCCGGCTTCAACCAATATGAAATATCGAACTTCGCAAAGCCGGGTTTCGAGTGCAAACATAATCTCAATTACTGGGCGAATAATCCCTACCTCGGCATAGGCCCCGCAGCAGGGTCATACTGGCAAGGCAAACGCACACTAAACATCGCCGACATAAAAAAATATATCGATGGAGTTGAGCAGGGAAAAACCGTGACCGCGGAAAGTGAAACTCCTGATAATATACAGGTTGCCTGTGAAACCGCCGTCCTGAACCTTCGCAGACGATGTGGAATAATCCTCGATGAATTCAAAACACAAACCGGCTTCGACGCCGCAAAACTCTTCGCAGAGCCAATCGGCAAATATAAAAAACTTGGCCTGATTCGAACGACAAGCAAACGACTCTGCCTGACCCGGAAGGCCCTGCCAATCGCCGATTCGGTCCTGTGCGATTTTTCAACCACCTGATAGGGGTGTCTTTTTCCGCCCGTCTATGCTATATTGGTTACCTTATGAGTACGGAGCTAATACGAAATTTTTCAATAATTGCGCATATCGACCACGGCAAAAGCACGTTGGCCGACCGCATAATGGAAATCACGGGCTTAGTGAGCGACCGTGAGAAGAAGGACCAGCTTCTCGACGATATGGATATCGAGCGAGAGCGAGGCATCACTATCAAGGCCTCCGCGGTAACGATGAATTACGAGCACGCCGGCAAAACCTATATGCTCAATCTCATCGACACGCCCGGCCACGTCGATTTTCATTACGAGGTTTCGCGTGCACTTACCGCCTGCGAAGGCGCGCTTTTAGTTGTTGACGCAACGCAGGGCGTTCAGGCGCAGACGGTCGCCAACGCATATTTAGCGACCGAGGCCGGCGCGGAAATCATCGGCGTAATCAATAAGGTTGACCTGCCATCGGCGCAGCCCGATATCACCGCCGAAGAAATCGAGCACGTCCTCGGCATCAAAAAGCTGGACTGCTTCCACATCAGCGCAAAAACCGGCATGGGCGTCCACGAACTGCTCGACGCGGTGGTGACATTGCTTCCACCGCCTCCGGATAACAGCGATAAACCGACTGCCGCACTTGTCTTCGACAGCGAATGCGACGAATATCGAGGCGTTATCTGCTACGTCAGGGTATTTTCGGGCGAATTGAATATAAAACAGAAAATCCGGTTTATGGGCACAGGCAGAACGCACCTTATAACGGAGCTTGGAAAGTTCACGCCAAAAATGTCCCCAGTTGAGCGGCTAAGCGCGGGCGAGGTGGGCTACGTCATCGCCAACGTCCGCCAGTTGTCCGATATCACCATAGGTGATACGATTACCGACGACGCGAGTCCAGTCGATAAACCTCTGCCCGGCTATGTACCCCCGATGCAGATGGTCTTCTCGGATTTCTACCCAGGCAATAATACCGATTATCCAAACCTGCGTTTGGCCTTTGAGAAACTCGCTCTCAACGACGCGAGCTTTTCATTCATACCGCAAAATTCGCCTGCGCTTGGCTTCGGCTTCCGATGCGGCTTCCTGGGCCTGCTGCATATGGAAATCGTCCAGGAACGCTTAGAACGCGAAAACGATATCGACGTCGTTCAGACCGCGCCGACCGTCAGCTATGAAGTCATTACAACCGACGGCCGGACGCTGAAAATCGATTCGCCCTCCGACCTGCCCGACACAACCCAAATCGAGGAATTGCGCGAGCCCTATGTTCGCCTGGAAATTATCACCACCACCGACACAATCGGCGGAATTATGCAATTGTCCGAAAGCAGGCGATGCAAATTGATTAAAACGGATTACCTCAGCCAGAACCGCGTGATGATGCAATACAAAGCGCCGTTGGCTGAAATCGTTTACGATTTCTACGATTTGCTCAAGGGAATCAGCCACGGCTACGCGACGATGGATTACGAATTCATCGGCTTCGAGGTCGGCGACCTGGTCAAAATCAATATCTTAGTCAACAAAATCCCCGTCGATGCCCTTTCGCTGATTGTGCATCGAAGCGTCGCGGAAAACAGGGGACGCAAAATGCTGGTTCGCCTGCGCAAGGCCATACCGCGTCACCAGTTCGAGATACCGCTTCAGGTCGCCATCGGCGGAAAAATCATCGCACGAGAATCAATCAAGCCGTTCAGAAAAGACGTTACCGCCAAACTCTACGGCGGCGACGTTACCAGAAAAATGAAGGTGCTCAAGAGACAAAGGGAAGGCAAAAAGCGCATGAAGAATATCGGCGCCGTCCAAATCCCCCAGGATGCCTTTATGAGCATCTTGGATACGTCCGATTGACCAGATGACGGCTTCTTTGTTCTGCAATCTGCGTTCAGTGTTCTATATTCTGCATTTTTTGTCTTTAGTAAATAAACGCAGAATCCAGAATAAAGAATACAGAATGCAGAATTTTGTCATCATCCTACCTTTGGTCATTGCGAAGCTGTAGGCCGAAGCAATTTATTCATTTCACTTCAGTCCCATTTTAACCTGAATATAGTGCCATATTAGCGGAAAATGACTTAAAAGACAATATTTTGCCTACTTTTTGCTTGACTGTCCTGCTGTAAAACGCATAATCAAAATCACCTTTGGGCTCCGGTGAGTTGACCTGTCTTGAGCGGCCTGTGGTGAGCGAACCTGTCCTGAGCGGAGTCGAAGGAGTCGAACCGCTGGTGGCAAAAGGCAACTTGGAGAAGGGTATGAGAGAACAAGCACATCTTTTGGGAGCAATCCGCTTACATAAACATCCACGCGCACAAAATGCGATAAAACCATTATGAATTCTTTTAGAAGGGATAGAAAAATGAAAAGTTTAATTGCGATTCTTGCTGTTGTCCTTAGCATAAGTTCTTTACCATGCTTGGCGGCGTGCCCTACGGCAGATTTAAATGGAGACTGCAAAGTTGACTTCGAGGATTTTGCCATTCTCGCAAGTCAATGGCTGACCGCATGGGACGCGAATATGATTTTAATTCCAGCCGGGACATTTCAGATGGGGGATAGTTTGGATGGGGAGTCAGATGCTCTACCTGTCCATACAGTTACGCTGAGTTCTTTTTACATGGACAAATATGACATTACCAACCAGCAGTATTGCAGTTTTCTCAATTCTGCGGCTGTTAAAGTTGTCGGTGGTATAGCGTATGCATCCACGGACAGTAGTAACAGCTATCCTTATTGCGATACATCCGCAGTAGGCACATACAGTCAAATTGCCTACAGCGGCAGTGTTTTTAGTGTCCTCACCAAGGGCAGTCGCAGCATGGTCAATGACCCGATGGTGTGTGTAAGCTGGTACGGGGCGGCGGCCTACTGTAACTGGCGGAGCCAGCAGGAAGGGAAAGTACCGTGTTATAATCTTTCAACGTGGGTCTGCGATTTTACGAAGAATGGCTATCATTTGCCGACAGAGGCTCAGTGGGAATACGCAGCCCGCGGCGGTCTTTCCGGTAACCGCTTTCCATGGGGAGATGTGAACACGATAAGCCACAGCCAGGCGAATTATTACAACTGGGCTGGCGATTATAGTTATGACCTTGGCCCACCATGGGGTTTTGACCCGACATGGAGTGCTGATGGCATATATCCTTACACATCTCCTGTGGGCAGTTTTGCCGCCAACGGATACGGTTTATATGATATGGCGGGTAATGTGTGGCAGTGGTGTAATGACTGGTATTCGAGCACTTATTACAGTTCCAGTCCACCGATGAATCCGACAGGTTCGACTTCAGGCATTTGGCATGTTATTCGCGGCGGCGGTTGGAGCTGCATCGCCAACTACTGCCGTGTCGCTTACCGCGGCTACTACCCGTACGGCTGGGACTTCACCTGCGGGGTCCGTGTTTCCCTGGACTTAAATTAACCTTTGCTCTTTTACCCTTTATGGGGTACAAAGGCGAAGCCGGTATGAACAAGCGACACTCAGCTTGGTTTCGGTGCGGTGATTTTAAGAAAAAGGGTTTGATTCCCACCCTATCGTAAAAACTGCCCGCTGCCTGCCACGGCGAAGCATAGCGAAGCCGGGAACGCTGCACGCTAAACGCTGTACGCTGAGTTACAGATTTGCTTTCGCGTATTTTACGGCATTTGTGAAAATGGTTATGCCGTCCCCGTCTTTTTCGTGACTCGTGACTTGTGGCTCGTGGCTCGTCATTCGTGTCCAGCGCGGATGCTGAGTGAATATAACGTGTCTTTCAGGGTGAGGCATAAGGCCGAGGACTCGTCCGGTAGAATCGGTTAGCCCGGCGATTGATTCAAAAGAGCCGTTGGGGTTAACAGGATAGCCGCCTTCGCTGCCTTTTTCATCGACGTATTTGAAAGCGATGAAACCTTCCGCCTTGAGCTTTTCGAGAGTTTGCTGGTCCTTGGTAACAATCTTGCCTTCGCCGTGCGCAACGGGAAGGTAAATTTGTCTGCCCTTTTCGATAAATACGCACCTGTCGGTTACAGGGGCAAGATATACCCATCTGTCTTCGTATTTGTTGCTGTCGTTATACGTAACTGTAATTTCGTCCTGCGTATTGCGTATTGCGTATTGCGTACTGTCATTCCCGCGCAAGCGGGAATCCATTTCCTTCTCGCGCGACGCATCACGCACGGCGCTCGACGAAAAGCCGGGTAAAATGCCCGCTTTGACGAGAACCTGGAAACCGTTGCAGATGCCGAGGACTAATTTGCCTGCGTCGATGAACTTTCGCACCTGCTCGTAGAGATGATGTTTTATCTGGTTGGCCAGGATTTTGCCTGCCGCGACGTCGTCGCCGTAACTGAACCCGCCGGGGACAACGAGTATCTGGTAGCCATCAAGTAATGATTTATCCTCGATGATTCTGTTTATATGAACGCGGTCCGCCGCCGCGCCGGCCAATTCAAACGCGTGCTGCGTCTCAAGGTCGCAGTTAATTCCCGCCGCCCGTAATACGATTGCTTTAACGTTGTTCATACCAATTCCCGATTGAATTGAGAATTAAGAACTTAGAAACAAAAATCACGCTGAACAATTCTAAATTCTTCATTCGTAATTCTAAATTTTTTCGCACTGGATTTTCGCGAGCTGTTCCATAAGCGAATAACGCTGGGCCGCGTCGCCGTTTGCAAGCTTCATCAGTTGTTCCGCCGCTTCAGGTTTCGACTTCAGAAGCGATTTATAACGGTTCTCGTTATAAGCATACTCGTCAAACCTGATTGTCGGCGCCTTCGAATCGAGCTGCAGCGGGTTTTTGCCCTCCTGCCTAAGACGCGGGTCAAAGCGATACAAAGGCCAGTGCCCGCAGGCCACCGCTTTTTTCTGCTCCTCGTAACCGGTCGTCATATCAATGCCGTGGTTGATGCACTGGGCATAAGCGATTACTAACGACGGTCCCGGATATGCTTCGGCTTCGATAAACGCCTTTACCGCCTGATTGGTGTTTGCGCCCAGCGCAACTTTGGCGACGTAGATATTGCCATAAGTCATCGCGAGCAATCCCATATCTTTCTTCGGCCCCGGCTTTCCGCCCGCGGCAAATTTCGCAACCGCACCCCTTGGGGTCGATTTCGACATCTGACCGCCCGTATTCGAATAAACCTCGGTATCGAGAACCAGTATGTTTATGTCCGCGCCGTTCGCCAGCACGTGGTCGAGACCACCGTAACCGATATCATAAGCCCAGCCGTCCCCGCCCAGCGCCCAGACCGACTTGCGAACAAGATAATCCGCCAGCGTCAATAGTCGTTTGCATTCGGCACAATCGCTCTTCTTGCACAATTCCTTTAGTTTCGCCACTCGGTCTCGCTGCGTTTCAATCGCGTCCTGCGACGGGTCGTTGGCAATAACCGCGGCGGTTATTTCGCCCGCAAACGCCGCGTCGATGCAACCCTTCTTGGCAACCGCATCGACCAGCTCCACCGCCTGCTGTTTGAATTTATCAACTGTCAGCCGCATACCGAGTGAGAACTCCGCGTTGTCCTCGAACAAACTGTTGCTCCAAACCGGCCCGCGGCCGTCTTCCCGCGTCGTGTAGGGCGTCGTCGGAAGGTTGCCGCCGTAAATCGACGAGCAGCCCGTCGCGTTGCCTATCATCGCCCTGTCGCCGAATAACTGCGTCAAAAGTTTCACATAAGGCGTCTCGCCGCAGCCGGCGCACGCACCCGAATACTCGAACAAGGGCATAATCAACTGGCTGCCCTTGACGCTTTCGCGTTTGAACAGTTTCGAATCGGTATTCGGTATCGACAGGAAATATTTATAGTTTTCCCTTTCCTGCAAACGCAACGGTTCTTGTGGGGACATATTTATCGCCTTGCGTCCGGTGGGCTGTTTATTCGCGTCCTTTTCCTGCACCGGGCACATCTGCACGCAAACTCCGCAGCCCGTGCAGTCCTCAGCGGCAACCTGAATCGTCGCCGTCATACCAGCTAATTCCTTGCCCTTCGCTTCTGCGCTCTTGAACGCCTTCGGCGCCTTGTCGAGATACTTCTTATCGTAGGCCTTGAGCCGAATCGTCCCGTGCGGGCAAACCAGCGAACACGTTCCGCACTGAATACAAAGCGACGGCTCCCACGCCGGTATATCGACCGCGATATTGCGCTTCTCAAATTTCGTTGTCCCCACAGGCCACTTGCCGTCATTCGGCAGCTTGCTCACGGGCAACAGGTCTCCCCGCAGATTCATAATCTCCGCGGTTACTTCCTGCACAAATTTCGGCGCATCCTTCGACACAACCGGCGGCTTTGTCGTTTTGCTCGTAACCTTGCCCGGCACCTTGACCTCGAAAACCCTCGCCAAAGCTCCGTCAACCGCCGAATTATTCATCGCGACGATTCTCTCGCCCTTCTTGCCGTAGCTCTTCAGTATCGCCGCCTTGATTGCCTCAATCGCCTTCTCAATCGGGATGATACCGCTGATTTTGAAGAACGCCACCTGCATAATCGTATTGATTCTCGCTCCAAGACCGATTTCCTTGGCCAGCGATATCGCGTCGATGACGTAAAATTTCAGCTTCTTATCGATTATCTGCTTTTGCACTTCCTGAGGCAGCGTGTCCCAGACCTTGTCCGCCGGGTACATACTCGTCATCAAAAACGTCGCGCCATCTTTCGCCGTCGAGAGCATATCGTATTTTTCGAGGAAGCTGGCGTTATGGCACGCGACGAAATCCGCCTTGGTAATCAGGTACGGCCTGCGAATCGTCTTTTTGCCGAACCGCAGATGCGATATCGTAATCGCGCCGGCCTTCTTCGAGTCGTAAACAAAATAACCCTGCGCGTTATTGTCAGTTTTTTGGCCGATAATCTGTATCGAGTTGTGGTTCGCGCCGACCGTGCCGTCCGAACCCAGCCCGTAGAACATCGCCGTATAAATCCCCTCCGCGGGCAGCACAAACGTCTCGTCAAATTTCAAACTCGTATTCGAAACGTCGTCGATGATGCCCACGGTGAACCCATTCTTCGGCTCTTTCGCGTCCAGATTATCGAACACCGCCTTGACCATCGCGGGCGTAAATTCCTTCGAGCCAAGCCCGTATCTGCCGCCCACAATCACCGGGTAATCCTTGAAGGGGCTTTGCTTCCTGCCCATCGCCTCGCCGACCGCCGTGCGAATATCCATATACAACGGCTCGCCAATCGCTCCCGACTCCTTTGTCCTGTCCAGAACCGCAATCTTTTTAACCGTTTTTGGAATCGCATTGATGAAATCCTGCACGCTGAAAGGCCTGAAAAGCCGTACTTTCAGCACGCCGATTTTCTGTCCCTTGGAATTAAGATACTCAACCGTCTCGTGCGCCGTATCCGCGCCCGAACCCATAATTATGATAACCTTCTCCGCGTCCGCCGCCCCGACGTAATCGAACAAATGATACTGACGTCCGACAATCTTCGCGAACTTGTCCATCGCCTTCTGCACAATCGCAGGCGTCGCCGTATAAAAATTATTCGCCGCCTCCCTGCCCTGGAAATACACATCCGGGTTCTGCGCCGTTCCCGCAATCTGGGGCCTGTCAGGCGACAGCGCCCTCGCCTTCACCGCCGCAATCAGCTCATCCGGAATCATCGCCCGCATATCATCATAGCTCAGCTCTTCGACCTTCTGAATCTCATGGCTCGTGCGGAACCCGTCGAAGAAATGCAAAAACGGCACTCTGCTTTCTAACGTCGCCAATTGTGCTATCAACGCGAAATCCATTACCTCCTGCACGCTCGACGAGCAAAGCATCCCCCATCCCGTCTGCCTGCACGCCATCACATCCGCATGGTCGCCGAATATCGACAGCGCATGCGCCGCCAATGACCTCGCCGTTATATGAAACACCGTGGGCAGCAGTTCGCCCGCTATCTTATACATATCCGGTATCATCAGCAAAAGCCCCTGCGACGCCGTAAACGTCGTCGTCAGCGCCCCCGCCGTCAGAGCGCCGTGAACCGCCCCTGCCGCTCCGCCTTCGGATTGCATTTCCGTTACCGACGGAATCGTGCCCCATATATTGCGTTCGCTCCGGGCTGTCTTATCATCCGAAATCTCGCCCATCGGCGAACTCGGCGTTATCGGATATATCGCTATTACTTCATTCGTCGCGTGCGCCACGTGTGCCGCCGCCGTATTCCCGTCTATTGTTACCATCCTGCGTGCCATAAATACTTACCTCTCAATCAGTTATAAATATGTGAAAATTTAGAATTACGAATGCTGAATTTAGAATTATCCACTATATCTCTAAATTCTAAACTCTCAATTCTTAATTCGGTCTGTCAAGACCGTGGTTTATACAACTTTTGATGGTGCATAGCAAATGATTTTTTAGACGTGGCTTTACGCGGTTTCTTATTCACTCCTTCGAATTCGCTCGATACGATGAGCCTATCGAGCCGAGAGCACAAAGAAAGCATAGGTATTTTAAAACTCAGTTGATTCTCCGTCAGATTTCCAGCTTTTCGTTTATAATAGTTTATGGATTGATCCACTCTCGATTGATATTTTCTATTTCTTTTTCTTGAAAGCTATTAAATAAGTCGATCCCACAAGCATTTGATAAGTCCAGCAGGTAAAATAAAATATCAGCAAATTCTCGCTTAAGTTCTGTATAGGATTGGCATTTATCTTTGTCTATTTTTAGACCGGTATATTTTCTCATGGCTTTAGCTAACTCACCAAATTCTTCAAGCATTAGAAGCACTTTATCGCGTGGAGTCTCATTATCGAAACCTCGTTGAGCAGTAACTTGTTTCACATAGTGCTGAATTATATTAAGCGATGATTGAGGATTAAGCATATCGATACTGCTGCCTCTTCTCGCAATAATTCCAGATGATATCTCTTCGAGTTTATCTATCTTTTTTACGAAATGCTTCAAAGTGGCGTCCTTGCATATCTCCATAGCAAAAATCGGTTTACCAAGCGAGATAGCCCAACCAAGTTCCATTGCCGATGCAGGCCCAATATAGCCTTCTGGATTGTATAAATATAGAGCATCCGCATTAGAAATTTCATTCAGATGTGCTCGCTCCAATGTTTCAGGGCAAGCAATTTTATCCGTTTCTAATAAAACGAAATCTTCATCAGGATTCAATACATTAGAATGCTGGGGCGATAAAACTTGAATATTTAAATTTTCAAACCTCTTTATGGCATCTCGAATGTCATTATAATGTTTTCTAAACGAACCAGATATTACTATTTTAAGTATGCCTTCTTTGCTTTTAGCCATTTTAATTTTCTCACGAAAAAGACTGTGTTTTTAAAACGAATTATAATCTGCTACATATTTTGTATTCACGCAGACTGCATATCTTTGTTATAACACATTCGTTTCCAATCCTGATAGATACTTAGTTTAATTTTGAAAGAATCGCCCAATATTAGTCTTTTCTCAAGATCTGCCTTGATCGAATTTCCCATAAAATCTATTGCTTCATCAAAACTAGATATGGTCATATTTGCATCATGAAAACGAGCCATTCGTTTTGCTTGCTCAATGAGTTCCTTTTCCTTTTTTTTATCAAAAGAAAACGAAACGTTAACCTCGATAACTGATTTTGATTTGTCGAATTTAACTTTCAATATAGGATGATAATTAAACTTGAGTTGTTTTTCAATAGTCACTCCTTCCCATCTCAAATATTCTTGCAGTCCATCTGATAAAATGAGTAAGAATGCAAACGGATATGAGGTAAACGATATTGGGAAAACTTTGGGATAGGCGATTGATCTCCTATCTTCATTAATTGCGTGTAGGCTAATAGCCAAAGCCGCTCGAGCAACATCTTGTTCGAGAACATATTCCGTATATCTATTAAACTCTTCAGACTTTTTAAAGGGATACTTTCGAGAGCGGCCGATTAAGAAAATCTCCTCAATAGTTTTCCACATGAAGAAACCACTAAGAACACCATGGTTTCTCTGGTCAAATTCTCTGCCCAAAAGTTTGGCAAGATAATACTTGTCCTTTTCCGAACTCTTATATTTGCGACCTTTGTCTATCAACTGCAACTTTCCACCATATAAAGAACCGACAAGATCAAAATAATAATAAAGTTGGGATGAATCGTAACTATGCATTGAAATATTAGGGTCTGTGAATAACCATCCAAATTCTTCGACGAACCTACTAATACCTCTTCCTATTTTACTTAAGTGCTGAAAAGGAATTGCGATGTCGTGAAATGTCGAAACTAAAGTCCATAGAAAAAAAATACGTTTGTCATAGGTGTAATTAGTCTTAAATGGCAATCCAACTTCTTTCAATTTCTCTGTTTCAACCTTGAACATGCTTTTTGCTTTTTTGCTTGGCAATTGCTTTAGTAAAGAGGAAATGATCTGCAATCCAAAAACAAACGTATTGAACATATGAATAAAATGATCCCGATAACGTTTCCCATCCTTTTCTTCTCTTTCCAAACCAAATAAAGCCTCTTCTATTTTGACAAATTTATCATATATTTCAGCCACTTGTACGCAATCATATTTCTGCCAAATAGACTTAGCAAAATCTAAAGCCTTCTTGATTTGTGCCGCTCTATCATAGGGAGCTTTTGTTTGAGATGCCAAGACGTCTTTGCATCTTTTTGCTATTTCATTTCTCTCGGTGGCATCTGAAATGTACCGTTTGAAATCTAGAACTTTCATGATATCGTCAGGTTTCAAGGTTTGAATTACCATTTTTAAAATCCTCCCATCAATATCCTTCGCTTTTCTGTATTTAAGGAAATCTTAAATCTTGAAACACCATACCACGAACCACGAGGATAGCTAACTATTATTTCCTCTTATTTTCAACTTGTTATTTCCCCCCAATTCTACCCAAACCAAATCCTTTTTCAACGACAAAATCTGTGTCTCAGCATTAAACTAAAATCCATCCCTTCGGGATACCGCATTTTTGCCTTTTGCATTTTGCATTTTGATTTGAAGTTGAACTATCCGCTATACGCTACCCGCCTGTCCTGAGCAGAGTCGAAGGGCTATCCGCTACTCGATTCAAACAAGGTCAACTGCACGGGGTTTGAAAGCCGCGTGATATTGCATAATTCGGCGGTAATATCGGGATTCTGGCAGCCGCAGATGTGTATGGAAACGCCGAAAGGCAGGGCGATTGTTTTAATCCGCTCGTATGCTTTTTCTCTTATCTCCTTAGGCAGCGCAAGACCCTGCGAATTTTTCAATCCTATCGGCAGTATGCAACCCTCCGAATGCGGCCCAAGCACTTTAGCCAATAATACCTTATCACTGATATTTTTCCTGATGCTTTCCCGAATGGCCGGCCTGAGGAACAGGTAATTTACCGCGACCTCCTTAACGCCGGCGCCGGCTGTCGCCGAAAACAGGTCGCTTAGCATCCCGTCCAAATCCGTAACACCATAAACAAGCGGGTCGGCACGTGTGCCGACGGTAACGCCCGCCTCGATGAGGTTTTTAATAGTTGCGAGCTTTTCGGAAACGCTCGCGGTGGCCGGCTCGAAGATTTTCCTGATATTGTCATCAACGCAGCTAAGCCCTATCTGGCAGCACACAAGCCCCCTGAAGCGGGTAAACAGCTTGATAAAATCGGGCGGAACAATTGCCTTTGTAACGAACTGAACACCGACGCCTGCTTCGAGCAAAATCGTCATCGTTTCATAAGTTTGGGCAAGTATTTCGGAAATCGGCTGAAAAGGGTCGCATGACGGGCAAAAATAGACGGCTTGCGGCTTTTTTCGTTTTCGGACAAGCTCCTGTTTTAGCTTATCGGCGGTATTATCGAAAAGTATGACTTTGCCGTCTCCGGGATATTGCGAATAGCCCTTGGCGTAACAGTAAATGCAGTTGTGAACACAACCGGCAGTTATATTGATGGTTGGAATTTTCGAGAGGCAGCGAAGCTGCGAGGGCGTGAGGACATTTGATTTCCTATTCTTTGTAATAAGTCCGGCCATATCTTTTTCCCGGAAATAAAATCGAAGGGGTGTTTGCCTCATTGCAGATACGCATCTGCCCCTCTGCTTTTAATAACTCTATACCCCGGCCCGGGCGTAACGATAATCGCCTCTACGCCCAGCAACGAATCAACAAGGTCCAGCCCCTTTTGTGCCCCTAATATACCAACCGCCGAGGCAATTACTTCAGCAACCACTGCCTTCGGAGCAATAATCGTAACCCCGCCTGGCTTAGCCACCACCGCCATATCCCGTAATTTCAAAACCATCCCCGGCTTGTTACTGTCCACACTATCCGCTATACGCTCTACGCTATCCGCTGCATTCCCTATCAGCCAGTTCCCCCCGTGTGCCGGCCTGCCGAAGCATCGAATAATCCCTCCCGCATCGACCAATCCGCCGATTGCGCCTTTGCGTTTCATTATCTCGACCGCCTTATCGATAGCGTAACCCTTCGCAATACCGCTCAAATCCAATTGCAACTCTTGAGCCGCGAATCGCACTGTTTTATTATTGATATCCAGAATCAGTTTTTCGTACCCGCCGTGACCATTTGCATCGGCAACCGTGATATCAAACGCCCCTTTGGTTAGTTTGCTGTAATCGATGCCTATTTGCAAAACCTCAAATAACTCCGGGCTGACTTTGACAGGGCCAACAAACGCCTCATGATTAACCTTATTGGGTTCCTCGCTCATCAACTTGGCTATTCGTGTCAGCTCATCGAAACCCGCTTTAATAGCAAGTTTGGCTTTTCTATCATTTTTGGCGACCGCGACGATTCTCGCGGGAGCGCCAATAATTTCGCGTGAGCCGCCGTCAACCTCGACGACAGGTCCGAAAGTTTCCATTATGAAATAATACATCGCGGATATTACACACGCGGTAACAAAAAACTTTAACGCCCTTCGCCTGCTTTCGTTTTCCATAAAATTCCGAATATCTACCAACCCCGCCATTGTCCCGAAACGAATTCGGGCCGAAGTGGCGGGGCTAAATATTTTAAGGAATCCGCCTGCGTCGCAAGGACGCCGGCAGACACATCTTTCTACGCCAAACGCTAATTATAAGTTATAATACGCGGGTGAAAAGAAAAGAACCGATAATACTGACCGAAAGAATTGACCGCGAATTCCTGCCCTTTGTCCGCAGGCCGAGCAGATACATAGGCGGCGAAATCAACCAGATTAAAAAAAACCTCTCCGATTGTGCATTAGCCGTCGCGTTGTGTTTCCCCGATACTTACGAGGTCGGGATGAGCTATACGGGGATGGCGGTCGTTTATGAGGTTCTCAACAGGATGCCCGACGTAGCGGCGGAGCGGGTTTTTGCGCCGTGGTTAGACGCCGAGCCAATCCTGCGTGAAAAGGGTATCCCGCTTTTTTCGCTCGAATCCAGGGCCGCTATAAGCTGCTTCGACGTCGTCGGCTTCAGTTTGACCAACGAATTATGTTATACGAATGTGCTGAACATGCTGGATTTGGCTGGTCTGCCTATTCGCAATGAAAATCGAAGTGAAGCCGACCCGATTATTATCGCGGGCGGCGGTATGGCCAACTGCTGCGAGCCGATTGCGCCGTTCATCGACCTGTTCGTTATCGGCGAGGCAGAAAATGCTGTCCCTGATTTAGCCCGATTGATTATCGACCTCAAAAAAGCCGACGCATCGAAAAAAAACATACTGCTTGCCGCCGCGGAAAAATTCGACTGGGCTTATGTCCCGTCGCTTTATAAATTCGAATACGACCCTTCTACGCCGGGCTACGAAGGGCAGGTGGGCAAAATAAAATCATTTTCCGCTATCAAAGAAAACCTGCCCACGCGATTCAAAAACGCAATCGTTGACGACCTCGATAACGCGCCCGTCCCGGCCAAACCGATTGTGCCGTTCGCCGAGGCGATTCACGAACGGGTAAGTATCGAGATTATGCGGGGCTGTCCCGGCAGGTGCAGGTTTTGCCAGGCAAGTTTTTGCAGAAGGCCGATACGTTACCGCAGTATCGACAAAATCTTCGAGACGGCTAAATCCGCTTATGAGGCGACGGGCTTCGATACAATCAGCTTATTGAGCTTATCGACCGCTGATTATCCCTATATCGAAAAGCTGATTGACCTGCTGCACAGTTATTTTACGGACAAATACGTCGGCTTGTCGCTGCCCAGTTTGCGGGTTGACCAGCAGTTGAAGCTATTACCCACGCTTGCAAACGAGGTGCGAAAATCGGGCCTGACCATCGCGGTCGAGGCGGCATCGGAACGGCTCAGACAAATCATCAATAAGCCGTTAAAAGACGAGGACCTTTTCGCCGCCGTCTCAGCGGCGTACCAGGCGGGCTGGCAGAAAATAAAACTTTACTTTATGACGGGCCTGCCTAGCGAGACCGAGGACGACATCAGGCAAATTGTTCACCTCGCGGACAAACTGGCAAAACTTCGCAGGGATTTTGACGGCAAAACCGCTTCGGTCAACGTCGCGGTGAGCTGGCTTGTCCCCAAGCCGCACACGCCCTTCGGCTGGCTTGGGCAACAGCCGCGTGAGTATTTCGAAAACGCCAAAAACACAATCATCTCCGAGAAAAGAAAAATCAACGCCAAATATCTCCAGTTCAAATTCCACGAGATAGACCAGTCGATTCTCGAATCAGCCATAGGACGCGGCGACAGGCGATTAGCGGATGTTATTGAATATGCCTGGCGCAACGGCGCAAAGTTCGATTTATGGAGCGAGACATTTAACCCGGCAATCTGGGAAGATGCTTTCAAAAAATACGGTATGAATCTCGATGCCGCCGCACAGAGGCAATTCTCAACCGATGAGATTTTACCCTGGGAGCATCTTGGCGGCCCGGAGAAATATTATCTGTTGAAGCATCTTGCCAATTCAGAGATTTCTTAAATGACCTTTTCTATGAAAGAGCTTTTCGCTTTGCAATAATCCAGTGAATCTATCGTGCCGTCTTTAATAATTTGTCGTTTGAGCTGAATATAGCGGTCTTTCAACTGTTTGTCTTTACTAAGAATATCCCTGAACTTCAATGTAGATATCGCCTCAGCATCGCCTTGTTGAATGACGTGGACGTGTATCTGGAACAGCCGGCCTTTATAATCAATCGAACCAACCCGCATAGGCCGGTTTTCAGGAAACGGGTCTTTATGCGGCTGGTGCTGAAAACCGAGCAAAGACAAGGCGTCTTTAATTTTTTCGAGGAACTCTCTTGGATACAGGACCGTCAGGTCGATGATCCCTTTGCCATCACAACCCTCGATTGCTGTGCTGCCAATGTGCTCAACTTCAACGCAATCAAGTTTTGCTCTTATCAAGTCAGCGACATACTGCGCAACGTCTGGGTAGATGGGATTATACGGCTGCAACTCTGCCGGCTTGTGATTATATGAACCGATTACATTGTCTCCACGCTGCTTCATCTTTGAGCAAAGGATGATGCGATTACATGCCTTTTACGCCGCCGGGCAGTTGCAGACCGATTGGCGCGGCGCTTTCTCTGAACCTGACTATGATTTTGGCAACTTCCTGCGGGTCGTCGCTCATACAAAATACGCTCAAATCCTTCGGCTGTATGCATCCTTCCTGCTGCATCTTGTTGCTCATCCAGTCGATGAGGCCTTTCCAGTAATCGCTACCCACAAGTATGACGGGGAAAGACGCCTGGCGAAGCGTCTGAATCAGCACAAGGGCCTCGCTGAACTCATCCAGTGTGCCGTAACCGCCCGGGAAAACGATAAAGCCATGAGCGTACTTGAGGAACATAACCTTGCGAACGAAAAAGTATCGGAACCTCATTGAGATATTCTGATACTCATTCGGTATCTGCTCTTTTGGAAGCTCGATATTAAGCCCGACACTCTTGCCGCCGCCGGCAACCGCTCCCTTGTTGGCCGCCTCCATAATTCCGCCGCCGCCGCCGGTTATGACGGTAAAACCCTCTTTGGCGACTTCGTATGCGGTTCGCTGGGCGAGCTTGTAATACCGGTGGTCAGGTTTGAACCTCGCGGAGCCAAAAATCGATACTGCCGGGCCGACGGTTGACAATTCCTGGAAACCATCGACGAATTCGGATAGTATCTTGAATATCCGCCACAAATCCTCAATCGGCTGACTTGTTACATTGGGCATCACGTGAAGGTCTCCTTCAAAATCGTCTTCGTATATTTGGTTATGCTATCCCGGGTTCACCACAGGGCCGGGTTATTAGCCGAAGGACAATATTTCGATATCGCACAATTCGGGCAATCCGGTTTTCTCGCCTGGCAGGTATTTCGCCCGTGCAAAATCACCGCGTGACTGAATATCGTCCAGTCCTTCTTAGGGATTATTTCGGCCAAATCGAACTCAAGCTTAACAGGGTCGCTGTTTTCCGATAATTGCAATCGTCGACTAAGGCGAATGACATGGGTATCGCACATTATCGCCGGCTGCCCGAAGGCGTTAGCCAAAACGCAATTAGCAGTCTTTCTACCCACCCCCGGCAGAGTTACGAGCTTCTCCATCGTATCCGGCACGCGGCCGGCAAACTTTTCGATTATCGTCCGGCAGGCCCCCTGGATACTGACCGCCTTATTATGGTAAAAGCCGGCGCTTCTTATATCATTTTCGATTGTTTCGAGCTTCGCTTTAGCCCAATCCTGCGCGGACTTATATTTTGCGAACAAAACAGGCGTGATCATATTCACCCGCTTATCGGTGCACTGGGCCGAAAGTATCGTGGCGATGAGCAATTCGAGCGGATTGCCGAATTGTAATGCTACCGATGCGCCGGGATAACACTTTTGAAGAATGGGAAGTATCTTGCCGACGCGCCGGGCGGCCTCTTTTTTATCGACTTTGAATTTTTTTATTACTTTTTTCGCCATTAGAAAAGCTCGGCAGGGTAAACCACGCCCTACAATTCTTAAATCAGTGTAATCTGTGGTTTATTTTTATGGTAGTTTTTCCAGAGCCGATTTCAACTCATCGCCGAAGGACAGGCCTCGCCAGCGTTTTGGCTCATCCTGTCCCGGCACAAGTAATATGTTCACCGGCACGCCGGGTTCGTTGTAAATATCTTTCAGGGCAATCGTCGCCGGATAATCACTGACGGTAGTATCGGCCTTAATCGCCAGCACTCCTTTTTGCTTTATCAAATCCGCGATATCGTTGCGGGCGTAAACTTTTTTATCAACCACCGCGCAACTTAGACACCAGTCCGCGGTGAAGTCCATAAGCACGGGTTTGTTCGTATCCTGTGCCTGCTTTATTAATACCGAATCATATTTTTGCCAGTTAATCAGCGACGGTTTCGGCGCGGGCAAAAACATAAAGCCCGCCGCAACCGCCAGCGCAACCGCTATTATCCTGACCGCCCATCTTCGCGAGGCAGGCGCAGCAAAACTGACCCAGCCGCCCCACATCCAGACGCAGAACCCAAGGGCTACCGCAAAATACAGGACATTTATCCGCCTGTCGGCAGGAAGAGCAGCAATCAGTTTGACCGCTATAACAAGAAGCACAAAGCCGATGGTCTGCTTGAATAATTCCATCCAGCGGCCCGGTCTTGGCGTTTTACTTAATAACGCAGGCATCGCGGTTAATACAGCGAAAGGTGCCGCCATACCGATTCCGATTACCATTATCGCAAGCGTCGCAAGCCCCAGCGGCTGCGCCTGCGCCCAAGCGAATGCCGCCGCCAATATCGCGAAACTGCAAGGCGTGCTGAGTATCGCCGCCAGAAAACCCATCCCCACCGCGCCGCCGAATCCTTTGCCTGAGCCGCTTTTGCCCGATATTGACGAGGGGACGGTAATCGTAAAAAGGCCGAACATAAATAACGCCAGAACCACCATCAGCATCGCCATCCCGGCAACAAACGCAGGGTTACGGAACTGGTCGCCCCACTGAAGGGTGGTATTGTAAACGAGTTTCAAAATGATATTCGCGCCGGCCAAGCATGCGAAGAAAAGCAAAACGCCCGTGCAGAACGCAAGCCCCATTGTTACAGATTTGCTCTTACCCTCTTTTGCCTGTTCGACCAGCCGCATTACGATTATCGGCAATACAGGCCAGACACAGGGCATAATGTTCAGCAATAGACCAGCGACAAACGCCAAGACAAGCGCCGCCCAAATAGAATAGTCCGCCCATTGGCCCGTTAAAGCAGGAGTTTTCTGCGGTTCGGGAAGGGTGAACTTCGGTTGAATAGATACATCCCCCGGCTTGATTTTTACTTCAACCTTTACGCTGCCGAAATCAGGCCTACGGCATTGGGTGTTCGAACAAACTGCTCCTTCAATACCAATATTAATAATGACTGTCTTCTCGCCTGACGATTCCGCCACGGTAAACGGCAGATACACAGCGAAGGTATTGCCGATTACGTCAATTTTTTTTTGCAGCGCGTCATCGTAAATCCGGCCGGCTTTGGGAAATATCGGTTTGCCAAACGACAATACCTTTGTTCCCTGCTCATTTGGTTCGAGCTTGAGATTCATACCGCCCGGGGGCGAATCGGCGGAGGCGTAGAAATGCCAGTCCTTTTCCAATTCAAAGTGAATCGCGATTGCGCTTTTGCCGCCCGGCGATACCGTATCGAATTGCTGCTCGGCCCAGAAAGTGACAACATTGATTTTTTGCCGCTGCGGGACTTCGGCGGCAATCACGCCAGCCGACAATAAAGCAAATACTATAAGTATTCCGCTTGTTCTAATCCTCATATCCCCATCGAAGGATTAAAAATATTGAAACGCCCGCCTTTTATTTTTTTTCTTCGGCGGCTTTTTTGTCTTTCGCCTGCTCAACCGCAAGTAAATCCGCCACCGTCGGCTTATCGAGAGAGCCGCCCGCGATAATAATCTTCACGTCTTCCGCATCGAGCGTCTCATACTTGAGAAGCGCCCTGGCTATATGCTCGACATTGTCCCTGTTATGTTCAATCAGCTCACGAGCACTGTTAAACGCCTCGTCGGTTATCCGCTTGACCTCTGAATCTATTACTTCGGCGGTCTTCTCGGAATACTCCTTCTCGGGAAGCAGCCCGTAGAATGTCTCCGCAAGCCCGGCATCCGCCTCGTAACTGACAGGCCCCAGCCGTTCGCTCATCCCCCAGGTCAGCACCATTTGTTTGGCTATCCGTGTCGCCTGCTGGATATCCGATTGCGCCCCGCTCGATATGTCTTCGCAGAACATTTCTTCCGCGATTCTGCCTCCGAAACAAACCTGCAGCAGCGCCATACAATATTTTTTCGTAAACAGTGTGCGGTCCTTTTCCGGCAGCGCAAATGTCGCCCCGCCCATCGGCCCGCGAGGGATAATGCTGACTTTATGAAGGGGGTCGGCCTCTTTCAATAATGACTGCACAAGCGTATGTCCCGCCTCGTGGAAGGCAGTTATCTCCCGTTCCTTCTGGTCGATTACCCTGCTTTTCTTGGCACGACCCCAGCGAACTTTGTCTCTGGCCTCTTCGAGGTCTGCGCTTTCGATGAAATCCTTGTTGGCCATAGTCGCCGCCAGCGCCGCCTCGTTGATAATCGCCGCAAGATCCGCGCCGCTGAACATCGGCGTCCCGCGAGCTGCTCGTTCGAGGTTCACATCGGGACCAAGCTTGACCTTTTTGGCGTGAACCCTGAGTATCTCCATCCGGCCCTTGAGGTCAGGCAAAGGCACCACAACCTGCCTGTCGAATCGCCCCGGCCTGGTTAACGCGCTATCCAGTATGTCCGAGCGATTTGTGGCCGCCATCACAATCACCTGGTCATCGGTATCGAACCCGTCCATCTCAACCAGTATTGCGTTTAGTGTTTGCTCCCGTTCATCGTGGCCGCCGCCCGCGAAACTCGCGCTGCGTCTGCGCCCCACGGCGTCAATTTCATCAAGAAATATGATACAGGGTGAGCTGTCTTTGGCTTGTTTGAATAAGTCCCGCACCCTCGACGCGCCGACGCCAACGAACATCTCGACAAAATCGCTTCCCGATATGCTGTAAAACGGAACATCCGCCTCGCCCGCGATGGCTTTTGCCAAAAGCGTTTTGCCGCAGCCAGGAGGCCCCACAAGCAATACGCCGCGAGGTATGCGTCCGCCGAGCCGCTGGAATTTCTTGGGATTTCTCAAAAACTCGATTATCTCCGCAACCTCTTCCTTGGCTTCGTCTATCCCGGCAACGTCCTCGAAAGTGATTTTTACTTTTTCTTTATCGTGCAGGCGATGCTTGCTTCTGCCGAATGACATCAGCATACCGCCCGCCCCGCCGCGAAGATTACGCGCAAACATCAGGTATAAAAACAGGCCCACAAGAACAAGGGGAAACAGCATACCAAGCAGGTTCCACAGCCAGACGCGCTCTTTGCTCTGCTCAACCTTCAGGCCGCCTTTTTCAATCTGCTCAGACAGCAGCTTTTTCAGGTCATCATCGAGAACGCCGCCTGACCTGTATGTAACGACGAATTCCTTCGCGGCTTTTTGTCCCTTGCTTGCCGTCCACTCCTGTTTGAACTGGCCGCTGATGTCGGTTTCGCTGAGAACAACCTTTTCGATATGCCCATCGCGAAGATGCGTAACAAACTCGTCGTATCTGAGCGTATCGACTCGCGGCGTCAACTGCTGAACCAGCAGCATTACCGTTATTATCACGCCCGCAATCAAAAGCAGATTAAACGGCCCGTTGCGGGGCATCATCGGATTTTTCCCGGGTAAATCTTTTTTCTCGAATCTACCCGAGTCGTTTTTTTTCTTTCGATTTTCGACCATATCAATTTTGCCGCTAAGGCATCAGGACACAAAACCCGGCGGCTACCATTTAGATTCCATCAGTTCCACGATTCGCACCGCAAGCGAGTTTGCCGCAAGCGTCGAGCCGTATGCGAAACTCTGGCTTTGCCATTCCGAGTAGTTGGCTGACGCGCTTACTGTTTTATTATCTATCAACAGTTCTCCGGTCCGCAGGTTCTTCCAGCTCACCACGGCCCGAAGCTCGATATTTTTCTCCATCGCCCTGCCTATCTGGCGTTCAGTGGTCAAAACCGACTCTTTGACCTGCGCTATATGCCCGCTTATTACGGTATCGGCTTTGTCACGGTTCGAAACTATCTTGTAGGGCGTCTGCGATTCTATGCGCTTCGCCAGGGCGTCGGTCAGCTCATACTCTATGCCGCGTCTGAAACTCTGGTTGTCAAACATTTCCACGTAAACAGTCGCGACATCTTTCGGGTACAGCGATGTGTTGCTGTAACCTGCGCAGCCGGAAAGAGCCAGAAGACAGAAGACGGAAGACAGACGGCAAATTAAGAATTGAGAATTGAGAATTGAGAACGGTAGAGTGATTCTTCCATCTCCTGATTTTTCATTCTTAATTCTAAATTCTGAATTCTTCATTCTTAATTCTTTTTACTCAGCTTTTCTTTCGCCGCCTCTGCCGCTTTGGTATTCGGCCAGTTGTCAACAACCATCTGGTAATACATATTAGCCGGCCCGGCGCTGCCGGTCCTTTCGTAATACCTCGCTATCAACAGGTTCTTCTCGGCCAGTTGTTCGCTGATACGAGTTAAAATTTCATCTACCTTCAGTTCCTGCGCCTCTTGGGGGTAACGCAGTTTAAAATTCTCGTAATAGGTTTTTGCGCTGATTAAGCTCGACCCGTCATACACCGACCCGCGATACGCCTCGTATTTGGTCCTCGCCATCGCCAGCAGCGCATCTTTGGCTATTTCGCCCGTGGGCCAGCGCATCGATATTTCCGACCACTTGAGATACGCTTCGTTATACTGTTTGCGTTTTTCGTAACTGCGCGCGACAGACAGCAGGGCATTTTTCGCTATATCCGCGGTGCCTGTCCGGTCGCTGATTTTTTCCATTATCTTTACGCCATCCTCGAAAGCACTGACCCTGAATATAAGAACTGTCTTCTTGCGGCCCGCCAGAAATTCTGTCGCGATTTCAAATTGCCGGTTAAGTGCAGCGTCTTTCAGGGGACTGATGGGGTATTTATCCATAAAATCATCGTATTGTTTTACCGCCTTGGTCAGCTTGCCGCCAGCCAAATGCACCTCGGCTTTCATAAATGAACCGAAGTCCTTGCCGGCAACACCGGGAAAATCCTTCTTAAGCTGTTCAGCGGCTTTTTTGACCGCATCCGGCTTACCCGCGTCAACAAGCTTTTTTATTTCCGCTACCCGCAGCAGATACTGCTCATCATTGCTGTCCGCCGCCTTTTGTAACTGGCCCTGCTCATCCAATCGCAATGTTTCTGCGCAAAGGGCAACCCGCCCCGTCGGCAAGACCAAACTCGCTGCTGTCAACAAAATTGCCAATATACCGAGCTTTCGCACAACTGCTTCCCCGTTTAATAATAAAGTAAACTGTAATGATAATCCATCATCCGGCAATTAGCAATACCGATTCGGCCGGATTTATTGTGGTTTGGATAGCACAAATCCCACTCTTGCATAAGCCAATCGCCTTTCTTCCCAAAATCACCCCTTTTGCCTGGTTTAAACTTGATTAGGCCGGCAAATTATGATAAACTGTTGGTCATAAGGTGAACGCCAGAATCAAATGTTGAAGTGTGCCTATGACCACCATCAGCACGCCCCCCCAAATAAATATGGTTGTCTTACAAACTTTTTTAGCCATATCGGACGTTGCTTTGTCTTTGTGGAAACCAGAGTGATGAAAAAGGGAAGATTCATTGAAGCCGTTGTCGGTCTTACGCTTTTCTGTTTAGCGACACCCAATGTTTTCGCGAAGCGATTCCGGGCAGCATTGCTTTTAGCATTCTTTTTCTTTACAACGCTACCCGTTTCTGGCATGCAGGTCAGCAGCAGTTTGGCCATCAGCAGTTTAATAATGAGCGGGTCGATAGGACTTGTCCGTCCGCCGAAAACACTCACTGACCCCAATGCAACAAGTGAGACGAAATCTCTTATGTCCTTTTTGGTGGATTATTACGGACAGCAGGTTCTCTCCGGCCAACAGGATATGAGCGAAATGAACTACATCTACTCCGTTACCGGAAAATGGCCCGCCGTTGGCGTTCTTGATTTAATAGATTACTCGCCCTCTCGTATCGCGCACGGCGCTAATCCGACCGGCACGGTCGAAAGTTACATAAGCTGGGCCAACTCAGGCGGAGGAATTCTCAGTTCGAGCTGGCACTGGAACGCACCCACAGATTTAATCGATGACCAGAACGCTCCATGGTGGAGCGGCTTTTATACTTATGCCACAACATTTGATATTCAGGCAGTTCTTGCCGACCCCAACGGCACGAGATACCAACTGCTGATTAGCGACATGGATGCAATCGCCGTGCAGTTAAAAAAATTCCGGGATGCGAATCTGCCCCTGCTCTGGAGACCTCTTCATGAGGCATCCGGCGGATGGTTCTGGTGGGGAGCAAAAGGGCCAGGGCCTTTTATTCAGTTATGGCGGCTCATGCACGACCGCTATGTTAATTATCATGGTTTACACAACCTGATTTGGGTCTATACCGTCGGTGACCCGGCGTGGTATCCGGGTGATAACTACGTTGATATTGTGGGGATGGACATTTATCCAAGCGACCCAAACACCAGTATGGTTGGATATTGGCTGGATACCCAGAGTCATTTTGAGGGGGTTAAGCTGGTCACGCTGTCCGAATCCGGAATCCTTCCTGACCCCAACAAAATCAGGGCTGATAAAGTTTGGTGGAGCTGGTTTTCTGTGTGGTCGGGCAGCTTTATTGAAGACGTGAACCAAAGTTTTCTCAATTCCGTCTATCATGACGCAGATATTATTACCCTTGATGAGCTGATTGACTGGAAACACTATCCTGTTACGGGCGGCGCTCCCATTGTATCGATTACGCAGCCCGCCGAAGGCGCAAGATTCACTTTCGGCGCCAATATCACAATTTCCGCTGATGCCTGTGACCCCTGCGGCGCTGTTACCAAAGTGGAGTTTTATAAGAATGACGTCAAACTGGGCGAAGACACCAACTCGCCTTACAGCTTTTCCTGGACCAATGCGCCCGTAGGAGCTTATGTCCTCAGGGCTGTAGCCACAGATAATAACGGGCTAAGGAGCGATTCTCAGGAAGTTAATATAACGGTCGGGATCCCATTGCCGACGAAGATTGTACGCTATGAAGCGGAAAACGCCGTAAGGGAGGTCAACGGGCCTACCTTCAGCACGAGTTTCCCCCCTTATTCCGGCACCGGTTCAATGTATTTTAACGGCAGCGGAGGAACAGGAATCAATTTTACCGTAACCTGCAGCAAGGCGGGAAATTATCCTTTGACGATTCGATACCTGATACCGAGCGGCTGGGGCGACAAAACAAACACAGTCCTGGTTAATGGCTCTGAGATATGGTCGCCTGTGTTCACAAATACCAACAGCACTTGGGCCAGTTTCGCGTTCGGAAATATATCGCTGAATGCCGGCTCCAACACTGTTCGTATCCAGCATAACTGGGGCTACTTCTATGTTGATTATATCGAGATTGAATTTCCCAGGGCAGGCGACTTTAAGGATTTTGCCGATTTCGGCCAGCAGTGGAAGCACACCAATTGCGGCCCGGCCAATAACTGGTGCAGCGGTTTTGACTTCAGCCAGAACGGCTCTGTCCTTCTCGACGACCTGAAGTCATTTGCTGAAAGCTGGCTCAGCGGCATTTAAAGTTTTTATAAAAAATTATGAGGAGGTTGTAATGATGAAGACGAACAAAAAGGCCATAAAAGCCGGTATTTTATGCCTGCTTGTTTGTTCGCTCACGCCGGTTTATGCCGTCATACCCCGTTTGCACGTGGATGGCAACAAAATCAAAGACCCCAACGGCAATATTGTCGTCCTGAGGGGCATCGATTTGATTGATTTGGGTTTCCTTCAGGACTGGGAAGGCGGCGCAATCGCTATGATTGACCGCATAACGAATAAAAGCGATTCTCAGGGTACTTCTCCCGGCTGGTATCCAAAAATTATCAGAATTAACATTACCCCGCCTGATTCAGTAAGCGGCTGGCCGCATCCTTTCAGCCCGGATAATAACGACCTGTACAATCTCCTCAGGACAGTCGTCGATTACTGCAAAACCAAGGATATGTACGCCATCATCGACTGGCACTATATAGCCAACACATACGACCACGTTGCTTCGACAAGCCAGTTCTGGGCCTATATGGCGCCGAGGTTCGCCAACGACAACCACGTCTTTTTCGAGCTTTTTAACGAATCCATAAACACAAATATGGGCGATGATACGAAGAACTGGTTAAGCGTCCGCAATGATATGCAGACGTGGATTAATATCGTTCGGACTTACGCACCAGACAATATCATCCTTGTGGGCGGACCGAGCTGGGACACGACAATCGGGCCTGCGGCCAGTTATCCCCTTATCGGGGATGATATTGTTATGGTATCACATATTTACCCAGGCCACTGGAAAGCCGGCAATCCATCTTGGTACACGAACAATATAACAACCTGCGCCGCTGTCTATCCGATTATTATGACCGAATGGGGATTCAGCCAGAGCGGAAGCCCCGACCCCAACGACCTGTTGAACGGGACAATTACGGGATATGGACAGCCGTTGATGGACTTCCGCGAGCAATACGGAATAAGCAACACGGCATGGGTAGCCAGTTACGACTGGGGGCCGCCGATGTTCTGGACGGACTGGACTCTGCGCATTGGCGAAGGTGAAATGGGCGGTTTCGTGAAAGATAAACTTTATGAAAAGAAAGACGCCAATCAGCCGGTCGGAGTCGCCACCGACCGCAGGCCAATCGCTTACGTCACCTCACCTATGGACGGCGATCAATTTAAGGCCGGGGACAGTATTGTTATAGACGCCAACGCATACGACCGTGAAGGTTTTGTCACCAAGGTTGAGTTTTATCAGGGGAGCACAAAATTAGGCGAGGATACAACAGCCCCTTATACCTTAACGTGGAACAATATACCTGTGGGCAAATACGATTTATATGTCAGGGCAACGGACAACAACAGCCTGACAAAGACATCGCCGGATGTTCGAATCACCGCCTACAGCGGCGGGGCAACAGGTTTTATTCTACGCGAGTGGTGGACGGAAATTACGGGAACAGCGGTGAGCAACTTGACTTCGGATATAAATTATCCATCTGACCCCAACGGCAGAGAACTTATTACGACGCTGGAAGGTCCGGTTTACTGGTCGAATGCGGATAATTACGGAACACGAATTCGCGGGTATGTGTATCCACCAGCCAACGGCAATTATACCTTCTGGATTGCAAGCGATGATTCCAGTCAGTTATTGCTTAGTACAGACGCCGACCCGTGCCACGCTGTCCAGATTGCCTATGTATCGGGCTGGACGGGCCAATATGAGTGGACCAAATATACTTCGCAGACGTCATCGCTGATTTCACTCGTCGCCGGCCAAAAATATTACATCGAAGTTCTCCATAAACAAGGCACCGGAGGCAACCTCGTCGCTGTCGCTTGGCAAGGGCCGGGTATAACACAGCAGGTAATTGACGGCATATATATGTCGCCTTATTTATACAACTTCAAAGATTACGCTATTTTCGCTCCCCAGTGGCTGAAAACCAATTGCTCCCGGTCAAACGCCTGGTGCAACGGGGCGGACAGAGACCGCGACGGCAACGTCGGGCTTGATGACCTGATGGCGTTTGCTCAATGGTGGCTTTTGGAAACCAATTAAAGCAAAGGTTTCTTACTGTCACATAAAATTAGAGTTTTGGAGATTGGTGTGCTGAATTCGAAGAGAAGATTTAGTGAAGCTATTGTTGTTTGTATGCTGTTGTGTCTGGCGATGCCGGTTTATACATACGCCGCTTCAAATCGCATCCACTATAACGATCAGGACTTGTTCCTCAACGGGGCGAACCTGGCATGGGAGTATTTTGCCAACGACATCGGGCCCGCTACCTATTCGCCGAACATGACTTATTTTGACAGCGTCTTCAGCCAGTTTCAAGCCAACGGAGGCAACTGCATGCGGCTCTGGCTGCATACCACCGGCGCCTATACTCCGGCATTTGACAGCAACGGCACCGTGATAGGGCCGGGGACGAATACCATCGCCGATTTGCAAACCATTTTGGACGATGCATGGTCACACAAGGTGAGCGTGATGTGTTGTCTGTGGTCTTTTGATATGCTGCAAAACAATAACAATCATACTGACTGGAATAAAAATATCCTTACAAACAGTTCAAAGATGCAGGCTTATATTGATACTTCCCTTGTGCCGATGGTGACTGCGCTGCGGGGGCACCCTGCAATCGTCGCATGGGAAATATTCAACGAACCGGAGGGAATGACTACTCAGTTTGGCTGGTCTGCTGTTCGCGTTGACATGTCAAATATCCAGTGGTCCGTAAATAAAATGGCAGGAGCCATTCATCGAGCTGACCCAAATGCGAGGGTAACGAACGGTTCGTGGTCCTTCTACGCCACCACCGACAAACCTGCGGGCTCCGGAAACTACAACTACTATACCGATGCCCGGCTTATCACCGCCGGTGGAGACCCGAACGGGTATCTGGATTTCTACTGCGTCCACTACTACGACTGGGCCGGCACGGCGCGTTCGCCATTCGACCATCCATATTCCTACTGGGGCCTCGACAAACCGCTCGTCGTTGCCGAGTTCTATCCACCGCCCCCGGGTTGCAATACCTGTTGCACGGACTGCGGAACCGCTCCGTACGAAAACCTCTATCAGAACGGCTATGCCGGGGCGCTAACGTGGTCCTGGACGGACAGCAACCACGCCTCAATGCTGGGGCAAATGCTTGCTATGTGGAACGCCCATCAGGCAGATGTCGAGATTATCAAAGGCTATAACTTCAAGGATTTCGCCGGTTTTGCCAGCCAGTGGAACCGAAGCGACTGCAACGCGGGCAATAACTGGTGCAGCGGCGCTGATTTCAATCGGGACGGGGTTGTCGAAATAGATGACCTGGCAACATTTGCCGAGGAATGGCTTTCATTTTAGGAATTGAATAGTCCTAAGGGGTCTGATTTGCTGCAACATCCGTGCCGGCAGGCACTTACACCCGCCGGTACTTTTTTTAATTTATTGTGCAATAACTTAATCCTTGAAAACGTATAAGGTTTTATGGTAAACTTATATTGAACAGGTAAACGGAGTTACTGACCGATTGCGGCCTATCATTACTGTCTCCACACATACCCAGTAAATGGGGTCTGCGTCTTTTTTTTGGGGTTAGAATGATGATGAAAAGAAGGTTAGCTCAAACAATCGTGGTTTCCGCGCTTTTCTGCCTGGCAACCCCACTTTATGCTGCCACTCCCTGGCTGCACACAGACGGCAATGTAATCAAAGACCCCTGCGGCAATATCGTCATCCTGAGAGGCATCGATTTGATTGATTTGGGTTCCCTTGATAGCTGGGAGGGCGGCGCAATCAATATGGTTAACCGGCTGACGAATCAAAGCGACCCCTGCGGAAGTTCTCCCGGCTGGTACCCCAGAGTTCTCAGGATTATGATTGCCCCGCCCGATTCAGTAAGCGGCTGGCCACATCCGTTCGACCCAAACAATACTGATTTATATAATCTTCTCAGGTCGGTTGTTGATTACTGTAAAACCAAGGACCTTTACGCAATCGTTGACTGGCACTATGTCGACAATACCTACAGCCACGTTGCATCAACAAACCAATTCTGGACGTATATGGCACCGAAATTCGCCAACGACAGCCACGTTATTTTTGAGCTTTTCAATGAGCCGATAAATACCACTTTCGGTTCGGATAACGCCAACTGGCTAAGCGTCAGGACTAATATGAACTCCTGGATTAGTATTGTGCGGACGTATGCCCCCAACAATCTTATCCTTGTGGCCGGCGCGAGCTGGTCCCAGACAATCGGGCCGGCAGCAACTTATCCCCTCACCGGAGATAACATCGCTATTGTTTCGCATATCTACCCCGGCCATTGGCTTTCCAGCCCGGCCGGCAACAACTGGTACACGACTAATATTAAGAATTGCCTTAACCGCTACCCAGTTTTTATGAGCGAATGGGGATTCTATAACAATTCAAGCGATACGCTCGGTTACGGCTCTATTACTAACTATGGCCAGCCGCTCCAGGATTTTCGTGAGGCGCGAAACATCAGCAACAGCGCCTGGGTTTCAAGTTATGACTGGACGCCTACGATGTTTACTGACGGTTTGATCTATAAACTTCGCATCGGCCCATACGAAATGGGCGGCTTTGTGAAGGATACGCTTTACCTGATGAGAAACAACAACCAGCCCAGCAACGGAGACACTATACCGCCAGCGGCGCCGACGGGACTGACGGCGACACCCAGCACGGGAACAGTAACACTTACCTGGAACAGCAATACCGAAGGCGATTTATACGGATACGATATTTATCGTTCGTCAACATCGGGCGGCCAAATCAATCGGCTTAATCTTGTGCGTTCGAAAACCTCCGCTTACACCGACACAAGCGTCGCGGGCACAAGGACTTATTACTATGTTGTAACGGCGGTAGATACAAACTTTAACTCATCCGCCGATTCAATCGAGGTGTCAGCAACCGTTCCTGCCGACTCGACGCCTCCTGCGGCTCCTTCGGGCCTGTCCGCTACAGCGGGTAACGCAAATGTTTTGCTTGTCTGGAACAATAACAACGAAGTAGATTTCAACGGCTACAACGTATATCGTTCGACAATTTCCGGCGGCCCCTACACCAGGCAAAATGGAGGGCTGTTGAGCAGCCCGATTTTCAACGACGCTAATGTTACAAACGGTACAAGCTATTATTACGTCGTTACGGCTGTGGATACCTCATTGAATGAATCCGCCGACTCGAGCCAGGTTTCAGCCAGACCTCAAACCAACCCAATCGTTGGAATAATCGGCTCATGGGTGACCGGAACAACTCACGCGAAAGAATCGGGCATTAATCGCGCATTGGTCTTTGTCGCACACGCAAAAACCAGCAGCATCACATCAAGTTTGACCGCTGTAACCTATGGCGGCAGAGCAATGACAAAGATTATCGATAAAATCGCAGGGAGCAGCTCCAGCCGGACGTATGTTGCGGCGTTTATCCTCAGCGACGCCAACATCAATGCCGCAACAAACACCACCTTTACGCCCACCTGGACATCTTCGCCCACCGATTCCAATATTACATACAGCAGCGTATTCCTTCAGAATGTTAATCAGACGACTCTTGTGGGAGCTAATGCCAGTGCCGGTGTAACAGGTAACACTACGGTATCGACTTCTGCACTTGCCACGAGCAACGGGGATATGGTAATTGAAAATGCCGCCAGCTCCGTCGCTGGCACATACACAGTAACGAGCGGCTGGACTATAGACGTTGACCTGTCGGTAACAGGTTACGATGGTATGGATGGACACAAACCAGCAACAGGCGCCAGCGAAACACCGAGTATAACCCAATCGAGCGGCAACCATTCGCTTATAGGGTTCGTAGTCCAGATGGCCCCCAATTTGCCTCCGGCTGCGCCGACCGGACTGTCGGCAGCGTCAAGCGTAGGAACTGTCCTGCTCGACTGGAACAACAATACCGAATTCGATTTGGCCGGCTACAATGTTTATCGTTCGACAACCTCGGGCAGCGGCTATGTGAAATTGAACAGCGCTTTATTAACCAGTTCGGATTACACTGACACTAATATTGTCAACGGAACAACCTATTACTATGTCGCTACCGCGGTTGACACCGTTGGTCTTGAATCCGTTAATTCGAGCGAGGTTTCCGCTACGCCGATTAATCCCACGAGCGGCACCGGGTCAATACTCCGCGAATGGTGGAATGATATACCGGGACCCGATGTAGACGATCTGCTTTCAAACGTTAATTACCCTGACAATCCGAGCGGCAGAGAATTGGTTACGAACCTGGAAGGGCCTGTAAACTGGGGCGACAGTTACGGTTCTCGATTCTTAGGGTATCTAAACCCGGTAACCAGCGGCAGCTACACGTTCTGGATTGCCAGCGATGATATGGGCTTCCTGTTTCTCAGCACAGATGATGACCCTGCTAACCTGTCATTGATTGCTTATACGTTGGACCCAACGGGCTGGCGAGTATGGGATACATACTCTTCGCAGCAGTCGTCGCCAATTTCGCTGGTAGCCGGCCAGAAGTATTATTTTGAAGTTCTGCACAAACAAGATACCGACAACGACAACGTATCGGTAGCGTGGGAGGGACCAGGGATAAGTCAGCAGGTCATTGACGGCATATATTTGTCGCCCTGCTCTCTGGAATTTGTGGATTTTGCGGGATTTGCCGGCCAGTGGGGTCAAATCGACTGCAATGCAGACAACAACTGGTGCAGCGGCGCCGATTTTGACCGCAACGGAACAGTAGACATAGATGACCTGTTGTCTTTTGTTGACGGCTGGCTGGTAGGGAATAACCCTCCATATTAAACAAATAGACGCTACATATATTGCCAAAAAAAGGGCTGCGAGATAACTCGCAGCCCTTTTTATTTGCAACGCCTTATAAATTTTATCTTAAAAAAACCGGAGACGAGGTCCCCCCCGTTGCACTGGGTATTACTCGGTCAGCAACCCCGTCTCCTTCGAAGAAGAGAGGAGAAGAGAAGGCGTTAGTTTCTCATTAGCTCCATTTAGAGTATAGGTTACGTTCTGTAGAAATCCAAATCGGATGGAGAAAAACAGAGGACAGAAGATGGATAACGGAAAGACGGCACCTGCGGCCCCGAATATTCCGTAATCAGCGATTCAGCTTAGGAATCGGTTTAATCGTTGTTGTTTTTAACGGACGTTGGGTCCTTTTCTTTTTCGATAGCTTCGATTTTCCGGACCCTGCGGAGGTGTCTTCCGCCGGCGAAATCGGTGCCGAGCCAGACCTCGACCATTTTGCGAAGCAGGACTTCGCCCAAAAGCTCGCCTGAGACGCAAAGGACGTTGGCGTCATTGTGATGACGAGAAATGCGTGCGCCAAGCTCATCATAACAGAGTGCCGCACGAATGCCTTTGACCTTGTTGGCGGTGATGCTCATTCCTATGCCGGTACCGCAAGCCAAAATGGCTCTGTCGGCTTTTTTCTCCGCGACGGCCTTGGCGGCAAGATACGCCGGGTCAGGATAATCAACGGGGTTGCCGTCAACTGTCCCGACATCAATGCACTCATGGCCAAGCTGGATTATGATGGTCTTAATCAGCTCTTTGGCTTTGTAACCTCGATGATCGCTTCCAACCGCTACTTTCATAATATCATCTCATCAATTCTTTTTGTTATCGCTTTGTCAATGCGTTCGGCACAATTGTCGTAAACTGCCTGTGACTGACCTATCGGGTCCGGGATATCGGCCCCATCATCGAGCAGCGAACATTTACTCGCGGCCCCGGGGCACATTTCCACTACCGCTTCCCGATGTCCCTGCGTCATAGCAAATATCAAATCACTCTGCTCAATCAGGTGTATCGTCAATGCCCTGCTTCTGTGGGCGCTTATATCGACTCCCTTTGCCGCACAGGCCTCGACGGCCTCGTCACTGGCGGGAAACCCGACCATACCCAACGTGCCCGCAGATGTTATTGTATATCCCTTTTCCGTGAGTCGGTCAATGGGGCAACCCAACTTTTCCGCAATATGTTTTTTGAACAGGCCTTCAGCCATAGGGCTTCTGCAACTGTTGCCCGTGCAGACAAACAGAATCGTAACCTGTGCCATTTCAAGGAGTTGTGATTCAGAATAGACGCCGGGCCTGATTATTTCGAGGCCTTTTTGGCCTATCCGGACGACTGTGCTGCTTTTGGCATATTTACATCGTCCGCCATCGAGAACCATATCGAGGCGGCCCTCAAACTGCCGGGCAATGCCGGCTGCTTCGACAGCGGGAGATTGTCCGCTGATATTCGCACTTGGGGCGACAACGGGGTATGTCGTCTGGGATAAAAGCATCGAGGCGACGGGGTTGTCGGGACAGCGAATGCCGATTGAGCCGTCGTGATAAAGATTGCTGAATACTTCCGGCGGAAGTTTGTCTTTTTGCCGAACGATATCCTTCCCGTCAAACTCAAACGCTATTGTCAGCGGCCCGGGCCAGGCGGTTTTTATCAGCTTTTTCGCCCGCAGGCCAATTGTGGGGACATATCGCAGGGCATCGGAAGGATTGGCGATATGAAGGGTATAGTATTTGTCCGTAGGCCGGCCTTTGAGGTTGCAGAGCTTTGCCAATGAATCGTTGCTGACTCGACAGGCGATGCCGTAAACGGTCTCGGTGGGAAAAGCGACAAGCCCGCCAGCGTCTATTATTCCGGCTGCCTCTTTTATCGCCGACGCATCAATATCGTTCACATCGAGTTTGATTACCTTCGTTTCCACGAAGGTCAAAATACACTAAAGCTGACCCAATCGCAAGATAACTTGCAACACAGTCCCGCAGGTATTTTTAAGGATTACTAAGGAAGCGGGCTGGACTTTTGCCAGTTCGCCGCAAGCAGCGCAAAATCCTTGAAGTCCACCGTTTTGTCATTGTTGAAATCGGGCCAGCCGACGAGATTCTGGTCCAGCCAATAGTCGCAGAATATTACGAGGTCATCGATGTCAACGGTTCTGTCGTCGTCGAGGTCGCCGACAAGCGTGATGTAATACTCCTTCAACGTGACGGTCGAGGCGGGCTTATTTTGCGGCATATAGTCATCATTGTTTAGTCCGCCTGTGCTTGGGTTTGTATCCCAATTCCACCAGAAAGCGCCTTTCCACCAGGAATAGTTCCTGCAGACGGACAAAAGCGCCGCATAACAGTTATTTTGTTCATTGATGTCCAGCACAGACGATGAGCCGGGGCTTGCATAGGGCGTTATGTTTGCGCCGGAATAACTGCCATAGCCGACTTCAGTAAACATTACATTCATATCCGGCCAGTTGGTACTTTGCCATGACCCGATGGAGTTTGCTCGGTTGGTCCAGGCGGTTACAAGTTGAGCAGGAGTGGGATCGTCAATGCTTGTCAGCGGATAGTAGGCATCGATGCCTATGTAATCAACGGTGTTCCACCAGGTGATATTTGTTTCATCGCCCCAGTTGGCAGCATAGGTAATAGGGCCTGAGTAATGTGTTCGGACACTGTTAGCGACAGAGATCCACGAGTTGGCATGGGAGGGGCCGTCGGTGTTAACCAGTTCGCAGCCGATACAGAACATCTCGCAGTTGTTTGCTGTGGCAAAGTCCGCCCAGTAGTCGATGAAGCTCTGATATGCGGTAAACCAGGCGGCTGACGGGACGATTTGTCCTCGCCAGTGAGACGAGTCATTCGAGAGGTCGACCATCGGCTTGAGCATAACTCTCATACCAAGCTGGTGGCATCGGTTAACAGCAATCTGGACAGCACATGGATCGGCGGAATACGAAGTTTTAATGGGGGCGATAGCAGTAGAATTAATGTTGTTCTGGAACCACCAGACACATATGGCAACCCAATTGCAGCCGATATTTTGTGCGTTGGCCAGCGACGTGTTGGAATTGGTTGAATTGTAGTCCTCCCAACTCCAGCCGGTGTAGCTTATTCCCTTGAATTCGATGGCATTGCAGTTGCCAGCATGCAGAGAGGCGATAAATACCGCTACGAAACAGAACTTAATGAACGTTTTTCCCATCTCATTTTTCTCCTCCGGTGCGGAGCTATGCTATCGACGGTCAGCCGCTGAATCGATGTAACGCATCAGTATATCGAGGTCGCTGACGTCGATAACGCCGTCGTTATTTATATCGCCAAACAAATAATGATCTTCCGGAGTTTGCATGCTCGCAATTAGGTTATCGAGAAGCACGCTAACATCGAGGTCGTCAACCACGCCGTCGCCGTTGAGGTCGAACCAGAGTGCATCGTCTCTGACGGGCACCGGCCCTACGTTCCAGGCGACCGCATAAGGAGGCGAGACCTGCGGCTGATTCACATCGTGCTCATTGCTGAACAAAACGATGATTTCGTAATCGGTGAAATTGCCGTCGGCCGGCGTATAAACGTGCTCGACGTTGTCGGTTCGGCTGTCGGAGTAATCGAGCAGGTAATTGTTATTGGGGTCGTTCGAATCAACAGCCCAAACCTCAAGCCGAAGGTCGGCGTCTTTTTGAGTATCGTGCTCAAAAGGATATACAAGAGAAAATTGCCTGTTCCAGGTTACCGTCGCGGTAATCATTTTGTCCACGGGTTTTGTTATCCGAATTTTGTAGGTGTTTTCGGGTATCCGGTCGAGGTTAAGTTTATTGAGGTCCCAGCCGACCGTCGGGCAGTTGCCGGGCAAATGCTGACCTGCCAGCAACTGTTTGCTCGCTGCGACGGCGTTGACCATTCCCGCTCCCTGCAGATAATCGAGAGGAACATCGTGGTCGTCGTCTTTAGTCAGCAGACCTTTGTGCCAATAAGGAAGTTTGGTCGCGGAATTGAGCAGGACTGATTTTATGACGCAGTTGCTGCCATCGTGTGAAACGGCCTGTTGAAGATTCGGGTCGGCGTGGGCCTGTTGAATAAGCAGCGCCGCGGCGCCTGCGACAACCGGCGTTGCGAAACTCGACCAGTCACCCGTCGGTTCGTAAAGATTCGGTTCGCCCGCCACGGCAGCAAGGCAGTTGCCGGGAGCGACGATATCAGGTTTGCAGCGGGTATCGGAAGTCGGCCCACTGCTGGAATATTCGGGATATACAAGCGCGAAACGGGAAAGCCCGATGTTGACGTCATTGGATTCAACGGACTTCACAACGCCGACACCAATTACATTGTTGCCCGCACCGGGGAAAAGAACAGGGTCGGACGAATTTGAGCCGTTGCCTATGCCGACGACGACGGTCAACCCATATTTTTGCACCATCGCCTCGATGCCGCGGGTCCACCAGTCCTCGAACTGGTAACCTATGTCGGCGGTGATAATATCGGCATCGGGAGCGGAGCAGGGAAATACATTGTTTACGAGAAAACTCCAGAACTCATACACATCGGCCTGCGCATCAGGGACTGCACCCTCGTAATTGAAATCGCCGATTTGCTCATTGAAGGCGTTGGGGTCCCGGCCGAAAAGAATCGAGCATACGGCGGTCGAATGCGCCGAGATGCCCGCCGGCAGAAGCTGCTGGTCGTGGAAAATATATTGCGTATCTTTGAAACAATTGAGGTCGATTGCGGGGCGGTAGTCATTTTGCGGCTCACCATCGAGGTAGGTAATACTTCGGCTGACCAGGGCAACTTTTACGCCAGCGCCGGTGAGATTGGGGTCGGTTTGTTTAAGCTGATATATCCCTGCGTAATTTAGCCCCTGCGGCTGAAAATTCCCGATTGACTGCTGCTCCGCGACAGCAATATTGCCCAACAGCAATAAGCCCAAAAACCCCGTTATCAGGACTGATAATCGAGCTTTTGTAGGAAACCAAATCACCATTTCCTCCTGGCTTGGCCATCCCTTCCGGGAACGGTCAACCGCCGAGTAAAAAGTTAATAACATCGGGACGTAGCTCAAACAGCCACCCCAGATTATTTATTATACCACAAAATCCGCTCATTTTCAATATAAACCATTACTTGCTGATTGTTCTGTTAGTTATAAGTTATATTTCGGCATATTAGCGCAACTAAGCCACAAAAAACCGCGGGTTTTTCAGCAAAAAGGGCAATCATCGCTGCAAACCTTACATCTCACGGCGATTGCCACAAGAAGGCACAGATAGAAATTAGTCGTTAGTATATCGTTGTTAGTCGTTAGTTTAACCTGTTCGCTATACGCTGTACGCTACCCGCTGAACGCTGAATAGGCGGATTTGAGATTTAACGGCTTAACACGCATATAATTTTGCCGTTGAAATTTATCCGCCACTGGCGGAAAGAGCTCGCTTGAGATAGAATTGAGGGCGAAATGACTAAGCGTTATTTAGTGATATTTGTTTTATTTGCCCTTCTTTTCCTGACCCTTCTTGTCCTGCAAAATAGTCATGCAGATAAAATAATACCAAACCAAAATACCAACGAAATAGAGGTTTTCTTTTCACCTAAAGGTGGATGCACAGATGCTATTATTAGGGAATTAGCGAAAGCCAAAACCAGCATTCGGATTCAGGCATATTCTTTCACTTCCGCTCCGATTGCCAAAGCAGTTGTTGATGCCAATAAGAATGGTATCGATACCAAAGTAATCCTTGATCAAAGCCAGCTAACTGAAAGGTATTCCTCTGCTGATTTTCTCGTCCATGCCGGAATTAGTGTTTTAATTGATGATAAGCACAAGATAGCCCATAACAAGATAATGATTATAGATTCCAACAGCGTAATCACCGGCTCATTCAATTTTACAAAATCAGCCGAAGAGGGCAACGCTGAAAACCTTCTGATTATCCGCAATTCAGAACTGGCAGCCAAATATCTCGCAAATTGGAATATACACGCTAAACATTCAGAACCGTACACAGGCAAATAACTTTGAAATAATCATCCGCGGAATTAAATCCCCTCGCTGGTTTGGGGGTTAATGCTTTTCTGATTTATGGTCAGGGCTTCTTTGGTCACTTAATCTCCCCTGTCGTCGCATAAAATTGGTATGCGATTCCATCGATTGTCTTAAGGTAGAATACATTATCTCTGTCGAGTCTGCGTTTGGCTTCAGACCCTGGCGATTTGTCAAGCCAAAAGTAATGACTGACCGTTGCTTGGATCTTACTCTTGTCCTTGACAAGGTCAACTACCGAATACTCTTTAAGCAGCTTTCCATTCTTATAGAACGCTACCGCAAGATCTTCCTTCTTTGGTTCATGGCCGCCGTTCCATGGCCCCATCCTGACTAAGTATTGCCCATCCTCAGACAGGAATAACTCGAAAGAATACCAGCCCGAGGTCCTCCACAATTCCTTGAAGTTCCCATCCTCATCGATTGTATATGCGACACCAAACGCCTCTCTTGTTATCACATATTTATTTTCCTGCCATTCTCTCTTGGCGGGAAGCATCTTAAAGTAATATTGGCCGCTTTGAGAGGCAACAGTAAACGAATAAGGCGCCCTCTCTTCATCGGCTCGGCTGGATTGTGATAATAGAAGAGAAACGACAACCACACATAAAAATGAGATTGGCTTCATGTTTTTCGCTCCAACATAATAATATTCAATATGATTTGTGCTGATTTTATCCTGCCGGGAGGATTATAACAATCCTGCAGATTCCGCCAAGGTTGGGGATTTTGCCAAGCGAGCCAACGAGGTCATCTCACAAAAACAAGGGTAAACTAAGGTAAACAATGGTAAACAACGTTTTTTAGCGTAATAGTAGTACTTTACCCTACTTTACCTTAGTATTTGGGAGATAACTTTGACATTGTGAATTTTTTCAGCATTGCATTCGCTTTTTCAAGCTCTTTCGCTAAACCGTGTATCTTCGATTGTTCGCCATCTTTCTTTGGTAATCGCCGACCAGCTTAAAAACTAAGCCGGATAAACCTGCCATTCAAGGATATAGGCCTTTGCGAAGTCATAATTAAGCAATTCGCCAATATACTTTTCGTGCCGCAGAAAAGAAGATAAGGTTAAAGCACGATACTCCTCAGGTGTTCGCGACACTTAGGGTACGGCGATAAAGAAATCTCCCTCGCACGGGAATCAACCCTCGGCGAGGGAGATTGCTATTTGGGCCAGTCGGCCCTTCGCTGGGTTTTGCCTGCCTGGTCATTTTGTCAACATACTGGCAAAAACGGCGTATTCTGATAGAATATCAGCGATGAAGAACAAAAAAGAACCCCTCCCGTTTTTCATTTTCCCTTAAATTTTTTTGTCGCATTTTTGGGCCTGAGCCGCTCTTAATATACAGAAGCGCTTCGATATGGAGATTTTCAGGTGCAGGCAGATTGTGAACTGATAAAAGCCGTGTTAGACGGCCAAAAAGAGGCCTTCGCGGAGCTTGTGAGGCGTTACGAGCGGCCCGTCCGGGCGGTTGCAATAAATATCCTCGGCGACCATCACAGCGTGCAGGATGCGGTACAGGACGCGTTCGTGGCCAGCTACCAGAATCTTTGTATGCTGCGTAACAGGGACTCTTTTGGCCCGTGGCTGATGAAAATAACTCAAAGGTGCGCTTTGGACTGGGCAAAGCGAAGGCCCAAAATGGCTCCGCTGGAAACGAACCCTGCCGCGGCAACCGAAAAACCGAATGGTCAGCTTGATGAGGAGAGCGAAGGTCTTCTGTCTGCCGTCGTCAAGCTGCCCGAAGCCGAAAGACAGGTTGTGATGCTCCGCTATTTTGCTGAGCATAACGTCAAAGAAGTTGCCGAAATTGCCGGCAGAAATATCGGCACTGTAACAAAGCAACTGTCGCGGGCACATAAACGCCTGCGAAAGATACTGAAGGAGTCCCAACTATGACTGCCAAAGAACCTATCGAAAGTCGTCTGGAGAAACTGGGCAGGGCGATCGGCTCTGATGAGTCGCTTGTTGCACGCGTGATGAGCCGGATTGACTCAATTAAGGTTGACCAGAAGAAATTCGCAGAATTTAAGAGCAGTTCGCTGCTCAGGAGCTTTATTATGAACCGCTTCACGAAATTTGTCACAGCAGCAGTATTCGTGGTTGGGGTGGTCTTCGGCGTAAAGTTGATAATGAACGATTTGGCAAGGCCTGCGTATGCGCTGGAGCAGACGCTTGAGGCGTGTAAAAATAAGCAACAGGTACACTTCACATTCAGCAAGGATGATAAGCTGAATAAGGCCACATGGGTCGAATACGATACCGATGGCAACATAGCGAGAGTGCGAGTGGACATGGGTATAAATAGCAATGGTGAGGCGAACCAAGTGATTGTTTGGCAAGGGGGACATACAAAGGCATGGAATGTGCCTCAAAAACAATTGAACTTGTTCGATGATGAGGACTACACCGCAAGGATGCTCCATTTTGTGCACAGGTATGACCCGAGACAGGCGGTTGAATACATTCAGAAGATGGAGCAGAAAGGCGACGTGAAAATCGGGATTGAGCAGCCCCCGGACCGTTCTAAGCCGATAGTGGTGACCGTTAACTACGAACCCAACACCTTTCTTATTGATTCCAATTACCCCCCGATGCGAGAGATTGTGTTCGTTGACCAGGCAACCAGGCTTGTAACAGCCGTAGAGGTTTGGGGGCCTGGGAAAGATTTTGGGCATAAAGAGGATGAATGGACATTGCTGGGTATATACAGATATGAAGGATACGATGAACCGTTCGAAGAAGAACTCTTTGACCTTGAAAAAGAGATTGGCAAGGACGTGAACATTATTGATTTGAATAAAATTAATGTTGATACTGGTCTGGAGTTTGCGGAACCGAACCTGACCGAAGAACAAAAAGCCGTGGCTACGGTGCGAGCGTTTTTCGAGGCACTTATTGCAAAGGACTACAATGAGGCGACGCGGTTTTGGATCATCCCGGAAGAAAATAGAGCCGATTTTTCAAAGAAACTGGAGAAGACGAATGTTGTGGAGATAGTTTCGATAGGCGAACCGCGGTTTCCTCCACGGGAATGGACGCGTATGATTGTGCCGTGCACCGTAGCAGTAGAAATAAACGGCCAACAAGCTGAGAAAAAGTTGGATGGTGTTTATGTTGGCCGGGCACTTGGCCATCCTAACCGGCGAACAATTTGGTTCACAGACGCCTGCTTGAATGCTCTGATGAACAATTGAACGGGTATAGCGGAGAGCCAGCGATTGGTGGCCGGGCGGGTTTGCCCGGCCTTTTTTATTGCCTGTGCCCGCCGGGTAGTTTAGCATTGTAATTATGATGATACCGTTGACGAGATATGGCTGGCCTCAGGTGGTGTTTTATCCGGCGATGCTGCTGGTGTTTATGATTGTGCTGTATTATGGTGCAAGTTCTACGACGCCTGAATGGATGATTCAATTCGTAGAGATTGCGCTGGGGATAGTCTTTATATGGATGCTGTCGTTTTTCCGCGACCCGGAAAGAGAAGTGCCGCAAGATAAGGATATATTATTAGCGCCTGCGGACGGAACGATAGCCGATATCGAGACGGTTGACGAGCCCGATTTCATCGGAGGCAAGGCCCTGCGGGTCGGCATATTCTTGAGCATTTTCGACGTACATATCAACCGCAGCCCATGCCTGGCAAAAGTCGAGAAAATCACCTATCGCGAGGGCCAGTTCCTCGACGCCAGAAACCCCGAAGCGGGCAAAGTGAACGAATCGAATGACCTTTGGCTTACGAGGGCTGAATCGCCCAATGATAAATTGATTGTTCGCCAGATTAGCGGTGCGATAGCCCGGCGAATCGTATGCAGGGCAGAAATCGGACAAAATATGGCGGCGGGCGAGAAATTTGGTATGATAAAATTCGGTTCGCGGACCGAGCTGTATGTGCCGGCTCGCGATGGGGCCAAATGCCTTGTCAAAATTGGAGACAAAGTAAAGGCGGGTCTAACGCCGATTGTAAGGTTATGAGTGAATCAGGGCCGAACAAACCAATCTTTCAAAAGCCGACGCGATTCAGGACTGATGCGTCAAAGGAAAGCTTCCTGCGGAGGATGCGGAGGCAGCGGCTTAAATACATTACGATTTTGCCCTCGCTGGTTACGATTATCAACGGCGCGTGCGGGTTCGCAGCGATTACTTTTGCCAGCCAAGCGATTACTTCGGAGACGGGACAATGGTCGTATCATCGGCTTGTAGTGCCTTATTTCGCGATGGCGGGCTATATGATTCTGCTGGCGATGGTGGCGGACATGCTCGACGGACGCCTCGCACGCATGAGCAATAGCACATCGAGTTTCGGCGGACAATTAGACAGCTTGTGCGATATAGTCAGCTTCGGCGTAGCGCCTGCGTTTTTGATGATAAAAATCATTGAGCACAAATTGTCGGGGTTGACGGAGATAAATCCCATCATTATCAGTTTCATCGAACGATTTATCTGGCTGGCGGCGGCAACATACCTTAGCTGCGCGGCAATCCGGCTGGCGCGGTTCAACGTCGAAAACGAAGAGGACGAGTCGGCACACATGAGCTTTGTCGGGCTACCCAGCCCCGCGGCGGCGGGCATCATAGTAAGCTTGGTGATATTCAACCAGGAAACGGTGCCGGATTTTCTGTCGCACCCGGGGCGCGACTGGGCCGCTGGATTTGTGAGCTTTATGCTCGATGATTTGGTGATTTATTCGTTACCCATAATCACCCTTTGCGCGGCGTTTCTTATGGTCAGCCGAATCCGGTACGCACACGTGATAAACCAGTATATAAGGGGCAAAAAACCATTTGCGCATCTAATCAGGGCACTGCTGTTTTTCGCGCTGATAATCTGGAGTCGCCAGGTCGCGCTGGTTGTTATTTTCTGCGGTTTCGCGGCAAGCGGTTTTCTGAAATGGTTTTATTGCAGGTTTTTCCGCAGGGGCAGGCAGGTCCTCGACGAGCCGGCTGTTTCTGCACTTGATTAGGAAAATGCCGGCTGGTGCGTTTTTTCCTTTTTCAAATCACAATTGAAAAATCAACGGCAATCTTATGGTCGATGAAAATAAAACGGGAAAACAAATAGCAAAGACAATTGCGCTGCCGGCCCTGCTAGTCATTTCATTGCTGGCGGCCCGGCTGGTTATGCAATCCAAAACCGGCATTCGAATGTCGGCCCCTATTGATTTGAACCGGTCGGGATTGTCGGTTTCGATGCCTTCAGGCAACAGCTGGCAATGCAAAGAGAAATGGTCTTTCGAAGACAGCTCCTTTAATATCAGCAGCATTTTTGCCGTAAGCGGACTTAACGACAAGGCATACGCACAGTGCCGTTACCTTCTGGCGGCAGGCGAGGAAACACCAACGGAGCGACTTGACCAGGAATACTCCGGAAAAAAACTTGTCGCAACGGGTCAATCAACCTCAGGCAACCTTACAGCAAACTGGGCGACTATAAATACCGATTCAGGGGTTGAGATAATCTTGGGCGTCTGCGAGCTTGCCGACGGGCGGCAGCTTGAAATAGAAGTATTGCAGATCGCATCTGAGCAGAACACGGCGAAAGATATTTTTGAAAAAATCTTCAAAAGCATCCGGTTCAGCGACAACGGGTTACTGCGGGCAGGCGCCCGGCTAATCAGCGATATCAGTAATGAAGGGCTGGATATCGCCCGTGATAATGATTCATCAGCTTCTTTTTTCACTATAGCCGACTCCCATAACAAGATAATCGGCTTTACGATGGATGCTATGGCGTTAGTCGGAACGGACGCCAACACCACTATCAACGCCGCGGATTATTATTACCTGCGGGGGACAGTATCCGATGAACAAGTCGGATATTTTCGCGGCGATGCAAACCTTCGACAATTTACCTGGCGAGACGAAACCAGCTCGAGAACAGGCAGAAAAGGAATCGAGATGACGGCTGACTCCGGCATACTGACGGTTCGCAGGTTACGGGCCGGCTCGCCGTTTGACAAGCGGACAGGCAAAGAAACAGGCGAATGCCAACTCGGAGAAACAGCTGTGCCCGATATCGTTCTCGACCCGATTCTGGCTAAGGCGCTGGACATTAACGAACAATCCTTCATTATAGACATAATCAGGCCGGATGGGGCTGTGATGCCGGTTTACATCGAAAAATCGCCGCCAGCCAAAGACCGGACAGACAGCAATTCCATCAGGTTGGAATGGCTCGACGGGCGCAACTATTGGCAGCAAATTTATTACGACAGCTCAAAAAAACCGGAGAAGATAACGCTCGGGCAGGAAGCCACCTATACGCTCAATGTCTCTGACGCTAATGAGATAACAAAATTGTTCCCAGAACGTGCCAACCTCGTCCGCGACAAAAGTCCGCTTCTCAATCGCGATGGAATTTGATTCACGCAAAAACGGCTATTTGGGCATCGCCTTTTCGTAGGCAGCAATGGTGCGGTCCATAAACTTGTTGTAATCATCATCCACCACGCATCGTTCCTCGTCGGCCTCGAACCACTCAACTGAACGCTGAACGCCCTGGGCAAAAGGAACCGTGGCGACAAAATCAGGAACAAGACGTTTTATTTTGGTGTTGTCGAAAACGGCACAGCAGGATTTGTCGCCCAAAAGCGTGCCTGTGTGCTCGGGGTCGATTTTGGCGATAAAATCAGAGGGGATATAAACAGGGTTATGCTTTACGCCCGCGGCATCGGCTATCGCTTGGTATATCTGATTCCAGGTAAGAACCTCATCTGATGTAATGTGAACGGCGTGGCCGATTGATTGAACGTTGCCCATAAGCCCGAGGAAACCTTTGGCAAAATCGGTGTTGTGCGTCATCGTCCAGAGAGTCAGACCGTCGCCGTGGATGATTACTTTTTTGCCCTTGCGCATCCGGTCAACAATCGTCCAGGGCTTTTGCCAACTGTTAATCGCCGCGGGTATCATCGTAACACCGTATGTCAGTGACGGCCGGACAATTGTAACGGGAAAACCATTGTCGCGATATTCAGCCATCAGCCGGTCTTCGCAGGCGATTTTGTCCCGCGAGTATTGCCAGTAGGGATTGGCCAACGGCGTCGATTCAGTGATGAGCCAGTGAGTCGCCGGCTTTTGATAGGCCGATGCGGAGCTGATAAATATGTATTGGCCGACTTTGCCCCTGAAAAATTCAATGTCGGCCTCAACGTGCGTCGGAATGTACGCCACCCAGTTAACAACGACGTCGAAATCGTGCAGTTTCAGCAGCTTGCTTGCGGAAATCCTGTCCCTGATGTCGCCCTTGATGACCTTGACGTTGTTGGGAACGAGTTTTTTACTCTGCCCGCGGTTGAGCAGATACAGGTCTATTCCCCTATCGGCCGCCAACTGCGTAACGCCTGTGCTTATTATCCCGGTTCCACCGATGAATAGGACCTTCATTTTTTCTACCCCATCTCGACGACAACTTCGTTTTCTTTTTTCATTTTGGAAACGCCAATCAGGTTGCCTTCGATTATCTGGCCGTTGAGGGTAATTTTCTTAACGCCTTTTTCCACGCCATTGGGATTTATGACCTTGATATTAAGCATCTTGTTACGGAATCGGCGAACAGCGGCAAATTCCTTCCAGTCAGCAGGGATGCAGGGGTCAATGAGAAGACCTTTATAATCGGGCCGGATGCCGAGGACATACTGCGTTGCCGCATAATACGCCCAGGAGGCGGCGCCGGTCAGCCAGGGAACACGCGATGCGCCATAACGCGGACTGAAAACGCTGTGGGTATATTGCGAATAAACGTATGGCTCACTGCCGCGTATCTCGGCCTTATCGTTAAACGACGCCGGCATAGAGCTGCGGAAATATTTGAATGCCTTGTCACCGTGGCCAAGCATAGTTTCCGCCATAACCGCCCAGCCCTGCGTGTGGTTGAAAATGCCGCAGTTTTCCTTGACGCCCTTATTGAACACAACCGAGCGGACTTCCGCGCAGGGGATATTTTCGTAAGGCGGCGCACAGAGCATAAGGCCATAATCGGTGGCAAGTTTTTCATTTACGGACTGCATCGCCTGTTCGGCCCGGCCTTTATATTTGTCCGCGTGGCCGCTGATAATACCCCAGGACTGCGTATTGAGATAAATCGAACCCTGCTTGTTTTCGTGCGAGCCGATTTTCTCGCCGGTTTCCTTGTAGGCACGGACGTACCATTTGCCGTCCCAGCCGAATTTATCGAGTTTGGCGTCGATTTTTTCGAGCTGCTTTTTCGCCCATTTAATTTCGGCTTGTTTGCCGAACATCCCGCAAATCTCGATATAAGTTAAAAGAGCATAACGCACCTGCAGGGCAACGAATACCGATGTCCCCTTAGTGCCTAAACGCAGGCAGTCGTTCCAATCGGCGAAAAGGCCGCTGGGTAAACCGTGTTTGCCTGTGTGTTTAAGATTGAATTCAATCGCCCTGCGGAGATGACCAAGCACGGTCGCCTTGCCCTTGTCTGCGTACGGCAGAACCTTGTTATAAAAGTCGATATCGCCCGTTTCCTTGACGTATGTTGGAATCGCGTTGAAAAGCCACAGGCAGTCATCGGAGCGATATTCGTCTTCCCTGGGCAGTTTTTCTTTGCCGGGCTTATGCGTAAAGGCCATAACAATTGACATCGCGCCACCGGTGGAACCCTGGCCGGTAATCATAAGCTCAAGGCGTTTTTTCGCCTCATCGGGAATGATTTGCATTACGCCCATAAAATCCTGGACGGTATCACGATAGCCAAGCCCATCACGTTCGCCGCTGTAGATTAAGCTGGCCATACGAGACCAGGCATAAGTAATCAGGCAGTTAAACGGACTCCACATATTCATCATACTGTTGAACTGGGCATCCGGCGAACAAACGCTCAATCCCGTTATACGACTGTGCCAGTATTTTTTAAGCTTTTCAAATTCTTCTTTGACTTTGGCAATATCGCCGAACTGTTTGACGGTTTTTTTGCCCTCGATGGCCGCTTTGCCGCGTCCCAACAGGACGACAAGCTCTTTTGTCTCTCCGGCCTCGAGTTCAACGTCTATCTGGATTGAGCCGCAGCCGTCGTCGCCAAAGGCCTTTGAGCCAGTGCATTTGCCTTTTTCGACAACCATAGGATTTGAGTAGTTGCGATATGGCGTAACGAATATGTCACGGTCGGTATCGAAACCAACAATATCACCGCCAAGAAACGCCATAAACGACCTGTTATCATTGCCGCTTATTCCGACGGAACTGCCGTAATCGATGATGCCGTCAACGAAATCCATTTTCACTATGCCGTGCGAGTATTGCTGGTTTAAAAAGTCGTGGAAACACTGCCAAGTATACGGATATTCGACGAAGGAGAATAAGCTCAAGCTTCTTTTTACGGCATCTTTATTTGTGACCTTCAAAAGCCAGCACTCGAAATGTTTGCCGAGCGGAACGAAATAGGTGGTTTCCGTTTCAATCTTTGAATACTGCGAATTGATAATCGTGTAAGCGGTACCGTGCCTGCAGGTGGTTTTATACTGGTCGAGAGGTTTACCCACGGGCTGCCATGCGTTTGACCAGTAGTCGCCCGACTGTTTGTCGCGGACGTAAATGTATCTTCCCGGCTGGTCAATAGGGACATCATCGAAACGCAGCCGCGTCAGCCGGCCCTGTGCTGCGGACATATAAAAGCTGTAGCCACCCGCGTTATTGGTTATGATTGCGCCGTATTCCGTCGAGCCGAGATAATTCGCCCACGACCGCGGCGTATCAGGTCTTTCGATTACATATTCCTTGGCTTTGTCGTCAAAGTATCCGAACCTCATCTTTGCACCTCTCCATCAAAATCCGAACAGGTTAATAACAATTTAACGTCCCGCAAATTATACCGATATTTATAAAAAAACAAAGGCCGCGGATTGAAATAAACCACGGCCTTTTTGCTTGTGTAAAATCCGCAAAAGCCGTTATACCTGGCCCCGGCGTGCTTCGAGTTTAATCCTGATTTCCTCGCAAATCTTCTTTGTAAGCGGCACCTGTAAAATAAATGCTATCACCAGAGCCATCCCGACAAGCGGCAAAGCCATAAGCATTATGCGAATCCAAAAAACTGTATGGGGCGTCTGTGCAGCCAATTTGGAATCATAACCTATCCAGGAAAGGACTACTCCTGAAAATAATATTCCTAACGAATTACCCAGTTTGATGATATATGTTCCGCAGGAAGTAAAAGAGCCCTCGCGCCGTTTGCCGGTATTAAGCTCATCGTAATCAATAACATCAGCGCAGATTGAACCATACAGCATCCAAAGGCCCGACGCGGTAAGCCCCATAAGACCAGAGGCGATTGTTTGCATCCACTGAATATGAGGGTTGTAAAGATACCATGAGCTTGCGTAAGCAATTATGCCGATAAAGGCGTTGACAATCAGAGCATTACGTTTACCAACAAAATATGCTACCCTGTTAAGAATCGGGGCGCCAATTAGTCCTCCGAACATAAACGCCATACCCATCCAGAAATTCCAGTCATTGCCGAGTGCCTGATTACCGCCGCAGACATAATAGACCGTCGCGTAATAGCCCAGCGTGCCTAACATACTCGTGCCTAAGTTAAAACAAGCACCAACCAGCAGCATAAACAAAAATGGCCGGCAGGTAAGCGTTTCATAAAGGGCGCTTTTAAGAGAGACATGCTCCTGCTGTTTTTTCACCACGATATTTTCATAATAACGTTCTTTAACTCTGAAGAAGATTATTATGGCAAAGATTGCCATCACAACACCGAGGATACAGGAATATACGCGCAATCCCATAAGGATATTCTGTTTGCCTGTCCCCGGGATAAGAAACCACGCCAGATTTGTAAACCGCAGCGCATAAAAATTGCCTACTTCGAATATCTTCTGAAGCACGCTTCTATAGGTCATTATCGAGGTGCGTTCCTCGTAGTCAGGACTTAATTCATTAGCCAAACTGTTAAATGGAACGGTGTAGGCGCTGAAGATGGGGATGTAAATCATATTTGAAACAATCATATACCAGAAAACAGCCGATAATCCAAGAAATGTCTTGTCCGACCATGTAGGCGAAACAAGAAACATTATGGGCAGCCCCAGTCCGCACAAAACACCGAAAATCAGAATGAATGGACGTCTGCGACCGTATTTTGTCCGGAGGTTGTCTGATATCCAGCCCATAAACGGGTCGGTAAACGCGTCATAAAAGCGAATAAAAAATAATGCAAAACCTACAAGAACAGGAGAAACGCCCAGATAAATATTAAACACTGCAAAGGCAACGCTGAAATAAAGCCAGATGCCCCACATATCCAGTGCAGTTCCGAAACCATAACATACCTTTGTAAGAATCGGCAGGCGGTCGCGCACTAACTTGCCGGTATTGGTTGCGCCTATTTCCTGTGCCATTTCAGCTCCTTCTCAATAAGTTATTGGCTTATTCTGATACGATTAAACTTCCGAGTTATTCTTAATATAATCGATTAACTCATCGACCTGCGCGAACGCCAAGGCAGTACAGGTATCGGCGGCGCCGTAATAAATGGCGATTCTGCCTGTCTCGGCGTCGTAAATGTTGGCGCAGGGGAACGTAACGTTCGGCACAAAGCCGGTTACCTCATACAATTTTTCCGGCGTGAGCAGATAATCGCGTGTCCTGTACAGCACCTTCCATGGTTTATCGATATCGAGTATCACCGCACCGAAGCTGTAAACGAAGCCATTGCAGGTAAACGATACGCCGTGGTAGAGCAGCAGCCAACCTTCGGTTGTCTCAATCGGAGTCGGGCCTGCGCCGATTTTTGTGCCCTGCCACCAGCCGCTTCCGCCCCTGCTCATAACGTGTTTGTGATTGCCCCAGTAAATCAGGTCCGGGCTTTCGCTCAGATAGATATCGCCGAAAGGCGTATGCGCGCTGTCGCTGGGCCTGCTCAACAAGATATACTTGCCGTTAACTTTTCTTGGGAAAAGAACGCCGTTTCTGTTAAAGGGCATAAGAGGATTAGGCATACGGATAAATGTCTTGAAATCCGTGGTCCTGCCCAAGCCGATTGACGCCCCGTGCATATCGTCGCACCATACAATATAGTAGGCATCGTCAAGCTTTAAGAATCTCGGGTCATAGCCGTAACTGATTGGGTTCGGTTTCCCTTTTTCGTCAACCCAGTTAATGGGGTCAGGCCCGATTTTCCATTTCAGGCCGTCTTTACCTCTTCCGAAAAACAGCGTCGCGCGTCCGTTTCTCTGGTCTGCCCTGAAAACCCCGACGAATTCGCCTTTATACGGCAAAACGGCGCTGTTGAAAATCCTCGCCGCCTTTGGTATCGGGTTCCAGTCAATAACCGGGTTACCGCTGTATCTCCAGACGACATCGATACAGCCCTTCGGTTTGTCTTCCCACGGTATGTTTGGCAGCGGTTCGCCGCCGATAATTGCCTTGCTCTTTTTCATTTTTCACCCTTTTTCATAGTTGAATTTTAAAAAACCGTTATGCTGTCGCGGCTTGGCCGCTTGCCTTGCGCCTTTCCTCAAGGTCGGTCTTAATTGTCTTCATCATCTTGTCATCGAGAACGTAAAAGAATATCAAAACAACAGAAAGAATACCGAAAGCTGCCGGTATAGTGCTCATAAGCATAACTATCCCTTTATTTGCCTCGGGCGACTGCATCTGATTTGGCACAAAACTGTAAGATGAAAGCAATATCCCCGTTAATGTAGCGCCAAGCGCCCAACCAATCTTTTGTGACATTGCCGAAGCTGAAAATACCAGGCCGGTCGCCCTTCTGCCTCGCTTCCACTCCGAATAATCCGCGGTATCTGCATACATCGCCCAGATAACAGGTGACAGCGGCCCTCCGGTTAAAGATCCAACAATCTGCAATGCAAAAATCAAAAACATATTACCAGGTTTTAAGAAATAAAACGCAGCCGTGGATATAATGGCAACACCAAATATGGTAAAAAACGCGTTCTTCTTGCCAATAGCATGAACCAGGATTGGAACCATAAGTGTGCCTAAAATCGCACATAACTGCCCTATAGCGCCAAACGCGGAAACTATCTCCTCAAATCCAAGGTTAAATTTCCAGAACAACAGGTTTAATGGGACAGAAACGGTGCCGTTTTCTGTGATATAATATTTGAAATAATAATTGGTTACTCCCATTCTTGTTGAAACGAACAATATCATAGAAAGAGTTGCAAATAAGAGGATTATCCAGGGGACATTGGTAACTAAATCCAATAAATCTTTTCCCACAGTCGTTTTCTGGCTTTTTTGAGGTTTCACTCTTTCTCTAGTCAGTAAGAATGTCAAAGTAAAGAAAACAACCGCAACACAGCCATATATAAAAATCGTGTAAGTCCATCCTTTCGGATCCGTTGAATCTTTTCCATTTCCGAGATGTTTGGCTAAAATTAATGATGTTAATGTAACTATGAATCCGGCCGTATAAGCAAACGCAAATTTAAAAGATGATGCGCTGGTTCTCTCCTTGGAATCAGGACTTAAAACTCCAAGCAGTGAAGAATACGGAATGTTAATAGCAGCATAGCAGGCCCTGAAAAGAAAAAGAGAAACATAAGCATAAACAAGTTTTACTGTTGGACTAAAACCAGGCACCGAAAAGGTCATTAACGCAGAAACCATCAACGGTACAGACATCCAGATTAAATACGGCCTGAACTTTCCCCATCGAGTATCAGTTCGGTCGGCTATCATCCCGATAATCGGGTCAATAATACCATCAAAAATCGTTGCCAAACCAATCATCAAGCCGGCAACTGCCGCCGCTCTCTTTGGATCAGCAGCAATTTTGAAAACATCAGTATAAAAGAGCATCAGATTTCCGACGATACACTGCCAGAACAAAACCGAAGCCAGATCGCCGAATCCATAACCCACCTTCTCTCTTAACGGTAGTTTATCTGTTTCGTTGCTCATAAGTTCCTCTCTCATTAAACCGTCTGGTTCAACTGCCAAGGCGCATATTTGGGGCATAATACTAACGGGGGCAGAATCCTAATGCAACCATTTTTAGATGGTCTTTGGATGACGGATTGCTATTGACGAAACGGCTTAAAATGGGTAATTTTGTGAGCTTTGCGAACGGCTAAACGTGAGAAGCAACAATTTGCTCAAAGAAAGGAAATACAATGTTCACAACAATAGCAGGTGTAAAGGCAAGAGAGATATTAGACAGCCGGGGAAACCCCACTGTTGAAGTCGATGTTATTCTGGAAGACGGCTCATTCGGAAGGGCTGCCGTGCCCTCGGGCGCAAGTACCGGCGCACACGAGGCCGTCGAGCTTCGCGACACCAATAACAAGCGGTATATGGGCAAAGGAACACTCGGCGCAGTTAAAAACGTAAATGACAAAATCGCGCCAAAGGTCATCGGTATGGATGCCACCGCACAGGAGGACGTTGACCGGCTGATGATAGACCTCGACGGCACGCCCAACAAAGGCAAATTTGGCGCAAACGCGATACTGGGCGTATCGTTAGCCGTGGCCAAAGCAGCCGCTGCGTCCGCATGCCTGCCCCTGTATCGTTATCTCGGCGGCTGCAACGCCAATATCATCCCTGCCCCGATGATGAATATTCTCAACGGCGGCAAACACGCAGACAACAGCGTCGATTTCCAGGAATTTATGGTTATGCCCATTGGCGCACCCACTTTTGCGGAGGCGTTACGTTACGGCGCCGAGACATTCCACGCCCTTAAATCAATTCTGAAGAAAAAGGGCTATGCGACAAGCGTCGGCGACGAGGGCGGCTTTGCTCCGAATCTCAAAAGTAATGACGAGGCGTGCGAGGTTATCGTTTCAGCAATTGAAGCAGCCGGATATAAGCCGGGAAAAGATATCGCCATTGCGTTAGACCCGGCGGCAAGCTCGTTTTATGAAAACGGTAAATATAACATGGCAAAATCCGGGCAGGGCAAGAAAACCAGCTCTCAAATGACTCAACTGTATAAAACGTGGATTGAAAAATATCCCATCATTTCAATCGAAGACGGACTGGCGGAAGACGACTGGGACGGCTTCAAGGAGCATACCGTGGTTCTCGGCAAAAAGATTCAAATAGTCGGCGACGACCTTTATGTCACAAATACGAAGTTTATTAAAAGAGGCATTGAGGAAAAGGCGACCAACGCGGTACTTATTAAACTAAACCAGATTGGCACCATAACCGAGACCGTCGAGGCAATTGAGCTATGCCGAAAAGCGGGCTGGGGCTATGTAATTTCTCACCGTTCCGGCGAAACCGAGGACACTTTTATGGCTGATTTTGCCGTCGCTATGGGCGGCGGACAAATCAAGACCGGTTCTGCCTGCAGAAGCGAAAGAATCTGCAAGTATAACCAACTGCTGCGAATCGAAGAGGAGCTTGGCAAATCAGCCAGGTTCGCCGGCTTTATGTTGCAGAAAAGTTAACCGAAATTCCGAAAAATAAAGGCAGGTGTTGCGAACCGGTAAAGGTTGTGTAGCACCTGCCTTTTTTTATTGTTATGTTAAACGAAAGAACTATTCGAATAATAGCGTTCGTAATTTTCTTCGGCGTCGGTGCGGCCGTATTGTCGGCGACGACGCTGTGCGATGATTTGCTCGAATATTATTACTACAAAGGCCTGCTCGCCCAGGCCGAAAACCACCTCAAAAAACTCGAATCTCTCAACACCGATTACGATACCCTGCTCGCCCAGATTGAAGGCAATCCCAAAGAGCTTGCTCGTCTGGCGCCCGCTACGCTCGGCATCGAGGTCAACGAGCCAAATACCGCATACCCCCGCGCGACAGTCAGCAAACTCGCGGCCGCGAGGCGCGCTTTGGCCGAAGAACCAAACCAAATCACAATTACACAGGGTGCCCCGCCGTGGCTTTGCCTTTCCTGTCGGTGGCCTCGCAGACATATATTGTTTATATCCGGCGCGACTTTAGTGCTGATTTCCTTTGTTTTCTTCGGCCCAACAAGGGACCCATCCCACACAATGACGGTAAAATCCAATCCCTCCGAATCACCCAAACCGCCCGAAACCCAGCAAACCATACAATGAAATTACAGCGTTCCTTTCTGCCGGAGCACTTCCTGAATTTGTTCGGCCAGGCGGTCTCGCTCGATTGATAAAGCAAGCTGGTCGGCCGCCATCTCCAGGATTTGCCGCTGGTCCGGGGCATTAAATTTGCCCGGCTCACCGGCCTTTAGCCCCAAAACACCAACAGCCCCTCGCGGACAGGTCATCGGCACATATATGGCATTAGCGTCCGGCAGCGTATCGGTTCCAGCGCCCGCTATCTGGTTATGCTCATATACCCACTGGGCAACGACAACTTCTTTTTCCATACCGGCGAAACTGCTGGGTCGGCTGACCGCCGCTTTCAGCCGGCCTGTTTCATCAGGCAAAAATATCGCAACCTCGCTGGTCAAACTCTCCGACAATAACTCCTGGGCGACAGCCACGAGCTGATGTGTCCCAGCGGTGGCAGCCAGTTTCCTGCTTAAACGATATAAGGCCTCGGTGCGCCATTGCCGCTGACGCAGCGTCTCCACCTGCCTGCGAACCCGAAACGCCAGCGTGCTAATCAGAACCGCAATGGTCAGCATAACGGCAAATGTAATAAAATACTGGGTGTCGGTAACATTGAAACTATAGTAGGGCTGCACGAGGAAGAAATCGAACGCCAGCACGCCGGCGACCGACGCCAGAATGCCGGGTCCGAGTCCGTATCTTGTGGTTACAAACAGTACGCCAAGAATAAACACCATTGCCTGGTTTGTTTCGTTAAGCCCCGCCATGCTCATCAACTCGGCAATAGTGGTGCTGACTGCAGTAACCACGATTGTCTTGACGTAAGACAGGTAATTAATTTTGCGCCGGCTGACAAGATGCTGGGTCTTGCTTTCGTCAGCGGGGTCTTTGGGGCCTCTAATCACATATACATCTATGTCGCCGCTATGACGTAATACTTTACTTATGATGGAACTGCCCATTAATTCACGCCATCGCGATTCGCCTGTCTTGCCGATTATGATTTTCGTAACACTTTTTGACTGGGCATACTTTACAATCTCCTCGGCCATATCTTCCCCGCCGAGCGTAACGATTTCTGCGCCCAATTGTTCAGCCAAATTAAGGTTGTGGGCGAGCTTCTGGCGAGCGGCATCGTTCATAAAACGACCCGTGTCCACATAGGCCGCTATCCATGGCGCACGCAGCGCCATTGCCATCCGTCTGGCGGCCCGAATTAATCTCGCCGATGTCGGGCTGGGACCGATACAAACAAGCAATCGCTCTCTGGTCGTCCCCACACGGGCGCCTCCCGATGTCTGGACCTGCGCGCTCAAATGGTCGGCGGTTCGCCGCATAGCCAGCTCACGCAGGGCAGTCAGGTTGGGCAGTTTGAAAAACTTCAGCATTGCCCGCTCGGCATCAGCAGGAAAATATATCTTGCCCTCTTCGAAACGCTGCAGTAAATCTTCAGGCGGCAGGTCCACCAGCTCAACCTCATCGGCATTGTCAAAAACAGTATCAGGAACCGTCTCACGGACCGCGATACCAGAAATCTTCGCCACAATATCGTTCAAACTCTCTAAATGCTGAACATTCAGCGTGGTGTAAACGCTTATGCCGGCGTCCAACAATTCCTCCACGTCCTGCCATCGCTTTGTATGTCGCAGGCCGGGGGCGTTGGTATGGGCAAACTCATCGACAATTATCACCGCCGGCTTGCGAGCCAGTACCGCATCGAGGTCGAACTCCTTCAACTTTATGCCTTTGTATTCCACCTCTTTGGACGGAAGAATCTCCACTCCCAGCATAAGCATCTCGGTCTCAGGTCGCGCGTGCGGCTGAACATACCCGATAACAATATCCACACCTGCGCCGGCCTGCTCTCTTGCGGCCTCCAGCATCGCATAGGTTTTGCCGACACCCGCCGCATAGCCGAAAAATATCTTCAGCCTGCCGCCGGCCTTCGCCTTTTCCTCTTCGCGGATTTGTTCGAGCAGCTCATCAGGATTTGGTCGCTGGTTATCCATTCTTTATCTTACAGTGAATCCTTTTCGTCATTGTCGAGGCCGAGTTTCTTTTCGAGGAGCTTGATGGACTGCAAAATGATATAGGCCTCGTCGTTTGTTTTTATGTCGGAAGCAATGCCGGCTTTTTTCAATAGTTCGGTTATTCTCTTTGATAAATAGGAGACAGCATTAGAAACATAAAAAGGGAAATACCAGAAATAGCCAAAGGCCAAAATGGCGCACAATGTAGCCGCTACTGCCATATGGGTCTTTACGTTAGCGGACTGCTGTTTCGTTATCAGATTTTTTCGGACAACGGCCTCCATGTTAAGGTCGTCGATGCTGAGGATGGATTGTTTGAGTTTTTCATAACAAGGCAGAACTTCGTTAAAATACATCGAGGTAGTGCCTAAACCATTTTTGACCTTATCGCAGAGGTTCATATAAACAGCATAATCGCGATTGAGCGTGTCAACGTACTCTTGTTCGTGAATCTCTGTTATGTCGTTATTTTCGGCTGCGAGGTTTTTTTCAAAATCGGCTCTGCCGGTTTCGAAAAGGTGGGAATAATAATCGGATAATCTTTTGCTGTCGCTGGGATTGAATATAGTGCTGCTGATGGAAGTCCTGGTGTCGTCGAGTGCGGAGAGCATGTTTTTTGAATAGACAATGGAATCATAATTATTTTTGAGAATGCTGTCGGCTTCTTCGGACAGTTTGCCGACGTAATAAGAGCAGAAAAATGCGAGGGCAAAAATAATAGCAAACAGAAATCCCAAACCAAGCGAAAGTTTTGTTTTAAGTACCATAACGCCTCCAAAATTTAATTAAATCAAATCGTTATCTGCCTATTTGTTTTTGAGGTCATCCAGGGCAAGATTAAGCTCCAGCACATTTACCCGTGGTTCGCCAAGAATACCAAGTTGTCTGTCTTTGGTCAATTTAACTACAAGCTCCCTGATTTTGGTTTCATCAAGGTTTCTCGCCTTCGCGACGCGGGAAACCTGATACTCCGCCGCCGCGGGGCTTATATCAGGGTCGAGACCGCTGCCTGAAGCCGTTATCAAATCAACCGGAACCAATGACTTACTCGCGGCGTCCGCGGCCTTCAATTGCGTAATCCTGGCCTTGACGTTTTCGGTCAAAGCCGGATTAAGCGGCCCCAGGTTCGAGCCGGAAGAATTGGCGGCGTTATAAGGCATAGGCGACGTCGCGGATGGTCTCGCCCAGAAATACTTCGGGCTGCTGAATGACTGCCCGATAAGTGAAGACCCGACGGTTTTACCGTTGTTGACAAGCAGGCTGCCGTTGGCCTGACGCGGGAATACTAATTGAGCAACACCGGTTACAATCAACGGGTAAATAACACCCGTAATCACAGTGAATACCACTATGCAGGCAACAGCTTGTCGCAGGATACGAATCATATTCTCACCTTCATCATTATAATCACACCAAATGCAAAACTACCAGCAGCATATCAATCAATTTAATTCCAATAAAAGGCACAATCAATCCGCCGACGCCGTAAATGAGCAGGTTCTTTCTCAGCAGCTGCGTTGCGGGCATCGGGCGATATTTAACCCCCTTCAGCGCAAGCGGAATCAGGAAGACGATAATAATCGCGTTAAAAATCACGGCAGACAAAATAGCGCTGTTGGGCGTCGCAAGTGCCATCACGTTCAGCGTATTAAGCGACGGGTAGGTCAAGGCAAACGCCGCCGGTATGATTGCGAAATACTTGGCCACGTCGTTGGCGATTGAGAAAGTCGTCAGCGAGCCGCGAGTCATCAGCGTTTGTTTGCCTATTTGCACGATATCGAGCAGCTTGGTCGGGTTGGAATCCAGGTCAACCATATTGCCCGCCTCTTTTGCCGCCTGCGTGCCCGTATTCATCGCTACCGCCACGTCCGCCTGCGCCAGCGCCGGCGCATCGTTGGTTCCGTCGCCCGTCATCGCCACTAAATGTCCGCCGGTCTGATACCTCCGAATCAATTCGAGTTTCGCCTCCGGCGTTGCCTCTGCAAGAAAATCATCCACGCCCGCTTCAGCGGCAATCGCCGCCGCGGTCATCGGGTTATCGCCGGTAATCATCACCGTCTTGATGCCCATCCTGCGCAAATCGCTAAATCGTTCCCTGATGCCGCCTTTGACAATGTCTTTGAGATGAATAACCCCAAGCGCCTTTGCCCCGTCTGCCACAACCAAAGGCGTGCCTCCGCTTTTGGCAATTTTCTGGCTCATCTGCCGAATTTCATCAGGAGTCACCCCACCGTGACTTATAACGAATTTTTCAATCGCATCCACCGCGCCCTTGCGAATCTGCCTGCCGTCAAGGTCCACACCGCTCATTCGCGTCTGGGCGGAAAAAGGAACGAACTTGGCGCCTAATTTTTCTATGTCCCTTCCCCGCAGGTTGTATCGCTGCTTTGCGAGCACAACAATGCTCCTGCCCTCCGGAGTTTCATCCGCCAAAGAGGCAAGCTGGGCGGCGTCGGCCAAATCCTCCATCGACACACCATCCGCAGCGATAAATTCCGTTGCCTGGCGATTACCTAACGTGATAGTTCCGGTTTTGTCCAACAGCAGTACATCCACGTCGCCCGCCGCCTCTACCGCCCGGCCCGACATTGCCACAACGTTGGCCTGACTCAGTCGGCTCATCCCTGCTATTCCGATTGCCGAAAGTAATGCCCCTATCGTCGTCGGGGCAAGGCAAACCAGCAACGCCACCAAAACGGTAATCGTTACAACCCTGCTCTGATCCTGATGCGCCTGCAAAACACTGTAATACGAAAACGGGAGCAAGGTCGCGCAAACTACCAAGAAAACAATCGTCAGTGCCGCTAACAATATAGTCAACGCGATTTCGTTAGGCGTCTTTTGACGCTTGGCGCCTTCGACCATTGCTATCATACGGTCTAAGAAGGTATTGCCCGATTCCGCGGTAACACGTATGACTAACCAGTCCGAAAGAACGCGGGTGCCGCCCGTGACGGCTGACCTGTCTCCGCCGCTTTCACGAATTACCGGCGCGCTTTCACCTGTAACTGCGCTTTCATCCACCGAGGCCACACCTTCTATAACCTCGCCATCAATCGGGATATAGTCACCGGCTTCCACCAGAACCACGTCGCCCTTCCGCAACAGGGACGCCAAAACCATCTCGAAAGAAGAGTCACGCCGAGGATTACTGAGCTTTTTGGCGACCAGGTCCCTGCGGGCTTTTTTCAAACTGTCTGCTTGTGCTCTGCCGTGTCCTTCGGCCATTGCTTCGGCGAAATTGGCAAACAGGACCGTAAACCACAGCCACAGCGAAATGCCGAGAATAAACCACGGGCCTGCCTCGCCTTTGCCGAAAATGGCCTGAACGAACAGGACACTGGTCAGGACGCTGCCGACGAATACAACGAACATCACAGGGTTGCGGAATTGCCTGCGCGGACTGAGTTTGTAGAACGAATCCACAATAGCGGGCCGGATAATGGCCCAGTCAAACGATTTACCTGCTTTTACATTATCACTCATAATTATTTGCCTATCATCATCAAGTGTTCAACTATCGGCCCCAAAGCCAGGGCCGGTATAAAGCTTAACGCACCCACCACAATAACGACGCTAATCAGCAGAATGACAAACATCGGACCAGACGTGCTCAGCGTGCCCGCGCTGGTGGGGACATACTTCTTGGCCGCCAGTGACCCGGCAATTGCCAGCATAAGGATTTTGAACAGGTATCGCCCGCCAAGCATAGCTATCGCCGTTGTGATATTATAAAACGGCGTGTTACAGTTAATCCCGCCAAATGCGCTGCCGTTATTGTTGGTTGTCGATGAATAGGCGTAGAGGATTTCGCTGAAACCGTGCGGGCCGGGATTGAACGCACCCGCCTGTCCCGCTTTTGTCGCCACAGCGACAGCCGTGCCAACCAGCGCCAGAAATATCGGCAATAGTATTACCAGCGAGGCCATCTTCATTTCATAGCTTTCTATTTTTTTGCCTAAGTATTCAGGCGTGCGACCTACCATCAGGCCGGCAATGAACACCGTCAGAATCGCAAAAGCCAGCATACCGTAAAGCCCCGACCCCACGCCGCCGAAAATCACCTCGCCCAATTGCATCAGCCACATCGGGACCAATCCGCCCAAAGGCGTATAAGAATCGTGCATCGAATTTACCGCCCCGCAGGATGTCCCCGTCGTGGTGGTAGCAAACAGGGCGGAGTTGAAAATGCCGAATCGGACTTCCTTGCCCTCCATATTACCGCCGCTTTGCGTCGCACTGACTCGCAGGTCCGCACCCGCTGAAATCAATTGCGGCGTCCCTTTTTGCTCCGACCAGCAGCACAAGGCCAGCAGGCAGATGAATATAATTACCATCGAGGCCAGGATTGCCCAGCCCTGCTTTGTATCGCCCGCCATTTTGCCGAACGTGTAGCAAAGCGCAGCCGGAATCAAAAGTATCGCCAGCATCTCAAGAAAATTCGATAAAGGCGTAGGATTCTCAAGCGGATGAGCGGAGTTGGCGTTGAAGAATCCGCCGCCGTTAGTGCCCAAGTGTTTGATAGCAATCTGCGAGGCCGTCGGCCCCACCGCGATTGTCTGCTCAGCAACGCTATTGCCGTCAACAAGCGTTACCGGCTCAACAAGCGTCGCTGTCGGATATGCCTTGAACGTCTGCACCACGCCCTGCGACGCAAGCAGGATTGCAATTATCAGCGATAGAGGAATGAGGATATACAAGAGCGAGCGAGTTAAATCGACCCAGAAGTTGCCGATTGTCTGGCTGTTTCGGCGAACAAATCCCCGGATAAGCGCAACCAGCACCGCCATACCGCTTGCCGCGGACACAAAATTCTGCACTGCCAAACCGAGCATCTGGGTCAGGTAGCTCATCGTGCTCTCGCCGCCGTATGCCTGCCAGTTGGTATTGGTAATAAAACTGACAGCCGTATTGAATGCCATGTCGGAAGGCACGGCGGGAAAATGCTGCGGGTTCAAAGGCAAAAAGCCCTGTAATCGCATCAAGGCATATAAAACGACGAAACCGGCAGCGTTAAAAGCAATCATCGCGACGGTATATCTTTTCCAGCCCATCTCATTAGCGGGATTAACGCCACAGAGCCGATAAATCGCATGCTCGACCGGCCCCAGTATCCGGTCCAGGCCGCAAGGCTTGTTTTCATACACCCGTGCCATATACCAGCCCAACGGCTTAACCAATAAAAGAACCACGGACAGGAACAGAACAATTTGTATTATCCCGTAAGTCATCAGAATTTCTCCGCCAACAACACTGCCACGACAAGATAAATCATAAGCAGCACCGTAATAATCCCGCTAACCCAATACGCCCAAATCATAAAACATCTCCCTGTCTTTGGCGCGGACTTTTCCCGCAAATAATTTTCGCCGAGATGTCTGTTTTGAGGCAGGTTATACCAGACGCGCAACAAACCAGAAAACTACCCTGGTTTGTCCCTTCTTTAACGCCTACGAGGTTAGCTGTCGGGCTCAGGCAGAAGCACCTTAATCGATTTTACTCGATATTCGCCCCAAGGCCTTTCGACCGACATTGGGTCCCCCGTTTTCTTCCTGCCCTGGAACAGACAAACAGCAAAGAAGAAACTCGGCTACATAAGTTTGGCAGGATACATCGGATTTTGCCTGTGTAAAGAAAATTCCGGAAGTTTTTTTATTACGGCTGGCCGCCAAAATCCTAACTCTTTGTCTCTATTGGGGTTACGGGGTCGATAACGAGCCAGCAGAATGTGCCGAGAAAATATACGCCTGCGGCCACATACAGGGCGACATTCCAGTTGTGATTTGACCAAGCAAGGATATAGCCGATGACGATGGCGGCAAGGCCCCCGCCGAAATTGCCCATCATATTCATACTGCCGGACAGCGTCCCTGAGAATTTCCCGCCTATATCCATACATGCGCCCCAGCTTGTCGGCATCACCAAATCATTGCAGAAACTGGCCAAGCCCATAACCAGCATAGCCAGCCACGGATTAGGTATAAAAGTTGATATCGCCAAACAGGACGCAGCCCCAAAAAATCCGATTCCCGCCAGCAAACGTCTCGCGAATAACGTGCTGCCTAACCGATTGGCAAGTGGTGCGGATATATAGCCGCAGAACAGCGAGCCAAGCCCGCCGAAAAATAACGGGAGGCCTGCTAATAAGGCGCCATAAGTTATATCCATACCTCGCCCCTCGCGCAGGTAGGTTGGCAGCCAGGTTATATAAAAAACCGCTCCGAAATTCAGGCAGGCAAATTGAAACCACAGGAGCCAGACGGTTTTAGAAGCTACCAGTTTCCCCCATGGGATTTTGTCGTGTCCGAGTACCACATCCTGCTGGCGAGGCAAAATCGCCAGCTCCGCCTCGTTAACCTCTTTTCTGTCGCGGGGGTTGTCTCGATACCAGATATAAAAGAAAATCGCCCATACCACGCCCAGTAGGCCGAATAATCCGAAGGTGTGACGCCAGGAGATATGCTGCAAAATCAGGGCGACAAGTAAAGGCGTAAATGCTCCGCCCCATCTTGCGCTAAGCCACGTTATGCCCTGAGCGCGAACCCGCTCAGATTTTGGAAGCCAGACGGTGAACGCCTTGGTCAGATTTGGGAAGCATCCTGCCTCACCTGCGCCGAACATCGCGCGAGTAATAACTAATGAAACTAAACTGAATACCCAGCCCGTCGCGGCCGTGAAAAACGACCACCACATAACCACCCGCATCAGCACTTTGCGTGCGCCGATGCGGTCGCCCAGCCAGCCGCTGGGAACTTCGAACAGGGCATACGCCCAGAAAAACGCCGAAAACGCCCAGCCCATTTGCTTGGTCGAAAAACCGAGGTCTTTGCTCATCGCCGGTGCTGCCTGCGAAATGCAGACCCGGTCAATATAGGTAATGATGGACAAAGTAACGGCGAAGACAATGACCCAGTAACGAACACATGTAGGACGTGCCCCTGAGACATTCATAAGCGTTTTGTCGTTAGAATCCATCTCAATAAAAAAGGCCGAAAAGGAGTCAGATCCCTTTTTGGCCTTTTTTCCTCAGCAATTTACTTCGGCGTCTCGACTTTGCCCGCCACAGCCGGCAAAACTGCTTCGAGCAACGGCTTGCGGAAGGTCTTGGCCTTCTGGTCATATAAGCCGAATTCCGGTGCACAAAATTCCCAGTAATCGAAGCTCATTCCCCGCTCAATAGCGGCGTCTGCCATAAACTTTGTCCAGCGTGCGCGAGAATCTATATCCGCTTTTTCGTAAGCGCCGAATTCGCCCAGGTTAATCGGGCGGTTGTTTTTCTTGCCCCAGGCAGCAGCAAAATCCAAATCCCTGATTATTTCCTGCTTTTCGTCCTCGGCACCTGTCCATTTTGTGCCGAGCCAGTCGTTGGGGTCTCCTCTGCTCAGCCAGGCCGCTCCCTGATGAGTAAACGTCAGCGGGAAGTAATCGTGAATAGTAACGATAATATTGCGGTCTTCTTTGGGAATATCGAGCAGCGTAAGGTAATGAATCTGATTATAGTGCGCCGAGCCGATAACGATGGTCCTGTTTGGATTGGATTGCCTCACAACCGCAAGGGCCTCTTTCAATTGCTCATTCCAGGGGTCTGCCGTTAATTCTTTTTGCGGCTCATTCATCAATTCAAAAACAAGGATATCGGGATAATCCTTGAAATGTTCCGCAATCTGCTTCCAGAGGGCGATGTATCTTTCCTTTTCCTTAACGGGGTCGGCATAAAGCTCGCCATAGTGGTGCATATTAAGCATCACCGGAAGCTTCCGCGATAATGCACAGTTTACCGCCCATTCAATACGTTTCATAAAATCCGGGTTGATGGTATAAGGCGGCTGGGCCATCGCGTGAGCCGACCAGCGGACAGGCAGACGAATCGAGCTGAAGCCAGCATCTTTTGCCGCCTGAAAATACTCTTCCTGAAGAACAACGCCCCATTCGCCCTCGCTTGGCGCATCGAAAGCGTTGCCGAAATTCACTCCACGGCCCAGAAGCTGGTTCATTTTAAACGGGCTTGCCTCGGCGTAGCCCTTCAGCGAAGCCGGGTCAGGCCCACTGATCGCATTCGGTTCGCCAGCGGCCGCGCAGACGGACACAAAAGAAATGAGAATTGCTGTCAACGTCTTTGCCATAAAATTCAATCCTTAAAAATTATTGTTTGGGTGAGATGATTGCCTCTAAAAGCGGTTTACGCCAGGATTTCGCTTCCCTGTCATACAGGCCGAACTCCTGTGCACAAAATTCCCAGTACATTAAGCTCATGCCTCGCTCGGCTGCGGTATCAGCAATGAATTTTGTCCAGCGGGCGCGGGACTCCATATCGGCTTTATAGTAAGAGCCGAACTCGCCTAAGTTAATCGGGCGATCATGTTTCTTCCCCCAGGCGGCGCCGATGTCAAATATGTCGGTCATATATTTCTTTTCCTGGGGTGTGCCGAGCCATTTGGTGCCCGGCCAGGCGTTGTAATCGTTAATGCCGTTGGAGTTGGGGTCCTGACCAATGAATTTCATATCTTCAACGGTCCTGGCAACTTTTTCGGGATTCATCCAGGGCGCACTCTGATGGGTGAATGCGTGCGGGAAATAATGATGAACGGTAACGATAATATTGCGGTCGTTCTCAGGCAGCTCAAGGAGCTTGAGATAAGTAATCCAGCTATCACGAGCGGAGCCGATGATAACCGTCCTGTTCGGGTTTGATTCGCGGATGACCGCTAAAAATCCCTTGATGTAATCATTCCATATTTCCGGCGTAAGTTTTCTTTTCGGCTCATTCATCGGCTCAAAAAGAAGTATGTCAGGATAATCTTTATAGTGTTCGGCAATCTGTTTCCACAGGGCGAGAAACCTTTCCTTTTCTGCCAGCGGCGCATCGTATGTTTCGTTGTATTGCTGGATGTTTACGATAATGGGCATATTTCTCGAAATAGCCCAGTTTACAATGGTGTCAACCCGTTTGAAAAATTCGGGGTTAATGGTGTAAGGTTTTTCAGTAAGCGCGTGGCCAGACCAACAAACGGGCAGGCGGATTGAATTGAATCCCACCTGTTTGATGATATCGAAATACTCTTCTTTGATTGTTACGCCCCATGCGCCTTCAGTCGGCGCCTCGAGTGCGTTGCCGATGTTTACTCCACGGCCAAGCATCTTATTCATTTTGAACGCGTCGATTTTCATCGGGGCCGCATTTGGTTCGGCGGCTAAAACACAGGCTGCTCCGAGCAGAATTATTCCTGATGCGACGAACACGTATGGCATAGTTACTCTTAACATCGTTTTTCTCCTGCGATATAAGTTTATTGCTTTGGCGGAATTAACGCTTCGAGCATTTGCTTGTTCCATACCTTTGTCTTCTGGTCATATATGCCGAAGTTTGTATGGCAGAATTCCCAGTACGTGAAACTGAATCCGTCTTCAATCGCAGTATCCGCAGCGGTTTTGGTCCATCGAACACGGGAGTTGGGGTCCGCTTTGTAGTAAACGCCGAACTCACCGAGCAAAATCGGCCTGCCATTTTCTTTCCCCCACGTAGCGGCCGTCTTGAAGTCACGCGTCATCGCACGTTTATCCCCGTCACTGCCCCACTTTACGTCGATATTTCTGATGGATTCAGCCGCCCATGGGGCGCCCTGATGCGTAAATTTGTAGGGCATATAATAATGGAAGGTGACAATTATATTTCTGTCGTCTTTCGGCAGTTCAAGCCCCTTTGGTTCGGTATAATTATTGTAATTGGCAGACCCGATAACGAGCATCCTGTTCGGATTCGAATTGCGAACGACGGCAAGCCATTCTTTAACAACACTATTCCATTCAAATACGCCTTTTAAATTATCCTGCGGTTCGTTAAGCGCCTCGAACAGCAGAGTATCAGGGTAATCCTTGTAGCGTTCCGCGATTTGCTGCCAAATGGCAAGGAACCTTTCCTTGTGGTTGTTGGGGTCATTGAAAAGGTCATAATAGTTATGCATATTGATTATCAAAACCAGATTGCGCGACATCGTGTTTTTGATTGCCCAGTCAATCCTGGAAAAGAAATTAGGGTCGATTGTATAGGGGGCTTTTTCCATTGCGTGGCTATCCCACCGAATGGGCAGGCGTATCGAATTAAAGCCGGCATCCTTGATTAGCTGAAAATACTCTTCCTGCAGAGTAACGTCCCATTCGCCTTCCTTTGGCGCCTCAAGGCAGTTGCCGATATTAACGCCTCGGCCAATCAGCTTATTCATTTCAAATGCGTCCGGTTTGGCCTCTGCAACGCTGGTCACGCCGAGCAGAACCATTCCCAAGGTGATTAACACGTATGGTTTCGCTATTCTCAACATAATTTTTTATCTCGTGACGGAAGTTTATTGTTTCGGCGGTATAATCGCTTCGAGCAATGGTTTTACCCAGGTTTTGCTGGCTCTGTCGTAAACCATGAAATTGTGGGTAAACTGCCAGTACGTGAAGCTGAATCCGTGTGCGATTGCCTCGTCGGCCACACATTTGGTCCAGAGGACGCGGGAATCCATATCCGCTTTTTCATTAGAGCCGAACTCGCCGAGATAAACCGGGCGATTACGCGCTCCGGCCCAGCTGGCAACGGCGTCAAAATCCTTTTTTATGGTCTTTCTTTCCGCGTCGCTGCCCGTCCATTTTGTCCCAAGCCAGTCATTTGAGTCCTTTGTCCAGCTTGTACCCTGATGGGTAAAATGATACGGTTCGTAATAATGTATAGTCAGGATGATATTCCTGTCACTTTCAGGCAGCGCAAGGAACCTGAGGCCGGCGATACTATTGAAATTGGCCGGGCCGATTACAACCGTTCTGTTTGGGTTGGTCCTGCGGACAATCGCCAGCGTCTCTTTTATCAGCGCGTTCCAGTCGCCGGACTTTATATTTTCCTGCGGCTCATTGAGAAGTTCGAAGACGAGCGTGTTGGGATAACCTTTATAGTGTTCGGCGAGCTGTTCCCACGTAGCGAGGAATTTCGGTTTAAGGCCGTTGGGGTCGCGGTAAAATTCGAAGTAGTTTTGATAGTTTATTATAATGGCGAGATTGCGCGATAGTGCGCTGTTGACCGCCGAGTCAACGCGTTTCAGAAAATTCGGGTCGATAGTATATGGCGGCTTATCCATCGTCCGCGTGGACCAGCGAACCGTAAGCCGGACCGAATTGAAACCCGCATCTTTTATTAGCTGGAAGTGTTCATCCTTGACGATGAAGCTCCATTCGTCATCTAACTCAACTTCCCTGTCCAGCGCATTGCCTATATTTACGCCCCGGCTAATCAGCTTGTTGATTTCAAACGGGTCATTAAGATTTACATCTGTAGCGGCGAGCAGTATTGATGCCGGCCATACAATTGCCAGTAGAGCTATAGCTAATAATGTAGTGGGGCGAAACATCCATTGTCTCCTTATAGTGAATAATAAAGTATTGAGCAAATTAGCGACATAATTACCACAGCGGACGATTGTGTTCGAGCCCACAACATTCAGCCCGGGAAACCAGCACTCTACCACTGAATTACGCCCGCGTTTTCAGCGACCCGACATTATACCTTTTGCAAAGGTGTTTTCCAATGGGAAGTTGATTGTATATTGACGATAACATAGAATCCTTGTGGTTTCAGTAATCAAGGGAAAAAAGGACGCATGCTATTTGCGTAAATTAATCTGAAAAATCGGGCAATATGGCCGAACCCCGAAAATTTACCCACAATCTTTGCGACGGTTATACTCGCATAGCACACTTAACAGAAGCAAACCATCAACCGGAACAAGCGTGCTTACTTTTTAGCCGTGAATCTGAAAACCTCGCGACCTCTTGCATGCCAGACCTTATTGAAATAATTACGCCGGCCGTCGGAGTATCAAACTCTGTGGTCTTCACGAATTATGGTGCGATAACCGCCGGACTGGCTTCGGTTCCAGTTTTTGGGCGGTTTGATTTTTTTAAGCCGGTCGAGCTGGCCGATGTCTTTTAGACGCTTGTATATAAGCTGCCAGGCACACTGGCGTTCGGGATTGACTTCGCAGCGGTCTTCGCGTGAGCCGCTGCACGGGCCGTTGAGCATGTGTTTGGCACAGCGAGTGACCGGGCAGATGCCGCCGTATTCGTGAAGCACGCACGCCCCGCAGGCGGCGCATTTTTCCGTCCAGACGCCTCTTTCCTCAAGTATGCCGATGAACGCCGTATCGAGTCCCGCGTAAACCGGCTTATCGGTGTAGCGTTCGGCGATGGCCTGAACGCCCGCACCGCAGCCAAGCGAAAGAACCGCGTCATTTCTCTTTATGGCGTCGGCTGCCTGTTCGAGGAAAACGTTGTCGCACTGACGCTCTATGGTCAGCTCCTCGACTTCAAGCGGAAGGCCTTTAAGCTTCGCGGCCATTCGCAGGGATGAAGCGATAATACTTACCTCACGCACTCCGCCCGCAAGGCATACGGTAACACAGGTGCCGCAGCCCAGCACAAGAAGCTTTTTATGATTTTTTACAATTGCCAGCAGGTCAGGTATATTTTTTCTCTGAGCAACTATCATTTGCGGCTCTCCTGTTTAGATGCACCAATTTTATCCTCCGTAGCTTTAGCGAAGGAGGATTGTTTTATTGGGCTTGGGCCCAGTTTGCGAACTGTTTCAACCATATCAATAATCGTATCAGCCAAAGGACGCGCCATCGCAGCGGAAACATTTACCATCCGCAGGCGCTCCTTTTCGATGCCTATTTCTTCCAGTAATTCTCTTGTGTAATTGACCCGGCGTTTCGCGCAGAGGTTGCCCTCGACAAAATGGCAGCCGCCTTCGAGACAGCCCGCGACGAGCACCCCGTCGGCACCGTTTTCAAGGGCCTTCATAAAGTATTCGGTCTCGAGCCGGCCCGTGCAGGGTGTGCGGATTATACGCACGTTGGGCGGATACTGAATCCGCATAGACCCCGCCAAATCCGCTGACGAATACGCACAGTAGTGACAGCAGAAGGCCAAAATTTTAGGTTCAAAATTTTCCTGTTTCATAGGTTACACTTTTTCCGTTAGCTCTTTTGCCTTTGATTGCATTCCGGCGAACACTTCACCGTTGCCGCCGGCGAATAACTGCTTAATCATTACGTTGAACTGGTCCGTCTCGAAATGGTGCAATTGTATTGCCCTGGCTGGACATTCCGAAACGCATATTCCGCAGCCCATACATTTCGCGGCCTCGATTTGTCCTTTGCCGTCCTTGTTGCAGAAAGGAGCCGAATACGGGCAGGAATTAACGCAGGTCATACAGGATATACACTTCTGCTGGTCAACATAAGAAACTTGTGCGCTAACGTCGAGCAGAGTTTTGGAAAGAACCGTTACAGCCCTTGCCGCCGCAGCACGCGCCTGTGAGATATTCTCATCGATAAACTTGGGCGAATGCGCAAGTCCGCAAAGAAAGATGCCTTCCGTGGTGAAATCCACCGGACGCAGTTTCATATGTGCCTCGACGTAGAACCCATCGGCGTTAAGCGGCACCTTGAGCATATCCGAGATTCGTTTGTTGTTTTCCCTGTCGGTCTCAACACCCGTGCTGAGCACGACGTTATCCGCCTCGATAGTAATCGGCTCCGGCAGGTCCGGACTGTTAACCGTTACTACAAGACCATTGTTTTGGCTGACCACGGGCGCAGCTTCAGGCGTATAGCGGATAAAGACAACGCCTGCCTCACGCACCTGTTTGAAATACGTTTCCCTGAAGCCATAAGTCCTGACGTCCCTGTAAAGAACATAGACGTTGGCGTTCGGGTCTCGCTTTTTGATTTCAATCGCGTTTTTGATTGCCATCGAGCAGCAGATTCTGCTGCAATATGGATGAACCTCGTTGCGCGAGCCGACGCACTGAATCATTACGACGTTTTGCGCCTTCGCGGGATATGTTTTATCGTGCAACTGCTTTTCCAGTTCGGCCTGCGTCAAGACACCTTTTGTCCCATACATAAATTCTGTTGTCTGGGCCTTTCGTGCGCCGGTGGCGACGATTATTGTGCCGCCCGTGACTTCGGAATTCGAGCCGTTTTTGGCAAGCGATATTTTGAATTTGCCTATGTGGCCCGCGATGCTAGCGATTTCAGTGCCTAAGTAAAGTTTTATGTTGGGATGTTTTTCGACCTGCTTTATCAGGGCGTTTGTAAAGCCCGCGATATCATCGTGTTCAAATGTGTGGTAGACATCGTGTAACGTTCCGCCCAGACGCTCGGCCTTTTCTATCAGGTGCACCTTGAATCCCTGGTTAGCCAGCGCAAGTGCGGCAGTCATACCGCTCAGTCCGCCGCCGATGACAAGCCCCGTCTGGTCAACGGCCAGCGTGCCGCTTTCCAGAGGCGAAAGGAACCTCGCCCTGCTAATTGCCATTTTCACCAGGTCGGTCGCTTTTTCGGTAGCCGATTGCGGGACAGCCGAATGTACCCAGGAACACTGGTCACGGATGTTGGCCATCTCGAACAAATACGGATTAAGGCCCGCTTCACGCAGCGTCTCGCGGAACAGCGGCTCGTGCGTTCGCGGCGTGCAGGAGGCAACCACTATTCGATTGAGCCGATGCTCGCGTATCATATCCTTGATGTTCGACAAGCTCGTATCGGAGCATGTAAACATCGTGTGAGACGCGAAAACCACATCGGGCAGCTTTTCGATATTCTTAACAACCTGTTCTACATCCACCACTGAGCCGATATTCATACCGCAGTGACATACAAAGACGCCGATACGCGGGTCTTCATCGGTAACGTCGTGCTCACTTGGGTAGCTCTTTTTGGTAATCAGGGTATTGCGAACCGGCGCCAGCAGTTCCATTGCCATAGAGGCGGCGGCGCTTGCCTGCGTAACGGTTTCGGGGATATCTTTGGGTTCCTGGAATGCCCCGCCGACAAAGACGCCCGGTATAGAAGTTGTAAGGGGCGACAATCGGTCCGTCTTGCAGAAACCAAAATCATTGAGTTTTATATCAAGACGCGAGGCGAATTCCGCCATAGAAGCGGGCGGCTCCATTCCCACGGAAAGCACAACAAGGTCAAAATCCTTTTGCTGAATATTATTGCTCTGGTCGTAGTAATTCAGGCGAAGGTCACTGCTGCCGGGGAGCTGAATTACCCGCGACGGGATGCTCTTGATGTAGTGTATGTTTTTCTGCGCTTTGGCTCGCTCGTAATACTGGTCGAAATCCTTGCCGAACGCGCGTATATCCATATAAAAGATTGTCGCATCTAATCCATCGACGTGGTCGCCCGCTACCATCGCCTGTTTGGTTGCCATCATACAGCAAATCGAAGAGCAGTAATCGTTGCCGCATTCGGAATCGCGCGAGCCGACGCATTGAATCCACGCGATGCGTCTCGCAGGTTTGCCATCCGAAAGACGAATCAAATGTCCCTCGAACGGGCCTGCCGCTGAAAGCATTCGCTCGAATTGAACGCTTGTAACGACATTCGAATATCGCCCGTAGCCATATTCGCCTTTTCGAGTCGCGTCGAACTCTTCAAAGCCGGGGGTAAGCAGGACCGAGCCAACCTTTAATTTGACTATCCGCTCTTTCATAGCGTGGTCGATAGCGTGCTGCTCGCATGCCTCGACGCACTGGTTACATTCCGAGCACAGTGCGCAATTCAGGCATCTTTCGGCTTCGGCAAGGGCCTGGGCCTCAGTGAGACCTTTTTCGACCTCTTCGAAAGTCCTCAACCGTTTTGCCGGAGCTAATTCTTCGGGATAAACGCGGGCTTTTTTCTCCACGTCCTCCGTATCAGGAAGCAAATCCTCGGAAAGGGGCTTTAGGTTCTCCTCGAAACGATTTGTCAGCATTTCCTTGCCGGTCAGGAATCGCTCGATGGATTCGGCGACCCGTTTACCCGCCGCGACGGCGTCGATAACAGCCGCCGGGCCTGAAGCGTTGTCGCCGCCCGCAAAAACGCCTTCTACTGAAGTTTGACCGGTTATCGGGTCAGCCTTGAAAAATCCGCGTTCGCTTTCTACGCCGATATGGCTGACAAACTGCTCATCAGTCATCTGGCCGATGGCAATAATAATCTGGTCCGCGTCAACCGTTATAAGTTCTTTTTCGTTAAATTCAGGCCTGAAACGCTTCTGGTCGTCGAAGACCCTTGTGCAGCGTTTGAACTCTATGCCGGTAATCGAACTGTTGCCTGTGATACGTTTCGGTCCCCACCCGTTGCGAATCTTGATGCCTTCGGCGAGAGTTGCTTCGACTTCTTCCTTGTAGGCGGGCATTTCATTTGCGCCCTCAAGGCAAACCATTTCGACCTCTTTTGCGCCAAGGCGTAGCGCGGTTCGCGCGACGTCAACCGCAACGTTGCCGCCGCCGATGACTATGACCTTATTTTTCACCTTCGGCTTATTAACTGAGCCGGCATCACTGAGAAATTCAACGCCGTGAATAACGCCGTTGATTTGCTCGCCCGGAATACCGAGCTTGCGGCTTTTATGTGCGCCGGCGGCGATGAAGACCGCCTCGTTATCGTTGCGCAGTTTCTGGATGGTAATGTCTTTTCCGACAACACAGTTATAAACAAAAGTAACGCCTTTTCGGCGGATAATTTCTATTTCGTGGTCGAGCACCTTCTTGGGCAGCCGATATTCCGGGATGCCCCAGCGAAGCATACCGCCCGCTTTGCTTTGCGATTCGTAAACAGTAACCGCGAAGCCCGCGTCGGCAAGGTCGTTGGCGGCGGTTAACCCGGCGGGACCTGCGCCGATTATTGCGACCTTTTTCGCGCCTGCGACCGGCTTCTTCTCTTCCGGCAGAGAAATCTGGCCCGTTTCGAGCAATTCCATTTCTTTATCTGATGCGAATCGCTTGAGCAGCCGTATGGCAATCGGGTCATCCGCATTGCCTCGTGTGCATTCGGCTTCGCAGGGATGAGTGCAAACCCTGCCGCATATCGCCGAAAGCGGATTTCTCTGGCGGATAAGGTTGACCGCCTTGACGTATTCTTTTTTCTTTATGAGCTGGACGTAACCCTGGACGTTTACTTTCGCCGGGCACGCCATCTTGCAGGGCGAGTGGCCGTTTTTCAAAATGCCGAATATATTGGGAGTCGCCTGCGCGTAAAGTTTCGCGATGCCCTTTCTTGTCCCTAAGCACCTGTTAAATTCGTCAGGCACATCTACCGGGCAAACCTGCGTGCATTCGCTGCATCCCGTACATTTATCCTCGTCAACGTATCGCGGATGACGTTTGACGGTTGCCTTGAAATTGCCCGGCTCACCTTCGAGGTCAACCAGCTCCGATAGAGTCATTATCTCGATATTCAAATTTCGTGCGCATTCGACGAGCTTCGGTGAAACAATGCACGTCGCGCAATCGCCCGTCGGGAAGGTCTTGTCCAGATGGGCCATCATACCGCCTATCGCGGCGTCTCGCTCGACTAAGTAAACCTTGAAGCCGCTGTTGGCCAAATCGAGCGACGCCTGAACGCCGGCTATACCGCCGCCCTGAACAAGTACCGCGCCAATTTTTTTATCGTCGTATTTACCCATTGCTGCTCACTTCCACCTTCTCCAGAACATTTGAAGCAGGAACCATAAGCTTATTAAACCCGAGTTTCTTTGAGCTGATGCCAAGACCAAGCCCTAAAAGCTGCGTGATATACACGACAGGGATTTGATAGTCTCTGCCGGTTTCTTTTTTAATGTCCTGCTGCCGCAAATCCAGATTCACCTGACACATCGGGCAGCTTACCGCTATGCAATCCGCGCCGGAACTTTTCGCCATTCCAAGAATCGAATCCGTCAGGTTTACCACAACGTCCGTTCTCGAAAGCGATAACCCGCCGCCGCAGCACTCGACCTTGTATGGCCACTCGATTGATTCGCCGCCCATCGCCTTAACCAGCTTATCGAGCGACTTCGGATTCTCCGGGTCGTCAAAATTAACGACCTTTGGCGGACGAACAAGCAGACATCCGTAATAACAGGCAACCTTCAGCCCTTTAAGCGGCTGTTTGATTGCACTGCTGATTTTTTCCAGGCCGACGTCTTCAAGCAGCACCTCAATAAAATGTCTTACTTTAACCGAGCCGTCGTAATCCCGGCCAATAGCGTCACTGACATCATTGCGGATTCCCGATTCGGTCGCTATTTCGTGATTCGCTACTTTCATCCTGTTATAACAGGCCGCGCAATTCACAACACAATCAAGCCCCATATCCTTAATCTTGACCAGATTGGCGGCAGGCAATGCCGCTGCCAACACGCGGTCGGTCTGGTGGCCGGCAGTTGCGCCGCAGCACGTCCAGCCCTTCGGCTCAATCATTTCGATTCCCAGCGCTGCCGCTACTGCCAAAGTTGACTGGTGCATATCGCGGGCCGTCGATTCAGCGGAACATCCGGGATAGTAGGCGTATCTCATATTCCGGCCCCTTTATTCTGCTTTGTTTTTTTGAATATGCGCTTCACCGTTTTTCTGTCCCCGCCAAACGAAGGCAACAGTGAGATTTTGCCTTTCCTGAGCATCGTCGGAAATTTTTCCGTATCGTTCATCAGTTTGCCGGTACCTAATTTGTAAGCGGTTATCATTGCCATTTCATACGTCCGGCCGAATACCTCGACCGTTTTCAAAAATGCCTTGTTAAACAAGGGCACGTTGCCTTCCTGTTTCGATGCCCCCCTCGATAACGCCAGCTTTCGCAAGGCGTCCATCACCCCGGCGACATCAATACCCATCGGGCATCTGGCCGAACAGGTCTCGCAGGAAACGCACATCCAGAGGATATCGCTTTCGAGCAGCTCGTTACCCGCATTCAAGTGCAGCCGACGCATAATCTCCGAGGGCCGGGACTTTGTAAGTTTGCCTACGGGACATCCGCTGGAGCATTTCCTGCACTGAAGGCAAACGCTCAGGTCAACGCCGGAGATTTTCTCGACAGCGTTCTTCAATGCTTCGCCTGCTTTAGCTTTTTTGATTGTTATCACGTTAATTATCCTATTTCACAATTGGTTCTTCTGACAATTCTGCTTCAACATCATCTGTCTCTTCCGACAATACTTTCGCGGCGTTGGCGGGAACAACCTTGCGGTAAACCTCTATTGGCTCGCGCCGCTCGTTGTTCACGGTCAAAAGCTGCTCTATTGTTATTCCGAAAAGCTGTTCGTTTTCTTTCAGGTAAGGTAGTATCAGCTCCCAGTCCTCGTCGGTTACTTTTGCGAAGAAGCCGCCGTTTAACTGCTGGTCAACCAGTGTTTTATTCGGGTCACGAACAAAAATCGCCCCGCCCGAAGCCAGTGAAAATATGTTGCTGCCTGGATACGGCTGCTGGAGCGCTACTAATTTGCCGTTATCATCGAATTTGACGCCGTTTAAGATAACAAAGCCGCCGCCGTTATGCGGGTCGCCCGCCATAAACGACTCGGCTAAAAAGTCAAGGCAGGTTCCGTTTATTACCACCTTGGGTCTGCCGACAGAGTTGATAAGCGGTCTGCCCGCGGCGTTACCAAGCACATAGACGCTTGCGCCTTTTGCGCCATACATAAAGGTCTGGCCCACGTCGCCGTGGATGACAAGTTTGCCTCTTTTTGTGATTTGACCCACCTGGTCCTGAGCGTTGCCGTGCACGCTGATGGTCAGCCCGTCGATGCCGGAGGCAAGATAATCGCCGCTGCTGCCGTAAACATCTATCGTAACGTCGTCGGTATCCGGGCCGAGACCGCATCCAATGAACCGCTGACCGATGCAATTGAAACTGATGAAATGCCGCCAGCCCTTGATATACGCGTTAACTAAAAGCGCCGCGTCGCAGTCGTCTCCTTCGGGAGCAAAATTGGCGGCGTCGATTACAAGGGTTGTTTCATTACTCTCAGGTCCCCTAAGGTTGCCCCGCGTCTCAAAATCAATGAGGCGATGATTCCCATCGTAAGAATTCTTAACGCCTATATTGGGGATATTCCAGAACAACAGGTTTAGCTCGCCGCGAATAATATGAAGGATATGACTTCGTTTCTTCGAGCCGGTTGAATACCTGCGGTCATTAAGCAGCGTCAGGACCTCTATCGCAAGAGTCGCCTTATGAGGGTCTTTTGCCTGATTTACAATCTGCCGGCAGGCAAAACGAAACTCATCGAACGTCCATTCGTGCACAACGTCTCGAATCATCTCGAAAATCGCCATTCCATTGCCGGATACGAATCGCTCGCCGATGAGCGTCTGTATTTCTTCTTCATCCTCAGAGGACAGTGATGGCTCCTGTGAGAAATCGCAACTTTCCGTGGCTTTGGGCATAGGCACGGTTCTGCCGAATTTGTCCGTGCACAAAATCCGCATTTTGCCGGCTGAATCTTTTTCAAGATTGAATATAAATGACCCGCCGTCGTTATAACTGCCTCCGCGGGCATTCCAGTATTTGTCCGCCACCGGGCATATCCTTTTGTCGTCTTTCGACAAGCTATGCAGCGTAGCATCAATGGCTTGTTTTTCCGAGCAAATCAGGCCCACCTGGACCTCGCCGTCGCAGAACGCGAACACCTGAGGCCGAAGCATCGCGGTGTCGGTTATGCCCATAAGCTGAAATTTTTTCTCGCGGGCAAGATTACGGGCGATAATGAAAAACCACGGGCCGTCAGGTGAGCCGTGAATATGGGTCGCCTGAATGTCGCGGTAAATTTTTTGTTTCTCCTCGTCCAGCCGGTCAAAATCCAGCTCGGTAGTCGGGGCAAGCGCCTCAATAATGTATTCGAGCGGGTAGTGATAAGTCCTGCTGAGCAAATCAAATAAAAGCGCGGATACCTCCGTATCGGTCAGGAACTGCGGATAGATATTCCGCTGCTTGAGATATTCGGTTACGGAATGATAATTGGCAAAGTCGCCGTTGTGCACCAGCGCCATATCGATAGCGGCGAAAGGATGCGCCCCGCCCGGATGCCATACGCGGCCCTTGGTCGGAAAACGCTGATGGGCAATCCACTCGTAGGCACAAAGGTCTTCGATTTTATAATACTTTACAATCGCTTCAGCGAAACCCACGACCTTGAGAATCATAATATTGTGGCCGTGCGAAAGCACAAAAGCCCTCTTCTCGCCTAAGGACGCGTAGTATTTCTGATTCAAGCTGAAACTGTTCTGGTTGATAAATTCGTCTTCGGCCTCGCTGCGGTCGAGAGCTTGCAGGTTATTTTTGGCGATGAAGTCATCGAGCACCTTCGGCTTTACCCGAACAAAGTACCGGCAAACGTCAGGCGGCTTAACTTCCAGCCCGGGTACGGTCTTCCAGTCGTTAACCTTATCGAGCTGGGTCGATTTCACAATATCGAAATTGGGCGTGATAAATTGTTTTTCTATCTCCGGCTGGACCTTATCATCGAGGAAAGCGACGTGAAGCATATAATGGTTGTCTAAAACTTCCCGGCTGACGCCTAATTGTTCCGGCACAAATCCAACCGCTGCGATGCCACCGCCCTTGCCGTTTCCGCGATTGTGCATCTGGCGCGACGGCTCATAAATATGCTTTCCCGGCACCGGCTCACTGCAGCAAAAACCCACGACGCCGCAGCCGCCCTCTTCGGCTTCTTTCCTGATTTCGCAGGAATGATTCAGCTTTTCAGCTAATTGCTTTCTCGAATATGCCAGTTGTTTTATGATTTTCTCGTTCATTTCTTGGCTCCGACATCGTTGGTGTAATCGAGATGCATCAGCAGGTCTGTGCGTCCGCGTAATTCCGTGACACTGCGCATGCCAAAGCGTTGCAGAATTTCCACAAGCACTTTTCGCCAGGCGTTGTAAAGGTTGATAATCCGCTGCGTACCCCACTCGATATTCATTTTCTGCGCCAGCTCAGGGTCGGTCGTTGCGATACCGCGTGGGCAGCCCCTTCCGCTTTCGCATCGGCTGCATCGGACACATCCAAGGGCCACTAATTCAACTGTCCCTATTACGACTCCGTCTGCGCCAAGAGCAATGGCCTTGGCCACATCATGTGCCGAGCGTATTCCGCCGCTGGCGATGAGAGTTACTTTGTCGCGAACGCCCTCGTCGGCCAGGAACTTGTGTACCCTGCCTATGGCATATTCAATCGGCATCGCGATATTCTTTTTAGCGATATCAGGCGCCGCGCCTGTTCCGCCGTAGCCGCCGTCTATGTGGACGATATGGGTCCCTGCCGAATAGCTTCCGACCGCGACCATATCGACATCCGTCGGTGTCGATACCTTCGTTGATATTAAAGCCCTTTTGTTAACGTGTTTTATCCAGTCAATGTGCTTTTGATGGTCCTCGATAGAATAAACGCTGTGGAACGGAAACGGCGAAAACAACGATATACCGACAACCGCCTCACGCATCTTCGCCACAGCCGGGGTGTTTTTGTCGCCTAACAGGTGGCCGCCCAGACCCGGTTTTGCGCCCTGGGCATATTTGAATTCCACTATCGGCACACGCTGAATCGTTTCCTCTCGCACGCCGAAAAGCCCCGTGGCAACCTGCGTAATCACGTGGTCGTCATAGGGCCTCATCCGCTCCATATATCCGCCTTCGCCCGTGCAGGTGAAGGTGTTCCAGGCCTTCGCGGCCCTGGCTTTTGATAACTGGGTTACGTTGCTGACCGACCCGAACGACATCCCTCCGCCATACCAGGGGACATCAATTTTGATTTCGGGCCTGCCGTCGCCTCGTTTATTGAGCGATATGCTTGTGTCTATCTTGTCGGCGTCGATTTTTACGGGCGGCTTATCGGGAAATTTGAACCTGAGCCGGTCAAATCCGCCGCCTGAATTGCCGCACTCGTATTCGTAACCATATTCTGCAGGCGGCACGTCGCCGGTTTCAGCCATTTTCCACGTCGCTAAAATCAAATCCCCCGGCCAGCGATAATCGCCCAGCGCCTTAAACAACGGGTTTTCTTTGAGTCGTAATGCCTTCTGCGGGCACTTGGCAACGCAGAAATGACCATTATTCTTCTCGCAGGCAGGACCTATACATAAATGATTCTTCGGCTCAGCGAAATACTTGTAGCCGGGTTTTAATACGTGAACTCCGTACTTGCAAACTTCGGCGCATTTGCCGCATCGCTTGCAGTTCAGGTTGCGATGAACAATGAACTTCGCAATCTCGTTGCGATAGCGCGACGGCGCCGTCTTAACGACACGCGTCACATCTTCCTGCGGCACAAGCGTCTTGAGCGTATTCTCAGGAAGGATATCTTTAATTGTTTTTTCTGGAACCGAAGAGCTTGCCAAAGGTTTCCTCCTCAAGATTCTCGAAGAACATCGCGCGGCCGACGTCGCCCCTAAGACGACGGACCTCACGCATTCCCATCGCGCCCATCATCTCAATCAACTGGTCGTGCCAGGCGGCGATAAGATTGGTCATTCGGCCGACACCGTAGTTAGTATCAATTTTTTCCAGCTTCGCCGGGCATACCATCCCCGGCTTACAGCTATTACACAGATGACATTCCAAAGATATAAGAAGCGGCAGGTTGATGGTTATCAAATCCGCGCCGCATATAATTTCTTTTGCCATGTGCTCCGGCAGAGCTATCCCGCCCCCGGCCATAAGCGTAATCTCATCCCTGCATTCTTTTTCTATCAGGGCTGTGTGAATCTGGCGTGTCATATCCTTGATAAATCGCGGCTTGCTTGCGCCAATCTCATTGCCATTTGCGTCCGCCACGATATGTATTACTTCAACCTCTTTGGATTCGGCGAGTTTTATCGCTCGCTCGACTCCCGCCGCCGTCAGCTCAACTCTTATTGCAATGACTATCCCGGGATGTATCTTTTTTATTTCTTTGATGCGTTCTATCGCCTTGATGCTGTCGGCTATTTCCACCAACCTGGTTTTCTTAAGGGCGTCTTTCGGGATAATCTCGCCATCAGCAATATAAAACGCTATGTTCCTTAGCTGTTTGTCACTCCCTTGCCACTGGCGAGAATCAATAATCGCTATTACGTCGGTGTTTACGGCCGTCTGGGCGATAATCGAATTAAGCTGAGGCAAAGTATACGCAGGCGAAGCCATATCTATTATCATCGGCATAGGAAGCGAAACCAGCGGCGAAGCATTTGCGCCGGTCTTGTTGCCATTGAAAGCCAGGTATGGCAGTTTCCTTCCTATATCAACCGAGGTGCTGATGTATTCTCGTCCGTGAATTCCATCGCGTGTGGGGCGAACGATTTCGGACATATCCGTCCACATCGAATCGAAACCCTTGCCTGAAAACGGCCCGCGATAACCCGCGCCCGAAACCGGAATCTTCGCCGTCTCCGCCTGGAGCCAGGTCGTTTTGATAATATCGGGAGTCCAGTAGCTGTTTCCCATTTTCTGATATTCGGGATTGATGGACATACACAAAAGGCCCTTCGTGCAGTCCTGAACGCACGAAAAACATCCCATACAATCGAAGAACAGCGTATTCACGTCCTTAAGATTGCGAATATAATCCGCCTCCTGCCTGTAGCGGTCGTAAACGCAAGCCTTCTTAACGCAGTTATGACAGCGTGCGCAATCTTCCCGCCAATCGACCATTCCATATTTGCCGATTCGCGGGCTTATGGGCGGCACAGGTTGTGTTTTAATATGATATTTTTCAGGCATATTCGGTTCCCGTTACGACAAGGCCGCTGCGACAACTTCCGGCGACACTTTTCCTTTGCAGCCGCAATGTATATGAATGCCTCTGAGGCCTTTCATTTTTTTAAGCTTCCCGATTGTCTCAATGCAGATAGCCAGACCTTCTTTCTTCTGTGCCGCTTCGTTACCGGCTTTTTTGAGCCGCTCAATCACGCTGTCCGGAATGAAATAATCAGTATATGTACTCCGTAATCTGCCCGCTTCCGCGGCGTTATCCAAAGCTAAAACACCTGCTAAAATCGCTGCCTTGGCGGTTATCCCGTCGCTTATCGAAGCATTCAACCACTGACCGAATGTCTCAATATCGAATATGGCGCTGGTCTGAATAAATTTTGCGCCGGCTTCGACCTTCTTTTGCATCCTTAGCATATTTAATTCCACCGGCTTCAGGAACGGGTTGGCAACCGCTCCGATGAGCATTGAAAATTGCCCCTCAACCTTTGTCCCGTCGGCAAGAACGCCCTTTTCGGACATATTCGTCGCCATTTCGATAAACTGTGTGGAATCGATATCGTAAACGTTTGCCGATTCCGGGCACGCCGACAGCGTCTGATGATAACCGGACAGGCAAAGCACGTTCTTAATTCCTAAGTAAGCCGCCCCCAGCAAATCGGATTGTAACGCGATTCGGTTCCTGTCTCGCGTAACAATCTGGCAAACTGGCTCAGCGCCTGATTTAAGCACCGCGACCGATGCCGCAATGGAAGACATTCCTATATTATGGCAGTTATCCGCCACGTTTATTGCCACAAGCCCCTTGCCCAGCGCCTTTAATGCCGCTTCGGCTGCTGAACCGTTTCCGCCTGCACCGGGCAAAATCTCCGCGGTAACTACAAAGTCTCCCTTCGCTATTGCATTCGCAAGCTTACTCTCAACTTTCATACAGTTCCTATTCTCCTAATATTATACGTGCGTAGCGCTGCTTTGGGGCTGAGGTAAATTTCTTACCTTGTCCATGAAATCCCTGATTTCGCCAAGGGCCTGTTCGACGCCGCCTTCCTTCAACATAATAACCGCCATTCGCCCTTTGCCCATTCCAATCTCTTCCAGTAGCGACTCAACGGCTTCAGCTCGTTTATTGGCCCGTAAATTTCCTTCCAGGTGCTGACACTCATTTTGTTTGCAGATAACGATTACAGCCCCATCCGCCCCGGTTTCAAACGCTTTTACTAAATATGGAACATCTATTTTCCCGGAACACGGCAAACTTACCGTCTTGACATCAACGCCGTCTAATTTGCCCAGCCCCTCGGCCATTTGCTCCGGCTCGATACTGTTTGAACAGTAAAAAACATACATCTTTAAGGTTCGATTATTCATAACGCTTTTCTTGTATATTAGCTTTTCTTATACTACGTTTTCCCCGGTTTTTGCTTTTCCACAACCCCTTACTACGCTATTAAGCAGCTTTTGAGCTGTTTTTCTACAATAATGCGCCATGAGTATAACTTATATTTATAGAATTAGCAACACTTTTGTATACGCTAAAGGAGTTTATGCAACAGCTCGCAGAACAAACCAATACCTCAACCATGAAGAAGTATTATCCGGCAATTCGACAAGACGCCTATGATTATGCCGGTAGAATTCTAAAAAATCAGCAATATAACAGTTGTGTCGAGTTGTGCAAATTTTGTGGTATCAACGGGAAAAAACCAAGCTGAAAATTTGCCCAACCCCTTGTGCAAAAGGAAAAGCGGGCGATGGGATTCGAACCCACGGCATTCGGCTTGGGAAGCCGACATTCTACCACTGAATTACGCCCGCGTTTTCAGCTATCTGACATTATACCTTTTGCAAAGGTGTTTTCCAGTGGGAACTGTGAAAGAAAATATCGAGCAGTCCGGTCACTCGTGCCCCGTGCCTCGTCGCAGCGATAGCAGCCAGAAAACGATAAATCTATCCTAATTTTACTTGACTGTCACCGGCAAAAAGGTATAATATTAATCGCCTTTGCGGGGTGGGGCAAAAGGCACAGATGAGAAGAAAAATGAAAACAAATAATAACCAACTTCGCACGGTGTTGTTCGCCGTGACCGTTCTGGCCTTGTTGGCCAGTGCCATTGCACGCGCAGACAACATCTACGTAGCCAATGAGCGTGGCGGGAATATTGAAAAATTCGATTCGTCTGGAAACATGTCCATCTTCGCCTCGGGCTTGAGCTCCCCTGTTGGTCTTGCCTTTGATAACAGCGGCAATCTCTACGCGTCCGAAGCCGGCATCGAGACGATTGATAAATTCAATTCGAGCGGAAACAGGACCACCTTCGCCTCGGGCTTGAACAACCCTTTGAGTCTTGCCTTTGACAGCAGCGGCAATCTCTACGTGGCCATTTACTATAATGGGACGATTGATAAATTCGATTCGAGCGGAAACATGTCCACCTTCGCCTCGGGATTGCACCTCCCTCGTGGTCTTGTTTTTGACAGCAGCGGCTATCTCTACGCGGCGGATTGGGGCAATGGGACGATTAATAAATTCGATTCGAGCGGAAACATGTCCACCTTCGCCTCGGGCTTGAGCAACCCTGCGGATCTTGCCTTTGATAGCAGTGGTAATCTCTACGCAACCGAATTCGGCATCGGGGCGATTGAGAAATTCAATTCGAGCGGAAACGGGACCATCTTCGCCTCGGGCTTGAACAACCCTTTGGCTCTTGCCTTTGACAGCAGCGGCAATCTCTACGTGGCCGAAGGCAACAACAACAAAAACAACGGTAAAATTGATAAATTCGATTCGAGCGGAAACATGTCCACTTTCGCCTCGGGCTTTAACCCGCCGATAGGCGTCATCGCGACCCAGGTTCCCGAACCCGCCACTCTTTTGCTTCTCGGCCTCGGTGCGGTAGCGTTGAGAAAAAAGCGTAGTTAATCTGACCTATAGAATCTCCCAAAGTGTTTGCCAAAAAAAGGCCAGTAAAAGGTCACTGGCAACTGACTTTCACCCTAAAGGCCAACAGTATCGCTACTGTCTAATTCGCTTTTTGCTCAATAATGCGATTTATTCACGGAGAGGCAAATCATTGACGTATCGTCCGGTAAGTTTTAGAATCCCTCTGTGACGGCTAACCAATTACGGGTCACGAGGCACGAGCGACGGGGTGAAAGATGGCAAGAGAAGTAAGATTGCCGAAATTCGGCGACACAATGCAGGAAGGAACGATTGTTGACTGCAAAGTCAGCGTCGGCGCTCACGTTAAAAGCGGCGACGTCCTTTTCGACGTCGAAACCGACAAGGCAACCCTCGAAATTGAATCGCCCGCCGATGGTTTTGTAAAACAGATTATGGTTGAGGTCGGCGGCAGTTACCGCATTGAAACCCCCCTGCTGATTCTGGGCGACAAGGATGAGCGAATAAGCGACGAATTTTTGCGAACCCTAAAGGCGTCAACACCCACAATCGCAAAGCCGAAACCCGCTAAAAGAAAAAAAATAAACGATTTGCCTATGCCCATCCCGGTTTTGCCTCAGGATATAAAACTCGGCCAGACGTTCCCCGTCAGTCGATTGCAGAAAGTTACCGCTCAAAAAATGCTCCGCTCGAAACAGGAAATGCCCTGCTTTTATCTCAATGCCCGGGCCGATGTCACCGACCTCGTCGCATACCGCGCCAAACTTAATCAGGCAGGTAACGTTGAGGTCTCATACAACGATTTTATTATCAAGGCAATCGCGCTCGGGCTGGAAAAGTTCCCCATAATGATGGGCCAAATCGATGGCGACGACATTAAGATTGCAAAATCAATCGGCGTCGGGCTTGCAATCTCGACTCCTGAAGGACTGATTGCGCCAATCGTCAAAGCCCCTGATAAAAAGACGATTCCTGAAATTGCCCGTTACAGCAGGCAGCTTGTCGAAAGAACAAATAATAACCAGCTTACTCTCGAAGACCTCGAAGGCGGCTGCATAACCGTCAGCAATCTCGGCGCATTCGGCGTCGATTCGTTCATCCCGATTGTCGTGCCCGGCCAGTGCTCAATACTCGGAATAGGCAAAATCGCCGATGTCTGCGTGCCCGCCGGAGACACTCCTGATACGCTCGGGGTTCGCAAGATGATGAATATGACTCTGTCGGTTGACCACAAAGTCGCCAACGGCGGCTACGCCGCCCAATTCCTCGATTTCGTCAAAAAAACTCTCGAAGACCCCGCTAACTTAAAATAAATCGTCGCTCCGTCCCCGTGAAAAAATGGATTTCCCTCAATATCGATGGCAAGTTAAATTATTAAGCTAAAAATGAAGAATGACAAAGATTGCCAAAGACTGCCATAGATTGCCAGGGTTTTTGAACTGGCAAAATTGGAAAAAATGGTTGCTGGCTACCGCCCCCCCGGTTTCCCATCGCTGTAATTATTTGTAACAAAAAGACTTATAGTTATTTTCCGTATTGAAGCAAACAATTTTGAGTCTCAAATCAAATACTATAAACTTTGCTGAATATTTTTTAAAAAAGACATTGACATGATGTTGATATGACGTTAGTATGACATTACAATGATGTATTAATGCAATAAGAAAGAAAAAGATAAAATATTAAAAACCAGTCTTATGTGAAGGAGACAAAAATGACTACTAAAAAGAAACAAGACGATTATAGGGATTTTAAAGAGAATGCCTCATCCGTATGGGAATTCGAAAGCGAAGAACAGAAGAAAGAAATGCTTGAGTCGATAACGCAACCAAACTGTGGCAAAAAGCTTAAGCTAGTGCGAGACCTTTCTGGACTTTCGAGGCGAGAACTTGCTACAGTCATAGGTGTTTCTGAATCAACAGTTTTTCGAATCGAAACAAAAAAAACACTGCCTACCAAAGATTTCATGCTAAGACTCGGAGGTTTGGTTGCGATTGGTCATGCACGATACTCAAAAATGAGTGAAAATGAGAAAGAGACTGTCTCCGAGTACATAGGTGCAGGAGGCGGGGTTGCAGCAGGTATTGGTGGAGCAATTGGAGCGATTTCAGCCAGCGGTAGTGTGGCGGGGCTTTCTGCTGCGGGCATAACATCGGGCTTGGCAGCACTGGGTGGGGGAACTATGTTGGGTGGAATTATTGTTGTCGGCGCCATTCCTCTTGCATTTGGAGCGGCTGGGTATGGTCTAGTCAAGGGGATTAAGGCCATTTGTGAAGCCAATAAATTAAGTTGCAAAGAGATTGATGGACAGTTCGAGATTTCTCGAGAGAGCATTAGGAGCCAGATGATAAAAAAGGGTAGAAAGAGTTCTTTAAAAACCGACGTTGTGAAGATTAAAAACTAAAATGAGGAAGGAAACTATTAGGAGAATTAGTTATGGCAAATTTTCCAGGTCAAACTTTTGTTGACAGAAGAGGTATTCAGTATGTGCTTCGCTACGGCCCCAAAGGCATTCTTCGCCCATATACTCTTGGCCCGTTAAAGACTGCTATGAAAACTCGCAACCCTTGGATCATTCTAGCAGCAGCTGCCGTAGTGGTAGTTACTATCTTGACAGTACATGTTTGCTGTCAGCGGAAAGTGGAACAGAGTGTAAAAGAGAAGTGAGAGGTTAAGTGGTAATCCGAGGACACCATACTAACTTCCATTCTGCTTTTTTGCGGCTATAAAATCAGCGAAATCAGTGTCATCTGTGGCTTAAAAAACTCACAGGTTATATAGTTCATCATCTTTGAGGATGGTGAAGCCGGCGGCTTTTTTTACCTTTTGTGCATTTTCGTGGCATAGTGTTAAAAAATCCGTCCGCCGAAAGCGAGGTCTCGCCAAGGGTGGGTGTAATCTGCCTGCCCTTAAGGGCGAGGCGGACGAGCGACGAGTCCGTTTCGGCAATAAATCCGCGTGTTACGTCCGGCTTAAAATCTGTGTGTTTTTGTCAGCCGAAACCCATAAGGGGAGGCAACATTGTTGCCTGGTAGACGAGATTGAGACCTTGGAAGAAGCTCGCTTATAGAAAGGGCTCAATTGAGTATGCCCTCCGGCTGACTAACCTGTCCTGAGCTTGTCGAAGGAATCCGTGTCCATCCGTGCCAATCCGTGGTTGCAATATCTTTGCGGTCTCTGCGGTAAAACCTTTTGTGCATTCTTGTGGCTAATAAAAAAACAGCGAAACCCGCGTTACCAGTCCTGAGCTTGTCGAAGGAATCAGCGTCTGAAAAATAGTCTGCCACGGCATAGCCGAAGGCGACGCCGGGTCCTCCGGTTATCAGCACTGTTATCGCCTAAGGACATATAAGTTTGGGTCTGTAATACTGATAGTGGGGTTTTTTATCGGCTCGTCCCATAAAAATATAAAGTTTTGCCCCGTCTTCTGCCGAAAAACCAGTGGGCGAAATACATACCCTCCGTAGTCCTTTTGACGAAGGATGGGTGCCTTGTAATACTGAAAAGTGAGAATTTGGCCGGCGAGAAGTCAAACCGGCTTTGCTAACAATTTGCTTTAAGGGTTGGGGTTACTATGAGGACGATAGCTGTTGTCAACCAAAAGGGCGGAGTGGGCAAAACAACCGTATCGATTAACCTGGCAAGCGCACTGGCGGAAATGGAGCACAAGACACTGCTGGTCGATATGGATTCGCAATCGCATTGCGCCGTCGGCCTCGCTGTGCCCGAGGAGCAAATCGAGCAGAGCATTTACGACGTAATGATAAGCCACAGCAAGGAAGAACCTATGCGGCTGGGCGAGATTCTCTGGGAAGTAAGCGAGAAACTCGAACTTGCCCCGGCGAGCATCGACCTGTCGGCCTTCGAACAGCAAATGTCGGGTATGCCCGACCGCGAACTGTGCCTCAAGAAGGTTCTTGATTCCATCAAGAACGAATATGAATTTGTCGTTATAGATTGCCCGCCCTCGGTTGGATTGCTGACGTTTAACGCCCTTCGAGCGGCTACCGATGTTATCGTGCCTGTCGAGACGGGCTATTTTTCACTTCACGGCCTGAGTAAACAGCTTGAGACGCTGGCGATTCTCTGCCAGAGGTGCAATCAAAGCGTCAACGTAAAGGTGCTTGCGAGTATGTATGATATTCGCACGAAAATGGCCCGCGAGATTCTCGGCGAGCTTCGCAAGCATTTTGGCGACAAGATGTTCAAGACGGTGGTAAATTTCAATACCAAGCTCAAAGAGGCGGCGTCATTCGGCCAGCCAATCAGCGAATACGACCCAGCCAGCAAAGGCCACAAAGATTTCCAGGACCTCGTAAAGGAAATGATGCAGGGCCAGCCCGAACAGCAGCGCAGGCAGATTATCGAATCGCTGTCTGAAAAACTCGAATCGATAAGCGCAACAGCCGACGAACTGCTTGCCAGGGCAAAACCGAAGGTTGCTCCGCCTGATGCAGGCAGGATTAAATCGATAGAGCCGCCGAAACAACGGCCCCAATATATGGAGCCGGTCGCCGTGCGAGCAGAGCCGAAACAGGCAGAGGCAAAGGCCGTCGCAATCGCCAGGGTCGAGGCAAAGCCGGTGGTTGCCGTCCAGCCCCAGCAGCCAAAGGCCGCCGAAATCGCCAAGGTCGAGGCAAAGTCGGTGGTTGCCGTCCAGCCCCAGCAGCCAAAGGCCGCTGCTGCGACGGATGCGAAGCTTGCTGAATACTATGGCGTCAACCAGCTCAACGACGCGATGGCGTTTGTAACCCTGTATCCGCGGGCACAGTCGGTGCAGATTGCCGGCGACTTCAACGGCTGGCAGCCCTCGAAACTGCCGATGGAAAAGGTTGGCGAAAGCGGCGTCTGGCAGGCGTCCGCGAAACTGCCTCCCGGCAGATACCGCTATCGATTAGTCGTGGATGGCCAGTGGCAGCAGGACCCGTATAACGATACGACCGAGCTGAACCCGTTTGGCGGCTACAACTCGATAGTCGAGGTAAAATAACACCCGGCAACGGGACTGTTGAAAAACTCGATATTTGCTATTTGAGATTGTTTCGCTTCGCTCGCAATGACGTAGAAATGCATTGTCTGTCATTGCGAGGAGCAAAGCGATGAAGCAATCTTGATTTCTTCGGTAGCCCGCCAAAAACGCGTCTTGCCGGTTTTGGGAATTCACGTTCTCAATCGCATTTCCCCGCGGCAAAGTATGTCTGTCATTATTTCTTTGCTGATTTTGCGAATCCCCCGCGGAATTGTTTCCCCGTCATTCGGCGGATAAACCTTGAATTTCCGGCCTGATTCTGCGAAACTTGTTTAACTATGGGCATATTTTCAAAAACAATTGGTTACTTCAAAGACCGGCTGACTAAAACCCGCGATAAAATCAGCTCGTCGCTGTCGGCGGTTCTTGCCATCGGCAGAAACATCGACGATGACCTGCTCAACGAACTCGAAGAAACCCTCATAAAAGACGATATCGGCGTCGAAACCACCGCCAAACTCATATCCGATTTGCGGGAGGCCTATCGCAGCAAAAAAATCACGACCACAGACGATATCATCCCGTTCCTCAAAGAGCATATGAAGGGTTACTGGCCCCATCAGGATAGACAAGTTCGCCTGGCAGCCAAAGGCCCGACGGTGATTCTCATCGCGGGCGTCAACGGCTCAGGCAAAACCACCAGTATCGCCAAGCTCGCCTACATCCTCAGCAGGGACAACAAAAAAGTCATCGTCGCCGCCTGCGATACCTTCAGGGCAGCGGCTGTCGAGCAATTGTCAATCTGGGCGGACCGTATCGGCGTTCAAATCGTCAAGCACCAGATGGGAAGCGACCCCGCCGCTGTCGCGTTCGATGCCTGCGAGGCGGCCACCGCAAGAAACGCCGATTTCCTCATCCTCGATACCGCTGGACGACTGCATACGCAAAAAGACCTGATGAAACAGCTCGTCAAAATACGCGACGTCGTCGCCCGCAAAATCGAAGGTGCGCCAAATGAGGTCCTTCTTGTCCTCGACGCGACAACGGGCCAAAACGCAATCGCACAGGCAAAAATTTTCACCGAGGCAATTAACATTTCGGGAATCTTCCTTGCGAAATTAGACGGCACCGCACGAGGCGGAATCGTCATCGCAATCAAAGACCAGCTAAACATCCCCGTTAAATTCATCGGCCTCGGCGAAAAACCAGAAGACATCGCAGAATTCGACCCCGACACATTCGTCGAAGCCCTCTTCGCGTAAGATTTGCCACAGAAATTTTTTGACGCAGATTGCGCAGAAACCGCTGTTTTTTATTAGCCACTGATTTCACTGATTAACACTGCAAAATAAAAATACTCCTGAATCCCTTTTCAACTCCTTTAAGCATTTTGGCGGGCAACATTAAGCTATTTCCTTACGTCCCAGTTACGAGGATTAAGATTACATATAAATATGAAAAGGGCAATCTATCGGCCGATTATGGAGCTGATTTAAAGGAGACTGGAAAATGAAAACTTTGAGAATATTAATAATTGTTGCGGCAATAGCAATGCTGGCAGTACCAGTAATGGCGGTAGGTGTTTTTAGCACCTCTCTAAACTTTGGTCAATGGACCATTCCTATAACAATGGATATCATCCCGTGGGTAACTGTTTCAGATGGCGCAATCAAGTTGGCTGAGGTAGGTTCAACGACAACTTGGCAAGGTAGTACCACCGTTACTGTGGTACATAACTTTCCTAATTTGGATATCGATGCAGTGATTACACCAGCGGGAGGTACAGATGTTGGCAATACTTATAATGTCGCATTAGATGGTGGCCCATTTGGCCCAACTGCTCATACAACCCTTGCATCGCCACATCTTCTTGGTGCTGGTTACGTTTTAGAGGTTGACGCACAGATTCTGAATATAAACCCTGCAGCACGCGAAGTCGGATTAGACCAGCTGGTTGCAAATATCGTGCTAACCTTGTCCACGACGACACCTTAGTTTTTAGTTGCCGTCAAATACGTACAGAATATGTTTTACGGGAAGGGACAGATTCGACCTGTTCCTTCCCGTTTTTTTATACGGTCTGAACTCGAATTTCCAACACCCTGTTTTTACTTAAAATACTTTGCGGTCTCCGCTGCCTGCCCTGCATAGCTTTAGCGAAGTAGGGTTCTCCGCGGTTAAATAATCCGTGGAATCTGTGTTAACCCCGTTAGATGGCGGCTTCGCCTATCTCACGGGGTGAATCTGTGGTTCTGGAAAGTTCAGGCGGGCCCTTCGACATCGCTCAGGACGGAGTAGCAGCTTCAGGGAAGTTCAAGCGGGCAAATTCCCCGTAATACTTTTTTGCTGCCTCATCGTAAACTCTCGCCGCTGCAATTTCGTCATCGAAACTTCCTAACCATATCGCTTTCTTTTTAAACATTATTCCAGACCTCCAATTGCCGGCCTTCCTGTCGAAAGAAACGCCGATATATTTCGACGTCGTGCCTTTCCTCTTTCGGCTGTTTTGTGTATTCTCCGCGTGTGTCGCAAGGCGAAGATTGGTCCGGCGATTATCAAGGCCGTCGCTGTTTCTATGGTCAACGAGAAGGCCTTCGGGGGCATTCATAATTAATCTGTGCAATCGCACAATTTTCAAATCATCAGGGCCTATTCTCTGTCCCCTGACAGCATAGAATTTTCCTTCGAATCCGCCGATGCACCATTTGAAGCCGGCATAACGGTAGTAATCTGCCGTATCCACGATTGCCCACAGACCTTCGTCGAGATAAATCCTGCGGAACGCCTCACCATACTTCCACCGCCGATAAACTATCGCCGGCCAGGCAAAAATAAGGTCGAGCCAGTTTGGTATCTTTACATGAATCGTCGTCATAATGTCCTCCCCTTTCTTTCCTTGTTCATTGTTCTGAAGTAACCCCCGGATAAATCCGAGGGCTAAACATGCCACAAAAAGCATCACAAGATGCCTCTACCCTATGGCGCGAACTTGCGCGCTTTTGACGAAAACTAAGGGATTTCCTGATGGGGTCAAAAACGATAAGTCCTTGTGAAATAAGGAATAAAAAAATTTTATTTTTTTCGCATCTAAGGGTTTTCGACCTGCGCGAAAATGGATAACAACTGTTTTTGTCCAGAATTTAAAACGTTGCCGTAAAAGAAGTTATGGCAAAAAATGGGCGAAGTAATGTCCCCACCATTTTTTGTAAGTGCCGATGGATAAGGATTTTAACGCTGTTTTTGATGTGCCCATAGCCGCTAACGCAGCGGCAGTTTTTAGTTTTGAGTTGGGGGGATAGCACCTTATATTTGCAATTTTAGCATCTTTTTCATTTTTTTCTGGAGCACAGATAGGGTCTTTGGGTCAATCGACCATCCTTGATTGATTAAGCCATTTACCATGTTTGTAAACATCTTCTTCGGAGGAGGAGGAACATCTTCTATGAGATATGCATTATCGCCCTCAAGTATGATGGAGAGTATGTTGTACATCTGTGCATTGGATACTTCTATCTGAAATTCCTCAATTGGGAAAGGATCCTCGGCTTCTTTTATCGCAAGATTTGCCCGCCTATTATCTAAATAATTGCCGTTAATATGGTAAACCTCATACCCTTCTGGTATTTCGCCATGTGCAGATTTCCAAACTACATTATGCATCAGAAGAACTTTGCCATCATCGTCAGTTGTATAAACGAATTCACATTTATTCAATAACCTTCTTTTGTCAGGACTTAAAAGCAAGTCCCTAATGGAAAGACTAATATCGAGCATTCTGCTATGTATGTCTTTTAGCAGATCGTTATCGAGTGTCTTCGCGAATCTGACAGTAGTATTTTTTCTCCCCCTATTATTTCTGTACGCATTTTCGGCACTACAATAATATAACTTATCTTCTCTTATAGAATAAAACACATAAAATGAATTCGGGGAGTTTAATAAATAATTTAGATTAGAAGCAGCCACAGAATAGCTAAAACTGCTGTCCTGGTTTTTCTTCTTGTTTGAAGATTTAATTTGTGCGTGACACCTAATATTAGTTGGATGCCCGCCATTATCCACGAGGGCTTCGATAACTAAATCAACACCATAATCGTTTTTAGATTCTTCTCTCACGACAAACCAAGGGTCAGTGAAGAGTTCGCAAAATTTTCTAACTCCCAAATCACTATTAATATGCGATATCGAACGTCGAGGTAAGCTACCATAATGCGGGCTATCTAAACTTCTGGAATCCTGGGATGCCATACTTATTTCCTTGTTATTTATAAACACTCCTGTCGGACACAAAGTTAACGGTCAAAGGTGCGAATCTCTCTAATTTTTACCACTAAGTCCCTGTTAAGACAACAGGTTTTAATATCATTAAAAATCTGCGCAATCTGCGTCTAAAATAAATCTGTGGTTAAGTTTTTCGCCGGAGGACGTTCACCATGTCCAGTAGAGGCCGAGATAGCTGATGAGGTGGCTTTCTCCGGCAATGCTGTGGCCGACGCTAAACAGAAAGCTGAAGTTTTTTGTGAAATTGTAGAATCCCCCGAAATTTGCGAAGGTCGTGGCCTGTCCGGTATCGGCGGTCTTGTCCTGGGCAAAAATTTCGCCCCCCAATGTAAGATGCTCGTCGATATCGCGCTGGAGCAGCCAGCCGGCGAAAAGATAATCGCGCTGCCCGGGCTGCTGGTTTATCGCATATCCGCCGCCTCCGTAAGTTGTCCATGGCCCCCATGATTTTTGTGCCCAGACGGGAAACTTTGCCCATGTTTTGCCGTTGCCGAGACCTCGGTCCGCATCACCGGTTGATACTTCCAGCATTGGAAATATCCCGACCTGCGGAACATCGTTCTGCTCCTCGACGAATCGATACTTTACTCCAAATTCCGTATCGCCTGGCCCGTAAGCTGCCGGGCCGTCCGTTGTTGTGACAGCATTAAACGGAAATACAACATGAAACTGCGTCTGGGGCAAAATCCCGTAATTGTATTCGAATGCCGGCGCCTGCACCTGGGTATTGCCTTTTGCCCTGTCTAACGTTGAAAAAATATAAAACTCGTGATGACCAAGCTCCACCGGCTCAGGGTCATCGGTCAAAAAGGGCGGGCCGCCGAATGCCGAGGTTGCGCAGAAAAATACCAATAATAACGCAAAGGGCAGAAGCCGGAAGTACTGAAATTTTCCGCGTTTTGTCATAGATAAATGCCCGCAGAAAAAACAAAGGCCATCTCTACATACTCGCCATTAAGCATTTATATTTTAACATCAGGCCTGAATGAGTAAACAGGGAATCAGGAACGTTTTACCGAATTGGCTTTTAGACGCAGTCCTTTTCCCCAGCTAATCAATCCATTAACCGCTAAGCCAAGGAAGAAGATATACAGAATCGCGACGAATTTTACGTCTCTGGCGTAATACAGGCCTATGCAGATACTGTTGACGCAAAGCCAGAGGAGCCAGGCCTCGATTTTCCTGTGCGTCATAAGGCCTGCTGCGACAAAGCCCATCACCGTCGCTGTCGCGTCGATATACGGATACGCGGCCTGCTGCGGGAATAACGCGGGCAGCCAGGTATGAATCCTGCTCATAGCAAAGCCGGCAGCGGTTCCCCCGATTATTATTATCGCAGCCGCAATCAGTCGGCCTTTGCCGGAGGTATAAGAAACTTCCAATTCTTTTCCACCCTCTTGGGCTTTCTTTCGAGCGGCGAGCCATACATACCAGCCGTAGAAACAGTTGCCGACGTAGTAGAATTGCTCGAAGAAATCGGAATACAGGCGGACCTGGTAGAACAGCACCGCGAAAAGCGAAAACGTAAAAATCCCCAAAGGCCACGCCCAGACGATTTTGCGGGTAATAAGAAGAACATAGACGGTGATTAACAGCGTAGCCGACAGCTCGATATAGCTCATCGGATAACCGAGAACCGTGAAAAACACATTATGAACGCTGAAGATGCTCATTTTTATATTTAACTCTTACCACAAAGGCACTGAGGCACAAAGTTTTCTTTTTGCTTTTTCCTTTTAACTTTTTACTTTTTCTTCGTGTCTTTGTGTCTTGGTGGCAAAGATTAAAAAAACAGGCCTGTCCTGAAAGCAGAACAGGCCTTTATCCCCTCCTGTCCGTCCGTCATCCCTCCCATCTCTGGGAGAACACCGGAGGACAAGAAACTCAATCCTATACTCCTGGAAAATTTCCAAAGTATTAAGTTTTCAACAGGCCGGCGGTAAGTCGGATACCGGCGAACTACTCAGTTTGTCATAAGCACCGGCTGGCCCGTCGCGTCAATTACATCGCGCCAAAGCGGACCATGCGGGTCTATAATGTTGCGTTCAGAGACGGCCAGGTGAATCGGGATATGCACATACTGGTCATGCACCAGACCAATAAGCACCTCTGTCCTGCCCGTCATTGCCGCATGCACTGCGTTTGAGCCGAGCCGCTCGCAATAAACCGAATCGGTCGTGTTCGCAGGCGCAGCTCGTATTATGTAGCTGGGGTCGATGAATTTCAAGTTGATTTCAATGTCCTTCTTTTTGAAATAATCGCAGATGTGCTGCTGAAGGTATCGGCCGATATCCGCAAGCTCTTTGTTTCCGGAGGCGTCAACAGCATTGGTCCGCTCGAGAAGCTCCTGGCCCGCACCTTCCGCAGCCAAAATTACCGCATGGCCGCGCTGTGCGAGGCGCTTGGCAAGATGGGCGAGCAGGCCGTTATCACCATCCAGCTCAAACAGCACCTCAGGCACAAGCACAAAATTGACGTCGTTCCGTGCCAGGGCCGTAGCCGCTGCGATGTGTCCCGATTGCCTGCCCATCACTTTAACCAGTCCGATTCCGTTGGGAGCGCCCTTTGCCTCGGTATGAGCCGCGGCGATTACCTCGGCTGCTTTAGCCACGGCTGTCGCAAAACCAAATGAGGCCTGGACAAAGCTAAGGTCGTTATCTATAGTTTTAGGAATACCCACAATTGCTGTTTTTAGTCCGCGTTTTTTTACTTCTTCCGAAATCCCCAGCGCGCCCCGCAGGGTACCGTCCCCCCCTATAACAAAAAGGAGGTTAATACCAAGCCGCTGGATTGTATTAACTATCTCGCCAGGCTCGTTTCCGTAACCGCGTGACGAGCCCAGGATTGTTCCTCCGTTGCGATGAATATCCAATACAATTTCCGGTGTCAATACCCGCATCCTAAGCCCGAAGTGCTCAATTAAACCGCGATAGCCATACTGGACGCCGCTTATCCTGCGAACACCATATCGGTACCAAAGGCACATGACAATGGCACGTATAACGTCGTTCAGGCCGGGACACAAACCGCCACAGGTAACAATGGCGGCGTGCACGTCAGAAGGTTTGAAATACACCTTTTCCCTTGGGCCTGCTTTTTCCATCAGTTCGCACTGGTCGAACTGCCGCGGGGGTGAGTCGCAGAACGTATCAACGGTGTAGATTACGCGTTCTTTATCACTGACATAGTTCGCTATGCTGCCTTCGTGCAATTTCGAGAATTGAATTGGCGAGCCAACTGTCGTCTCTCCCAGCGTCGCAATACGAAAATCCAGCTTATCCATAGCTAACATTCCTCACTAACACACCCTAAAACAACCAGACCCGAACACGCTCGTGGAATCTTGTGCCCGATGCCGTTTCAACGTCCGGTGACTACATGCACAACCAATGTATTTGTCCTGCCCGGTTCGCCGAGCGGCTGTCCGGCTACGAGAACGACCTTGTCGTTCGCTTTTGCCAACCCACGCGAGACCAGCAGCTCATCCGTTACCCTGACGAACTCGTCCACTGTTTTGGGTATTGGCAGGCAACAAGGCATCACGCCGTAATCCAGACACATCTGCCGACAGACCTTCTGCCCGGAACTCAACGCCAGTATTGGAACATCTATACGTGCTTTGCTCAAGAGCCGTGCCGCCCCGCCGGATTCCGACCATACAACAACAAGTTTGGGACTGATATCGTCAACGACATAGCCGACGCTTCGTGATATTGACTCGGTTACCCGCAGTTCCTCCGATGTCGCTGTTCTCGGATGCCTTTCAGAGTGCTTGTCGAGATAGGCCTCCGTAACATGGGCAATCCGTCCGATGGTTTTTACCGCCTCAAGCGGATACTTACCAACGGCCGTTTCGCCGGACAGCATAACGGCGTCACAACAGTCCATGATTGCGTTGGCAACATCCGATATCTCAGCCCTGGTTGCTACGGGGTTTTCTATCATGCTCTGGAGCATCTGGGTAGCTACTATCACGGGTTTTCCCATATGTTTGCACATCTCGGTCGTGTGCTTCTGAATCAGGGGCACTTCGGCCAGGTCCATCTCGACGCCAAGGTCGCCGCGAGCCACAAGGATACCGTCGCTAACCTCCACGATTTCCCGGAGGCCATTCACTGCCTGTGGTTTTTCAATCTTCGCTATTACCTTGATATTCGAACCGGCTTTTGTCAGATACTGTTTCAGCTCAGCTACTTCACCGGCGCCGCGCACAAAGCTCAACGCCAGAAAATCAAGTTCATTCTCGATGGCCCAGTCAACGCACTTCCAATCCTGTTCGGTTATGGCGGAAACACTCACATCGGTATCGGGCAGATTTATCCCTTTGTTGCTGTAAAGGGGGCCGCCGACGATTACTTTGCATAACACCTCGTTATTACCGAAGCCCGTAACCTCCAGCGAAATCCGGCCATCGTCTATAAAGACCCGGTGGCCTGGTTTAACGTCGCTGACAAAACCCTTATAATTAGTGCAGAACCTGTGAGCGTTACCCGTCTCATCGCCGTGGACTATGACTACAGTATCCCCCCCAAGCAGCATTTCTCCATCCGGCTCAATGCGGCCCATTCTTACTTTAGGCCCACACAAGTCCCCCATTATTGCAGTGGTATCTTCGTATCCCGTCCGAACCTTTTTCAGAATGTCGAGTGATTCCGCGTGGTGTTCAAGCGTTCCGTGCGAGAAATTAAGACGAAAGACATTGACGCCGCTATCCAGCATCGCTCGCATAGTCACGGCATCGATACATGCCGGGCCGAGAGTGGCAACAATCTTCGTCTTTGTCATTTAGTCAGTCAATCCACGGTTAGCGAGACCTCGCCCTTTGGCGGGTCCACGGTTAAACCCTTGGATACGAGCCGAGGTAGTACGTCTTGGGCAGTTCGCCGGTCAACGGCAAAGCATATTCAATAAACTTATCAGTAACTCCATTGCCTTCGGCGTTTATGAACTCATCGGGCATCGTTCTGCTCTTTTCTGCGACGTTGTGAAGCTCGGTGCATATATACTCGACGGCATAATCCTCGCCGTTTCCGAGCCGCTTGATTGCGACGGAGCCGCTTTGCTCAGTCATAGCGAATTTTACGGCGTGTTGCCCGCACCTGACGGCCTCATCGAGGTCAACCGGCGACTGGAAACCGGCGAAACTTCGCTGCAGATAGCCAAATGTGTCGGCGCGGACTCGCTTGATTTTGAGGGTACCTCTAATCTGGCCAGCGAGGAAATCAGCCAATGCGCCCGTTCCCGAAAGCTGGATATTGTTGTGAGCGTCTTTTTCGCCGGTGTCGGCAATTTTCTGGGTCCAGACGGTGCCGTCGGTATCGCAGATACCTTCACTGACAGCGATTACGCATCTGCCAAGCTTTTTATAGACGGCGTTAACATCGGCAAGAAACTTATCCATCGAGACGGGCCGTTCGGGCAAATAGACGAGGTGTGGGCCGTCGTCGTCTTTGTGTTTCCCGAGTGCGGCCGCGGCCGTAAGGAAGCCGGCGTGCCTGCCCATAATGACGTCTATTTTTACGCCGGGCAGGGCGCGGTTGTCGAGGTCATCACCTAAAGTAGCACAGGCGACGAATTTGGCGGCTGTGCCATAGCCGGGGCAATGGTCGGTAACGAGCAAATCGTTGTCTATCGTCTTTGGGATATGAAACGCCTTTAACTCATATCCGACCTCGGCGGCCATCAGATTGATTATGTGAGCGGTATTCGCCGAGTCGTTGCCGCCGATGTAGAAGAAGTAACGAACGTTGCGTTTTTTGAAGACCTCAAAAATCTTCTTGCAATACTCCGCATCGGGCTTATCGCGGCTGGAACCCAGCGCAGCGGAGGGGCAACTGGCAATACCGGCGGCATCCTGAACTGAAATTTGCTTGAGGTCAACGAAATCCTCACTGACCATGCCCTGGACTGCATGAATCGCTCCATAGAGATTTGTTATTTCCGGATGCTTGCAGACCTCATTAATAACGCCGACAAGTGAAGCGTTGATAACCCCGGTCGGTCCACCCGACTGACCTACTACCGCGTTTGCTTTTGCGGTCTTTGCCATTGCTGATACCTTTCCTTTAAAAATCAATCGTGCAAATTTTTAAACAACTACCCAAAACAAGGTGCGTAAGTATAGCAATCCGGCTGTAAATTTCAAGAATTATCTCGTCGCCGGAAATCGGCTGGTGATACTTGAAATGGGCGGCAAACTTATGGTATTATTAGCCCATCTTAACATGTAGGAGAAATCCAATGAGTATCCTTTCGTCGATTGGCAATACGCCGATGGTTGAGCTGAAACGGGTCAACCCGAACCCGAAGGTGCGTCTTTTGGCAAAATTGGAGGGCAATAACCCAGCAGGGTCGATTAAAGACCGTACCGCACTTTATATGATTACAAAGGCCGAGGAGGACGGCTCGCTCACCAAAGATAAAATCATCCTTGAGCCAACCTCAGGCAATACGGGTATCGCTTTGGCGATGATTGGGGCGGCCAAGGGTTATCGCGTCAAACTGACGCTGCCCGCCTGCGTAAGCAGTGAAAGGCGACATATACTGGAGGCGTTCGGGGCGGAAGTGATTATGACGCCAGCAAACGAGGGAACCGATGGGGCGATTCGTATGGCGCACAAAATTATCGAACAGGAGCCGGGTAAGTATTTTATGCCCAACCAGTTCACCAACCCGAATAACCCTCTTGCCCATTATGAGACAACCGGGCCGGAGATTTTCAAACAGGCCGACGGGCAGGTTGATTATTTCGTCGCGGGGATGGGAACGACCGGGACGCTTATGGGAACGGGGAAATTTCTGCGAGAGAAAATCAAGAACGTCAAAATCGTCGGCATCGAGCCGACGCCCCACCACACAATCCAGGGGCTGAAGAATATGACCGAGTCGATTGTGCCCGCGATTTATAAGCGCGATAAGCTCGACGACGTTATGATTATGGAGGACGATGAGGCATACGAAATGACACGGCGACTGGCGGCTGAGGAAGGAATCTTCGCGGGGATATCGAGCGGCGCAGCCGTCGCGGGGGCTGTTAGGGTCGCCAAAGATATGAAATCCGGGACGGTGGTTACGATTATTTGCGACCGCGGGGACAGGTATTTGAGCACGATGCTATTCCGCGCCGCCTGCGCAAAGTGCCCGCCGTAATTTAGTCGATAGTCGTTAGTCGATAGTCCGCCGAAGGCGGAAAGAAAAACGGCCGGCGTTAATTTGAACACGAAGCGAGGGGCGGGGAATCGTCGCTCGTGACTCGTGGCCCGAAAAGAAAAACGGGGCGGGAAAAAACGGCTGTCCCCATTATTTCCCACTTATTCTATCCCGCGACTATTTTCTTAAGATTTAGATTCATCCAACTTTTTGTAAAACTCTCTGTGCTCCTTGGGAATCCACGGAAAAAGTTTTGCCCTAAATTTGACCGGGATGTTTCCAAGCAATTCAGGAAAACCAGTGAATGGAATGATTTCTGTGGGGAATCCGTTGTCCAAACCTTCTTGAATCCTCTTGACCATATAATCCCAAACATCTTTCCTAAAGGCAAAATATTGAATTTCACTTGCGATGTATTCCCACACCTTGTCATCAAAAGGTTTCTGGGTTTGCAAGTAGTTTATTTCATCAAAAACGGTTAAGGAGCGATTCAGTAATTTCTCATCTTTTTCGCCATTCCAATCGATTGTGGAATCTTTGTGACGAATCCTGCCATAGAATTCAAATAGGTCACCCTCCCCAAAAGCATCGTATATTCTTTTTATCACTTCCATTCTTTTCTCTAAGTTTTGGTTCTGAATCTCTAAGTTTTGATTCTGAAGCGTTTTTATCCCAACGAATATTCCGATAGCTCCGGCGACTGTTGCCAACTGTGCCAACTGTGTCAAGGAAGGACAGTAAAAAGAGAGATACACCAAGTCTTTTAATTTATCAAAAATAAAGCAGATTATGTCCATCATCAATTCCTTGTAGTAGGTATTCCGAGTGTGTCTTTTTCATTATTAGTGCCCTAACTACTGTTTATATGGTTTCCGCATAACACACACAACTTCTGCCCTCACAAGATGTATTTTGACAGGCAAAGGTGTAATTATATGCTACCGGTCACCGAGAGGCCAGTTCCGCCACATCTCTTGCGGAGAGTTGACCACCAACTCTTCGGTCTCAAAATGCTTCGTTTCGGCTTCTTCAAATGTTTGACTATTACCCACCTTCAATGGATTATGAAGATCAATCTTGCCGAAGATATATGGAATTTCCCAAAGAACCCGAAAAACAGCAAGCTGCCACCCTCCACGTGGGTTCTTCGCTGTGGAAATAATATATTTCCTGCCGTCCACGAGACTGGCAAGCTTTGTCGAAATACCTTGGCCTTTATTGGTGTATATTCTGTTCATGTTTTACTCTTACTTTAGAGAAAAATCCGATTCCTGCCATAAGGTGGGAGTATATCGGGAAAATGAGGAGGAAACAAGAAATTTCACCACGAAGCAGCGTTCAGCGTGGAGCGTACAGTTAGCATTTAGTCGATAGCGGTTGGTCGTTCGTATATCGTAATTCGGAGAGTATTATTGTTAGAACATATTATTAAACGGCATGGTAATATAGTCAAACGTTTAAAGTGGAAAATATCAGGCAAATCCCTGGTAAATTAAAGAAGGGAAACACATATGATTAAACATATTTTCTTAATGTTTCTGATATCTATCCTAAGTATATCACAAGCATTGGCGGCACCTAATATCCTCCAGGACCCGGCCCGTCGTAACCTTGTGGTTACTCGCCATTATGAGATTACTGTACAGAAAGGAAAGCCATCGGTAGCGGAGGTTCCCGCCCTGATGAGTTTCTGGGGCTCAACTAACTGGCAGGTCGTTAAGTCCTCGAAATTTGAGTACAGCGAGGAGCCCAATAATGTAGCAGTTACTTCGGATAACCTCGGTATGCCGCGTCGTTATTACAAATTGACATGGAACGCTCCCAAGTCAGATAAGATTACAGTCGAACAGAAAATGGATGTGCAATTGGCCTATTTCAATAATTTATATACAACCGCGAAACTGCCTTATTCCGAAGACGTGAAGAAACGTTTCGCCGATTCTCTCAAGGCAGACATAAAAGAAGGCATTGACCCTAATAACCATGAACTTGGGCCTATCTGTGAACAGATAGTCAATAATTCAAGCGACGCGGAAAACGTTGTAGAAGGGGTTTGCGACTGGATTAATGAAAATATAAAATTCGAGAAAGGGGAAAGGACATCTAACGAGGTCCTGACGCAGAGGAAAGGAAGCTGCACACCTATGTCGCGGCTGGCATGTGCAATGCTCAGGAAAATCGGCATTCCGGCAGAAACGGTGGACGCAAAGTTTATTGACAGCGGAAATGGTCATACATTTATTGAGGCGTATTTTCCTGATGCCGGATGGGTCTTTTACGACCTGTCAAACTGGAATCGGGGATTTAAGAGCTTAGATTGTCTTGAGACGGTTGGCTGGAGCTATAAGTCCGGAATGCCGGGAAAGATGACATGGACGGATGGTTATTTCTGTACGGAAAAGGACACTTCACCATTTGTAGACCAATCGATGAATGCTGTGAAGCACAACAAAAGAACCCCACAAAGAAAAGCAAATTATAATAATAACAGTAACAGCGGCGAGAGTAATAACAATATTGTTGGCGTCCGTCATATCAGGGCGGAGCTGCCGCCAATTGTTAAACCGCGTCAGATACCTCTTAGAGAACTGATTATGGATTTGACGGTTCCCCCGGGGCCACGTGACTATAATGACAATGTGATTAAATAAAAAGAAAGGTATAAATAGCAGGACTAAATATTATTTGGATGCCCCTGAGGACCTTCGCTGCGCTACGGGAGACGGGTATAATGTTGATATGGGCAAATATTATGTATATATACTGGCGAGCAGGAAGAATGGGACGCTGTATGTCGGGATGACAGAGGATATAGCGAAGCGGGCGGTAAGACACAAGGCGGGTAATGGTTGTAGATTTACAAAGGATTACGAAGTCAATAAACTTGTATATTTAGAGAAATGCGAGAATAGGCAAACGGCAATGAATAGAGAGAAACAATTGAAGAAATACAACAGGCGGTGGAAAATCAGATTGATTGAGCAATTTAATCCCAAGTGGGAAGATATATTCAGCGAAGCGATAAATACAATTAATCCTGGATCCCCGGCAGAGAACCAATGAAGCTAAACCCGAGGACCTTCGCTGCGCTACGGGAGGGCAGGCGGACGGTTGTCGGCGTTAGTGTTTTGATTCGGGTGGTTCGAACCTGTAGCCGATTTGCCTTATGGTGTGAATGAAAACCGGTTTGGATGGGTCGGGCTCGATTTTATCACGCAGGGTAGTTACGAACCGGTCGATACTGCGAGGAGTTACGATGCAATCATATCCCCAGACGGCGTTTAAGATTTCATCGCGGGTAAGAGCGCGGCCCTGTCTTTTGATGAAAAACGCGAGAAGGTCAAACTCTTTGGGGGAAAGCTCGATTTCCTTTCCTTTCCGAGTGAGCCGTCTTGCGGATATGTCGAGGCGGTAACAGCCAAATTCGTGAATATCCTGGGTTTCCTTTTTTGCCCGACGCAGGAAAGCAGCGGCGCGGGCGAGAAGTTCTTTGATGCTGAAGGGCTTGGTGACATAATCATCAGCGCCGAGGTTGAGGCCCAGCACGATATCGGATTCTTCGCCCTTGGCGGTGAGCATAATAATCGGCATATCGAGTTTTTGCTCGCGAATCAGGCGGCAAATTTCGTAGCCGTTGATTTTGGGGAGCATAATGTCGAGGAGGATTAAATCGGGTCTGGCGTTAAGGGCGGCTTCAAGCCCCTTCTCGCCATCGGAGGCGGTAATGACTTTATAGCCCTTGAACTCGAAGTTATCTTTGAGGCCCCGCAGCATCGTGGGGTCATCTTCGACTATTAATATCGTTTCCATTCTCTACACCGTTTCAAACTTATACCCGATATCTCCTATGGTATGGATAAAAGCCGGTTTGTTCAAGTCCGGCTCGATTTTTTCACGGATGGCCTTTACGAAGCCGTCGATATTCTTCTCGCTGACGAAATGTGCGTTGCCAATGGCGCTGGTGAGTATTTCTTCGCGCGTCAGAACCGAGCCCTGCCTTTTGACGAGCAGATGCAGCACGTTATATTCCTTAGGACTCAAAGGCACTTCGACTCCATTATGAGTGAGTTTTTGTTTTACAACGTCCAGCCTGAAACCGCCGAATTGATAAACGTCCGGCTCGGGCTGAGCGGTCCTGCGCAACAACGCCTCAACGCGGGCGAGAAGCTGTTGTATGCTGAAGGGCTTGGTGACATAGTCGTCGGCGCCGAGATTGAGGCCCATAACAATATCCTGCTCCTGGTCCTTGGCGGTGAGCATAATGATGGGCGTAGTGATACCCTTACTGCGGACCCGGCTGCAAATCTCGAAGCCGTTGATTTTGGGCAGCATTATATCGAGGATAACCAGGTCCACTCCTTTTTCCAGCACCGCGTTCAACCCCGCTTCCCCGTCAAAGGCCGTTTTGACCTTGTAGCCCTTCATTGTGAAATTGTCTTCGAGGGCACGCACCATTGTGGGATTATCCTCAACAATAAGAACGGTTCTCATATCTAAATTCCTTAACCGGCCTGTTTCGGCGAAACAGGGATTCTGACCGTGAAAGTGCTTCCTTTGCCGGGTTTGCTATCTACAGATATTTTACCTTTATGGGCATCGACAATGAATTTGACGATGCTGAGGCCCAGTCCGCAACCCTCAACTTTTCTGGCAAGTGAGTTATCAACCTGGTAGAAGCTGTCGAAAATTTTACGGATATGCCTGTGCGCAAGGCCGATACCGTTATCCGAAACCGCAAAACAGACATTATCCTTTTCAGCGAAGACCTTCAGCGAGATTTGCTTTTGGTCGCCTGTATATTTGCAGGCGTTGTCGAGAAGATTGACGAGGACGGTAACCATCGCGCCGTGGTCGGCTGATATTTCGGACAGGTTCTCCGCGATATCAACCGTGAACTGACAATTATGTGCAGTATATTTAGCCCTGACCGCTTCCGCGGCGTCGTTTGCTATCGAGGCGGGGTTTGCCGGAGTCATTTCGAAGGCCTTTTTGTTACGCTCCATCCGCGAGAAGGTCAGGAAGTTATCAATCATTCGGCTGAGCCGTTCGTTTTCCTTTGCGGTCATGCGCAAGTATTCCTCGGTCTGCGTTTCATCTTTGATGTTGCCTTCGAGCAGGGTATCGACGAGGACGCGCATCGAGGCGAGCGGCGTCTTCAGCTCGTGCGAGACGGTGGCGATAAAATCGTTTTTCATTTTATTGAGCCGGATTTGTCTGCCTATGGCGCGGGCGGCGAATGCGCCGACGACGAGAATAAGCAATATCACAAGCGCTCCGGTCCAGACATAAATGGCGATTTGCCTGTCGGCGGCCTTATCAAAAATTTCGCTTCCTTTGAAATATAATTCAATTTTCCAGCCCGGAAAACAATCAGCCAATGATACTGTCGCGAAAGGTCTGCCCGCCGGTTTTGTTATACCTGCGACAAAATCGCCAAAAGCATCAACAATGCGATAAGCCGAATCAGAGTCCTTGAACGTATCTTCATAGCCAGCGAGGGCTGATGCGATTCCTTTATCGGAAAACAAAATCAGAAGCGCCATTGACGGGGTCTTGTGATAGAGACAATAGTCGGCACCCGCCCGGAAGAAAGTATCCGGCGGCCTGTCAGGCAATGTGCGGATAAGCGATGAGTTTTCAGCAATAAAAATAGAAAACTCTTCGGCGACGGCCAGTTTGACGAGCGTTTCTTTTTTGAGCGAAGCTTTGCCTTCGAGGAAGGGCATATCTACAAAGGTTTGTAAAACCTTTCCCGCGATAAAGAGATTTCTGCTCGACGGCATTTTGGGGACGCTATAGATATCGGCGATAAGTTCATCGACCGTTCGCTGCGCAAGCTGTGCTCTGGACTGTGCGCCGGCCTGCCTGAGCAAATCCAGAAGAAGCAATCGGGCATTTTGAACGGCGACGAGCAATGCGGTATCAGTATTTCTATCCACAGAAACAAAAGCGGCTTTTTGACATTCTTCTATCGCCTCATCAAGCCGGCCGAGCCTAGACAGGCATCGGCTTTTACCCATAATGGCCGCAACGGCGATTCGAGGGTCTTTATCGGCTGAAAACCTGCCGTAACTTTCCGCGGCCTCGGCGTATTGTCTGCCGGTGAATTCAAGCTGCCGGGCGGCTGCGAAATCATTATCCTGCTGAGCCGTGTCTGAAATTATGTCACCCGGCACCGGATATACAACCGCTGACTTTGAATCAAAGGCAACCACGCCTTCGAAGTTGCGCTCAAGCACGAGCTGTTTGAAAAGCGAATATGGATTTGCGTTCTGTCCTGTCCCTTCGACTCTGCTCAGGGCGAGCTTATCGAGGATGCTTATATTGGCGGCGCAGGTTTCGGCGGCCTTTTGACCGGCCAGTGCAAGTTTGTCCTGGTAAATGGCGGCTAATTTTTCCCTTATGACCAACCGCTCGTTGGAGACCGCCCTGCTCATAAACCAGAGCAAACTTACAGTGGGCAGCACTACCGCTATCGCGAGCAGCACTACCCACTGTAACTGATTACGCCCGGTGATAGGAGCTGAGCCAAATTTCAAATCGTACCTCTTTATTTAACGGTTGCTAAAGCCGCGATTTCATTCTCCGAAAGCACGTAATTATAAATACGGACATCGTCAATGAGACCATTCCAGCAGTGCCCGGTCAGCTCGATATTTTCCCCGATGCAAACGGGGAAGTTATTGGTCGCGATGGGACCTGACTGCGGTCTCGAAACGTCTAATTTTCCGTCAACATAAATGCTCATCTTTGAGCCGTCATAAACGCACGCGACGTGATGCCACTGGCCCGAACTTACAGTGGTCACTCCGTTGAGATAGTCCTCGCGGGCAGTGCCGAAATGAAACACATTGTTGGCAAAACTCGTGGAAAGCCGCCAGGCGGTGTCGCCCTTGGTGACAATGCCGGTCCACTCCTGCGGAACAGAGGTTATATTAACCCACGCGGCAACTGTTATCTGGCTGGTAATGTTGAATGCAGATTCGTTGGCGATTTTGACGTAATCGCCTTTTCCGCTTAACTCTATCGCCCCGCCGATTTTCCCGCCCTGAGGCCGCCACTGCGGATTACCCACAAGCGTGCCGTCATTGCCGTTGCCCGAACTGTCAGCGGCGGTTGTGCCTTCTTTTTCGTCAAACTTCCACCAGCCGAGGAGTCCGCCTAACTCAGCATTTCCAAAGGCCTGCGGATTCTCCCAGGCGTTATCCTGCGTAGCGTGCCAAGTTAACTTTTTATCGCGTTTTCCGCCGGAGTCGTTATCGTTGACCTGAACATCCAAGCCAATCTTTGCTCCTGTACGGGGTTTTGTGCCGAGTGTTGACCAGGGGAACTTGACTTCCAATTGATAACCTGTACTGGTCGTCACCATCGCATATTGAACACCTTCAATACGATTTTGTTTTTGTTCATAGATTTTAGGCGACGTCTTATCCCAAACGAAAATGTATGAATAATCGGTTGGGCCGTATGAGGCAGATTTGCTGTTAGTAGCGTCGATAAAAACCTCGACGCTGTCATTTTCATATGGTTCAACGGCGTCATTCTTGAGCACATCATCGATGACATCAACGAACAGGTAAAGATTGTTCTGGTCCCACATCGTTTTGAAATCAGCCGAAAGGTCGTTCGGCGAGGAAATGGGCTTATACAGCACATTAGTCAGTTTGATTTTGTCGGCGACGGACCAGGCAGCATCCGCAACACCATCGATAACCGGCGCGACGGGCGTCTGTTTTATGGCAATGCCCGCCCGCCTTCGCGCCGCTTCAGCAACGGCTTCGGTCCTGGTTTGTTTTATGGTCTGGGCAATTTGGTTAATCGGGCCAAAGAGCTGATTCAGCGGGGGCAATCCCGTTAGTTTTCTGTTGAAGGTAAAGTTATTCGGCTGCTCATCGGTGCGAAGCTCGATGACTGATTTATCGCAGGCCGTCGCAAGCTGATTGAAATTATCCTTAAGTGCATCGCGGTTGTCCCCGCCTATATATGAGATTATTGTCGGGGCGGCGATACGAATTGTGCCTCCGGCGTTGATAAGAATCATCTTGCTTGCGCTTGCGGGCATTTTGGCGACAGCATCGCTGAGCGGCCCGGCGTTGCATACGCTGTTGTGGTCTTTAATCGCTGCCATCGAGGCCTGCGTAATATCGGGATTCAGCGAAAGGACAGTAACTTTGCCCGCCTGTTCGACATAGCAATACATCGGCTTATCTTGAACCTGGCCAATCTGATATTTTCCGGCGAACGAATTGGCATCAGCCACGGGCCGGCCGGTGAGCATTGAGTCGGCGGTGCCGATGGTCTTTGCGAGAATCTGTCGCGTCTGCTGAGGATTGTGACTTGTAATCGCAAGCCCGATGGATGCAGGCAAAGGCGCACCTGGCGTTTTAGCAGGCAAAGCAAAGACAGTAACCTGCTCGATGTTGGCGAAAATTTCTCTGCCGATATCGAGACCGCTGAAGTTTTTAATCTGTGCGCGCACAGCGCCGGTCTGGTTTTCATTGTCAGCGGACAAGGCGAATGTCACCAGGGCTACGGCACCGGGAGGAACGGCCGAAAGCGCCGCTTTGTTTATGTTGGGAGTACGAATCAAATCGTACGCGAGGCAGTGATGGCCATCTTTGAATACGATTTCGAGAGAATCGTTAAGACCATCCTGCTCAATCGAATCGGTATAGGTCAGGTAATCGATGTGATTAAAATCAACGACAGCATCGACGAGGAAAATCTGTTTGGGAATCTGGCCTGCGGGGAACAATTGCAGCAGCTTCGAATAGACATCATGAACATTCACCCAGGCAGTCAGCGCGTTGTCGTGCCTGGTCTTTTTGTTCAATTTCACAAACGAGGGATTGCTCGAAGCGAGCGTCGGCTCGGAGACCAGTCCTTTATATTGCCTGATGACCCACTTGAGCTGTTCGGGCAAAGTGGCAACGATAATTACCCTGTCATCGTATGCCGCCGTGACGGCATTTTGAATATTGATGGTTTGCATACCTTCAACCGGCTCGCCAGACGCTCCGGCCATATTTAATCCAGCCATAATCAGGCCGCGCAGGGCGTCGCTTTTGCCGGGATAAAGGACCGCAATCATAGGCGGATTATTCTGGGCGATGCCGGTAACGCCAATCGCCGAACCGCGAATCTTTTTGAACTCCGCCATCATACTGGGATTAAGAAGGCTGGCCACAATATCCCCTGGCGATTTCTGGCCGGGGTTGGCAGCATTCTGGTTTCCTATGGCGGCAAGTGGATTTTCGTAGGGCGTACCTTTGAGCATATTGAGAATTGTCTCAACCTGTCTGCCGGGGCTGCCAAGCTCAACATAAATAAGCGTTCCCGGAGGCATTAAAGCAGCCGGGTCAAAATCCGTCAAATCATCCAGCTCTAACTGCGCCTTCTGCACAATCTCGGCCTGGTCGGCGTATTCGCTGACCAGCTTTTCGAAGTCCGTCTTTGCCGCCTGCTCGTTTTTGATTTTCAGATAACACATACCCTGCCTGTAAAGGGCCTGGGCAATCTGGTTGCGCGGGGCGTCAGTTTTCTTTATTACCTCCCCGTAGGTTTTAATGGCCGAATCGATGTTGCCTTCGACCTCTTCGGCGTATAGCCCTTTTTGCAGCAGTTCGCTTGTCGGGGCGGCAGCAGCAATACAAATCGGTAGTATCGCCGTCAGCACAATGCCTGTAACGATGGCTTTAAGCGTCCTCATAATCTTATCCTTTCAACAATAAGTTATCAAAAAAACACCTCTTTGACACCTGTATTTTATAAGGAATGATTGTTACCGTTTTGCTACGGTTTGGTCTTTTTCGGGATATTTTTGGGAACGCCTGGGCAAATCAAACGCCAAAGGTCCGACTTCGCCCCGCACTGGTTTTGAATCCTGAGGTCTCTTCAAATTCGCTGCCGATGTTTTCCCAAAATGGGTGTCGGGCTACGCCGGATAAATTTCACGTTCGATTGTTCCGAGGTAGAACCGGCCATCGTTACGCATAAAAGTTACAACGGCTTCGAGTTGGCTTTCGATAAAGGACTTGTCATTGCCGACGACAGCGACGCCGATGGTGGCGATAAGTTTGCTGTCGTTGTGGTCAACTTCAGAAATTGAGACGTTAAACCGGCTTTGCAACCGGCCGATAACGCTTTTGACGATGCTGCGCTTCTCTTTGAGCGAGCCGATACCGTGGAGGTGCAAGTTGGCCGTCATCACGCCGATTATCATAAGCAGTCGTCCATCGTTTTGGTTTGGATGGTCCCGTTTGAGGAGCTGACTATCTCTTTTTGAGTTTCAACTCGGCGGCCTTGTGTTTTATGACTGACGGCGTCACGTTCAGCTTATTGGCAAGCTCCCAGGTTGCTGTTTCGCGATAGTTCTTTCGCAGATACCGCAGTTGCGCGGGCGTCCAGTCGGATACGTCTCGTCTGCCAATACCCATCTCGCGGAGCTGCTTCTGAACAGATATAAGCGAACGTTTGAGTTTGCCGGCCAGAACCACCGCGCTTGTGGCCGGATACTGCTTTTTCAAAAGAGCGATTTCCCCTTTTGAATACGACCCCTGAATGTATGGTCTCTTTGCGATTTTCGTGCCCTGCCAATAAAGATTACCAATATAGTTTTCTCCGGCCATGCCGGAACTTACTTTCGGTTTACAAATTGTCAACTTATCATACGCAAAAGCGGCAAAACCTCCGGATGACGACACTTTATAATTTACAATCTGGAAAGTCAACCATTAATAATCGCAAATTTTCTATTGGCGGATAAAATACGGTAAATAGCAATAGCAGGGAAAAACACTCAATGCGAGGCGTTTTTAATTATGCCGGATGCCAATATCGCTTCAAATGCCCGCGGGCGAAGTAACCGGGCTGGCTGCCTTGTTGTCCGGGCACGTATTGCTTACGACAGGATTTCCCGCAGGGACTTTGCAGGTATATCTATAAAGCAAAAGCCGATAGGATTTGTATTTCACGAAGTCGGCGCTGGCCCTGTTGCCGTTGAAATATTTCTGATAAACGTTCCCGATTCGCTTTCTGTACAGCCACTGAATAGCCCTGCTCATAAGCGGATATCTGCCGCCGAGGAAGTTGATAGTTGAGTCAACAATGGGACGGACAACGTTTTTCATCGTGTCGTCCATCAGGTCCATATTAGGCATCGCCCGGTCGGTTATATCAATATCCTTAATCTGCTCGAATGAACCGGCCGCAACCTGACTGTAAAATCTGCTCAGCAGATGACCACCGCCGACGCCTTTTTTGTCCGGTTCAAGCTCGACGTCTTTGCGAAAAACGTCGCAAACAAGCAGATAGCCGCCCGGATTGAGAATCTCAAGCGTCTTGCCAAGCGACATTCGCACCTTGATATACTGAAAACTCTCGCTGAACAGCACCAGGTCATACTTATCTTCGGTCTGCAAATCTTCGAACTTGCACTCATATATTTTGCAGGCATCGCCCATCAACTCCCGCACCTTGGCACTTAGCACGGGACTCGGCGAAACACAGGCGACGTTGTAGCCCATATCAGCGAGCCGTTTCGAGGTATGTCCTGAGCCGCAGCCAACATCGAGAATGGTGCGGACGCCAGCAGGAATTTGCGACAACAGAAAGCTGGTATAATTTTCCTGTGCGGTGCGCAGGTTGTTTATGTTTACGGGAAGCCCTTCGGGCCAGTAGCCATAGTGCAGGTGCTCAAGCCCGAGGAAATGTTTGCCGCAGATTGCCGCGAATTCCAGACCGAGGTCGCGGGACGTTATCGCCGGATGTTTTTTCATAAACCAACTCCATTCCAAAAGATTATCGCATTCCCTACACTGACAACTCGGCGAAATATATACGCAAAGCAATCGACGTGTCCAAATGCCAAAACGGGAACAGTAGTATACCATATTTCTTCGACTTTGCGAATAATTTTTCTTGAAGATAATATTTATGGAACTGCCCGATTTCCTCAAATCGTGAACGTGGATATTGACATTTCTCGGTTAAAGCGGTTATCCTTACCACTGTTACGGGCTCGTAGCTCAGCGGTAGAGCAGTGGACTCATAATCCATTGGTCGAAGGTCCGATCCCTTCCGGGCCCATTCATTTCTCGTATTTCGGTCTTTGCGGGCGGCAATAAAAAGGTTGCAAATGGGTTGGGGCAGGATATACTCACGCGATAACAGACGGCCTTTGAGGAATTGATATGTCGGAACGGAATCCTAACGTAGTTGTTGTCGGCGGGGCATACGTTGACTTGGCGATAAAGTGCACGGAGGTGCCGGCGGCGGGCCAGACAACAACGGGGACGGCATTATCAATGACAGCGACAGGGCCGGGAGTCAACCAGGCCGTCGAGGCGGCTCTTTGCGGCTGCGAAGTTCACCTGATAAGCAAAATCAGCAACTGCCCGCTTGGGGCGACGATAAAATCAGTATTGGAACAATATGACGTAAAAACCAAATACGTCTTCACCGCGCAGGCAAAAAACACAGGCGTCATCCTGACGCTTGTGGATACCAAGGGCGAAAACGCGAGCATTATATACGATGGGGCCAACCTTGCGCTTGTGCCTGCGGATATCGAGCTGGCGGAGCGGGCGATAGCGGAAGCGGACGTGTGCCTGATTCACGCCGGGCTGCCCAAAGACGCAATTATCAAAACCATCTCAATCGCCAAACTGTACGGCAAAAAGGTTATTCTCGACCCGGCGGGCGTGCTTGGCGGCTCGTGCGCCGGAGCGGAAACGACGCTGCCCGCGGAGTATTTCTCGGTGGACGTGATGATACCGAATCTTTACGAGGCGTCGCTGATAAGTGAGCATTCCGGCGCCAATATCCGCACCGCGAAAATGGTCGGCTCAGACCTCGTCGCCAGAGGAGTGGGAGCAGCGGTTATAACTATGGGCAGACGCGGATGTATGGTCGTTGACAGAGACAATGCCGACCACGTGCCGGCTTATCCAATTGAGTTGGTTGACCACACGGGAACAGGAGACGCATTCGCCGGGGCGCTGGCGGCATCACTGGCGGTGGGTGATGATTTGCGAAAGGCCGTAAAATTCGCATCGGCGGCGGGCGCGCTTGCCTGCACCAAATTCGGGTCGGTTGACGCGATGCCCACAAAGGCCGAGATAATCGAGCTTATGCAAAAGGAGCCGGAGTAATCCGCTGGCTGACCAAAATCACAAAACGGGCTTAATATCGGCTAAAATCCTTAATAGAAAAAGGGCTGTGTTGTTTGAACACAGCCCTTTGTTTTATAAAACAACGCTGTTTTTTCGAGCTTTTTATGCTCTGCTATATTTCTTTGTGAATTACAACAACTCAAATTCCGCCAAGAACAGGAAATATTAACAATAAAAAACCCTGGCAAAATCAGGCCGGGGTTTTAATTTGCTTTTTATAATTTTACGGGCAACTGCTTTGCGGTTGAAGATTGCATGTGAGCCAGTTTTCAGCCATCTTTGCCAAGTCAACAACGTTAACCATGCAGTCACCATTCACATCACCGGCTAACGGCCCAGAACAGGTGATTGTCGCCTGTGCAGGGATAGCGAACAAAATAGGGTCATTATCATCATTATAAAGGTCGGTATAAAACTTATCGCCTATATATCCGCTGTTGCCGTCAGTTCTGCCGTAGGTTGATTTTTCATCGGCGGTCTGGCCGGTTTCATTAGCGACAAAAAAGCCATTGCCAAATACCGCAATACCTGACAATGCTCCGCCTGCGCTCTGGCCGTCCGGGTCAAGCTCAAGAGCTGTCCAGGGCACGGTAATATCGGCACCTGCACTGAGCATCGTGTTCATATCAAACCTGCTGATAACTCTGTCGGTATACCGGCTGACCAGCGCTGTACCTGCGACAAAATCAATATCTATCGGCGAATTAATGGTTAGCGAATTTACTGTCAATCCATCTGAGGAGACGCGATAAACAGTATTATTTCCATAACCCGCAACCCAGATTTTCCCGTTCGAGTCAACCCCAACTCCGCGAAGATTACCTGCCAGAGCAACGCTGCCGCCGGAGCCGAATGTTGTATCAAGTGTTGCGCTGGTTATTGAGCCACCGCTTTCGATAAGCAGCCATTTTTTCAATGTACCATCTGTTCTGTCAGAGTTATAAAGCAGAAGCTGGCCATTTTTGCGTGTTACCGCGACACCTTCAGAGTTAGTGAGGCCCAGCAGATTAAAGAGATTTGAACTTAAATCGGCATTGTAAATTTTAATCGATGTTCCCTCTGCCAGATAAACTCTGCCGGCATCGTCAACATCGATTGACTTGCCGCGAACACCTGTGATTTGCGCGTCGGCAGCGTTAATATAATCGCTTACCGTCAAATCAATCCTGCGAACTGCCGGGCCGTTGTTATAGCCGGCGTAAAGATAACGTCCATCGGGCGAAATCGCCAAACCTCTGTTATCTCTCGGACCGGGACTTTGTATCTGACCGAAATCCGTTTGGCTTGTGTCAATCATATACTGAACAGACCATTGAAGATTGTCCAGACCGGCTTCCTGCGACACGAGATCGCACTTGAGCCAGTTTTCTGCCATCATTGCAAAGTCAATAAAGTTAACCCTGCAATCGCCATCCAAGTCGCCGACCAATGGCTCAGGGCAAAAGCTTGTCGCGACAAAGTTGACTCGGCCAATATCTCCGCTGGTCAGTTCGATACTTAATCCATCCACCAATCCTGTGAACCCGTTGGCCCAGGCAGAGCCTGTTTGAACGGAAAACGAAAGAATCTTCTGATTATTATAGGCTGTGTTGCCGGTTAAATCTGATAAGAAACCGTCCGTGTAGCTGCCGAAATACTGATTATTGGTTGAATCAAAGAATCGCAGTCTGTTGTTTTGGCCCGCTGCGGTAACCCATTGGTTCCATGTGTTGCAGAGGTCGACCAGGTTTTCCGAGAAATAAGGTTCGCTGCCAATACGATTGCCATACCATGTGCCGTGGACAGGCAGATTGGCATCGGGCATGGTGTAAATATTAATGTACCAATCCGCTGCGTCAGCAGTATGAGTTGTATTTTTTTTCGTAAAGTAACCGATGCTTGAAATTTCTCCAATGGTTACGTCGCGCCCGAACAACGCCTGAGGGCTGATATAATACTCGGATTTTTGTCCAGCGATTGTGGCGTTTGCCTGCCAGCTTCCCGGGGCAAATCCCGCGGCATAGTCATCTGAACCTACCGAGTTGGCAACCGGCAGCGCAGCAATTGTCGTCGTAGTTGCCGGCTCAGACACAACATCAAATCTTGCTATAATGTCTGTTTGAGACTGAACCCATGGATTGGAGCCGTCAAAGTTGGTGCCTCCGAACTGGTCAAGTCCCAACGGCGTTACATTAACCTGGAACCCGCCGACAGTAAAAGAACTGGTAGCGCCTTCATCGATAGTCAGAAAGTCGTTCGCCCATTGATTTTCAAGAAGTGCTGTCTGGCTGAGGGAACCTGAAGGACCGCCGTCAAAAGATATACTACGAATCGCTGTAATATTATGGAATACATTACTCCAGTCATCCGGATTGGTCGCGGTGCCGCCATAGGTGTAATCGATAGTCCAGTTAAGAGTGTTAATCTTCAGGTTGTATGTCCCTGGCGTAAGGTCAAGTGTGCCGGTATAGGTAACCATTCCCAGCGTATCGCCCGGATAACCGTCAACGCCCCATGGCGCACTGGTTGGCGGCGTAATGGATGCTGGATACTGATTTGGTCCCCAGCCCGACACTGTGTAATTGATAGTTGTCGCGCCAGCGGACATCGTCATAACAAAAATTACCACTGCACAAATTGGCGCTAACTTTTTCATACTCTTCTCCTGCAAAAAAAACAAGCAATCAAGCTGTGAGGGCTGATGTGGCGGGAAATAAAAGAGAGATACCAATGCTGACTATGAGCACAAAACCAATGCTCTGTTTACTACTTCTCATCACTCTCACCCTTCGTCCTTCTTCTTGCCACCGGCTGGCTTGGTGTGGCCTACACAAATGGCGTTTAATATCCTATACGCAAAAACCGATAATGTCAAGCGCGAAGTCGGATTTCCTATTAAAAATCTGGGATATCCGCAAAAAGCATCTAATCTGAGAGAAAAAGCGATTTTGTCATATACGCCGAGGTCAAAATCCAAAATGTTGTTAGCAAATCCGAATAACCCTCTCCATGCCAGGGAATCCTGTTTTTTGATAATTTTTCCGACCTTCCCGAACGCCCGTTTTAGCCCAAAAACGCTGTATTATTTGGTTTGGTCGTAAAATCTGATTTCAACGCCTTTTTAACAGTAAATAGCTGGTAAAGTTCACGTCGGCGGTGGACGCGATGCCCGCAAAAGCCGAGATAATTGAGCTGATGCAAAAGCAGGAGCCGGAGCAATAACTCTCTAATTTTCCCTTTGCCGCGACAATCTATTACACGCGATATCACACAATTGATGATTTGTGAAGTCCTTAACGCATCGTATTATATAAGTAGAAGAAAACTTGAGCCATCGGTTGTTCCGGCACGTCCGGATAACAAGGTACGAACAGACGCTACGATGGGGGCCGAGTCGTCCGCGATGCGGTTCATCGCCCGTTTAACGCGAGAAACGACAAGCCCCATGTCATCATCTATTGATTCCCAACTTGCTCCGGCATTATAATAAGGAGCAGGCAATGAAATGGGAAATCGAACACAATAAGAAAGAAGGTATCCTGGTCGTGAAGACCTCCGGTCTTATCACCTGGGACGATAACAAAATTATGACACAGGAGACCTTTGCGGCAGCAATACGCCACAACACAAAAAAGGTCCTCGTTGACCACCGGCTGCTGCAGACCAACTTAACCATTCTGCAAATTGACGACTTGCCCAGGTTATTCAAGGAAATCGGCATAGGGCCTGAATATAAGGTGGCGATTCTGTTCGACCCTGCGTCGCCACGCAGCGGCAACTTCGCATTTTTCGAGAACGTCTCAATCATCTCGTCGCTTCAATTCAGGGTGTTTTCCGAACCGACCGAGGCGATTGGATGGCTGAAAACGGAAGACGAAAAAGAAAAGCCGGGGATAAAACGCTGACATCGAAACACTTCGCTGTCTATCCGCAATTTTCCGCAAGAAGCAATCTATCAGTATTTACGCCAATCGGCGGCAAATACGGCGAAATCCCTGAAATCAATTACATTATCTTTGGGCGAGCTAATATTGAAGGAGTGTGCGTTTTCAGGGGTTCTTTTGATAAACGCGGACCCAGTCAACGTACATCTTCTGCGGGAAAACTGTAGTGGCGTCCGGCGCACCCGGCCAACTGCCGCCGACTGCGATGTTGAGGATGAAATAGAATGGCTGGTTGAACGGAGCGGGATACGGATTTGTGCCGCTGCTCCAATTGGTTGTTGAAAAATACATAACATCATCTACATAGTAGCGGATTTCGTTGGGGTCCCATTCGATTGCGTAAATGTGGTAATCGTTCGCGAAACACAAGCCGTTATCGTAGTATGTGCCGCCTGTGCCGATGTGCTGGTTGTTAACGTCGGCAAAGTGCAAGGAGCCATAAACACGGTCGCCCGCGTTAATTGTTTCGAGGATATCTATTTCTCCGCTTAGAGGCCAGCCGCCGTAAACTGAGGTTGTGGGCATCATCCAGAAAGCAGGCCAGATTCCCTGTCCAACAGGCAATTTTATTCTGGCGGCCATTCTGCCGTATAGGAAGTCAGCTTTGGTCTGGGAGTAAAGAAGAGCCGAGGTATAGTTGTTGGAACCATATTGTTCCTGCTTTGCGATTATGACAAGGTTGCCATTCTGGACGACCGAATTATCCGGCCGGTCCGTATAGGCCTCAAGTTCGTCATTACGCGCACTGCTGCTTATCTCGTTGGTCCAGGTTGTGCGGTCGATTTCCGTGCCGTCGAATTCATCAGACCATACGAACTGATAGCCGGGAATGTCGGGAATAATCCTTGTCCATTCGTGCATAAACAATGCAAGGTCGGAAAGCCCGAAAGTGCCATCGCCATCCATATCGTATGTGGAAATGGCCTTTTTGTATCCCTGGGCCAGCAGCGCGAAATCTATGAAGTTGACTGTCCTGTCGCCGTTGAAGTCCGGTTTGGCGGGAGGATTCGCCTTTGCGAATACAATATCATCAAATTTGAAGGTCGGGGTTTGTCCGGAAGTTTTTGTGGCCGCAAGAATAATCTGGACGTAGTTGGCGTCATAGTGGTTGCGGAATGTGCCCGAGTAATAATAATAATTGCCGTCCTTCGGTACGGCTGGAGTAATGTAGTCGGAGCCGAGCCGCATATCATACGAGTCGCTTGCGTTTGCATACCAATCAACTCTAATCCCGGCGGTGCCGTAAAGATTCTGGCCGCTCTGCCCGCCATTAGCGTCCGCGATGTATCCGCCGAGTATGTAGTTTGTGTCATACGATACGCGTATCGGCGAAGTAATACCGACGTTGGGCCATTCGTTGGAGTCCGCAGAAATAGTGATATACGCATTGCCGCTATGGGCATTGTTCGGGTCGGGGTTGTGATAAGCAGCATTTTCGGTAGGCCAAGACCACCATTCATCGGCGAAACCGGTGTCCCAGGTATTAACCTCGAAGCCGGCGTTATCGATAAACGTCTGCCCGCCCCGGGCCAATGACGTTGCCATAAGCACCGCCATCAGCCAACCGAAGATAACGTAAAGACCTTTATTCGGTTTCATCACAACACCCCACAAAAAACCATGTCGATTCTCATTATAGCATATTTTAACGGCCTTTAGAATTGATCTTGACGAAAGACGCCTAAACAACACAACGACAAGACGTTACAACTAAGGGCAAATACGCCGGGGCAAATATAATGCACAACAAAGTGATGATTGCTAATTGATGATTGATGATTTAGAATCCGCCGTTATGGAGAACAGAATAACGATTTCGAGGATGGCACAATGACGCCGAAAATTCGTATCCTGGTGGTTGATGACGATGAAGTGGATTGCCTGTCGGCTAAAAAGGCGTTGGCCGGCTCGCCGCTTCCCGTCAAATTCGAGGTCGAGACCGCCGGCACAATGGCCACGGGAATTGACAAGCTCAAACGCGAACTATTCGACGTGGCGCTATTCGATTTGGGGCTGCCCGACAGCAGCGGGCTTGATACAGTAAAAGGTGCACTATCGGCGGCGGGAGAAATCCCAGTCGTTGTCCTGACCGGACTGGCGGACGACCAGACGGGCATTTCGGCGATAAACCTCGGCGCGACGGATTATCTCGTAAAAGGCCCGGCGATTGCAAATATGCTCGGCAGGACGCTGCTCTACGCGCTGGAACGCAAAAAGGTGGAGCGGAAACTCAAAGAGGCGCTCGCCGCCAAAGCGGACCTGGTAAATATGGTCTCGCACGACCTGCGAATACCGCTAACGGCAATCAAAGAGGGTATCGATATCGTCGCAAGCGGCGAGGCGGGCGCGGTCAACGAGGAACAAAAAGAATTTCTCGCGCTGGCTAAAAGAAACGTCGAACGGCTGACCCGGCTGATAACCGACTTTCTCGACTTCGAGAAAATCGACGCAGACAAACAGCCGTTCAACATTGCGGAAAACGACATAAATGAACTGGCAAAAGACGTTTACAAAATGATGGGGCCGGTAGCCAGACAAAAAGGGCTGGACTTGCGAATTGAGCTTGAAGAAGGACTGCCCAAAACGGAATTTGATTACGATGGCATAACCCGCGTCGTAACCAACCTCGTAAGCAACGCCCTGAAGTTCACAACCGAGGGAAGCATCGTCATACGCACAAGAAAAGACGAAAACGGCATAGAAGTCGCAGTCGCGGACACCGGCTGCGGGATAAGCAAAGACGACCTCGGTAAGCTGTTCAAAAAATACGGGCAAATCAAGTCAACGAATGTAAAAGACATCGAAGGCACGGGACTGGGACTTGCCATCTCAAAACTGATTATCGAACAACACAAGGGAAAAATCCGGGCCGAATCAAAACCGGGTAAAGGAACAACGTTTTACTTCTACTTGCCGGGCTGATGTGTCATTCCGGGCTCGACCCGGAATCCAAGTTAAAGAACCTGGATTCCCGCTTCCGCGGGAATGACAAAAAAGCAATATTACTTTTCAGTATGAACACCATTCCTGCTTGCGGTTAAATCGAAAAGCGTCGGGCCTTCCGGCACATCTTTCTTTTCGCTGTCCGCTGTATGCTGAACGTTATCCGCTGTTTTGCTGAGGATTTTATCGATAGTATCGAAAAGCACCTGCGAATCGTAGGGCTTTTGCAGATATGCATCGACACCTTCGGTCAGGACGCTCTGCTTGAACAGTTCGTTGGTCATCCCGGTTAGGACAACAATATGTGTATTTTTGGTGTTTTCGGAAATCCGCAGTTTCCGCAGAACGCTCAGGCCGTCGCCCGCGGGCAGCTGCAAATCCAGCACGATTAAATCGGGAGCAATCTTGTGCGCTTTCTGCACCGCCTGATAACCATCTGATGCGCAGTGGACAGTGAAGCCCCTGCTGGAAAGCCGTTTGGCGACGACCTTCTGTACATCCAACTCATCTTCAACTACCAGGATAGTTGCCATACAAAACCTTTTATAGCCGTTTACTCCGGCTTTTCGGCGCAGAACCAAACCGACGGCTATATCGGACTAAAACAGACGCGACTTAAGCAATCATCGACAGCAAATAGACCAAAAAAAATGGCGCTTTTATATGACCCACAAACGGATTTTTGTTTGCCGTAATTACTTATTACCGGACTAAGGGAATTCCCGATTGATTCGACTACCAATGTATGTTAATATAGGAGCATTAGGGGTGTGATAACAGAGAGTCCGTTAAAATCAATACTGAGAAATTTGGTTGTTGATGCGCCAATGCGTTAAAATAGGCAATATGGGTAGTATGGAGAAGGAAAATGAAGAAGAGAAAGATGAGAACTTTACTGTGCGTGATTGTAATTGGTTTGTCCGCAGCCACATCAGCAAACGCGGGAATGGTAGTATTTCACCCAACGCCAAACGATTTGTGGAACCTGCCTCACGCGGAATATTTTACCTGGGGAATCAACTTCAATCTCGCGCCGAATGAAATAATAACCGGCGCGGTGCTGACGTTTACCAACATCTGGGACTGGACCGTAGAAAAAGACGATAACCTGTTTATTCACCTGCTCGATAACCCGAAAGCCGGTGTAACAACTTATGTTGATAACGGGGGCGAAGGGGACAACTTCGCGGGACAGGGCAAGTTAGTAACCGACTGGTCGGACCCGGCAGGCGGCAAACCGCGAAACTTCAACCTGGTTCTTGATTTCGGCAAACTCGGACTTTTGGACGCGCTCAACGCTTACGCCAAGACAATACCTGGCTCAGGTAAAGCCAACTTCGGATTCGGAATTGACCCGGATTGCCACTACTATAACGACGGCATAACATTCACCATAACCACCCAAACCATAAAAGTCCCACCCGGCCCACCCTGCCCACCCGTCCCAGAGCCCGCGACGATAGCTATACTGGGAATCGGCGGATTACTGCTCCGCAGAAAAAGATAAAGAACAAAATATTCACAAGCACCGGCAGGATGCTCAAGTGTCCTGCCTTTTTTATGCGCAAACACCCAACACCCCTTACCTTTCCCGGCGAATCTGCTAATATTATGCCAACTATGAGCAGAACCATTAGCAGAATAAGCGAAGCGATTGAATGCTATAAAAAGGCCCTGCAAATCGACCCCAAGCCCCAAAGGGCCCGCGAAAACCTCGATGCCGCCCTTGCTCAAAAACAGGCGGGCAAATAGCTGTTAGTCGCCCAATAAGCGGCCGATAAGGGCTTGAAAAAGATGGCGGCAGTTTGGTATAATGGTTTCCCTATGTATTCAGTAGCTTTTTGTTGCAGCGGATGGTATGGCCAATTATACGGAAGGTTATAATATGCGGTGTAATGGCGGAGGTCGCCTGATAATATTATTCTGAATAAACCATTTTACACATTTTTTACATCATTGTCTCTCCTTCTTTTAAATTTAATTCTATCCATATCTGCCTTGCGCTTTCAATTAAAAAAGGGCAGATAACAAACAACGTTTATCTGCCCCTTTTGTTTCCACTTTCTATTGCTATGGTGCGGGAACGCCTTTGCCGGAAAACTTGAGAGTGCCTTTGACGTTATCCGCCTCGGTGTCATCGGTATAAGTAATATCCACCCAAAAATAAATCGTTCCAGTCAAACTGATTGTATTTGTCCTGCCGTTTTTGATGGTCGCGGTTACTGTGGAATATGGAGAATATGTATCATCATCTATTTCAACATCACTAACATTGCTGTTGTTTTCAAGGATTAGATTCTGAATTATTGTATCTATGTCCGATTCAGCGCCCGAGAAGTACACCGTATTCTTTGACCTGCAGAAATCGCTCTGCACATCCGATGAGAATACCACCGAATTCGGGTCAACAAGCAGGTATTGGTTCAGGCCGAGTCCCGATGAGTCGAAATCCCCGATTGTAAGTTCGAGATACATCGTCTCGCTGGCTTTGGCTTTTTTGGTACTGAGTGTCGCCTTGGCATTGTTTATAATCCACTTTGACGCCCAGTTCGACGCCCCGGCGGCAACAGGGTGGTCTCCGGACATACTTAACGTATATGATATCTTGCCATTGTAAGTTTTCTCAATATCACCACTATCATCCGTGTAGTAGATTATTATGACCTTGGCGTTGACGGATATGGTTATCGCCAAGGACACCATGCTGCCAGAATAAGTAACTTTGCACGTCGATTTAACAGCAATTGGAGCTTGAACGTCAAAAAAATCATAACCATACTCAAAATTAGGAGAATAATTGTTGTTGAAAAACGATTCTATACCATCTACATTGACCATGATAAAGAGTTTCCCTTTGGAGTCAACTCCGTAAGTCCCCGTAATTGGGTAATCCTCCGAAAGAATATCCGTCGTGATACTAAACGTGCCGTCGTCGTTGAAATCGATATAACCAACCTCCTTGGCCGACTCCGTGGCAAATTTGCTGCCGCTGAATTTGTCTCCACCATAGATGACCCAGGATGTGCCTTTAAAATCGTTAAGGTCAACAGGTTTAGATGCCGCGGCAGAGCAAAAACCGCTGACAAACAACAGAATTGAAATTACCAGGATGTGATTCTTTTTCATTTTTCTTCTCCTTACAAAATTTTAATGTTCCAGTCCTCGCAACAGTAACATTTGCCGTAACCGCGATACCAATGTATAGTAGGGACAATAATCATTGTCAAGATATATCAGCTGGGATTTCCCATTTACACTCTTAAACAGCATAATTTTCTCCGTACAACATCAATAATCTTACCAAAATCACCCTGAACGGTCAAGAAATCTCTTCTCCAAGACAGTTTTACTGGAAATTTGCATGAAAACACGTCTTTTTATGCCCCGCCTTTCTTCCAATACCTGCTTTTGCGCAGACCGTGACCGCCCTCACTTTCATAAATTTTACAACTTGAAGCAGAGCGGTGTTGAGTTCGAATGGGACGACGGCGCAAACGACGGCGCTGGCGCCTGGGTGCACCCACCAACGTCAGACGACGCGACTTTCGGCCACACGATGTACGTTGTTGTTCAGGTGGACAGCGACTATGCTGACGCCACCAATATCAATATCGAGTCGATTGACACTTATAAGGAAAGAGACACAGACCCCGACACCGACAGGCCGATAACGGACAAATATTACACAGTAGAGGGCCCGGACACTATTAATTTCCTACAAACGCCGGTTGCGAGGAAGACGATGTGGATTGCCGAGGGCATTTTAGACTCGTCTAACACACACATTATGGTATCGGGCCAGGCAAAGTCAACAAAGATTGGCCTCCAAAAGCATATTATCGCTACTACTCTGAGCGGCTACGCAATCTCCGGTTCTGGAGATATCACCTCAGATGGAGATGTCAGCGGAGGCACGGTGTCATTGACACTGAATTCTAAGATTACTGCAGCGCTGGTAGCACAGGTGGGCACCGACGGTGGAGATGTAGATAACGAAGACGATGTAGATACCGCAATCGGTGAGTACTTCGACGGACTTGGTTACGAACCCGATTAGCCGTATCCAGTGATTCGGTTTGTAATCCCGCCGGCGGCTGTAAAAAGCCGCCGGTTTTTTTGTTTCATTTTTTTCGTTTTAATATTACACAAACCCCGCCTTCAAAGGTTATTATTATGTAGAAGTAAAATATTGCGGCACTCAGCTAAAAAGGGCCTTTTTGAATGAGATACTCAAGGCGATTGGAGCTCTTTGAAAAACTAAAGGATGAGTACATCGGCTATCTTACGACCACCCTTTGGAAACTCACCTGCGACACCGACATCTTTGATGAGGCGATTCAATACGCGCTTCTGGCTATCTGGATGAATCTCGAAAAGCTGACAGGCCCGCAGGCAGGGGCATATATCTATCGAGTAGCGTTGTCCGCTAACTCAAAGGCGTGGCGAAATCGTATCGGCAAAACCGGGCAAACACTAAAACCAAACGTGTTTAAAAACCCGGCAGCCGGGGAAGCCGTCGATGAAGAAACACTCAACCTTGTAAGAAAGGAAATCGCCAAGCTGCCCGAACAACAGGCGCAGGCGATTGTGATGCGGTATATCGAACAGACCGATTACAAAGCAATCGCCGATAAATTGAACTGTGCCGAAGATACCGCCCGTTCGCATGTTTCAAAAGCGATTAATACATTGCGAAACAATCTCGCTGAAATGAATATATCGGAGTCCTGAAATGAATGAAGAAAAAATAGAACGAATCCTGAATAAAATCGGCCAGACGGATGTTCCGCCGAACGTGACTTTGATTGCCGAAAGGGCATCGCGGAATTTTGATGCTGCCCTCAAAATCGCCCAGCCGAGACAATGGTTTTTTACCCCTGCCCGGCTAATCGCGGCTGCCGCGGTCGTTATTTTTGTGTTCGCCGCAGGGCGATGGTCAAAACCGCTACCACCAACCTCTCCATTGCCTGAGGTTGCCTCTTATACACAGCCAGTTTCGGCATATCCGGCTGTCGGCAAAAACCCCGAAAGCTTCTGGCAGCAGAAGGCGTTGGCCGCAATGCAGCCGAAACCTTATACACAAAACCAGCTCTCCCAAACCGCATTACTTAACTTCTATAAACAACACCTCAAGGAGAAATACAATGGCTAAGAAAAATATCATCAAATTATCGCTCGTCGCCTCTTACATTCTCGCCGCCCTTATCGCCGGCTGCTTCCCAAAGGATTCCCTCCAATGGTCCAAAGACGGCAGCAGGGGCATCTACAGCAAAAGCGGCGCCCTGTTTATCGTCGATGGAAATACCGGCTCTCTTACACAAGTCGCCCCCAACGATACCACTACGCGCTGGCCCGCCATTTCTCCGGACGGCTCCCTGATTGCCTTTGGCCAAGTCGTCAAAGTTGACAACTTCAACAATGCCCTAAAGCAGCTCCCGCCAAACCAGGTCAAACTCATCGAGGCACACGCTGAAATCCTCAAACAAAAAATCTTTACTGAAGGAATAAAAGACGGCAACTTTCCTTTCATCGGAAAATCTGAAGATTCCTTCAATCCACAGCACGTCGCCTGGGTACAGAGATACCTCGTCGAAAATGCAGACAAACGGCTTGCCGAAAAAACAGGTCCCGACCTTATCAATAAAACCAAATCCAATGCCTTGACTTACTGCCGGCTCGTTTGTGCCCCGACCACCGACCCCAACAATCGGAAAATTCTCGCAACAAATGAACAGACGCTCTGGCGCATGCGCTTCTCGCCGGACTCCCGTCTCATCGCTTATGGCGCCGACCGTATCAAAGGCAATAGTGAAATATTAGAAGTCGGATTCGACCTTTATGTCGTTGCGCCGGCCGAAAACATTCCCGCAGCGCTTATCGCACCAGCCACAGCCGACGGTTACGACTTCAAATCCGATTCCCGTGCAATCGCGTATATCAAGCCCGAAGATGAATCATTCGACACCCAGAAATTCCCTCTCGGCTCGCTCGTCGAGCGGACCCTCATCGACCCCAACGGAAAATTCCTCGCCTCATTTGAACATGTCGACGGCAACGATTCCCCGGCCATATATGTCTGCACGGGCGACGTGACGGAGCTCGCCGGCGTCTTATATCGCCCCTGGACGCACGTCTATTATGCCCGTCAAGACCGCATCTTCTTCGCATCTGCAAAAATGTCACTGCCATCCAGCAAACTCGACGAAGAAAAGCAAACCATATTTTGCTTTGATTTGTTCACCAGCGCAATTAGTGAAATTACGCCTCACGCCCCCGAGCTTTGGCAGGAAAATTTGTATCTCTTCGCGCTTTCCGGCGACTCACGAAAAATCCTCATCCCGGGAAACAAAAACACACTTGCCCTTTATGCCCTCGGCCCGGACATCGATAAAACGAAAATCATCGTTGATACAAACGAGTCCTTCGGGGATGACTCGCCGCCAAAACTCGTCTCGCAATGGAAAGGCCTTAATCAGCTTTCCTGCCTTGTCTCTGAAAAGTCCCGTTATCTGACTGCAGACCCGAATACTCCGCATCGGCGAAAGGAAATCGTTATTCTCGATACAGAGGGCAAACTCGTAAAAATTCTGAGCAAGGACTGGCCGGACGAGCTTCTCGATTATTGATTTTTAGTGACCACAAAAAAAGGCCGGACGCCTCAAACGCCCGGCCTTTTCTTTTAACTTTTGTCTTATATTCTTGTGCTCTTAAAGTTTCCACGCTTTGGCGAAGGCCTTGAAGCTGCGGTCGTAGGTCCTTTCGACTTCCGGCGGGAAACAGCAGCCGGGCAATTGCCTCGCCGACAAATGATAAGCGATACACTCACAGCACATGCCTGTTTTATCGCAGCCCGCATACGTGCAGGCGCAGTTCTTCAAATTTTCCTTCTTCCGGCATTCCATCAGTCACCTTTTAGTTTATTCTATTGTAAATTCGTAAATACAGACACTCAGCGCGGGCGATTTTAGTTTATTCGATAATCCTTCAGCGGACTTTTGCTCAATCGTAACCTTCGGCTCCTTGCCCGGCACATTACACGCAAGCGGGTCTGTGCCCGCGATAACCCAAAGTTTTCCCTTGTCCGCAACCTTAACGCCTTTCAATTCAATCGGCAATTCACGCTGTTTATCCGTCGGGTTGACAACCGCGATGGTTATTGCCTTGCGGTCGTTCTTTAACGCCGCGACAACATCGAGAGGCGCTATATTACTGCCTTTAACCTCGACGGGTATCTGGCCGAAGTGCTGTCTGTAAAGTTTCAGCGTAACCCCCGTGGTATCGAGGATTGACGCGGTGCGAGATGTCTTGATTGCACCGATGACGTTGACCGTCTGGGCGTAGTTGGCCATATAATAAATGTCGCTGTTTCTGAAATACTCGTGCAGGCCGGTCGCTACGCCGAGAGCATCTTTGAGATAATACTGTGTCCCTAATTCACCGTAGATGTAATTGCCATACCAGTAGTTCCACTCATCCATCGCTATGCGGATATCTTTGCCCGCAAGCTCATTAACATCTCTGCGATATTTCCTGTGCGCATCCGCCACACGTTTTATCTCATTGGCGAGCTGTTTGGTATGTTTGATGACGTCCTTATTTTCTTTGCAGTAAATATGTTCGCTGAGCAGGTTCATATACCCAGAACATACCTTCAGCATCGTTTCGCTCCATTTTCCGACGCTGCCTACGCCGACGAGTTTGGCATTGGGGTCAACTTTCCAAATCGCCTCGGCTATCTGGTTATGTTTTTTTACATATTCCTCCAGCGGTATATGCCCGATTTGCCAGTTGCCATACATTTCGTTGCCCACGGCCCACCATTTGACTTTATACGGTTCCGGGTGGCCGTTTTCTGCACGCAGTTTTCCCATCGGTGTGTCCGTCGAGCCGTTGAAGTATTCAACTTCCGCCGCGGCCTCTTCAATAGTTCCGCGACCCGTATTAAGAGCGACATAGGGTTCCGCTCCGATGAGTCCCATCAAGTCCATAAATTCGTGTATGCCGACATCGTCGTGCTCAATGCCTTTCCACGCTGGGTTTTTGCGGGGAGGCCTTTTGTCCCGTTCGCCAATGCCGTCACGCCAGTTGTAGCCGCTGACGAAATTGCCACCCGGCCAGCGGTATATCGGCGAATCAAGCTCCTTGAGCAGCGCGACGACGTCGCTTCGCCAGCCCTTGACGTTATCGGCAGGCATAAGCGACAACGTTCCTATTCTGAACGTTCCCTTGCCTTTGCCGACGATTTCGATTCTGACGTTATCGCTCGATTCAGGCGAGGTGAAAGCGAAAAGGTATGGTTCGAATTCCGGGCTTATTTTGTCGACATCGATATTAATCGTGTCTCCAGTGTCGGGCACAATTCGCACAATAACAGGCCCGATAGATTTGTCTCCGGCGAGAATAATCCTGCCCATGTACCCTTTATTCTTCACAATCGCCAAACCATCCTGCGAGATTCCCGCCTCGTTGCCGTCGTCGATAAGGTGAATGACCGGCGTATGGCTGCCGACGTATGGGTTATTCGTATCCATCGTTACTGTGCCCGCCGGCCCGATTACCTTCCACGGGGAGGCCTTGAGATATTTATACGACCCCGCGCTCCACTGCGGGTCCTTGTCCGTCCCCCACGGGTTGTATTCATCCTTAACGGGGTAGAAAAATTTGCGGTCCTCCAACATTTCCGCCCATATCCCGCCATAAATGCACCGGCCGAGGTGCTCGATGAACTGCCCGTATATATATTTCGATATCGGCTCTTTGGTTTTACCCGCATTGATTTCAACCCTCGTCAGCATCTCTTCAGAGGGCTTTGTCAACCAAACCGCCATAGGTCCCTGGGCGCGGTTCGCCCAGGCATAATATGGAATCATTGTTAAATCGTTCCGTGAGCCGTCGGGCGAAATTGTTCTTGCGTGCACTATCATGATGCCGCCTAACAAGTCCTTAATCAAGTCGCACCATAATGGCACTTCGTCAACAAAAGACAAATTAAGGACATTTGCGTCGCTGCCGGGCCACTCCGCACAATAAACTATCGGCCCCTTCTCAACCGCCATCCTGCCCGCGTCCGCAGCGACATTAGGATTCGCGACGACATATCTGGCGGGCATTGGCATCTCCATCCCTATAACGTCACGCTTCTGCCACTGGCGGTTGATGAAAGCGAACCCGTTTTTGATATCCGGCTGTATAATATTGTCGTTGAGCTTGAATACAATCGGCGAGATATTGGTGTCGATATAACTATACAAATCGCTCGGCACTGGTTTGCCTTGTGCCCAGCCGGGAATTCGAACCGCAACCGCAAATTTACCTGTCCACGCCGGCTCAACGGTTATCTTTACCGCGCCGTCCCACGGATACCATGTTTCCTGTTTGATTCGCACAATGTTACTTTGCAGCTTGATTGTCGTTTCGGAGGCGGCGAACAAATTCACATATATCGTATCGTCTGTTTTTGCGAAAATATATCCCGGCAGCGACGCGATGAACCTCGCTATATTCGGCGGGCAGCAGGCACAGCCAAACCACGGTTCACGTTTATGCTGCCCGTTTGATTCGAGAGGATTCACATAAAAGAATTTATCTCCGCTCAATGACACTCCTGAAATAAGGCCGTTGTAAAGTGTTCTTTCGAATACGTCGAGATACTTCGCCTCGCCCGTGAGCCGGAACATCCTGTAATTCCACATAGCACTACCGATTGCCGCGCACGTCTCGCAGTAGGCGGTCGCATTTGGCAGGTTATAATCTTTTCCGAACGCTTCGCCGTTGCTGGTCGAGCCGAGTCCTCCCGTGATATACATCTTTTTGCCGACGACGTTGTCCCATAGCTGCTTTACCGCATCTGCGTATTTTTCGTCACCCGTCAATGCGGCGATATCCGTCATCCCGCCATACATATACATCGCCCGCACAGCGTGGCCGACTGCCTCGTTCTGGTCAACTGGTTTTTTGTGCGCCTGGTTGTATTCGCCGCTGCGAGGCCCGCGCACATCCAGGAAAAACTTCGCCAGATTCAAATACTTCTCATTACCAGTCACCCGGTACAGCTTGACCAATCCCATTTCGACTTCCTGGTGTCCGGGCCATTTGTGCAGCTTGTTCGGTCCAAAAGTCCTGTCCAGCAAATCAGCGTTCTTTATCGCGATATCGAGCAGGTTGTGTTTGCCTGTCGCCAGATAATGTGCTACAGCCGCCTCATACAGATGCCCCGCGTTGTAAAGCTCGTGGCTGCCGTCTTCTTTCGACCATCGTTCTTTGCCGAACCAACTCTCTAACCTTTTGGTGTTTGTAGTTCTTGCCGTGTATAAATAGCCATCTTTTTCCTGAGCCGCGGCAATCTTAGCGATAATTTCATCAAGATATTTCTCCAGGTTCGGGTCCGGATACGTACTTAGCAAATAAGATGCCGCCTCGATACTTTTATAAACATCCGAATCATCGAACGGGTATTGTCCGCAGAACTGGCCCTCCATCAGTCCGCCTGCCACCGAGAAGTTATTAATTCGCCCCGATTTCTCGCACATCTTTAAAATATGCGGTATCGTTACATTGCGATTTGTTTCAATCTTCGGCTTCCAGAATTTGTCCGTCAAGCTAACGTCCGTCATCGGCACCATACAAATAGGGTAATCCTTCTTCAGCTTGACTAATTTGCCGCGAGATGCGCCTGTTTGGCATCCGCCTGCTGTTAGCCCAAAAGCAATTGCGAGAATTGCCACAATCGTGGTTATGCGTATGCCGTTCATAATGCCTCCAATACGATTATGCTTTTCTAAACAAATTATGTAATGTTGAAGGCAGATTATAAGGTGTGCTTACCCGAAGTGCAATTCGACAATATCCTTGTCGTTGAGGACGTGATTACGCTGGACACTCTGGCCTTCGTAAACGTTTGTTCCCCAGATTCTGGCGTGCTTGAGTTTTTCGGCAAGCTCTCTGTGAATCACCCTGGCCAAATCAAGCACCGTTGAGCCAGCAGGTATCGTAAACGGCTCATTCATATCGGGTTTTTTGCCGGGCGGTTTGGCATATACCCTGATGATACTCAACTGCTTAAACAGCATCGCCAGCAGCTCTCCCATTCCTTCGCCGCTTTCGACCGAAGTCGCAATCATATCAAAACGGTTTGCACACAATTTTTTAACTTTATCAACCGCACCATCAGCCTCTATATCACTCTTAGTGCAAATGCACACGGTTTTTTTGCCTAGCAGCAGGTTTCTTGTTTCCAGAAAATTCAAGCAGATACTCCATTGCTCTTCAACATCAGCCGACAAATCAATCACAATCGCGATTAAATCGCAGTTTCGGTATGTCCCCACCTGTCCGGGCATACTGAAATCCGCGGTAATAGGCGGCATATCCACAATTTCTATCGGAACGTCCTCGAAATGCATCATTCCCGGAACCGGCACATTTGTGGCAAACGGGAAATCCGCGATGTGGACCTTAGCATCGGTCAGCAATCCCACTATCGAACTTTTGCCGGTATTGGGCATACCGAGCAGGACAACCTGGCCCGCACCTGTGCGGGGGACGTGAAAGATATCCACGCCCCCGCTTTTACGCCGTTTTTCCTCGCCTTCCTTCAATGCGCTGAGCTTTTGTCTCAGGTCCGCCTTGAGCTTGTCGGTCCCCTTGTGCTTGGGCATAACCGCCAGCATCTGCTCCAGCGCAAGGATTTTCTCTTCGGGCGTAGTTGCCGACCGATACCACTGCTCCGCCTTAAAATAAGCCGGCGTAAGATTAGCAGGCATCTTCTAAAAATCCGAAATCCTAAACTGATTTTTAGTTCGCTACTTTATATTTTCCACAACAAGGTCACCAACCTGGCTGGTGCTGTAGCCCATTTTGCCAGCGGCTAATGATTTCAGCTTGTTGGCCGTAACGAATTTCACGGCGTCTTCAATAGCTGTCGCGGCTTTTTGCTCGCCAAGGGTCTCAAGCATCATCCCACCCGCGCAAATTGCCGCCAACGGATTGATTACGGCTTTACCCGTGTATTTCGGTGCGCTGCCGCCTATCGGCTCGAACATACTGACGCCCTCGGGATTGATGTTGCCGCCCGCGGCGATTCCCATACCGCCCTGAATCATCGCGCCCAAGTCGGTGATGATGTCGCCAAAGAGGTTGCCCGTAACAATCACGTCGAACCATTCGGGGTTTTTCACAAACCACATACAAGTCGCGTCAACGTGATAGTATTCGCGTTTGATATTCGGATATTCCTTTTGACCCATTTCGTGGAATGCTCTTTCCCACAAATCGTAGATGAAGGTCAGAACATTTGTCTTGCCGCAAAGCGCAAGCGTGTTGTTCTCGCCCTTGCCTCTTGCCTTCTTGCCGTTTTTCTTTACGTATTCGAATGCATATTTCAAACACCTGTCCACCTGGAAGCGAGAATAAACCGATGACTGCACCGCGACCTCATGGGGCGTTCCTTTCATCGTAATACCGCCCGTGCCTGTATATGCGTCACCTGAGTTTTCACGCACAACGACAAAATCAATCTGTTCCGGCCCTTTACCCTTTATAGGTGTCTCAACACCCGGATATAATCTTACAGGCCGCAGGTTGATATACTGGTCAAGCTCGAACCGTAATTTTAATAAGATGCCCTTTTCCAAAATACCCGGCTTAACATCCGGATGACCAATCGCGCCCAGCAGTATCGAATCGAATTTGCGCAGTTCAGCTATTGCGCTATCGGGCAGCGTCTCACCTGTCCTTTTGTATCTTTCGCCGCCGAAATCGAAAGGCGTCAAATCCAGCTTAAAGCCGAATTTGCTCGCTGCCACGTTGATAACCTTTACCGCTTCTGCCGTAACTTCCGGCCCAGTGCCATCGCCGCCTATCACGGCTATCTTGTAACTCTTAACACCCTTTGCCACGTCTTTGTCTCCTTTATTTATTGTTTAAACCACGGATTAACACCCACCTCTGCAAGATATTGCTTTCGGCAGATGGATTTTCACAGAATCTGCGATTATTCCGTGCTAATGCAAAGCACGACATTTCGCGGTACCCAAAGCATCTTCTTGTCCGCCACATTCCCGACCGAAATAACAACCCATTCCGGCGTCACTTTCAACAACTTGCCAGACATGCTGACTCGGGCACCATTGGTCTCATCAGTAGTTATCGGCACTATGTTCGCGGAAGTTCCGCCGAGAGCCACCCGATTGAAATATATGGTGCAATTCGAGTTTATTTTTTCATTCAAGGCGTCCGGTCTGGGCCGATGTCTGCATCCGACCATCAAAACGGCAATTGCGACAAGAACGCAATAGAGCAGAACATTCTTTTTCACAGGTTTTCTCCTATACTATTTTTTTAATATGGTTAAGCAGTCCGCCGTCTTTGATGATTTCCAGCGCGAAGTCCGGCAGAGGTTTAAACTCGATTCGCTGACTGTTGGTTTTGTCCTCGATTACACCTTTATCGTAATCGATTTGCACTTCGTCGCCGTCGGCGATTCGCTCAACCGCGTCTTTGCTCTCGATGAGGTAAAATCCGCAGTCAATTGCGTTGCGGTAGAATATCCGCGCGAATGTCCTGGCGATTACCGTTTGTACGCCAGCACCGCGGATTGCCCAGACGGCGTGCTCTCTCGATGAGCCGCAGCCGAAGTCATCGCCGGCGACAATCACGTCACCCTTGCTTAGTTTCTTTACGAACCCGGCGTCCAAATCTTCCATACAGTGTCTTGCCAACTCCTGCTCGTTGTCGGTATTCAAATACCTCGCCGGAATTATCTCATCCGTGTTTATATGGTCCCGTTTATACACGTGTGCTCTTGTCATAATCGTATCCTTCAAATTTTCTCTTACACAGACCGAGTTTTTATTTCCCGGTTACGACTTCTTCCATCTTCTGTTTGATTACAAAATCAACATATTTTCTAACGCATTTTATCCATTGCGTTACTACGATACACGCCATCACAAAAGTGGTAATACCCATTATGACAGACGTACTTGTTACTTTGTCTGCATCAGTTGCCATCACTATTAGAAATATTACCACTAACAAACTTGAAGTAGCTGCGCTCCGTACTGATTTCTTTATCTCATTCATTTAACATAATCTCCTACAAATATTTTCTTGGATCAACCAGCTTACCTTCAATAGCGCTTGCGGCCGCAGTCGCCGGGCTTGCGAGATATACTTCGCTCTTTGGGCTTCCCATTCTGCCGACGAAATTGCGATTGGTCGTGCTGACGCACTTTTCGCCGGCGGCGAGGATTCCCATAAATCCGCCCAGACATGCGCCGCAGGTCGGCGCGGAGATTACGCAGCTGGCCTTATAGAAGACGCCGAATAGTCCTTCGTCGTCCGCCTGCTTCCAGATTGCCGGCGTAGCGGGCACAATTATCGTGCGAATCTTCACTTCTTTGCCCTTCAAAATCTTCGCGGCAATCCTGAGGTCTTCGATTCGCCCGTTAGTGCAGCTTCCGATATACGCCTGGTCCATAGCCAAGCCCTTGCATTCGCTAATCGGCTTGGCGTTGCTCGGCAGATGAGGCATAGCGACCATTGGCTCTAACTTCGAGCAATCAAACTCCTCAACCGATGAGTATTCCGCGTCGGCATCTGATTCGAAAACCTTATAGGTCTTCTTATCTTTAAGATGCTTGGCAAGATACTTCTTCGTCACGCTGTCGAAGCCGATGATGCCGTTTTTCGCGCCCGCTTCGATTGCCATATTGGTGATGGTCATCCTTGCCTCCATTGACATATCCTTCAACGCAGGGCCGACGAATTCCATCGCCTTATAAAGTGCGCCATCCACGCCAATCCTCGTTATCACGGCGAGAATTACGTCTTTGCTGTAAACACCTTTTGAGAGTTTGCCATTGAGAACGAATTTTATCGACTCCGGCACCCTGAACCAAAGCTCGCCCGTGGCGATTGACGCCGCTAAATCCGTCGAGCCGATACCTGTGCTGAACGCCGCGAACGCGCCGTAGGTACAGGTATGCGAATCGCCGCCCACGATTACCTCGCCGGGCCTGATATGACCCTGCTCAGGGAGTAACGCGTGGCATACGCCCGCTTTGCCAATCTTGTAGTAGTTCTTGATTTTGTGCCTTCTGGCCCATTCATCAAGGCGCTTATGCAGCTCCGCGCTTTTGATGTCCTTAGCCGGCTGAAAATGGTCGGGCGTTACGACAATCTTGTTCCTGTCGAATACCTTATCGATTCCCTTTTCAATCAGCATCGATATCGCCGCAGGAGTCGTTACATCGTGGCACATCACCACATCAATCTTCGCGTTGATTAATTCGCCTGCTTTTACAGTTTTGTTTCCACTCGCCCTTGCGAGGATTTTTTCTGTTATCGTCATTGCCATAATGTTAATCCTTATCTCGTATTGCCTGCCCTCCGTAGCTTTAGCGAAGGAGGGTCATACCCATAGTTTCTTCTCGTTTATCTTTATATTTTTTCTTTTAACTTTTTTCTTTCCTATCCATCGGTGGATATGTTGCAAATCCAAGCACACACACGAAACTATCTCCGTGGTCAACAAGCATCTCTGAATACATTTGAATCCCATGAAAGTGACCAAAAATTGGGGTTTGTTGACCAATTTCACGTTTGATTCCACAAATACACTCGATTATTGTAGGTCCGCCTTTACACTCAATATTCGGAAGTTCAATATCAATACCCTTTTCACCAATATAAACAACTTTCGATTCCGATATATCTACTGCACATTCCGTTTTGATGTGGCTTTCGTATGGAATAACCATATTTGTATGGTCAATGTAAAACAATATGTAACCCAGAGAATACCGCTTCAGTAGGTCGTCGTGCTTAGTAGCGTCAATTTCACGCATCTCTTCTTTCAGTTTTGCAATTTTCTCGTCGGTTCGTCCTTTCTCTTCCGCTAATGAGCGGTATTCATTCGGGTCGATACCCGTTCTTTGATCAACGGTCAAATTAGCGTTATCCCCAACCACGGTTACACCGTTCTTACTATGAACAGTTACATTACCTTCGGTATTTTTGAAATATTGTAATACAGCCACGAAAACCGCTGCGGCTGTAAGTATTAAGGTCCAAAAAGCGATTCTTTTAATTGTCCATGCTTTACTCTTGCCCATACTGCTTTTTGCCTTTTACATTTTGATTTTTGCTTTTCTTACAGTTCCGCTTTGGCTCCCGGCTCTTCAGCGCCGGCTTTGCCGACCATTCTGTTAATCGCGTCAATATACGCCTTTGCGCTTGCCTCGATAATATCCGTCGAGATGCCTCTGCCTACAAACGTTCTGCCGTCGGTTTTTATCTTCACCGTCGCTTCGCCAAGGGCTTCTTTGCCGCTTGTAACCGCGCGTATCGAATAGCTCTCTAACTTCGGCGAGAAACCAGTCGCCTCACGTATCGCGTTATAGGCGGCATCAACAGGACCATCGCCATCGGCCTGTGCCTCTTTAACTTCGCCTTTGGTTTTTATCTTCACAGATGCCGTCGGCGCATTGCCCGTCTCGATGAGCACCCGTAAATACTCAAGCGTAAAGGTATGCTCGACCGCACGCACCTCATCATCGATAATCGCAACAAGGTCCTCGTCGAACACCTCTTTTTTCTTGTCCGCCACCTGCAAAAACCGATTGTAAGCATGCTCTACTTCATCCTTGCTGAGCTTGTAGCCGAGTTTCTTACAATGGTCCGTGAACCCGTGCCTGCCCGTATGCCTGCCAAGCACCATTCTTGAGCCGGCAAGCCCTATCGTTTCAGGCGTCATTATTTCGTATGTCTTTCGTTCCTTTAATACGCCGTCCACGTGCACACCCGATTCGTGCGCAAAGGCATTGGCGCCGACAATCGCTTTGTTCGGCTGGATGACAAATCCCGTCAGGCGCGACACAAGCTGGCTCGTCCGGTAAATCTCAGTTGTCCTGATGCCGGTCGTAACCGGTTTTCCACCCGCTGCTTTTGTAAAGAAGTCGGGCCTGGTATGTATCGCCATCACAACTTCTTCGAGCGCGGCATTTCCCGCCCGCTCGCCAAGTCCGTTTATCGAGCATTCCACCTGCCTTGCGCCGTTTCTCACGCCTGCTAACGAATTTGCAACCGCTTGTCCGAGGTCGTTATGACAGTGAGTGCTGATTACCGTCTTGTCGATACCGGGGACACCGGCGACAAGCTGTGCGATAATCTGGCCGTATTCGTAAGGCAATACATAGCCCACAGTATCCGGGATGTTCAGCGTCGTTGCGCCGGCTTCAATCACGGCGGTCAAAATCTCAATCAAAAACGGCATCTCGCTGCGACAGGCGTCCTCAGGCGAAAACTCAACGTCATCGGTGAATGTTTTCGCTAATTTCACAGCCGCGACAGCCATCTTCAGCACCTCAGCGGGAGTCTTGTTGAGCTTGTGCTTCATATGAATCGGGCTTGTCGCGATAAACGTGTGTATGCGTCGTTTCTTCGCGGGCGCAAGCGCCTTGCCTGCCGAGGCGATATCGGCTTCGTGAGCGCGGGCAAGGCCGCAAATCGTCGAGTTCTTTACCTGTTCTGCTATAAGCTTTGTCGCGTCAAACTGTGCGGGCGATGAGACCGGGAAACCCGCTTCGATGACATCCACGCCCAAAAGCGCCAATTGCTGGGCAATTTCGAGCTTTTCAGCCACCGAAAGCGATGCGCCGGGCGCCTGTTCGCCGTCACGTAAGGTCGTGTCGAATATTATCACTTTGTCCTGCATCTTATTATCTCCAAGTTCTTATACTGTCGGAAGTTAGGCAACCATTATGCCCTAAAACGGGCAGAAAAGCTACCGCTTTGTTTAAAGATTGAAAATAGGAAATCGAATTGTGGTACTATTTTTTTATGCGCCTTGACGGCGCAGAATAAGAGCGAGGGCGATTAGCCCGGCGGGAACTACAAAATTTGTAAAGCTCTTAGTCATACTAATTATATTATACGGCATATCGTCGGCTTTGCAACAGCTATTTTTGAAAAAAATAATCAGCGGTTGAAGAGAACCAGTGAGATATTTTTCAATAATCCTGTCACAAGCATGACTCCGGCGGTGTTTTATTACAGGTAAGCCATTCAGAGGCCATTATGGCAAAATCAAGCATATCCACTTTGCAGTCGCCGTTAAGGTCGCCCATTGAATATCCCGTGCATTTGCCGGCGCTGACAGAAAGCCTGAAACTTCCCTGCTGACCTTCAAAACCAGCCACGCGTATGTAATAACGTTTGCCTTTTACCATATTGTAACTAATTTGAGAATCGGTCGTCATATAGTAATCGTCATTACATGCAAGTTCGTTTCCGCCGCAGGCGTTAAAGATGGCAAGGGTTGTGTCAAATTCATCGCTGTTTACCGCAATGGTATATTCGCCTGCTGTCCGGGGCTGGAAATAATACCATATATCATTAGAGTCGTTATAAGCACAACTTGTAATATCATTTCCTTCTGCGTTGTAGTTTGAACCATAATAAATTTGTCCCAACTGAATTTGCGCAGCGCCAGAGCACTCATCGTTTAATAAATCCACCCACAGTTCAGAGCCGTTTGTGCCGTCGTTAGCAGCGAAAAATAACGTGCCGTTCACATATATCATAGAGCCGGGACCTGAGCTTCCTGAGCCGGGATATATATCTTTAACCATTATTGTCCCGGCCTCTGTCCCATCGCTTTTCCACAGTTCCCAGCCATATGTGCCATCGTTAGCGTTGAAAAATAACGTGCTGTTCACATTTGTCAGATTGTAGGGGCTCGAGCCTCCTGAGCCGGGCCATATATCTTTCACCATTACTGTCCCGGCCACCGTCCCGTCGCTTTTCCACAGTTCCCGGCCGTTTGTACCGTCATCGGCTGAGAAAAATAACGTGCCGTTCATATTTATCAGATAATAGGGGTCTGAACTTCCAGAACCCGGATTTATATCTTTTACCAATATTGTCCCGGTCGCTGTCCCGTCGCTTTTCCACAGTTCACGGCCGTTTGTGCTGTCGCTGGCCCAGAAAAATAACGTGCCGTTTATATTTATCAGTGGCCCGGGCCATGAGTTTCCTGAACCTGGATTTATATCTTTTACCATTACTGTCCCGGTCGCTGTCCCGTCGCTTTTCCACAGTTCATAGCCGTTTGTGCCGTCGTAGGCCCCAAAAAATAACGTGCCATTCACATTTGCCAGATAACCGGGCTCTGAGTTTCCTGAACCTGGATTTATATCTTTTACCATTACTGTGCCTTCCGCTGTTCCGTCGCTTTTCCACAGTTCCTCGCCGTGGGTGCCGTCGCCGGCCGCAAAAAATAATGTGCCGTTCACATTTATCAGATGCATAGGAAGTGAGCTTCTTGAACCGGGAGATATATCTTTCACCATTACTGTGCCCTCCGCTGTCCCGTCGCTTTTCCACAGTTCATAGCCGTGTATGCCGTCAGTGGCTCCGAAAAATAACGTGCCGTTTACGTCTATCCTATCCAGATCCGTGAGGATTGAGTCTCCTGAACCAGGATTTATATCCTTTACCATTACTGTCCCGGCTGCTGTCCCGTCGCTTTTCCACAGTTCACGGCCGTGTATGCCGTCGCTGGCGTCGAAAAATAACGTGCCGTTCACATCTGTCAGATACCACACGGGGTCTGAGCTTCCTGAACCGGGATTTATATCTTTCACCATTACTGTTCCGGCCGCTGTCCCGTCACTTTTCCACAGTTCATCACCGTGTGTGCCGTCGGTGGCGTAGAAAAATAACGTGCCGTTCACATCTAACATATAGCCGGGGCTTGAGCTTCCTGAGCCGGGATTTATATCTTTCAGCATGAACACATTATCTGCCCGTGTGACGGCCGCAATAGATAGTAATAAAGCCGTTACCGCTAAGAGAATTGAATGCCTTTTCATCTGTACTCCTCCTAAAACTTACGGGTTGTCGAAAAAGTCCTCATGAACACAGTTCCTATATATCCTCTCATTGCATATATTATATGCTTATATCTCAGAAAAGCGATGTAAATCTTCGGGTCATCAGCCCAGCCCGTTAAACGCTATCAAGACAGGCATTAACGATTCAGAAGATATATCGAGGCGTTGAGGATAGTTGCGAATGAAACCCAGGCGAGATATGGGATAAGAAGCAAAGCGGCAGGGCGTGAGATTTGGAAGAAAGCAAAAACAGTCACAATAATAGCATTCAGCAACAGAACGATATCGATAAGGCCAAGCAGCGGGGAATGTAAGCCGAAGAATAAGGGAGTCCAGATTGCGTTGAGGAAAAGCTGAACGATAAAACAGACAAGGACAATGCGGACGGCTTTGCTGTTAATATCTTTTTGCCAGACCAGATACGCGGAGATACCCATCATAATATAAAGCGTTGCCCAGACGGGGCCGAAAATCCAGTTAGGCGGATTAAAGAAGGGCTTATCGAGATCGGCGTACCAGTTGCCGAGCGTGTCGGCTGTTGTGAAAAGCGAACCCATAAGGCCGATGAGAAACGGCACGGCACAGGATATCACCAGCTTGATGATATTCACTGGTTTCATACTAAATCATTATTGATACAACCTGCGATATTAAAGCAACTTGTCAACCTTGGCGACGAGATCTTTGACGTGGCTGACCGAGACATCTAATTCCTTGCGCTCATCGGCGTTGAGATTTAACTCGACGATTTTTTCGATGCCTGCTTTGCCAAGCACCGTGGGGACGCCAACGAAATAACCGCCTACGCTGTATTCCTTCTGGCAATATGCGCAGCAGGGAATCACACTGTGGCTATCGGTCGTAATCGCCTCCGCCATTTTTACGACTCCCGCGGCCGGTGCGTAATACGCGCTTGAGCCGAGCAGGTCAACGATTTCGATGCCGCCTTTTCTGGCGCGTTCAATCAGCCGGGCGATTGTCTCTTTGGGCAATAGCTCAGTGATAGGTATTCCCGCGACTGTTGTGAACCGGGGCAGCGGGACCATATCGTCGCCGTGGCCGCCCATTAGTATCCCGCTTATGTCCTCGCTGCTCACGTTTAATTCCGTTGCGACGAAATGGCAGAATCTCGCAACGTCCAAAGCTCCCGCCATTCCCATTACCCTGTTCTTCGCAAAACCAGTAACCTTCGACGCGACATATACCATCGCGTCGAGGGGGTTCGATACGACGATGACGATTGCGTTGGGGCAGTATTTGGCGACCTTTTCGCTGACGTCTTTAACAATCTGGACGTTCTTTGCGAGCAAATCATCCCTGCTCATCCCCGGCTTTCGCGCAAGGCCACTTGTGATTACGACAATTGAGCTATTCTGTGCGGCTGCCCAATCTGTCGTGCCTGTTATCCGGCAGCTATAACCCTGCACCGGGTCTGCTTCTGACATATCGAGGGCTTTGCCCTCTGCTAATCCTTTTACGATATCTATAAGAACAATGTCACCCAGTTTGCGCGAGGCCGCGATATGCGCTGTTGTTGCTCCGACGTTTCCCGCACCTACGACTGTTATTTTGTTGATGCTCACGATATTCTCCTTTTTTACCGACACCTTATAAGTTGATTTGCGTTGAAACTCAAGTTCGGGATATGTGTTTTGATGTCTTCGATGAAGCGCAGGCCATCCTGCCAGTAGCCGGCAGTCGGCTTTATCGCGGGATTAAAACTGAGGAAGTAATTATTGATGTTCTCGACGAGGACCTCGCGGAGGTATTTGCAGACAATCGAGGCAAGCGAGACGGGCAGGAATTTGCCGTCCGCTCCGACGACAAAATGAACCCGCACACGCCTGACTTGTTTTACCGCGGAGACCGCAGAGTTCGCAGAGTTTGTTTTATAATTATTCTTCGCGTTCTCAGCGTGCTCTGTGGTAATATTTTTTTCCGTCAACTCGTAACTGCTTCTGTCTTGGTCTTCGTGAATGATGCGCAGTTGCGATTCACCGAACATCAGTTGTAATTGCCGTTGATAGTGACTTCGTCCGCCCTGACGGTCGATTACGATATCGAGGTCATCGTTTGGGAAAGCATCAATAGCCGACTGCATTAGCTCCGCGACGGCGGTAAAAAGCACCTTCGCCTTGTTATCGACCGCTGTTACCATCCGGTTGTAATGCGCGACTTCAAGGCATCGGCTCTTTAATCCTAATAACTCGATATGCTGATTGGCAAGGTCGGCCCGCAACATTGAAACCGCGATACCAATATCCGCCGCATCTGGGCCCAGCTGATAATCGCCTGCTTTTTTATACCACGGGTACTCGGCGATATGGTCAAGGCAATCCGGGCAAAGCGTTGATATGAGGTCGGTTAGGTTTTTCGGCTCACTGCCTAAGTGTTTCAACGTCGCCAATACGGTTCGCCTGAGATACTTAATACCAATGGTCCTTGTGAAGGCCTTTTTGCTGTCAACGATAAGCAGTCGGCCTTTAAGCGAGGTGCGTTTATCGGAGACACTTGCGTGCAAAATATCCCAGTGGTTCGCCCATACAAGATTATCCGGAACACGGAATGCGCTCGACGAGACCACCAGAGGCCCCAGAATCGGCCCGAAACCCGCCTCGTCTATCCCCACCAGTATCGCCATCCGTGACTGCTCCTGCTTTGCTAAAGCGTTTCGTGCCTTATGATTGCACGATAAATACCGTTGATTCGTTTGCCATCGATCATCACGGGCGGATACTTTTCGTTCCTCGGCTGCAATCTTACCGTGTCGCTGGCCTCGAAGAACACCCGCTTGAAAGTCGTCTCGTGAGGCGTTGAGAACCGCACGAAGCAATCGTCGCCGTTTCGCACCTCAGCCGCCGGCGAAAATACTATTATGTCACCCTCTTTGAATTTCGGCTCCATCGAATCGCCGACAACCCGCACCGCAAACGCGTTGGGGTCGTGAACGTCCGGGCAGCGAATGTAATCGTCCGCGACGCCGACTGGGTAATCGAGGTCGTTAAAATCAGTCGGGTATCCCGCGGCGACCTTGTTGATGATGGGGACAAGCCGACCGGGCGAAAGCGATGGTTTGCTGGCAATATCGTCCTTCTTCCCGGGGTCTTTGTTGAGCTGGCGCCATTTTTCGTTTTCCGCCTCGACGGTCTCGACCCTTTCCCGAACGTCGGCGGGCATCCGTTCCATGTGCGCAAGATACAAAAGCGTTCCTGGCTCGAATCCTATGACTTTCTCTAATTTTTGCAGAAGCTCATCGCTCGGCGGGTTGCTCACCTTGCCCGTCTCTATCGTCGAAAGATACGGCTTCGAAAATCCTATCCGGCTGCCCACCTCATCGAGCGTCAGCCCCAGCTCCTCGCGTTTGCTTCTTATTATTTCGCCGAGTGACATCGTCTATTCTCCTGTATATTTGTTTACGCCTGTCGGAACCAAACCAATCTGTCATCTAAATATTAATGCTTATTATATGTCTTGCAAACAAATACACAAGTTTATTTAAGCAAATAAGTTACGAAATGAGAAAGGGAGGAGGGGAGGGTTTCGCAAATATCCTCAATATCTGTTCAAAAACAGCGATTTTACGAAAAATGGGGGGGCTCAGGGCAGGTAAGCATTCAGATTGTCTTGCCGGCGTAGTCCTGGGCACGGAACAGTTTGCCGGTTGTCCCATCGTCAATAAGTGCGGGCACAAGTGCCCCGGGCAACACTGACTCGACGGCATTGGGAGCTTGAGGACCGCCCAAATCGGTGCGCAGCCAGCCGGGGTCCATAAGGTTCATCAGCACGCCGGTATCTTTGAGGCGGCCTGCGGTGTCGGCCACGAACTTGTCCACGGCCGCCTTGGAGATGGCGTAGGCAATCAACTCCGGCTGGTCCTTTATCCCAGAGGTGACATTGATGATACGTCCCCAGTGACGCTGTACCATGCCGGGAATCAGGCAGTGACAAATGTGGATGAGCGAAATAACGTTTACCTCGAAGCTTTTGCGAAAGTCGTCGGCCGGGATGTTCTGCCAGTCGTTGTGGTACGGAGTCATCACCGCGGCGTTGTTGTAAACGATATCGATACCCGGGCCGGTACCTAAGACGGCTGTCAACATTGCGTCCACCTGTTTCTGGTCAGACAACTCGCCCGCGACCTGGCGCACCTGCACGCCCTTGGCAACCAGTTCAGGGACAAGAGATTTCGTATGGGCCGCGTCACGGCTGTGGAGCACCAGGTTGCAGCCATATTGGGACAACCCCAGGCAGACCTGCCTGCCGACCCCCCGACTTGCGCCGGTTACCAAAGCCCATTTCCCACGGATATCAGCTTTCTTCATGACGATTGACTCCTTTCTATTAACACGATACTTACCAGGCCGCCGCCGGCCATCAGTCGCTTACGGTGATGGTGATGTCGTCGTTGAACACCGTTGCCCGCGTCATCTTGCGGTTGGCGTAAAGGCCCATGTGCGCCCCGGCCAAACCCGGTTTGCCCAAGTATGGCCCGGCGGAGGCAAGTGCGTTGTCCTGGTAAACGCGGACTTGTTTTGTTTTGACGTCCGCCTCAATGCGCACCGTTACCCACTTGCCCATGGGAAATAAGGGAGCGTCCTTGAGTTTGTCAAAGAACGTGCCGGCACCAGCCGGAGAAATCGAATATGCCTGCAACCTGTATTGTCCCGGCGAGCCCACGAGATTAACCATCACCGAGGGATGAAAGGTCGTCCCGCCCGCGCGGGTGGTTTCATCAAACAATGTCACCACGTTCAGCCACGGGTTTTCACCATAGGGACCCAGTTCCGACGGCACGAGGTCGTTGATCTTGACGTCGAAACTGACGGTGATGCTGCCGGGTATAAAGTGGTCGAAATAAATCTCAGGGTGCAGGTGAAACTTTTCCGGATCGGTGGTCGTGAAATCGGGAGTAAGATGACCGGCGAATATAAGTCCACGTTTCGGTTCATTGGCATCGGGCAGATATTCATAGTGCCCCGGAATAATCTGATGGTTGGAGTTCACAAAGGCAGCTTCGCTCGAACAATCCCCTTTCCAAACGAACGCTCGCGGCGATGGTGCTGCAGGCTGCTTGTTGCCGGCGCGGTTGTCAAAGGCAATGTCATCAACGAAGAAACTGCCGTCCGTTCCTTCCTCGGCCATAAAACCAAAATGAATCTCGCTGATGATCCTTGGGTTGAAGCCCTTCGCGGGTTTGAGATCCGCAAGCGGAATCACCACTTCGTGCCACTGGCCGTCGAGCAACTGAGAACAGTACTTGAGAACCTCCACTTTCGCGGTGTGTTCCTCGGGAGTGTCGAGAATCTCACCGTTGCAAAGCAGGTTGATTTGCAGCGGACCAGTCTTGCCTTTGCTTTTTATCCAGAAGGTCAGATTCTTCATTTCGCTAGCGTCAGTGCCAACATTGCCTGTCTTGAAGCCCATCCAGTTCCAACCCGCGCCAAGCCATTTTTTGCTGCCTTTGAACTTGAACTCCAGCGCGGTATTGCCGCTGTGGGCCTCAACGGTCTGGGGTTTAATCGTCGACGTTGTGGGATTTGTCCAGCCAGCACCCATGCTTGCCTGTTCACCGTCCCATACCACAACCCGCTTCACAGCAGGCGAGGCTTGCCCCTGTGGCATATCCTCAGCGTGAGTTGAACAACACACACCAAGCATAACTATCCCAAATACAACAATCAGAAATCTCATCATAAAAATCTCCAGGCGAAAAGATTCAGCTAAAACAACGATAAACCCCGTGAGACAAGCCGTTCTCAAAAAGTTTAAATGGCATTATATAATTCTGTTTGCGGTCCGCATATAAGAATGTTGCACAGTGTCTAACGGGGTAAATACCCACGTCCCAGACGTCAAGATTATTATTGGGCATCCTCTCCGGCGGAAATAAAAGGGGCTGCCGGCCCACACCCATAGCCGACAGCCCGGACGAGTATCACCCGTCCTCCATTTATATATACGTGTCCCCCTGAAATTACGTGCTTGGGAAAAAAACATTTTTTGGCGTGGAACAGTCGGGAGAAACATCGAAGACAGATACGGAACCGACAAACAACGAACTGCTAACGACTAAGTTCTATCTGCGTCTTTTTCTAACCATCACATTGAATGCCTGGTTCGGCAGCCGCGAGATTCCTTAGCCCCTTCTGGATAAAAAACGCAATAAGACCACTAATCGCCAGAAAGACAAGCCCGAATCCGGGCAGAAACCACGTCTGTACTTTTACGCCGGGCTCAAGAAGACACGCCTGCGGGTTCTTTGGGTCGTAGTAAACGATTACAGCTTTGCCTTTCGGGTACCTGTTCACGACGCCTTGGGCATGCGACAAAATGCTTGAGCCGTAGTCGCCGAAAGCGACGCGATTTCCGTTGAATGCTGTTGCGTTGACCGTGAAGTCATACATGACTTTGGCCCAATATGCGCCCTTACTGCCACGATAGATGGAGGAGTTCTGTATCACACCCTGGGCTGTCGGCCACGTTCTACTCTGGTTTGCTCGCAGGATATCCCTGCATCCAAAGTAGAGCACATACGCGCCAATAAACATAAGGAGCAGCGGTATAATCTTGCCAGCAATTCGTATTACGGGTAACAACTGTTTCGTCGAGTATAATTTCATTTGACTCTCCTCATGGTCTGTTTTCAAAGACAAACAGACGAACTACCCGATTTCAACGAGTGTGTATTTCCTGCTGCCGAGGCCTATTTTTTCAGCGTGCTCGATTTGCCATTTGCCGTTGAGGTTGGGGTATTTGGATATTTTGTCTAACGGTTTGCCTGCGGATTTTTCCATCAAATCAATCGCCGCGGCGTCAACAGCGACAGGGTCGGTTGAGCCGAGTATGCCGATATCCTTGACGATATTGTGGTCGGGGTTGCCCATACAGTCGCAATCGCTTGTAATCGAAATCGCGAAGTTTATGAACGCCGCTCGTCCATCTTTGCCCGCGAGCACTCCCTTTGCGTGTTCAGCGACGCTGCATTCGAGAATTTTGATGTTCTTGTCCCAGTCGTGCTGAACCGCGCCGAACCTGCATACGGCCAGACACTCTGCGCAGCCGACACATTTATCCTTGTTGATGTGCGCCTTGAGGTCTTCTATATTAATAGCAGCCTCCGGGCAGTGTCGGTAGCATTCACCGCATCCGACGCATTTGCTCATATCGACGCTTGGCTTGAAAGCCGCGTGCTGTCGCATCTTGCCTTTCCTGCTTGCGCATCCCATACCGAGCGTCTTTAGCGTCGCAGCGAAGCATGTCCCTATGTGTCCCGTAACATGCGACACCGCCAGAATCGACTGCACACGCGCGATATCATAAGCGACGGAAACCTCCTTGTTCAGCTCGCCGTCGATTTTAACGACTGTCTCGCTCGTTCCGAAGATGCCATCGGGCGGGATAAATGGTATGCCGAGGCCGGCCATATCGAACCCGTGCTCGTACGCCACTATCGCGTGGTCAATCGCGTTGTGTCGCTTGCCGAGATACAGCGTGCTTGTGTCGGTCAGGAATGGTTTGGTCTTGATTTTAATCAATTCGTCAACAAGCCCTTTGAGGCAGGGAGCTTTGATGTAGGTTTTGTTTCCTTTTTCGCCGACGTGAATTTTTACCGCGGTAAAATCGGTTGGCTTGAAGCATTTTGCGAAGCCCGCTTCTTTGAAGAGGCGTGCCGCCTTAGCGGAGATGACTTTTTCGCCGTCTTCAATAGCCGACTTGATGAAATATACCTTTGGAATCATTAGGTAGCCCCCTTATTTGCCTGTGAAGATGATGATGCCGACGAGCAGCAGTATTACGATTACGCAGACGCCTATCGCCGTGTAGAACACCCACATAAACTGCCTGGTCTGCCGGGCCACGATGTATTTGAGATACCTGTCGCTTGCCGCGAATGTCCTGCTCATTTGTGCTATGCCGTTGGTGTGGTCTTTTGTGCTCTGGTTGAGCTTTCCGAGCGTTTCGTTGAATTTGCCGAATGTCTCGGTCATCTGGATATCAACGTCCGCTGCTGCTGCGAGCTGCCTGTCGATTGCCAGCAGTGCATCGGTTTGCTTTGCGCTCTCCACGGGAATCTTTTCTATCGCAGAAAGAAGCTGCTGGTCTTTGAGGATATTCGCCTTGAGCTGTAAAACGAGCTGCTCGGTGAGCGCCTTCTGGTTTTCAACGACAGCCGGGAAGTTTTCAAGTAGTTTCGGGAATTGCTCGATGCGTGCGATGAGGTTTTCGTGCTGTGAGACCTGCTTGTTGAGGTGGTCGTTTATGTCCTTAATCTGGTCGATGAGCGTTTCGAAGCCGGCCTGGAATTTTTCCACTTCAGGTTTGCCCCGCACAACCACCGTTTGTAACGGACTACCATTCGCAGACGAGGTCTGGTTGTGAATTATCAGCCCATCGTCGCTTAACGTCGGCTGGTCGAAGTCGTCGTTCGGCTCCCGAAAGGGATGGCCAAGCCCAGAGGGAAACTGTTTTCGCAGCCAATTCTGAAATCGCGTTAGTAACGCCCGAAGTTCCATCCGTTTATAATCCTTGAAACCTTATTAAGCTTTCTTGCGGCCTGATTATCGCACATCCCGCCTATCTTGCCAAGAGCAAAACGCTGCCTGCTCTCAGGCGATTGGTTTGTAGAAATCGGCTGGTTTTTGGGAAAGCGTATTCTTCAAAACGCCTAATCAGGCCCGGGCCAAATCGTCGGTATATCGATTATCCCTCTCTGCATCAAAACGCCGACAGATTCGACGCCGTTGCCCTTATACGCCGCTAATTTCATTTAGCGAAACCCTGTGGCTATTTATCGATGGGCAGTTTGACGCCGCCCTGCGGCGTTCGCTCGACGTTGCTTTTCATTCCTTCCGGCTCACCTGCGGGCAGCGATTTTGTTCTGCAAATCAGTCCTCGCGCAAGTTGCGACGCGTTGCCCGATACCACCGAGCAATAAGACAGAACAGGCGCGACCTTGTCGATGCAAATAGTCGCGACGAGTATTTCGGTTGAGCCGATTATCTCGTTGGTGTCGGCGTCGGCAATCTGTTTATCCGCTTTGAATACGTCGAGTAATGTTCCCGTAACGAACCGGTCGCCTCCCTGGTCAATTATAACTTTGCCGTCGGCTTCGATTGACGCGATACGAGGCGGGTATAGTCGGTCGCTCAGTTTATTAACGACCTCGGCTGCCGCTTTGGCAACGAGATTATCGACAAGCTCTCTATAATCGAGGTCTGGCGGCTCCCATTTTGTAACAAGCTGCTTTATATCGTCGGTTTCAAGACGCAGCCGGACCGAATCCGAGAACTTAACCTGTCTTGACGACGCAACGATGACGCGATAATCGAAAGCGAAATCCGCGCGGTATTCCTTAAAGTTGACACCGGCTGCGGCCTCGCTGCTCGTGTGTTTGATTCGCAGGTTCGCCTCGGTAATTGTTCCAACGAGCATATAATCGGCGCCGAGGACCTGCCCGATTCTCGCCTGCTCCTCGATTGGCGCAGTGAGGAAAAGGACGCCCTGTTCGTTCAGGTATTCCTGGATATGCTGCCTGTCCAAAACGGCGAATTTATTTGTCTGCGTAATCGCGGTGGTGATTTTCTGGGCGAGCTTGTCGGCGAGCTGTTCGCCGGGCACAACGAGATTGATAAAGGAATATGACCGTTCTTCAGGTCTTAGCGGCATTACCGCAAAGCGAGTCCTCGATGTTTTATCAGCGACACGGTTATATACCCAGACCTTCAGCGTAACCTGGTATGTGCCGTCGTCGAGCTTCTTCTCGTCGATAACCTCGTATGTCTTCACTAACCCCGCGATATCGGTTGTCTGCAAAGTGCCGCTTGTCTGGACCGAAACCGCGTCGAACCCGACGGTTTTCCCGGTGCTCGTGCGGTTGATGTCCGCCGACGCCGAGCGATAGCCGAATGAGTAATCGCCCGAACCAACCTTGATGCCTTTGGCCTGTGCAACCGCCTGGAAAAGACCGTTCTTTATCGCGTCATCTTTTGATTGTCCTTGTCCCTGAACCTGTTTGAGTATTGTGTCCTCAGCGAAAGCAAGCGAGCAGAAGACAACCGTTATTGCGATAAAAGCGCAAATCGTTTTCATTTTTGAACTCCCTAAAAAAATCAACAACCTCACAATGACAGTTGAGCAGTTGACCGCAGTTTCACATTTTCACCTGCTCTACTGTTCAAATACTCAACTGCTCTGTCGGCCAAAAGCCGACTACCACGGGACTTTTTTGCTGTCGCCGCGTTTCCCGAGAACGATTTCGTTTTGCCAGAAAACCAGGCCGTTGGTCAGATTGTTCATCTGGAGCTGGAAGTAATACTCGACCTGCTGTTTACCGTTGTCATAGCGGATATTTCTCTGGATGATTTTACCTGAGATGCTGAGTTCCGGCGCAATAAGCTGGCCTTTTGCCTGCACAGTATCCTTGTTGAACTCATCGGCCTTGTCCGAGTCGCGAGTCAGTTCCCTGCTGCTATAGACCAAGCTGTCTTTTGGCGCGTTGCCTGCACCGACGGCTGCGGTCATAACGACCAGTCCGGACCTTGTCATCTCCTGCTCAACTTTGCCCATAAGCTGGTCGGTATCAATATGCTGCATCGTGTCGTTGACAATCCGGCCTTTGGCGACGACGTATCTTCCGCCGCCTTCTTTTTTGAATGTGCCCGATTCGACCATTGACTGGACCATCTGGCTTGCCGCCCTGTCGAAGTCGCGGTAATCGAGCTGCATAACCGCTTTGCCCTGGTCGTTGATTGTGTCAACGTTTTCGGTCTGGGGTGAGCAGCCGACAAATGTTAATGCTACGGATGAAGCGAATAACGCAAAAGCCATTAGTTTTTTAATCATAGTTCTGTCTCCGGTTAATTAGGGATTTTTCGAGTGTTCATACGAAAAGCAACAGCGGTTGTTCTCGGCGCAACGGCCTTAATAGCGAACGGCGCTTTTGCCGCCGCGGAAGTTTGCAGCCACTTGCTGGTTGTGGTATCGACTACCATGCCGGCCTTGTCGAGCCATTCGACCTTGTATTCGAACACTATCGGGTTAAACGCCCTATTGTGGCCTTGTATCTCGAGCTGCAGGAAACCGTCTTTGTTGACGTAGGTAACGGCCTTATCGATTTCAACGCCCTCGCCGATAACCCAGCTAAAGGCGTGAATCACTGGCTTGGTTACGATGTTGACCACCACGTTGTCGCTTTTGACGTCTTCAGCCATCGTGACTCTTTTGTCTTCCTCCTGGCAGCCCCACAGACCCACCGCGACTACAAGCAGCAATGTATTAAGCATCAATCTCATATTTCACCTCCGAAAAAGAATTCCTAAAATGCCAGGACCTCGCACACTGGCGTTGCCCCGGCGTTGATGATTTTAATATATACGATTGCGTTCTTGCAAGGGGGAATATGCACGTCAAACGCAGTATAGCCGCCGGCAAAAACCTGGAGTAAGCGATTTTCCGGTATGGCACATCGGGCAACCTGGAAATCCTTCGGCAAAGCAGACCATATTCGCACGTCTGCCGCGGTAGTCGCTACGCTGTAAACCGCTATAGCCGCCGTCATAATCCCGTAGTTGTCGTTGTCCCTGACCGCGGCCTGTGCCGCCGCCTTGACCGCAGCGGACGCAATTGCCCTTATCAGGATGCCCTTGAAATCCTTTTTGAATTCGGTCTCGATTACGCGTTCCATATCCGCGACCTGCCTAGTCTGGTATTCGCCCGCGTCGGTCTTAATAGTCAGATAAGGATATGCAACTTTTCTCGGAGTCAGCTTGGGAAGTGCGATTCCCGCGTAATAAACCCTGGAACTGACCAGCACAAGCGGCAGGTCAATTCGGAACTCCCCTTTGACCGGCCCCAGCCCGTTTTCAAATATCACCCAGCACTGGTTTTCCAGTTTCGCTTTTCCGGAGGCCACATCATCCGCGAAAACGAGGTCATTTTTGATGTAGTCATTGTCGGGGACCATTCCCGCGGTCTCTTTCAGCAGGTCGGTCGCCCTGTCATTTTCGCCGATGAGCAGGAAATAAATCCCCGCCAGATACGTTGTGAAGGGATTCACAAAATCAGGATACGGCTTGAACTGGCTCAAGTCTGGGTAATTGGTGTTGATGATTGCCGTTGTCTTGGGGTCGTCTGCCATTGCCTTGGCGTCGGTGTTGGTTTTTTCTTTATTTTTGTCGAGCTTGGCTTTGAGCTTCCTGATTTCCTCGTTAAAATGTTCCTTTGCCCGCGTTTGCCTGTCTAAGGCGCGGTTGAATTCAACCCTTGCCATGTCAGGTTGTTTCTCCGCCAGAAATTCGAGCGCCTTGTAAGTATTGACCATTATGCCGTCGTATTCCTGGCCCTTATAGGGGATAACGTTATCGTTGACGAGGGTTGAGCCGACTGTGTCGAGAACTTCCGAGTTCGGAGCGAGGTAATTCATCATTTCTTCGGCTTTGTCGAATGTCGCGACGCTTTTGGAATGGTTTAGCTGGGCTTTTTCTGACGCGGCAAGCTGAAGCGCCCAGAGAAGGTCATCGCCCGATGGGTTTTTGTCCTTCTTGATTTTGCTTTCAGCGAATTTCCCTGCCTGGTTAAAATCTCCGACCTCAAACTGCCTGTTGAAGGTGCCGAGGTCGCTCATCGCCGGGTTGCACCCCGTCAGACACAAGCCAAACACTAACCCCAAAATCACTATCGTAATTTTTATCCGCATTTTCATTGTTTATCCCCTGCATAAGTTTTGGAATAATTACAGGATACCGACCCAGCGGTCATTGTCAAGAAAACATCGGATTTTATCGATTTCGCCTATTTCGCCGCCGTCTGGTGGGAAAGTACGCAATAACTTACGGCAGAGACCACAAATTGCCCAAATTATCTTTTGTGTAATTTTGCAGAAAAAGACGTAACACTTTGCGCGGTTGTGGACTCTTATAAATAGACGTTGCTTTATTTCTTATCGGTTTTATGAAGGCAAGTCGTTTTTCACTGGCGATATTTTTTTGAAATATTGCATAAAAGCGCTCAATATTTTGCTTGCTTTCAGAACCATAAATTAGTAGATGTTGTTGTATTCGTTATCGATTTTATGAGGAGAAGCCGTTTTTGATGTAAAAAACGCGCCTGAAAACACACTAACACACTTAAATGAGGAGGATAATACAATGCGAAGCGACATAAAAAACAAGAGGCATTTCTTCGTCGTGCTTATTTTGGCATATTTTTCCCTTTCCGCATTTATTCTTCCTGTGCCGGTATATGCCGCTGAAAACGCTGGCTTGGGACAGAATAAATCCAGTCAATACAATGCGGTGGGGTCGCAGATGCTGCACGGTCATGTGCCGGCAGCTGTGGCACGATTGCAGCCGGTCGGCAGGATGTCGAGTTCAGAACATCTGCATTTGGCAATCGGATTGCCGCTCCGCAACCAAGCTATGCTCACCGAACTACTCCAGCGGATTTATAACCCGGCAAGCCCCGATTACCACCATTATCTAACGCCTGAGCAGTTCACAAAAATGTTTGGCCCAACGGAACAGGATTATCAGGCGGTCATCGCTTTTGCGAAAGCGCACGGTTTGACTGTGACCGACACGCCTCCTAATCGCATGTTGCTGGATGTGGATGGACCGGTAGCGGACATTGAGAAGGCCATGCACGTGAAAATGCATGTTTACCAGCACCCGAAAGAAAACCGCACATTTTATGCGCCGGACGTTGAACCGTCACTTGACCTCACTGTTCCGATTCTCCACATCAGCGGTCTCGACAATTATGCGCTACCGCGTCCATGTCACATAGCAACTCCGCTGGCCAAGGTGCAAAATGCAGCTCCCAATACCGGCTCTGGGCCACTGGACACTTACATGGGAAACGACTTCCGCTCGGCTTACGTTCCGGATTCATTACTCACCGGTTCGGGGCAAATCGTAGGGCTGCTGCAATTTGACGGTTATTTCCCCGCTGACATCCTCAACTACGAATACTTGGCTGAGTTGCCGGATGTGCCTTTATCGAATGTGCTGATTGATGGGGCCAGCGGATTTCCAAGCTTGTCTGGAGGTGAGGTTGAAGTATGCTTAGACATAGAGATGGCTATTTCCATGGCACCGGGGTTGTCCGAGGTGATAGTTTACATCGCGCCCAATCAAGCTGGCGAATGGGAAAACCTTTTGAACCGCATGGCCAATGACAATATGGCCAAACAATTGAGTTGTTCGTGGTATAGCCCTGGTGGCGGACCCGACCCGCTGGCCGAGCAGATTTTTCAGCAGATGGCGGCTCAAAACCAGTCATTCTTTTGCGCATCAGGCGATTCTGATGCCTTTACCGGCCCTGTTGGTTTTCCTTGTGATAGTCCCAATATTACGCTAGTGGGCGGTACGACCTTGACGACGAGTGGTCCGGGAAATATGCTGCCGGGAGGCAAGTGGGTATCGGAAACTGTTTGGAATAATAGGGACGATGGCATTGGCAGCGGGGGTGGGATCAGCACATATTACCCGATTCCAAGTTGGCAGACCAATATCGACATGACTGCCAACCAAGGCTCCACGACGATGCGAAACATTCCGGACGTTGCCCTTACAGCGGAGAATGTTTTCGTCTTGGCTGATAATGCACCCTTCGTTGTGGGAGGCACGAGTTGCGCGGCGCCGTTGTGGGCGGGTTTTACTGCGCTGGTCAATCAGCAGCGGGTGGCCGTCGGGAGACCAACTATCGGATTCATCAACCCGGCGGTTTACTCGATTGGCAAGGGAAACAATTATAGCTCCTGTTTTCATGACATCACGACAGGCAACAACACCAGTCCCAGCAGTCCTAAAAAGTTCTACGCCGTTGCCGGCTATGATCTATGCACAGGGTGGGGAACTCCTGCCGGGCAAAATTTAATCAACGCCCTCACAGGCTACTCGCTATTGTGTATGAACGTAATTGCTAATGTCAATGCTGGTGATCGCGTCGGGCCGGGTCGTGAGATAAATTACACTATTGATTACAATTATCCAGTTGGGCCAAACTGCTCGGATATCAATGACGTCAACATCATAGATTATCTACCGAATGAACTGGAGTTTATAGCATCGGTGCCGCCGCCCGACCAAATCATCGACTCTAATAAAATTATCTGGAATATCGGAACTCTTCATCTCGGAGATAGCGGTTCCGTTACGCTGGAAGTCAAGGTAAAATGCGCTGAACCGAACAGCACAATCACAAACGAATGTAATATAATAAGCAGCGGTCTGACCTTGAATACTGCTCACGAAAATACCCCCGTAGGCTGCCCGACGCTTACAAATGTTGATAACATCACTGGCTATGTCAGTAGGGGTGACGATATAACGTACAACGTCTGCTACGCGGCTAATGGTTATAGCGACACAGGTGTATTAATCGCAGATACTTTGCCGACTGGCGTGGAATTTCTCTCGGCCACAGGTAACTACAATTATGTCCCAGGCACGGGCACCATAACATGGAATATTGGCACAATGAGATCTATTGATACAAATTGTTTTACTGTAACGGTCCATGTGAAATGCGCTATGCCGGGAAGCACAATAACAAATAGTTGCCAAATGAGCGGTGATTGCATCAGTCCCATTATTGCTGAAGATAATACTTCTGTGTGTTCAACTTATGCTCTTCCTACACTTACGAAGGTTGATAATATCACCGGCTGTGTCAAGCTCTACGACGACGTAAACTACACTATCTGCTACACTGCTAATGGTTACGGCGATACCAATGTTGTGATTACCGATTACCTACCGAAGGAAATGAACTATATTTCGTCTAATCCCGCCGGAACTTATCATCATTATTCTGATGCTAACACGGTCACCTGGAGCATAAATTTTCCGTCGGATGCCTGTGGCTGTATCACATTGACGACCCAGGTCAATAACAATGTAATGCGAAACGGTACAATCACGAATAGTTGTGAACTCAAAGGTGATTGTGTTGATATAAATATGTATCAAACCAATTCTGTGTGTTCATGCTTGGGTCCTATTTACGTGGACGCAAGTGCCGCGGGAGGTAATAACGGGTATTCATGGGCAGATGCTTATAATCATTTGCAGGATGCCCTCCAAGCCGCGAAGGACTATAACTGTAATGAAATACTCGTGGCACAGGGAATTTATCGGCCAGACATTAACTCCGCACATCCTAATGGTACGAGCGACAGGGAAACAACATTCCAGCTTATCAATGGCGTTGCTGTTTATGGCGGTTTTCCAGCAGGCGGAGGGACGATGGAAGACCGTAAGCCGTCTGTTTATGAAACAATCCTTAGCGGCGACCTCCTGCAAAATGACCGGCCAGTCGCCGAACCCTGCGATTTACTTAACGACCCCTGCCGGGCGGATAATAGTTACCACGTTGTTACGGGAAGCGGGGTTACTCAAACAGCCATCCTCGATGGCTTTACAATAGCAGGCGGCGACGCCAATGCCGGTTCTCCTTACAACTCCGGCGGAGGAATGTACAACAACAATGGCAATCCGACCGTAAGATGCACATTCATAAGGAACGCGGCGCAATCAGGCGGCGGAATATATTTGAACAGTAACGATTCCAATGCAACGATTACAAACTGCACATTTATTGAAAACTCGGCCTCCGGCGGTTATTACGATGGTTACTACAATAGCGGTTACGGCGGCGGGATTTATTGTCGTGGTTCCTGGGATAGCAGTATTGCAATCAGCAATTGCCTGTTCAACAACAATTGGGCTGACCAAGGTGGTGGGATTTACATTATGAATGGTGGAGGTGGAGTGTCGTATGTTACGAATTGCACGTCTGTTGCAAACAGCGCCGATTCGGGCGGTAGTGCAATTTATGGAACTGGCTACGGCGGGGTTATAGGAGTAACAGTAACGAATTGTATCCTGTGGGGCAACGTGGGCGAGCAAATCTCCGGCGCTATCGATGCCAATGTTACCTACAGCGATATTCAGGGCGGCTGGGAAGGTGTGGGCAATATTCAGGATTATCCTATGTTTGCGACGGACGGTTATCACCTGAAGATGTGCTCGCCTTGCGTTGATGCGGGGACGAATACACCTGCCAGCGGCCTGCCGGCGACGGATATCGACGGCGAAGACCGAATAATGAATGGCGAATGCACTGGCGGCGCAGCCATAGTCGATATGGGCGCTGATGAGTATTTGCCTGATTGTAATGCCATGTTATATGCGCATTGTCGCAAGCCGGCATGTAATGATATTGCCGCTTTATACGTTGGCGAAGTGCCGGATGTTAATCTCGAATGGAGTCCGGGACGCCTTGCTGCCAGCCACGACGTTTACTTCGGCACGGATTATAGCGGGGTATATAACGCAACCACCGCAACGCTAATCATCTACAAAGGCCGACAAAGTGCGACAAGTTATTTAGCCACCGGCCTTTCAGCAGGCAATACTTACTACTGGCGAATCGATGAGGTCAACAACACTAATATCTGGCAAGGTCCTGTTTATTCCTTCAGAACCGGTCTTTTCATCGATGATTTCGAGCGTTACAGCGATACAAATGATATAAACGCCAACTGGACAACGGGCTATACCACTTGCACGGCGGAAGTCGAGGGTGGAGTAAACACGGGTGGACGTTTGACCTACGTAATCGATGCCGATGGGAAACATATGAATTTCTACTACAACAACTATATACCTGGCGGTGGAACCCCATTCTCAGAGGCAAACTACCCTTACAGCGGCGGCACGGTATTCTCCAACGGCAAAGAACCTAATATGCTTGTTATTTCCTTTAAGGGTGCAATTGGCAACATTGCAAACCCGATTTATGACAGGATGTATGTGGCTATTGAAGATACAGCGGGTAAAATCGGCGTGAAGTATAATCCGGACCCCAATGCCGCAAAGGTAACCACCTGGACACAATGGTATATCCCTCTCAACGACCCCAACTTCGCCCCGGTGAACCTTACAAAAGTGAGCAATTTCTACCTCGGCTTTGGCCAACGCTGCGTCGAATCGCAATCAGCCGGCCGCGACGGCAACGTAATGTTTGACAATATCCAGCTGGAGCCGCCCTATACGCCGCAAGGCAGGCAATTAACTGCTGATTTCACCTGTGACTGCATAGTTAACTTCGCAGATCTTGCAATAATGGGACAAGAATGGCACACCAAAGGTATAAAGGCAAATATCTACCCGATTGGCAATCCGGATAATATCGTGGACATAATGGATTTGGCGGAGTTGGCGGAGGAGTGGCTTAGATAGTGGTGATGTTGAGATGAAAGCTTGGTGAAAAAACGAAAAAATTTAAATTTTTTTGTTGCAGGTTTTGTGATTGAGCGGTAGAAGGTGATTGTAACAGCTCTTTGGAAAAGAAATATGGTAATCACAGGTCTCAAGGCGAAAGCTTTGAGATAAACAAATGGGAACTCGGTTGAAAGCCGAGACCGACCCGCGGCTGTAAGCGTCTGTTCCGATTGATGTCGGAAGTCCGAAAGGCAGATATCCACTGTTTCGCACTAATGTGCGGAGTGGGAAGGAGCTTTTAGGTAAGATGCGAGTCAGAAAACCTGCCTGTGGTGAATTAAGTGGTTAACCCCGTGAGATAAAGCGTAGCAGAAAATATTTATATCGCTGATTAGTTATCTCACGGGGTTAATGGAGTTCTCGCGGAATGGAACTCGGATTTGATGCGCTATGGCGCAGTTTTTGCGCTTTGTCTTTTAGTTTATCAAGCCGTCGTTCCTTTCGCGGGACGACGGCTTTTTATTTTGCGCTAGTTTCGAATTGGCGCGCCAAAGGAGGTGCAAAGACAACAAGATTTGCCGGGTTTGGAATGTGATGGAGAGGGGTAACAGTGATGAGAGAGTTTATTAAAGTTTTGGAGAAGGGAAAATGGCTTCGCCGAGGATGATGAAAAATTTAGTTTATCTGATGATTGTTTTAGTGGTTAACACGAGAGCTATGGGTTATACGATGCAGGGACTTGATATCGTGGTGGATTACTGGGCCGGGGCAGGCAGTAATGAGACGATTGTCGTTATTGACTGGAACCAGACAAACGGCCCTTACCAAACCAGCTCGCATGCCTGGGGTTTCAGGTGGGACGGGACAGCTTCTCTTTCGGATGCCCTCACGGCAATCGATGCAGTGGGAGCTTTGAACATAACAACATTATACGGAGGGAGTTTTGTCGGCGACGCATTTTACTACAACCCGTCGATAGACAGTGATAATCACACAAGCGCCGGCTACTCCGGCTGGTGGTGGGTGGGCGATACAATCAATGGCGGCGTAACCTGGGACGCAACCTCTGCCGGCTTAACTTCAGAAATTATCACCAGCGGTGAAATCGAAGGTCTTAATCTGGATAATGATAACTGGACAAGCGCGACCTTGACAATCCCGACGCCCGAACCCTGCACTTTAACAATTTTAGCGATTGGCGGACTGCTTGTTGGAAAACGAAAAAAGAAATAACAATATGACCACCGCAGGTAATATTAGATTTGTTTGCTTTTTAATCATTCTTGCGGCAACCCCCATGGCGTTGGGGATTTCTGACTTTGCCAGCGAATTGGTCAGTTACGGCGGCAGTTTCGGCCCGTCGCCATACAACGACCCTTGCTCAGTGCTTGGTAAGCCATCGACAGTATGTAAAAACCTCCCTGGACTGGGACTGGATCCCAATTTCAGAGTTAAGCTGGTTGAATCGGCTTATAACGTTGACCTTAATGATAAAAAAGTGGTAACCAAGCTAAATCCAGGCGCTACTATAGTGGTTAAATTCGACCATAAGGTCGTTGACTATCCGGGTAATCTTTATGGGATAGATTTTATTGTATTCGGCAACTCCTGGTTTGAGGGCCTTGGCAACATCAGCGACAGCGCGAATATGAATACTTACGCATTAACAAATGGCGGCCAGTTCGAACAGATAGAAGTTTCGGTGAGTCAGGATGGCGTAACCTGGTATAGTTTTAACAACGGTCCTTTCGCGGATGATTTATTCCCGACGCAGGCGTATCAGTGGGACAGGCAAAACGCCCGGTGGACGGACAAGGAAATGGATTTTACGAAGCCGGTTGACCCGAATCTCGGTTACAGCGACTTTGAGTATATTTCGGCGGCTGACGCGATTGATTTATATGACGGCTCAGGCGGAGGAACGGGATACGACTTGCAGAACTTGGCCGACTACAACAATCTCGCGGTTGACCCCAATACCGGCTACCGGTGGATTCAATACGTCAAACTCACCGGCACTGCTGAAAACCAGGGCGTGATTGACGCGATATCAGACGTTGCCGCCTGCGGCGACCCGACACATCCCTGTCCGACTGGCGATATGAACAAAGATTGCAGGGTAGATTTTTTAGATTTCGCGATACTGGCACAGCAATGGCACGCGGAAACTGGCTGGGATGATTTGGCAACGCTGACCGGTAACTGGTTAGTTTGCACTTATAACTGCGATTAAAAATTGTGAGAGCGTTAATGGGCAAAAAAGCATTTAGTTTAGTTGAACTTTTAGTGGTTATTTCGATAATCGCACTGCTTACGTCGATTTTGACACCGTCGGTGGTCGGGGCGCGCAGGCAGGCGAACCGAGTTTACTGCCTGAATAACCTGCGGCAGATGGCCTTAGCCGCGGATAGTTACGCTCAAAACAACAATGATTATTACCCAATCGCTCAATATTCCTGGCAGGAAAACGCATCAACCACATACGCGTATTGCTGGGATTTCACACAGATAACGGAAAACGGCCAGACGAAGATAGTACCGGGCCTGCTTTGGGAAGGTGATAATTTTGAGAAAATTCAACATTGCCCTTCATTTAAGGGCAATGACAGTATTACGGATTCACCTTATACCGGATACAATTACAATACCAGTTACATAGGCCACGGCCAGGGAGAAAGCGTTACTGACGCATATACGGGCAGCGTCATTACTAACCCGACACTGCCTTTATTTTCGATAGTCATGCCGGCAAAAACAACGCAGGTCAGGAAACCCCTTTCATGTGCCTTATTTGGGGATGGTCAATTTTATGAAGGGGCGAACAAATTTATGAGGTCGCCGTGGTATTGGGAAGGCGATTACGACTTTGATATCCGAAAAGGCGGGACACAGGGTTATCGGCATAACCGGATGACTAACGTTGCCTGGTGCGATGGGCACGCAACTTCGCAGAAAGAGCTTTACACCAACAGCCCAAGCAAGGTCCGCGCTAAAATCGAAACCTATAACGTAACCGCCACTGACTGCAAAATAGGATTTCTATCGCCGGATAACAGCGCGTACGGCCTGGAATAATTCGATTCGGCGGGGCAGGCCCACGCCCCACGACCGCCTACAAAGAATCGCCCCCGTCCTCTGTTCTCTGTCTTGCGTCCTCTGGTTTATTTCATGTCTTTATGGTAATCTGCCGCGAATGCGGCTGCAATTTATTGTATGCAAAGTGATGCAAAAAGAGGCGTATTATTGCGCGGCCCGCTCGCCGAACACCGTTGACGTGGTGGTGATGAAACAGGGGCTGCACAATGAGCCGGAAAAATTGCGCCGGGAGGTCCAAAAGGCGCTTGATACGACAACCGATACACAAAACAGGCCCTATGATGCTTCGCTTCTGGGATATGGGCTTTGCAGTAACGGGATAATCGGCTTGTCGGCCAAAATTCCGATTATTGTGCCGAGGGGGCACGACTGCGTAACGCTCCTTTTGGGCTCGAAAGACGTATATAAGGAGTATTTTGACAGCCACCGCGGGGTTTACTGGTTCAGTCCGGGATGGATTGAGACGGATATGCAGCCGGGGAAAGAACGTTTTGAAAGAACGCTGAAGGAATACGTCGAAAAATTCGGCGAGGACAACGCCAGATACCTTATGGAAACCGAGCAGAGCTGGATGAAAGAATATAATTGGGCAACGTATATCGACTGGGGATTTGCCAACAGCGGGAGTGAAAAGCAATTCACCAAAAAGGCGGCGGAATATCTCAACTGGAAGTATGATGAGGTGAAGGGCGATTCGGGCCTGATGCAGCGGCTTGTGGACGGCCGATGGAATGAGAAGGATTTTCTGGTTGTTAAGCCGGGACAGAAAATAACAGAAGATTTAACAAGCGACGGCCTGATAAAAGCCGAGTAAGGATTTGCATGATAAGCAAAATTGTATCAGCGATTAATTTGGGGGAGCATAAGCTGACGCCATGGGAATTTGTATCCGTTCTGATTTTTGTCAGCGTCATATTCGCTATTTACGCGGCCGAGGCGTCCCTGATAATTGGCGTTATAAAAAGCAAGCGAAGGGGACAGGTAATTCCGAAGCGATTCCGGTCCGCTGGCGCGATAGTCATTCATTTGCTTGCGATATTGGGAGTGACCTGCTTATTATATGGGTTCTTTATCGAGCCATACTGGGTAGAGGTCAAAAAAGTCGAAATCTCAACGAGCAAATTGCATCAAACTACAGTGCGGATAGTGCAAATATCGGATACGCATTGCACTATAAGACCGCTCAATGAGAAAAAAATGGTGGAAATAATTAACGGCCTTAAGCCCGACATTATCGTGTTTACAGGTGATTCAGCGAACAACTCGAAAGGATTAAAGCGGTTTAAAGAAACAATGGGGAAGCTGGAGGCCCAGCTCGGAAAATTTGCCGTGCGCGGAAATATCGACGATGGATTATGGCCGGGAGTGGACATTTTTGGCGGGACGGGCTTTGTTGAGCTTGATAGCAACGCCGTCGAAATTGATAAAAATGGGGAGAAGATTTGGATTACAGGAGTTTCCTGCGAAAAGGAAGGCAAGGCAGGTGATGTGCTGAAGAAAGTACCTGCCGATTGCTTCAGTGTTTTCCTTTATCACTTCCCGGATTTGGTGGAAGGTTTGAACGGGCTGAACGTGGATTTGTATCTTGCGGGACATACTCATGGCGGGCAAATTGCTTTGCCGTTTTACGGTGCGATTATTACGCTGTCGAAATTCGGCAAGAAATACGAATCCGGCGAGTACAAGGTCGGCAACACTATTCTTTATGTAAATCGCGGTCTTGGGTTGGCCGCCGGTTTTAACCCGAAGATGAGGTTCTTCGCAAGACCCGAGATAACTGTTTTCGAGATTCATCCGCCTTAAGCGTGATTCGTCCGCCGGGACGGATTAAGCCGAAATAGCTATGCCAAACAGCGATATACAAACCAGGCAAACGGATATATCCAGGACCTTGTTGGTGTGTTTTGTCCTGGCGGCGGCGACGTTTGCGGCTTTTGAAGGCGTAAGGTCGAACGATTTCGTTTTTTTTGACGACAACAAATATATTACGGGCAACGATGAGGCGCTAAGGGGGCTTAGTATCGACTCGCTCAGGTGGGCGTTCACGACATGGTATCAGGGCAACTGGCATCCGCTGACGTGGGTAAGTCATCTTATTGATGTTTCCGTTTTTGGTCTTAAACCGGCAGGACACCATTTTGTCAGCGTCGGTTTTCATATCGCAAACGTAATCCTGCTTTTTTTGATATTGAAAAAAATGACGTCCGCGGTCTGGCTAAGCGCATTTGTCGCCGCGGTTTTCGGCTTGCATCCTCTTGGCGTGGAATCTGTCGCCTGGGCTGCCGAGCGTAAAAATGTTTTGAGCAGCTTTTTTGCGTTTTTGACGATATGGGCGTATTTGCGATACACGCGAAAGCCGGGATGGCAGCGATATGTAATGGTTGCGATTCTTTTTACGGCAGGTTTGCTTTCCAAGTCGATGCTGGTGACGCTTCCGTTTGTTTTGATTCTGCTGGACTATTGGCCGATAGGCAGGTTCGGCGAAATGAAGGGGTGGCGATGGTTTTGGCGGGCGATTGTCGATAAGTCGCCGCTTCTGGCGATGTCTGCGGCTTTTTGCGTTGTAACGTATTTATCGCAGGCACAGGCGGATTCGATATTTGATATGGTTTCACTGCCGTCTGGATTGCGGATAAGCAACGCGCTGGTGTCGTATGTCAGGTATATCGGAAAGATTTTTTATCCGACCTCGCTGGCGGTTTTGTATCCGCTTGATGCGAACGGTTATCCGTCGTGGAAGGTGATTTTGTGTCTTGTGCTGCTGCTTGCATTGACGACGGCAGTAATTATCGAGAGACGCAGGCACAGATTCTTGTTGACCGGGTGGTTTTGGTACCTGGGGACATTGGTTCCCGTTATCGGCCTGGTCCAGGTGGGCGTGCAGGCGATGGCAGACCGATATATGTACCTGCCCGGCATAGGTATTTATATCGTGGTCGCCTGGTTTGCCGGCGAAGCGATGGCGAAATATCGTTTGCCAAAAACCATTCCGGCGACAATTGGCGCGATGATTCTGATTGTGCTGTTATTGATAACCAGAAATCAGGTTGGCTACTGGAAAAACAGCGAATCGCTGTTTAAACATGCACTGGATGTTACACAGAACAATTGCGTGATGCACAAAAACTATGGCCTAGTTATGAAAGCCCAGGGGCGTCTCGATGAGGCGATAGATAATTTCAGACAGGCATTAGCTATTAACCCCGTGTGGATAGATGCCCACGAAACACTTGCGGACGTGTTACAGGAAAAAGGGCTTGATGCTGAAGCGGCAGCCGAGTTAGAACTGGTTCTGCGGACGAGCCCCGATAAAATCAAGACGCGCAACGCCTATGGACTAATACTTGTAAAACTTAAGCAGTATGACAAAGCGATTGAACAATTCGACAAGGTGCTGGCGGAAAACCCGCACGAGCTGAGCGCATTGAATAATCTTTATCAAGCCGGCGTCGAGAGCGGGCAGCTCGATAAAACACTGGGTATAATTCTGAATTTACAGGCGAAAGACCCGAATAATTTCGTGTTCTATCAAGAGACCGGATTGCTTTATGGCATAAAGGGCGACATAAATACCGCGACAGAGCAACTCGAAAAAGCGTGCAGATTGTCCGGTTATCAGGTGGCCGAGCCGATGGCGTTTCTTTCGCAGGCGTACGCTTCTAAAAAGGATATTAAACGCGCCGCTGAGATAGCGCAAAAGGCACTTGAATTGGCCCAAAAGGAAGGCAGAGACGATGTTGTTACACAGCTCAAGGCCAGTTTGGAATCGTATCAGCGGGCAATGAAAGGAAATTGAGAAAGTGGAATTGCTTTCGGTTATTACGATTGCGGTCGGCCTGGCAATGGACACCTTCGCGGTGTCAATCGTGACCGGCGCCGCGTATAAACAACTGCACATCCGTCATACGTTGCGAATGGCGGGCTTCTTCGGCGGGTTTCAGGCGTTTATGCCGGTGGTCGGTTACCTCGTGGGGCTTACTGTGAGGCAATATATATCGAATTACGACCACTGGATTGCCTTCGGGATACTTGCGGCTGTTGGCCTCAAGATGATTTACGAATCGTTCAAAATCAAAGAGAAAAGAAAGACGCCGAACCCGGCGAATCTGGCGGTAGTCCTTGCCCTTGCGGTGGCAACGAGCATCGACGCCCTGGCGGTCGGCATTACGATTTCACTTATTACGCACGCGATTGCATTGGCGGTTATCATTATCGGCGCGGTAACTTTCGGCTTGTCGTTTGCCGGCGTCTATATCGGCAAAAAATTCGGACATTTCTTCGAGGGCGGTATCGAAATAATCGGCGGCCTCGTTCTCATCGGCCTTGGCCTTAAAATCGTCATCCAGCACGTCGCTTAAATTAAACCGGCGGCGGAGGAATCAATCAGCCAGAGGACTTTATCCAGAACAGGCCAGAGGATGTGAATCGGGTAGCGAATCTCATCGGGCGGGCCGGCGAGAACTTGTTTTAATGTCCCGGCTTTTTCGGAACCGCTGACAAGAACGACTATCTGTGAAGCGGCACAGATAACCGGATGAGTAAGCGTGATTCTGTTAACGGTCTGGTCGGGCAATTTCTGGTCCAGAAGATAAACCACACAGGCAAGGTCTTTTGCGTCGAAGCAGGCATTGGAGTTCGGAAAGAGCGAACCTGTATGGCCGTCGGAACCCATACCGAGAATGATAAGGTCGAATTTTGGCAGTTGACCTGATTTTATTTGAAAGACGCTTCGAAGTGTTTTCTCATACTGCCTGGCAGCGGAATCGAAGTCCTCGAAGTCGGTCGGAATCGGGTGTATGTTTTCTTTCGGTATTGGGACTTTTGTCAGGAATGTATCCGCGGCAAGTTTGTAGTTGCTGTATGGTGAATCGTGGGGGACGTATCTTTCATCAACCCAGAACAAATGAATTTTGTCCCAGGGTAACGATAATGCCTTTTGTTCCGAACCGAGAAGTTCAAAAAATCGCTGCGGGCTTCTGCCTCCTGATATCGCCAGATAAAAAACGTCTTTTTGTTTGATGGTCTGTTCGGCTGAGGCAATAAACAATTCGAGGCATCGGCGGGCAAGCGCGTCCGCGTTGGATAGTATCTGTATATTCGGTTTGTATTGCTCAGCCGGCGACATAATATGTATACGTCATTATATCCGCGTCCGGACAGGTTGTATCCGTTTTTTTGATTAGTGTATCGAAGCCGCGGCCCCCGCGTGAGGGGTTGTCTTTTTCATCAAAAACGCCAGCGGAATCATCAGCAGGAATATCCAACCAAGTATCCAGAAAACGTCTATATACGCGAGCATCGCGGCTTGCTGCTGGACAAAACCGTAAATTAATGTCTTCGTTTTTATTATCGCGTTGCCAATATCGGCTCCCTGCTGAACAAACATCGCCTGGATGTTTGCGAGATAATGCTGATAAACCGGGTTGGTCCCGGTAACGTGCTCGACTAATCTGCTTTGGTGAAACTGCATTCGCCGGGCAAGCAGCGTTGTGGTAAGGGATATGCCGAAGCTGCCGCCGAGATTTCTTGCCAGGTTAATCAGTCCCGACGCGTAATCGGTATCGGCTTTTGCTATATAATAATAGGCCGCGACATTGACCGGTATAAATAAAAATCCAAGCCCCGCGGACATAACAATTCTTGACCACACCGCGTCCCAGAAGTTGATTTGAAGAGTAAACCTCGCGGCCATAAAAAGACCGATGGCGCCGAATACTGAACCTATGATAAGAAGCCATTTTGCCTGAATCTTTGCCGCCAAAAGCCCCACTATCGGCATCGAAATCATTGTGATTATGCCGCCGGGCGATATCACAAGGCCGCTGTCCATTGCCGAATAACCCAGCAGGTTCTGCAAAAACATCGGCAATAACGCAGTGCTTCCGTATAATATAAAACCGATTGAGTACATTACTACTATACCGAGGGTGAAATTGCGGTCTTTGAGTATGCGAAGTTTTATAACAGGGTCTTTCTGTCGAAGTTCCCAGAAGACGGCTGAGACAAGGCATACCACGCAGATTACAGAAAGCGTTACGATAAAATGGGAATCGAACCAGTCCTCGCGTTCACCTTTGTCCAGAAGAATCTGGAGGGCGCCCAGCCCTACCGCGATAAGACCCAGGCCGACATAATCGATTTTGAAATCCTGCCCTATTTTTTTACGAACAAGATAAGGCGGGTTATGAACCAGCAGCATTCCCAGAAACACAGCAAGTATTCCAACAGGGATATTGATAAAGAACACCCATCGCCAGCTATAGCTGTCCGTAATCCACCCGCCCAGAGTCGGCCCGATTATGGGGGCGGTTACCACGCATACCCCGAACAGTGCCATTGCCATTCCGCGTTTTTCCTTCGGGAAACTTTCAACCAGAATGGATTGCGATATTGGCTGAAGCGCTCCGCCTCCCGCTCCCTGCAAAATCCTGTAAAACACCAAAAGCTCGATATTTGGGGCCAGCCCGCATAAAAAAGATGCCGCGGTAAACAGTATCACGCAGGCAAGATAGAATTGTTTACGGCCGAACAGCGACGAAAACCACCCGCCAAGCGGCAAAACAATCGCGTTCGAGACAAGATATGCGGTTAAAACCCAGGTGCTCTCATCGCTTGAAGTAGAAAGACTGCCCGCGATGTGAGGCAACGCCACGTTGGTTATGGTGGTGTCGAGCACCTCCATAAACGGCGCAATTATCACCGCTCCCGCAAGTACCCACGGGTGATGCGGCAGCTCATAATCGGTTAAATCAGGCAGTTTTTCCGGCGTACCGCTCATTTAACTTTTACCACAGGTATTACCGACATTCCGGGGGAGAGCTTCTTCAGGTCATTAGCATCTTCATCAAAAACGATTTTCACCGGCACCCTCTGCACAACCTTGATGTAATTGCCGGTCGCGTTTTCAGCGGGCAGCAAGCTGAATACCGAGCCGGTGCCCGCCTGGATGCTGTCAACGTGCCCCTTGAAAGTTTTCCCGGAATAGGCATCGACCTTAATAGTTACCTGCTGACCCGGCTTCATATGCTTCAACTGTGTTTCCTTGAAGTTGGCGACCACCCAGATTTCCGGCGGGACAATCGCCAGCAGGGGCTGCCCCGTGGTTATGTGCTCGCCCTGCTCGACGGATTTTTGAGTAACTAAGCCCGCCTGAGGGGCGATTATCTTCGTATATGAAAGATTCAATTCGGCCTGCTCGACCGCGGCTTTCTCCTCGGCGACTTTTGCCTGGGCGGCGGCAATTTGGCTGTTGGCCGATTCGAGCTGTGCCTGTGCCGAACGCGCTGCCGCCGAGGCGTTGTCCAATTGCTGCTGAGTGATTCCGGCCTTGGCGTCAAATAACTGCTGGTATCTATTGTAATCCTTTTCGGACCTGCTCGCCTCTACCGATGCTATACTCGCCTGCGCCCGGCTTTGTTTTTCTGTCGCCTGTGCCGTCGATAGATTAGCGCTGGCCATATCAAGGTTAACCTGGAAATCGTGCGGGTCAAGCTCGACAAGAATATCACCCTGCCCAACTGACTGGTTGTCGCTGGCAAGCACTTTATCGACATAGCCCGATATGCGTGCGCTTACCGAAATGATGTGCCCGGTTATGAATGCGTCATCGGTTGATTCTCGCGACATCGCCCAGACGATATAAATTCCCGCACATATCAATACGGCTATGCCCGCTATTATCCCGATTGAAGTTATTCGTTCCCAGCCGCCTCTGATTGCTTTTTTGATAATACTCATTTCTTCTTTTGCTCCATTTGAACATTATTTGTGTCCGACGCCGGTTGCGTCATCTTTGATGGTTCTAAACGCGCAAGTGTCCCCATTGCCCTGTTCAGGTCAAGCTTGGCAACCAGGTGAGAATAAATCGCCTGGTAATAGTTCGCCTTGGCCGTTGTGAGAGCCGTCTGGGCATCAACCACCTCAACCTGCGTATTTGTGCCTTCTCTGTAACCTGTCTCAACCAGCCGCAGCCCCTCTTCCGCGCGGGAAAGATTGAGCTTCTGCGAATCAACGAATTCGGCGGCGTCCTCGATGCTGAGTGTCGCCTTTGTCAGCTCAAACAACGCCGTTTCCTCGGTATCGACCAGGTCAATCTGCGATTGTTTGAGCCGGGCCTTTTGCGAAATGACGCCGCCTTCGCGGGCAAAACCGTCGAAAAGCGGCAAAGACGCCGTAAGCCCGTAGTCCCACCCGTTGTCCCATTCGACTCGCATCGGGTTATGAGAATTCGGATTTGTCCAGTAATCTTTGTAATAAGCGCTTACCATCGGGTAATAAGTGCTTTGTGCAATTGTAAGCAGTTCTTTCTGCTGTTTTATATCAAGCTCCCTGCCGAACAGGTCGGGCCTGTTTCGATACGCGGCCGCGACCGCCTGCTCCATCGTGATGCTAAAAGGAGAGTAAACAAGCTCGTCGCCAAGAGCAAATGCGCTGTCCTGCGAAACCCCCATTATTTTGACTAAGCTTGCTTTGGATATATTGATGGCGTTTCGACGCTGAATAAACTGTGCTGTGAAATTCGACAATTCAACCTCTGCACGCAAAACGTCATAGCTTGAAGCGACGCCGACGGCGTGTTTTTGGTTTACGTCATCCAGGTGCGCCTTCGCTGATTTCACCGCGTCCTCGCTTATTGCGTAAAGGTGCTGGTCCAAAAGAACGGTATAATAACCGAGCTGCGCCGCATAGGCCGTTTCCTGTACCGCGGTTCGCACGGCCTGGTCGGCCATAAGCGCGCCGAGACGCCCCGCGTTGATTCTGGCGGGAATCGCCCCTCCCGCGAATATCGGCTGAGTAACCGTTAACGCCGCTGAATAATTATCCAGCGCGCCCATTGTTATGCTTTGGCCACCTACAGTGAAAGATTGTTTTTCGTCGATACGTTCATAACTGCCCAAAATTGCCACCGTCGGCAGTATCGCAGAATACGAACCAAGCTCGCTGCCCCGCGCCACTTCCCTTTCCTCAAGCGTCTTCAAAAGCGTTTTGTTGTTCGTCAGCGTAAGTTTCAGGCAATCGTCGAGAGTTAGTTTTCCCGAAATTACCGCCTGTGTCTGCTTCTCGACCTCTTTGCGGCCTTCCCACTGTTTATACGCCGATTCCCGTGACAGCGTCGCCTCGTTAGTGAACTCTTCTTTACTGACGCAGCCGGTAAGTGAAATCGCGGATAGTAAAAGGCACAGGATTAGATTGTTTACCTGTTTCATTTCTTGTCCCCTTTGGCGTAAGCCCTGATTCCGGCCGCCGAGAATTTAACTATATGGTCTATTGACTCATCGATACTAATCGATGTGATTGAATGACCTTGTGCTCCTTCGAACAGCACCTTGACCTGCATAATATGAACCAGTTGGCCGGTTAGTGAAAGAACACTCATGATAATATCGTTTTTGTTAAGATTGGGACAAATAACCGAGACCGCTTCTTCCATTGCGGTTAGTGTCGGGGCAGCCAGCTCATCGAGGAACATATTTCTGGGCAGCCGCTGCTCCGCCATTTCCCTAAACAAAAGCTGCATAAATCGCTGGCTTTGCTGTGGGTCTGCAAATGGCTTTAGAAAATCAACGCAGTAAACGTGAAGTAATTTTTCGAGCGTCGGTTTGCCCTTATCGCTCATAACGGTCTTTATGGCATTAAGCCGGCTCTCACACATCTCACGAAGGCGCAATCGGAATAGTTCCTCATAAAGTTCGCGTTTGTCACCGAAAAAATAATTTACGGACGCCGGGCCACGTCTTGCCTTTGTGGTAATATCTCGAATAGTGGTTCCGTCAAAACCCTTTTGGGCGAACATCTCTTCGGCACCTTCCAGCAGCCGCTTTCGTGTTATTCTGGCCTCTTTTGTCAGGTTTTTGTCATCTAAACTATTCATACTTATCTCCTTGAATCAGCTTTTTTAATCACTTGTATAAAGCGTTTGTTTCATACAAAGTATAAAACATTTGTATCAAACAGTTGTATGAAACAATTGTTTTGGACACTCGGTTAATGATACAAAAGCAATAAAAGCTGATTATTAATGTTATAATAAGGTTTTGATATGGCTTGTTTGGCAAATAAATAGGGCAAAAACACAATATTTTTCTTCAAAAAATTGGCCGATTTTGAACTGAAAATTGAGTGGTTTTTGGCATTAAAATAGGGCGGAAGTATATACTTAACGCACAAGGCGTGTTTCTTTTTTGCAACATAGGGGGATAATGCATAAGTAGCCCTTATAACCGCTGATTTGAGCTATTTGCTTTCTTTCGGCCAACCCTCTTTGGGTTTCTTTTTCTTAAGTGCTTTATTGACAGCACTTTGCCAATTGCCGTCAATCTTTAAATGGTCGATTTTTGGGCCTCGCTTCTTGTTTCCCTCTTTGTTTGCCATATTGGTCTTTACTCCTAGTTTGTATAGGTTAAGGAACCAAGACAAAAGTAACGAATAACAGAAAAGCTGGATAGTGCCGTAAACACTACCCAGCTATAAAGGACAGTAACATAGCCAACAAGGACGGCAAATATGAACTATCCTCGATTTTTAGTATGGCCTCGTGCCCCACCACTTGTCAAGAGAATTCTTTAGGGTTCTGCGTGGGCTTAATGCCTGCGCAGGACTCTTTTATGTGCCCCTGTGGTGAAAATGGCAAACACACGGCACCTGGAATGTCGTAGCCCGTGTGGCTTTCTCGGTTCGACTCCGAGCAGGGGCACACTTTTTACTATATCGGCTATATTAACTTGTTTTGAGAGCAAAATCAAGCTGATTTGGCTATTGGTTCTCGATAGGTTAGACGTTTACCGTCTGCCCCTCTAATTGCTTTTGTGATGCGCTCCCCATCATTTAATTGTCGGGTATCCCAACGAAACCCGAACTCGGAAACATAGCGATGTAGGTGCTTTTTAGAAACGGCGTGAAACGTGCCATATAAGCCCCTTTTGAGGCGAGCAAAGAAACTCTCCGCCGTGTTTGTATAAATATCACCCCGAACATATTCGCGCCGACCGTGACATACTGTTTTATGCCCGCCCCAAAATACTTTTGTAACGTTTTTATAAGCGGGATTTTCGTCGGTGATAATTCTTGATGATAATTTAACCTCTTTTCGTAATTCAGTTTTTAACACTTCGGCTGTTACATTTGAAACAACGCGCGTCCGAACACCACCATTGCGTTCAACTAAAGCCAGAACGGGTGTTTTTGGTGTGCCGCGTCCTCGTAATCCTTCTCCGTGAAATCTCGGCTTGCCCCCAACATAAGTTTCGTCCGCTTCAATTGTGCCTTGTAGTTTTTCTTGCTGTTGTGGCGCAGTCATCGCGTAGCGGATACGGTGCATAATAAACAAAGCCGTTTTGTAAGTTACATTGCACTCCCGCTTAATCTGTAAGGCACTTACACCGTTCTTGGATGCGCAAGCCGCCCAGAAAGCGTGACACCATATTTTAAGCGGCACTCGTGAATCTTCAAAAACTGTGCCGACGCGAACAGTGAATTGTTTTTTGCAACCATCCTCGTGACAACGCCAAAGAAATCTCTTGTTCCGTCCACCGTCCTTGTCTGTCATTTTGGATACTTTGATACTGCCACAATGGGGACAAGCGGGGTGCTCACCCCATCGTTGCTTTTCTATAAAATACACCGCCGCCGCTTCGTTTGAACAAGCTATTGGCAACTCTTTAACAATTTCGTCTTTTGTCTGAACAGGTTTTTTGTCTTGATTTTTCATAATAATTATTATACTTGACGCACAAATTTTGTCAAGTATAATAATTAGTTTTTTGTAAAATATTCTCGACAACATATCTATCCCCTTGCCACATAAGGACTTACGCACATCGAAATTTATCGAATAGTCCCTATCCAACCCTTGCCGATATTATGGTATAATCAAAATAGAAAGGAATCCAAAATGGCAGAGCTGGCGGTACAATTAACTGCGCAAGATATAGCTGATTATTTCCTTTCTCTTGTGGATGAGGATTGCGGTGACAGCATTTCAAATCTAAAACTACAAAAGCTGGTTTACTATGCTCAGGGATTTCATTTGGCTATTGAGGACAAACCCCTTTTTGATGAACCGATTGAAGCTTGGAAATATGGCCCTGTTATCCCAACTTTATATCATAAATACAAAGGGAGCGAGAGCGGGCCAATATCTAAACCAGACAATATTGATTTGGATAAATATTCCCCAAAAGTTAAAAGTTTGTTGAACGATGTTTACGAGGTTTACGGACAGTTTTCCGCGTGGAAATTAGCTTGTCTTACGCACGATGAACCTCCTTTCAAAAATACACCAATGAATTCGGTTATAAATCAACAAGCGATGAAGGATTATTTTAAGACATTACTGACTAAATAAGTAATGGGCGATAAACACCTTAAGAATCGAGAAACAAACCAAAGAGATGGTATCAGGTTGCACTCTACAACAACAGTCAGCTATCAAACATTCAAACCATTATTCGATATTCGATGCGATGATAACAATCATTGTTTGGAAAGATGCGATGGCCAAGTTAAAAAAGAATTTGCAAATACTGTTCATAAACTTGGTCAAATGACGTGGCAACAAATCGAAACGAGCGCACGAACGGGATTAGGATATGAAAAAATCCCTTTTGAGCAAATAAAAGCTAATTCAAATCATTATCCTATTAGTAAAGATGAAAAGATAAAAGTTTTTCGTCTTACAGACGCCCATCGCTTGGCAGGCATACGAAAAGACAGAACATTCGTCATTTTGTGGGTTACACAAGTGCACGATTTATATTAAACCCCTTTCCCTTGTGCGTTAAGTATATACTTCCGAAATAGGGTCATTTTACAGTGGTAAAACAGGGTCTGTCCAAAGGCGGATGCGGCGATTATAATGGCTGATGAATTGCAAATAGACATAATCAGTCAGTGAGGTAGATGATGAAACGATGGTTTGTTGTCCCGCGAAATGCCTTCACGTTAGTCGAGCTTTTAGTCGTGATATCTATCATAGCGCTTCTGATGGGGGTGCTTTTGCCCGCCTTGACTGCGGCAAGAAAGCAGGCACAGGCAACTGTGTGCAGAAGTAATCTGAAGCAGATTGGCCTTGCGGTAAATTTCTATGCCGAAGCATGGAATTTTTTTATCCCGCGTGGAACCAGTGGGTTGAGTAAGACCTGGTTTCAGTTATTTATGCCGTATCTGTCGGAGCGCTCGATAGGCAATGACTACCGCAATGTCAAGATGTATCGTTGTCCGAGCTATCCCAACAAGAATCAAACGGTTTGTTTTGTGGTTAATGGCTGGGAGTTTGCCAGTCCCAGCGATACAAGCGGGCACGCCGTAGATAATCCTACGAGAATGTTCGGGCTTAAAAAATTAGACACAAAAATATACTTGGCAGACAACGAAGACGGCCCGAATCGAGCCATCATAACAACAGAAGGGAATCCGGGATGGGATATGTGTGATGTGTGGAGTACCGACCACTTGGCGAATGATATCAATACGCCGGACAACAGGCGGGTCGCGAGAATCCGGCACAGTCAGGGCAAGGCCAGACCGGGATGTCACTATTTGTTTCTCGACGGGCACGTCGAATGGATAATGGCAGATAATGTCACCTACAAATCGTGGAGATTCGAATACGACTTCTAAAGTTACTAACAGTTAGTAACAGTCGTATGTTCAGGATTTGCGCAATGCCCCGTCGAGGTCAGCGATTAGGTCGTCAGTGTCTTCAATGCCCACGGCCAGCCGGAACAGTGTGTCTGTAATCCCCAGTTTGTATCGTTCCTTTCGGCTGTAGTCATAATAACTAACAAGAGCGGGATGGGTAATCAGCGATTCCACGCCGCCCAGCGACGGCCCGATGTTAATCAGTTTCAGCCGGTCAAGCAGCCGTTTGGAGTCGATAAGAGTCCCTTTTACCTCGAACGAAACTACGCCGCCGCCGCCCTGCATCTGCTGTGTCGCGACCTCATAGTGCTGATGACTTGGCAGGAAGGGATAATAAACACGCCTTATCGCCGGATGTGCTTCAAGCCATTCAGCGATTCGCAACGCGGATTCGTTCTGATAACGGATGCGAAGCGGGAATGTCTTTAATCCGCGCAAAAGCATATAGCAGCAGTGCGGGTCGATAGTGCCGCCCATTGATTTGTGCAAATCGCGGATTTTTTCTACCAGTTCCTGTCTGCCTAATACCGCCCCGGCCAAAATGTCGTTATGGCCCGCTAAATACTTGGTGCAGCTTTGCAGGACAAGGTCCATACCGAATTCGATGGGCCTCTGGTTGTACGGTGTCGCAAAAGTCGAGTCAATAAGCGTAAGGATCTTGTGCTTGTCGGCGATTCTTTTGATTTTCACAAGGTCGAAGATGTTCAGATACGGATTGGTGGGCGATTCGGAAAAAATGAAGCGGGTGTTTTTTCTGATTGCCTTGTCGATAAAGTCATAGCTGCCGAATGGGACAATCGTACAGTCAATCGCGAACTGCTTGAGATATGACTGGCAGAACTCCAGCGTCTTTTTATAACTGTCGTCGGTAATAACAATATGGTCGCCTGAATGTACAAGCGACAAAATCGTGGTGGTAATTGCGCTCATCCCCGATGAAAATACGACGCAGTCCTCTGCACCTTCGAGGTCGGCCAATCGCTGCTCGGCGATTTTGGCGGTCGGGTTGCCGTATCGGCCATATTCATAATGTGCCTTGCCCTTCTTGGTGTAATCCTCGATTGCCTTGCTGTTTTTGAAGGTAAATGTGGCGGTCTGCACAATCGGCGTCATCAGCGAGTCGGCGTATTTCTGCCTCGGTTCTCCCGCGTGAATCGCCCTTGTCGCCATCGATGCCCGGCTCCTCGACGTTGCTCGGTACGATGAGCTTGTCGAACCGCTATGAAGTTTTTTCACTTTTTTCGACGCGTCTGCCATTGTCTTTTTCCTTTCTCGGCTCAGTATTTATCCTAAAAATGCTGATTTTTCAAGAAAATTTTCGCTGGGCTTAGTTGCCAAAGGTGCTGGCTATGCAGATATGCAGATGGCAGCTAAACGCCCATGGCAAAGAAGGCATTCGTTACAATTTTTCGCTTTTTTTGGAAATCCGCGAAAAAATTACAAAAAAACTGTAACAAAAAAGGGTGGTTGTGGACTTTATATTATAAAGAGAAGATGCCGAAGGCAACGGCTGTTCAGGTGGTTTTTCAGTGGAAATGAACGGGACAGTATTGGTATAATAGTTTTCATATTGTTCTGAAAGGGCAGGAAAATGAAGAGGGTCATCGTAATAACAGCATTTTTGCTGATGGTCTCGTGCGCCTTTGGCGCAGAACTTTTAGTCCCCGGCCAGTACTCAACAATTCAGTCGGCAATCAACGCTGCCTCACCCGGCGACACGGTCATAATATCTCCCGGTACATACGCCGGCGCGGGAAACTACAAGCTTACCTTTTCCGGTAAAGCAATAACCGTTCGCAGCATTGACCCTAACGATACTTCAGTAGTCGAAAATACCGTGATTGACTGCAACGGGTTGGGTAGAGGATGTACCATAGACGCAAATGTGGTCTTGAACGGCCTTACTATAACCAATGGTAACTACTCTACGGGCGGCGGGATATATATTACGGCGGGTGCGCCGCTGATTCGAAACTGTAACATCAGGGGTAATTATGCCGCTAATGGTGGAGGAGGAATTTATTGTTCTGTTTCATCGACAACGCTAACTATAATTGATTCTAATATCAGCGGAAATTCATCAGTTATGCAGGGGGGCGGCATTTTTGGAACTCTCGTCGTGATAAACAACTGCAAAATCGTGAATAATCAGGCAGTCACGGGCGGAGGATTATATGTTTACTCGTTAACAGCCGACAGATTGCTGATTGCCGGCAATATAGCGTCGGGAACAACCTCGGCAAACGGCGGCGGAATTTATGCCTATTCCGGCACAGTGAATATTAACAATAGTATTGTGGCCGGGAATTTTGCGCAAGCTAACGGAGGCGGGATATTTAAAGCTGCTTATGTCCGCATGACTATGTCAAATTGCTCACTGGCAGGAAACGCGGCAAGCGGCTTAGGCGGAGGTATCTATTTGGGGGACAGTGCGTTTTCGGCAATTCATAGCATATTCTGGGATAACAAGGATTCCACCGGCATAACGACAAGCGCACAGATATATCCGCTGCCCATCTACAATGTAGTGCTTTTCAGTTGCATTCAGGATGACAACCAAAATGACGCCAATATCCCATTGGGCGGCGCGAGCAACGGCAATATCGATGATGACCCGATGTTTGTCAGGGAACCCAATGACGGAGGCGACGGCTGGGGAATCGGCGGTAACGACGATTACGGTGACTTGCACCTGCGCCCCAATTCGCCCTGCATCGACGCAGGAAATCCGCTTTATATACCCGGGCCGAACGTAACCGATATTGACGGCAAGCCGAGATTGATGGGAAGCGCCGTCGATATGGGCGCCTACGAATACGACAAAATTATTGTTGTCACCAAACCCGCAGGGGGCGAGATTTGGGCAACAGGCAGCAAACACCCTATTATGTGGGATAAATACGGCATCGGCAGCGTAGATGTCCTTTTCAGCAGCGATAATGGCAATACCTGGGAAACGATTGCCAATGCAATTGCCGATGCCAACAGTTACCTTTGGCAATTGCCGGACAATATCGAATCGAATCAGTGTGTCATTTCAGTTGTGCCGGATAATAACGATGCAAATGTAATTAGCCAGCCAAGCGGGCTGTTTACTGTGAACTGGTATCCAACTCGGCCTGCGGTGCCTTCAGAATGGCTTCGCAGAGGATTATTACCCTCCCCGAATTCAAACGAAAATGCAGGGCCGCGAATCGGCTGCACCAAATGGGTTTTTCAAACAAATGGGCCTGTCTCATCGCAGGTTGCTGTTACAAGACCCTATTGGGACAGCTACTGGATTTACATCGGCTCTGAAGATGGAAACATATACTCAATCGACGACCTCGGCGAGCTTAACTGGATTTACGATATAAACACGGCCGTCGTCGGCTCTCCCGCCGTGGGCTATTACTGGATGGTGTATGTCGCCGGACAAAACGGCTTATTGTACGCAATTGATGATTATGGGGACATATCCTGGACGCACAAAACAGGCGGCCCGATTTACTCGACGCCTGTTGTGGGATACGACGGCAAAATTTACGTCTGCTCTGAGGATGGCCTTATTTACGCCCTCGATGCGGACGGCAGCGAGCTATGGACTTTTGCAACCAAAGGCCCCGCTAATCTCAATGGAGCTATATTCGCAACGCCGGTCATAGACAGAAACGGAACCGTTTACATAGGCGGACTCTACGAACCGAATCTGTACGCGCTGGACGCCAACAGCGGCAGCATCAAATGGGTTTGTAACTTTGGGGCCGTCGAGGCGGTCCCTATTGTGTCCAACTCCAACTGGGGAGCATTAGAGCCGAATAAGGGTCAGATATTGGCATCGCCGGCAATTGGTCCTGATGGAACCATATATCAAACGCTTGTCAGCGACCCGAATCTTTACGCGGTTGACCCTTGCACGGGCAACATCCTCTGGATGACGCCCTTACGTCCCGACCCCTGCTATTATTGCGTGTCCGGCAACACCCAATGTTGTTCGATTATTACGCAATATACCAACGCCATTAAAAACCACACAACGATATCTCCTTCGCTTCTGCAGCAATATGAAAGCTGCAACGAAGGCAGGTGGCAGGGCATTTCCGCTACGGGATGGATAAACTACTGGTTTTCTTCCGGCTGGTCGTCGCCGGTAGTCGGCTCGGATGGCACAATATACGTCAGTTTCGATGACCCGTATCTGCGCGCCGTTGAGCCGAATGGAACAATCAAATGGATAACCCGGCTGGGTTTAATCGGCGGTTTCACTTTAAGCATCGACAAAAACGACCTGATTTACGCCGCAAGCGACGACAACTTCGTTTGCGTGGTTGACCCCAATGGACAGGAGGTTTCGCGTTTCCAGGGAAAAGGGTGGGTCAGTTTCCCCGCAATCGCTGAGGATGGCACTATCATTATCAGCGATGCCAACAACAGGGTCTGGGCGATAACGAGCACTTCCTGCGATGGGCAGTCGCCGGTTCTTCACATTCCGGCAGATTTGCGGGCAAACGGGCTGGTGAATTTCGCCGATTTTGCGTTATTGGGCGAAAGCTGGCACGATTGCACAGACCCGTTCGATCCGGTGTTCTGCGCCTCGGGAATTTCAAAATACGGCCTTTATGCCCCGGGCGACGTGGATAGAGACGCCTATATCAATATCTGGGATTTAAACGCCCTCGTGGAAGAATGGCTGACGCAAAGTGATTTTGAGTAATCAATTCTGCGATAGGATTGAATATGAAAAGGCAAACAGGTCTGACGAGGATTGATGCGGCGGTCCTTTTGGCGTGCATTGCCCTTGTGCTGACACAGGCGGGCGCTATAAACGCTGGAGGACGCGAACGCTCAAAGCGCGAGGTATGTCTGGCCAATCTCAGAATGCTTACAGCCGCATGGCAAATGTACGCTGACGATAACAGCGACAAAATCGTCAACGGCGACGTCGAAGAATACGGGCAATATGGAGACTCGCCATGCACTATAGCCACCCAAGAGTATGCAACAGGTGGAATCCATTACAGGGAGAGACCATGGGTTATGAGGGATTGGGCACTTCCGCCATGTTGGTCGGTAGGAACTGCTTTTGGTCCGGCCGAAAAAAAAGGACAGATAAAAAAGGGGGCATTATACACGTATGTCGAAGATACAGATGTATATAAATGCCCGAGGGCTAATGCCGACGAGACAAGGTCGTTTTCTGTAGTTGACCAGATGAATGTCCAGGTAATCTTGCAAGCTGTTTTAGGTACCAGCGTTCCTCTAATTAAGGCCCGCCAGGATATTAAGAAAGCATCTGAACGTATGATCTTCGTTGACGACAGCGGCTGTGAAGGAATAACGATGGGCGGCTGGACGGTCTCTTTCCAAACCCCGCCGCAATGGTGGGACGCACCATCGGCACGGCACGGCGACGGAACAACTTTTTCTTTTGCTGATGGCCACACCGAATACCACAAATGGCTTGAATCCAGCACAATCGATTGCGCCAAAAACGCACAAGCCGGCTGCCTGATAACCCCTGCGACGCAAACCAGGGACATTCGCTGGGCACAGATTGCTGCGTGGGGTTCAGATACGGCATCAAAGTTAAATCCTTAGAGTGAAATTATGAATGCGAATAAAGGTTTGACGAGAGTCGATGCTATTATAGCAGTGGCGTTTGTCGCTCTTGTGCTGGCGCAGGCAGCCGTTTTGAATGCCGGCGGGCGGGAACGCTCTAAGCGTGAAGTGTGTCTGGCCAATCTTAGAATGCTCACCGCCGCCTGGAAAGCGTATGCTGATGACAACGCCGGAAAACTCGTCAATGGCGCAACACCAAGTGAAGGCGATACAACGTTTTGTGTCCAGTGCCCTGATTGCCCGACCGGGACCCCTTACATCAGTAAAGCTAAGGTGAATAAAACCAATACGGCAGCCGGACACATGAATGAATTACCCTGGGTCGGCGGCGCATTTTATGGTATGGGTACGCAACTGCCTGAGTGTGCTGCGAAATGTGCTATTGAAAGCGGGGCATTATATAAGTATGTGCAGGATTCCGATATATATCGATGCCCAACAGGCAATAAAGGGGAGTACATTACATATACCTTCGTTGATGCTATGAATGGCATGCCGGGTGACGGTGATTGCGGCAGAGGCAAAACGGCTCTGAAGAATATAAACCAAATAACAAAAACTGCAACACAAATTGTTTTCATAGACGAAGGTAAAGTGACGCCGGACAGTTTCGCGGTTTATTATAATCAGGAAAATTGGTGGGATCCTCCGCCTGTTCGGCACTCAGGCGGGGTATGCGTATCGTTTGCTGATGGTCATAGTGCATTCCATAAATGGAAATCCCAGGAAACAATCGCAATTGGCAGCGGCAGCAGCTACTACTACTCTCTAACAACATGCGCTGGTAAAAATGACCTTTACTGGATGCAGATAGGATGCTGGGGACAACTTGGTTACACACCAAGCTGTCCGGTAAACATAGATTAGTCCGGCTGAGTAAATAATGTATGTGTACCCTGTAATGCAAGGTGATAAGTTATGAACGCGAATAAAGGTTTGACGAGAATAGATGCTATTATAGCGGTGGCGTGCGTCGCCCTTGTGCTGGCGCAGGCAGCCGTTTTGAATGCCGGCGGACGGGAACGCTCAAAGCTGGAGGTATGTTTGGCCAATCTCAGGTCTTTGGCTGCCGCCTGGCAAACTTACTCCAGCGATAACAACAGTAAGGTGCCTTGTGGCGACATATATTATTCCTGGATCTTCCCAGGTATCGGAGCAACTGGGCCTCAACTGGCCTGGCTTGAGTGGCCCCATCCGTTTCCTCATAGTATGCCGCCAACAATAGCTACCAACTATATGAATGCATACAACCTCAATAGCCCTGCGATAACACAGCAGGCGGTATGGCAGCACGCTATCGGAGAAGGAACACTATGGAAATATGTCGGCGATTACAATATCTATCGGTGTCCCGATGCCGGCAAAGGCCAATATGTAACATATTATATGTCTCATTCGATGAATACTTATCCGGGTTCGGCCGGCGCTGATGCTCCGACAATCACAAATATAAATCAGATAAGCAACCCGGCCGAGCGGTTTGTCTTTATAGATAATGGCAACTTAAAGCAAGGTGCCTTTTATGTTGTTTATGATGCCACTAGTCCCAATACGAATCCTCCCGGCAGATGGTATGACTTGCCGCCTATGATACATAGTCAGGGGACAACGTTTTCTTTCGCGGATGGTCACGCCATATACAGGAAATGGACAGACCCGCATACTCTTCAAGCCGCGAATTGCGGCTGGGGTCAATGTCCGGTTGATTACTGCGACTGTGATTTACGATGGATGGTAAAAGTTACCTGGGGGAGTGTCCCATTCAATTGCACTGACCCTGTAAAGCATTGCGAGTATTGAGGACATCGATTTTTTAAACGCAACCTGTAATCTGAAAAGTTTTGGAATGTCATTCCGAGCGGAGCGAAGCGCAGTCGAGGAATCTATTTATTTTTTATCTCTGTGTGCTCTGTGCCCTCTGTGGCTAATACACGGAGCGAAGCGACGAGCCCGCTTCGGAAACTCTGTGGCTAACTTTTGTTTGTTTTCATATCGTATGCCCTGTAAAGCAATTCGAGATATTGCTCTTTTTCCTTGACCTGGCCTTGTACCCGGGCGAGCATTTTGTAATCTTTATACACTTTTTCCTCGCCGAAACTTTCATGCAGCTTTTTTATAGTTGCCTCCGTCTCCTCAATTGCCTGCTCAATCTTTTCCGCCGGCCAGATATTAAATTGTTTTAGTTCAGGCGGCGTTGTCTTCCTCGGCTTGTCCTGTTTTGGCCTTTTCGGCTTTGCTGCCTGCGGGATTGCTTCCTGTTCTAATGCCCTTTGCTCTAAGAGTTCTGCATATCGGCTAAATGAGCCGGTTACAAACTCAAATCTGCCCGGCGCCGTTTTGCCCAGCTCATCTGCGCCGAGCACAATAAGCCGCTGGGCTATCCTGTCGAGAAAAAACCTGTCGTGACTTACAGCTATGATTGTCCCCGTGTAATCCCCAAGCGCTTTTTCGAGCGCCTCGATACTCGGAATATCAAGGTGATTTGTCGGCTCGTCGAGTATAAGAACTTCCGGCTCGGACAAAACCAGTTTGCAAAGCGCCAGCCGGTTTCGCTCTCCGCCGCTGAGGTCCGCCACCTTCTTAAACACATCGTCCTTGACAAACAGAAATGCCCCGAGGCGCTTGCGCACCTGTTCGGGCAGCATTTCAGGAATTACCAAAGCCGCCTCTTCAAGCACGGTATTTTCCGAGTTCAGTTCCGCCCCCGCCTGGTCAAGATAACCGACAGTAAGGGTCTTTTTGAGCTCGATTGTTCCGGATGTCGGCTCGATTTGTCCAAGGGCAAGTTTCAGCAGCGTTGTTTTGCCCATTCCGTTTGGGCCGATGATGCCTGTCCGCTGGCCGGTCATAAGCTCGAAACTCATATTTTCAAACAGCGTCAGGTTGCCGAAACTCTTCGTAAGATTTTTGCATTCCACCACCGTGCCCGCTCGCTTACCCTTGTCCTCCACCTCGGCAAATTTAAAACTAAGCTCTCGTGTGCGCTTAGATTTTTCGAGAAAGTCAGGATTGTTTTTGAGAAGATTATCGAGCCGCGTTTGCCTGCCCTGCGCGACCTTTTTCGTTCCTTTGCGGTTTATGTTGCGCACAATAAAGTCGCGGGTTTTTTCGACGAACTCCAGCCGCTGCTCATACTGACGCCCCAGTTCAAGGTCTCGCTTTTCCTTTTCCTGCCTGTAACTGCTGTAATTGCCCGTGAAAACATCCGCCCTGCGGTCCCTTATTTCCACGATTTTACAGACCAACCTATCGAGCAGAAACCTGTCGTGGCTGACAATCAGCGCAGCGCCGCCGTAGTTTTTCAGGAACTTTTCAAGCCACAGCGTCGCATCCCAGTCGAGATGGTTTGTCGGCTCATCCAAGAGCAGCAGGTTCGCGTCGGCCAGCAGGACTTTTGCGAGTCCCAGCCGCGACAGCTGCCCCCCGCTAAGCTGCGTTGTTTTTAGTGAATAATGTTTTTCCTCAAGACCCAGCCCCGCGGCTATTTCTTTTATTTTCGTTTCATACCTGTAGCCGCCCATAATTTCAAATTCGCTGCTCAGCCGGTCGTATTGCCGCATTGCGGTTTTTAATTCGCTGCCGGAAAATCCGCTCAATGTCTCCGCCAAGTCGTGCAGCTTTTTTTGCAGGTCGAGTATTTCCTGTGCGCTGCTGTGCAGTTCTTCGAGAACGGTTTTTTCACCGCCAAAAACCGGCTCCTGAGGCAGGTATCCGATTCGCAGGGCCTTTCTTTGATGAATCTGGCCGGCATCCGGCGGCAGTATCCCGAGAATCGTTTTCAGCAGCGTGGTTTTCCCGCACCCGTTGCTCCCGACAAGCCCAACCTTCTCAGCGGGGTATATCTTCAAATCGAGCCGGTCAAAAATCACCTGCGGCCCGAATGATATATGTATTTCTTTTAATGTTACTATCGGCATTGAGGCATTATACAGGATTTTTATGGGTTGATGTGAACCGGAATTCGTAATTTGGATGTGCGAGGTATCTGCTAAGTGATTTGGCCCATCCGATTAAGCAATTCCCCTATTTGCAAATCTATCACGCTTAACGGAAGATTACGCTATTATCATCTTTATGTTTCCTGGCTAATGAGTTTTTTGTCATCAAATTCGTGGGGCTATACCACCAGACGAAGGTGAAAAGACAGTAGCGTATATTGCCTAAAAGGATGTTCAAGATGGAGTTTTTACTAAAGGAGAATTTATGATATCAAAAATTCTTGTGCCAACAGACGGTTCAAAAACAGCTCAAAAGGCAGGCGCGTATGCGATTGGCCTGGCAAAGCAGTTACATGCCTCAATAATTGTCATGAGCGTTGTTGATAAGCGATTCCTGATAAGTCGAACAGTACTTTTCAAGCCGTCCAGCCGATATGTGACAGAGTCCATAGAGGATTATCAACAGGAAGCCGCTGAAAGATACACAAAAGAAATAAAGAAACTGTGCGGAAAAAAAGGTGTCCAGTCAACGACTGTCATTAAACAAGGACATCCTGTTGAGGAGATTGCCAAACAGGCTGAAAAGTCAAAGGTAGGCCTTATTGTTATGGGTTCTCATGGACAAAGCGCTTTAGCGGCTGCGACCCTTGGCAGTGTTACCTATGGCGTAATCCACAAAGATACGACAATCCCGGTTCTGGTCGTAAGAAGGTGATGCGTTTTTAATGTTGAAAGCGGCAAAAACTAATACCGCGATAAAACATCCGGGCATGGGTGCTATCCCTGATGCAAAGGGGGTAACCTTTCGAGTATGGGCTCCCCATGCCGAAAAAGTTTACGTGACCGGAACCTTCAATAACTGGAGCAAAACCTCAACACCTCTGTCCAGTGAGAAGAACGGTTGCTGGTCAACTGAAGTGCCGGGAGCAAAAACGGGTGATGAGTACAGATATATGATTCACACTCCTGTTGATTGGAAGCTCCCTCCATTCTCTCATATTGACCCTTATGCCAGAAAAGTAACGAACTCAATTGGTAACGGAATTATCTACGACCCTAAAGCGTTTAATTGGGGTAGTGATAACTTTAAAATGGCCTCGGGGAATGAGCTTGTAATTTACGAGATACATGTCGGCACCTTTAACGTTAAAGCAGAGGGACACCCGGGCACTTTGGATAGTGCCATTGAAAAATTGCCCTATCTTCAGGAACTGGGTATCAATGCAGTGGAAGTTATGCCGGTCGCGGAGTTTTCAGGCGACTTTTCGTGGGGTTACGATCCTTCTCATCCCTTTGCAGTTGAAAGTATTTACGGTGGGCCGGATGCCTATAAACGATTTGTTAAAGCGGCCCACGAGCATGGTATCGCTATCATCGTAGATGTTGTTTACAACCACTTTGGCCCCTCCGATCTTGATTTATGGCGGTTTGACGGTTGGAGCGAAAATGAGAAAGGTGGAATTTACTTTTACAATGATCGCCGCTCGCACACACCATGGGGCGAAACTCGTCCCGATTATGGCCGGGGTGAAGTGCGCCAATACATACGCGATAATGCTTTGATGTGGTTCGAGGAGTACCACGTTGACGGCTTACGCTTGGACGCCATATCCTATATTCGAAATATTGAGGGCAGGGACGCAGATACGCCTGATGACATTCCCGAAGGCTGGAGTTTGATGCAGTGGCTCAATGAAGAAATCCGGCAGCGTTTTCCGGGCAAAATCAGCATCGCCGAAGGTATGCATAATAACGCCTGGGTTACCAAAGATGTGGGGGCGGGCGGTGCCGGCTTCAATGCGCAATGGGATAGGGGATTTGTGAACCCCGTTCGCCAAGCCGTTATTGTTGGTAACGATACATCACGCGATTTGGGGTCAGTCAGTAACGCTATTAAGCGCCGCTACGATTTAGATGCTTTTCAGCGGGTCATTTTTACCGAGTCGCACGACGCGGTCGCTAATGGTCGGGCCCGCGTGCCCGAAGAGATATGGCCAGGTAACGCGGACAGTTGGTTTTCCAGGAAACGCTCTACGTTGGGCGGTGCTCTTGTTCTTACTTCGCCCGGCATCCCGATGCTTTTTCAGGGGCAGGAGTTGCTGGAAGATCGCTGGTTCCAGGATAAAGACCCCATCGATTGGTCCAGAGTTGAAGGCGAAAACAGCATTCTTAGTATATATCGAGATTTGATCGCCCTACGGCGCAACTTGTCGGGAGTGACGCGGGGGTTGTGCGGCCAAAACGTCCACATCTATCATTTTGACGGTGGGGCCAAGCTAATCGCTTTCCATCGCTGGGACAAACAAGGCCCAACCGATAGCGTTGTTGTTGTGGTGAATATGATGAATCAAAACCGCGATGGTTATACAATCGGTTTTCCTCGGGCCGGATTGTGGAAAACGCGATTCAACAGTGACTCATATAACTATGGCCAAAATTTTGCAAATCATCCCACACCCGATGTCGAGGCCCATGAGGGAAAAATCGATGGGCTGTCCTGTTCCAGCAAAATCAGTATTGGGCCATACACGGTGGTAATTTTTTCGCAGGATAAATAAGAACCCATTTGTGGAAATTTTAAAGAAGACCGAGTGATTCAGCGGTTTCGAGGCATCAAAATGGAATCTAATGCAAACAAGCCCGACGTTAAAACCGAGGATAAGGAAGGTCTCAAATCCTTGCCCATGCCGGAATTGGAGAAAAAACTGGCGTCGTCGCCGAACGGCCTCAGTCAAGCCGAGGCGCAGAAACGGCTGACCCAATATGGGCCTAATGAGATTGAAGAAAAGAAAACCAATCCGTTCCTGAAATTCCTCAGTTATTTTTGGGGGCCCATCCCGTGGATGATTGAAGTGGCGGTAATTTTGTCGGGCGTGGTCCGGCACTGGCCGGATTTTTTCATCATCCTCCTTTTGCTTGTTGCCAACGCCGTGGTCGGATTCTGGGAAGAACACGAGGCGGGCAACGCCATCGCTGCCCTGAAGGCCAAGCTGGCTATCAAGGCCCGGGTGAAACGTGATGGAAAGTGGGTCACCCCGGAGGCACGTGAGTTGGTGCCGGGTGACGTCATCCGCGTGCGCCTGGGCGATATTGTGCCGGCAGATGCACGATTATTGGAGGGCAATCCGGTGGAGGTAGACCAGTCCGCGCTGACAGGAGAGTCATTGCCCGCCACGCGCAAACCTAGCGAAGCGGTGTTTTCGGGCTCGATTATTCGTCAGGGTGAAATCGGCGCAATGGTCTATGCCACGGGAGCGAACACCTACTTCGGTAAGACGGCGCAATTAGTGCAGGAAGCGCACACCGTAAGCCATTTTCAACGTGCGGTGCTGAAGATTGGCAATTATCTGATTATCCTCGCTGTGGCTCTGGTGGCGGTGATTATTGCAGTCGCGATATTCCGCGGCGACCGGATTCTCACCACGTTGCAGTTCGCTCTGGTGCTGACCGTAGCCGCGATTCCCGTGGCGATGCCGACGGTGTTGTCGGTGACGATGGCGGTTGGCGCTCGCCTGCTTGCTAAGAAAGAGGCGATTGTAAGCCGATTGGTGGCCATCGAGGAATTGGCGGGCGTGGACGTGCTGTGCGCGGACAAGACCGGCACCCTGACCCAGAACAAGCTGACGCTGGGCGACCCGTTCAGCGTGAACAATGTTCCCGCCGAGCAAGTCATCCTCAATGGCGCGCTGGCGTCGCGCACGGACAATAACGACACTATTGACCTGGCCGTCCTGGGCGGACTGAAAGACAAGGATTCGTTAAAGGCCTATGAGGTGGTTCATTTCCAGCCGTTCGATCCTGTGCATAAACGCACTGAGGCCGCCGTCAAAGCCAAAGACGGAAAGACGTTCAAGGTAACCAAGGGTGCGCCGCAGGTGATTTTGGAATTGTCGGCCAATGCCGGGCAGGTGAAGCCCGCCGTCGAGAAGGCGGTCAACGAATTTGCGACGCGCGGCTTTCGTTCGTTGGGCGTGGCGCGAGCGGAAGGCGAAGGCCAATGGCAGTTTATTGGTGTGTTGCCCCTGTTCGATCCGCCGCGGGAAGATGCCAAGGCAACCATCGCGACCGCGAGCCAGATGGGCGTGAAGGTCAAGATGGTTACGGGCGATGCACTGGCCATCGCCAAGGAAACCGCCAAAAAGTTAGATATGGGCACAAATATCCTCGATGCCAGCAGCTTGGGCGACTCGAAAAAGCAAGAGACCACAGAAGTGGCCGAGTCAGTTGAAAAAGCCGACGGTTTCGCGCAGGTGTTCCCCGAACATAAGTTCCATATTGTGGATGTCCTGCAAAAACGCGGCCACATCGTCGGCATGACGGGCGACGGGGTTAATGACGCCCCCGCGCTGAAGAAGGCCGACTGCGGCATCGCCGTTTCGGCCGCGACTGACGCGGCGCGAGCGGCTGCGGCCATTGTGCTGCTGACGCCTGGCCTATCGGTTATTATTGACGCTATCAAAGAGAGCCGGAGGATTTTCCAGCGGATGAACAGTTACGCGATTTACCGTATCGCCGAGACGATCCGCGTACTGTTGTTCATGACGCTGGCGATACTGGTATTCAACTTTTATCCATTGACGGCGGTGATGATCGTGATGCTGGCGTTACTCAACGACGGCGCCATTTTATCCATTGCCTATGACAACGTTCATTACAAGGATCAGCCCGAGGCATGGAATATGCGCATGGTGCTGGGTATCGCCACGGTGCTGGGTGTCATCGGGGTCGTCTCCGCCTTCGGCTTGTTTTATCTCGGCGAGCGGGTATTTCATCTCGACCGTGCACATATCCAGACGCTGATGTATTTGAAGCTGTCCGTGGCGGGACATCTGACTATCTTTCTCACACGCACTCGCGGCCCGTTCTGGTCCATACGCCCCGCGCGAATTTTATGGGGGGCAGTGCTCGGCACGCAAATAATTGCGACGTTGATAGCGGTTTATGGGTTGTTTATGACGCCCCTTGGCTGGGATTGGGCAATGTTCGTTTGGGGTTATGCGCTTGTGTGGTTCCTCGTAAATGACCGCGTGAAACTGCTTGCGTATCGGATTTTTGATCCAGCCAAAGCCAACATAAACATCCTGCATTCCTAATAAGGCCATGTTGTCTATTGTATCCAAAAGTGCCGTTAGTTTCCGGCTGATTAGGCAGCTTTTTCAGAACCCATGACCGTGAGCCGTGCGAGTCGGCGGTCAGGGCGACAAAAACAAGTTGTAAAGATTTTAGCCGGTGGCGATTACATTAATTACCAGACCCGAAGGTTTAGCTATAGATGTTAACTAAGCTGACAAAGAAAAGGATAAGCACGGCGAGGCAGGCAATCGGGATAATGTAAATAAACGATCCAGGGGGCAAGGCAAAAGCAATCGCCGTCGCGGCGGCTGTCGCGGCTATCCCGATTTTGCTCGATATCGTCGCAATCAGCGACGCGGTGAACCCTACTTCCAGAGATGAGGCGGTAATAGTAACCGAAGATGCCGCCTTGGCGGAAGTCGTAACTACCCCGAACAGGGCAAGGGCGATTAGGAAGTAGTATTTGCTGAAACCCTGTATCGCTAATTGCCTTCGCAGCAATGTCTTGGCGCGGAAAAACATAACCCTCGAACGCAACTCGGAGCAGTTCATTACCGCGCCGATTTGGGCGTAATCCATGTTCTCGAAACAGCGAAGGATGAGAATATTACGATATTTCAGCTTTAGCCGTTTCATCGCCATAAAGACCGCGTCGGACAGTTCTTTTCGCAGAAGCCCAGTCAGGCCGTCGTTAAAGTCGGCGCTGACGCGGTTATGGATATACCGCTGTTCCTCTTCGGACAGCTCAACGGTTTTCCTGCGTTGAAGGTCCCGATAGTAATGCTGCACCTTGCCCATCGCCGTCCTGAAGAGCCACCCCCAGAAATGGTCCACGTGTTCGAGCTGGTTTAGTGATTGAATCATAAATAGTATTGTCTCCTGTAGAATGTCCTGCGTGACGGTCTGGTCGAGCGTGAGCCGGTAGATATAGGCATAAAGTCGCTCACCGGCCAGCTCGGCAAGCCGGTTCATACTATCCTTGTTGCCCAGTTTGGCCTCGTGAATCAGCGCCGGGCTTATATTTTGCAGTACTGCCGCCATACGTCTATCCTGTATATATTGTCCATAAGGGACGGGAGTTGTTACATATTTTTTACGATTTTTTCAAAAATTTGGAAATTTCCGCGAAATTCCTGTAACGCAAAGGGTAATTCCGGGACTTAACAATACGGAAGATGGCCGAAAAGCGCGCCAGCCCGTTGTTTGGGGGGGCGGCGCTCACACCCCGGCCAGCTTCCAAATTTGCAGGTTTTTCAACAACCGGCGAACGAAAAGTGAAAACCCGCTGCGACTCGACGGTTCCCGTCGAGGTCGGAAGGAAGGGTCGGCGTGACTCGAACGATGCGGTATCGGGTGCAGGCACAGCCGACCCTTCCGTTTTTAATACCCCCCAAAATTACTGCCGGATAATCCCGTCCTTTAGTGGTTGCGTTTTGTGTCGCGGTTATTATAATTATCGCCATTTAGAATTGTGCGCATTTTAGGAGACGGAAAATATGCACGGTATTCAATTGGGTCACATCGATTATGTTCTTCTGTTTATCTATTTTGCCTTCGTGCTGGGAATCGGCTTCGCGCTGAAGCGATATACCAAAACCAGCACGGATTTCTTCCTCTCAGGCAGGTCTATTCCCGCCTGGATTACGGGGCTTGCCTTCATATCCGCCAACCTCGGCGCGCAGGAAGTTATCGGAATGGGCGCATCCGGCGCAAAATACGGCATTATGACCAGTCATTTTTACTGGGTGGGCGCTATCCCCGCGATGGTCTTCGTGGGCGTCTTTATGATGCCTTTCTACTATGGCTCAAAGGCGCGTTCGGTGCCCGAATATCTCAAACTTCGTTTCGATGAGAAGACCCGCGCCTTCAACGCCGTATCATTTGCGATTATGACCGTTTTCTCATCCGGCATCTCGATGCACGTCCTCGCGAAACTTCTCGAACAAATCCTCGGCTTTAATTATCACCTCTGCATAGTGGTTTCCGCGGCGATTGTCCTTATTTACATCTTCCTCGGCGGCCTGACCTCCGCAATCTACAACGAGGTCTTGCAGTTTTTCCTTATTGTCCTCGGCTTTTGCCCACTGGTATTCCTTGGCCTCAAAAGCGTCGGCGGCTGGGACGGGCTTGTCGCCAAACTTAACACTGTGGCAACCAGTCCAACCAACCCCGCAGGCAAGGCGTTCGCTCCCGGTGCCTGGACGGAGTCCTGGGCGCACATGAATTCCGCAAGCGCAAATCCGATGGGCGTCGAATGGTTCGGAATGGTTATGGGGCTGGGCTTTGTTCTTTCATTCGGCTACTGGTGCACGGACTTCTTAGTCGTGCAAAGAGCGATGGCGGCAAATTCGATGTCCGCCGCCCGGCGCACGCCCCTGATTGCCGCTTTCCCGAAAATGCTCTTCCCGGCGCTGGTGATTCTGCCCGGCATGATTGCCATCGCCCTTCATCAAAACGGCGGCTCCTTCCTGCCAACAGACGCAGCCGGTAAAGTAGATTACAATATGGCGGTGCCTGCAATGCTCGCCAGATTCCTTCCGCCCGGCATCCTCGGTATCGGCATCACGGCCCTTATGGCGTCGTTTATGTCGGGTATGGCGGGCAATGTTACCGCATTCAATACCGTCTGGACTTATGACCTCTATCAAAGCTATATCAAGCCCGGCCAATCCGACCAGCATTATCTCCGTATGGGCCACATCATCACGGTCGTCGGCATCCTGTTAAGTATCGCCTGCGCTTATGTCGCAAGCGCCTTCAATAACATTATGGATATGCTCCAGCTTGTCTTCGGCTTCGTAAACGCCCCGCTTTTCGCCACGTTCCTTCTCGGAATGTTCTGGCGCAGGGCCACGGGCCACGGAGCATTCTTCGGCCTGCTTTCAGGCACGCTCGCCGCTGCCCTTCACCACGGACTGACCCTGCCCGTTGGCGCAACCATGGGAATCAAAGGCGGCTGGCTCTGCGGCGGTCACGTCCTGCATACCTATCCCGTTGATATGGCACAGAACTTCTGGGCCGCCATTTACGCCTGGAGCACCTGCTTTGTCGTTACTATCGTCGTGTCTCTGATAACGTCAAAGAACAAAACCGACGACGAATTGCGCGGCCTGGTTTATTCGCTGACCCCGCGTATCAAAGAGCAGGGCCTGGTTTGGTATAAGCAGCCCGCAGTCCTTGGCGTTATTGTGCTGGCAGCGGCAATAGCCCTCAATATTATCTTTTGGTAATGGAGAAAAATATGAGCGATGGAATGAAACTCGATGTTCGACTCCCCATAGGCGGGATGTTTGCCTTAATCGGGGCGATAATCACTATTTACGGCCTGTTTTCCGACCCGGCTATTTATGAACGCTCGCTTGGTATCAACGTAAACTTTTGGTGGGGGCTTGTGATGTTCGCCTTCGGTGCGTTTATGCTGCTCATGGCATGGCGCGGAGCCAAAAAGCATCAGTAACGGCTCTCGTTAAGAGAAGATAATCAACAACAATCGGCTGGTTTGCGATTGCAAGCCGGCCGTTTTTTTTATACCCTCTTAGCGTTGTTAATTAAGAGCATATAACATAATGAAAAAGATACGGATAGACACTATAAAGATTAGACACGGATTTACACTGTTTTTTATTCATTTCTCTGTGTGCTCTGTGGCTAAAACACGGAGCGAAGCGACGAGCCCGCTTCGGAAACTCTGTGGCTTTAAGGATAATCGATTATGACCGATGGACAACCAGTTCAACAACCTCAACCACCCGCCCCAGCGGCACAGCCAGCCGCATCGGCAACGCCGCCACCTGCCCCGGCAGCATCGCCAGCCGCACCGGCTGCACCCATAGCCGAGCCGGGCCATAACCTCAAAGGGCCTTTCGAGGCGACTATATTATTCAATAAACCCCTGCGCCAGAAGTTCTATCGGCTGGGTCTGCAATTTACCGGCGCAGGAGCTGAGGCCTTCGCCAAAACAAGACCCGGCCAGTTCGCCCAGTTCGATGTTTCCAATGTTGCTCTGCCCGCGCTGGAGACGATACCGGATTGCCTCAAAGACGAAGCGGCAAGACAGATACTTCTTCGCAGGCCATTCAGCTTCGCCCGCGTTGCCAAAGAGGTGAGTCCGCCGATTCATCCCGGGACAAACCCGGTTCAACCCAAACCGGCTTCTTCCGGTGTTGGTAAAATAATCGTCGAGGTCGTTTATTGTGTCCTCGGCCCTGCGACCCTGCGTATGACCACGCTCGTTAAGGGTAATACAATAAATATCATCGGCCCGCTGGGTAATGGCTTCACCGTCCCCGCTGGCAAAAAACGTGCGATATTGGTCGCGGGCGGTATGGGTTCGCCTCCGCTCGAACACCTGGCGCAGGTGCTTACCACAGAACACCCTACTATGGACGCGATTGCATTTGCGGGCGCAAAGACAAAAGAGGATCTGCCTTTTGAAAAACCCTTAGATAATCTTTCGCGGGAGATTGGTTTCTGGCTCGGCGAATTCGGCAGATACAGTATCAGCTCATTTGTCGCCACTGACGACGGCTCCGCCGGCTTCAAGGGCTTTGTCAGTAATTGTATCACCGATTGGCTTTCACAGAACAGCATCACTTTAAATCCCGCTGAAACGATTATCTACGCCTGCGGCCCACGCTCGATGCTTGCAACTATTGCCAAGCTCGCCCGCGATAAGAAAATCGATTGCCAAATCAGTATGGAAGAGATGATGGCCTGCGGCATAGGCCTCTGCCAGTCCTGTGCCGTCAAATGTGTGGCCCCCGCAGGGGGCGGAATCCCCGCAGGGGACAAAGGCGATAAATACAAACTCTGCTGCAAAGACGGCCCCGTCTTCGATGCTAAAGAAATCGTCTTTTAGACGCTTATGAGTAAGGTATCCGGGAAACATCCAATCTTCACAATTGGACACAGTAATAAAAATACTGAAGACATCATATTCTGGCTCAAGAAAAACAACATTGATATTTTGGTGGACGTACGAAGTGTCCCGTATAGCCGATATGTGCCGCAGGCAAACCGCGAAGCAATCCAGCTCGCGTCAAATAATACAGGTATCAAGTATGTCTTTATGGGAGATAAGCTTGGAGGCCGTCCCGCAGGCATCGAGACCAAAGACAAATTAGGAAACTGCGATTATTCCAAACTCGCTTCTACGGATAATTTCCGCGAAGGATTGAAATATTTATTTAAGGATGCTGAGGAAAACACTTTGTGTATTCTTTGCAGTGAGGAAGACCCGGCTAAATGCCACAGGGGCCTGTTGATTTCACGCGAGTTGGCAAAACTGGGTATTGAAGTACGACATATCCGGCACGACGGAAGTATTGAGTCCCAGGAGCATTTTGAAAGCCGAATCCCGCCGACGCAGCTAAGTTTGTTCTCGGATAAATTACAGAAGAACTAACGAGGACAGCTACCGTTTTCCCAGCCATTCGTAACTCAAAACTAAACACTCAACACTCAAAACCTTACCCGCCATTCTTTTTGGTGGGTAAAAACTGTCCGCTACACACTACCCGCTGTCTGTGACATTGCGTCTAATATAAACCGTGTTCTTTGCTCGGCTTAAATGATGGGTGGCTGTCTTTTAGCCACCCGGTGGGCGAAGACACCAGCCAATCGCACAAACAGCGTTTGGAGAATTGGCTGTGTCGAGAACACCAAGCCGAGCAAATACAGTGTAAATCCGTGTCTTTCGTGGTAAAATAAGCAGCGTAAATCAGCGCAATCAGCGTCTAAAATAAATCCGTAAAATCTGTGTAATCTGTGGCTAAAAAGCGGAGCCCATCTTTTCGCCCGTAACTTCCTGAGAATCTCTCGATGTTTTCTGCACTCCGGCCAGCTTCGAGCCGTCGAGTTTGCACTCAAAAGTCAGCGGATATTTGCCGGCTGGAACTTTGAAGCTCACTTTATCGCCTTCGAGAGTAATCCTGCTGATTGGCGTTACGCCATACAGGCCGCTCATATCCGGGTTGACCTTCAGTCGCTGTTTCGGGCTGCCCCATTTGACTTTTGAATTTAAAATCCAGTTCCCGATAAGTTCCGAGCCGACGCCGTTCGCTTCGACAGGCACTGTGTTACCCTTTGGCCTGCGATGTCCCTCTATATGGGATTTGTTCCCGGCGCAGGTAACTGTTCCCGAAATCCTGTCGCCTTCGATTGTCCCCGCGAAGAAACCATTGATGATTTCCTTTCTGGATTGCGCGGGCTGACAGAACGTGATTGTGCCGTCCTTAAATCTGACGTCCCCAAGTTCGGTGAGCTGTTTCGAATTTATCCACTGTCCGGCTAACTTGCCTGCGCTGTCCGCCCCAAAAGATAAAATCGAGTTGCTCTGCCTGTCGTAGGGGTCTGCCCTCATCAGCCAGTCGCCGTATAACTCACTTGCCCCCATCCGCGCCGATTCAGGCAGCGGAGAAACCGGAACTTCCGCGATTTTGCTAATGTCAGGCGGCGTATATCCGGGCGATTTGCCGGTTACAAGCAACTTCTTCACATAAACGCCGAAATCCGGCGTCGGCATATAATTCCAGTCCGCTATCAATGTCGGCCCCGCCGCGGGATGCATGTCCCACGCCGTGAATGACCAGTTATTGTCATAAATTCCCTGGAGCAGGTGCAGCAGCCAGTCGTCGTTCAGCGCGCTTGACGGATTGTTACCCCACCACTCCTTGCGCCGATTGGGGCCGCCTGACCAGCCAAATTCGGAAATAATTACCGGGAATTTCGCCGTTGCCTCTTTCATACTGGCAATCCACGTAAAAATGCTTTCGCCAAAGTAGTCATAAGCGTGATTGGCGTAAATGACGCCGTTGCCCGTGGGGTCCTTAAGCTGTCTGCCCTCAAGTATACCGTCGAAATCGTATGCAAACGCCAGGCCGCCCGCGATGACGACGTTCTTAGCTCCTGTTGAGCGCACTGCATCGAGCATCTCCTGCATTCCTACGGCTTCATATTCTTTCACCGGCAAATCGGGTCCGTTTGGCCTGTCATTGATTATTCCGCCCTTTAGCCAGACGTCCCAGGTTACGTCGTGCGGCTCGTTGTAAAGGTCGAAAATAACCGCCGGGTTATTCGCATATACAGAGGCGAAATCCTTCCAGAAAATGATGCTGTTGCGGTCAGGCATCGAATGCTGCCCTATATTCTGTCCCCATTCGTTGACATCGGACCAGTGCAAATCCAGAATAACGTAGCAGCCCTTCGAGCTGCACAGCTCAACCACCTTTTTTACCAGCGCGCGATACGCCTTGCCTTCATCATTCTGTTCAGGAGCTTTCCCGAACCATCTGTCCTGCGTTAACGGAAGGCGAATGGTGTTGCAGTTCCAGTCGTCAATAGCAACCCGAACCGTATCAAGGATATGTCCTTCTCCGTCGCTGGACCATTCGAGGCAGGCAGTGTTTACCCCGCGCAGCAAAACGGGCTGCTCCTTGCTGTTGAGGATTTGATTTCCTTCTACCTTCAGAGGCAGCGGCATCCCCGTGGATTTAACCTGTCCCGAGGTTAATCGAGGGGCCTGTACCCCTGCGCTTGATTTAGATTTCTCCGGCGATGTCGAACACCCCGCCAATACAGCCGCTATAAACAAAACCAACCCAACCAGTTTAGCGTTCATACGTTGCTCCTTTCATCAGTCCTTAATTTGGAACAGCTCTAAACTACCCGCCCCGGCTAAAAGGGTGTCAATCTGTACCCATCGGTGGCAAAAAAATAATTCTCTGTGTCCTCTGTGCTCTCTGTGGCTAAAACACGAAGCGAAGCGACGAGCCCGTTTCGGAAACTCTGTGGCTACTCTCTTATCACCACGTTTCCGCTGCCCGATGTGATTCGGCCAATCTTATAAACCTTTTCGCCGTAGCCAGTCAGCTTCTCGGCTATCGAATCGGCGAAGTCCTCCGCGACGACCAAAACGTAGCCGATGCCCATATTGAAAACGCGGAACATTTCTTCCTCTTCAACCGGGCCTTTTTCAGCTAAGAATTTGAAAATCGCAGGGATGGGCCAGCTATCTTTTTTCAAAACGGCATCGCAGTTTTTCGGCAGCACACGCGGGACATTACCGGGCAGTCCCGCCCCCGTGATATGCGCCATACCGTGAATTATCCTTTTGACCTTGTATTGTGAAAGCAGTTTGATAATGGGCCTGACGTAAATCTTCGTCGGCTCAAGCAAAACATCGCCCAGTATCCGCCCATCAAGCTCCGGGATATTATCCGTTGGCTGGAAATTATTTGTCTTAAAGCAGATATTGCGCGCAAGTGCATAGCCGTTGCTGTGCAACCCGCTTGAGGCAAGCCCAAGTATGACGTCGCCTTTGCGCACCTGTTTTGTGCCTGAGATGATTTTTTTCCGCTCGACGACTCCCACCGCAAAGCCCGCCATATCGAAATCGTCTGTTTTATATGTATCGGGCATCTCCGCTGTCTCGCCGCCAATCAACGCGCAGTCCGCGATTCGACAGCCCTTCGCGACGCCTTTGACCATTTCCGCGACGACGTGCGGGTCGAGCTTATTGAGCGCGATATAATCCAGGAAAAACAATGGCTCCGCCCCCAGCACTAACATATCATTGACGCTCATCGCGACCAAATCGATACCCACGGTGTCGAATCGGTTCATCGTCGAGGCCAGCAGCACCTTACTGCCTACGCCGTCTGTGCAGGCGACCAGCACCGGACTTTTGTAGTTTCGTTTGAAAAGGCGTTCATCGTAATCGAGACGGAACAGCCCCGCGAACCCGCCCTTAAGTGCCATCACCCGCGGGCTGAACGTGCTCGCCACGTGCGGGTAAATCAGGTCTTCCATTTCGTCGCTGGCGTCGATGTTCACGCCGGAGCTTGCGTATGTTATTGGTTTACCCATTCGTTCTTCCGTATTGAACTATTGCGAATCCTCGAACATCCTCATCTGGTAGTGTTCGAGCGAGAATTTAGTCATAGCTATATCAACCGGTATTCTGTATTTCCCCGCCCAGCACGCCGTGCAGTAATGGTCCGGCGGCAAAATCGCACAGGATAACAAGCCCTCGATGGACATATAGCCCAGCGATTCGACTTCGAGGAAGTCGCGAATCTGGTCTAATGTCCGGTTGTTGGCGATAAGCTCTTCCTTGGTCGGAAAGTCGATGCCGTAAAAACAGGGGAAACGAATCGGCGGACAGCTCACCCGCATATGAATCTCTTTTGCGCCCGCGTCGCGGAAGGCCTTGATTTTGCCCTTGGTGGTGGTCCCGCGTACGATGGAATCATCAACGACGACGATACGTTTGCCTTTTACGACTTCCCTGATAGGCGCAAGCTTTATTTTGACGGCAAGCTCCCGCGTGTTCTGGTCAGGCGAGATAAACGTCCTGCCGACGTAGTGGCTCCTCACCATTCCCAAATCGAAGGGAATACCTGATTTTTCAGCGAAGCCGATGGCGGCGGACGTTCCGGAGTCGGGAATCGGGACGACGACGTCGGCTTTTACGGGATGCTCGACTGCGAGCCGCCGGCCGAGTTTTTTCCGGAATTCGTAAACGTTCTCGCCGAATATGCTGCTGTTTGGCTTTGCGAAATAAACGTGCTCGAAAAGGCAATGTGCGGGCTTGATAGTGCCCGGCTTAACAAAGAACCTGCTGGAAAGCCCCTTTTTGTCGAGCGTAACGATTTCTCCCGGCTCAACTTCGCGGATGAATTTCGCGTCGATGGCGTCGAGTGCGCACGTCTCGCTTGCTACGGCGTACGCGCCAGCGTCGGTTTTGCCGATGCACAGAGGCCTAATGCCGTAAGGGTCGCGTGCCGCCTCGATGCGGTCCGGGAAAAGGAATAATAACGAATATGCGCCCTGCAAATGATTAAGGACGTGGCCCAGCGGGTCGGGTTTGGAGACGTGGGTGGGTTTGGCCAAAAGATGGGCGATTATTTCAGTGTCGGTTGTGGATTTGAATATGCTGCCATACGCCTCGTATTCGTCTCGCAGTAATCCCGCGTTAATGAGGTTGCCGTTATGGGCAATGGCACATTGGCCTCGTGAATATTCGACGAAGAACGGCTGGCTGTTGGCTACCTTCGATGAGCCGGTCGTTGAATAGCGGACGTGGCCTATGGCGATGGGGTTGGCTAAGCTTTCCATTATGCCTGTGCCCGTGCGGAAAACCCGCTGGACGTTGCCCATTGCCGTATAGCAGTTGATTGATTCGCCGTTGCTGGAGGCGATGCCTGCGGATTCCTGCCCGCGGTGCTGCAGGGCGAAAATGCCATAGTATGTTTTCTGCACGGCTGCCGGGTCGCCGAATATCCCGAACAGGCCGCAGTTTTCTTTCTTTTCCATATCAGCCACAGAGTTTTTAGCCACAGAGGACACAGAGAGCACAGAGAATAAAACAAAAACAACGATGTAATAGTTTACCTTAACCCACCCTGCAAGTCAATTGTCAGACGGACTTGGAAAAAGTAAAGTATCAGGCAACCCTTACTGTACGCTGAAAAGGGGGTTTTTGTTTGTAACCACCCGACTTCGTTAAAAAACTACGCCGGGCAGGCAGATTTACCCCGTGAGATAGCGAAGCGGCATCTCACAGGGTGAACACGGATTATTGACAATGAAAAAAGCTTGTTTTCTTTCTAAGTTTAAAGATATACTGACAACTTAAGGCCAGAAGATGTGGCTTTTGTATTGCAAGGGAACTAAAGATGGCGTCCCCAGATTTACGGAGAAGATAGGTATGTCCAGTAAAACATTTAATGTTTCAGTAGAACCAGCCGTACTTATCTGGGCAAGAGAAAGTATTGGGATGAGCATAGATGCGGTAGTCAAGAAGATAAAAGGGATAACGATAAACACTATAAAAGAGTGGGAGAAAAAAGATGGCGTAGTAAAACCTACCTTCGCTCAGATTGAAAAGTTATCAACGGTTTACAAAAGACCACTAAGTGCATTTTTATTACCCGATCCACCCAAGGAACCACCCTTCCCTAAGGATTTCCGGACACTGCCATCCGAGGAGAAACAATCACTCAAGCCTAAAACATATTTAGCTATTCGAAAAGCCAGACGTTTTCAATACTCTGCCATTGAGTTAATTAAAGAATTAGGTGAAGAGAGCAAAAAACTATCCATAAAAGCAAATCCATCAGACAACCCAGAAACGCTGGCAGAAAAAGTGAGAATACAATTTGGAATTAAGGAATTTCCCCGCTCCACCTCTTTTACCAAAGAAACAGCTTTGGATGAGTGGATAAAACTATTAGAAAACAACGGGATATTAGTATTTCAGATTAGCATTACAATGAATAAGGAAATAAGAGGATTTTCTCTGATTGATGAAGATGTCCCAGTGATTGTTCTGAGAAGATCTGATGAGACATCAGCCAAAATTTTTACACTTTTCCATGAGTTTGCCCATTTACTCTTGCGGGAGGGCGGTATATGTGATTTGGAGGAATCGGATACCTCTAACGAGAAATTCTGTAATCATTTTGCAGGGGCATTTCTGGTACCGAAAGATAAATTATTAAATCATTCTATTGTCAAAGCAAACGTCAGAATAAGAGAATGGCCCGAAAATTTTCTGAAAGATATTGCGAGAGATTTCAATGTTAGCAGAGAAGTTATCTTAAGGCGATTATTGATATTAGGTTTGACCACTAAAAACTATTACCTCAAAAAACACAGGGAATGGAAAATTAAATATAAAGAGCCGTTTGGCAGAGGCAAAAAAGACGTAATCAAGATTTGCCTTAAAGAAAGAGGCAAAAAATATATTTCTATGGCATTTGATGCCTATGAACGAAAGAAGATTGATGAGATGAGGGTGGCCGATTATCTGGGTGTAACATCTGATAAGATACCCAAAGTTAAAGAGGCGATATAAGCTATGAAACTCCCCTTTGGGGATAGTTATGTTGTTGATACCAATGTTTTGATAACCTTGATGGCACATCATCCTCAGGATAAACCAGCCTATCAGGCCATTTGGGATGAAATAGAATCCCTTATTAAACAGAATAAAATATTTTCCACAGAGGTTGTGTATGAAGAAATAATGAGATATTTGGGTAAAGACGACCGACTAAAGAAATGGGCAAGATCACATAAAAAACGCTTCTTTATTCCAACCAATTCAGAAACATTTCAATTTGCTCAAGACGTGGCTAAAAATTTTCCAGATCTACTTGACAAAAAGAAATTGCAAACAGGTGAACCCGATGCCGACCCCTTCTTGATTGCTTTAGCCAAATCAGAAGGTGCCACTATCATTACCCAAGAAAGAAAAGACCTTCCTAACAGAATACCAATGGTTGCTTCGCATTATAGGGTTAAGTCAATAGACCTTTATGAGTTTTTTGAAGAGCGCAAATTAAAATTCGTTAAAGAACAATAAATTATGCCACTAAAAATTTATCGAAAAAACGTGACAGACGATTAATTGTGGAAATCCGATGCCACCATACTAATTTCTCCGCCGATGCCCAAAAGGTAATACAAGCTGACAGTTTTACTATCCTCAAAGACGACGAACTATATAACCTCTGGGTTTTTGCCACAGAGGGCACTGATTTCCGTTCTCCGTCAGCAGCTTCGTGGTGAAAAAACTTGCTTTTCTTTCCAGTCTAACGCCATAGTTCCACTTTAATGCCGGAAAGAGCTATTTTTGTGTAGTAACGGAAATAAGGTTGGTGTCTATAGATTTTATCGGCCGGCATTATTCCCGCAACTCTACAACAGCGTACTGTTAACTATGCTACCCGTTCATTCCACCCTGAAGCTACGATTTGCGGTCACCTTTTTGTCTCCCCACTTAGCTTCCACGCGAATGTTGTTGTAGCCCTTCTTTGCATATATTCCAAATTCAATCTCTTTAGATTGCTGTGAGTTAAGGGACAATGGCCCTTCCTTTAACGATCCAGGCTGTCCATCAAGCATGCAGCTCACTTCATAATATAGGTCGATTTTGCTGCCTGTATTGTTGCTGATAGTCACTGTCCCACGACCTCCGTTAGTTGATATCTTTTCTGGCGCATTAATAGTGATCTCTAATTCGGACGCGTTCCCCGCCCGATTGATGGCCTTCCCGATCTTTTTGCATCCTGTCAAGCACAAACAAGCCAAAAACGCTATCGCAAGGAACATTCTTATATTCATTTTCGTACCCTTTCATAAAGACATTTCTCAAAGACATTCTGGGCTCGCGAACACCGCAAGTCATTAGTTCATAACGCCTATTGGTCGTCATTATGTATTGCTCTTCAAGACAGCCTCACAGGTACAGCGTTTGTTGGGAGCGATTGTTAAATGACTTTCATTTAAATTGATTAAATGTCTTAAGAAGTTTCATCGTAGCTTCATAATCAAGATTTTCACCTTCATATTCACATCTGTATAATCCTTGTAGATTAGATGGCAGACTTATCCCATTTTGAACTAACAACACAAAATTCTTACCATAAAGGGCAATAGCTGCACCAATCTCAATTAACACATTCTCATTAATCTTTGCGTGTTTATTGCCTTCAGGATCAAGTAATTCACCTTCACTACTCACATGTATAACCGCGGCAGAACACGTTCTCATATCATCGAATACTTTATCAGGAACAGGGATAGATGTTGTTTCTTGTTCGATAGATACCACGGGATCGAATTTCCCGAAGGTTAATAGTTCCTTTAGTTGAACCACAATCTTTTTGTTTTTACCATGACTTATATATACTTTATTGCTCTTTTTTATTTTATCTTCTGGCTTACTTGAAGTGTTTCCGGCAACATCCTTATCGATTTCTTCGCTCGACGCTGGTATCTCTCTTTCCGATTCCAATTTTTCTTCTTCTTTAGCAACAGAAGTTGGAGCAGGCGACCCTAGAGCAAGAAATAATCCTGTTTTGGTATCTTTTAATATGCCAGTGTATATTCCATTTTCACGAATAATTTCAACACTTGCCTGTGCCCGATCTTTAGGAATCCCAAGGCTGACTAGAACGTTTTCGGCAATATTTTCTTTAGGGAATTTGGCCTTATTATATTTTTCATAGAATTCACGCATTGCTCTGGGATGTAAAATAGCTTCAACTTTTGCCGCAAGATCATCACCATCTGTAGTAGGGGCAACAATTCGCTTCCCCAGTTCAGTAAGACTTATTTCTGAAGCATTATAACCGCCAGATGTAAGTCCATATGCTATTGATGACCCACAAAGGCTTCTCCAACCTCCGCTTGTCGGGCTATATTCTAATGCTAAAGCGATATCATAAGGTGCTGCTGATTTTCCCGCAAAATTATCCCATAGTGCTTTCGCTACAGATAACGCTTTTGCGAGGGGTATGCGAGGAAACTCATTCTGACTCATATATGAACGCTTAGAACTTTCTCCGTTTTCCTTTATAGCAGTCTTTTCCTTTGCCATTCTTATTCCCTCACAAATACAATCGCCTAACACAACAATATCCAACACTATTTGTCAGGATTTTAGTTTAGCGGAGGTAAGATGTCAAGATTGAGATATGGAAAGACACAATACCGAAACTTTTCCAACTTTGCCTGTCCCAAAAGTAACCGTTAAGTATCAGATACAATGCCAAAGTGCGTTTTTTAGCTTAAAAATGGGGGTTGTGATTTGCGAGAAATTACTACTGGATCCCCTGCTGCGGGACCAAAGTAGCAACTTCTCGGGGAGAACCGGGTGGATGAGGAAAGATTATAGTGTTTAGGGCACATTAAAAGTAGCGTTAAAGTCCTTGTTCATCGGCACTTACGGAAACAATAGGGGACATTTGCCCTACCCATTTTTGCTATAACCTATTTTGTGCCAAGGTTTTAAATTCTGGACAAAAACAGTTGTTATCCATTTTCGCGCAAGTCGAAAACCCTTAGATGAAAAAATTTTGAAAATTTTTATCTCTTTGCGGCAAAAGGACTTAGCATTTTTGACCCCATCAGGAAATCCCTTAGTTTTAGTCAAAAGCGCGCAAGTTCGCGCCATAGGATAGAGGAGTGTCGAGAAGTGAGAAGTTAGAAGGCAGAAGTTAGAAATGAGAAGACAGAAAACGGAAAGATGAAAAATTTAGAATTTAGAATTACGAATGTAGAAGTAATGACAGAAAAGGGGGATTGAGAAAATGGCAAATGTTCAAATAAGAATACCGAATTGGTTAGACAAAATCTGCGCGTGGCCGGTGATGTTTTATCGGCGGCGGAAGTATGGTTATGAGTATCGGCGGATTTACCTGAGCGACGGGGAATGGACGATTGTGGACCAGCAGGATTACTACCGGTTTGGTAATTTCAAATGGTGCATCCGTGGAAACAGAAAAACTTTTTATGCAGTTCGTTTTGTTAAAACAGGACCTGGACGGACAAAGCTTGTGAATTTGCACAGAGAAATTATGAGTGCGCCTGCGGGGCTTGTCGTTGACCATATAAACGGCAACGGATTAGACAATCGCAGGGCCAATCTGCGCCTGGCGACGCACTCTCAGAATGCTTGTAACCGCCGGAGGGACAAATCCAAAACCTCATCACGCTTCGTAGGGGTTTCTTTCAAAAAGCTGGACGGTCGCTGGGCCGCTCGAATCAATTATAAAGGTAAAACTCTCTCGTTAGGCAGATTTGACTCGGAAATTGCAGCGGCCCGCGCTTACGACGAGGCCGCTGTTAAGTATCACGGCGAATTCGCAAGGTTGAATTTTCCGCAAAACTATCAATGCGCTACGAGGGATACATAAATTCGGGCATCCGGCGGATTTTGCCCTTGTTATCGACGCAGGCAAGGACGCTCTCGGCCTCGGCTAACAGTTCGCCGGTATTTGGGCGAGTGAGCTTGTAAGAATGCTCGACTTTGCTGGCGGTAACATTGGTGCAGATTGTTTCGAGATTGAGCTTTTCATCGTAAAAAGCAGGCCTGCGATACTTGATGCGAAGCTCGGCTATTACGAAAAAGACGCCCGCGGCTTCGAGGTCCTTATAGGCAAGCCCGTTGGCGCGAAGCAGTTCGGTTCGGCCCATCTCGAAATAGACGGGGAAAACCGCGTGGTGAATGACACCGCCCTGGTCGGTTTCGCTGTATCGCGGCTGGATGGTTATCGTGCAGGATTTAATCTTCGTATGGTCCGGAAAACTCATCAAGTTATCGCCCTATCATAATATCGTATTTCATAACATGTGACGGATACAGAGGATACCAAAATCAGTACGGGTTTGTCAAAATATTCAATTGACTTTCGGATGTTGTTGTGAGAGGATTGTTGCCTTGTGTTTTAACGGGAATGTTGCGAATTTATATTCTACGAAAGGATATCCAAATGAGAATTAGCGTGAAAATGGTTTTATCGGGAGTTTGCCTGCTGGCTGGAATGGTCTTATTTCAGAGCTGTCAGGAATCAAACGCACCGGCCACAGGCGTTAAAACAGAAGCTCAACCGACAGTCAAGCCAGCAGCCCCGGCGGTAAAAGCTGCCGAGCCGAACGTTGTGACCAAACAAGCAAAGCCCGAAGTCAAAGCTGAAGTTAAGGAAGCAAAGCCGGAAGTCAAGCCGGCAGTCCCGGCGGTAAAAGCTGCCGAGCCGAATGCTGTTGCGGAAAACACCGGCATAGCAGTTACAGTTAACGGCAAGGATATTACCGAGGCGGATGTTGACGCCAAGATAAATGCGTATATGGAGCGGATGGCTTCCCAGATTCCGCCGGGTATGGCCGAGCAATACAAGAAGCAAATGCGGCCCCAGGTGGTCGAGAGTATGGTTATGGAACAGCTTTTGGATGAGCAGATAAAGAAAGCGAACATAAACATAACCGACAGCGACGTCAACGACAAGCTGAACGAAATCATAGCCTCCCAGCCGGGTATGACGATGGAGGCCTTCAAGGAGAGGGTTACGGCGCAGGGACAGTCGTTCGAGCAGATAAAAGAGCAGATAAAAAAGACGATGGGTTATGAAAAGCTTATCGGTAACGTAGAGGTCAATGACGCCGAGGCGAAGGCGTTTTATGATGAGAATAAAGAGGACTTCAATAAGCCCGAGCAGGTCAAGGCGAGTCATATTCTTGTGAAGGTAGATGCCTCAGCGACGCCTGAGCAGAAAGCGGCTGCCAAAACGAAGATAGAGGGTTTGCTCAAACAGGCAAAGGCGGGCGGAGATTTTGCCGCTCTGGCGAAGGAGAATTCCGACGACCCCGGCTCGAAGATAAGGGGCGGCGACCTTGGGTTCTTCGATAGAGGCACAATGGTCAAGGAGTTTGCCGACGCGGCGTTCGCGACGAAGGTTGGTGGAATAAGCGGCGTGGTCGAGACACAGTACGGCTACCACATAATAAAGGTTACCGACCGCCAGCAAGGCGGCCTGATACCATTCGAGAAGGCAAAAGCGGATATCGTAAAATCGTTCCAGAACAAAAAGAAAAGTGAGATGTTCAAGCAGCTTATTGAGAAGGTAAAGGCCCAAGCCAAGATAGTATATCCCCCCGGCAAAGAGCCAAAGCCAAGGATGCCGATGCCGCCGAGAGGGCCGAGACCGGACGCAGAGTCGAAGCCGGCAGCACCGGAGTAAACAATAGTATTGAGCGTAAAATAAGCCGGGTTCCCGAAATAAATGGGAGCCCGGCTTTTTTATTGGCGTTTCGTTTTTATTTCAGCAGTGAGGCGGGGTTTAAATTGCCGGCTTCGATATCCTTGAAGTATTTGACAGTGCCGTATTTCAATTCGACGGCGGCGTCCTCGTCGCAGACGATGATTGCTTTGGGATGCAACTGAAGGACGCTGACCGTCCACAAATGATTTACGCCCTGGTCGATTGCGTGATGCAAGGCGCGTGCCTTGCTGTGGCCTGAGGCGATTATCAGCGTTTCTCTTGCATCCATAACGGTAGCGACGCCGACGGTAAGAGCGGTTTTGGGAACTTTGTTTACGTCATCGTCAAAGAAGCGTGAGTTGGCGATGATGGTGTCCTGCGTAAGGGTTTTGACTCGCGTTCGGCTCGCAAGCGACGAGCCGGGTTCGTTGAAGGCAATGTGGCCGTCGGGGCCTACGCCTCCGATGAAAAGCTCGACGCCGCCGAGCTGCTTCATTTTTCCCTCATAGCGCTCACATTCGGCTTCGAGATTCTTGGCGTTGCCGTCGAGGATGTTGATATTTTTGGCGGGGATATCGATATGGTTGAAAAAATTGTTCCGCATGTAGTAATGATAGCTTGCGGGGTGGTCTTCGGGCAGGCCGACGTATTCATCCATATTGAAAGTGATGACGTTTTTGAACGTTACCTTTTTTGACGAATTGAGCTTAATCAATTCTTTATACATACCGAGGGGCGATGAGCCGGTGGGCAGGCCAAGAAGGAATGGTTTTGTTTCAGTCGGCCCAAAATCATTTATTTTTTTCACGATGTAATGTGCCGCCCATTTCGAGGCAAGCCCGTAATCCGGTTGAATTATCACTCGCATAAATACCTCCGCCACAAAGACGCCAAGACACTAAGTATTTATTTTTTAACTTTTTTCTTCGTGCCTTTGTGTCCTGGTGGTTTGGTTTAACGAATTTTTTGCAGTCGGTGGATTAGCTCGTCCGCCAGCCGGGATTTTTCTTCGATGTGCTGTTTGATTTCACCTGTAACGGCGTTTGCCTCAAAATTGCCTCGGACGTTAGCAAAATCCGCGGTTCTTTCGGCGAAATTGCCGTCGATGCCGTAGCCGGCCTGAACTGTTTCGGCAAATTCCTTTTTGGTGTCGTCTAAGAGCATATTATCAAGCTCGATTACGGCGGATTTCCATTTGTTAATCATCTCGATAATGTCTTTGGGGCCAATCGTGTCGATGGTTTTGCCGAGCTGCTGCTGGATGACGTTTGTCGCCCAGGCCCATTCGTAGGCCGGGTAGTTTTCGTGGGCCGAGGTAAAGGCCGCGGTTATCTGGTCGAGGGTTGCCAGTGCGCCCGATTCGATGTCGTCTATGATTTTGGTGACGGCCTCTTCCGGCGCGAACAATCCCGCCAGGTCAGCCCATTTGCCGGGTCCGATATCAGTTTGTGGTTTAAGCTCTGCCTGTAACTGCTGGACGTTTGTGAATTGTTTATCCTGGAGGCGGTGGATGAGGCAGTTGCCTAAAAATTTATCGATGCCGATTTCGTAAAGGCGGATGCCTTTGTCTAATGAGTCGTGTTTGATTTTGACGCCGTGATACGCGAAATAGCCGGCCTTCCCTGAATTTGTTGAAAGGGTGGTTTCGATTCCAGTGGCTTTGAGGTTTCGCAAAAGCTTACAACTGTTGAGCATTTTCTGAATAGTGTATGGACTGAGGAGCTTGAAATTTATGAGGTCGAGCTTTTTGGGGTCTTTACGATGGTCGCGTTTCGGCCATTTTTTGGCATCGCGGACGGTCCCGACGCTTTTGAGGTTTACTGCAGGGACGAGAATGCTTTCGTCTTCGTGTTCGATGAGGTATGAGAAAGGCAAATCGGAGGTGTCGGAGTTGCGATAGTGCCTGCCCATAACGACGGTGAATGCGCCGACCCTGGCGGGCCATAGCATATATGAGTCGCTTGCGGTTTTTGAGCCGCGTTCGACGATACCCTGGTGGACTGGGCCGAGTTTATAAAGATGGTTGCTCTGGTTTGTGCCTGAGCCGGCGTTGAGAAAGCTGAAGAGGCCCGCGATGAGCAGAGTTGATTTATGGTGAGTTACGGTATATGGGCCTGCGAAGATTGAACAGGCCTCGCCGTGATAGCCGCCGCAGTTGGCGAAGAAGACGGAGTTTTCGGCAGAGTATTGTTTGGCGAGTTCGGTTGCCTGGCCTACGAAGCAATTCGAGAGTATTGCTCCGTCGCTGATTTTTGAGCCGGAGCAGGCAATGAAGTTACTTGCGAAGACGCCGGGTCCGATATAAACCGGGTCCTGGGGACAACTATTGATGGAGCCGTTTTCGAGCCGGTTGGCAGCCTCGATGGTCGCGGCGGGACCAACTTTTACGTTTTTGATGATTCTGGTGTTGAGGATTTTGGCGCCCGTGGCTACAAGGCCCATTGAGGACGTAACGGACGCGACGTATTCGGCAATCATAGCCCGCAACTTTTCGATGAGCTTCGGACGATGGCGATACAGGGCGATAATATACGCCAGTTGCGCTGATAAGTGGTCATATATAGGGATTTCCCTGCCGCCTGCTTCGTTTATGACGACGACATCAGTTCCGTTGCCGAAAGAAGTATTGCCGTCGACCGCCAAAAAATCGACGTTCTCAATGACAGCATTATCCTCCACATTATAGTTGGCGATGAAACTTTTGACCTGGTTGATATAGACGTTGTTGCCAATGCAGCAGTTGTGAATGGTGGCATTGGAGATTCCCGAGGGCCTGGCAAGTCCCCCTTCAAAGCGTACGTCTTTCCGGAAAGTCCCCAGTCGGACATCACCTGAAAAGTGGGTTGTTTTTACTCGTTCGGGGCTAAAACCGTCAGCTACCTGTATTTTGGACCAATCGGGACAGGTGCAGCCATGGGAGGTCAGTTTGGAGATTTCGTCGGCAGTTAAAGGTCGCCATTTGGAAGCCATTTTCGCCTTTCATATTTTTATTGGACGTTACTGACGTCAATCACATCAGAGTGGGCAATTCCGCGCAGCATAACCACAACAAGGTTTAACAGCCGGAAGAGGCCAGGTCAAGAAATTTTCGACTGTAACGAAGAAAGTGTTTGGAAAGGATGAATTTATTTTGAATAATTTGATAAATTTGCGTTAAAAAATTTACAGCTACAGGTAAAGGGGAGCCGATGAATCATTGTATAAACAATTGTGTTTGTGGTGGTCGTGTCATTATTGATTTTTTAAAGTGGCAGGGAAATATGTCGAATCAGCCGCGAGTAACGAAAGTTCTGATGATGTTGCTCGTTTCGATGACGACAGGCGCGGTTGTGTTGATGGCGTTGGGTAATCATCCGCCATCAGCGGGACCGTTCTGTCTTTCGACTTATTACCGGCTCGACCCCATCCAGCAGGCGATTGATTCCCGCGTTACCCAGGCACCGGGCCGATGGGAAAGTATCGAGATTTACTTCAGCGGAACAAAGGCGGGCAACGTTGCCCAGCTCGCATCATTATCCGGCTTAACCAATTCCGATGACATCAACTGTCACTTCCTTATCTGCAACGGCCTTGGCGGCAGCGACGGCCAGATTCAAACCACCGAAAAATGGCAAAAGCAGTGGTCGGTCATTCCCGACCATACATGGTATGGCTCAAGCAGGACGGTCCGGGTTTGCCTCGTAGCCGACGGCAGGCACGTCCGCCCGACAAATGCCCAGATTAAAAGAACCGAAGCCCTAGTCGAGTCGCTTGCGATGAAGTTCAACGTCCCCGCGACCAAAATCTTCTATCCCACCAACTGGCGGTAAGCGTGACTTCCGTCACGCCGTCGCTCGTATCCCGTGACTCGTCTCTCGGAAATTTACAATCCTTGCAGCCAGTGGTTGCAGTCGCCATTCTCTATCTTTAAGAAGTGCCTCACTAAGGCAGGGAAACCGGCACGCACTCGTTAAAGCCAGCAAATTGGACGCAGAAATCAACAGTGCCGGAACTCGTAATATCCACGTTCTTTATCGTCAGGGTAAACGTGCATTTGTTGAAATCGAATGTTGCAGTAGCAATCCCTATAAGGTTGGAAGAACCATCATATAATTTTACCTTCGAGCAGGTAAATTTATTTTTCCCGGCTTTAAGATTGTTCGCGGGTATGGTAAAGGTCTGTGTGCCCAAAGTAATAACAAGGCCCTCGCTGACCCTGTTCGTCATATTCACGTCCGGGTTTTCCACGGAGAACCCGCCGCTGACAGCAAACTGGGTGATAGAACCCGATTTCTTTGTGAATTTTGGCTTACCATCAACCCGCAGAGAATTCTTAACACCCATCAAGAGATTAATCGGTATCGGCTTCTTCGGGCCGTTGACTATCGCCTCATCGAGGTTGGCTGTATCTGCGAAATCACCCACATTTATATCGATTATCACCGGGCATTCCAAACCAGACAGGTTAATATTGCTCGCCGCGAAAGCGAATTTGCCCGTCTTTACATTATAGGTGAATGATTTCTTCACGCCGTTTTCTTTCCCCGAATAATTGAACTTGCCCTTTTTCCAGGTCTTGCCGTTAACGGGGAAGGTTATAACACAGGGATTGACTATATTGTCTGAGTTAATGGTAACCTCGACAAAATTGGCATCGCTGGAGTTGTTGGTGTCATTGAAGTCATCGGCATTGGGGTCCATCGTGCCGGAAAAGGAAATCGCGTCGCTGTTAACCTTGCTGCCAGCGGTAACCGTGCATTTGGTAACCAGAATCAGATCTGACTTAACCTCATAGGGTTGTGCTGGAATATTTTGAATCTGAACATCCTTGGCCAAAACCATAGTTTGACCGTTAATTATCGCTTCCAAGCTATAAGTATCGGTCGGCAACACATTCGGTTCAGGAACTACCGTGATTAAGTAAGTTCCAACTTTTATCTTTGGAACAGTTACCATTTCGTCAGGTCTCCCGTTTCCATCTATGTCATATACGCTAAAATAAAGAAGTCCCGGGATCTCAGGTGTATCTTTACTAACGATAAATCCATCAGGGTCGGTTAGAATAATGTCTACGGGGCATTTTGTGCAGAAGGTGGCATCGACCGCCGGCTGCGTAACTCTACCGAAACCAACAAAACCCGCCGCTCTAACAAGCTTTGTCAACTTTTGCGGTACAATCCCGTGATCCGGATCTTGAGCAGCCACAATATCATATGTTCCAGCAGGATAAGTCGTGCCTAGTATCGTTCCACCCGGATAACTAAAATCACCCACATACATTACCACATGGTCTATTTTATTATCGCTGTCCAAATTGAAAAAAAAGAGTAAATCGCCGGGTAGAAGGTCTCGTTTGGGTGTAGATTTGTCCATTTGTATTACATTGTGATAATATTGTCCATCCGCACCTTCATACTCGATTGGATTCCAAGGGGGTTTACAGCTTAGATAATTTATAGCCCCACTGGCATAATTGTATGACCAGAAAACCAGTCCCGAGCAATCCAGACCTTTGCCCCAAGCAGGTTCCCAGCTATACGTGTATCCTGCTGTAATAGTACCAGCATCAACAAATTTTTTCGCACTCCAATCCCATCCCTTACCTCCCCATAAATAATCTGCTCCAATAACCTGTTTGGCAAGCTCTGCTGCCTTTTCTGGGAGAGTCGGGAGCTGCCAGGCGAGTTCAGGATAACTGATGCCCTCACTTATTGTCCAAATAGTATCGAAGTCCCAGCCGAGGAAACTGCTTTGTTGTTTCATCTGTCCATCTGTCAGCGGCGTGCCATACCCGTTATTCGGCCCTCTGGTGATAAGAAAATAACTGCTGCTGATAGTTCCACCGTTATTGACGTCGCTGTATCCCACCAGACCGCCTATATTATCCCATGAGCCGTTGACAGCACCTGTCGAATAGCAGTTGCTGATACTGCCGCTGTTCCATCCCACCAGACCGCCGAGATCATAAAAACTGCTGACCGCACCCGTCGAATAGCAATCGCTGATATTTCCGCTTTCGATGTATCCCACCAGACCGCCGACACCAGAAAAACCGCTGACCGCACCCGTCGAATAGCAATCGCTGATATTGCTTTCGCTGTATCCCACCAGCCCGCCGGACAGCCCCCCTGATTCATATCCGCTGTTGACATCGCCTGTGACATCGCCTGTCGAATAGCAATTGCTGATATAGCCGCCGGTGTGGTACCCCACCAAACCGCCGACATCAAAAGAATCGAAAGAACCGTTAACCGGACCCGTTGAATAACAATTCCTGATACTGCCGCCGTTACGTCCCACCAAACCGCCGACATTAGTAGAACCGGAAGAATCGTTATTAACCAGACCCGTTGAATAGCAGTTGCTTATACTACCGTAGTTATATCCCACCAGACCGCCGAGATCATACTGACCGCTGACCGAACAATCCTCAAGACCGAGATTCTTAACAGAACCGCCAGAATTGATTTGCCCAAATAAACCGAGGTATTGGTTGCTCCCGCCGTTGATGGTAAAATTAGTGATTTTAAGGCCGTTGCCGTCAAATATCCCCGTAAAGGCCGTCCCCTGAAAACCGACGCTAGAACTGGTGTCCGGGGCGATAATTGCCGTCGTAAAGACCTGCCCTTCCATATTAATATCCGCCGTCAGGATAAAGCATTTGCCGTAATCGCCAGTATTGTCGCGCAAGGCCAGCAAATCTGCTTTTGTGGCGATTTTGTATGGGTTGTTTGGGTCGCCTGTGCCGCCGGAATATTTGGCAAGAGTTGGAATTGAACCAGCTGCGATGACCAGAAGTGCAAAGATTACGCGTTTCATAAGTGTGTCCTCCTTAATCGCCTATTGTGTTAATGCTTTGTTCGCATCTACCTGCTCCTCAAAACAGCAATTATACCCTAATTTACCGGCAGATGAAAACAATTTTAGCCGTTTTTCGCCACCCTGCTTCACCTATAGGGCTACGCAGGGCAGGCCAAGTCACAAAGATGCCGATTACTTTAATTTGCACTTAAAGTCCGGGTTGGGGATGGGGTCCTGGCCGTATTGTTCAAGCGTTTTTGGCTGGCAGATGGGCTGGATTTTGATGATATAGGTATCGTCCGCCTTTGGCGAGACCTCACCTATTGGCGGGCCTTCGAGTCGGCCTCCTGATTGCAGAATCGCTTTTTCGGCGCGTTTGAAAGAGCTATTGATAAGGTCGGTGAAAGTGTAATTGGTGTGGCTGTATTTATTAAGCGGATATTTTTCGATACTATCTTTCCATGCTTTAGGGAGTTTGTCGTAGCCGAGCATTGTCCCCACGATTGCGCCTGCGTTCGCGGGGTTGCAGTCGGAATCCTGGCCGCAGCGTGTGGCGTATTCGATGGTTTTTAAGATGTCCCCGTCGCCGTAAAGAAGTCCGATTGTGATAAACGCGCCGTTAAATGACGCGGCGATTTTGAAGTTATCGCCTCCCGTATTGCAATCAACAGCGATTTTGAGGTATTTGTCGTTTATAAACTTCCAGCAGGCCTTGAAGTCATCGGGATTTTTATCGTGAAAGTCGATAACATCCTTGATTATCCGATAGTATTGCGATTTTCGAGGCATTGATTCGATTGCCTGGCTGACGATTTTATGAATGTCGTTACATTCGAAGGCAAGCGTAATCATCGTGCTAACATAGCGGCCGCCGTAAACGCCGTCGCCATAATTCATAACGTGGCCGACGCGGTCGCTGAGCTGTGCGGCTGTCTGTGGCATCGCGGGGCACATCAGGCCAATCCAGTCGCATTCGATTTGCCAGTCAATGTCGTTGGCGCATTTATTGAATCGTTTGCCCGGCCCCGCCCACATACCCGACTGAGGCGGCGAAATACCTTTGCGAAGATTGTTTCTGCCTGCTTTATTGGCGTGCCAGAGTTCATAGCCGCTTTTTTTGAACGCTTCGCCATAATCATCCATAGTCGCCGCAAAGATTCCATCGGGGTCGGCAAGTTTCGCGTCCATCGCCGAAATAAAGGTTACCTGCACATAGATATCGTCCTGCGAGAAGCCGTCGTTCAGGTCTGGGTATAAGTTGACCGCACCGGTGAACATTTTGCCTTTGGCTTTGAATTCGGTCGGGCCACCGATGCAGACGCCCGCGGTCTTGCCGAGCCAGCCGCCTTTTATCTTGTCTTCAAGGGTTGATTTGCTGATTTTAATCTCGCCCATACCGCACGCCTTATCGCATTGCTGTGACTTTTGGCAGCTTATGCAGAGGCCGACAGCAAGTACCAAGGCAATCACCCATTTTGTCCGCATGTCAAATCTCCTGTCAATTTACTTACCTGACTTTTGATAGCCACTAACAAAAAAAGTTTTGCCACAGAGGACACAGAGAAATGAATTAAAAAAACAGTGTAAATCAGTGTTAATCCGTGTCCTTTTCATTATGTTATATGCTCTAAGAACCATATCCTGTGTGACAATATCAAAACCAGCATTGTTCGGCAAGTAAAAGAGGATGTTGCGGAATATGCTAAAAAATCGGCTGTGTGCCTTCGGCAAGCACACAGCCAAAACTCCAAACTCGTGATTAGGAGGTTAAATGTTTTTTACCAGCCCCATTCCGGGGGCGGGACGTTGGTTCTTTCATGGCGAGGCATATTCCATTCCTGCTGCCACATATTGTCTGCGCCGGGTCCGGGATTCCATTCTCTTTGGTGGAAACCACGACCCCAGCCCCGCATTTGCATAGGTCCGCCCTGCTGAGGCATCCAGTTGCCCATACCTCCCATTTGTCCGAATCCGCCGGCCATTGGCCCACAATTTCCCATGCCGTTAAAAAAGCCAGGGCCGCAACCCCAACCCTTTGTTACTTCATTTTGCGGCCCGGCAATTGCTCCGCAATTACCCATCATATTGTTGCAACCGCCAAATCCCTGTCCTCTCATTGCCTGAAATTGCCCCCAGCGCGGCCCAGCCATTGGGTAGCCCCAATTACCGCGAGGGCCTCGCATTGCGCAGCAGCAATTTCCACAGGGGCCGTTCATTACAAAGCCCTGGTTGAAGCCCGGTCCAGCTATTTGCTGCCCCTGACCCCAGCCGGGACCCATTTGCCCCATCATTCGGCGATGTGCCCACCGGTACCATCTGCTGAACTTGACGAATTCCCGCATTTTTTCTCTGCGTTCCTGCATCTTGTTGATGATTTCGCCCATTTTTGCCCTGTCGTTGGCCTTATAGGCCTCGGCTAACTGGTCGAGCAGGCCTTCGTGCTGCCCCTGTAGTCCGCAGGCCCCTGCCTTTGGTTCCGGTTTTTCAGTAAATGCCTTTTCCTTTGCTTTTTCCGCAGCGAATACCGCTATTGTTACCACTAAAACGGCCGCTATTACGCCTGTAATGATTTTTCTTGTCATATTTCACCCCTTTCATATTTTTGTGAGTTCATATCTACTAACCATAGACGTCCGGGAGGTTGGTTTTATTGCGGTTCGATTTCGATAATGTGCTCTGAAAACGCTTGCGGCGGGGGCGACGGCTTCTTAGAATACCCCTTTCTTTTGGACAAATACGAGGGAAATGTATGTTGGCTAAATTATATAGCGTCGCGCTTGAGGGTATCGAGGGGATTATCTGTGAAGTCGAGGTCGATGTCGCACGGGGCGGGTTCGACAAGACGTTAATCGTCGGGCTGCCTGACGCGGCGGTAAAGGAAAGCGCGGAAAGAGTGCGAAGCGCAATCGTCAACTGCGGCTATAAATATCCCAAGACACAATCACTTGTGAATCTTGCCCCGGCGGACACAAAAAAGGAAGGGCCTGCGTTCGATTTGCCAATCGCGCTGGGGATTCTTTTAGGTGAAAGCGTTTTCAGCAGCACGGTTTTGAAAGATTATGTCGTCGTGGGCGAACTTGCGCTCGACGGCAGGGTGAGGCCCGTCAACGGAGTTTTGAGTATGGCGATGACAGCCAAGGCGGCCAGCTTTCGCGGGATAATCGTTCCATTGGATAACGCGGCAGAGGCGGCGGTCGTTGAGGAGCTGGAGGTTTACGGGGTGGGGTCATTGACACAGGCGGTTGATTTCCTGGGCGGGAAATTGCCTTTGCAGACCACAACGATTGATATAGACAAAATCTTCGGAGCAGAAAGCAAATACGACTTTGACTTTTCGGATGTTAAGGGACAGGAAAGCGTCAAGCGTGCGCTTACGGTGGCGGCAACAGGCGGACATAATATACTGATGATAGGGCCGCCCGGGGCGGGCAAGACGATGCTCGCACAGCGTTTAGCAACGATTCTGCCTCCTTTGACATTAGCGGAGTCGCTCGAGACGACGCGCATATACTCATCAGTAGGACTTCTGGGTAAAGGCAAGGCATTATTGGCGACACGGCCTGTTCGTATGCCTCATCATACGGCGAGCGGCCCTGCCCTTGTGGGCGGCGGCGTAAACGCCAGGCCAGGCGAATTATCATTTGCGCATCACGGGATATTGTTTCTCGACGAGTTCGCAGAGTTTCCGCGTCACGTTCTTGAGATGATACGTCAGCCGCTGGAGGATGGCGCGGTTACGGTTTCGCGTTCCAAAAAATCCATCAAGTATTTCGCGGCGTTCTTACTTGTGGCGTCGTGCAATCCGTGTCCCTGCGGGTATTTCGGGTCGGATACTCGGCGGTGCAAATGCACGCCGGGGCAGGTCGAGCGATATTTGTCAAAAATTTCAGGCCCGTTGATTGACCGAATCGATATTCACATAGACGTGCCCGCGGTGAGTTTCAACAAACTGCGCTCAAAAGCGAATCAGCTCGATTCTGCAACGATAAGGGATGACGTGATGAGGGGGCGGGCGATTCAGGCGAAGCGATTCGACGACGGCAAATTAATAACCAACGCGAGGATGACACACAAGCAGGTCGAGAAGTTCTGCAAGCTGGATGAATCGGGCGAGATGCTTCTCAAAGAGGCGATGATGGAGTTCGGCTTGTCGGCCCGCGCACACGACAAAATCTGCAAAGTTGCCCGCACCATAGCGGACCTTGCGGGATGCGAGGATATAAAACCTGAGCACGTGGCTGAGGCCGTGGGCTACCGAAAGTTAGACCGAAAACTTTAAGTTGTCCGCCGGTTGGTTTAGCTCCTGAAATTATCCGATTTTGTCGTCAAACGTCAATACCCAAACTCTTTGTTTGTAAGCAGTTACGTTCTTGTGTTTTTTACTTAACTTGTCCTGTTTTGGTGCCGATAGATAGAATGCTGTAAAAGAGAAGCGATTTTTTAATAGCCGAGGGTTAAAAAATGGGAATTCAGAACTGGTCAGAAAATATAATACTCGTTGATTTGCCTGCTGAACCGCTGATGGGCGATGAGCTGAAAACCATCACGGATATTACAAAAGACAGAGACGACTGCGACGTGGTGGTGGATTTCTCCGCCATTGACATCATAACGTCATCGAGTTTGTCCAAGTTTTTGAAGCTGCGAAAAATGCTTATGGATGCGGGCCATGAGCTTGTCTTCTGCAACGTAGCACCTGCCACAAAAGGCATCTTTTCCGTGACGGGTCTTGAGGGCATCTTCAAGATAGCAGACGATAAGTTTGTCGCGCTGGCGGGCTTGCAATTAGTCAAATAATTTAGCAGCGTAAAATATCACGCCTTTTAGTTGTGCTGCCTGTCTGGGGTTTTCCCTCGGAGTGATGAAACAGAGCCGCAAATTCGGCCTATCGCATAATCGATTTCATTTTCCGTTGTAAAGCGTCCCATGCTGAACCTGACTGCGCCGGCTGCTAAATCCTCACTTATGCCCATTGCTCGAAGGACGTAATTCGAACCGGAAGTTCCGGATTCACAGGCCGAACTGGCCGAGGCGGCAACATCCTGTGTTTTACCGAGTAAAGAAACGGCATCAATGCCTTTGAATGAAACATTCACGGTATTGGGCAGGCGTTGTTCGGGATGACCGTTTATCTGTATATCGGGAATAGCTTTTCTCAGGCCGGTTTCCAGTTTATCCCGCAGCGAGGAAGATGCCGATGGTTTGTCGCCCAGTTCCTCTTCGCACAATTTACAGGCCTTGCCCAGTCCGACAATTCCGGGAACGTTGAGTGTTCCGCTGCGGATGAAATGTTCCTGTCCGCCGCCGTCGATTTGGGCCGCCAGCCGGACGGTGGGACTTTTGCCCCGTGCGTAAAGAGCGCCGACGCCTTTGGGACCGTATATTTTGTGCGCCGAAAACGCCAGCAAATCGGCGTTTATTCGATTGACGTTCACTTCGAGTTTCCCGACCGCCTGGGTGGCATCGCAGAAAAAGAGCATTCCGTGTTTTTTGCAGATTGCGCCGATTTGGTCTGCCGGGTTAATCGTTCCGACGACGTTATTGGCAAGCATAACGCAGACAAGTATGGTTTGTTTTGTAATCGCTTCGGCCACTTGCTCCTGTGAAATACGACCAAAAGAATCGGGACGAAGCACAGTCAGCGAGAAACCCTGCTGTTCGAGCCGTTTGCAGGATTCGAGAACAGCTTTGTGCTCGATGGCGGAGACGATGATATGATTGCCTCTTTCGCGATACGCCTCGGCTGCGCCTTTAATCGCGAGATTGCAGCCCTCTGTTGCGCCGGATGTGAAAATAATTTCCCTGGCAGAGGCGCCGATGAGTTTGGCGGTCTGATTGCGGGCGGCCTCGACCATGTCCCGCGCCTGGCGTCCCAGCGAATGGCTTTCGCTTGAAGGATTCCCGAACGCAGAAGTCAGGGCGGGCATCATACTTTCCAGCACGCGCTTATCCAAAGGCGTCGTCGCATTATAATCGAGATATACGGGCTTATTTATTTTAGCTTCCATCAAGAGTCCTATGGCTCAAGGAACTCAAAATTTTTGTGAACACAGCAGGGGCAATCGGCGTTCTTGGTGAGTTTCGAGACGTCAATCTGTTTAGCGATGTTGTTCCAGACGTCAAAAACAAACAGGCATTGCCCTGCCTTGTCTGAGTTGCCTGATAGAATTTTTAATGCCTCCGAGGCCTCAACCGCAGCCACCATCGCTACTGCCGGGCCGAGGACGCCGGCCTGTCGGCAGGTATGGCCATCGCAGGCGGGAGGCGAATCGAGCAGGCATCGCAGACAGGGAGTTTTGCCGGGGATTATGGCCATTACCTGCGATTCTGTGCCGAGGACGCCGGCGAACACCCAAGGTTTTGATTTTTTTATTGCGCAGTCGTTGAGGATAAATCTCGCGGGAAAATTATCCGTGCCGTCGATAATCAAATCGACGTTATTGGTAAGCCGGTCCGCGGTCAACCGGTCGATTCGGGCGAAGACCGTCTCAATCTCGCAATTGCTGTTGATTTCCCGCAGGTGATTTGCCGCGGCGTTTATTTTGAGAGCGTGTTGGTTTGCGTCTTTTTCAGTGAAGAGCGACTGCCTGTGAATATTGGTCAGTTCAACGCAGTCATCGTCCACGAGCCGGAGATGCCCGACGCCTGCGCGGACGAGCAATTCCGCAACCCAGGAACCAAGACCGCCGACGCCGACAATGAGGGCGATGCTGTCGGCGAGCCGACGCTGGCCTTCTTCGCCGAAGGGCTTGAAGGTAATTTGCCTTGCGTAGCGTGATAAATCCTGATTCTTCATTTGCGGGGTCGATACCTGTTTTTTGATTCGACGCAATCCGTTATACGAGCGGCAATTTTTCTTTTATCCACCCGCCCCCGAGAAGACAATCCCCGGAGTAAACCACAGCCGCCTGGCCGGGAGTAACCGCCTCCAATGGTTTATCAAAATGCACCTCAAAGGTGTTTTTGCCGGTAATAATAACCTTTGCCGGGGCGCCGCGATGATTATAGCGGATTTTTACCGTCGCGTCGAATGCGGTCGGTACGTCCACCTGCCAGTTTGCACCATCGGCGGTCAAGCCGCCTGCTAAAAGGTCTTGTTTTGTGCCTATGGTTACGTCGGCTGTCTGAGGATTTATGTCGGTAACATATACCGGATGTCCCGCCGCGATGCCCGTGCCGCGACGCTGGCCGATGGTGAACCTGCCGTAGCCGTCGTGTTTGCCGATGATTTTGCCGGATGTATCTATGAAATTTCCCGCCCGAAGCGCTTTGCTATTGTGCGTTTCAAGCAATTTCGCGTAGTCGCCATCAGAGACAAAACAAATATCCTGGCTGTCGGGTTTATCGTGGACTTCCAGTCCCAGCTCTTTGGCGATATCTCTTACGGTCTGTTTGTTTTTCAACCGGCCGAGGGGGAAAATAATCCTGTCTAATTTTTCACGTGGTATGCTGAACAAAACGTATGACTGGTCCTTGCCCGGAGCAAGAGCGGGAGCAATGGCGTGGCTTCCTTTATAATCTACAATTCGGGCATAATGCCCCGTCGCGACATATTGCACACCGAGAGAATCCGCCAGCTCGAAGAGTTTGCCGAACTTTATTTTCTCGTTGCACCGGACACAGGGATTGGGTGTTCGGCCATTTTCGTAATCGCCGATAAAACTTTTGATTATGGTTTCAAAATCTTTGGAAGCGGAGAGTAAAATAAATTTTACGCCGAGCTTCGCGGCGATTCGTCGCGCATCGGCGGCATCCTGGGGAGTGCAGCAGGAGCGCGAATTGTTTTCGGCAGCGCGTTCCATTTGCAAACAAAGGAATACGGCTGTAACGTCGAATCCTTCTTTGAGGAGCAGAGCCGCAGCTACTGCCGAATCAACACCGCCGCTAACAGCAACCAGCACTTTTTTTCGCATATCCGTTTTTGTATCCAGTCAAGAAACAGGTCGTGCGGGGATGACCCGCTGATGTTGTTTTACAATGATTTTAGCTTACGCGGGCCGGTTTTCGAGGATTTTTTAGCTTATCCGGCAGGCAAGGGGCGGTGATATGCGCAAAAAAAGACAACCGGAAACCCCGAAAAGCCGGGAATGCCGGTTGTCAATCAACTCGGTCTGGACCGAGGCGAATTATTACGTTAGGAGGTTAGAGGGAGGATTCTTTGCCTTTGCTTCTTTTCCACCACCCGGGTTTGGCCGACTCCTGCACGCCCTGCTCCCACTGCTCGCCCTGTTTGTCAAACTGCACCTTGTCGGCCTTTATATTCAGCACCTTGACATCGTGAATCACATCCCCCTTGTGAAGCATCTGGTTTTCAATCACTACGCTTGGGGAGTCCTCACAATACAGGATAGCGGTTACGACGCCGAACCTGGGTTCGGGGCGTTCGACGACCACGTCTTTTTTGCCGTCTTTCGACGCCTGTGTGGCGACTTTCCAGCCGAGCATTCCGCAGACGGCGATTGCAGCCAGCACAAGCCATTTTAATGTGCTTTTGTCCATAAGATTCAATTAAGGCAGACCATTCAGCAAGCTCAAGGAAATAAGACCTGTGCCTCTTCTATAAAATTTCGCGTCCAAACACGCCACTAATAATCAATCGGCATTATTTCTCTCGCCCTTAAAATTCGTTTTCGGACATAAATTTTATTTGCACCCAAGTTTTCAACGTCCGAAAAAACTCCCCCTGAAAGGGCACAAATTCAGCTGGATTCCTCCTATTTATAACATAGAATTCGTCCGCCCAAACGCTAAAGACGAAAGGTAAATAACGTGTAAAATTTGGTTTCGTGTATTTCGGCACGCGAAATCAGCCGGCGTGATGTGCGGCCGATTCGGCCTGCTCCTGGTTTTGGGGCAAGGCAGGGGGAGCTTCAGCGGTATTTTGCGGTTTGTCGGTGGTCCGGCCAGCCAATTCCGCCATCGCCTCGCAGCGGATAATTTTGCCGTAGAACCCATCCTCATCGAGGGTGTAAACCTTCAGGGCGATACTTGCAATCGCCCAAAGTTCACCCCTGCGTTTAAGCTCGGTGAAACACAGGCGGCACATTTCGATATCCCTCTGGTCAGGCGAATTGGTTTGCTCAACAACGCCTATTAAAAAGTTTCTGGCTAAAAGCTCCATACCGCCGGAAAGGTCTCTTAGACGCGGTTTGATTTCACTAACTACAGGTCTTTCGTGGGAAGCATGTGCTGTTGCGAGCGGTTTTGCTGGAGCAATAACGGTCTCAATTGTTTCGTCGTGTGCCTGTTGCTCAATGCGTTTAACGCGGGATTTGACTAAGCCATAGATACCGACGCCGGCGGCCAATATGACCACCATCAGCAGTTGAATCCAGAATGTCCCCTCGTCCTCAACCGCCCCCATAACAATAACGGCAAGATACAAATTCACAATCCCTTCCCTGCCTACTGTCGATTAACCCTTTTGCTCGGTTCGACGGGTAAGCTCTTTCATCGCTGCGCACTGAATGTCCTTGCCGTAGAGGCCTTTCTCATCCACGGCATAAACAGTCATCGCGGCGCTGTCAATTTCGCTTTGCTGATTGCGGCGGAGCACCTCGTTGAAGCTTAGCCGGCGCATCGAGACGTCGTTTTTGTCTTCGCCGTCGGTGTTTTCGATTACGCCAAGCAGGAAGTCCATTTCGAGCAAGTCCATACCGCCCGCCAGGTTTCGCCCAGTTCTTGTCTTCTTTTCCATCGTCACTTCTCCTGCGGTTTCTTCCGCACCGCCCAGTTCAACAATTCTTGTTCCGGTGCTTTTACGGACTTCGAATTTTCTGTCTCCGATCCCAAATGCCATCGTCATATCCTCCAAAAAAATAATACCTGCCCCCCGTATTACCGGGGCAGCGTTGTTTTCATATTACCCAGATTATACACCTGCACCAGTAATCATACCAAATAAAATTCCAAATCTGGCGGTTTCCGGTTGGATTATTTGCGTTGAGGAAAAAATTCTGGTATTTTGATGGCGATGGAAGCGTTGGAGCTAAATGGTGTGTGCAAAACGTTCGGGCAGGTTCGCGCGGTCGATAACCTGACGGCGAAGATTCCGGCGGGGAGTATCTACGGCTTTCTTGGGCCTAACGGCGCGGGCAAGACCACGACTTTGCGGATGATAATGAACATTATTCGCCCGGACGCAGGCAGTATAAGCGTGTTCGGCAAAAATTTAACCGAACAGGCCAAGAGTCATATTGGTTATATGCCTGAAGAAAGAGGCCTTTATCGAAAGATGACGGTCCGCGGGATACTCGCCTTCTTCGGCTCGCTCAAGGGATTGACTTCGAGCGAGCTGGCAGGCGCTGTGCCAGCGTGGTTGAAGCGAATCGAGCTGAACGACCGGGCAAACAAGAAAGTCGAGGACCTTTCGCGGGGTATGCATCAGAAGCTGCAATTCGCGGCGACGATAATCAATGAGCCGGATTTGCTGATACTCGATGAGCCGTTTTCAGGGCTTGACCCGCTGAACCTGGATTTGATCAAGGCCATTATCCTTGATATGAGAGATAAAGGCAAAACCGTAATTTTCTCCACTCACGATATGCACGGGGCGGAGACGCTTTGTGATTATATCCTGCTCATAAACAAGGGCAAAATTATCCTCGACGGCAACCTGGGCGATATCCGTTCGCAAAAGGCGTCCAACGCGGTTATTGTCGAGATTGAGGGAGATACAAGCTTTTTAAAAACACTTCCTATGGTAACGAATGTCGTGCAGCAAAAAGATACGCTGGAAATCACTCTTGAGAAAGGGACCGACCCGCAGGATTTGCTCAAGGCAATTGTGGGGAAGGTGCGCGTGCGGAAGTTCGAGGTGAAAATGCCTTCGCTGCATGAAATTTTTGTTACGCTTGTCGGAGCGAGCAATGCGTAAAATTTTTGAAATTGCCCGGCGAGAATACATTGATACCGTCAAAACCAAGACGTTTTTGATTAGCTTGTTGTTCACCCCTGTTCTTATCGTTGGCATAATTTACTTTACGAGCAGGATTAACCAAGTTGAGGGCGGGCGTCCCCCGGTCAGGGTGGTTGTAACGGACTTGACCACACAACTGGCGGGCCAAATAGAAGCGGCGATGAGCAAACATAACCAGTCAAATCCCAAAAGACAGATTATTTTTGAGTCGCTGCCAGCCCAGGATGATACAAACGCGGTCGAAGAACAAGGCAGGGAACAACTTCGTTCGGGTAAGGCCGAGGCGTATATTGTTATTGACCAGAACATCATTGACGGCACGGGCAAGACACACGTTTATACCTACAAATCGAAACCGACTATGATGGACGCGACGTGGGCCGTCGAGGAATTTATCCGTAACGCCGTAGTCGCGCAGAGGTGCAAATTACAGAACGTTTCTCAAAAGCTTCTCGATGATATTCGCAATGTTTCAATCGAACAGGTCGAGATTGGCGAAACGGCCAAAGAGCAACATGTTCAAAGCCAAGGGCAAACGACGGTCAAGATGATGGTCCCGCTCTTTTTCATGTTTATGATATACATGGGAATCATCGGCATAGGCCAGCAGATGCTAAGCAGTGTAATCGAGGAGAAAAATTCGAGGATTATCGAGATGTTGCTTTCGGCGGTTAGCCCGTTTGAGCTTATGGCGGGCAAGATTCTGGGGCTTGGGGCGATAGGCCTGACAATTATTGGCCTGTGGACAGCAGTGTCTTATGGCCCGATTCTGTGGCAGGGCATCAGCGTGGATATAAGCGGCAGGCTGATATTTTGTTTTGTGGTTTATTATATTCTCGGGTTCCTTTTCTTCAGCGCGCTGCTGGCGGCAATTGGTTCTGTTTGTAATACACTCAAGGAAACACAGGAGTTTATGAGGCCCGTCGTTTTAATCCTGATATTTCCAATGATAGCGTGGTTCAAGCTTGTTCAAAGTCCTGACGGCGTTTTTGCCAGGGTGTTGTCGCTGGTTCCACCCGTATCGCCTTTGGTGATGCCTTTGCGGATTTCGGCAGGTTCAAACGTCAGTAATCTTGAGATACTCGCTTCGATAATGTTGCTGGTCGGGGCGGTATTTTTAATGATATGGCTGGCGGGAAAAATTTTCAGGACAGGCATCCTGATGTATGGCAAACGTCCTTCGCTACGTGAAATATATCGCTGGCTAAGGGCTTCTTAAACGGATAACCCGCGAAAATACAATTCCTCATTTATATTTGCTTAACCGTTACGTCGGGGCCGCGAATGTAATTCGGGGTGAGAGTAAGCGGGTCGGCGAATTCGTCGAGCCGGGCTTTATGCCAGCCAAGCTTGTGAACATTCGCGGCGGAGGGATTCCAAAACTTTTCATCAAGGACGCGAACATTTTTGTTATTAAATTTGTCTTTGTAGAAAACTAATCCCTCACCAGTCAGGGAAATCGGTTGATTTGTGAAGCGATAGAGGAATTCTTCCGCGGTCATCAAGCAATCTGGAAGAATCTTCTTCCAGATTGCGTCTTGCGTCTGGGGTCTTAGGTCTTGGGTCTTTTCATAAACGGCGATGAAGAACTGGCCTCGTTTGGCGTCAAGAATTACACCCAGAAATTCGGAGGACGGAGGACTGATAACAGAAGACAGCCGGTTCTCCGTACTCACTTTCACTTTCTCTGCGTTCTCGGCGACCTCTGCGGTAAAACCTGTTACATTCGCGGCGATAACGTCAAGGGTATCGACGGCGACGATTTTAGAGTTATTGGCCAAGGCAACTGTTTTGGCGAAGGTAACGGCAATTCGCAGGCCGGTGAAACTGCCGGGGCCTGCGGAGATATACACATGTTCGATTTGCTCCGGTTTTTTGCTGAATCTGCTCAATAAATCGGTAATCGTGGGGAAAATTTCCGCGCTGTGGCGCATCGGGCCGGAGAAACACGTTTCCGCCAGGAGCTTATCACCCTGTGCGAGCGCGACCGAACCCAATCGACCACTGGTCTCGACGGCCAGTATTAGAGAATTATCGAAATTGCCCATATTCGTCGCCACTATTGCGTTGCGCCCTTAATTTCAGAAGAATAATCAGATGAGATAATACCCTCCGGACAAACATTGGGCAACCCTTCCGGCAGGCGGCAAATCAAAACCGATTAAAAAAACAGGCCCGGAGGTTATTCTCCGGGCCTGAAATTCATCGAGAACACTGTTCTTTCACTAAGACCGTCTCATTACTTAATGATGGCGGGTTATCGTGAAATTATTTCTTGCTGTTTGAATCCGCTGGTTTGTTCGGTTCGCAACTGTTCACATCTTTTGCGAGCTCAACTGCGCAAAGCTTGCTCTTGTTCGGTTCAGCGGGCTTATTCGCATCGGCTGGTTTATTGGCATCCGCAGCATAGGTGCCGAAATCGCTTGCGCTGATTATAGTGGTCTTGTTCGGCTCTGCCGGTTTGTTGGGCTCGTTCGGGTCTCTCTTATGATGATGACCCGCGGGTTTATTGGCATCGGCAGCGTATGTGCCGAAATCGCTTGCGCTGATGATGGTGGCCTTGTTCGGTTCAGCGGGCTTGTTGGGTTCCATGTGGTTCGGGTCTTTCTTATGATGATGACCCTTGCCTTTTTCACCGGGCTTATTGGCTTCGGCAGCGTATGTGCCGAAATCGCTTGCGCTGATGATGGTTACCTTGTTTGGTTCAGCGGGCTTATTGGCATCGCCTGGTTTATTGACGTCAACTGTTGCCGCGAGGCAGTTTGTCGCAACAAAAGCGACAGCCACGACTGCCAGTACTGTTAATAGTGTTCTTGTATTCATTCCCATATCATCCTTAAAAATCTTGAGTAAAGTTCAGCCTGAATCGGCTTAGATACGTCCGAAAATCATATACATTTCTCAGGGAGTAGCAATAAAAATCTGAAAATTTTCAACATTTTTTTCTGATAACCGGCAAAAAGATGGGCGAACCCTCATTTTTAAGCCAAAAATGCGGTTCTGACAAATATGGCAGAAAACGGAAGTTAAAATTTAATAACCAATAAACCGTCGAAAAATAATCCGTATCGACTGCCGGAAAGTAACAGGGCATTAAAATAATTCGATTGTGAAGCGACAGGGAATAGGGCCGAGGAAGGTAACAAAAGAGCTTAAAAACAAGAGATTTTTAAGTAAAGGAGAGCGGATTATGAACGCCCAAACCTTATAGGATTGTATTCTCGCTGTGTCACGGGCCGGTGTTTATCGGGTTGATGGCGGGGTCGTTTAGGGCGTCAAAGCGATTATTGACACAAGGATAAGGTTTGGGTATTGTGGCGTCGGGAAATTAAAGGCACTAGATGGAGTTTTGCGATATGGGAAGTGCACCAAAAGAAGTAATAGAGCTTATAGAGCAATTCGAGCGGAATATCGAATCGTACAAAGGGCACGGATATAGCGAGGCACAAGTCCGACAACAATTCATCAATCCATTCTTCGAAGCGCTCGGTTGGGATATGCAAAACAAGGCAGGAATTGCTCTGGCATACAGCGATGTGATTCACGAAGACGCAATCAAAATAGGCGGAACAACAAAAGCGCCCGATTACTGCTTCCGCGTCGGCCCGGCAAAAAAATTCTTCGTGGAAGCGAAAAAGCCATCAGTCGATATAAAATCCGACATCAGTCCGGCTTATCAATTACGCAGATACGCGTGGTCGGCAAAACTGCCTTTGTCAATTCTGACAGATTTCGAGGAGTTTGCTGTTTATGACTGCCAGATACGGCCAAGCCCCGACGATAAACCATCGACCGGACGAATTATGCTTTTCACTTACAAAGATTACACCGATAAGTGGGAGCAAATCGCAAATGTATTCAGCAAAGAAGCGGTTTATAAAGGATTGTTCGATAAATACGCCTCTGAAAAGACAACCAAAAGAGGCACAACTACAGTAGATAAAGAGTTTCTGGCCGAGATAGAAGAATGGCGAAACGTTCTAGCAAAAAATATTGCGATTCGCAACGGCAAACTATCCGTTTATGACCTTAATTTTGCGGTTCAAAAGACCATCGACCGGATTTTATTTTTGAGGATATGCGAAGACAGAGGCATAGAGCGCAGTGAACAACTCTTATCGCTAATTAGCGGCTCAAGAATATATCCGCGCCTTTTTGAACTTTTTGAGAAATCCGATGAAAGATACAATTCCGGCATTTTCCATTTTCACAGGGAAAAAGACAGGCCCGAGGGGCCGGACGAGCTTTCCGCAAATCTGAAAATAGACGATGATGTTCTGACGCGGATTTTGAAAGACCTTTACTACCCGCGCAGCCCTTATGAATTTTCCGTTATGCCTGCGGAAATTTTAGGGCAGGTTTATGAACAGTTTTTAGGCAAGGTGATTCGGCTTACGGAATCGCATCAGGCAAAGGTAGAGGAAAAGCCGGAGGTCAAAAAGGCGGGCGGAGTTTATTATACGCCTTCGTATATTGTCAATTACATCGTTAAAAACACGGTTGGAAAACTTTGCGAAAACAAAACCCCCAAACAAATTGAAAAGTTAAAAATTCTCGACCCTGCCTGCGGCAGCGGTTCGTTTTTAATCGGGGCGTATCAGTATCTTTTGGATTTTCACCGTGATTATTATGCCAAAGAACCATCGAAACATAAAAAGGCGATATATCAGGGTAAGGGCAAACAGTGGTTTTTGACGATTGATGAAAAGAAAAGGATTCTTTTAAATAATATTTACGGCGTGGATATAGATTCGCAGGCGGCAGAGGTAACGAAACTTTCCCTTTTGTTAAAGGTTCTTGAAAATGAAACACAGGAGAGTTTGAGATTATTTCATGAACGTGCGCTGCCGGACTTGGGGAATAATATAAAATGCGGCAATTCGCTTATTGGGCCGGATTTTTATCAAAGTCAACAATTAACCCTTTTTGGCGATGAGCAGCAGAGAAAGATAAACGCCTTTGACTGGCAGGCGGAATTTGCGGAAATCTTCAAACAAGGCGGCTTCGATGCCGTTATAGGAAATCCGCCATATATATTTACGCGAGAGTTAATTACAGAAGCGGAAAAGGCCTATTACTACGAGAAATATCAATGTACACAGTTTAAAATAAACACGTATTTTTTATTTGTGGAAAAATCTTTTAAACTATTAAATAGAATGGGCGTATTGGGTTATATCCTCCCTAACAATTGGCTTTCTCTGGAATATTCTTCTGAGTTTAGGCGATTCCTGCTGTCCGAGACATTTAATATTAACATCACGAATATTTTAGATAAAGTATTCCAATATGCGAGCGTTGATACTTGTATTCTTTTGTTCGACAAGAGAGGTGGAAAACAAGTTATAGTTAATGAAATGTCAAATGGTTCAATTAAAAAAGCATATGAATGTCCATGCGATAGATATCTTTCTGCTGTAAGCCATATTATTACATATAGCGTTGATAGCACTAAGAAGATTGAACTTTATAAGAAAATAACAATCAATAGTATCCGACTCGATAAGATTTACGAGGTAAAGAATGGCGTTCAGGCTTACACAGTCGGGGAAGGCACTCCAAATCAAACAAAAGAAATGAAAAATAATAGGGTCTATCATAGTCTAACCAAGAAGGATGATACTTGGATTAAATATTTAGATGGTGTTGATGTTAAACGCTATTCCATTGGTTGGAGTAAACAGTTTATAAAATACGGAAAAAATTTAAGCCGCCCCAGAAAGCCCGATTTGTTTAATGGAGAAAGACTTTTAGTTCGGCAAATCCCTTCAAAACCACCTTATTGTATATTAGCCGGTTATGTTAGCGAAGATATTGTAAACGATAATAATAGCATGATTATCAAAAACAACATAGGGGACAGGTATAATATCAAGTACATGATGGGGGTATTAAACTCCAAACTAATATCATTCTGGTTTATAAGTACCTTTGCAAAACTACAAAGAAAAATATTTCCACAATTCAAAATAAAAGAATTGTCCCAATTTCCCATTCATCTAATTAATTTTTCCAAATCGGACGAAGTGAAGCAGCATGACAAGATGGTTTCGCTTGTTGAGCAGATGTTGGAGTTGAATAAGAAACTTGCTGGGATAAAGAATCCTGATGAAAAGACGCGCGTTCAACGGCAGATAGATGCCACCGATGCCCAAATAGACAAACTTGTTTATGACCTCTACGGCCTAAGCGAAGATGAAATCAAAATCGTGGAGGGAAGTTAAAATGAGTGATCATATCACTTTTAAAATCTCTATACCCAGCGATAACGGCTTTGTTGGAAGAGAATGCAAGAATCCTGAATGCAAAAGATACTTTAAGGTCCTTATTACTTCATTTAAAGACAAAATGTTTTGTCCATATTGTGGGACACTATTTGACAAAAGCGAACTAATAACAAATGACCAATCAGATTTTGTAAGAGAAGCAGGCATGGAAAAAGTTCGTGCCTACGCGTTTAATAAGTTGAGGGATATGTTTAAGGAAACAATGGGAGGTAGTAAAGGTATAATATGGAAGCCGGGTAATGCCTATATCCCAAAATCTGTTTCACCAAACTATTCGGAGAAGAAGGTGGATTCGGAACTTGAATGCGCTCAATGCAATGCAAAATTTCAGGTATATGGAATCTTCGGTTATTGCCCAGCATGCAGATGTGATAATGCTTTAATATATGAAACTAACATACAATTAATTATGAAAGAAATCGAAGGTTCAACAAACAAAGATAGAGCATTGAGGCATGCTTACAATGACTTAGTATCCACCTTTGAAGCTTTTTGTAAAAACAAAAATATCAGCAACAAGAAATATAATTTTCAAAATCTTGAAAACGCCAAATTGTTTTTCCAAGACAATTTTAAAATAGACATGCTTCAAGGATTATCTTCGGATGATGAATTGTCTATAAAACGGATATTTCAAAAAAGGCATGTGCTTCAACACAACAAAGGGATTATCGACCAAAGATATGTAAATATAATCCCTGAAGATGGTTATTTGTTGAATAATAAAGCTACCTTGACACAAGAAGAATTTACAAAAGGGGCAGAAGCAATGCGAAAGATATTGATTAAAATTATTTAATTATGGTTAAATTATTAATCTGCAATAGTTAGGACTTAATCTAAAATCGAAAAACAGCGTAACCAGCGCAATCCGCGTCTAAAAGTTCTCGGTGGCAAAGCGATGTTAATCTGGACAACTTAATCAGCCATCTTTTTCCAAATTACCCATATCCCCAAAAAAATCTGGCTATTTTTGAAATATTTTTTTATTCCTTACAGCATAAGAGCTTATCGATTTTTAGGGCGAGCAAGGTTGTTTCGTAACTACTTAAAACGCACGAAAGTTCACCCTATATATAGAGGGACCATGTTCCTCTGTAGTAAGGTATCAGCCCTGGGAGGGCAAGTTTCACGCCAAGATAGGCAAGTTCCAATTTCTAATTTCAGATTGTAACCAAAACAAAAAACTTGGTGTCTTGGTGTCTTAGTGGCTAAAAAAAGGGAGGATAAAATGACTACTATCCAAATCAAAGTTCCGAACTGGCTCGACTTTATTATCACCTGTCCACTGCTCGCCTATCGTCTGTTCCGTTACGGCGAGGTCTTTCGCAGGATTTACTTGGACGAAGGGTTATGGGCCATCGTGAATTTGAAAGATTACTACCGTTTTAGTTGTTTCAAATGGTGTATCGACGGTAAAAATGGCAGTTTCTATGCTGTAAGGGGAAAAAGAATCGACAAAGACAACGCCAAAATAGTGCGTTTGCACAGGGAGATTATGGATGCGCCCGATGGGCTTTTCGTTGACCATTTCAATCATAACGGCTTAGACAACCGCAGGAGCAATCTTCGACTGGCGACGCGAGAGCAGAATAACCGTAACTGCAGAAAACGCAAAGGATGCTCCTCGAAATTCAAAGGGGTGTGCCTTCCTAAAAATTCACGCGGAACAAAACCCTGGCGCAGCTACATAAAAACCAACGGGCGACGAATATCATTAGGATATTTTGCGACGGAAATCGAAGCAGCAAAAGCGTATGATGCCGCAGCGAAAAAATACCACGGCGAGTTCACAACATTGAATTTCCCGGATTAGCGCTTCGATATTTTCTTGACAATTGGGGGGTCGTGGCTTTATTTGTCGTTTTCTTTCAAACATTTTACCGATAGTGTCAATAAGAGATAATTGAGGTTTACCGCCGAGTAGCGATAGACCGCAAAGAAAAAAATAGAATAAACTCCGCGTGCTCTGCGTTCTCCGCGGTAAGAAGTTGAGTAAATATATGGCGAAGGCAAAGGCAAATCCAAACGGCAAGTCGCTGGTGATAGTTGAGTCGCCTGCAAAGTCGCGGACAATCAACAAATATCTCGGCCCCGGCTACGAGGTCAAGGCATCGATGGGCCACATCCGCGATTTGCCCGCGAAGGAATTCGGCGTCGATTTGGAAAAGGATTTTGAGCCAACATATACGATTATGCTGGGTAAGAGCAAAGTTGTTGCTGCTCTCAAGGCGGCGGCGAAGAACTGCAAAGACGTATATCTGGCGACCGATATGGACCGTGAGGGCGAGGCGATTGCCTGGCATTTGGCGCATATACTTGGATTGCCCGAGGATAAAGTTTATCGCGTGATATTCAACGCGATAACGAAGACGGCGATACAGCAGGCATTTGCCAATCCGGGGCGCCTCGATATTGACAAGGTCATGGCGCAGCAGGCAAGACGGATACTCGACCGCATCGTGGGCTACCAGATAAGCCCGCTTTTGTGGAAAAAAGTCGCTCGTGGATTAAGCGCGGGGCGTGTGCAGTCGGTCGCGGTAAAAATAGTTGTCACACGCGAACGGGAGATACGCAGTTTCAAGCCGGAAGAATACTGGCTGATACCTGCGATTTTTACCACCGAACTGGGAAGTCATTACGGGCAGGAGTGGCAGAATTTTATATCGAAGGGCGAAAAACCCGACCAGGAACCTACTCTTGAACAGCAGAATAAGTGGCTTGCAGGACACAATGCCTTTAAGGCGGAGATTCATAAGGTTGGGGATGAGAGTTTCAAGGCGTCGAATGACCAGCAGGCAAAAAGAATTTACGAAGCCATAAAAGACGCCAAGTTCAAGGTTGCCCAGGTTGAAAAGAAGGAATCGTCATCCCGTGCGGGTCCGCCGTTTATAACGTCAACGCTTCAACAGGCGGCGTCGAATCGGCTGGGGTTTTCCACGAAACGCACGATGTCGATTGCGCAGCAGTTATACGAGGGCGTTGACCTCGGCGAGGAAATGGGCCGGCTGGGCCTGATTACTTATATGAGAACCGACAGCACGTATATATCGCCCGAAGCGATTAACGATGCTCGCAAGTTTATTCAAAAACGTTTTGGCGACGCCTATGTTCCCGAAAAGGCAAATATGTTCGCCGACAAGAAAAACGCTCAGGCAGCACACGAGTCGATCAGGCCAACCGACGCCGACCTTATGCCGGAGGACGTGCGTGCGCTTGTCAGCGAAGAACAGTATAAGCTTTATGATTTGATATGGCGGCGGTTTGTGGCCTGCCAGATGTCCGCAGCGAAGTGGGACGTAACGAATCTTGATATTACGGCTGATACCGCGATTGGAAGGGTCCTGTATAAAACCACGGGCAGGGCGATTGTTTTCGATGGCTTTACCAAGGTCTGGTCGCCCGGTTCATCGACGGCAGGTGAGCAGCAACTGCCTCCAGTCAAAACCGGCCAGGAGCTTGCCGCGGTAGATATAAAAGCCGACCAGCATTTCACAAAGCCGCCCGCAAGATATACCGAGGCGTCATTGGTCAAGGCGCTGGAAAAAGAAGGTATCGGCAGGCCCAGCACATACGCCAGCATCATCAGCACAATCCAGGACAGGGAATACGTTGAGCAGAGAGAAAAGAAACTTTACGCAACGGACCTCGGAGAGGTGGTTACAGACAAACTCGAAGAATACTTCCCCAAGGTAATGGATTTGGCGTTTACCCGGTATATGGAAGAGCAGTTAGATAAAATCGAGGAGCAGCACCTCGACTGGGTTGCCGTTCTCAATGAGTTTTACGGGCCGTTTAAGAAAAGTATGGAGACCGCTACCTCGGATATGAAACACGCAAAGGCAGAGACAACGCCGAGCACATACGAATGTCCCAAATGCGGTTCACCGTTAGTTTATCGTTTCGGCAAGAAGGGGAAATTCCTGAGTTGCTCCAGTTATCCGGAGTGCAAGTTCGCCTGGCAGTGCGACAAGGAGGGTAAAATGGTCGAGCAGAAAGTCAGCGAGCACAAATGTCCCAACTGCGGCAAGCCGTTAGTTCATAAAAATGGGCGATTCGGCCCGTTCCTCGGATGCAGCGATTATCCCAATTGCAAAACGATAGTTAAGCTTGATAAGGAAGGCAATATCGCGCCGCCGAAACCACCTGCTGAGCCGACGGGATTAAAGTGTTATAAATGCCGGGAAGGTGAGCTTGTCATCAGGCAGAGCAAGAAAGGCCCGTTTATGGGTTGTAACAGATTCCCGCGCTGCCGGACGATAGTGAGCATCAAGCAAAAAGAAAACCTGCTGAAGCTGCAGGCGGAAGGCAAATGGCCGCCCAAAACAGCTGACGCCGCCGACGAGCTTCTCGGTAGGAAAAAGACAGTAAAAGCCGAAACATAACCGGGCGAGACGGTTTAGCCCAGACACATCCAAATCGATTGACTTTGGCAGCAGCCAGTGATTTAATGGTCATATATCTAAGTGATAAACCACTCCCAAAAGGGACGCCTTACGGCGGAGCGACGATAAAATGGGGTTATCGTATGCCATACAATGTTCGAATAGTCAGCACATATCCGCCGAGGCGATGCGGGATAGCGACGTTTTCAAAAAACCTCGCTAATGCCTTGTCTAATTTTACCAGCGAGGTGGGGCATATAAGGATTGCCGCGATAGATAACGGCAACGGGCCTTACAATATCCCGGTTGACCTTGTTATCGACGAGTATAACCCGCAGTCATGGACGGACACTACCAAGCACATAATCAAAAGGGCGCAGGAAGGCAGCAACCCAACAATAGTTTTGCTTCAGCATGAGTACGGCCTTGACCCGGACAAGAACGGCAACGACGGACAGGGAACAAATTATATTGAAATGGCCAAAGCGTTTGCCGCGGCAAAGCTTACGACGGTTGTGTATTTACATACCGTTCTGGATAACCCCGATAACCACCAAAAGACCGTTGTGCAAAATCTTGCGAAGATTTGCGACGGTTTGATTGTTACCACCGAAAGCGCGATTGACATACTCGAATCGGATACATACGGCATAGAGCAGGACAAAATCAAGCACATCGACCACGGGATACGAATGCACCACCCGTCGCATTACGACCGGCTGGAGATAAAAAGCGAATTAGGCCTCGAACATCAGTTTCTCGTTACGACGCTCGGTTTGTTGTCGCCCGACAAGGGGCTTGAATACGGCATACGCGGGTTCGGTAGATTTTTAGAGGAGTCCTGTACGGATGAGCAGCGAAGAGGCATACTTTACCTTATCGCGGGCGAATGTCATCCGGATTTTATGAGAGCCGACGGCGGCGAACCATACAGGCGTTTTCAGGCATCTCTGGCGGTCACGCTGGAGCAGGCAAAGGTCAAGTGGTGCAAGGTTAAGGACCTGCGAGGAGCAAATCCGGAAGATTACGACGTTGTGTTTCTCGATACATATCTCGACGAGGGAATGCTGCTGAAAATGTATGGCGCGACCAACGTGATGGTATTGCCTTATCTTAATATGCAGCAGATATCAAGCGGCGTGCTTGCCGATACGCTGGGCTCGGGCAGGGTGGCAATTGCGACAAAATTCAGGTATGCCCGCGAGCTGATTTACTCAAACAAGCACTGCCCCGAAGGTCTTGTGATGGGTCGTTACATTCGTGGTATCCTGGTTGACCCGGCGGAGCCGTCGGTCGAGCAGATTGCCGCAGGGCTGGATTACATCGTATTTAATAAACAGCGTCGGCTGTTTATGGAAAAGCAGGCGCACCAGCGCGGCTACCAGATGAGCTGGAACAACACCGCATGGGCATTACTGCAATACATCGATTTCCTGCGGGAGGAGCACGAGATTGTCACGGGCCGAGGGATAACGTTTTCGCGACAAAAGCCATCGAAGTACGAGCACGTCAAACGTGCTTCCAGCGATGACAAATAACTGCTTGCGGGGACATTATAAAGCAACTTTTGCCTTGCCCGCACGCAAGGCCGCACCATATAGTAAAGCCATTACAATCATAACCGCCGCTATACAAAAGATTATCGACATTGTTCCCATCAGTGCGATGAGGTAATAGCCGGCAGCAAAGGTCCCCGCGATACTGCCTGCTGCGCCCCAGGCGTAGATGTCGCCCACGGTCCTGCCCGTGGGAAGCCCCCTTTCGAGCGCCATTTTAGCCACCACCGGACTGATTGTGCCCAGAAGCGCAGAGGGCAACAGGAATACAACTGCGACGTGAAGGAGTATTCTTGCAGGCCAGTTAAACTGCCAAAGCCATGTCCACCCTCCCACGAGGTTGTTTAATACGATGGTGGCAATGCAGGCGAAGGCGCAAATCGCAAAAAGTATGGACAGCACTTTGACAGGTTTGAATCGGTCTGCGAGTCGTCCGCCTGTATAGTTGCCGATGGTGATGCCCGCCAGGACGACGCCTATGACGCTGGTCCAGGTGTAAAGCGATGAGCCGAGGAACCGCGCGATTATTCGACCCGCGACAAGCTCGATAACCATAATGCAGAAACTCGATATGAACACCGTCGCGCAGGGGATAAACAGCGATTTCAGGGCTGAAGAGCTTGTTTTATTAACTTCGCTCATTGGTAAACCTTTCAAAACCTGGGTTTCATATCTTATCTAAAAAAGCAATCATACATTATTTGATTGTTTTTGGGAATCAATAATCATCCGGCGGGATTGCATATCCCGGCCTAATTTGTTATAAGCACGAGAACTATGGAAGTTGCGCAATTAAAAAGCGGAATAGCGGAGATGAAGGCCCGGGTTGAAAATATCCGGGACTGGCTTTGACCTGGCCGGCAAAAAATCGGAGTTTGCGCAATTACAGGAGAAAATGAGCAGTCCGGGTTTCTGGGACAATCAGGAAGTGGCACAGGGGGTGGTTTCCCGGCTAAGTGCGTTAAAAGCGATAATTGAGCCGGTGGAGGAAATCAGCAGGGAATCGCAGGATTTGACGGAACTTTTTGAATTAGCCGTTGAATCGGACCCTGAGGAACTGGTGCAATTAGAAGATGACCTGGCAGAGCTTGCCAAGCGCTGCGAACAGATAGAATTGACGGGCTTGCTAAACGGCCCTAACGATACAAAGAACTGTTTTTTCAGTATTCACGCGGGCGCGGGCGGGACAGAAAGCTGCGACTGGGTGAGTATGCTCTTGAGAATGTACACCCGCTACTTCGACGCCAACAAATATCAATATAGCGAGCTTGATATTACCCCAGGCGAAGAAGCGGGGATACGGTCGATAACGCTCCAGGTAAAGGGGCCTTTCGCATACGGGAAACTTTCGTGCGAAGTTGGCGTGCATCGGCTTGTCAGGATAAGCCCATTCGACGCGAATAAACGCAGGCACACCAGTTTCGCAGCGGTTGATTGTATTCCTGAATTCGATGAGGATATAGATATCGAGATAAAAGAAGAGGATTTGAAGATTGATTATTACCGCGCGGGCGGCGCGGGCGGTCAGCACGTCAACAAGACAAGCTCGGCGGTTCGTATGCTACACAAGCCAACGGGTATTGTTGTTCAGTGCCAGAACGAGCGGAGCCAGCACAAAAACCGCGCATACGCGATGAAAATGCTCAAGGCAAAATTGTATATGATTGAGCAGCAAAAGCGGGACGCCGAGATTGCAAAACAATACGGCGCAAAAGGTGAGATTGCCTGGGGTAACCAGATTCGCAGCTATGTGTTGCAGCCATACCAGTTAATAAAAGACCATCGCACCGATTGCGAGACAGGAAAAGTTGACGCGGTGCTCGACGGCGATATTGAGGAATTTATTGAGGCATATCTGCATCATCGCGCTAAAGGTAAACCAAACGCAAGAGCATCAAAAGTAAAGGCGGAAAAAAATGAAGAGGATAATTGAAGTTGAATTGAAAACCAGGCCGGCGGCATTGGCCGAATGCAAAACTCAGATGCTGGCTATAGGTCATTTCTCGGACGGCAAAAAACCTCTGCCGGAAATCATCGAACTGTGTAAAAAACTCGGCGGAGCTATCGAACAGGTCGTAAAACTCGGCGACTTCAAAGGAAAAACCGGGACCAGCGCTCTAATATACGGTAACAATCGTATAGGCGCGCAACGCGTGCTTATAGTTGGATTAGGCGAGCAGAAAAAGGCGACCATCGACACCATCAGACAAGCAGCCGCATTGGCAGCTAATAAAGCGGTATCAATGAAAGCCAAATCACTGGCACTTGCGATTCACAAGCCCTTTGGGGCAATATTTGATCCTGGGCTTTTGGCGCAGGCGATGGCTGAAGGGATATATTACGGGAGTTTCCGTTACGACGAATATATTACATCCGATGAAGACGGCAGGACTGATTCGCTTGTTGTCGAAGTGATTGACGATAACGCGGCGAAAATGAAACGGCTTGAGGAGGGGTTATTAAAAGGGGCTATTATCGGTAAGGCCCAAAGTTACGCCAGAGCGCTTGCGAACAGACCCGGAAACGTTATAAACCCGCCATCGCTTGCGGCGGAGGCGAAAAAACTCGCAAAAAACACAAAAGGGCTTAGCTGCAAAGTGCTCGACGAAAAGCAATTGGCCAAATTGGGTATGGGCGGAATTCTGGCGGTTGGCAGCGGGTCGAAAACGCCGCCGAGATTGATAATCGTAAAATACGCCCCGAAAGGCAAGGCGAATAAACTGCCTACGGTCGCCCTTGTCGGCAAGGCGATAACGTTTGATTCGGGCGGGATAAGCATAAAGCCGGCACAGAATATGGAACAGATGAAACTCGACAAGACGGGCGGCATCGCGGTGCTTGCGGCGGCAAAGGCAGCTGCGGAATTGAAACTGCCCGTAAACCTGATGGCGATAGTCCCCTCAGCGGAAAATATGCCAAGCGGCACAAGCTACAGGCCCGGCGATATAGTTACCACATACTCAGGCAAAACGGTTGAGATACAAAATACCGATGCCGAGGGAAGAATGATACTTTGCGACGCACTGCACTACGCCGTAAAACAAAACTGCGATGTGATTATAGATGTTGCCACGTTGACCGGCGCCTGCGTTGTTGCGCTGGGGACATTTATGGCGGGGCTGATGGGTAACGATGAGCAATTAAACAAAAATCTCGAAGAGGCGGCAAAGAACAGCGGCGAAAAGGTCTGGCAGCTTCCTTGCGGAGACGAATACGCAGATGAAATGAAAAGCAAAATAGCGGACCTGAAAAACAGCGGAGGCAGATGGGGCGGCGCGTGCACCGCGGCGGCGTTTTTGAGGCAGTTCGTCGGCGATAAAAAATGGGCACACTTAGACATTGCTGGTGTGGATTGTCTCGAAAAGCCGACAGCATCGGCGGCGGAGGGCGCAAGCGCATTCGGTGTTCGGCTACTGACAACGTATCTTATGAATCTTACAAGCGGAAAAAAAGGAAAGTGATATTGGCTGATTGATATGACAAAACAAAAGAAGAAAATAGATGAGGCAAAAATTGAAAAGGCGGTAAGGGAAATTCTTTCGGCCGTCGGCGAGGACCTTAACCGTGATGGCCTGAAGGATACGCCCGCCCGCGTGGCGAGAATGTATGGCGAGCTTCTGGCGGGTATGCACGATGACCCGAATACGCATATCAGCCGGGTTTTCAACGAGAACTACGACGAAATCGTGCTTTTACGCGACATACCGTTTTACAGTATGTGCGAGCACCATTTGATGCCTTTTATCGGTTCTGCTCACGTCGCGTATCTGCCCGCGGGTAAAATCCTGGGCGTAAGCAAACTGGCGCGAATTGTGGATTGTTTCGCGCGTCGTTTGCAGACGCAGGAACGGCTGACCTATCAGATAGCCGATTGCCTGATGAGCAATCTCAAACCGCAAGGCGTCGCTGTAGTTCTTGAGGCGGCGCATAGTTGTATGACGATTCGCGGGATAAAAAAGCCCGGCTCAGTGATGGTAACAAGCGCAGTTCGCGGGCTGTTCAGAAAAGACCCGAGAAGCAGAAACGAAATTATGAGCTTGATACACAATCGCAGCAGATAACAAAAACAAAAAGGAACCACAGATTGCACAGATTTCCGAGGCGGGCTCGTCGCTTCGCTCCGTGTCACTGATATTTATTTTCTGTGTTATCAGTAAAATCTGTGGTTAATAATCGCGAAATATGCACAAGCTGTGCCGCTACGTTCGATTTTCGATAAATCCGTTTTTGCCTGCCGACGAGGCGGGATTCAATTCGTTTGCCTCGAAGCCGGCCGGTGAAGGACTGGCTGTATTTCTCGAACTGGGAGTCGAGCTGACGGGCGAGGCAGACAAAGCAACCGGGCTGATTGTAAACGTCAGCGACATTGACCAGAAGGTACGGGAGTGCGCGGTTGGTGTTTTTGCGGAGAAGATAAAAGCCGACTATCGAGAGGCCCGGCATACCGGTTTCGATGAACTGGTTCGGCTTTTGAAAATTGTGTGGGGAAAACTTGCAGGCGAATTCGGCTCGGCGCAACTATCAAAATTGAGCTTGAAGCTGAGCCCTTTCAGGACGCTGACAGTGGATGATAAGGATTGTGCGATGGTCTATTACAGTGAAAAATTCGAGTTTGCGGCAGCTCATAAACTGTGGAATGAAAAATTCAGTGAGGAGCGGAATATCGAGGTTTTTGGCAAGTGCGCCAATCCTGCCGGGCACGGGCATAACTACATTGTCGAGGTAACGGTTAAATACCCAACAGGACAACCTTTTAAGACCGGCGATTTTGAAAAGGTGATTAATCAGGAATTGATTAAGGCCGTTGACCATAAAAATCTCAACGAGGATTTGCCTGAGTTTGGGCGGACAACCCCCACTGTCGAGAACATAGCCGTATTCGCGTGGAACAGGATTGCCGGCAAATTCGGCCCCTCGACTTCGCTCGGGACAGGCAAGACAACGGTATTGCACTGCGTTACCGTCTGGGAAACCGATAAGACATACAGCTCATATTACGGGTAACGATTTCCTGCCGCGAAAAAATGGCAGGCCAATTATTTGAACGGGGCAAAGCGTGACGAGAAAGCCGGATTTCGAAAATCTACTAAAAGTACTGCGCCGGGAGATACCAGGCAGGCCTACTCTGTTTGAGTTTTTCCTCAACGGACCATTCTATGAGAAACTCACAGGTCGGCTTCTTGGAGCGGAGGGTAAGGACTGGAAATGGGGGGCATTCAATCCTGTAGTAACAGAGGCGTTCAGGGTTGCCGGATACGATTATGTTACCGTTCTGGGTTCGGATATGAAGTTTGAGACCCCTGATATTGAGAGGAAGGCGACGATTTCGCTGAATGCCGGCAGCACAATCACCGACCGGGAAAGTTTTGAGTCATACCGCTGGCCTGACCCCGATGCTTTTGATTATTCCAGTTTGGAATCGGCGAAGAATTCGCTGCCTGCCGGGATGAAACTGATAGTTTATGGCCCGTGCGGGGTTCTGGAGAACGCGATTTCCTTAGTCGGTTTTGAACGGCTGTGTATGCTGCTGGCCGACGACGCGGATTTGACAAAGGACATATTTGACGCGGTGGGTAGGCGCCTGGTTCGGTATTACGAAATATGCGCCGCATTCGATACTGTGGGCGCTTTAATAGTGAACGATGACTGGGGGTTTAAAACGGCGACGATGTTCTCGCCCGCGGATTTGAGGCGGTATGTGCTTGGATGGACCAAAAAAATAGTCCAGGCAATCCACAAAGCGGGCAAACCTGCGATTCTTCATTCCTGCGGCAACCTTGACAGGATTATGTATGATATCATCGACGATATGAAATTCGACGCCAAGCACTCATACGAGGACGTTATTATTCCCGTTGAACAGGCATACGATAAATGGGGCGGAAGAATCGCGATATTGGGCGGCATAGATATGGACTTTATGTGCCAGTCAACCCCTGAGCAGATAAGACAGCGGTGCCGGGCGATGCTGGGTAGAACCGCTGCAAAAGGCGGCTATGCCCTCGGCACGGGCAACAGCGTCCCAGAATATGTGCCTTATTGCAACTATCTTGCGATGATTGACTGCGTGAGAACAAAAGATGCTGCCAAATTAGGATGGCGGTGAACTTAGGGCATGATTTTGGCGTATAGTTTGGGTCTTATAATATAGGTTTTTAGCAGAGGAGGAGCTAAAGCTATCTCCTTGATACGCCGATACTTATGTTGTGAATCAGTGAGGCAATTTTGCGTCTTGGCGAAAGTATCGCCGGCTGCTATAATTGCCCGTTTATCAGGATGTTGACGGTTTAATGTATTAAGTCCCTCGCAGGGATGCGATGGGTGTTTTTTTGCGCACCCGAGGGGGACGGAGTCCAGACGAAACTCATTGGTTAACTGTTTCATTTTGCCTGTTTTGAGTGAGGATTAATGAAGGCGTTGGTTACGGGAGGAGCCGGTTTTATAGGTTCCCATCTGGCACAGAGATTGGTCGCAGACGGCAACGAAGTGATTGTCGTCGATAACCTCAGCACGGGCAGCTTGAAGAATATCACGGCACTTGTTGGTAAGCCGGGGTTCGAATTCATAAAGGGTGATATCCGCGACGAATCAGTAATCGATTCGGCTGTAAGAAGGTGCGACAGGATATTCCACCTAGCAGCGGCGGTAGGCGTTCAGTTGATAGCCGATAGCCCCGTGCATACCATTGAGACGAATATCGCGGGCACACAAGTCGTTCTCGAAATCGCGAATAAATACAAGTGCCCGGTTTTCATCGCATCGAGCAGTGAGGTTTACGGCAAGAGCGAATCAGTGCCGTTTCGCGAGAATGACGACCTGGTCCTGGGCAGCACGAGTATGCCGAGATGGGCTTACGCGTGCAGTAAGGCGGTTGACGAATTCCTGGGTTTCGCGTTTTATCAGCAATACGGGCTTGATGTGGTGATAGGGAGGTTTTTCAATACGATAGGCCCCAGGCAAACGGGCAGATACGGGATGGTTGTGCCAAGGTTTATCGAATCGGCCCTCAAAAACGAACCAATACGCATATACGGCACCGGCAAACAAAGCCGGTGTTTTTGTTATGTTGAGGACGTCGTTGACGCCGTTATCCGGCTGATGAACTGCAGCAACGCGATGGGCGAGGTGTTTAACATCGGTTCGGATGAAGAAATTACCATTGAGGCCCTTGCCGACAAGATAATTGAAATCACAGGCAGCAAAAGCAAAAAGGAATTCATCCCATACGAAATCGCATACGGCAGGCCTATTGAGGATATGATGCGCCGCGTTCCCTGCCTTGACAAAATCAGGAATATAATTGACTGGCGGCCGAAACAGAAGCTGAATGAAACCATACGATTGATTATTGAACGATGAATAAACCACTATCATTACGGAAAAATTTTGCCTGGTCTTTCGTTGGCAGCACAATATTATCAGGTACTCAATGGGGAATGTTGATGACCCTAACGAAATTAGCCTCGCCTGTAGAAGTAGGATACTATACTCTTTCCTTGGCTATCACGGCTCCTGTAGTTCAGTTTTCCATGTTGCAGCTTAGAGCTATTCAGGCAACAGATGCACAGAACCTGAATGAGTTTAAGGATTTTTTGGGGGTTCGAATTATAACCAATATTGCAGCAATGATACTTATTCTTGGAATATTAGTAGGACTGCGCAAAGAATACAGTTTTCGAGTATATGTTCTTATTCTTATAGTTGGGATCACCAAAGTAATCCAATCCACAAGCGATGTGGCATACGGTCTTATGCAGAAATACGAGCGACTCGATAAAGTTTCGCAGAGCATGATTCTATATGGCCTGGGTGGATTTATTTTTTACTTTGCTGTTCTCAAAATAACTGGTGACCAGATACCGGCTTCGCTCTCGTTAGGATTATTATGGCTGTTGATTTTGCTATTCTTCGACAAACAAAATGTTGATAAACTTGACCGTTTCTCACCACGGTTTCGTTTAAAAAAGATTGTTTCAATCCTATGGCTTGGCGCGCCATTGGGTGTCGTAATGGGCATTTTGAGTCTCAACGCCAATATGTCACGTTATTTTGTTGAGGGGTTTCTCGGAAGTGAGAAACTTGGCTATTTCGGCGCCATGGCATACGTGGTTGTCGGGGCTTCGCAAATGGTTAATGCCTTGGGTCAAGCCGTTTCGCCGCGATTAGCAAAATATTTTTATTCCAATCGCCGCGCTTATGTAATGCTAATGTTCAAAAGTCTTTGTGTAGCTCTGGCTTTAGCAATTAGCGTCGTCTTATTTGCGATTTATTTTGGTAAGTCATTTCTATCTTTGGTATATACGCCTGAGTATGCTAAAAACCACGACGTATTTATTTGGCTTATGGTTGTGTCTGGAAGCACTATGCTGGCGTCAATTTTAGGTTACGGAATGACAGCAACCAGGCGTTTTAAATCACAAGTACCTCTGTTTTCGTTAACATGCCTGGTTTCTTTGCTTTCGAGTTGGCTGCTGACCTCAAGGTATCTTATGAAAGGGGCTGTTTGGGCAATGTTGATTGGGGTTGTAGTGCAGGGTTTAGGAAGTATAGTAATAATTTTGATTGCGTTAAGGTCGCCTCCAATAAAAACGACGTCTGATTTGGTATAATTATGCAGGAACAGGACAGACCCTTAAATCTCTGGAGTGCGTCAATAAATTGTGCTTATTATTTTAGAATATAACTGTCAATTACACTCAAATAAAGGGGACTGTGTTGGAAAAAACATGTAAAAATAAGTTGCGCGTGCTTGTAACCATCTCGACACCGGGAATGGGTGGTATTGAAAACCAAGTGCTGTATTTTCTGGAAAAGTACGATCATGAAAGATTTATCGTTGATGTGGTTTGCGGAAGAAGCACTGATGGAGCTTTGCGAGACAAATACATAGCGACGGGTACCCAGATGATACTTTGCAGATGGTCCAGATACGTGATACCCTATGTCTGGCGTATGATCAAGCTGCTGCGACACGGGCAATACGATGTGGTTCATGCTCACTCAGCCGAGGTCAGCGGTGCTGTAATGCTGGCGGCCAAGATTGCAGGTGTGCCAGTCCGAATTGCCTCTTATGATCATATCAAAACACATTGGCGAAATCCCGGATTTGTTAATAACATGGCAGTTGGTATTTTACAGGGGCTGACTCGCCTATTAGCTACAAGAATTTACGGCGATGCCGTTGCCTGCTTGGATGTATTTTTCCCCCACTGGAGAAAATACCCCGAACAATTTCAAATTTGTTACGACGGTATCGATATTGCTCGCTTCAACGAGACAATAAATCCATCTGAAATTCGCGATGAAATGGGGTTACCGATAGATTCTCTGGTAGTAGGACATGTTGGCGGATTTAGGAAAGTGAAGAACCATCAAACATTTGTTAATGTTGCTGAACTTGTGTCAAAGCATTTTGAAAATGTACACTTCCTGCTGGTTGGAGACGGGGAGTTGCAGCAAAAAATTAAGCTTGAAGTGACAAATCGAGGACTGAAGAATCGTTTTGTGTTTGCCGGCAACAGGCAGGATGTCCCGCGAATGTTGGCTGCAATGGATGTTTTTCTTATGCCTTCTCTGGATGAAGGATTTGGTCTTGCTGTAGCCGAAGCTCAACTGGCCGGTCTTTGTATTGTAGCAAGCAACCTGCCAGGTATTTCAGAAGCCATGTACCCCAAGATGCGGGAATTTTGCTGTGAACCTCTTGACTTTGCAAAAATGTCTGAACATGTAATCAAACTTCTGGAAGCACCGGAATTGCGAAGCAGAATCGGACGTGAAGCTCGTGAGTATGTTACCAATAATTTTTCCATAGATAAAACAGTCGAACAATTGGAAAACGATTATGAATCGCTCGCTGTTAATACTTGCCATGAAAAAGTCCATTACTCGGTTCGGAATCCATAAAAGTGCCGTAAACAGTTGTTTTGATAACATTTTAACCAGATACCCTAAAAACCCTTTGATGAAAAACTTTTATTTTATTGCTGTACTCTGCATTAGTTGCGAATTATTAGGAGCAGAAGGGGCATCATCGTCTGGAAATTTTAAGGACCCTAATGCAGTGCGCAGAGTTCTCTCCGGGGAAGAAACCGTGGCCAATGCGGCTTGGTGGGGATTTGAAAAAGAAAATTCAACCAGTGCAATCCAAGGCGCAATCAACTCAGGAGCCAAGAAGGTAATTATCCCCTACGTTGGAAAAGAATGGGTTGTTGATTCTATAAAACTTGTGAGTAATCAGGAAATAGTCCTCGACCCCGGAGTAGTCGTCATTGCAAAGAAAGGGTCATTCAAAGGCAAATTTGATTGTTTGTTTTCATTACGCAACTTAACTAATGTAACTTTAAGGGGCTATGGGGCAACTTTATCAATGCGAAAGACCGACTATAAAGAACCTGAGTACATCAAGTCCGAACATCGACACGTTTTGGAATTAATGAGTTGTGGTAATATTAATGTTATTGGTTTGAAGATGGAACATTCCGGGGGAGATGGCATTTTCATAACAAGGGATGAAAATTTTGTCCCTTGCAGGAACATACTTATCAGAGATTGCGTCTGTAATGACAACTATCGGCAAGGTGTCAGTGTGATTTCTGTGGATAAATTGCGAATAGACAACTGTGTTTTCAGTAACACAAGAGGAACATCACCTATGGCGGGAATAGACCTCGAACCTGACGATGGCGCGGATATGCTGGTTGATGTAGTTATAAGCAATTGCATTTCTGAAAACAACGGTGGTTCGGGATTTATAGCGAGCATAAGCCGACTTACTGAGAAGTCACGTGAAGTTTCTGTCCTTTTTGTAAATTGCTACTCGAGGAATTGTTTAGCACCTGGATTGCGGGTTAGGGCCGTCAACAAAAAAGGTCCTGGCGGATTGGTTCAGTTTGAAAACTGTGTCGCTGAAAACATGGTTTATTCTGGTATTTATGCAATCTGGGAGTTAACTTCTCCGATAAAGCTTTCATTTAGAAATTGTAAACTATATCAGGTTGCGACTGGAGAAGGAATATGCCCTATATCTCTGGAGCCGGGAGAGGTCAATCCCATAGAGCAAAGCGGCGGAGTGGAGTTTATCAATTGTTATGTGTATGACCTTAAAAACAGACCTTTTCTGAAAATAACTGATAACAAAAGCAATAAAACAGCCTACAATATCAGAGGCGACATTAATGTATACAGTCCTTACAGCGCAAAATTTGACCTGCCCACAAACGGCAGAGTAGAATCCCTCAAGGTCAATTCGTTCAACTTACAAGGTGATTGATAAAACATGACCATAATAATACTTATATTTTTGTCTATAGTAATTCCAATTTTAATAATGCGACCATTCAGTGGTTCACGGAAATTTCTGGTTTTAGTAATAATTCTAAGTCAGTTAGCAGCTATGTGCGCATGGCATTGGCTACTGGTTCATAGAACAGGACTCCCAATTATTTTTGATGTTCATAAAGATGAGGAACTTTATTACCGAATAACAGAACGTTTTGCCAGTTATCCCCCCTTTGGCGTAACGATAAGTGAAGCCAAAAAAGCGACAGGAGAATCTGTGTTTTTTGGGTACCAGTATATACTTGCTATATTCTGGACAATATCATCAGATCCTGTTCTTGCAATGAGAATATTCAAACTATTGGTGTTTTTCGCAGGTCTTGGTTGCTTGGCTCGCGTTTGGCTAAGAGATTTTGGCGAACGGGCTGCTTTCCTCGGGTTTATCGTGCTTAGCGTGTTCTGTACTACCGCCTTTTATTATAATTTTAGAAATCTTAAAGATGGTCTTTTGCTTTCTTTTTTCATGATTGTCATGGCGATTTTGGATACAATTTTTCAACCTGCGAGAGACCGTGTTTATTCAAGGACCATTCTTGGGAATACCTTCCTCTGGGGACTTGCATTGGCGATGTTGCTTGCAATAACAACCATCAGATTCTATCTTGCCGCCATGGTAATTTGCGCGATCGTGATGCATATAGTAATAAGGAGCGATGCCGGTATTAAAGGACGCATAACAGGTATTGTCCTTTTAAGCATTGCAATGCTTTGGGTCTTCAAAAGTAACGTTATGACCGCTACATTGCAGGAAGGGGAGCAGGCTTCCCAGGCCAAATATGGTGTTTACGGTCTGCTTCAGGCATTTTTAAGCCCGATACCATGGAGCGGTTATATCGAAAAATCGGTTGCTCTATTCCATTGCATTTACCTGTTGTTTCTGCCTTATGCAATATATGCTTTTTTCAAACATTTAAGAGACAATATCGACTGGCACCTGTTTTTATATGTTATGACCATGTATGTGGCCGGTGTGATAACCAGCGACCCACACCGTAAGCGGCTTATTATCTACCCCATTATGTTGGTATGGATATTAAGACATCTATCTAGTAAATGGCAGCAAGCAGATGAAACATTAAACTCAGAAGATGATTCTCAAACCAACAAGGAATTAGTCTGTCAAAACTAAATAAGTCTGGTATATTCTAAACATCTTCTGGAAGTATTTTACAACCAACAATATGTGCCTTAACAAATACCTTGTTCATGCACGATTATTTATTGAGATATAATAAAAATGACGAGTATAGCCGTAAGTTTGGAACAGCATTTTGTGGAATATCGAGGCGGCATCTATACAGATATTGCTTTTGCATATCCGTATTGGAGAGAATATCTTGAGATATTCGAAGAAGTTTACCCAATTGCCAGAGTACGAAGTGTCGATATATTACCTGAAGGGTGGCAACGGGCCGATGGCGAAAAGGTGCATTTTATTCGCATTACGGATTACCGTGGTTTTTGGGATTTTCTCCGAAAGATGAGTAAGGTCGTTTTAGATTGCAGAAGGGCTACACGTTACGATACCTGTTATCTGTTCAGGGGAGGAACAACCGGGACCATCTGCAGTTTTTTCCTGCGAGTTGCCCACAGACCTTATGCCGTGGAAATCGTAGGGCATGCAAGTGAATCCGTTGTGATGCTTAAAAATCTGCAGTTTTTTGGTCTGGCTAGGATCATCGGATATATATGCCAAAAAATCGCCATATATCGGGTTCGCAAAGCTGTTTGCGCGAGTTATACAAGTTGTTATCTCAAGCGCCTATATCCGACCAAAACCAGCACTAATGAGTGGGTGTTCAGCAGCGTTAGGCTTGATAAAAGTGTCATTTTGGGTCCTAAACATACAGAGCAGTTTAATGCAAAACCTTTTACGATTGTGTCTGTGGGAAGAGTCGAGCCGGAAAAAGGACATATTGTACTCATTCATGCAGTTGAACAACTGGTTCACTCAGGATATAATATCAGTTTAACTATAATCGGTCCAGGTTCTGAGATTGACAACCTAAGAAAATATGTCTCAGAACATGGGTTATCACAACAAGTAACGATATACGGCCCTGTGCCTTGGGGACCAGATTTGTTTGCGGAAATAGATAAAGCATGTATATTCGTGTTGCCTTCGTTTACTGAGGGAATGCCTCGTGCATTGATAGAAGCCATGGCCAGAGGATTGCCAGCTATTGGCTCGGATGTAGGAGGCATAAAAGAGTTGTTATCCGAAAAATACCTGGTGCCCCCAAAGGACAGCAAGGCGATCGCTGCAAAGATTGCTGAGATGATTGATGATATCCCACGGCTAACCATGGCTTCAAATGAAAACTTTCAAAAGGCTTTGGAATACAGACCGGAGATAATGAATCAGCGAAAATTGGCCTTTTGGAAATGCATAAAGGATACTTGCCGTTCCAAGTAAGCAACTTATGAAACAGTTATTATATCAGTTGCGTTACGCAATCCCTCTTTGGTTCGTCTGGTTGATCACAAACTGGCTTCCGGAAAATAGAATCACTATACGTATACGTGGTCTGTTAATGTCGCCTTTCTTCGGCAAGTGCGGCAGAAATTTTAGGGTTGCACGCAATGTTACTTTTCTGAATTCAACAGGTATCAATATTGGAAATGATGTTTATATTGCAACTGGCTGTTGGATTGACGGAATTGGCGGCCTGACAATCGAGGATGAAGTAGAAATCAGCCCCTTCGTTGTTATAACGACAAGCTCGCATTGTTTCAGAAATGATTCCGTCAAGGGAGGAGGTTCTCGAAGTGGTCCGGTTATAATTGGCCTGGGTTCTTGGATTGCTTCACATGTAACAATTGCCGCTGGAACAAAAATAGGGCGAGGAACAATCGTTGCCGCCAACGCAGTCGTTTCGAAAGATTTGCCGGACAATATTTTTGCTGCTGGCGTGCCAGCAAAGGTGATTGGACCAAGAGTGGATAAAAAACCAGATATAATAACCAGGTTTGAACGTCTTAAAGATTAATAAATCTTCCACCATGGATATACCAAACCCAAAACTGTGTATAATTACCACCATCGCCGGCTCAATAAAATCTTTTTATCGAGGGCAAATTGACGCCCTCAACAGGGCGGGGTTCAAAACGACGGTTGTTTGTGCGTACGATGCGGCACTGGCTTCAGAGTTGCCTGCCGATACCGATTTTGTGCCCGTAAACTTTTCGAGAGTCATAAGTCCCTTCAAAGACATAATCGCCTTGTGGCAGTTGTTTCGCCTGTTTCGAAAAAGAAATTTCGACATCGTTCAGTACAGCACGCCAAAAGCCGCCCTGTTAGCTTCTATCGCCTCTTTTACAGCACGTGTTCCGATACGAATATATATTCTGTGGGGACTTTACTATACCGGCACGAAAGGATTTGGGAAATTTATTCTGAAATCTTTTGAGAAAATTATTTGTTGTCTCAGCACGCATATTGTTCCCATTGCTCATGAGATGGTTGCATTCGCAGAAAGTGAAGGGCTGGCGCCCGCAGCCAAATGTGAGGTAATGCTTAACGGCAGCGCCAAAGGGGTTGATTTGCAGCTATTTGACCCGGACAAATATCGCGATGCCGGCAGGCACGTAAGGGAGCAGTATAATATACCTGCGGAGGCTGTTGTAATTGGCACAATGGCGCGACTAACAAAAGACAAAGGCATCTGCGAACTTGTTACTGCTTTCGAAAAGCTCGCACGAGATATTCAAACTATCCACCTGTTAATTGTCGGCGAACAGGAAACAAAAGACCGATTACCGCAGGATATAGGGCAGATGATAACCAGTCACCCGAGGATTCACGCTGTCGGCCGGCAAAATATGCCTGTGCCATATTTTGCAGCTATGGATATTTTTTGTTTGCCCACGTATAGGGAGGGATTTGGGGAAGTGAATCTGGAGGCGCAGGCAATGAAACTGCCGGCTGTATCGACAAATATCGTTGGGCCGCGAGAATCTATAGCAGACGGCCAGACCGGCTTTCTTGTAGAACCAAGAAACAGTGAAGCGCTTATACAGCCGCTAAGAACACTTATTTTAGATGCCGCGCTCAGGAGGCAAATGGGTGATAAGGCAAGGCAGAGAGTCGAGCAAATGTTCGACCAGAATGATATGATAGAAGCTGTGGTCAGACATAGACACAAGCTAATATCAGATGAAGAAAAAAAATAAACCTGTTTTTTTATGCTGTCAATCAAAATAATATGAGCAACACTGCAACTAACAATAAATCTGTTATAATATTTTTCGTTGCCGCTATCGCGGTTATCACCTTGATAATGATAGTGAGCAGGCGAAACTCACCGATGGCTGATGAGCTGCGTTTCCCTCTCAATAACGGCGTGGCAGAGCTGTCGAGCAACAATGATTCGATTACAGCCGTCTGTCAGGATGGAAAATTCTATGTCTGGGAATGGTCGAAGCTGGCCAAAAAACCGCAAGTTTTGACTTTAGATTCGGACCAGGCATTTCTAACAAACGCTGGCCTTGTAGTTTCGCTAAAGCGATTTCAACCGAATGCGATTGTAATTACTGATATACACAATCAACAGCACAAAGATATTCCGCTGAAACCAGATATTAGCCACACATTGATGGGGGCAAGCCGCGACAAAAATTATATAGTAGCGTCACTGAGCCGCTTAGTCGGCAATAACAGTTCCACGGAAAACTATCAGCTTGTGACCGTGGACCCGAATCTTGGTCGCGTCGAAACGATAGCGGAAATCAACCCATCTTCAGCGACACGGTTGTCTAAGCTGGCGGTATCCGACGACGGCTCTCTGGCGCTGATGACGGGCGAGCAGGATAAAAAAGGATGGATTGTGCTTGTCGATGTAAAAAACCGTAAGGTGGTATGGGAAAAGCATGTTACGGATGTTGATAGATTTCACAGCGGGGTCTTTTCACCAAATGGGAATTTAATTTACGTAAGAGGCAGTGACAGCGACGTCTGGAAGATAGAGACGCTTTCCGGCAAAATCACGGGACGCCTGAAGCCTCTGATTGAAAACCAGAAAAGCACTGTTAGTTCAATGTCGACCCAGGATATGGCGATAAGTTCAGATGGCCTGGTTGTTGCTTCGATAGTTCATATGACCCTGTATATGTGGGACACTCAAACCGGCAAGATAATTGCACACCTATCGACTGGTCACAAGGTAATAAATGGGCTTGTTCTCTCCCCGGACGAGCGATTTGCGGCCACTTCGGCCATGCGTCAGGGAGACACAATAAGAATATGGCGAGTACCCCAACATTAAGCAAAAAATGAACAACAGATTAAAGCAAGTGTCGGCCTCACGAAAAATTCAATTATTTATAAAAAGTGTTATAGATGTCATAGCAGCAGCAGTGGGGCTGGTTTTGTTATTTCCGCTGTTTGTCTTGATTTCCGTTGCGATTAAGCTTACAAGTAAAGGACTTGTGTTTTTTCACCAGGACCGGGTGGGCATAAACGGTCGGATTTTCAAACTGCACAAGTTCAGAACAATGGTGGTGGGGGCGGAGAGTATTGGAGCCGGCCTTTCGGTCGCAGGCAACGACTCGCGTATAACAAAAGTGGGGGCGATATTAAGAAAGACGAGCTTAGATGAGCTGCCGCAGCTTTTCAACGTGCTCAAAGGGGACATATCTCTTGTAGGACCCCGCCCAACGGTTCCTCAGCACCTGGAGTATTACGGCGAGTTTGAACGTCGTCGGCTTGAAGTCAAACCGGGGATTACGGGGCTTGCGACGGTCTGTGGCCGAGCGAGTATACCCTGGTCACAACGAATAAAATACGATGTGGAATATGCTGACAACTTCAGCTTGTGGCTGGATTTAAAAATCTTAATCAAGACCGTTTGGATTGTCCTGAGGGGTCAGGGAACTTACTATGACCACAAAAAATACGGCCCCGCATTCGACCTGGTTAAGCGCGACGCCTCAACAGACCCCGGCCAAAATGAAATTGAACGACAGTGATTGTTTGGGCCTCATTACTAAAACAAAAAAGCACATTCGATATCGATAATTCAAGCTCAGCTAATGGATAATAAAGACAAAACTAAACTGCAACGTTTGTGCTTGGCGAACATTCCAAGCCCCTTGATTCCAATGCGTGGTTTGGCCGATAAGACGAATGTAAAATCGCTGTATATCAAAAGAGACGATCTTTTGGGGCGTATTCTTGGCGGGAACAAGCTGCGTAAGCTCGATTACATTATCCCTCAAGCGAGGAATGAAAAAGCCGACTCGCTTATTACTACGGGTAGTTTCGAATCAAATCACGTTTGCCTGACTGTCAGCGCAGCGAAAATGCTGGGTATGGAAGCAGGTGTGGTTCTTATGGGGCCGGAAGGGCATACGCTAAAAACCTTTAATGAGAAGATTCAACGGGAACTTGGTGCGACCATTAGAACTGTATCTTTTAGGGAAGGAGACCTCAAGAGTCGTTCTCATCTAGACGAACGCGTAGCGCAGCAGGTAAAGAAGCTTACAAAAGAATTCAAAGCAAAGGGTAAACAGCCATTTTTCGTCCCGCCTGCCGGCTGCTGCCTGGAGGGGACTTATGCCTTCGTCGAAGCATTCGAAGAATTGGACAGCCAGATGCAGGCGGAAGGACATCACAGCTACGATATTGTGCTGGCCGTGGGGACAGGCAGCACCTTTGCCGGGCTTTGGTGTGGCACTCAGCGTTCGCAGTCAGATGTTAAAATTTATGGCATCAGCATTGCAAGGTTGAATCCACGTTGTCGCAGCGAAACGATTAAGGCGGCTGAGCGCGTATGTTCATATCTGGGACTCGATATTCCGAAAGCCGACGAGCTTAATATAATCGATGAGTATATTGGCGATGGTTACGCCAAACCAACGGTGTGGTCTGAACGCGCGATTAAAACCGCTTTGGAAACAGAGGGCCTTTTACTCGACCATACATATACCGGCAAAGCGATGGGAGCAATGCTAATGATGATAGAAAAGAAACAACTGGGCGATAGGCCCGTCGTTTTCTGGCACACGGGTGGTGTGGCGGGCGCTATAGATTCCTTTGGGCATTAACAGCCGGTTTAACAATTATTGTTACCACAAGAGACGCAAGGTATGAAAGAAGAAGTCATTATCAGGAGTGAAAATTACATCCTAAGGCCGCTTAAAGAGCAAGACCTGGAGCTGAAAGTGAAGTGGATAAATGACCCTGATGTTCACGCCTACCTTCATTATGACGTTCCTCTTAATCTGGAAAAAACCAGAATATGGTTTGAAAAAGCCGTTAAAGATGATTGCCGCTATGACTTCGTAATTGAAACACTGGAGGGTTTGCCAATTGGTATCATTGGCTTGATTGGAATAAACAAAAAAGACAATACCGCGGAAATTTATATAGCCATCGGTGAAAAATATTGCTGGGGCAAGGGCGTCATGTTCGAGACCGAAAAAACGCTTATCAAATGGGCGTTCGACTATTTAAGTTTGGATAAAATATGGGCGCAAACAAGAAATGTAAACATTGCGAGCATCATAACAATGAAAAAGCTCGGTTTTAAAATCGAGGGAACTTTACGAAAAGAAAAATTAGTATCGGGCAAAAGAGTGGATATACTTCGCCTCGGCCTCCTGAAAGAAGAGTTTAAGCCGGTATGAATCTTCATCATATTGCGTATGTCTGTAAAAACGTCGAACAAAAAGCGGAAGAATTTTGCCAACTCCTCGGATACAAAATCGAATCATCTCCCGTTATTGACGAAAACCAGAACGTTCGGATTTTATTTCTGGTTCACCGGGATGGTTCCCGTCTTGAGCTGCTCGAACCATACGGCCCCAAAAGTCCCGTGCGTAAGTTCCTTGAAAAAGGCGGCGGGCTGTATCATTTGTGCTTCGAGGTGGATGATTTGGAAGCAACCCTGCGCCAGATTACTTCCAATAACCAGGCCTATATAGTAAAACAATCGACCGCTGCGCCGGCAATCGAGGCAAGGCGAGTTGCTTTCGTCGTTACGGCCAGGAACGACCTTATTGAATTTGTTGAAAAACAGTAATGGCTGATTGTGATGGATTGGGAATTATTTAAAAAACTTAAAGGTGATGAGGGCTGGCTTGTAATACGCCGGGCTGCAAAAACCATTCAGGATGCCCTGCGGCAGAAGATGAGGGAATTCAAACATCAGGCCGATATTGCGTTTGTTTCTTCTTATACAGCGGACCCACTTGCTGATTATGTGCAGGTTTTCTCTGCTCAAAATGATTTGGCGATAAATCAGTATATCGCCCCATACGGGCAGTTTAATCAGGAATTACTCAATCCCCAAAGCGAGTTGTATCGCGCCTCTCCGCAAATCACGTTTCTGTTGATTGAAGCCGAATCTGACGCCATTGATGAACAAGCGTTGCGCCTTGGGGGATTAGTTGACACGTTTTTAAAGAATTCAACGGGCATCCTCGTTATCAATACTTTCCCCGCGTGTTCGTCCTGGCCTTTGAATGTCCTGCCTGACCAGCGTCGTATTTTAATTGAAAAGCTTAACGCTGGCATAATCGAACGCTATCAAAACCATCCTCGAATACAGATTCTCGACCTCGATGCCTTAGTCGCCTATTTCGGCTACCAAAACGCGATGTCCCCCCAGATGATGAGTATGGCCCGAATCCCGTTCAGCGAAGCGTTCCTTGCGATGCTCGCCCGCAGGATTGTATCACATATTGTCGCTACCAAAGGGATTGCCCGAAAATGCCTTGTCCTCGACTGCGATAACACCCTTTGGGGTGGAATCATAGGCGAAGACGGCCTCGACGGTATTCAAATCGGCCACGATTCGCCCGGCCGCGAATATCTCGAATTCCAAAAAACCATCCTCGAACTGTATGAGCAGGGGATAATTCTCGCCATCAACAGCAAAAATAATCCCGATGATGTTATGCAGGTTATCAATAAGCACCCTCAAATGCTCCTGCGCGAAAAGCACTTCGCTTCGATTATGGTCAACTGGGACAACAAGCCACAGAATATGCAGAAGATTGCCAAGCAGATAAACATCGGCTTGGATAGCATCGTCTTTATCGACGATAACCCTGCCGAACGAGAGTTGATGAGACAGTCACTACCACAGGTCGAAACGCTTGATATGCCTGCCGACCCTTCGTTATTCGCTCGAACTTTGCGCGAAACTGGCCTCTTTACCCGTGCATATTTGACCGAAGAAGACAAAAATCGCGGCCAGATTTACGCTGCCCAGCGTCAGCGGGAACAGTTCCAGCAGTCCTGTGCAACACTCGAAGATTTTCTCAAATCACTTGAAATGGTCGTCTCGATTCATCCCGCGGGCAAAGAGGACATCAAACGCATAGCACAATTGACTCAGCGAACAAACCAGTTTAACCTGACCACCCGCCGATATACCGATGCCGATATTGCCGCGATGGCGCAAAACCCGGCCTGGCGAATTTATATCCTTGGCTTGAAAGATAAATTCGGCGATAATGGAACGGTAGGGCTGGCCCTGATAGAAATCCAGCCGAAGCAATGGCGAATAGATACATTTTTGATGAGTTGCCGGGTCATTGGCAGGCAGGTCGAAGATGCCCTGGTTGACCGAATTTGCCGGGACGCGGCCAAGGCAGAGAGTACGAGCATTTCCGCCGAATACATTCCCACGGCCAAAAATAACCTGGTAGCAGGTTTTTGGGATAAAATGGGCTTCGAAAAAGAAAACGCGGATGCGCACCGGGTTCGATATTCGAGGCAGTTAAAAAATTATCAACCGCCGCAATTTTTATACCTTAAAATCGTATGATAAAAGACAGATTGGAAACCATATTCAGGCAGTCATTTGAAATAGAGCAATTCACCGAAGATTTATCTATTGATAACGTCCCCGGCTGGGATTCGATGGCCCACGTCGGCCTGATTCTCGCCCTTCAAAAAGAATTCGCTGTGTCCATTCCCCCCGCTGATGCGATTGAGTTAATCAGCGTGAAAAATATTATTCGGTATCTGGCAAGTCAGATTTCCCGATGACAAATGATAATTGTAAAATAATTAAAGTTGCTTGCCCTTTGTGCAAATCTATCAATACTAATTGCCGCAGAAGATATTCCGATTATTCATTTTTTTCATGCAAGAACTGCGAGTTAGAGTTTGTTCATCCATTTAAAGGGACAGGTGATGTTTTTAATAATTATTCTTGGACTTTACCCTACACACAGCAATATGCTCATTATTTAAATATGGTGAAATATTCGGTGACAAAAAAAATTGAAATTGCGCAAAATATAACAAATAAAAAAATTGAAAGTTTTTACGATGTAGGCTGTGGTAATGGGTCGCATTGCGAGGCCGCTAAAGAATTGGGATTAATAACAAATGGTAATGATATCGATCCCACAAATGTCAATTTTGCGAAAAATCGCGGTCTCAATGTTTCTCTCGGCTCTCTGGAAAATTTAAATACAATTGAAAAATATGACTTTGTTCATGTCAAACTGACTTTTCACCTTTTGGAAAATCCTATTGATATTATTCAAAAATTAAAACGCATCCTTTCGCCTAAAGGCGTAATATTTATTGATTTGCCAAATCAGTCAAGCATTTATTCCTTATTGCGTAAAATATTAATTAAGTCTGAATATGGCCAACTTCAACCGCCCGCAAGAAATAGAGCATATCATTTAAGTACCATTAAATATTTAACTCAAAAAACCGGTTTGAAAATAACAAAATGTGTTTATTTTTGTGTTGGTGACCCGATATACTACCCGTTACTACACTTAGACATTAAGGCAAAAATCATATCTTTATTATCTAAACTTGGCATAAGTCCATTAATTGGTTTTTATTTAACCGTTATGGAGTAATAATAATATGGTCGATAATCAATATCCTCCCGTATTTGTGACATATGGTTGGTGCCGAACGGCATATGCGGCTGTCTTGTCGTTAGGCAGGAGGGGAATAGATGTTCATGTCAGCGATGCATCGTCTTCTGCAATGTCTCGCTACTCGCGATACTGCAAATCATACGTCAAGGTGCCTGATTTCTTTGTTGAACCGGAGAGATACTTTGATGCGATCTGCGAGGCACTTAAGAAAACAGGTGCGGGGGTATTGCTTCCCGCGCACGAAGATGTTGGGATATTCTGCCGGCGAAGAAACGAGTTGCCCCCAGGCGTTCGTGTAGCTCTGCCGAACTTGGAAACCTACAGGGTGGCCGAAGATAAATTGGCGGTTCTCGATGTAGCCCGCCGAGCCGGCTGTCCCGTTCCTTCCACCACCGAGGCAAGCTCATGGAACGAAATAGAGAAACTGTTACGTTCCGTAACCTGGCCGGTTGTGATAAAAACACACATTGGCAATAGCGCAAAAGGAGTCCGTATTGTTCATAACAGAAATGAGTTTCTCGCCCAATACAGATATATGGTCGAAACATTTCACTTGTCCGAGGGTAGATGGCCTGTTGTACAGGAGTTTTTGCCGGGCGAAGCGGCGGGCGTCTGTGTATTGTATCAGAACGGTCGATGTATTGCCGGTTTTGCTGAACGATACCTGCGTTGCAAAGAACCGGGTAAATTCGGCACCTCGACGCTGCGGGAGTCACTTGCTGACCAAAAACTGGTGTCCCACGCTATTGCCGTGATGGACAAGCTGAAATGGCACGGGGTGGCACATCTTGATTTCATAGCGGACAAGGACGGGGACTTTAAACTAATAGAGATAAATCCTCGCCTTTGGGGTGCTCTGGCGCTATCCGTATTCTCAGGGGTCGATTTCCCTTATTTGTGGTATCTTACTGCAATGGGAGAATCTGTCGAAAAACAGAACCCGTCGGGATACCCGCCGATAAAATGCAGGTGGATAGTTGGCGACTGTATGGCATTTATGGGGCTTGTTAGACGAGGGCTGTTCGCTGAGGCGATGCGGGTTCTGGTCCCACAGCGAAAGTGTTTCCATGACGATTTTGTCTTGTCCGACCCGTTGCCCTTCATATTTGAAATTACCGACTACGCCGCGAAATACATTAAATCCGGTGGCTCAACGAATCCTGTCTCAGAGGGAATGATAAGGTGAATAAGATGTATTATGAAGTGCGGATTTGAATTAAACACGCAACTTGACGGCCCTGGAGTGAACCTGAAAATTTAGAATCATTTAAAATACGACATGTTCAATATCATTATCGCCTTAAGGTTTTTTGTGAATCGCTCCCCGTAAACCCTCCATTTTCAGAAAACCCAGTCGCCAGACAACTAAAAACGATACGACAAAAATAGCAGTCAATGGAATTAGGTTATACGGCGTCGAAAGCATCGAGGTTAAAAGACCTGCTAATGCATACAGGCCAGCCAGCAGATAGCATATACCAACCGTTCGTTTCAGAGGTACGCCCCTGTCAATCATCTGGTCATAAATGTGGCCGCGGTCCGAGATAAACAATGGCCTTTTGTTGAGCAGCCGTCTTAACAAAGCGGTGCCTGTATCCACTATCGGCAGTCCGAACACAATTATAGAGGCAATCCACCATCGCGGAGCTTTACGGGCGAACATCATCATCATCGCTGCGACAACAAACCCGAGCAACATGGAGCCGGCATCACCCATAAAAATTTTGGCGGGATACCGATTGAAGGGCAGAAACCCTAAAACTCCGCCCATCAGGGCAAGACAAACTACAACTCTGACAATATCACCCTGGCTGCTGAATGCGAAAGTGGAACGCTGGATTGCAAGCAAAAGCATTCCGACTGCGATTATAACAGTTACCCCCCCGCACAAACCATCAAGCCCATCTAAAAGATTAAGCGAGTTGGTCGCGCCAATAACAAACAAAATAACAACCGGAATACCAATCGCTATTTCGGTAGCATCCGACATCTGCCAGCCAAAAGGCCCGACAATTTCGCTAAAATCCGGCAGGATTCCAGCCTGCATAATTGGCACTGCGGCAAGAATCTGGCCGAACATTTTTTTCGCGGGACTGATATCGAAAATGTCATCGATAACGCCAACGAAACAGGATATAGCGGCCCCGGCAATTATACCGAAAAACCGCCGCATTACTATTGGCAGAACGGGTTCGTTGCGGACAAGATAAACACCGCACAATATGCCGACGAAAAAACCGATTAACACCCCGATGCCGCCAAGGTAAGCAACTGGTTTTTTATGCGTTTTGACAAGGTCGTCCGGTTTGTCAACTATGTTGAACCGAAGCGCAATCGCTTTGCATAACCACGTGGCAATCAATGCACAGGCGAAAGACGATAACAGGACGGGCCAAAACTGAACAGACCAGTCAAGCGGTCTTTTAGGCCCAAGCAGTTCGTTGAACATATCGTTCACACTAAATCCTCATTCAAGCACAAAAACTTCCATTGCCCATTATGTAAGATTCTACAATTTTACGCTGACTCGTCCAGAAAAAATATTTGGATGTCCGGCGATTTCAACGTATAATTAACTAACTTTTAGATGTGACTGTTGGTAATAAGAAAATTGCAATAAATAATCCGCCATGTGCGTCTAACAGTCCGGATTATATCTATGACAGGAAACGAATCATAAATGCGTGTGCTGCTCTCCAATGTTGGGAGACGTGGTTACCTCGTTAAGTACTTCAAGCAGGCATTAAGGGAAGCCGGTGAAGTATGGGGGTCGGACAGCAATCCTTATACCCCTGCGTTCCAATATTGCGACAATGTTTTGCTGGCACAGAAGGTGGAGACGGCGGACTATGCCGATAAACTCCTCTCTCTGTGCATTAAAAACAAGATTGATATGGTCGTGCCGCTGATAGACCCTACTCTGGAAGTTCTTGCGCCACATCGTGACAAGTTCCGCAGCAAAGGTGTTATGGTGGTAGTTTCGCCTGTCAAAACCATTGAAATCACTTTCGACAAATACAAGACCCATCTTCACGCCAAAAAGGCCGGAATCGCGGTTCCTGAAACGGTTACTACCATAGAAGAAGCACTCAAGCTTATCGCCGATGGGAAACTGTCCTGGCCTGTTATGGTAAAACCACGAAAAGGCAGCGCATCGATGTTTATCAATTGTTGTCGCAATGAAAGCGAGCTGAAACTGGCGTTTCAGAACTGCCCGGAGCCATTGATTCAGGAATTTGCTCCCGGCGAGGAATACGGTTACGATATTTTCTCGGACGGCGATTTCAAACCCATTAGCGTCTTCTGCAAGCAGAAAATTGCTATGCGGGCCGGCGAAACCGATAAAGCAGTCAGCGTCAACGATAAAAAACTTATAGATTTGGGCGTTAAAATAGCCCAGGCCTTTCCCGTATTTGGGCCGGCAGATGCGGATGTCAAAATGGGCAAAAACGGACCGTTGTTGCTGGAGATTAACCCGCGTTTTGGAGGGGGCTATCCCTGCTCTCACCTGTGCGGAGCCGATTTCCCCGCCAAGCTGATTGCCCTATGCAAAGGGCAGAAACTTTCGCCGGACATTGGTAATTATCCCGCCGGCGTTTATATGTTCAAACAGGATGAAATAATATCCCCCACTGCCGACGAGCTGAAAAACATTGCCCGCGAACATGACCCAAAGGCCGTTTAATACTCTCGTGTGCCATTGGGGCATTTCCCGTTAAGAGGTATCATTGGTGAGTAGATATTTAGCCGGCTTCGTAATACTAATAGGGTTACTTTTTTGCACAATTGCCGCGGCACTGGAACCCAACGAAATACTGGTTATCGTCAACAAGGATATTCCGGCGTCGGAAGAGCTGGGACAATACTATTGTCAAAGACGCAATGTCCCAAAAGAAAATATCCTGGCCCTGTCTCTTGGAAAAACCCTTGCTGATTCGATTAGCCGGGATGATTACGACAAAAATATCGCCGAGCCGATTCGAAAACGCATTGCTGACCAGGCGCCAAGGCAACCAATCCGGTGCCTGCTTACAACATACGGCGTGCCATACAAGGTAGGTCCTCGCGGGCCACTAAAAGACGAGCAGGAACGCATCACACAACTCGAAGCAACTGCCGGGGAATATGAAAAACAACTCAAGAATTCGCACCTGGCGGATGTGAACGCCATAATCAACAAGGAGCTTAGCAGATTAAAAAGCGAAATTGACCGGATTTCAGGCAGGGAAACCGGGGCGAGCGTTGACAATGAGTTATCGATGGTATTGTTCGGCCCCTATGAGCTTTATCGCTGGCAGCCAAACCAGTGGAACAGGCATAGCAATTATCCCGAAGGCCTGATTCTGGATGTTATGGTTTCACGCCTCGACGGCCCCTCTCCGCAGATTGCCCGCGGACTCATCGATAAGGCGCTATATGCCGAAAAAACCGGCCTGCACGGCTTCGCTTACATCGATTCTCGCGGTATCCCCGACGACAAACAGCCCGGCTCTTACGGCAGTTTCGACCAGAAGTTGCGTAATCTGGCGGTTTTATTGCGTTTTCGCACGACTTTGCAGGTCAGGGAGGAACGAACCGAAAAGCTTTTTGAGCCGCACAGTTGCCCCCAAACAGCGATTTACTGCGGCTGGTACAGCTTGAAAAAATACATCGATTCCTTCGATTTCGTGGATGGTGCGATAGGTGCTCATATCGCCAGCTTCGAGGCGATTGACATTCGGGACCCAAACAGCACCGAATGGTGCCCTTCGATGCTGGTTCACGGCGTTACTGCGACTTTTGGCCCCGTGGCGGAACCATATCTCAGCGCATTCCCGGATCCGGAAGAGTTCTTTCTTGAATTAATAGAAGGCAAATGCCTCGTCGAGGCATTCTACCGCTCACAGCCGTTTTGCTCCTGGCAAATGATGCTTATCGGCGACCCCCTTTATACCCCCTTCGCCAAAAAAGGTTCCTGAGTCGGGCATCAATGATATGCGTATAAGATAGTTACGGGATGCCAGAAAGTGGAGCCATTTGTCCGAAACCTCTGCTTTGTAAACAATTTTCGGTATTGGTATATGCGTTGAGACAAACAGCGTAATAAAATAAGACACTGCAACTGCGATTGTTATCTTATGTCTGCCAGTCAGCCCCACAGCCACCTCTGATTTTTATTGAATATTGATAATTGATAATTTGCCGCCGACGGTCATAATAATCGATTATCAGTTATCAAACGTAAATTATCAATAAGGAGCAACGCTATGTTGCAGTCGATAGTCGAGTTTTTCAGAAGCACAATTACCGAACAGGTGGCAGGTCATCCGGTCTGGTTTATTGTCGGTTTCGCAGGACAGGTGACCTTCGGCGCGAGATTCATTCTCCAGTGGATAGTCAGCGAATACAAAAAACGTTCTCACGTCCCGGTTGCCTTCTGGTACATTTCTATCATTGGCAGCGTCATCCTGCTGACTTATTCAATTCACCGCAGGGACCTTATTTTTATGCTCGGCCTTTCTCTTAATACCCTGATTTACGTGCGAAATCTTCACCTGATTCACAAACACGGGACAAAAGAGCCGGCCGGCAGCCCAGGTTAAAAATTTTGCCAAATTAAATTTGGAGGCCCATAATTATGAGATTGAACGGAGATTCGAAAATTACGAACGGCGTTTTATCCGCCAGCTGCTATCTGGCTGTTTTACTCATTGTCGCACTGTCCGCCTTTGGCGAAACACCGAGACGGCTTCACCCAGGTGAACAGAAAGTCTTTCAACTCCCGGAACCAAACAAGTCGGGCGCGGTCAGCGTGGAAACGGCGATTAATACCAGGCGCATCGCTCGGCAGTTTGCCGATAAGCCGCTAAATTACGCTCAGATTGGACAATTGCTCTGGGCGGGCCAAGGCATAACCGACATGCAGCAGATGCTTCGGGCAGCCCCCTCGGCTGACGCCTTATATCCAATCGAGCTTTATCTCGTCACGCCTGAAGGCCTGTTCGTTTATAATCCCGAAGGACATTCGCTTAAGCAGATTTCCACCCTCGACCTGCGAAAACAGCTTTCGGCTGCCGCCCCCGGACAGGGGCCAGTAGAAGATGCCGCCTGTGATATAATTATCGCCGGCTCCATCCGAAAAGCCGCGGCCAAGTATGGTAATAAAGCCCAGAGATTTGTGCTGTTGGAAGCCGGTTACGTCGCCGAAAATATTCAGTTGCAGGCCGTACCAATAGGCCTGACCTCATTGCCCGTCGGCTCGTTTGAACCGAGAAACATCGCAAGAATCTTCGAATTGCCCGGCGAGCTTGAACCGTTGTTGATTGTCTGTGTCGGCTATCCCTTTGTGCAGCAAAAAACTCAGGAGCAAACCGCCGTCCAAACCACAAAAAAAGCCGTCATCATTGTCACCGCCGCCCAGTATGCTGAAGCGGAGCTTGCTGATATCCTGCGAGTTTTGAAAGAAGCAGGTATCGTACCCGTTGTCGTCAGTTCAAAGATTGGGGCCTCGCAGGGGATATTTGGCGGCATCACCGTCTCCGAGATTACCTTCGACAAATTGATGTTTGAGGATTTCGACGCGGTCGTCTTTATAGGAGGGCTTGGCGATGTGGATTATTTTAACAATCCGACCGTGCTCGACATTGCGCGTGAGGCCTCCGCCAGGAACAAAGTCATCGCGGCTATCAGCAACGCCACCACGATTCTGGCAGACGCCGGCGTCCTGCGCGGTATCCGGGCAACCGGCCTGCCGCAGCAGCGGGAGCAAATGAAAAAAGCCGGGGCACAATATACCGGCTCCCCCGTTGAACGGGATGGCCCGATTATAACCGCCAACGATTCGTCGGTTGCCGTGCAGTTTGCCCGCGCGATTGTTACTGCGCTTAAAGCAAACCAGCCGAAATCTGACAAAACACCGGCAAAATAATCTGGGCAAACCTACTTCGAGCTGTTGCCGTGATTATAGCGGTTTGTAATCGGCAGACGCCTGTCCCTGCCGAACGCCTTATGCGTGATTTTTACGCCCGGCGGCGACTGCCTTCTCTTATATTCGTTGCGGTCAACCATACGAATGACCCTGTTCACCGCCTCTTTGGGCAATCCTTCGTCAATCAGTTGCTGGGCCGATTTATCTTCCTCAACGTATCCCTTAAGAATCTCGTCTAAAAGGTCGTATTCAGGCAGCGAATCGCTGTCCTTCTGATTCGGACGCAGTTCCGCTGTCGGCACCCTGTCAATAACGCTTCCTGGTATTACCTCCCTGCCGTTTATTTCGTTGATATAACGAGCAAGCTTGTAAACCATCGTCTTGAAAACGTCTTTGATAACCGCAAACCCCCCTGCCGTATCTCCGTAAAGCGTTGTATAACCCACCGCGATTTCGCTTTTGTTTCCCGTCGTCAGCACCAATGCGCCGAACTGGTTGCTCAGCGACATCAAAATTGTGCCTCTGATTCTCGCCTGTAAATTCTCGTACGCAAGCCCCTTGCTGTCCCAGCCGTCAACTTTTTCGAGCGAACCGTTGAATTGTTCCAGAACAGAGCCGATTGGGATGGTCATAAATTTAATCCCAAGATTTTTGGCGCATCTTTCGGCGTCGCTGATTGTCTCAGCACTGTTGAATTTCGAAGGCATCGTAATTCCGATTACGTTCTCAGGCCTCAGCGCAGCGACCGCGATAGCCGCGGTTAACGCCGAGTCAATACCCCCGCTTAATCCTATCAGCACCCTGTTGAAGCCGTTTTTCAGCACATAATCCTTTGTGCCAAGCACAAGCGCGTGATACGCCTCTTCAAGCACCTCAATATCAGCAACGCTGCTGTTTGGTTGCGGCTCGACGTGAACCGCTTTGCCTTTTTTTGTGATATCCGCTGTCAGCAAATCATCCTCAAACGCCTTGGCCATAGCGACGATTTTCCCCGTTGCGTCGGCGAACATACTCTGCCCGTCAAAAACAAGCTCATCCTGCCCCCCGACAAGATTGCAATAGCCGACCGGGCATCCGAACCGTGTCGCACAATCGCTGATTACACCCTGCCGCGTCTTGATTTTTCCCAGATGAAATGGCGATGCCGATATATTCAGCAGCGCATCGATTCGCCCTGCGCTTTTGAGAAATTTGCCAAGCCAGTTGATATCCCATATATCCCTGCAAATCGTTATAGCAATATTCAACCCGTCCAGCGTGATAATCATCGGCTTGTTGCCCGGCTCAAAATACCGCTGCTCGTCGAAAACGCCCTCGTTGGGCAAAAGGCCCTTGCGATAGACATTTGCCAGTCGCCCATCCTGTAACACCCCTGCGGCATTATAAGTTTTACCTCGATAATAATCCGCAAAACCGGCGACTATCGTTATCCCCGGACAGTCCGCAGCGAGTTTCTCTACAACTTTCCTGTTGTCATCCAGAAAATGTTTCTTTAGCAGCAAATCTTCCGGCGGATAACTGCAAACCGCCAGTTCCGGAAACACAAGCAAATCAACCCCCTGCTTTACCGCCTGCCCGTAAATCTCCCGCATCCTCTTGGCGTTACCTTCAAGGTCTCCCACCACCGCGTCAAATTGTCCTAATCCAATACGCATTTGCTTTGCTCACCAATAAATATAAACACAAGGGCATCGAATTGAAATTGCAAAAAACGGAGAGGGCGGGATTCGAACCCGCGGTACTCAATAAAGAGCACACTGGTTTTCGAAACCAGCTCGATCAGCCGCTCCGACACCTCTCCGAAACCGCCCCGGCTACGACTTAACCCTTCGCCGAGACCTCTTATCCTATACATTTTACCGCGCCAAATTGCAAGAATAATAGGCCTCGCCTGAAAAACCATTGATAACAAGACGCCGCTGCCCTAAAATGGCTGGCTGGCCTATGCGTTCAGTATCGGGGGTAACCTGTGAGCGATTATTTGAATAACCAAGGTGTGATTTGATATACCGACAAAAAACCGGCTTGTCTGTGATTGCCATCTTTTGCACGCTGCTTTTAATGGCGGGCCTCGGTATCTGCGCCGACCCCAACAGCCGCGACACCAAACCGGCAGCGGACATTAATGACCCCAATGGCCCCACCGTTATGTTGAGCTACAACACTCTCAAGCCAGTGAAAACTCCTACCTCCTCGTTTATGTATTTTATTCCCCTTATTTCGCCCACCCTCGTTTCTACCCAAATCAGCCCCAATAACCAACAGCAAGCGATGTTTATATCGTATGAAAAAACCGTCGTCCTTGATTCCTTCACTGTTAGCTGTGAATTCGAGTTGCAGGGAAACGGTTTTTTCAGGGATATCTTCGACTCCAATGGGGTTATAGCCACTTTCCCCGAAGAGATAAAGAAAAACGCCCCCGTGAGTAATCTCCTCGACTATATCAGGTTGGAAGGAGAAGGGTTTGGCCGAATAGACGTCAAGGGAACCATAGCCGATTCCAATGCAACCGTTACGCAGGTGGACGTGCATTTCAACACAAAAGGGAAAAAAAGCCCCGTTACGATTGGGCTCTATAGCATAAAACCTGAAAACGGGCACTATAAATACGAGAACAGGCATAATGAAATTGTCGCACGGGTTGCCACGCTCACGTTCAAAAAATGCGACGGCGAGCCCAGGATGGATATCGAAGTGGTGTCCGTCAATAAGGCGTCAAGACCAAACAGCTACATCGGCAGAGTCAAGGGATTCATCGTCAATTTCTTTATTGAGCCCATCAGAATCTCCAAACTCGGCAATGACACCATGCTCAATTTCGGATACGCCCTGCTGAATAAACAAACGTCGTTTACTTTTCCAAAAGCTATTAATATAAAAAGCCAAACCGTAGCACCGTAACTATTAGGAAGGAGTAAACTATGAACTTACATTCGATAAATCCTCGCGCCTCTATAATAACCGCTGCTTTTATCCTGCTTTCATTCGCCGGCATCGCAATCTGTTCCGATACAGATAACCCCGCCGTCAATTCACAGCCGGACAACGGCGACCCCAACGGCCCAACGGTTTCCTTGAGCTACGACGGCTCGAAACCCGTGAAAAATCCCTCGTCTTCCTTTATGTATTTTATCCCGCTTGTCGCCCCCACACGCGTCGATATGGACATCAGCCCCAATAATCAGCAGCAGGCCTGGATTGTGTCATATGATAAGAAGGTCACAAAAAAAACCTTCTACGTAACCTGCGAATTTCAAATGCAGGGAGCCGGCTTTTTCAAAACCACTCTCGACTCCGACGAGATAATCGCCTCTTTCCGCGAAGAGGTAAAAAAAGGCGATCCTGTTAAAAACGCCCTCGATTTTATCAATTTCCAAGGCGAAGGCATCGGGCGATTAGAGGCATGGGGAACAATAAACGATTCCAACGAAACCGTTAACGAAGTTCAGATTCATTTCAACATCGGCGGCCACGAAAGCCCCGTCACCATCGGCCTTTACTCCGTTAGCTCCGAAAACGGGCGTTATGATTACAGCAAAAGATATAACGAGCTGGTCGCCCGCGCGGCTACCCTTACTTTCAAAAAATGCCGGGGCGAACCGAAAATGGATGTTGCCGTGGCCTCGGTCAACAATGCCTCGGACCCAAACGGTTTCTTCGGCGGTATCGTGGGTTTCTTTGCTAATTTCTTCATCCCCCCGACCAGAATCTCAATTGTAGGCAACGACACTATGCTCAACTTCGGCTACGCTATGTTCAAACAAAAAACAACGTTTACCTTCCCGAAGGCGACCAATATAAAGCCCCCCAAGCCCGCGGCGAATAAATAGGTTTGCTCCGCCGGTTCTGTTCGCCCGAAATATATTGCAACGAGCATCGGATAATTCTAAAATCCCTGATGACTGGTTTAACTCTTTGAAGGACGAAACAATGTATATCATACCGGCTATCGACCTTCGCGGCGGCAAATGCGTCCGCCTAATACAAGGCGACTACCATCGCCAAATCAATTACCAGGAAAATCCCGTCAAACAGGCCCAGGAATTCATCACGCAGGGCGCCGAATGGGTCCACATTGTTGACCTCGACGGCGCAAAGGTCGGAAGGCCCGTCAACTCCCCGACCATTTCCGCCATTGCCTCCCTCGGCAAATTAAAAATCGAGGTCGGCGGCGGACTGCGAACCGAAAGGGATATTAAAACGCTCATAGATTTGGGCGTCGAACGGGTTATCATCGGCACTCAGGCCGTTAACGACTTCGAGTGGTTCAGCGATATGGCTAAGCATTTTCCCGGCAAAGTAGCGCTTGGCCTCGACGCCAAAGGTTCACACGTCGTTACAGGCGGCTGGTATGACGAGCATCCCAAATCCCTGCTCGAACTTGCCCGCGAAGCCGCTGTGCTGCCCATAGCCGCCATAATCTACACCGACGTTGCCAAAGACGGCATGCTCGCCGGGCCTAATTTTGAAAGGACCAATGTCCTTATTCACACCGTTTCGGTGCCCGTTGTCGCCTCCGGCGGCGTAACTACCGTCTCGGATATCAAAAAACTGGCCTCCCTCGGCGCTGCCGGCGCTATTGTTGGCCGGGCGCTCTATGAGGGTTCTCTTACCCTGCCGAACGCCATTAACGCCACAAAAAACCCTTCCTGATACCCCCCACAATGCCTCTCCACAATACTCGTTTGGGGAGCTTTTACCGCTTTTCTGCAAATATATAAACACACAAGAGGGTTGACTTTTTCAACCAAATCGTTTATGGTATTACTAATTGAGGAGTAATATAAATTTTGGTGGGAAAATTTTAGAGGGTGTTCTTATGAAAAGCACCAGGATAGGTTTTTTTGTCATCATCTGGTCACTTTGGGCTTTTTGCTCATTCGTCTGTCCGACTGATTCCTGTCTTGCCAAATACTCCGGAGGAGCAGGCATCCCGGGCGACCCCTACAAAATCGCCTCCGCCACTGACCTGATGACGCTGGCGGGCAGCACCGCTGACTACGATAAAAATTTCGTCCTTACCGCCGATATCAACCTCGCCCCCCGCAAATTTACCACTGCGGTAATTGCCCCGGACGGAGATAACTCCGGTACCTATTTCGACGGTACACCCTTTACGGGCAACTTCAACGGCGCAGGTCATCAAATCAGCAACCTCGCCATTAACACTTATGGTGTTGGAAACGATTTTCTGGGCCTCTTCGGACTCATTTCCGGCCAAGTTGAAAATCTTAATATGGTAAATATCAGCATCATCAGCGGGGATGCTTCATACTACTCAGGCGGACTGGCAGGGGAAAACGACGGCAACGTCATAAATTGCTCGTCCTCAGGAACCATCACAGCCGGCTATGAATTGCAATATGCGGGCGGCCTCGTCGGAGAAAACGACGGCTATATCACCAATTGCTCGTCGACGGTCGCACTCACAGGCAAAGACCAATCCGCTTTTATTGGCGGGCTTGTCGGCTACAACTACCAATATAGCATCATCGGCTCTTCCGCGACCAGCTCTGTCAAATGCGGCAACGACTCATACTACATCGCAGGCCTTATCGGTTACAACTACGATGGAGATATCAACAATAGTTCCTCATCGGGCAAAGTAACAGCCGGAGACGGCGCGGATTCAGTCGGCGGCCTCATCGGCGATAACGGCGGTACTATCAGCCGATGTCTCTCCTCAGGTGCCGTCACGGGCGGAACCAATTCCTGGCGTTTCGGCGGGCTTATCGGCGTCAACTACCAGAGCGACATCAGCAATTGCGTCTCCGCAGGCAATGTCTCCGACGGTAATAATTCCCAGTATATCGGCGGGCTTGTCGGGGATAACGACGGCAATATCGCCGATTGCTGCTCGACCGGCACCGTCACGGGCGGCGCCGAATCCGGCGGCCTCGGCGGGCTTATCGGAAATAACGAGGGCAGCATCACCAGGTGCTATTCCAAAAGTATCGTTACCGGCGGAAACGGCGTTTTACAGATTGGCGGACTCGTCGGATACAATTATGACGACGATATTAACGACTGTATCGCGACGGGCGCAGTTACCGGTGGGAATGATTCGTCTTCCGTCGGCGGGCTTGTCGGATACAACTACGGCGGAGATATCACCGATTGCTGCTCGACCGGTAAGATAACTGCCGGAAATGGCGCTGATTCAGTAGGCGGCCTCGTTGGCGAAAACGACGGCTCTGTTGAACGCTCTCTTGCCACAGGCGCAGTCATAGGCGGAAATGAAGTGTATTACCTCGGCGGCCTGGTCGGCGAAAACTACCAGGGCCGAGTCAGAGATTCTTACGCCATCGGCGCCGTCACCGCCGCTGATGATTCCGAATCCGTTGGCGGACTCGTCGGGGATAACGACAGCGGTAACATCGGCTATTGCTCCTCAATGGCCAAAGTTACAGCCGGAAATGAATCCGATTCCATCGGCGGACTGGTGGGAAGCAACAACCTCAATATATTCCGCTGCTTCTCTACCGGTGCCGTTTTGGCTAAAACCGACTCATACTACCTCGGCGGACTGGTTGGGTATTCCGAACAGGGCAGCATCAGTGATTGCTTCTCCTCCGGCGCTGTTACAGCCGGCAATGGCTCATCTGATTTCGGCGGCCTGACGGGTATAGTTTTCGAAGCAAGCATCAAGAATTGCTATTCGACAGGCGTTGTCAGCGGTGGCAGCAGTTCATACGAGATCGGCGGACTGGCCGGCTGGTGTGACAGCAACACAATCATCACCAGTTCTTATTTCCTTGTCTCCAGCGGCCCCGATAACGGTTACGGCCAGCCATTGACCGATGCGCAGATGAAACAGCAAAGCAGTTTCGTCGGCTGGGACTTTGCCGGCGAAACCGCCAATGGCTCCGAGGATATCTGGGATATATGCCAAGGCCTCGATTACCCCAAATTCGCCTGGACTTTCAGCCATGATTATAAAATCGGGATTAATAAATGCACAGTCGCCGCTGGAGCCAAAAACAACTTTGGCTCCATTGCCTTTTCAGGCCTTATCAACGTCACTGCCTGCGACTTCGCCAACGCCGATGTTGTCAATGTCGCGATTGATTCCAAATATATGGATACGCATGTCTTAACTTTCCCCGTCAGCGGCCATTATAAAAAGGGCAAATACAGCTTTTCAGGAACACAAAACGGCATAAAAGAATCCTTTAAGTTCGATTCTAAAACCCGCAAATTCTCCCTCTCTGCCAAAAATATCGACCTGTCGGGCTTATCCTGCCCATTAAACGTCCGAATCAATATCGGCGACTACAACACCGAAGCTGCCCTCGATGAAACCATAATCAACGGCCCAAAAAAAACCGCCCCAGTAAAGCTCCTGATGGGTTTTGGTAATTTCCTGCGAGTCGATAAAACCCAGGTCAAACACGATAAAACCGGCGACCAGCTGATTATTACGGGCACCTTCGCGGTCGAAAACACAAATGTGAATTTGGCCAATATCAACTTCTATGTCACACTCGGCCCGCGTATTTTTATGATACCCGCCAACAACTTCAAATATAGCTCGGGAGCATATTCCTGCTCAGGCGTAGCATTATTCGATGGCGGCACTATAGGCGCCCGGTTTGATTTCAACAAATATTCCTTTGTCATTACGCTGAAACATTACAGTGTCCCGTCATATTCAGGGACCGTCAACTTCGGCATCGACTTCACCGGCTTCAGCGAAACCGCCAATGCCATAATTACGCCTTAACCGCCCTCGCCCTGCGAGCACTGAATTTGTCGAAGGGGTGACGAGAACACGACCACGCAGGATTGACTTTTTCCTCGAAATTGTATATCTTATTATCTTACAGGAAGTAACATTATGTCTGGTAGAATTTTGATAGGATAATTGTGTGAAACACACCTCGGTATTATTTGTGGTCATCTGCTCTATTTTGGCCGTGTCCCCCTTTGCCGCCTATGGCCTCGCTTTCACACTCTCCAACGATGCTATTATGGCGCTGGATTACAACGATCGTGATTTTTATTATCCTTACATTAATGAGGCCCCTATTCTCGCGATTACAGATGTGAATGGGTCGGGCGTTCAATTTGACATCCTGTTTCCCGACCCTCACAATTATAGTGGTCAATATCCTCCTTTGTTGGAACGGACATCAAGCGTACGCGGAGGCAATGGCGTTCTTGCCGGGCGAGACATAAGTATGTTCGATGCCTTTGCACTGAAGTTTACTTTGCTTTCTGCCAGGGGCGTTTCGACGTCTGATGCAGTTGGGTCTTTAGTTGTTGGTTCAATGATTAACGAAGCTGTTTACTCGTTGGCTTTCAACCCTGAGTATATCGCAATTAACAATTCATACCCCCCTGCTAGTGCAACGTCGCTTACTACAACAAATGCTAACCAAATCAGCACGGTTGGTTTTAATTGCTACATTCCTTACAGGGATTATGACGAAAGTTATCCCAATCCTTGGGACCCATGTGGGGCTATAGTAAGCATCCTTGTTGAGCCGGCTCCTGATGCCGTGGTTATGACTTCCAACCCTAATCAGGTCTTCCAGCTTGTATCTATCAACAAATGCACTGTTGCCGCGGGCGGCAAATACAATGATAAAATTTCCTTCTCGGGCAAAATGAATCCTGTATATGACAACCTTTATCTCACAAATTTTATCCAGATTGCCATTGGTTCCGACGATATGGCCGACCCGTGTGTTATTATGATTCCCACCAACAATACTCATGCTAATTACAAGAAAACAGGCAAATTCAGTTACTCCGGAACCGACGAAAATGGCGCAAAGAAATCCTTCAAGCTCGATTTCAAAACCCACAAGTTCTCTTTTGCCGCCCAGAACGTTAACCTGTCCGGCTTATCCTGCCCGTTAAAGGTCAGAGTCGATATTGCCGGTTTTGACGCGAATACCAACGTTGATGAAACCATAGTCAACGGCAAAAAGCTGATACCCATAAACCTCCTGATGGGCGTCAAAGATTCCCTGCGGGTTGATAAAATAAAGGTCAAATATGGCTCTAAAATGAACAGCGACCAGTTGACCGTCAGCGGCGGCTTCTCGGTTGCTTCAGTAGAAACCACCGAGGCAAATCTAGTCGATTCTGTTTTCGACGTCAACCTAGCCAGCCAGTCGTTTTCTATACCGGCCAAAAGCTTCAAGGGGAAAAATGGTAAGTTTACCTGCTCGAATGCGAAATTAGACGGCGGTATCGGCATCGCCGCCGCCACCTTTGACTTCAACAAATGCACCTTCGCCATTACGATAAAAAATACCAGTGTCGATTATCCTGGTGATACATCACAATTTGCCGTTCAGTGCGCCGACTTCAACGCGAATACCGAAGCTGAAATTACCTATTAACCTGCCTCGCCATTCGTAACCTCGGCGTAGCAGGGCAACGCCCTCCGTAGCTCGCAGAGCGAAGGAGGGTCCGGAAATATCTGCCGCCTTGCTCATAGAAACCCTTATTTACCGGCTCCAAACCAGCCACTATATGTAGTGTGTGTTCTTATGGCCAAAAATCTTAGCTGATAAGTGATTGTGGATGAGATTAAATCCGCCATTTCTACTTTTTTTAATGCTATTTTCAGTATTGAAACCTCGTTTTTTTGCCAAAAACGAACATAATTCCCGCTTCTACAAATGGTTAAGCAAATCTACGCCTTGCTCTCGCATTCGCTAAAGTTTTTAAGGCATCATTGTCGATAACAACACTGTAAATAAGATTGGGGTCCCAAAAAGGATTATGGGACATACAAGATATAGTGGTTGATAGCTTATGGTCGAAAAGACGGAAATTTTCGCCTGCGGCTCGATAGGCAAGGTAATATTGATGTCCGATTGTACTCGCAAAAATTGGCTCACAGAACAAAGGCGCAACCTTGAACCGCTTCGCGGGGAGTATGCCGAACCAGCAGATGACCTGATTGCAGATGATGACCTGCTTATGGAGCAGATTCTCGAAAATATGAACGGCACGCCGCTCGGTCAGGTGCTTAAGAAAATCGCCGTGATGCCAGAAGTCAGGAAACAAAAAGTCCTTAAGGTTCGCCGGCAGCTCACGGAAGGCAGATACAACCTTACTGAACGGTTAGACCTTGCTTTGGAAAAGGTGCTCGACGACTTGGATATCTAATAAAAACAGCCGGGCTTTACCCCACCGCACCCGGCTGCACTGCCAGTTCCGTTTTAACGGAACTGTTGCTGGCAAATACCGCAGGTTTACTCAACGGCTCACATTATTGTGAGCCGCTTGTGTTTATATAACCGTTTACGTTACTATCTCCGGAACATCATCATCCGGCTCATCCATATCCACCGGCTTATATCCTGGCTGCTTCGACCTATCCAATTCTTCCTTGAACGCAGCCACCACCTTGTCCTGAATCTTCTTCCTGCACTCGGCGTTTATCGGGTGCGCAATGTCGGCGTGCAGCTTCATCCGGCCTTTCATATCCTTCTTCGCACGGTCATCGGGCAGCCCGGCCCCGCAGTTATTGCAGAACTTTGCCCGGAGGTGGTTCTTGCCCCCGCACTTCTCGCAGTGGTCGCTCATCTTCCTTGACGGCATCGCCACAAAATATCCGTTGGTACCCTCGATTATCTTTATATCACGCACCACGAACTCATTGTCCATTGTCACCGAGCAAAACGCCTTCAACCTGTCGTCCTTGTTCTCTATTAGCTTCACTCTCACTTCGCTGATTTGCATACTCTCGCCTCACCTATTAGCTACCAACTGTTGCTGTTTAATATCATGCTCTTGCAGCCAAAATCTAGCGCAAGCTTGTTTTGATATGTCACTACCTTTTCCTCATTGCCTTTGTCAATAACACAATACATCGACGAACCACTCCCGCTCAAGCACACAGGCCCGATTCCTGTTCGTTCGATACCCTTTTTCAGCTTTCTAAGCTTCGTATTCAACTCAAAGCAACTTTCCTGGAGCATATTTGCGCACAATTCGCAAACTAAATCAATCCTCTTTTTCTTAATATACCCGCTTATTGCCCTGTGAAACTGTTCGTATTTCGCCGTATCGTGCCGATAGTTTCCGTAAACCCTTTTAGTGGAAACACTTACGTCAGGAACAACCAGAAATACCCTAAATTCACTTTTTGGCAATTTTTGCACTTTTTCCCCTTTGCCGGTGCAAAAGCTCATTGGTCCCCCCAAAAAGAACGCTATGTCACTGCCTAATTGTGCCGCTAATCCCCCAAGCCTTTTTTGGCTAAGCCCCAGTTTCAGGAACCCGTTGATGCCCATCAATGTCCCCGCCGCATCACTGCTGCCCGACCCCAGTCCTGTCCCCGCAGGTATATTCTTCGTCAGCGTAATCTTAACCGATACACCCTGTTTTTGTGATACCCTGATTCTCTGATACCCTGATTCCAGTATCAGTTTAGCCGCCTTATAAACCAGATTATCTTTTCCCTCCGGTACCTCGTATGGCCCCTTGCAGATTAATTCAATCCCTTTTTTCCTCCCCGGCTCAATCAGTATCTCATCATACCAGTTGATTTTCGCCATTATGGTTTCCAGCTCGTGATAACCGTCAGGCCGCTTGCCCGCGACCAGTAACGACAGATTGATTTTCGCCGGGGCCCTCACCAGCAAACCATCGCCGATATTTTCAAATTGTTTTTCCATACTCATGGCATTATACCCGGTATTCGCAATAAATTTGTCGAAGGATAGTTTATGGCAAGTGGCCGTCGAAGACAATACATTGTTCCTCGGCAGATGGTTCGTCGGTTCGCTAATGAACAAGGTAAATTACACACCCTGCAACTTCGGCTGGCGGAGATTATGCTTTGGGGATTATAATCCCAGGTATGTGGTTTTTTAAGAAATGGCGTAGAAAGCGGATAAGGCAGCGGCCCTTCCCGCCGGAATGGGCTGGTATAATTGAAGGGCATGTGCTGTTCTATCGCAGGTTGTCTGTGCTCGACAAAGAGGAATTGAAACAGCATATCCTCGTATTTTTAGCTGAGAAGCATTTCTTCGGTTGCGGCGGACTGACGATTACCGATGAAATCAAGGTAACAATAGCGGCCCAAGCGTGTGTATTGCTTTTGCACCGCGAAACCGATTACTACCCGGGATTGTATTCGATACTCGTTTACCCGGCGGCATACGTCGCAAAAGCGACGAGACATCTGGCGGGCGGGGTCGTCGAAGAAGGATTCGACGTGCGATTAGGCGAGTCGTGGCATCGCGGGGCGGTTGTGCTGTCGTGGGATGATATCCGGCAAGATGCGGCGGACGTACGTGACGGACATAATGTTGTGTTTCACGAATTCGCACATCAATTGGACAGCACCTGCGGACAGGGCGACAGTTCCGCGGTGCTACAGCAACGGTCAACGTTTATCACCTGGGCAAGAGTGCTTCATAAAAATTATATCAAGCTTCTGCAGGATTTATCGAGTAATAGGCCGACGCTATTGGGTTCATACGCAGGGCAGGACCCGGCAGAGTTTTTCGCGGTCGCAACCGAATACTTCTTCGAACGGCCAAAGGATTTGCAAAAGACATATCCGGATTTGTATCGGGAGCTAAAAAACTTTTACAACCAGGACCCGGCAGAGATGTAGAATCGAGCAAAGCTTATATTCTATGGGGACTGGCTGTCGGATTTTGTAACGACTATCCATTCACAGGCGTCGGTATACTTTTTGCCGCCTTTATAGCCGATTACATTTACCTGGTTATTCCCAAGCACAAGCCCGACATTTTCCCAGGTAATCTTGTGGATATCTGAATCCATTTTTTTCTTCGATATCAGTTTGCTATTGATGTACAACTCGACTTCATCGAGATTTGTGTAAACCGCAACCTGCACATTGCTTTCAGTTCGCTGCGTATTGCGTCTGCTGAGGATATAAAGGACCGGCTCATCGGACCAGTTTGCCTTGTAGAAATAGAAGGCGTCTTTTTTCACCTGGCGGTCATGCGTAACAAGCCCCTTATGATTAATAAAATCACGGTCGCCGCGTTTAGCAAACGTCCAGCTGAAGTCGAACATGTTCCATATAAACTTGCACCAGATATCGTCCCTGTCTTTTATATTCTTCCAGACCTCCTCATGGTAAAGACGCTGGTATTGTTCGGGGAAAAACCTGCCATAAGGATTAGGACGATTCGGGTCTTCCTGCTGCTGGCTGATACAACCTTCGGCGCCGTATTCGCTCAGGCCGCCTTTAATCTGGGGGTGTTGTTTGTGAAGGTTGTCATACCAAGTGACATATTTGTCAAACTTGTCGTAGTACCAGCCGAAGTACCAGTTCCATGCGGCGACATCCGTCACAAAATGTCTGCCTGTAACCTGCGTGAAATCTGCTTGGGTGGTTAAACGATAAGAATCCAGCTGTTTGGCGGTCTGATGCAGCGATTTTACATCTTCGGCTGAGATTGGGATTTCGTTGTACATTCCCCAGAAGAAAATAGATGGGTGATTGTAGTTTTGTTTGATAAGCTCCGTCAATTGCTCTTTGCAGTTCTGAAGATATGCGGGATTTTCCGCCCGATACGATGGGGTGTTCGGAATTTCCGCCCAGACCACAAGCCCTTTCTCGTCACACAAGCTGTATATCTTATCCGCTTGCTGATAATGAGCCAGCCGCACTCCATTTGCGCCAAGCTCAAGAATCAATTCGATATCCTTTTCGTGCTGCTCATCGGTTAACGCAGAACCAAATCCTTCCCATTCCTGATGCCTGCACACGCCGTGCAAATGATACTGCTGGTCGTTCAGTATAAGACCTTTGTCCCTGTCAACTTCGAAGAATCGCAGCCCAAGCGGCTGGTCTATTTCGTCTATTCTTGTTCCATTTGCGTTTTCCACTCGCACATTCAGCTTGTATAAATACGGGTCTTTTCTGGCATTCCAGAGATGCGGATTGTCTATATGAATTTTCGAAACGCTTTTGGCCTGCTGATTATTTTTTACAATAACTTTTTCACTGCTCTGAGCAACCACATTATTATTGTCCAGCACGGTCGTCTTCAGCATTACTTCGGCGTCGTTTTGGTCTTTTGAATCCAGAAGCGTCGCCACTTCAATATCCGCCTGTTTCTGAGAAACGCTCACGGGGCGGATATATACGCCGCTCGAAGCGTAATCAAGAGGGGAAATACATAAGCAATCCGTGCTGAATACGGTGACGGGACGGTAAATGCCGCCGAACAAAGGATAAAGATAAGTCCCGGAAGGCGCCACGTCCGGCTGCATTGAATTATCCACCTTGACGGAAATGCCGTTTTTCCGGCCAGTCCTGACCTGTCGGGTGATTTCGTAGCAAAAAGCTGAATAACCGCCTTTGTGCCGGCCAATGAAAACGCCGTTGACATATACATCGGATACCAGGCATACACCTTCAAAACGAATAAAGTATCGCCTGCTATTTTGCTTCTTTGGCAAATCAAAACTGCCGCGATACCATCCTACCCCCTGATAACAATGGTCTCCCTCAGTCAGAACGTCTTTCGCATTCCAGGTATGAGGGATAGTCACGCCTTCCCATCCTTGTTCCGATATCTTGTCGCCGCTTTCAGCAGAGTGTATGTCGCCTTTATAAAACTTCCAGTCAACGATATTAAAGCTGTCGCGATAGCCCAAAAAACCCTGCGAAAAAGCGTTGTCTGCTCCAAAAAGACCCACCAAAACCAATGCAACGAAAATTTTAATCTTCATTCGCTTAATCCATTATCGCAAAACCATGTTTTAATTGTTCGAGCTTATCGGTCGCACTGTTCATTATTCCGATAAGATAATAATATGCAAACATATAAACGTGAAGAGTAAAAGGTGCGGATTTAGGTTGCAAACGGGCCGGCACAAGGGATAATATCCATAATCATAAATGTCTTCACCCGTATTGCAGAACTGAATGCTTATAAGAGGAAACGGCAAATGAAAAGGTTGTCGGCGGTATTAGTGGTATTGGTAATGCTGGGGATATGCACATCATCTTACGGTTATTTCCTTATTTATAACCTGTCGGGCACAATTAAAGGAACGGATGGGACGGTTGATATAACAAGGGTGACGATTCCCTTCAGGGGTTTTCTGGTAATGAACTTTGATAATGACACCAATTCGCTCGTTGACGCGAACATGATTATTTACGGCAGAGACCCCAACAGCCATAGGGTTTACGTCCAGCTCAACGCACACGACAGCAACGAGTTCCTCGATGCGTTTATATTGACGCAGAACGTGAGGAATTTCTACGGGCTCAACGGCAACTCGCCTTTCGGTTTCGGGTCACTTATAATGGGCAACGTCCATAGAACAAATGTCGGTTCTGGAATCAGAAAAGATATCGCCACGGCATTGAGCGGCCCTATTACGGAAGAAGAAGGTATATTCCTTGGTTTAGACCAGGATATCACGGGGTTAGGAAATATGTCGGCGACGCTTTACATCATTGCTACAAGAGGAGTCAATAGCCCTCATAACCATGTTGCCCCGCATACGCAGGATGGAATTATTGATACACTAAAAGTGATACTGGCAGAAAAGCACTACAAGGCAGTGAGTATCCCGTCGCCGCTATAACGGCGGGAACAATATGCCCAGGTATTTATCAATCGATAGTAAAGCAAGAGGAAATGATTGAATGTTTAATTAGAGGAAACGGAAAATGAAAATGCTGTCGGCATTGTTTGTGGCATTGGTAATTTTAGGGATATGCACTTCATCTTATGGTTATTTCCTTGTTTATAACCTGTCGGGGACGATTAGAGGGGTAGATGATACAAATGCAGTAACGATTCCCTTCATGGGTTATCTGGTAATGAACTTTAACGACGGCACCAATTCGCTCGTTGACGCGAACATGATTATTTACGGCAGAGATCCCAACGGGCATAAGGTTTACGTCCAGCTCAACGCACACGACAGCAACGAGTTCCTCGACCCGTATATATTGCCGCGGGACGTGAGGAATTTCTACGTGCTCAACGGCAACTCGCCTTTCGGTTTCAGGTCGCTTATAATGGGTAACGTCAATAGAACAACTATCGGTCCTTCAAACAGAAGATATATCGCCCCGGTGTTGAAGGGCGTTATCAGGGAAGAAGAAGGTATATTTCTTGATTTAGAGCATGATCTTGCGGGGGTAGGAGGTATTTCAGCGTCGCTTTACATCACGAAGACCAAAATGTTCAATGACCCCGGCGCTCTGTGGACGCAGGATACCATAATTGATGAGTTAAAAGGGATACTGGCAGAAAAGCACTACACATACACAGAAGTGAATAAACCGGCGCCAATTTAGCCGGCGGAATAACCGAATGTAACGCCGGCCTGCTCCGAATTGACGGGGTGGGCCGGTTTTTTTATGCGCGGACTTTGCCGGGTTGATTATCAATGGCCGATGGCGTATCATTTAAACAAAGCTGATTACCTGGAGGTATTGAATATGAACAGACAGAACGTATTCTGGTCGGCGATTCTAATCGCGATGATTGTTACGGGAATTGCTTTAGCGGAGACGAGTAAAACTGTGCCTCTGGAAATCGGGGCGGCTGCGCCGGATTTCAGTTTGCCCGGCGTGGATGGTCGAGAATATCGGCTGGCAGACTTCGCGGACGCGAATATACTCGTGATTGTGTTCACCGCTAATCACTGCCCGACGGCGCAGGCATACGAAGGCCGGCTGATGCAATTGGTTACGGATTATAAGAGCAAGGGGGTGGCGGTCGTGGCGATATCGCCGAATGACCCGCAGGCAGTCCGGCTCGACGAGATGGGATATACCGACATAGGCGATTCTTTTGAGGAGATGAAGCTTCGCGCGGCGGAGAGGAAGTTTAATTTTCCGTATCTTTACGACGGCCAGACACAGACGGTATCCCGTGCTTATGGCCCGGTGAGCACACCTGACGTATTCATATTCGACAAGGAACGCAAACTGCAATACTCAGGCGCAGTCGATAACTCCGAAGACCCAAGTAAAATAAAGAAGAGCTTTGTTCGGGACGCGATTGACGCGATGCTCGATGGGCGAGAGATTACGATAAAGAAAATGAAGACGTTCGGCTGTACGATAAAATGGGCGGACAAGCGAAACTCGGTGCAAAAGGCATTTGCGGAATGGGCAAAAGAGTCGGTTGAGGTGAATCTTATAGACGCCAACGGCGTGCGTGAGATTATGAAAAATAATTCGGGTAAACTCCGGCTGGTCAATATCTGGGCAACATGGTGCAGGCCTTGTGTAATTGAAATGCCCGAATTAATCAACATAAACCGGATGTATCGAAACAGGGCATTTGAAATGGTAACAATCAGCGGGGATATGCCGAGCAAAAAAGACGATGTTATAAAATTCCTGAAGGATAAACAAGTTTCCTGCACCAATTATCTGTTCAACTCGGAGGACAGAACCGAAATGTCCGATGCGCTGGACAAGGGCTGGGAAGGCGGTATCCCTTACACAGTTATTATAAAGCCGGGCGGTGAGATAATTTATCGGCATACCGGCCCGATAGAGCCGCTTGAAGTGAAAAAGGCAATAATTGGCTACCTGGGCAGATATTACTTCTAAAACAAGGCAAAAGGGAAAAAGTAAAAGGAAAAAAACGGAGGAGATAGAGGGGTTTGTGTTTTTTAGGGTGGTATGTTAAATTGGCGTGGCAGAAGAGCCCCGCAATAAATTGCGGGGCTAAACATTAGGATGATTGGAGTTAAAAATTGGCTGAGACGTTATTTTACAAAATACTTGGGGCGCACCTTGTTGAAGGAAAACTCGCGGCAGGCGAGCAGATTGGGATACGGATTGACCAGACGCTGACGCAGGACGCGACGGGAACGACGGCGTTCTTGTTGTTCGAATCGATGGGTGCCGGTCGAGTAAGGACTGATTTATCGGTCAGTTATATTGACCATAATATGTCTCAGTTTGGGCCGGAGAACCATAACGACCATTTGTATTTGCAGACGATAGCGGCCAAAAGCGGGGTTTATCATTCGCGGGCGGGCAACGGGATTTGCCATCAGGTTCATTTGGAACGGTTCGCAAAACCCGGTGCGACATTGCTGGGGAGCGATTCGCATACGCCTACTGCGGGGGGAATCGGGGCAATAGCGATAGGTGCGGGCGGATTAGACGTTGCGGTTGCGATGGGCGGAGGACCATTTTACCTAGCTTGCCCAAGAGTTACAGGCGTTAAATTGACAGGGCAACTGACTGACTGGGTTGCGGCGAAAGACGTAATCCTGAAACTCTTGAGCATACTGACTACAAAAGGTAACGTCGGCTGGGGTGTTGAGTATTTCGGGCCCGGGGTTGCGACGCTGACTGTGCCGCAACGGGCGACGATTACGAATATGGGAGCGGAACTGGGGGTAACAACAAGCGTTTTCCCCAGCGATGAGCAGACAAAGAAATTCCTGGCTGCGCAGAAGCGGGAAAAGGATTATCAGCCAATGAGCGCAGACGCGGGGGCGATTTATGACCGGCTGATTGAGATTGATTTATCGAAGCTTGAGCCAATGGCGGCATGCCCGTCGTCGCCTGATAACGTGAAAACAATCGCAGAAATCGCCGGGACAGAAGCCAAGCAAATAGCGATAGGAAGCTGCACGAATTCGAGTTACGCGGATTTGATGATGGTTGCGACAGCATTAAAGAGCAGGAAGATTGACCCGACGGTGGAGTTAGCGGTTGCGCCGGGAAGCAGGGAAGTTTTGAATATGTTGGCGGCCAACGGCGCGCTGGGAGATATTATATCTGCGGGGGCAAGGATTCTTGAGAGCGGATGCGGGCCTTGTATTGGGCTTGGCTTTTCGCCAGCGGACGGAGTCGTGAGCTTGCGGACGTTCAACCGGAATTTCGCGGGAAGAAGCGGAACAAAAGACGATAAGGTATTTCTCGTGAGTCCTGAGACGGCGGTGGCATCGGCTTTGACGGGTAAAATTACCGACCCGCGAGAAATGAAAAAATTATTCGGGACAAATTACCCGAAGATTGAGCAGCCGGCGAAATTTATTATCAATGATAATATGATTGAGGCACCTTTGAATGAGAAGGAAGCGGCGAAGGCGGAGGTTATTCGCAGGACGACAATAGTTGTGCCCGAACAACCGAGGCAATTGCCCGCAGATTTGAAGGCGGAAGTATTGATAAAGTGCGGCGATAAAATTACAACCGACCACATAATGCCCGCGGGGGCGTTTTTGAAGCTCCGCAGCAACGTGCCGGAATACGCAAAGGTTGTGTTCCACTGCTTCAATGAAAAGGGCAAGCCCAGTTTCGCTGAACGGGCGATGAAGGTGAAAAATGAGGACAGAGGCGGTGTTATTGTTGCCGGGGCGAGCTACGGACAAGGGTCATCGAGAGAGCACGCGGCGTTATGCCCGATGTATTTAGGTGTGCGTGCCGTGATTGCCAAGAGTATCGAGCGGATTCACAGGGCGAACCTGATAAACTTCTGCGTTGTGCCGATAGAATTGGCCAACCAGGATGACTACGAGAAAATCAGCCAGGGCGATAATCTGCGGATAGACGGCTTAGTCGATGCGATAAAAAACAAAAACGAAGTAAAGATTGTCGAAGAAAAAGGCGGATATGAGATTACCGGGAAATTAAACCTGTCGGGCAGAGACCGGGAAATATTGCTTTCGGGTGGGCTGTTGAAGTATACACTTGAGCAGTCGAACAAAAAAGCCGGTAAAAAAGAGAAAGCCAAACGATGAGGATAGCGAGATTCATATTGGCGCTGACGATTGCGGCAGCAATAACGACGTCGGCAGCGACGACAAAAACCAACGGCAATAAATTGCAGGCCGGCGATAAATTATTACCTGATGATTACGTTTTTGCGGGAGTTGACGGCAAGCTGGTTCAAACAGGGACCGACAAATGGGCGTTTGAATTCGAATCCGCAGCGAACATAGGCGGAGTGGAGATAAAAGCAGGGCAGACAGTGGAAATGCTTGGCTCGGCGACACTCGAGAAAATGATATTGGACGCCAAAGAGCGAAACGACACGATGTTCAGGATATGGGCGAAGGTGGCGAAATTCGAGGGGAAGAATTATTTGTTCGCGGTATATTATCTGTCGCTTCGCAAGATAGACAGGCCCGCGGAAGAAACGGAGGAAAATGAGCCGAACAAGACAAGCCAGGAAAGCTCCCCTCGACTAAGCTCGGGGCAGGCGGTGAATGCTCCGAATGACGTGGTGAATATCCCCCCGGAGATAGTGGCATTATTGAAGACGTCGGAGGTTTTGCCGACGACTGAGGCACAAGCAACCCGACAGGAAGAACTGCAACTGAAACAGGATACGATTTTCGCAAACAGGGCCGGCCGAGTAGCAGTCAAAAACGGGGTATATGTTTTCGAGGCGGACGCGTTTGGGCGAGGGGTCGATAAATTCACTATAAAGCTGCTGCCCTGCCAGAAACTCGAAGATGCGATGACACAGGTGCGAAGCGAATCAAACCCGGTCAGGTTCAACGTGGCAGGGATTTTAACAAAATATAAAGGCGAACAATACCTGCTGCTGCAAAAGGCAACGAGGATGTACAGTTACGGAAACTTCGGGAGATAGGTTTTACCGCGGAGAACGCAGAGAGAAAAGAGATTCAATAATGGCGAATGAGCTTGATAAAATTCTGATTAAATACGACCAGCCGGATTTTACAGAACGGTTTGTAGGAATACGGTTAGCAGTTATCCGGGCCACACATTTTGACGGTGAAAAAGAAAGGCAATTAGATGCAATTCTTGAGGAAGTAAAAAAACGTAGAGATGAAGCAATAGCCGAATTTACGGAAAAATTTGATGGTGTTAAACTTACCCCTGAGCAATTCAGAATACCAGAAGAAGAACTACAAGAAGCCCACAAAGCAATCGACAAAAAACTTTTGAAGTCGATTCGTCTGGCGATTAAGAACGTTAAAGAGTATCAGTCAAAAATTTTCGTCGGCAAAGACAAGAGTTTTAAATCGACGGGTATAAAATACACGCCGATAAGACGGGTGGGGATATGCGTGCCGGGGGCATCTGCGCCATTGCCATCGACGGTTATTATGACGGCTGTTCCTGCACAGGTGGCGGGCGTCAAAGAGATTGTTGTGGTATCGCCGCCAAGATACAAGGGCAGCATTCATCCCGTGATATTAGCGACCTGCAAGGAATTGAAGATTAAAGAGGTTTACAGGATAGGCGGCGCACAGGCCGTAATGGCACTGGCGGGGTCAACTAAAACGATACCAAACGTTGATAAGATTGTCGGGCCGGGTAATGCCTGGGTCCAGATGGCGAAGAAAAAAGTTCTCGGTCTTGTCGGCATTGATTCTATTGCAGGGCCAAGCGAGGTTTTGATAATAGCAAACAAACAAGCGAATCCTGTCTGGGTAGCAGCGGATATGCTGAGCCAGGCGGAGCATAATCCGGGGTCGGCGGTTTTATTCACGGATTCCGAAAAACTTGCTATTGATGTGTTGGTCGAACTCAAACGACAAGCAGCAGCGTTAGGCAGAGCAAAAGAAACAATCGATTGTCTGCTGGGCTTTGGTGCCATCGTAGCGTTCAAAAATATGTCGGACATAGTAGCTCAAGCCAATGTTTTTGCTGCCGAGCATTTGCAAATTCAATGCGGAAAACAGAGCAGGCAGATTGCCAACAAGATAAAAAACGCAGGGGCGATATTTATAGGTGATTATTCACCTGTTGCGGTTGGTGATTACTGGGCGGGGCCGAGTCATACTTTGCCAACCGGAACGAGTGCGAGATTTTTCAGCGCGTTAAGCGCAAATGACTTCGTAAAATCAACGAGTATTATTGAATACGACAAGAAGAAATTAACGGCAAGCGCGGAGGACATAATCCGCCTGGCAGAGGCAGAGGGATTAGACGCACACGCCAGAAGCGTGAAGATACGGCAGCAAACTCGAAGCTAAACATCCCAGTTGAGTTTTTCCTGATACTTGAAGTAAAAACGGCCAAGCAGGTGCGCTACCACCATAAGCAGATATACTTCAATTGCTCGAAGGAATAGCCACAACAGAGGGCTCGCCAGGAGAAATTCTCTGGCCTTCGTAAACAGGAAAACAATTGTGCAAACAAATACAAGCAGGCCGCAATATTGAAAAAAAGCGCTGAACAGGGATGGGATGATAATAAGAGGATTCAGGCCGTGTATCGAATCAAACATTAAGACGCCAAGCAGCGCCATCGGGTATAAAAATATCCCGCAACCCGCAATGATTTGGAAAGGCAAGTCGAATCTATAAGTATATTTGTAGTACAAAGAAGCTGGGACTAAATAGACCACGAGACAGGCAAATATCCGTATAAGCCGTAAGCCCATCTCCGCAAGCCCCGGAGTGTTATCGGCCGTATTCGGCACACGCAGGTTTCCTTCAGCGCTGTCGCAGATGCATTCAGCCAGAAACCAGTATGCAAACATCAGGATTACAATATCCACTATTAAATTGATAAAGATAACTAAAACAGCGAATACCCCCATCAACCCGACAAGAAACTCAACCACAAGCTGAAACATCCACGGTATCAAAACAACGATGGCAAGAAAGATAATTCCGTAGAGGTTGGCGGGGTACAAAAATATATCGATAAGCCAGGGGAATTTTCGTTGCGGCGGAAGCGTTGGCCAGAGGGAAGGCAATCCTTCGCTTTGCCGCAGCATTTCATACTGCTGGTCTTTCGGCTTGTCGGCAGCAATACGGTCGTGTGGGGGACTCGGCTGAAGAACCAGGTCTAACTCCGGTCCAGGATCAATCGGCGTATTTGCCTGCGGCGGCGGAGGCGTTGAACATGGAACCAGGACGATGTTTTTGCACTGGGGACATTTCCCCTTTTTGCCGGCGTGCACCGACGGCACACGAATCTGTTTGCCGCAAAAGTCGCAGTTGAAACAGATTTGGCTGACTGGCTGCTTATTGTTTAAGTCCGCGTCGCTCATTCGTGCTACAAACTAAATCTTCCAATTAAGTTCCTTTTTGTGCCGCAGATAAAACCTTCCCAGGAGATGCGCTGAAACAATCGCAAAATACACAAAAGCAATCTTATACCGCACACAAGCTGTGCCCAAAAGATAATCCATAAGTAATTGGAGGTAAATAAGGCCAGCAATTAAATCCCCCGCCTTTGGCAACCCCAATATGACAGGAGCGATAAGCCCGGCAATCGCGGAAAAGGTTAAAACAAGCCCGCAATACGGAACAAACGTTCTGTATATCGAGGTGATAATCATAACCGGTTTGAGCGCATCGACCGAATCGAACAATACTGCTGTCAACATAACCATCGGGAGAAAGAAAATACAGACCGCCGACAGCAGCCAAAAACACCAAATCGGCTCGTTCGGTCACGATGTAATATATGACTGCCGGGAAAAAGCAAACAGCCACGACACCAATCACAAGAAAAACCTGCGAAAATAATCCTATTTTGTCGGGGGAATCATAAATGGTGACATCCGGCGCACGAAGACCACCCCTTGAGCTGTCAAAGACGCAATAGCTAATGTAATAAAAGGCGTAGCCGGCGAGCAGCAAATAAAGAATCAGATACGGGACCCCGCCGAAGGGACGAATGTAACGCAGGACAAGAAGCCAAAGCAACGGCGGTATAATCGCAAAAATTACCATATGGATTACCCCTGAAATGCTCATCGGATACAAAAATATATCGATAAGCCACGGCAGGGTCCTTTTCGGCAGCGGGTCAGGTTTAAAAACTTCCTGCTCCAGTTTTTCGACCGCCAACCGCATCTTTTCGGCGGATTCGTGAGACCTCTGGTCCGGCGTATTTCCCTCCATTGCCGACCTTTCTTTTTGACGAGCCAGGTTTTACAGTTTTGTTTTTATAATTTCCGCGGCTTTGGCGATTGCTTCATCGAGTTTTTCTGGTTTTTTGCCGCCTGCCTGCGCCATGTTGGGTCTGCCGCCGCCGCCGCCGTCGATTATGGGGGCGATTTGTTTGAGGATTTCTCCTGCGCCGATTTTGGCTGTGAGGTCGTCGGTTACGGCAGCAAAAAGGGTTGCCTTATCGCCTTCAGCGAACCCGATGACGATGACCGAGGACGGGGCCTTCTTTTTGAGCATATCAATCGCCGCGCGTGCCTGCTCGGCAGTCGTGGGCGATAGTTTTCCCGTGATTATCGAGGCATCTCCGACTTTTTCGCATTTATCCAGCATTTGTTTCGCTTCGGCAAGCGAATCGGACGCGGCCTGACGCGAGGGGGATTTAAGTTCTTTGGTCAACCGTTTATTTTCGGCAAGCAGGTTATTAACCTTTTCCGTAATTTTGTCCGCCGGGATTTTAAACGCAAGCGAAAGCTCATCGATGATATCGCTTCGCTGTTCGAGATATTTGGCAAGGCCCTGACCGCTAAGAGCAGTGATTCTGCGTACGCCCGCGGAAATGCTTTCCTCTTTTATGATTTTGAATCCGCCTATAACGCCCGTCTTGTCAACGTGAGTGCCGCCGCAAAATTCCTTGCTGAACGCAAGATTCAACCCTTTTTCATCCGGCGCGCCGACAGCGACAACGCGAACTTCCGAACCGTATTTTTCGCCGAAAAGCGCCATCGCTCCCAATTTATCGGCTTCTTCGCGGGAAAGGACCGCATTGGTAACGGGTAAATCGGCGGCAATTTTCCCCTTAACAAGTGATTCGACTTCTTTTATCTGCTCGGCAGTCAGCGCTTTCGGACAGGTAAAGTCGAACCGCAGATAATCGGGCGAAACCAAACTGCCCTGCTGGGCGACGGAAGTGCCCAGAATCTGGCGAAGCGCCCACTGGAGCAAATGGGTGGCAGTATGATTTTTCTTTGTCGCGTCTCTGTCTGGGCTGACAGCGGCGGTAACTTTATCGCCGACGGCAAGCGTTCCTTCGATGAACCGACCGCGGTGAATGACGCAATCGGCGACTTTAGTCGTGATATCGACGACAAATTTGCCTTTAGCCGAGTCAATGGTCCCGCAGTCGCCGACCTGTCCGCCCATTTCAGCGTAAAAGCAGGTCTTGTCGAGGACGACGCCGGCTTCTTCGCCCGCATCGAACTTGCCTTTTGTTTTGAAGACGCCCTGGTCGATAAAGCCGACGATTGTCGCATCGCAACGGTCTGTTTTATATTTGTGCAGGTCCTCGGTTACGGGAAGCTCCTTATCAGGCGAGGTAACTAAAAGCTGGGCACCTTTTTGTGCGGCCCTCGCGCGGCTGCGCTGCTGCTCCATCAGGGCATTAAAACCGTCAGTATCGACCTTGAGGCCCCGCTCCTGCGCCATCAACTGAGTAAGGTCAACAGGGAAACCGTAAGTGTCATAAAGCTGGAAGGCATCGTCGCCGGAGATTGTTTTATTTTTAGCTTTATCGGCAGCATCGGTAAAAATCTCAAGTCCCCTGTCTAAAGTTCTGCCGAAACTTGCCTCTTCGGATTCGATTACTGTTGAGACATAATCTTTTCGTGCCTTTATTTCGGGAAACGCCTCGCCAAGACAATCGTCAACTGCGGGGACAAGCTTGAAGAGGAACGGATCGTGCAGGCCGAGTTCTCTGCCGAAACGGAAGGCGCGTCGAAGGATTCTGCGAATGACGTAGCCCCTGCCTTCGTTGGAAGGGGTCGCACCGTCAGTTATAGCCATTGAAAGTGCGCGGATGTGGTCAGCGATAACGCGGAATGCGTTATCGGTTTTATTGTTCAATTGTGAGGTGAATTTTTTGCCGGTCATTTCGGCGAGCCGGTCTATTACAGGCATAAACAGGTCAGTGTCGTAATTGCTGCGTTTATTCTGCAGGACAGCCGTAACTCTTTCCAATCCGGCGCCGGTATCGACGTATTTCGCATTCAACGGCGTGAGCTTGCCGTTTTCGGCCCGGTTGAATTGTATGAATACGAGATTCCAAAGCTCGATAAATCTTGCGCAGCCGGCGTTTACGGCGCATTTGTGGCCGGGGACGTTTTTTTTGTCGCATCGGTCGGGGCCGAGGTCAATGTGGATTTCACTGCAGGGACCGCAGGGGCCGGTTTCGCCCATTTCCCAGAAGTTGTCTTTCCTGCCGAATTTAAGGACGCGGTCGGCGGGCAGTGATGTTACCTTTGTCCAGAGATTCGCGGCCTCGCTGTCTTCGGGGAGATTATCGTGGGCGTCGCCGGCGAATACGGTGGCGTATAAATTTTTCGGGTTGATTTGCCAGACGTCGGTGAATAACTGCCAGGCCCATTCGATTGTCTCGGCCTTGAAATAGTCATCGAATGACCAGTTGCCAAGCATTTCGAAAAACGTGTGATGGTAGTTATCGTGGCCTACTTCTTCGAGGTCGTTGTGCTTGCCGCTGACGCGGAGACATTTCTGGCTGTTGACGGCGCGACGGCACGACGGGGCACTGAGGCCGAGGAATATGTCCTTGAACTGATTCATCCCGGCGTTGGCGAAGAGCAGCGTCTGGTCGCCGATGGGGACAATAGGCGAGCTGGGGACAAACTTGTGGTCCCTGCCCTTAAAGAACTCGATAAAGCCGGTTCTTATTTGTTTTGCGGTCAATGTCATATCTGCTCTGCGAAATTAGGCTGTCGTATCGTCTTTTCTTATAACAATGCCCTTGTCCAAACTGCCGGCTATTTTTTCGAAGGCCTTTACGAACCTGTAAACCATAACAACAATAAACACAACGACGGCTATATTAAAAAGTAAATAGCCGTAACCTAAAACCTTGGCTTTCCAGTTCGGCTGTTGGACTGGTCTGTCGGGCTGCTGTGTTGTGTTCTGGTATCCCTGACCCTGATAGCCCGGATTCTGGTAAGTCGGCGCCGGTTGTGTCGGCGTTGCTGCTGCTGCAAGTAAATTCATAGCGTTGTCCTTTCTGAATTAGTTCTTAACCACAGATTACACTGATTGTAATTTCTTTTTTGAAATCTGTGGCACAGTGTTCATTTGCCCGCCCCGGCGGATAAATCCTCGACGAGTCCTTTTGAGACGAGGATTTTGTGTTTTATCTGTTCGCAGAGGTCCTTGTTATCGATAAGGAACTGTCGCGCCTTTTCCCTTCCCTGGCCCAGGCGTATTTCGCCGAAACCAAGATGGGTGCCGGATTTTTCGATTACGTTGCACGCGACGCCGAGGTCGAGCAGGTCGCCCTCGTAGCTGATGCCGTGGTCGAACATAATGTCGAATTCGGCTTCGCGGAAAGGCGGGGCGATTTTGTTTTTCACGACCCTGGCGCGAACCCTGTTGCCTACGGAGCCGCTTTCTTCCTTTAGGGTTGTTATTCGCCGCAGGTCAAGGCGGATCGAGCTGTAAAATTTGAGGGCGTTGCCGCCTGTGGTGGTTTCTGGGTTGCCGAACATCACGCCGATTTTCATGCGAATCTGGTTGATGAATATGAGAGCGGTTTTGCTCCTGGCGATTATGGCGGTGAGTTTCCTCATCGCCTGGCTCATCAGTCGCGCCTGAAGGCCCATGTGGCTGTCGCCCATTTCGCCTTCGATTTCGGCTTTGGGGGTCAGCGCGGCGACTGAGTCAATAACGAGGACGTCAACGGAGTTGGAGGCGATAAGCATTTCGGCGATATCAAGTGCCTGTTCGCCGTTATCCGGCTGGCTGACAAGAAGCGAGCTTACGTCAACGCCGAGGCGTTTTGCCCAGGTAGTATCAAGGGCGTGTTCGGCATCGATGAAAGCTGCGACGCCGCCTGCTTTTTGTGCATTGGCGATGATGTGCAGGGCCAGTGTGGTTTTGCCTGATGATTCGGGGCCGAAAAGCTCGGTGATTCTGCCTCGCGGGATACCAGCGCCGCCCAAGGCAATATCGAGCGATAACGCGCCGCTGGGTATGCCTTCGATTCGGGCATACTTGTGCTCGTCCATCTGCATAATCGAGCCGCGGCCGTATTGCTTTTCGATTTGAGCGATGACTCTTTGCAGGGCGGATTCCGCGCCCGATTTATCCGCCGCGCCCGCCTGCTGTGGTCTTAATGGTTCAACTGTGCCTTTGGTCTGCTGGGTGGTCTTTGTCTTAGTCATTTTTCTCGACTCCTATGTGGGTAGTGTGTGGGGAAACATTCCCCGGTTTTTCGTTCATCCTTACCGCAACTTAAAATCGCCCAATAGAGTATAGTTTGGGCCGGCTGGTGTCAACTGGCTTTGGTAAACGTAAATCGCGTCAGCGGCGATTGAGCCGAGCTTGAGATGTGAAAATTGTGCGATTGCCTCGCCCATCTTAATACCGGCCATCGGGTGATTTACCCGGCAAAGCGTCAGGTGCGCGGAAAATTCGCGTTCTTCTTTGGGATAGCCCGCCTGGGCGAGGAGGTCGTCGAGGTCTTTTTGCAATGCCAATAACGCATCAGTTCCTTTTCCTGCGCCCACCCAGACGACTTTTGCGCTTCTGCCTCCGAATGAGCCGACGGACTCGATTTCGAGGTTAAATTTCTGGTGTGCCTGGACAACGGTATTTACTATTTCCTTTACTTCTTCTAATTGCTCATCGCTTATTTCGCCCAGGAATTTCAGCGTAAGGTGGATATTATTCGGCTCGACCCACTTTAAATCGCCTTTTTTGACGTCAACCTTCGAGGCGATTTTCTTTCGCAAATCCGCGATCGCCTTTCGGGTCTTGTCGTCGATATCGATTGCGATAAACACTCGCATATTGCTCCCCGATTAAAATTTTACCCGATTGCGAAGCTCGTTCAATCGGCTGTCGATGTTGCGCCTCGTTGTTTTTGTCAGGCCTTTGAGTGAGAAATTAGAGATTGTGAAAGACGCTACAACTGTGCCATAAGCGACTGCCTTTTTCAAAGTCGCGAAGTCGGTCTTGTTCTGGCCTGCTAAATAACCCATAAATCCGCCCGCGAAACTGTCGCCCGCGCCGGTGGGGTCTTTGACAATAGTGGCGGGATAGGCGGGCAGGACAAACAAATCGCCATTTTTTTGGCGAATGATTGAGCCGGATTCGCCCTTCTTGATGACTACGACGGAGGGGCCGAGTTTCTCAATTTTTGCCGCCGCGGTTATGAGATTATGCTCATTGGCTAACATCCTCGCTTCAGTTTCATTGAGGATGAGGCAGTCGATTTTTTTCAGGAGTTTTTTCAAATCAGCAAGATTGTTATTTATCCAGAGATTCATCGTATCGGCGGCGACAAATTTGGGCTTATGGAGCTGGTCAAGAAGCTGGATTTGCAGAATCGGCGCGGTATTTGCCAAAAAGACGAATTTGCTGTCCTTGTATTCCTCTGGCATCCGGGGTGGGTTTTCCGCTAAGACATTCAATTCGACGGCATCGGTCGTGGCCTCATTCATTGCGCCCTGATATGAGCCGGCCCAGCGGAAGGTCTTGCTTGTGTGCCGCAGTTCAAGCCCATTAAGGTCAACCTTCCGGTCTTTGAAGATTTTCTTCAAATCAAAGGGGCAATCGGCCCCGATTGCTCCGAGAAACCGCACGGGCGAAAAGAAGCTCGCCGCCATACTGAAATAAACAGCCGACCCGCCCAGACAATCCTTACTCACGCCAAACGGCGTCTTTACAGTATCCATCCCAATCGAACCTGTTACCAGCAGTGACATCGCAATCAATCTCCATTAATTTGTTGTTTAGTATCTGCCATTCTCGCGAAACAAATCTGGTCCCAGATAAGGATAGGAACCATAAAAACAGCAATAAGGCCAATCAGCCAATAGTTTATCTTATCAAGGGCGTGAGCGTTCACATACATGAAGTAACCAGCGAGATTCGTCACAATCATGGCCAAACAAATAATCAGTGCAATAATAACAGCGGGCATACTCAAATGAAGCTTATGCTGGTTATATCCGACTTTTCGAAGCGGATTCATAAAATGAGAATATGCGATTATCAAAGGATATACAATCGCCACAAGCAGGTACCACCCAAGAAAGAAAAAAATCGGGAATAGTCCCAGAAGAACCAGGAAGAATAAATAATAAACAATCAGTCGCATCTTAACCGACACTTTATTTTCCTCCGAATTTGGTAAGCGTCGTATCGATTCTGACTAAGGTTTTTTCTTTGCCGAGTAACTGGACGGAGTCGAAAATGGGGGGGCTGATGGTTGAGCCGGTGATAGCGACGCGGAGGGGCTGGGCAACTTTGCCTAAGCCGACCTTGTGCTCTTCTGCCAATGCCCGCAGCATATCCTCAATACCCTGCTCGGTTAATTCCGCCATTGCGGCTAATTTATCGCGGACGAGTTTGAGCATCGCAAGGCCGTTATCCTTGAATAAAACCTTTTGCACGGCTTTTTCATCGTATTCAATCCGGTCATCGGCAGTAAACAGGAATTTACACTTGTGCTCGATATCGGCAAGTGTCCTTGCGCCTTCGCAGATTTTGATTAAACGCAGAAGAGTTTCATCGCCGGCCTTTGCAACCGGCGAATCAATTACTTTCAAATATGCCTTAAAATGAGCGAGCGTTTTTTCCTTAGGCAGCATTTTCAGATGTTCGGTGTTGTAGGCGAGAAGTTTGCCTCTATCGAACAAGCTGTTGGACTTGGTCAGCCGAGTGATATCGAAACTTTGTATCAGCTCATCCAAGGGCATAACTTCGCGTTCGTCCCCCGTGCTCCAGCCGAGCAACGCGAGAAAATTGACCATCGCCTCGGGGACATAGCCGCTTTTGAAGAAATCGACGACGTTAATTTCCGGCAGAACGACGCCAATGTATTTCGCCATCGCCTCGAGTGAGGGGACATCGGGGACGCTGTCGCCCGCGAGGAATTCGCCAAGCTCCCCAACTGTGATGTTTCCAATAACAGCTAATGTATTAAGGTCGATATCGGGATTGGCCTTGATTGCCTTGCGGAGCGTTTGCGGGCGTTCACGTTTTGAGAGTTTGCCTCCGGATTCGCTGATAGTAACCGACATGTGCGCATACCTTGGCGGATTGTCGAAGCCCAGCGCCTCCCACAATGCCTGCTGGCCCGGCGTGTTCATTAAATGCTCCTGCCCCCTTATTACGTGGGTGATGCCCATAAGGTGGTCGTCGATTACGCAGGCAAAATTATACGTCGGGAAGCCATCGCTTTTAATTATGATGAAATCGCCAAGTTCTGCTGTATTGAAGCTGACCTCGCCGCGAACAATGTCATTGATGACGATAGTTCCTTCGGGCATCGCGAAACGGATTGTAACGGATTTGCCCTCGGCTTTAGCTTTCTCGACTTCCGCTTCGGTCGGGAATATCGCGGGCCTTTGATACACGAAACCTTTTTTCTGTGCCTCGGCCTGTTTGCGGAGTTTCTCAAGCTCTTCACCTGTCTCGAAGCAGTAATACGCCCTGCCCTGCTCAAGAAGCTGCCTGATGTATTTATCGTAGATATCTCTTCGCTGTGACTGGAAATACGGCGCAGCCGGGCCATCGACTTCGGGACCTTCGTCCCAGGTTATTCCCAGCCAGCGGAGGTCATCGATAACCTGCTGAGTGGCAGTCGGGGTATTGCGTTTGAGGTCGGTGTCCTCGATGCGCAGGATGAATTTACCGCCTGTTTTCTTAGCTAAAAGCCAGTTAAACAGGGCTGTTCTTGCTCCGCCTATATGAAGGTATCCCGTCGGCGATGGGGCAAAACGAGTTACGACCATTATCAAACTCCAAAAAGATATATAAGCCGGTTTTAGGATAAGCGTAAACACCCCCGAAGTCAATTTTCAAAACCGCCGGTATAACGTTAAACCCTGCTTGACTATGGCGGGCGGGAGGACTAAAATGGCTTTAGTTTGCAGTAATTTTTGAAATAGGACTGATTTATCGGATTGACAAATGGCGAGGATTAAACTGCCGGATGGCGCGATTATAGAGGCCAATGACGGCATCACGGGAAAACAGGTAGCGGAAAAAATCGGCGCAGGACTGGCAAAGGCGGCCATAGCGGCCAAAGTCAACGGCAACCTCGTTGACCTGTCGGCCCCGATAAACGGCGACGCAAGCATACAAATCATCACATCCAAAGATACCGAAGGCCTTGAAATAATGCGCCATAGTTGTGCGCATATTATGGCTGAGGCGATTTGCCAGCTCTGGCCCCAGACAAAGCTCGTTTACGGGCCGACCGTTGACGACGGATTTTATTACGATATTGACCTCGATGAGCCGATTCGCCCGGGCGATTTCGAACGCATTGAGGAGAAGATGAGCGAAATCGTCAAGGTCGACAAGCCTTTTATCAGAAAGGAAATGACCCGCGCCGAAGCGATTGCCAAATTAGGCGGCGAAAAATACAAAACCGACAACGTCAACCGCGCAACCGGCGACATACTCAGCTTTTACTCATCCGGCGACGGCTTTGAAGACCTTTGCCGGGGCCCGCATATCCCAAGCGCGGGCAAGGCCGGCGCATTTAAGATTATGTCGGTAGCAGGAGCTTACTGGCATGGCGATTCGACGCTGAAGATGCTGCAAAGGGTCTATGGAACCGCCTGGCGAAACCGCAAAGAGCTTGACGAATATCTTACCCGCCTCGAAGAAGCAAAAAAACGCGACCATCGCGTTATTGGCAGGCAATTGGATTTGTTCAGCTTCAACGACGCAGGGCCAGGTTTTGCGTTTATGCACCCCAAGGGGATGATTATCTGGAATTCGATAGTCGATTTCTGGCGCGGCGTTCACAAGAGATTTGGCTACGAGGAAATCAAAACGCCCATTATTCTTAATAAAGAACTATGGCACAGAAGCGGCCACTGGGACCATTATAAAGAGAATATGTATTTCACCCGCTTCGACGATGCCGACTACGCGATAAAGCCGATGAACTGCCCGGGCGGCTGCTTAGTTTATCAAACCCGCAAACATTCCTACCGCGAATTCCCGCTGCGGGTCGCGGAGCTGGGGCTTGTCCACCGTCACGAGGCAAGCGGCGTAATACACGGGCTTTTCAGGGTGCGGCAATTTACCCAAGACGACGCCCATATCTTCTGCACCCCCGACCAGATTGAAGCGGAAATCATCGGCGTTATTGAATTGACCTTCGAGATATACCGGGCATTCGGCTTCAAAGATTTCCACATCGAGCTATCCACCAAGCCCGAAAACCACATCGGCTCTGATGAAATCTGGGAAACTGCCACCAACGCCCTCATCAATGCCCTTAAGCACAAGAATATCGATTACAAGGTCAACGAGGGCGATGGCGCCTTTTATGGCCCCAAAATCGATTTCCATATCGAGGATTCGCTGAAACGCTCCTGGCAATTAGGCACCATCCAGCTCGATTTCTCGATGCCCCAGCGGTTTGAGCTTGTCTTTACCGATAAGGATAACACCGAGAAGACGCCCGTTATGATTCACCGCGCAGTGCTTGGCTCATTCGAGCGGTTTATTGGGATTCTCATTGAGCATTACGCGGGTGATATGCCCTTATGGCTCGCTCCGCAACAGGTGATAATACTGCCCATAAGTGAAAAGACCAACGATTACGCCAAAGCGGTCGAAGTCCGCCTAAAGGCACAGGGATTACGCGTCTCCTGTGATTTGACGGACGAGAAAATCGGGGCAAAAATCGCCCGAACACACGGCGACAAGCCCCCATATATGCTCGTGGTCGGCCCTAAAGAATCGCAGTCAGACTCCGTAAACGTTAGGATTCGCGGCCAGGAGCAGACAAAGACGCTGAAAGTCGATGAATTTGCGGCAATCGCCTCTAAGAAAATTGCCGATAAACAGGTAGAGCTGGCCTTGTAGGCCTACAGGTTTGAAAGTTTTGACAGGCAACCATATTTATAGTTTTTGGAAAGGTGATAGTGAGTGATAATAAAAGTTAAGGGGTTGAGGATAAATGGGGGGATACGAGCAGACAAGGTTCGGCTCGTCGATGCAGAAAACAATCAAGTCGGCATAGTTGAACGGCTTTTCGCTCTGGAGAAATCCCGTGAGGCCAACCTTGACCTTGTCGAGGTATCGCCGACCAGCGACCCGCCGGTATGCCGGATAATGGATTACGGCAAGTGGGTCTATGAGCAGAAACGCAAAATCCGCGAGGCACGCAAAAAAACTCACCACACCGGCTCTCTCAAGGAAGTCCGATTGCGGCCCGAAACAGACACTCACGATATTGAGGTAAAGGTCAAGCACGCACGCGAGTTTATCGAAAAAGGGCACAAGGTCCAGTTTACGCTTATCTTTCGCGGCCGACAGATGCTCCATCAGGACAAAGGCAGAGAGGTTCTCAACGGCATAGTCGAAACAATGAGCGATGTAGCCAAGGTTGACCGCTCCGGCGAGATGATGGGTAAGCGGATGACCATGGTAATTGCGCCAAAGTAATAAGCCCGAAATAGTCGTTTTTTCCGTATAATCCCGAAATCGCTGTTGACCCGGGTGGGCAAATAGTGTATCTTTCCCTGTTTAACCCGTGAGATAGCAAATCGATGTATCGATATGTTATCTCCCGCATTTTATCTAACGGGTTGAACTCATTGCCGGGCAATGCTGTTATGCGCCTGGTTTAACGGACTTTTTTCAGGGTAGCGAACAATGCCAAAAATGAAGACCCATAAGGGAATAAAAAAGAGATTCAAGGTTACCGCCTCAGAGAAACTGCGATACAAGCACCCCTCGGGCAACCATTTAATGAACAGCAAGAACGCCAAGAAGCGAAAAAGAATAGCCGGCCCCGCTATTATGACCGGGGTTTACGCCAAGATGATTAAGGCGTTGTCCGGCAAATAGCTTGTTTGGGCCCGCATTAATCGAGGAATCGATTGCCTGCGATTGGCCGAGTATGCAGTGAGTTAAGAAAGGAAATCGGGTATGCCAAGAATTAGAAAAGGTGCAGCAAGGCGCCAGGCGCACAAAAGAGTATTAAAAGCGGCGAAGGGTCGTCGCAGTTCCGCCGGTCATCTTTATCGTGCCGCAAAGGAATCGGTTGTTCGTGCCGGGGTTTACGCGCGTTTTGGTCGCAAGCTTCGCAAACGCAATTTCAGGGAGCTGTGGATTACACGCCTGACCGCCGCCTGCCAGCAGCGGGGCATTATGTACAGCCGGCTTGTCAGTGGATTAAAGAAGGCCAACATCACCCTGAACCGCAAGATGCTCAGTGAAATAGCGATAGCCGACCCGGTTGCGTTCGATGCAATCGTCGCGGCAGCAAAACCGGCAACCATTTAACTTTTCCGTTTAATGACCGGCAGCGGCGAAAACCGCCCGCGAATCTATGCTTGAGCAATTCGCCAAAATCGGTAAGGACGCTCTCGAAGAGCTGAAAACTGTCGCCGATAGCGCGTCGCTGGAGCAATTCCGCTTAAAATACCTCAGCAGAAAAGGTCTTGTCACCAATATACTGGCGCAGATAGGCAAAGTTGCAGAAGAGGACAGACGCGCCGCAGGGCAGCTTGGAAATAGAATCAAAAACGAAGTAAACGCCGCATTTGAGCAGCTTAAGGAAAAAATCACCCAGACCCAGCGTTCCAAAAGCAGGCAGTTGATTGACGTTACCCTGCCTGGGATACGGCCACGAATCGGCAAAAGGCATGTTATCAATCAGACCACAAACGAGCTTCTTGAAATTTTCTCCCGGATGGGCTTTTCAGTCGCCTACGGGCCTGAGGTTGAGGATGAATGGCACAATTTCGTCGCACTCAATATTCCGGCGGAGCATCCGGCACGCGACCCCTTGGATAACTTTTACGTCGATGACCAGACCCTTTTGCGGAGTCAGACCTCGACAATCCAGATTCGCGTGATGGAAAAGCAAAAGCCCCCTATCCGCGTCGTCGCTCCGGGCCGGGTTTACAGGCCCGACACCGTTGACGCGACGCATATGTTTATGTTCCACCAGCTCGAAGCGCTCGTCGTCGATGAGGGCGTTACTATGGTCGATATGAAAACCACAATCGACCAGTTCATAAAGGTTTTTCTGGGCAAGGATGCAAAATGGCGTTTTCGCCCGAGCTTTTTCCCGTTCACCGAGCCGAGCGCGGAAGTGGACTTGCTCTTAGTCGATAAGACAGGCAAAGAGGTCTGGGTCGAGATGGGCGGCTGCGGTATGGTTGACCCGAATGTTTTTGACGCCGTAGGCATAGACAGCGAAAAATATACCGGCTGGGCATTCGGCTTCGGCATCGAACGGCTGGCTATGAGAAAATACGGCATCACCGACATTCGTTTATTCTACGAAAACGACCTTCGCTTCTTACAGCAGTTCTGAAGTTGAACTGCTAATCCTGAGCTTGTCGAAGGACTGAATCAGTTCTAAGTTGCGGAGACAAATATGAATTACAAAGGCATAATCTTAGCGGGCGGGAGCGGCACCCGGCTGCATCCCGTAACAAAGGCCATAAGCAAGCAGCTTATCCCGATATATGATAAGCCGATGGTCTATTATCCGCTGACGACACTGATGCTGGCGGGAATAAAAGAGATTCTGATTATCAGCACGCCAACTGACCTGCCTATGTATAAAAAAGTCCTCGACGACGGCTCGCAATGGGGTATCCGGCTCGAATACGCCGAACAACCCAGACCCGAAGGGCTCGCACAAGCGTTTATAATCGGCAAAAAGTTTCTGGCGGGTAGCCCCGCATGTTTGATTCTCGGCGATAATATCTTTTACGGTCACGGGCTTGTCGATTCGCTAAAAAAGGCGGTCAGTAATGAAACCGGTGCGTCAATATTCGGCTATTGGGTCAGGGACCCACAGCGGTATGGCGTTATCGAGTTTGACAAAGCCGGCAAAGTAATATCAATCGAAGAAAAACCCAAAAAACCGAAATCCAATTACGCGGCCATCGGCCTTTACTTCTACGATTCGCAGGTCTGCGACATCGCCGCGACCGTAAAACCCTCGGCCAGGGGCGAGTATGAAATCACCGACCTCAATAACGCTTATCTTAAAATCAATAAGCTGAAAGTCGAATTGCTGGGACGCGGGACCGCCTGGCTCGATACGGGCACGCCAGAATCAATGCTTCAGGCCGCAAATTTTGTCCAGACCGTCCAGCAAAGGCAGGGACTGATGATTGCCTGCCCCGAAGAAATAGCATTTCACCTCGGCCTTATCGACGCCAAGCAATTGACCAAACTCGCGGAACCCTTAGCCAAAAACTGGTATGGGCAATATCTCCTTAATCTTTTGGATGAGTGCCGCTGAATGAAAGTTACACAGACAAAACTTCCCGGAGTAATAGTATTTGAACCAGACGTGTTCGGCGACGCACGCGGTTTTTTTATCGAAACATTCAGCAATAAACGTTATGAAGAAGCGGGACTGAGTCAGCCGTTTGTGCAGGATAATATCTCGTTTTCGACAAAGGGCATCCTGCGGGGTCTTCATTTTCAAAATCCGCACGCACAGGGCAAATTAGTGCAGGTATTATCCGGCGAGGTTCTCGATGTGGCAGTCGATATCCGTGTCGGCTCACTCTGTTTCGGACAATGGTTTGGTGAAACGCTGTCGGCGGAAAATCACAAACAGATGTATATCCCGCCTGGTTTTGCCCACGGCTTTTGTGTTCTCAGCGACACCGCGTTATTTTCTTATAAATGCACCGACTACTACAGCCCGGCAACCGAGGGCGGCATAATCTGGAATGACCCGGACATTGGGATTGCCTGGCCGATTAACAACCCGCTGGTTTCGAAGAAGGACGCCGGTTATCCCCGGCTCAAGGACATTCCTAAAGACAAACTGCCTGTCCTGAGCAAAGTCGAAGGGCCGCGATACGAGGAAAACAAATGAGCGGCTCTCCTGATAAAATAATCATACTCGGCGGCAAGGGAATGTTGGGCACAGACGTCGCGGCGGAGTGCAAAAGCCGGGGCATCGATTTCGAGGTGTTTGACCTGCCGGAGTTCGACATTACAAATGAACACCAACTGCTCAGCGTAATTCATCCGGCTCATACGATAGTCAATTGCGCCGCTTATACCAATGTTGAAAAAGCCGAGACCGAAACCGAGCTTGCGTTTCGCGTCAACGCCGAGGCTGTAAGGATGCTTGCCATATCCGCGAGAAAATCAGGCGCCTGGGTCCTGCATATAAGCACCGATTTTGTTTTCGACGGCACCTCCGACAAGCCATATACCGAAAAAGATATCCCGCACCCGATAAACGCTTACGGCAGAACCAAGCTTGCGGGCGAGCGTCTGCTGACTGAAAACCACTGCCATTACTGTATCATGCGGGTCGAGTGGACTTACGGGCTTAAAGGCGATAATTTCATAAAAAAAATTATTCAAAAGGCGCAAACGCTCGCCTCGGCGAAGCTAGGCGAAGCCGGGCAAAAAGAAATGAAGGTTGTCGATGACCAGGTCGGCTCGCCTACCGCAACAACCGAGGCCGCCAGGGCCATTTGCGACCTCATACACAAAAAACCGACGGGCATATACCATTTCGCGAACCAGAGATACGCCAGCCGACTCGAAGTCGCCCGGTTTATCGCAGAAAAGCTCAATCTCGGCGTTCAACTGACCCCCTGCAAAACCAGTGATTTTCCTTCTGTGGCGGTTAGGCCGTTAAACAGCAGATTCTATTGCAGCAAAATAAGGCCCTTGCTCAGCAGCCCGATTAAACCGTGGCAGGAACCTCTGGAGGAATTTCTTAAACAGGCCCAGTCCTGAACGGAGCCAACGGATATGAGAAAATTACTCGTTACGGGCGGAGCCGGCTTTATCGGCAGTAATTTCGTGAGGATGATTCTTTCCGAACAACCGGATTGTTTCGTCGTCAATCTCGACAAGCTGACTTATGCGGGCAATCTTGAAAATCTTGCCGGCTTTGAAAATCACAAGAACCATAAATTCATAAAAGGCGACATCTGCGATGCCAAACTTATCGAGCGCATCATCGATGAGTTCAAAATCGATTCGATTGTCAACTTCGCCGCTGAAAGCCACGTTGACCGTTCAATCAGCGAACCTAAAATCTTTATTGAGACCAACGTTACGGGAACATTAACGCTTCTTGAGGCAGCAAGAGACCGGAAACTGCGGCGATTCGTACAGATTTCAACCGACGAGGTTTACGGCGCCCTTGGGCGTGAAGGGATGTTTACGGAGGATACGCCGCTTAGCCCAAACTCGCCTTATTCAGCCAGCAAGGCATCAGCGGACCTTCTCGTCCGCGCATTCGGGCATACTTTCGGCGTCCAATACAATATCACCCGCTGCTCTAATAACTACGGACCTTATCAATTCCCTGAAAAGCTTATCCCCCTGATGATAAATAACGCGTTGAACGACAAACAGCTTCCCGTTTACGGCGACGGCATGCAAATCCGCGACTGGCTCTACGTTTATGACCACTGCGCCGCAATCTGGAAGGTGCTGACCGAAGCGGCACCGGGAGAAATATACAACATCGGCGGCTGCAATGAGAAAGCCAATATCGACGTCGTCCGGCTGATACTTGGCCGCTTAGGCAAACCGGAATCACTAATCAAACACGTTACCGACCGACCGGGTCACGACAGGCGATACGCCATCGACGCTTCAAAGATAATCAACAAGCTGAACTGGAAGCCGTCGGTATCGTTTGAGCAGGGCATCGTCAAAACTATTGATTGGTATCTGGAAAACCGCAACTGGCTTGCCAACGTGGTCTCGGGCGATTACCAGAAGTATTACGATTCGATGTACAAAAACAGGTAATTGACAGAAAGGAGCTCTCCCGCGAGATGGCTCAATTAGCACGCAACAAGGCGACCATTTGCATAGTCAATTATAAAACCCACGATTTCACCCGCCTTTGCCTGCGGAGTATTCGCAAGTTCACAAGCTGTCCATACGAAGTGATTGTCGTCGATAACAGTTCCAATGATGAGTCCGTCGAGTATTTGCGTTCCCTGAAGTGGATTCGCCTGATTGAGCGCCCCCGCCAGTCGGACCAGCCGCAAGGCAGTTTCGACCATGCCTCCGCTCTCGATTTGGGATTGGTTAACTGTAATACCGAGTTTTTCGTAGCGATGCACTCCGATACCTTTGTAAAAAAAACCGACTGGCTGGCTAAACTGATTTCTTACTTCAACGAAGACGAAAAAATTGTGTGCGTCGGCTCCGGAAAAATAGAGCTGACGCCGATGTGGATTGAGCTGTTTAAGCGGGTTACGGACGTTAAATCGTTTATGCGCGGGTTTTTCAGCACGCCTGCTCAGCGCGCAAAATACCGTTATCACAACCGCACGATATGCTGCCTGTACCGAACCGAGGTTTTGCGACGCGAGGGACTTTCGTTCCTGATGGGCCAAGACCAAGGCCTGACCGCCGGACAGAAGCTATATTTCGAGCTTGTTGACCGCGGCCATAAAACCGTTGAGCTGCCGCCGTCGGTTATGGGACAGTATATCACGCATTTGGCGCACGCCACCCAGGTGATAAACCCCCGCGAGTTTAAGCTCCGCGACAGAACGCATCGCAAATTCCATCGAACCATGGACAGGATTATGTCCTCGACAACAATTCAACATATACTGGCAGATGACTCGTTAGACCGTTAGCCATAGATACAAAGCGCAGGACTATAGTAATGACAAAAGTAAGTATAATTGTACCAACCTTTAACCGAAGCAAATTGCTCAAAGAGTGTGTGGATAGTTTGCTGGCGCAGACGTATCCCGATATCGAAATAATTGTGGTAGATGATGGTTCCGCCGATGACACACAGGCGACCATCAAAGAGATTGCCCAAAAGCGCAACAATGTCAGGTATTATTCGAGACCCCACCTTGGCGGGTCGGCGGCAAGGAACTTCGGATTAACAAAGGCAACCGGCGAATTTATCGGCTTTTTTGACAGCGACGACCTGTGGCCTCCAAACTACGTAGAGACAATGGTAAAAAGTTTACAGGTGAACCCTGATTTTGATGCGGCATACTCCAAAATTATGCTGTTAGTTGACGGCAAAATTCAGGGGCCATACATAACGATGGAAAAATATCCCACAGGATATATCACAACCGATTTGTTTTTCCGCGACAGACCATTTAATCTGCCCTCTTCGACTATACTTCGAAAGAGCACCTTTAACGGCGTTTTTTGGGATGAAAAAATGGAGAACTGCGACGATTTCGACCTCTTCCTGCGCATTTCTACCAAGTCAAAATTTATGTATGTCCCTGACGTTTATATGATGTACCGTCAAACCGAAGACAGCATGACCGCTACAGCCAAAAAAAGGTTATTTACATACCATATGTACGTTATGGAGCGGTTCTATTTTCACCTGGGCGGTAATATGTATGTGCCGAGAAAATTGGCGATGCACAAGATAAGTCATTTATACCGCAATTTGGCCTTGAAACATTACGGGGCGGGCAACAGGAAAGCTTCTATTGCCCTGCTGAAAAAGGCATTGTATTACCTGCCGCTTGACCTGCGCCTTTATGTCAACCTGCTTAGGGCGTTTCTGCTGAATCCCAGGAATGACAAAATGCCCGACTGGAAGATGCCCCCGCCCCTGCCGGTCAGGCCGGAAAGTGTCTCAAAAGAAGATTAAGCAATACTTATCTATGAAGGTTCAATAAATTCCTTCATTATGAAGTCCCATATTCTTTCAGAGAATTTGCTGTTCTTATTTTCGAGAGCAGCTCTCCTCGTTTAGATGCTCTCATTGGCAAACCAATTGCAACTGTATTCACGGTCTTAAAGTATATACCAAAATCCTGATATTCTATTTATGCTTGCACTATGTGATAAATATGGTTATAACTCCGTTCGGAATTGCTCAACAGACCGCAAATGCGTCCACGAAATGTTTTTGTGATACGAGCGTAATTCCGGGTGAGCAAATAGCTGGGCGGGGCTAAGTTTAAAGAGTAAAGGAAGAGAATTTTCGCAATGAAGCTGCTGATAAATCTTTTGTGTTGTTTTATACCCAGCATAAAAATCAGGAAAGCGATCAGGGCCAAGATAAGGCAACTGGCGGCGCCGCGAGAACGTCGCGAACAACTTCTCAAAGATGGCTGCACAATTGATGGGAACATCGTCGTCACGGCAAATAGCATCAAATTCGACATGTCAAATGATACAAGTGCGTACTTCAATATCAAAGAAATCCTCGTAAACGAAGTATATAGTTTAATATGCAAATATGACTGTATTGTAATCGATATAGGAATGAACTGTGCCGCCGCATCGCTTTTCTTTGCTGCTCAAAAAAATGTTGAGAAAATATATGCTTTTGAGCCCTTCAAGCCGACGGTTTCGCAGGCAAAAAAAAATCTTGCCCTTAATCCTGAACTTAGCAAAAAAATACGGGTTTTCGAATACGGGCTGGGCGGCAAAGATGCTACCCTTGAGATACCGTATTCTGCGGAATGGTCTTATCGAATGAGCACGACTCACGCTGTATCCATCGAGCAAAATGCGCAAACAGAAACAGTAACGATAAAGGATGCCACTCAATCGCTTGCTCCCATACTTGAAGAAAACAAAGGCAATCACATTATTATCAAATGTGACTGCGAAGGGGCTGAGTTCGAGATATTTGAACGGCTGGACGAAGCCAAGCTGATGGACAACGTAGATATTATACTAATGGAATATCATTTTGAGAAACCTGACAGATTGGTAAAAATTCTTACCGAAGCCGGCTTTGCCGTCCATATCCAACGCAGACAAACAAAAAAACTTCTTCTGGGTTATTTATATGCCGTGAAGATACAGAATAAACAGGATTGCCTGCCGCATTAATGTCGGATTGCCTGCCGAACCGGAAAACACTCGTAACAATCTTTAAGTAACCTGCCCCTTTGAAAATCCAAGGTATTCCTTCATAATGAAATTCCATATCCTTTCGGATGATTTGCCGTCTTTGTATTTGAATGCAAGTTTTTTTACCTCCGCCCTTTTATTGACATACTCATCAGTATGGCCAAGGACGTAACTTGTAATTGCCTCGTGAAGCTGGTCCTGTGAATAACATATCGGGCCTGGGGACATCGAGCCGTAGTCGAACAAGAGACCTTCCTGCGATTCCATATATTTTTCGTAATTATAAGGAAAGAATACTATTGGTCTGTCGAGCAACAAGTAGTCCATATACACGGATGAATAATCGGTTATAAGAACATCGGTCGCCTTCAGCAGGGGCTGGATATCTTTTGAGCTGCTGTAATAGATTATATTGTCAAATAAATCGGCTCCCTTGTCGCAGCGTATTGCCGGGTGGAATTTCAAAACAAACAGGAACTTGTGTTCTTTCGCCAACAAAGACAGCTTTTCCAGGTTTAATAGACCGCTTTTAATGGGGTTGCCCATCGGGTCGTCCCACGTCGGCGCATACAGGATGCACTTGAAGCCGTTTTTTCTAAACTCGTCTATCTTCCGGAGAGATTCGGTATCCGCCTCAAGCAAATCAAGCTCATCGAGTCGTTTTTTGAAAAGTATGTCGTTTCTCGGATAGCCCGCCTCTATAAAACTCCTCGCCCTGACGGCTTTAGAAAAAAGATTTTCAGTGTAACAATCAGAGGTGGAGACAAATAAATCGTAAATGTAATTCTTGCCTCGTATTGCGTCACTGAACCTTCCTGTGAAAGAATTATATCTTTTGACATTGGCGGGCACCATCAACCCTATTTTTTTGAGGCCTACACCGTGCCACAGTTGAACTTTTTTTGCTCTGAATGAAAGGTGATACTTGTATTTCTTGCGCCAAGGCGTGTTGCACGAAATAACAACGCTCGAACGAATAAGCGCTAATATCGAACTCAGCGTCGGATAAAGCAATGCCGGCAGATTGTGCTGCCTCAGCATATTGTAAACCGATTTGTTTTCAGTAAAAAAATAATATTCGACGTCGCCTAGTTTGAGACCGTGCAGATATAAATAAAGGTATTTTACGTTGTCGAAAAACAGCCCGTTGTTTTTCCCCATAAACAAAACGAGGTTTTTTTTCCGTGGGAACAGATAAGACAACGGGATAATGAACCCCCACCCTATTATTAACACTCGAAGAGTTTTTAAAACGCGACTAATCTTTTTCGTCATAGTTCCATCGTATTGCCATAGCATGTGCTCTGCTAAGCAGTTTCGCTTCTTTTCACATATATTACCTGTCCTGTCAGGCCGGACAATAAGGTCTGGAGCGACACAAGAGCTACCTTGTGCGGGTCTAGCAAGCTCTCCCCGGGCTCGCTGCCAAAATTTTCCCTCCTCATCGGCGTCGCCGTCCTTTCCGGATTTACGGCGTTCACCGTCACGTTGTAAGGCGCAAGCTCTTCCGACACCGCCTGCACTAAATTAACGATGGCTGCTTTGGTTGATGAATAGATGGAGTATAACGCCCTGCCTCTCGTATATGAGCTTGAGGTAAACAACAGGATGCTTCCCCTTGTTTTTTTTACGTATTCAATACCGACCTTCAAAACATAAACGGAACCCGTATAATTGGTGTTGATTTCGTAAGTAATGTCCTCGACATCTCTCGATTCAATCTTCCCGATTTTTAAGATGGCTGCCGTATTAACTATGTAATCGATTCTTTTTTCTTTTCGATAGACGGACCGCAGCGCCTTTTCCACCGCCTTGCAGGACGTTACGTCAACATTGCTGGCCCTTGAAAACCCGTAGGCCTTTGCCTTATATTTCGCAGCCATATCCGCTATATGCCGGCCTATCCCCCTGCTGGCCCCGAAAACAACTATGACCTTGCCTGCAAGCCTGCTTAGCGGAATGTTTTCCGAGACGGCCATATTTCTGACCTTGAATAAGCTTTCCGCCAGAAACACATCTTCCGGGTATGTTATTTTTATGTTGTTCTCCTCGCCTCTTACCACGTGAACTTTTGCCAAGTTGTATTTAAACACGAGGCCGCAGTCGTCCGTAACCTGAACGCTCCTCTCTTTGTTTGCCATCAGGTGCGCTTTCTTTATTACGCCCACCCTGAATCCCTGAGGCGTTTGCCCTCGCAGCATAAACTTTCTGACGGGAATATCTTCTATTGTGTCCCCACTGTTTACCCTGATTATTGTATCGGCAGACGGTATGGCAACATCGACAGCGTCGTATTTTTTCAGCGCACTTACACATTGGGTGATTATTCGCTCCGACAGAAAAGGCCTGATGGCGTCGTGCAAAAGAACCACGTCGTTGTCGTCCTTTATGGCACCAATGCCGATAAAAGAGCTTTCTCTTCTGGTTTCTCCCCCGCAAAGTATTTTGCTTACCTTCCTGTAATTGTTTTTGAGAATGATTTCTTCAATTAACGTTTTATACATAGGGAGCACAACGATAATTATATTGTCTATATCAGGACTTCTCTCGAATATCTCGATGGTATGCTCGACGATTGTTTTGCCCGCTATTTTTATAAATTGTTTGGGAATATCGTGTCTGGCTCTTTTCCCTACTCCTGAGGCCAGTATAATTGCGTGCACTTTGCTCATTTGAAATTGTCCCTGTATAATCCGTTAAACCTGTTTTTCAAAATATAAGACAGATGTTAAACACGGCGGCGTTTTGTGGCAACACAGTATAAAACGCCTCGGAAATAATCTCGCCACGGGAAAAACAGCTGCCAGAATATGCTACCCTTTACCCTGCCTTCGCGAGAAAACTTCAAGTCGGTATATCCGACATACATCAATATACGCTGAATTTCCCTGGCGGAGTATAATCTGACGTGCCCCATATGACCGACATTTTCAAGCTGCTCAAAGGCCTCTACTATATCTCCCTGATAATCCCGGCCCGTGAAAAATTTCCACCGATGCCTCGGCGTGATATTTGGGACAGATAAAATTATTTTCCCGCCCGTCTTGGTAACACGAGCAACCTCGCGTAACGCAAAGATAGGATGCACTCTGAGATGCTCAAGAATTTCCGTAAACAATACTACGGAAAAAGACCCGTCTTCGAATGGGAGACGCTCGGTTTCAATGTCCACCTTATGTACCTTTATTGAGTGAGCGGACAATAGCGAAGAAATCCTGTTTGGGTCGATATCTACACAACTAATGTTATACCCCAAATCAGCAAGTAAAAGGGTAAGATGCCCCGGAACGCACCCAACTTCAAGTAATTTACCGCAGGATTCCGGAGGGGCAAGTCGGGAAAGCACCGAAATATAATTATCAAGATGCGTCTTCAGGTAATGCAGCCACTTGTCGCGCATGTTTTCGGGGACTAACGGAACTGCCTTCGCGCACAATTTTTCTAATCGACATTTTGCTGCTTCGGAAATACTGCTTCCCTGCATAAACCCGCCTCAAAAGCCAACGGCTCACAACCAACGCCTGTTAAACATATACGAACAACGGACCATATATTAACACAAACCTTCGACGGCTTCAATCTTCACGCTTGATTATCCTTAGATTTCGCTTTATCTTAATTAAACTCGTATAATTCATCCGCACGTTCTTTGAGCGGCCAGCGGTCGGGTTTATTTTGAAAGCGAAAGATAAGTTGATGCCATACGCAAAAAGAATATTTATGGTCTCGGACCTGCGCCTCGACGCAGTCAAGATGTTTAAGAACAATCCGATTAAACTCGCCAAGGGATTCATCCGCCTCGGCCACGACGTTCGTCAGTTTAGTTATTTTGAGACGGTCGTCGGTTTAAGTCCCATCAAAAACAGGACCTTCGCCTGTCTATTTGCCAAAAACAAAGCCGATGGTTTACTCGTCGAAGCAATTAAAAATTACAGACCCGACATAATCTTAGCAACTTTAGTTCGAGTATTCGATGCTGAATCCGTCGAGCGAATGCGCCAGGCAGCACCCAATGCGAAGTTCATCGGGCTTGACGGGGATGCCTGGCCGAAACTGCGACCGGGAAGAATCGAAACCGCCAAAAAACTCGATATCCTTATGGCTACAAACAACGGCAGTTTCCTTCAAACTTATCGCGAAAACGGTGTCCCCTTCTGTGTTTTTATGCCTAATGCTTGCGACCCTGATGTCGAACACCGCTACGATGTCGAGGATAAATGGAAAACGGAAATCCTCTGGACGGGAATGATAAAACACGACTCGAAACGCTATCCTGGGGAGGATTTGCGGTACGAATTAGTCAGCCGGCTTTCCAGGATGCCTGATTGCTCTGTTTATGGCTGCTGCGGCAGACCTAAAATAGGCGGTTTCGATTATTTACATGCCATCAGCGGGGCGAAAATGGGCCTCAGTATCAATGGTGACAATAACGTCCGGATGTACCACTCTGTTCGGTTGACTAATTATCTGGCTTGCGGCACATTTGTCCTCGCGAAAAAAGTTCCTGATAGCAACCTGCTTTTCAAAGACAAGCTGCACCTGCGATATTTCGATACCGCCGAAGAATTTTTTGAATTGGCGGATTGGTATCTGAAACACGAGGATGAGAGAAAAAAAATCGCCGATGCCGGTATGAAATGGACACACGAACAGTTCAATGGCGTCAAAATCGCCGGGTATATCCTGGATTTGGTCGAAAAAGGGACCTATAATGCGCCATGGATCGATTAACCGCCTGTGAAAAAATTATTATGAACCCAAAAATCAGTATTTGTATCCCAACCTATAATCGGAAAGACTATCTGAGGGAAGCACTCGATAGCATATTTTCCCAGACATATAAGGATTATGAAATTGTCATCGTCGATGACGGCTCTACGGACGGCACCGCAGAAAAGATAAAAAGCTGTGGTTACAACGTGCGATATCTGTGGCAGGAAAATGCCGGCGACGCCGCCGCGAGGAACAAACTTATAGAACTTGCCGCAGGACACTACATTACCTTCCTTGACTCAGACGATTTAATGATGCCCTATGCTTTGGAGCGAATGACAAAGGCAGCCGAGGCCGAGGACGAACCGGTGGTGGTCTATGGGGCGTATATCCGAATAAATGGACAGGGTAATGTTGTGGGCAGAGATAAACGTAAACTTCGCACCGGTTACATCACCAGATACTTGTTCGAAGATATTCTGGTCCACCCCGGCGGTTCTATGTGGCCCACGAATGTGCTGCGCAGCGAGGGCGGCTTTGATACATCGCTGCCTGTGTGCTCCGATTACGACTTGTGGCTGCGCCTCTCCACCAAGTACAGGTTTATCGCCCTCGATGAACCGACCTTTAAGAGGCGTCGCCATTCGTCCAACCTTTCTGCTGCCTCTGCCTCCAACAAGATGTACGAGCTGAAAGTTCTCCGTCGTTTCTATTATGAAAAGGGCGGAAGCTCATTTGTGCCGCAAAAAGTTGCTATGCGCCGGTTCAGTGAAGAGGAATACAGGGTCGCAAAGGCCTTCTTGAAAGATGGCGATTTCGGGTCGGCTGCCGGCCACTTTCGTTTATGTTTTCAGCAACACCTAAACTTCAAAGCTCTCTTGCTGTGGGCATTCTCAGCTCTTCAACAAAAACTCCCAGGAGTGGACCGCTAAGAACCTCGCTGATTCTTCGTTTTGGCTGCGGATTTTAGCCGGCCTTCGGGGTTGCCGCAAAATTGCGCGGTTAAATATGGCGGAAATGTTACAGCGCAAAGCTGTAACAAGCGTTTTATCCTTTGCGTCTGACGGGTATTGACCAATCGCGTGCCGGCTATTTGCCGATAACGCATATCCCTGTTTTGTCCGCCAACTCTAGCGTCTGGAGCTTGTCGATAATTATCGTCTTGCCAGCTTCGACCACGAGGCATTTTGCGCCGTTTTTCGCCAGCGAGCTTATTGTATCAGGCCCAACGCAGGGGACATCGAACCGCATATCCTTTTTTGCTTTGGCTGCCTTTAGAAGTGTCCAGCCGCCCGCCCGGCACAGCCGACCCGCTCGTTCTATCATATCCGCCGTACCTTCAATACCCTCGACCGCTATAACTTCCCGCTCCTTTACGGCGATTGCCTGGCCTATGTCCATCTCCGCTATTTTTTTTACGATTGCCCAGCCAAATTCGATGTCGTCGGCAAGCGATGTGCTAGGCCCGCGTCCGGTCATAGGCCCGTTTGTCGCCAGGTGCTCTTTGCAGTATTTCGTCGAATCTTCCAGAATTATTCCTCCGCTTGCCAGCTCATCCGCCAGGGCCGACAGCAGCATTTCATTTTGCTTGTTTTTTTTGCGAAGCCGCCAATACCATATTCGCACCGCGCGCCAGTCCGGCAGATAACGCAAAATTCGCCAAGGCGTAAAAATCCGCCCTTTGGCGACGCGCCCGACCATAACAGTGCCTGTTACGCCGTGTTTTTTTAATTTGCGAATCCAGTTGCCAGGCCGGGCCAGCGGCACCGTATAAAAAACATCAACCTCTCCCGCTAGTGCCTGCTCCGTGCTTCCTTCAAGACCGACGCAAATAACTTTCACCCCTGCCTGCCTGGCACCGGCTGCTATCATAAACGGGAGTCGGCCCTCGCCCGCAATCAATCCGACAACTTTGACGCTATCCATATCATTCTCAGAACGAGAAAAAACCACAGTTAACCGGAACTCTTCGAATCCTCCGGGGGCGGTTCATTTTCTCCTCCGGATAAAAGCTGCTTCATCTGCGCCTGAAGCTCACGGATGCTTTGTTTCATCTCAGGCAGGTACTGAATCATACCATAAGCACGTTTGCCCTGGCTTGCGTCTATTGCCGGGGCTCCCAATATAACTTTGCCGTCCGAGACGTTGTTGATTACGCCCGCCTGGGCGCCGATTGCGACGTGGTTTCCGATAGCGATGTGGCCAACGAGTCCGGCTTGTCCGCCGAGAATACAGTGATGCCCCAGTGTCGTTGAGCCGGCGATACCTACCTGTGCCACAAGCAAGCAGTGCGGCCCTACTTTTGTCCCGTGTCCAATCGCAATCAAATCGCCGAGTTTGCTTCCCTGCCCGATTATCGTGTCGTTGAGCGTTCCCCGCTCAATCCCGCAGCAGGCGCCTATCTCCACGTCATCCTCTATTATAACACTGCCGATTTGCGGTATCTTGTGATGAACCCCGTTATGCGTGGCGAAACCGAAGCCGTCTTCGCCGATTGTCGCGTTTGAATTGATAATCACCCGGCTGCCTACTTTGCACCCTTCGTAAATTACGACGTTTGGGTATAGGATGCAGTCGTTACCTACCTGAACATTTTCGCCTATGAACGTGCAGGGATAAATCACGCAGCCGTCGCCTATTTTTGCGCCGTCGGAGATTGTAACAAAATCGTGAATTTGGCAGCCGGCGCCGACTTTAGCACTGTCGGAAATAATAGCACGGGGACTGACGCCCATTTTCTTGTGCTTGCGATGACCGTGCAGCAGCACCATAATCTGCATAAAAGCGTAATACGGGTCTTCAGCCACCAAAAGCGGTACCGCACCCGCGGCAACAGTTTCCTTGCCGACAATCACCGCGCTGGCTTTGGTCGTCAGCAACTGCTTTTCATATTTTTCATTGCTGAGAAAACTTATATCGCCTTCGCCGGCCCTGCCTAATGTCGCGGCGGAGCGAATCTTGATACTTGCGTCGCCGAGGACGCGTCCGCCGACATACTGGGCCAGTTCGCCTAAGGTTTTGGTCGTCATAAGAACCACCTTTTCGGAAAATCGTTTCCAGTTCGCGGCCTATTCTGCCAAGGCCGCCGGTATTATAGCAGATATGCCTCGCCGGTCAACCCGCGCATAACCTGACTCATCCCCAGTTTGGGAGTAGTATCTCATTTCTTAAGCTCCTCAACAAGTAATGTAAACTGGGCAAGACGGTATTTAGCATTGTTCTGCCGATGGCGAGAAGGCTGCATTCATTCCGGCGATTATTCGAGCGCCACAGGCCAATAAGTTTGTGCCCAATTCAAAACCGGGGATGAGTCAGATTTTGAACAAGAGAAAAAATTTTCGATAAAAATTTCTTGTCGCATCGAAGTCGTTATAGTATAGTTACTTGCAGTTACTCGGCTTATTTGCCGCGACAATGTTTATAGAGGATTTGCAGAGGCAAACAATGGGACCCGAATGGTCAGAAGGCGGGTTAGGGTCAGGCAGTGGTTTCCCTATGACAAGGGATTTAATTTGCCACGTGCGGTTCGTTGAAGCGAGGTAACATATGACAACAGTTACAAAAAAAGAACTTATCGATCGTATTGCAAAAGACACACAGGCAAAGCGCGTAACGGTCAAGCGAATCATTCAAACATTCCTCGACACGATGACCGCTGAGCTGATGAAGGGCAACCGCCTGGAGTTTCGCGATTTCGGGGTATTTGAAACGAGGACCCGTGCGTCTCGCGTCGCGCAGAACCCGAAGACGCTTCAGCGAGTGGATGTGCCAGCCAAAAGGACGGTGAAGTTCAAAATGGGCCGATTGATGAAGGATCGTATGAGTTCCGGCATCCGCGAGTCGGCGGGGACAAAATAAATATCGATACTCGCCGTTCGATACTCGATTGGCAAGAACTGAGCGGCGAATAATAAATATTGAAAAGCGTATCTGCGTTATAGTTGTTGAAGTGGGGCGGAATATGTCAGAGGGAACGGTGAAATGGTTTAACTCAAGGAAGGGTTACGGCTTTATCGCGGCGGCGGACGGTAAAGACGTTTTCGTGCACTACTCAAGCATAAGCAGCGAAGGATACAAGACGCTCGAAGAAGGCGACCCGGTTACCTTCGATATCGTGCAGGGAGAAAAGGGACCAAGGGCAGAGAATGTGGTTCCTCTTTCGGCCAAGATGCCGGCAAAGAAAGACGAGACGATAGGGAAATCGAAAGCCGAATAAGAAACTGGATTCCCGCTTCTGCGGGAATGACAAAAAAGGGCCACTCCAGAAACAACCACGGGCAGGTAAACCATCTGTAATACCGTTAGTTTTTTCTTGCAACTTCCCATAATATCTGCTATTTCAATAGTAAAGTGGTGCATGGAAAGGTGAAGAAAGAAGGCAATTTCCGGCTATGTTATCCGCAGGGCTTGAATCAGGTCTTGATTGTAATGTTCTTGTCCTGAACAAGAACTATATGGCCATCCGCATCATCGGAGCCAGAAGGGCGTTTTCCCTGCTTTGTCGCCGGCTGGCGGAGGTAGTGTCATACGAAGAGGGTTCATACGCCAATTACGATTTTCAGAGCTGGTGCGAGGTCAGCGAGCTAAAGCGCAATTTTGAGCCGGATAATTATGACTGGGTATCGACCGTCAATATATATGTGGCGGTGCCGAGGATAATCCGCCTCTTGTTTTATGACCGTCTGCCCAGAAGTGAGGTAAAATTCAACCGCAGGAACATCTTCGCCCGCGACAAGAACCGCTGTCAGTATTGCGGCAAAAAACAACCCATCAGCGAGCTTTCACTTGACCATGTCCTTCCGCGCAGCGCAGGCGGCAAGGCCACCTGGACGAATATCGTATGTGCCTGCACAAATTGCAACGTCAAAAAAGGCGGCAGAACACCCCAGCAGGCAGGAATGGCGCTGATACAAAAACCCGTCAAGCCCAAGCACAGCCCGCTCATCCACATTCACTTAGGCCACCAGCGATACAGCAGTTGGAAACAGTTCCTGGACAACGCTTACTGGTCTGTCGAGTTAAAGTAGATTTCCAGCAGTTTGCGGCATGGGATTGCCCTACCTGAAAAAGATATGTTTTTATTCTTGATTTTCTCTACACTTGTAGAGTATTATTGCGCTTATAAAAACAATTAAGGGGCAAACTATGACAAAAAGTCAATCGGAGCTAACAGCCGGAGAATGGGCGATTATACAGGCGGTGTGGGACAACGAGCCGTGTGCCGCGCCTACAATCCAAGAAGAGCTTGAAAAGAAAACCAGCTGGAGCTACAGCACGGTAAAGACAATGATGGACCGGATGGTCACCAAGGGACTGTTGCGGACGCAGAGAATCCGCAATCTCATCCTGTACAGCTCCGTTATCACGAAAAAAGAGGCACAGAGAAGCGAGATTATGCGTGCGGTCAAAATAGCATTCGGCGGAGCGCTGATACCTATGATGCAATTTCTGTTAGACAGTAAAAGTTTGACGAAAGAAGAGCTGAACCAGCTTGAAGCGATTATAAAAAGCAAGAAGGAAAAAGCAAATAATTAAGCCACGAGAGAGAAGACCGTTTGACGGAACAAAGCACTTATGGATAATGTGCTTGAGCTAATAAATTCGGCGGGAAGCGGATTATCCTTTGCTTTTTGACCGCAATCTGAAATCCAAGCCGGTTTATTACGCGGTAATCAAGACGGCACAGAACAACCAGTAAATATTCCAATGACGTTTAAATTGTTCTGTGTTTTTTCAGCACCACTATCTTTCCATCATCGTAAAGCTCATCCGAGTTCTTCCTTAACTCCCGAAAAAATTGCAGGAACAGAATACACTTTTCAGAAATGTATCGCTCGCGTCTGCCCGGAGTAGGATTAAGATATTGTTCTAAAGTGCTTACAGCAGATCCTCTGTACTCAAACAAAAAATAGTCCGCATCAGGCACATATGCCCAAGGAGTTGCGATTCCGGAGCGTTCCGCGTCGTAAATAATATTGCGCTTATAATCAAGGTGAAACGGCATGCCTATCCATGCCACGATCGCCTGTCCCGCAGGAACATGTTTTTGTGCCGCAATAACCCGTGAATGCGTATCGCCGTAGATAACTTCCTGACTATATCCAATGTATTCACTTTTGGCGGCTAACCTTGAAAAGGCAAGTA